>NZ_CDBI01000077.1:941-113504 GCF_000820025.1 Aeromonas popoffii
GCCAGGGCGAGAGCATGAGTTGATTTTTTGTTGTTTTTCATGACGAGATAGGTGGCTCAGCCAATGCTGAACAAATTTGACATCGTATTTTCAGCACACCTCTGTACAAAATACGTGCAGAAAATGCAATTGCACCCCGGGATGACAGTGATTAAATTTTTTGGTTAACATTTCAGTAACTCATGCTCGCGCCCCGGGGCAGCAGACTGCTCGGCGCCATGGAACAATATGCCCAGAGCAAGGGCATCACCCACTACCATCTGGAAACCACCCGTTTCCAGGCGCTGCCCTTCTACCAGAAACAGGGCTACGCCGTCTTTGGCCAGCTGCCGGATAGGCCGCCGGGTCATATCAGCTATTTTCTGAAGAAGATGGAATAAGCCAGAGCACCTCAGCATAGAGCTGAGAATACTATATCTTAAAATACTTAATGACGCCGTATGAGAATTGCGGCGTTATCATATGCCAATTTATTAATGGTAGCAGTGATTAAAACTGACATTAACACAACACCCTACAATAAAGTTTATTGCATACAACCACCTAATACACTCCCCTCATCAAGCCCCATATGGGCATATGACATGTGTACTGTTTGTTATAAAATGGCCTTTTAAAACAAAGAGGATTTATCTATGAAAAATTTCCTATTAATACTTGGCATTATTTTTAGCAATCTTGTTTATGCCAATGAGTGTGACCAGTTGATCGTCAACGGCAGTTTCGAAAACTCACCTGCCAGACCCTCCATTTGGGAAACCTTGCCCGGGAATGACGAGACCAGCCTCCCTGGGTGGAAAACCTTGGGTGAGGGCGTTGAGTGGTCTTCTCACGTATCCGCGTCGGGCGGCAGCAAAATCTACACCCCAGATGGCGATTATGTTATTGATTTAAATAATTATTATTCAAAAAATGGTGGCGGCATCGAGCAATCATTTCCAACCAAGATTGGAGCCAAGTACTTGGTCACATTTTATGCTGGCACCCAGAAAAACTATAACCGGAATGGGACGGCCAAACTGAATGTCATGATCGGTGATGAACACTACGTTTATAACTTGAAGACAGAGCGCAGCGATGCCATTGACTGGACTTATTTCTCATTCTCTTTTGTAGCAAGCCAAGCAAGTACAACCATAAAATTCACAACAGATACCAGCTCATTAGAACACTTTACCGTCCTTGATGATGTCAATGTTGTTCCACTCAACAAACCTCGCGCCATTCTCGTCAACTAATATGCCTTGGCATTCACATATCCGAGTTATCAAGTGTCCTTAAGACAGGGAAGGAAGGCAGGAGCAATCATACAACGTTGCTCCTGCAACCCTTTCTAGCTATCAGTGACTGGCTGAACGGCTGCCGTTCCAGAGCAGCTCGCCACTGCGCAACTCCATCAGGCTCATGGTGAGTCGATAGCGACTCCCCTCGGACACCAGCTCCCCATAGAGCATGTAACCGGCCCCGGTCTGGCGGCCGAGCCGCACCAATGAAGCCGGATTCATTCTCCCCTGTTGATACTCAAGCTGGCCTGTGATGGCAGCCACCTGGCCGGGATCGACGAAGCGAAAACCGCTTTTGGACTGGATCCGCTTGCTCATGGCCGCCGCCATGGGGCGGGTATCGAAGGGTTCACCCGTCCCGTTCTGGGGCGGAGTGAGCAGCAGCACGGGATTGCCGCTCTTCACCAGCTCCCGCACCTCGGGAGCCTGCACGAAGGCATCCGCCATGGCCAGCGCCAGCCCGGTCGGGGCCACCGGCTTGGGCAGGGGCGCCCCGGTATCCGGCTTGGTAACCGGTTTATCCGGCTGGCTCACAGGCTGGTCCGGTTCACTGACAGGCGCCTGAGTGCCGCCGTAGGGATTGACCGCACAGCCGCCCAACAGCAGGGCGCTCAGCATAAGCAGGTGACGCATCTTCATCGTGTTCTCTCCGCCAAAAGTCCGTAGAACGGACTTCGCCAAAAGCCCGTGGCGGAGCCCTTGCCCCGCATCTGCTCCATGCTAGAGACAAACCCGCCCCGGGTCGATACACCAGATGACACTGGACGACAGAGCCTGGCCAACCCGCACCCGGCCAGTGATGCACCAAAAAAAGGTGGCAGGCCCTCATCAAATTCCTTTACGGTAGTGTGCTGACAGATTCGAAAGGAGAGCACAGTGCACGGACCCGACCCCGCCAATCCCCACCCCATGGAGGGCTTCCCCCAGGTGTGCTTTATCAAGAACACCATCAAGGGGCCCAATATCGAGGTGGGTGACTACAGCTACTACGACGACCCGGAGGATTCGGCGGGCTTCGAGCGCAACGTCCTCTACCACTTCCCCTTCATCGGCGACAAGCTCATCATCGGCAAATTCTGCGCCATCGCCCGCGGGGTCAAGTTCATCATGAACGGCGCCAACCACCAGAGCTCCGGGTTCTCCACCTACCCCTTCTTTATCTTCGGCAACGGCTGGGAGAGTGCCGCCCCCGCCCCGGGCAGCCTGCCCTACAAGGGGGATACCGTCATCGGCCACGATGTCTGGATAGGCTTCGAGGCCCTGATCATGCCGGGTGTGAACGTCGGCAACGGCGCCATTATCGCCGCCCGCTCCGTGGTCACCAGCAACGTGCCCGCCTACGCCGTGGTCGGCGGCAACCCCGCCAAGGTGATCCGCTACCGCTTTGACGATGACACCATAGCCCGCCTCAACGCCCTCGCCTGGTGGGACTGGCCGGTAGAGCAGATCAGCCGCAATTTGCCGCTGATAAGCGGCGGCGAGATAGCCGCGCTGGAAGCTGTCACCCGATAGAGACAACCACCATCAAGCAGGAAGCACGATGCAATTAACCACACCCCAAACGCCGCAAGAGGATGAGATCGACGCGCTGCGCATTGGTCTCTCGGGCTACAACATAGGACACGCCGGTACTCATCTGCGCGAGCGGATCGCCAGCTTTATCAAGGATGAAGAGGGCAAGGTACACGGCGGCATCATCGCCGACATCAAGTGGGGCTGGCTGCACATCGACTGGCTCTGGATCGACGAAAGCCTCCGCCGCGATGGCTGGGGCGGCCGCCTGCTCGGCGCCATGGAGCAGTACGCCCAAAGCAAGGGCATCACCCACTACCATCTGGAAACCACCAGTTTTCAGGCCCTCCCCTTCTACCAGAAGCAGGGTTACGAGATCTTTGGCCAGCTGCCCGATATGCCACCGGGGCATATCAGTTACTTTCTGAAAAAGCAGGATAAGTGATGACATTCCAGCGCCTTGCCAACGCCAAACTCGTGATCCGCCCGTTCGAACCGGGCGATGCCGATGAGTTTGTCCGCGCGGCGCACGAATCCATCGAGACGGTCGGCAGATGGATGAGCTGGTGCTCCCACGCCTTCACTCGGGACAGCGCGCTGGAATGGTTTGCCACCTGCGATCAGGATCGCGCGGCGGGACGAGCCTTCGATATGGGTCTCTTCTGCACCGCCACCGGCCAGCTCTTGGGTGGCGCTGGCATCAACCAGCTGTCGCCCCATCATCGCTACGGCAATATTGGCTATTGGGTGCGGCAATCCCGCCAAGGCTGCGGTATCGCCCGACAGGCAGTCACCCTGTTGCGTGATTTTGGCTTTCAGCAGTTGGGACTATTTCGACTGGAGATCGTGATGGGAGTCGGCAACACCGCCAGCGAAGCCGTCGCCATTGCCGCAGGCGCCACCTTCAAGTGCCGGGCAAAAAATCGCATATTCCTCCATGGTCAGCCTCTTGATGCGCATATCTTCGTCCTTGTTCCCTCAGCCTGAATCCTACCAAATCTAAAAGAAAAATCTTGTTCTACCACAAATAGCTACCACATCAAATGCGAAGAGATGAATGCTTCAGAGCCACAATTAACTCAATATTTATCAGACATTAACAACACCACTGCCAATATGATAAAGACTGTACCAAACATTAAATTCAGACGTTTTAAATGCGATGATTCAGACAGATGTCGCAATAAAACATGCGCCAAGGATGCATATGATAACATTGCAATGCAGTCCACTATAATAATGAAAAGACCCAACTTAAAGTATTGAGAACTACTATCCGAACTATCGACAAACTGCGGAAGAAATGCGACTAAAAACACAATGGATTTTGGATTTGTTATATTAACAATAAAACCATCAACCAAGCTCTTTAACTTTCCGCTTTGCGTCTCAGCATTACGTAAAACACTATTCCCTGAGTTCTTTATTTTCATCACACCCAAGTAGATAAGGTAGCTTCCACCTATATATTTTATACCATCGAACGCAACTTCTGATGACGCAATAAATGCTCCCAACCCGACACTGACAACGATGAGATGAACCAGCAGCGCCAGCTGTAGACCGATAATGTTATACCTAGCTTGAATTATTCCATCTTCTATCGATCTTGACATGGTTGCAATTGCCCCTGCCCCAGGAGAAAAACTAAAGGCAACACAGCTAAAAAAAAATACCAGCATGATACTAAATGTCATAATGCTTCCTTTGAAGGGCTATTTATCGACTATCACTCCGACAAATAGCGCCTCGATTTAATCAATAATAGCTAATCTAAATGGTCAGCATATCTTCGGAGCCGAATCCAAACCGTCGATTAATGGAGCCAGGTCTTAATAAATTGGTGAAAGATATATGAAGAATATCTCTCACTCCATGGTCCTCGAGAGGTTCAATACTGGTCACACCATGCATCATTGAGGCATCATCCAACATAATGACATCACCCGGATACTCCAAAGTGACTTCTTTTTTTAAATTCAGAACATTGTCATATATAGAACTGACCCCACCACGAACCCCTTCTCGAGCGACCAACATCAGCGAAAAATAATTTGTACCATCGCTGTGCACACCTTCTGGAGTCGGCTTGCCTGGCTGATTTTTATCAGCGGTAATTCTGTATTGATCTACTTCAATAAACCATTTCTGTTTTGTTCTTCCTCGTTGATTTTCACAAGCGATAAAAACTCGCAGCGATTCATTTAAAAGACGCTGAAAGTATGGATTGAAGAATAATGTTGATTCAGTTTCCTGAAAGTCCCTAAAAATATCGCCAGCAAAAGAATTATAACTACTGGACTTAAACAGTGGCATATATGGCATTTTCAATATCGCCATTCTATGTGATTCAAAAAATAGTGTAGAGTATCGTCGCAAACGATAGGTTCCACCATCTGCCATGTATTTATCGACAGCTAAACGATCCCAATGCTCCTTAAATGAATGCCAGTCGGTATCATTACCCATGTCTATCGGGGAATATAATTCCCTCTCATAAAAATAGCCATTTTCAATGACTCTATCAGAAGAGCCAATTGTATCATTGAGCTGTGGAATGGTTGGAAATGATATGATGCGGCCATTTTCAGCATTCATGCCATTAGCAAGCCACCCTAATGGCTCCAGTTTTTCGTATTCTGAACAGGTAGATTGGTTATTGACTGTGACATCCATGAATATATTAACCCCTTAGTGCTCTTGCGTTGCGGTAGGAACATAGCATGTGGTAGCATGTTCCTCATATTTAGCATTTTGTTAATCCTCACTTAATGGCAAAGTTAATGCTGGCTATAAATGATATAAGATTTTTCATTACCATTGCTGCTTGCAAAAACTTCTCCACCGCAGCAAAACAGCTCAATGTTTCAGCACCTTATGTTACTCAGAAGCTCAGATCCCTCGAGGAAAAACTTGGGCTTATTCTGATTGAACGACAAGGCCGCCAGCTAAAAGTCTCTGAACATGGCCAGATATTGATCGACATGGGGTCAGGAATCATCAGACAAATGGCTTCAATTGAGGAATCGCTAAGGTCAGCCAAGGATGACCTGTGCGGCCATATCAATATAATTGCACCTATTGGTTTTGGTGAGAAAAAACTGTCTCCCATAATTGGTCAATTCAAGCAACAACACCCGGCAGTATCAATCGACCTTACCCTGTCTGATCGCCCTTCTTGGAGTGACACCCACCTCCAACCTGACATCATGTTTTATATTGGTGAATTAACCCAAGCACATCTTTATAGAGTGGTCATCTCACCTACTCGTCGTGTTCTGTGTGCGTCACCAGACTATATTTCCACAATGCCATCGCTGACAAGACCAGAACAATTGATGACTAATCAGCATGATTGCATTGTATTGAGGGAAAATAATGAAGATGTTTCCCTCTGGCGTTTCCAGCACATCGAATCAGGTAGGGAATGTCGTCTAAGGGTCGCCCCTTCACTTACCAGTAACATTGCCGATGTGGTGAAGCAATGGGCTCTAGATGGATTAGGTATAATCAATCGTTCGGAATGGGATCTTATTGCCGAGCTTAATTCCGGCGCTTTGGTGGAGCTACTCCCTGAATATGCTTTACCACAAGTTGACATTGTCGCCCTTATGGCAACAGGAGAGAGTGCTCGCACTCATAAAATAAGTAGTTTTCTGGCCTTCGCCAAAGAGAAACTTAAAGACACGCTATAACTATCAATACAATTAAAATCATCATAAAACCATCCCAGACGCCTACTGATAATATAAAAAACGGGATGCATCTCGTATGTTGGGCTTCGCTACGCTCAGCGCCAACCTACCACAGATGTAGGTTGCGGCTGAGCTTGCGAAGCCCAACGTTTACCGCGAATAGCTATTGTGTTCCGGCATCACTCTCTCCGATCTGCGTATGGCAAAGGGAAATCACCCTCTATCTCCCCAAAAACGGCTCCCAATCCTTGAACACCGGCTGCAACCCCGCCTGCCGCACGGCGGCCGCGATCTCACCGAGGGATCTGTCGTCATGGATGGCGAACTGCTCCAGTTCCTCTGCATCTCCTTCGGCATAGCCGCCGGGCTGGGTGCGCGACTCGGCCGACATCTGGGTGATGCCAAGGCGCAGGGCACCGTTGCGAAACGCAGGGGATTCGCGGGTCGAGAGCGACAACTCCAGGGTCGGCGAGAAGAGGCGCCAGGCGCAGATCAGTTGCACCAGCTGCCTGTCCGACATCACCACCTCGGGCTGCAGGCCGCCGGTGCAGGGACGCAGGCGCGGAAACGACAGCGAGTAGCGGCTCTGCCAGTGGTGACGTTCCATCCAGGCCAGATGCTCGGCCACAAAATAGCTGTCGGCACGCCAGTCCGGTGACAGGCCGATCAGCGCCCCCAGCCCAATCTTGTCGATGCCGGCGCAACCGAGCCGCTCCGGGGTGGCGAGCCGCCACGCAATATCCTGCTTGTTGCCGCGCAGATGATGGCGGGCGTAACTGGAGGCGTGATAGGTCTCCTGATAGACCATGACGGCATCCATCTCGTATGTTGGGCTTCGCTACGCTCAGCGCCAACCTACCACAGATGTAGGTTGCGGCTGAGCTTGCGAAGCCCAACGTTTACCGCGAATAGCTATTGTGTTCCGGCATCACTCTCTCCGATCTGCGTATGGCAAAGGGAAATCACCCTCTATCTCCCCAAAAACGGCTCCCAATCTTTAAACACCGGCTGCAACCCTGCCTGCCGCACGGCGGCCGCGACCTCACCGAGGGATCTGTCGTCGTGGATGGCGAACTGTTCCAGCTCCTCTGCATCTCCTTCGGCATAGCCGCCGGGCTGGGTGCGCGATTCCGCCGACATCTGGGTGATGCCAAGACGCACCGCGCCGTTGCGAAACGCAGGGGATTCGCGGGTCGAGAGCGACAACTCCAGGGTCGGCGAGAAGAGGCGCCAGGCGCAGATGAGCTGCACCAGCTGCCTGTCCGACATCACCACCTCGGGCTGCAGGCCGCCGGTGCAGGGGCGCAGGCGCGGAAACGACAGCGAATAGCGGCTCTGCCAGTGGTGACGTTCCATCCAGGCCAGATGCTCGGCCACAAAATAGCTGTCGGCACGCCAGTCCGGTGACAGGCCGATCAGCGCCCCCAGCCCAATCTTGTCGATGCCGGCGCGACCGAGCCGCTCCGGGGTGGCAAGCCGCCACGCAATATCCTGCTTGTTGCCGCGCAGATGATGGCGGGCGTAACTGGGGGCGTGATAGGTCTCCTGATAGACCATGACGGCATCCAGCCCCAGGGTTTTGAGCTCGGCGTAATCGGCTTGCGACAGTGGCTGCACCTCCATCGCCACTGCGCTGAAATGGCGGCGGATCTGCGGCAGATGCTCACGAAAATAGGCCATGCCTACCTTGCTCTCGTGCTCGCCGGTCACCAGCAGCACGCTGTCAAAGCCCCGCGCCTTGATGGCCAGACATTCGCGTTCAATTTCCTCTGCATCCAGCGTCTTGCGCTTGAGACGGTTGCTCATGGAGAAGCCGCAATAGGAGCAGTCGTTGGCGCAGAGGTTCGACAGATAGAGCGGCACATAGAAGCCGATGGTATTGCCGAAACGCTGGCGGGTGAGGCGCTCGGCCTCTGCCGCCAGCTGCGGCAGGTACGCCTCGGCGGCGGGCGAGATCAGCGCCATAAAGTCGGCCAGGGTGCGGCGGGGAGTGGTCAGCGCCCGCTCGACATCCCGGGTCGTCTTGGCGCGGATCTGCATGCCGATATCGTCCCACTCCAGCTCGCGCCAGCGGTCGGCAAAATCCAACCCCCTCCCGGCCTCCCCCTTGGCAGGGGAAGGTGCGCAGGGCTCGTCCCATGCAAGCGCCGGTTCAGTCTCTGCCCTCACCCCCTGCCCCGCTCCCAAAGGGAGAGGGGAGCATACAGACGCCTCATTTTCCCCCACGCCCTGACTCATAGCGCCTCCAGAAAATCGGTGAGCGGGCTGGAGGCGCTGGCTTGCAGAGCGCGCGCGCCGAGACCCGCCTCATAGGCGCTGCGACCGGCCTCACAGGCGAGCGCGAAGGCGCGGCCCATGGCGACCGGATCCCGGCTCACGGCGATGGCGGTGTTGACCAGCACGGCGTCGGCACCCAGCTCAAAGGCAGCGGCGGCGTGGCTCGGCGCTCCGATCCCCGCATCCACCACCACAGGCACCCGCGCCTGTTCGATGATGATGGCGAGAAACTCCCGGGTCACCAGCCCCTGATTGGAACCAATCGGCGCGCCGAGCGGCATAACGGCGGCGCAGCCCACCTCTTCGAGCCGCTTGCAGAGCACAGGATCGGCCCCGCAGTAGGGCAGCACCACGAAGCCCTCTTTCACCAGCTGCTCGGCCGCCTTGAGCGTCTCGATGGGATCGGGCAGCAGGTATTTGGGATCGGGGTGGATCTCGAGTTTCAACCAGTTTGTACCGAGCGCCTCGCGGGCCAGATGGGCGGCAAACACCGCCTCGGCGGCGGTCTTGGCGCCGGAGGTGTTGGGCAGCAGCTTGACCCCGAGCTGCCGAAGGGGAGTGAGGATATCGTCGTGGCGCTTGCCGGGTTCGAGCCGCTTGATGGCCATGGTCACCAGCCGGGAACCGCTTGCTTCAATGGCGGCCGTCATCAGATCCGGGCGGGCAAACTTGCCGGTGCCGGTAAAGAGGCGGGACGAAAATTCATGGTCGGCAATGGTCAGCATCTCAGCCTCCGGCAATGGCAGTGAAAAGGTGGATCTCGTCCCCCTCATTGAGTCGGGTGTCTGGCCAGCGGCTACGGGGCAGTACGGCGCCGTTAAGGGCCACCGCCACCCCCTGCGGGGCAACCTCACGGGCCGCCAGCAGCTCGGCCACGCAGATCTGGCTCTCCGGGCTGGTCGTCAGCACCAGCTCGCTATCGTTCAATCGGATCTTCATTGCGCATCCTCCATGGGATTGGCAAAGGGAGTGGCGCCGCCGCACACGGAGCAGGCAGGGTCGGAAGGCAACCACAGGGTCTGCCACTCGTGGGTCAGGGCATCGAAACGGCGCAGGGTGCCCGCCACCGGACTGGGCTTGCCCAGCAGCAGACGCAAGGCTTCCAGCGCCTGCAAGGCGCCCATCACGCCCACCAGAGGGCCGGTGACGCCGCTGCTCTGGCAGCTTTCTGTGATGCGGGTATCCAGCGGATAGAGGCAGGCATAGCAGGCATGTTCGGGGGCGGTTCTCACCATCAGCTGCCCCTGCCAGCCGACGGCGGCGGCGGAGATCCAGGGCTTGCCCTGCCCTATGCAGGCGGCGTTGATGGCGTAGCGACTGGCCAGGTTGTCGCAGCAGTCGATCACCAGATCTACCTCAGCCACAAAGGCTGGCAGGCTCTGCTCATCGAGCCGCTGATTGATGGCAATCAGCTCCACATGGGGGTTGTGAGCCGCCAACCGCTCCCGGGCCAGCTCCGCCTTGGAGTGATTGACCGCATCCGCATCGAACAGGATCTGGCGCGGCAGATTGCTGGAATCGACCGTATCACCGTCGGCCAGCCACAAGGTGCCCACCCCGGCCCCGGCCAGATAGAGCGCCAGCGGCGAGCCAAGCCCGCCGAGGCCAACGATCAGCACGGATGCCTCTTTCAGCCTCGCCTGCCCCGCCTCGCCGATTTCACTCAGCATCAGTTGCCTGCCGTAGCGCAGGTACTCCGCATCAGAGAGCATAATCGGCCTCCTGCGGCGTGATGGCCTGATGGATAAGCGCAGAGCAAGGCTCATCCCCCGCCCCCACTGCATCGAGCAGCCGTTTGGTCGCCCCCTGCCAATCGTCACTGGCAGTAATGGCCGACACCAGCGCAATGCTGCCCACCCCGCTCGCCTTGACCGCCGACACGCGATCCTCGCTGATGCCGCCGATGGCGACCGTCGGCCAGTCCATCATCAAAGCGCGGTAGCGGTGCAGCCGTGCCAGCCCCTGCGGGCGGGACGGCATCGCCTTGGTATTGGTCGGGAAGATATGACCCAGCGCGAGATAGGAGGGAGCCAGCTCGCGGGCCCGCATCAGCTCGAAGTAGCCGTGGGTGGAGATGCCAAGGCGCAGCCCGGCCGCCTGAATGGCGGCGAGATCCGCTGTCTCCATATCCTCCTGCCCCAGGTGCACGCCATAGGCACCGGCGGCTATGGCCTGCTGCCAGTAGTCGTTGATAAAGAGCCGAGCACCAAAGCGGTGACCCAGCGCTACCGCATCGCGAATGGCCGGTACCACCTGGGCGGCAGGCAGGTTCTTGATGCGCAGTTGCAGGGTCTTGACTCCGGCTCCCAGCAGGCGCTTGAGCCACTTGACCGAATCCACCACAGGATAGAGACCCAGGCTGTGCTCGGTAGGCGCAAAGGGGCCCTCGGGCAGGCGGGCCTCGCTGACGGGATAGAGACCAAAGCGCCGATCCAGGTTCGACCCCGCCAACACGGCGCGAGGAAAGTGCGCGAGGCTGGTCGGCCAGCCGAGATGGGCGATGGGGCCCGGCCCGGCCCCTACCCCTTGCGCCGCAGCCAGCCCCTGTTGCAAATAGGCGCGCGCTAACGTGATGGCGTCCTCCACCGGATAATCCTGCGCCACCACGGCGGCGATGGCGCTGGCATAACAGCAACCGGTGCCGTGGCCGTGGCGGGTGTCGAGGCGCGGCGCCGCCAGCCAGAATTCACGGCTCTCGTCCTGGTAATAATCGAGGCAGAGATCGCCACTCCACCCAAGATGCCCGCCCTTCACCAGCACGGCGCGGGCGCCCAGTTCGCGCAGGCGCGCCGCCCCCGCCCGCACCAGCGCCGGGCTGCTGGCAGGAATACCAGTCAGCGCCTCCAGCTCGGGACCATTGGGGGTAATGAGCGCGAGGCGTGGCAGCAAGTGTTCGCGCACTGCCGCCAGCATGTTGGCTTCGGCCATGGGGGTGCCGGTGCTGGCGATGGCCACCGGGTCGTAGACCACGAAGGGTGCTTCGATGGCTGCCAGTCGGCGTGCCAGCACCTCCACATGGAGCCGGGTCGGCAACAGGCCGATCTTGATGGCGGCGGGCGGCAAATCGACACCGAGGGCGTCGATCTGGGCGGTGAAGGTCTGCATCAGCACGGGGTCGACCATCTTCACCGCCACCGAGTTCTGGGCGGTAATGGCGGAGATGACAGAGCAGCCGTGCACGCCAAGGTCGTGCATCGTGTGCAGATCGGCCTGAATGCCGGCACCGCCGCCGGAGTCGGATCCGGCTATGGTCCAGACGATGGGTCGGCTGCTCACGCCTCCTCCCCTGCGGCCTGTTTCAGCACCGCCGCCTGATGGTAGATCTCGCCGCCGGTCTCCTTGAAGGTTTCCGCCATGCGAGCCATGCCGCTCGCTACTTCAGCCACCACCCGCTCCTGCTGGCCATCCATGCCCACCAGTGTCACCTCGACCGCTTCCAGGCTGGCCGCGTAGTCGCGCACGTCCTGAGTGATCTTCATGGAGCAGAACTTGGGGCCACACATGGAGCAGAAGTGCGCCACCTTGCCGGACTCCTGGGGCAGGGTCTCGTCGTGATAGGCGCGGGCGGTTTCCGGATCCAGCGCCAGATTGAACTGATCCTCCCAGCGAAATTCAAAGCGCGCCTTCGACATGGCGTTGTCGCGGATCTGGGCGCCCGGATGACCCTTGGCCAGATCGGCGGCGTGGGCGGCAATCTTGTAGGTAATCAGCCCCTGCTTCACATCCTCCTTGTTCGGCAGCCCCAAGTGCTCCTTGGGGGTGACGTAGCAGAGCATGGCGCAGCCATACCAGCCGATCATGGCGGCGCCTATGCCGGAGGTGAAGTGATCGTAGCCCGGGGCTATGTCGGTGGTGAGCGGGCCCAGGGTATAGAAAGGCGCCTCGTGACAGTGCTCAAGCTGCTCCGTCATGTTGCGCTCTATCATGTGCATCGGCACATGACCCGGCCCCTCTATCATCACCTGCACATCGTACTCCCAGGCAATGTTGGTGAGCTCGCCCAGAGTGCGCAGCTCGGCGAACTGGGCCTCGTCGTTGGCGTCATAGACAGAGCCGGGGCGCAGACCGTCCCCAAGCGACAAGGCCACGTCATAGGCGGCGCACAGCTCGCAGATCTCGCGAAAATGCTGGTAGAGGAAATTCTCTTTATGGTGCGACAGGCACCACTTGGCCATGATGCTGCCACCCCGCGAGACGATGCCGGTGAGGCGCTTGGCGGTCATGGGCACGTAGCGCAACAAGACGCCGGCATGGATGGTGAAGTAGTCCACCCCCTGTTCGGCCTGTTCGAGCAGGGTGTCGCGAAACAGCTCCCAGGTGAGGTCTTCGGCGATGCCGTTGGTTTTTTCCAGCGCCTGATAGATGGGCACTGTGCCGATGGGGACCGGGCTGTTGCGCAGGATCCACTCGCGGGTCTCGTGGATGTTGCGACCGGTGGAGAGATCCATGACGGTGTCGGCGCCCCAGCGGGTGGACCAGACCAGCTTCTCCACCTCCTCTTCAATGCTGGAGCTGACCGCCGAGTTGCCTATGTTGGCGTTGATCTTCACCAGGAAGTTGCGGCCAATGATCATGGGCTCGGTTTCCGGGTGGTTGATGTTGTTGGGGATGATGGCACGGCCGGCCGCCACCTCATCGCGCACGAATTCGGGGGTGATGTTCTCGGGCAGGCGGGCGCCGAAACCCTGACCCGGATGCTGGCGCAGCAGCAGCTCGGATCGCACCCGCTCGCGGCCCATGTTCTCGCGGATGGCGATAAATTCCATCTCGGGGGTGACCAGCCCCTGACGGGCATAGTGCAGCTGGGTCACCCGGCGACCGGGCTTGGCGCGGCGGGGCTTGGGCAAGTTATCGAAACGCAGGTGATCCAGCCCCTCATCGGCCAGGCGCTCCTGGGTGAAGGCGGAGCTGAGATCATCGAGCGCGGCTGTGTCCCCCCGCTCCAGCACCCAGCCTTGTCGCAAGCGCGGCAGACCGAGGCGCACATCGATGACGGCATGCTCATCGCCATAGGCACCCGAGGTGTCATAGACAGGGACAGGTTCATTGGCTTCGAACTGCGGGTGCTCTTTGCTGCCGCCGACCAGGGTGTCGGCCAGGGCGATTTCACGCAGCCCTACCCGGATATCGGGCCGAGAACCTTCGATAAAGATGCGGCGGGAGTTGGGGTGGGCCATCCCCTTGAGGTTGTCGATAAAGCGCTGGGCGCTGGCGCGCTGCTCGCGACGGCTGGGGGCTGGCTTGCGCGGCTCGGAAACAACCTGCTCGGATACGGCCTGTTCAGTGGCGGATGATACGGAAGTAGACATAGCAAAACTCTCATTAACTGATTGAAGTTATGGGTGTTTGCTTGTCTGGAGTTCGAGGAGAAGTGATGAACTTGCGGCGGGGTGTTCACGTCAGGAGGGAGTGCGCGCGGGATGGTTCTCCGCTGTGCTGCGCGACTGCTGTCCTGCGGCTTTCAGGCCAGCAACCCGGAGCCCTGATGGACAACCGGACGGGACAGACTCCCTCCTGTGCGCCCTGACCCATCTCGGGTGATCCCTTCGATGAGCGGGGGCTCTGCTCTCTGTAGCGTGACGCCCCCGGCGCGGTAACCCGCAAGTTACCCTTGTTTCCCTTCGCAGGTTTTAACCTGATCAGGTTCCACGGATCCCGAATTAACGGTCTCAGCTTTGCGTCGTTCGACGGTCAGCACTCCGACAAGATGGCGCCAGTATAAGTGGGGAAATGGAAAGCACAAGCATTTAACAAGACCGACCAGTGCAAACAACAACCGGGCCATGGGCCCGGTTCTCTGACTGCAACACACTGCCATTATTGGTTGGTAGCAGGGGTCACACTGAGGCTGACATTGTTGAAGCCAAGCCCGGAGAGCTCTTGTGCATCGAGCGGGATATCCAGTCTCAGACCCTGACCGGCACCCAGGTTGCGAGCACGGCTCGAGTGGCTGGCGGCAGCGACCGGCACGGGAGCGCCGATTTCGATGTTGCCGGCAAACTGGCTCTCGGCACTGAAATCACCTGTGATCCCGGCCCGAGCCGGGCGCAGCACCCTGGCCAGGTTATTCTGCATGGTAGGCAGACCATTCTGCTGTATGGTCCAGTTCCAATCCCACCACTTCACTTCCCCCGGGATATAACGCTTGTCCCACTGGTAACGGATACTGCTGGCCTTGTCCTTGTATGGCCCTATGACGAAGGTGTGGTTCCAGTTCGGACGGTTGTCCGGATGGGTATACCAGGCATTGCCGCCCCAGCGCAGGAAGCCGCTCAGGGTCAGGTCATAGCTGATATCGGCCTTGAACTCGTAGGGGTAGGAGATGTCGGCCTTGTAGAGCTCTATCTTCACCGGGATCTTGGAGTGGGCCGGTACTGTCGGGCGCACAGACTGGGACAAAGAGGTGGTGGTCGAGCCCCCGTTCTGGGAGGCCCAGGACTGGTTTGCAGCAATCTCGATGGAGAGCTCGGTTTCCCCCACCAGCGGCCACTTGAACTTGTTCTTGGTGGTCACCTTCTCGCTCAAGCCATAGGTGTTGGTCTTGGACCAGTTGGTGGCAGTGTCGTAGCGCAGGGTAACGTCATAACCGGATTGAGGCGTGTCGCTGTCGTTGATAGCCCACCCCACTACGGTCTTGACCAGTTGGCGGTCAGACTGGGTCACATCGCCATGCTTGAAACTGTCAGGATCCAGGTTGTAGGCAAAATTGCTCACCTTGATGGAGGTCTTGTCACCACAGCGATAGCCGTCACAGCCACCGTCATTGTTGCCACGGATCACCCAGCCATCGCCATCACGGGTCACATCCATGTCTTCACCGACATATTGACTGTGATTCCCCCCTACCCAGGCATAGCCGAGATAATGGGCCAGATAACTGATTGGTTTGATGAAATTCGCACTGTCATGTACCAGCCGCCATTGCACATCGACTTCATCACCATCTGGAAGATCCAGGGCAGACAGATTTGGTATTTCTCCGGTAGCAGGATTGGTCGGATAACACCAGGTATTGGACGCTGTTCCTGGTTTTATTTCGCCGTTATAACCCGGCCCCATAATGACCCAGCCATTGGCCAGCCCGCTTATTTGCCATTGTCCCATCATGCCGACAATATTGCTTTTAACGCTCTGCGCCTCTTCTCGATTGACGGGGCGATACTTGTCGCCACAGACCTCTTGACCCAATGAAAACAAGCGAAGCTGGTCTGGATAGACGGGCTCTGCCGCTTGAACCTGCGCCATCAGCAGGCCAGACATGATTAATGACAAGCCAGTTAGTTTTAATTTTGTCATAGCAACCCCTCTATGTTTAACATTGGCATGCATCACCAACTTTATATATCAGCGGGTGGCATGTGGGTATAGCTGTATCAGTCGCATCAATCTCATTATGCGATCAAATCCACACTTAAATATATAAAAAGAATTAATCGGCAGATATATTTAGCATTGCTTTATATTGAGCAATGTAATATCAGAGCGTGCGCTCCATTATTTAATTCGTCACTTAATAACATTTAAGAATCTCTTAAAAAAGAGATTTCTAATTTAGCAATTTAAATATTTTCCAATTAAGTGACCAAGACCTTGGCATTATTTCGGCTCATCCTCCGGATTCGGGATCAGTATCTCGGTCACCCGGCCCGTCTCGTCACGAGTCAGCACCAGGGTACGCCCCGGTTGCAGATCGGCGGGACTGCCGTTGAGCCAGCGGGTGCCGGCATCGAATGTTATTGTGCCCAGCCCCTGCAATTGCAGCGCATGACCCGTCACGGCGAGCAAGGTGCCCTCCGCCCGGCGCCACTGGGCAGCCGGTTCTGACTCAGGCGCGTATCCATAAAGGCGAATATGTTCGGCGACGCCGTTGCGACTCAGGATGGCGAGCTTCATACCGGGCTTGAGGTCGGAAAACTGACGCCCCCCGGCCAGTGCGGCGCTGCCAAGCTCGAGCTCGGCGCCTTGAAATTGCAGCCGAATGCCATCGTTGTGTTCCAGCGCCACCAGCCACAACTCGTCGGCGCCTGCCTGCGCCGCCCAAAGCGGCACACCCAGCATCCATGCGCACCATTTTCTCGATTGTTCCATCTTCGTTCGTCCCTGAACAAAAAGCCCATGCTGGACAAGCATGGGCTTCATTCGGGAGCATTTCTAATCGAGAAGCAGAGATCGGATCAGTCATCCTCGCGGCAGCGGCTCAGGCGCATGCCGTCAAACTTGCACTCCAGCTCGAGCCAGCGCCCTTCAAAGGGAGCCAGGCTGTTGTCCGAGGTGGTGTAACCCCAGATCCGCCCAGCTTCGACCGGCCCTTCCAGATCCATTTCGCCCTTGTCATCTTCGTCCAGTGCTTCGACCTTGCGCACATAGCGCACACCGTTCTCCACGCCCCCCTTCATCTCGACCCAGGTGCCACCGAGATCGTCCTCGCCCAGCCCGTCCTTGAAGCGGGTCTGGTCGTCGATCACGAACGGCAGGCCGTTGACCATCAGCTGGCCCAGCTGCCAGGTGGTGCGGCCGGTTAACTTGAACTCGGCCGACTGCGCGATGCCAAGTGGCAACAAGATAAACAGCAAGAGCGCGCAGAGAGACTTCTTCATCGGGGATCCTCGGGGTTACACTGCCACACAGGATGGCGCGTCCAGTGTGAGACGAGCGTGAAATGCCAGTCAAAACCAGGAGATCAAAACATGAAAATACTGGTGGTGGAAGACAATCCTCAGGTGGCGGAAACCATCATGGATTACCTGGAGCTGTCGGGGCACAGGATGGACTGTGCCTATCACGGTCAGGCCGCGCTGCAACTGTTGGCGGAGCAGCGCTTCGACGTCATCATCATGGACGTCATGATGCCGCGCCTCGATGGCCTCAGCACGGTGGCCCGCCTGCGTGAGCAGGGGATCCCGACCCCTGTGCTATTTCTCACTGCCCGCGACAGCCTGGATGACAAGCTGGCAGGCTTCAAGGCGGGGGGGGATGACTATCTGGTCAAGCCATTCGCCATGGAGGAGCTGGAGGTGCGACTGCAGGCGCTGGCACTGCGCGGCCCCCGCTGCGACATGGGTGCCCTCAGCGTGGGCGAGCTGACGCTGGATCCTGCCAGTAGCCGCGCCACCCGCGCCGGGGTCGAGCTCAAGCTCGGCAAGATCCCGTTCCAGATCCTCACCCTGCTGGTGCGCCGCGCCCCCCATCTGGTGAGCCGTCAGGAGGTGCTCGACACCGTCTGGGGCGATGAGGAGCCCGACTCCGACGCACTGCGCAGTCACATCTACGCCCTGCGCAACGCGCTCGATAAACCCTTTCCCACCCCCATGCTGGAAACCCTGCACGGTCAGGGCTATCGGCTGGTGACCTCATGAGACGAACGACGCCGCGCATCGGCCAGCCACAAGCCCGGCATAAAGGGAGCCCGCCATGAGCCTGCCCAGCCTGCGCCGTCGCCTGATCCTGACCCTGAGCGGGGCTGGCATGCTGCTGCTGATCATCATCAGCCTGCTGATGCTGGTGGCCGAAGACAAGATGGAGGAGCTGAGCCTGCGCCACTGGCTGGAGGCGGAAGTGACACGCTACAGCGATGACTGGCTGCGACTCGGCCCGGCTGCGGCCGCCCCGAGCCCCAGGCAGTTCTCCAGCTACTGGACCGAGGCGGGCCGCCTGCCGAAGTGGCTGAAACCCTACCAGACCCCGGGCTTTTTCGAGCACCAATTGGGCAAGGAGGACAAACACTTTCTGGTCACCCGCCACCCCTCGGGAGATGGCCTGCTTTATCTGGTGTTCAACGACGATGCCGATGACTATCTCGACCCTTACGAAGACAGGTTGCATCTGGCGACCCGGCTGATCGGGCTGACCCTGCTGCTCGCGTGTATCGGGTTTGGCATCTGGCTGGTGCGCCATATCACCGGGCCACTGCAACGACTGCAACACAGGGTTGCCCACCTCACCCCGGATCAGGCGGATTTCGAGCCCGACGCCCCCTGGCAGGAGCTGCGGGATATCGAGCTGGCGCTACTGGCAGGCAAGCAGGAAGTCAGCGCCGTGTTTGCCCGCGAACAGGAGTTCAGCCGCTTCGCCAGCCACGAGCTGCGCACCCCCAACATGGTGATCCAGGGTTCTGCCGCCCTGCTTGGCAAGGTGACAGACTTGCCCGCGCCGGCTGCCCGCGCCACCCTGCGCATCCGCGCTGCCGCCGACGAGATGGCGCTGCTCACCGAGACCTTCCTGCTGCTGGGCCGCAAGGAGGCGGTGGAGCGCCCACTGCAACAGGTCACTCCGCTGATCCGCCAGGAGCTGGCGCGTCTGGCTCCACTGCTGCAGCGGGAGACGCTGGATATCCGGCTGCATCTGGATGAGGAGAGCGAGGTCAATGCCCCTCTCTCCTTGCTCGCCATCGCGCTCGGCAACCTGCTCAAGAACGCCCTCAGCTATGCCGAGGGGCATATCGAGATCGAGCTGTGCGGCCCCGTGCTCACCATCAGCAACCCGACGGCCGCAGCGCCGGATCAGATCCTCGGCTACGGCTGCGGCCTCACCATCATACAACGCATCTGCGAGAAGCTCGGCTGGCAGATAGAGACCCGGCTGGAGGAGGGTGTGTTCAGCGCCCGACTGGTGATGATCACCACCGACCTCACGGAGGCATAGCCCCCCCTCATCCCCAGCCCTTCTCCCCGTTTATGCCAAAAAGCGGGAGAAGGGAGGCCAGAAACGACAAGGCGCCCGAAGGCGCCTTGTGTTAATACCGCGATGCAAGCCGTCTGCGGCTCATTCGGCGGGCTTGTTCTTGCGGCTCGCCTTGAGCTCCAGGAACTCGATGATCTTGCCCGCTACATCCTTGCCGGAGGCCGCCTCCACCCCTTGCAGGCCGGGGGAGGAGTTGACCTCCAGCACCAGCGGGCCACGGGCACTGCGCAGAATGTCCACCCCGGCCACATCCAGCCCCATGATCTTGGCGGCCTGCACCGCAGTCGCCCGCTCTTCCGGGCTTATCTTGATCGCCTCGGCCGTGCCGCCACGATGCAGGTTGGAGCGAAACTCCCCCGGCTGAGCCTGACGACGCATGGCCGCCACCACCTTGCCATTAACCACCAGACAGCGAATGTCGGCGCCGTTGGCCTCGCGGATATACTCCTGCACCAGGATGTTGTTGTTGGTCTGAATAAAGGCCTCGATCACGCTCTCGGCGGCCTTCTGGGTCTCGCACAGCACAACACCTATCCCCTGGGTTCCCTCCAGCAGCTTCACCACCAGGGGGGCGCCCCCCACCATGGTAATGAGATCCGGCACATCGTGGGTGCTGTGGGCATAACCCGTGATGGGCAGACCTATGCCATGGCGCGACAACAGCTGCATGGCACGCAGCTTGTCGCGGGAACGGGAGATGGCCACCGAGCTGTTGAGGGCCATGGTGTTCATCATCTCGAACTGGCGCAGCACGGCGGTACCGTAAAAGGTGATGCTGGCGCCGATGCGCGGGATCACGGCGTCGTAGCTCTCCAGCGCTCGTCCTTCGTAATGAATGGAGGGGCTGTGGGAGGCGATATTCATGTAGCAGCGCAGGGTGTCGAGCACCTCGACCTGATGACCGCGCGCCTGTGCCACCTCGACCAGACGGCGGGTGGAATAGTTTCTGGGCTCACGGGATAAAATGGCGATCTTCATGAAAATTCCGCTAGAAGGCAGTGCCTGGGCAGGATGGGGCGGGAGAGTATAAGGTGCCACAGCGCCAAGACAACGCCAATTGTTTCTCCTGACAACAAGACAAACCACACAGAACTGCACACTGCAATCCCGTTGTCACCGATATGTCAAACGGCGGCTCCAAGCTGGAGTGTCCACCAGCCCAAGGATGCCGCCGTTTCTCGTCAAAGATCAACCTGTGTCACGGGGAAGATCACTATTCAGTTCAGGTTTGGTCCCAGCCAGCGTTCTGCTTCTGCCAGGGTCATCCCCTTACGGACAGCGTAATCCTCGACCTGATCCTGCTGGATCTGCGCCACCGCAAAGTATTTGCTCTCGGGGTGGGAGAAGTACCAGCCCGACACCGCCGCCCCCGGCCACATGGCGTAGGATTCGGTGAGCTGCATGCCGATGGCCTGCTCCACGCCCAGCAGCTCCCAGATGCTCCCTTTTTCAGTGTGCTCGGGACAGGCGGGGTAGCCGGGGGCCGGACGTATGCCACGATAGTTCTCGCGGATCAGCTCCTCGTTGCTGAGGGCCTCGTCGGGGGCATAGCCCCAGTGAACCTTGCGTACCTGTTCGTGCAGATACTCGGCGAAGGCCTCGGCGAGACGGTCACACACCGCCTGGATGAGGATGGCATTGTAGTCATCGTGATCGGCTTTGTAGGCATTGGCGATGGCCTCTTCGCCGATGCCGCCGGTCACCGCGAAGGCACCGATCCAGTCGGGCTTGCCGCTCTCTTTCGGCGCCACATAGTCCGCCAGACAGTAGTTGGGAAAGCCCTGCTTCTCGCTCTGCTGACGCAGATGATGCAGCACTTTTTTCACTTCGCTGCGCGACTCGTCGCTGTAGACCTCAATGCTGTCGCCCACGGCGTTAGCGGGGAACAGGCCGATCACCCCAGCGCAGCGCACACTGCCATCGCACTCGAGTTTGTCCAGCATGGCGTTGGCATCGGCAAACAGCTTGGTCGCCTCCTCACCTATGATCTCGTCTTCGAGAATGCGCGGATACTTGCCCGCCAGCTCCCAACTGAGGAAAAACGGCGTCCAGTCGATGTAGGGGCGCAGCACAGAGACGCGCACGTTCTCGAACGTCTGTACACCCGGCTCGCGGGGCCTGGGCGGTTGATAATTCACCCAGTCCAGCTGCTGCCGGTTGGCGCGGGCGTGGGCCAGGCTGACCGGCCGGGATCTCGGCTGCTTGCGGGCATGCTGATCACGGGCAACCTCGTACTCCTTGTCGATGCGGGCGACAAACGCAGGCTTGAGTTCCGGGTTGAGCAGGCTCTGGGCCACCCCCACCGCGCGCGAGGCGTTGGAGACATAGACCACGGGCTCCGAGTAGTTCTGCTCTATCTTGACCGCGGTGTGCGCCTTGGAGGTGGTGGCGCCGCCGATCAAGAGCGGCAGCTTGAAGCCCTGGCGCTCCATCTCTTTGGCCACGTGCACCATCTCGTCGAGAGACGGTGTGATCAGGCCAGAGAGACCGATGATATCGGCCCCCACTTCCCGCGCCGTTTTGAGGATGGTCTCGCAGGAGACCATGACGCCGAGATCCACGATCTCGTAGTTGTTGCACTGCAGCACAACGCCGACGATGTTCTTGCCGATGTCGTGCACATCCCCCTTCACGGTGGCGAGCACTATCTTGCCGTTGCTGTAGCCGCCCTGTTTTTCGGCTTCGATATAGGGCTGCAGATAGGCCACCGCCCGCTTCATCACCCGCGCCGACTTCACCACCTGGGGCAGGAACATCTTGCCCGCACCGAACAGGTCGCCGACCACGTTCATGCCATCCATCAACGGCCCTTCGATGACGTGCAGCGGCTTCTCGGCGCCGGCCCGCGCCTCTTCGGTATCCTCTTCGATAAAATCTGTGATGCCCTTGACCAGGGCGTGCTCCAACCGCTTGCCCACCGGCCAGCTGCGCCACTCCTGATCCCGCGGATCCTCGGCTTGGGCACCAGCACCGCGATACTTCTCGGCGATGGCCAGCAGATCCTCGGTGGCGCTGTCACTCAAGTTGAGCACCACGGCCTCGACCTTGGCCTTCAGCTCGGCCGGAATATCTTCATAGATGGCGAGCTGACCGGCGTTGACTATTCCCATGTCCATGCCGTTCTGAATGGCGTGGTAGAGGAAGACCGCGTGAATGGCTTCGCGCACCGGCTCATTGCCGCGAAACGAAAACGAGACGTTGGAAACGCCGCCTGAAATCATGGCGTGGGGCAGGTGGGTCTTGATGTCCTTCACCGCCTCGATGAAGTCCACCGCATAGTTGTTGTGCTCGTCGATGCCAGTCGCCACCGCGAAGATGTTGGGGTCGAAGATGATGTCTTCCGGCGGGAAACCAACCTGATCAACCAGGATGCGGTAGGCGCGCTGGCAGATCTCGAACTTGCGGGCACGGGTATCCGCCTGCCCCACCTCATCGAACGCCATGACGATGACGGCGGCGCCGTAGCGGCGCAGCAGCTTGGCCTGCGCAATGAATTTCTCCTCCCCCTCCTTCATGGAGATGGAGTTGACCACCGGCTTGCCCTGCACGCACTTGAGGCCCGCCTCCAGCACTTCCCACTTGGAGGAGTCAATCATCACCGGCACCCTGGCTATGTCGGGCTCGCCAGCGATGAGGTTCAGGAAGCGCACCATGGCCGCCTCGGCGTCCAGCATCCCCTCGTCCATGTTGATGTCGATGATCTGGGCACCGCTCTCTACCTGCTGCTTGGCCACGTCGAGGGCCTCGTCGTAGAGCCCCTCCTTGATCAGTCGCTTGAACTTGGCCGAGCCGGTGACGTTGGTCCGCTCCCCCACGTTCACGAACATGGAGTCCGCCGTGATAATAAGCGGCTCAAGCCCAGACAGCCGGCAGGCCACCGGCAGCTCGGGCAGGGCGCGCGGCTTGATACCCGCCACGGCGTCGCTCATGGCGCGGATGTGGGTTGGAGTGGTGCCGCAGCAGCCCCCCACCAAATTGAGGAAACCGCTCGAAGCCCACTCGCGGATATGGGCGGCCATCTCGTCGGCATCCAGATCGTACTCACCAAACGCATTGGGCAGACCGGCGTTAGGGTGGGCACTGACGTTAGCCTCGCTGATGCGCGACAGCTCTTCGACATACTGGCGCAACTCATCGGGGCCGAGCGCACAGTTAAGGCCAAACGAGATGGGCTTTACATGACGCAGTGAGTGATAGAAGGCTTCGGTGGTCTGGCCGGAGAGGGTACGGCCAGAAGCATCCGTGATGGTGCCAGAGATCATCACCGGCAGGGCATAGCCCAGCTCCTCAAACACCAGATCCACCGCGAAGGCAGCAGCCTTGGCGTTGAGGGTATCGAAGATGGTCTCGATCAAGATGAGGTCGGCGCCCCCCTCAATCAGGGCGTGAGTCGACTCCGTATACGCAGCCACCAGCTGGTCATAGGTGACGTTGCGCTTGCCGGGATCGTTCACGTCCGGCGAGATGGAGCAAGTGCGGTTGGTAGGGCCCAACACCCCGGCGACAAAGCGCGGCTTGGCCGGGTCTTTGGCCGTCCACTCGTCCGCCACGGCGCGGGCCAGACGAGCGGCCTCGCGGTTGATCTCGGCGGAGAAGGCCTCCATTTCGTAATCGGCCATGGCGATGCGGGTAGCGTTGAAGGTGTTGGTCTCGAGGATGTCGGCCCCGGCGGCACAATACTGATCGTGGATCTCACGAATGATCCCGGGCCGGGTCAGCACCAGCAGGTCGTTGTTACCCTTGATGTCGGTATGCCAGTCGGCAAACCGCTCACCGCGATAATCCGCCTCGCCCAGCTTGTAGCCCTGGATCATGGTGCCCATGGCCCCGTCGATGATCAGGATCCGTTCCTTGAGACAGGATTCCAGCCTCTTCTTTATGTCCGACTTTTTATTCGACTCTATGCTCGACACCGCTCTTTCCTCTTACATCCATGCAACTGCGTGAACTTCATCCTAGCAGCAAACAAATCAAATGGAAATCTAGCCGTCTATCTGTCCGTAATCTCGCTATATATACTCATAAATAGGTAATGAGTAACATGTGACCCCAGAGTACCCTATGCCCGTCCTCAATAGGGGTACGTGCTTGCTGTTTACTAAAGAGAAAAATAACTATGAGCGTCTACTACACACTCTGCTTCCTGGCAGCGTTGGCGATCTTCATCGCCTTTGCCAATCAGTATGTTGTGAAGATCCAGACCACCATCGCCATCACCGCCGGATCCATGCTGATCTCCGCGCTGCTGGTGCTGTTCGGTAAGCTGGGCTGGTTCAATCTCGAACCCCTGGCCGTCAAAACCATGGAGAGCATAGATTTCCAGAATTTCCTGCTGAAGGGGATCTTGGGCTTCCTGCTGTTCGCCGGTGGTCTCGGCATCAACCTGAAGGCATTGCGTAGCCAGAAGTGGGAAATCACCATTCTCTCCATCGTGGCGACCCTGCTCTCTACCTTACTCATCGGCTACGGCTTCTGGTTCATCGCCAAGCTGCTGGGCTGGGAGCTGCCGCTGGTCTACTGCATGTTGTTCGGGGCCCTGATCTCCCCCACCGACCCCATCGCCGTGCTGGCCATCGTCAAGAAGATGAAGGCGCCCCCCCAGATCGCCATCCAGATCGAAGGGGAATCCCTGTTCAACGACGGTGTCGGTCTGGTGATCTTCGCCACCGTGTTTGCCGTCGCCTTTGGCGGGGTGGAACCCACCTTCGGCAGCGTGGCCGGCCTGTTCCTGCATGAAGCCCTCGGCGGCATACTGTTCGGCGCCGTGCTGGGCCTCATCGCCCACGTGATGATCAGCGCCACCGATGACGGCTCCCTGGAGCTGCTGCTGACCCTGTGCATCCCGACTGCCGGCTTTGCGCTGGCCAACATGATCGGCGTCTCCGGCGCCCTGGCCATGGTGGTCACCGGTATCATGATCGGCAACTGGACCCGTCACTCCGGCTTCTCCGAGCAGAGCCGCCATCACCTGGATCACTTCTGGGAGTTGATGGACCAGTTCCTCAACGCCCTGCTGTTCCTGCTGATCGGTCTGGCGCTGGTGTTGCTGGAGCTCGCCTGGCAAGACTGGATCCTGCTGGTCATCGCGGTTCCCCTCTGTCTGGCCGCCCGCTTCATCAGCGTGTCGCTGCCCTACATGGCCTTCCGCAAATTCCGCAACTACAACACCTTCTCGGTGCGGATCCTCACCTGGGGCGGTCTGCGCGGTGGTCTGGCCATGGCCATGGCGCTGGCACTGCCTTCCGGTGTCATGATGATACCCGAGCACAACGTCGATCTGCGTCAGGTCATACTGGTGATGACCTACTCGGTGGTGATGTTCTCCATCGTGGTGCAGGGCATGACCATTACACCTATGATCACCGCCGCCAAGAAGGCCTGCGGCGACTACTGAGTCACCCGCTGACCACTGGTGGCACCATGCAAAAGGGCTCCCGACGGGAGCCCTTTTTGTGACTGGCGATACCGAAAAAAACGGATTTGATACAAAACCACCAAATAATTGTTTGCTTTTTATTCATATCGAGGAGAGAATGCGCGCCGGCTAGTTAATCAGCCCTGTTTATGTTCGCAATGCTTCAACGTTAGATGAATCCTGCCAGTACCTACATAACCTTCCTCTGATTTACTCGCCTTGAGAACCGTCAGGCTGTCTGCCTGCGTTGCCCGGCTCTCACGGTGCAGACCCGATCTGCCCACCCAATTTGATTTATGCATCAGCATATTCCTTGACAGTGCAGACGCCCGTGACTCGGGCTGGGTATTCCTGCGCGCTTGTCGACCCCACCGGTTGGCCGCGCCCATTAACCTGAAATTTGCAAAAACAAGGAGCAAACACTTAATTTATATAGAGAAATACAATGATGAAAACCATACATACACACAAGCCCCTGCGTCGTAGCAAGCCCATCAACCTGCCTGTGCAAGAGCAGGATTCCGATGCGTTTCTGATCCAGTTCAGCACCCGCTTCAGCGGCGGTTTCGCCATCTCCTGTGATGGTATCGCTGGCGAGTTCTCCATCGAAGACCTCAACTGATCCTGCCTGCCAACCGGCAGCGCCCGATGCAGACAGGCCGCAACTCACGGCGGCCTCTTTGCGGCCTTGGTCACCACCCAAGTGACCCCCATCAAGGCAACATCAGCTGATACCAGCGCAAGGTTGCCACTGACCTGACTTGACCTCCCCTGCCCCGCACGCATCAGCAGATAAAGCCCACAATCTGCAACATGTCCAGTAGCTCCATTCAAGTTGCATTGGCAAGATAAGCCTCTGTTTTATCTCGCACTGATCACCCCGAAACGATAACCGGCCATAAAGCCATGATGCCTGTAGCACTCAAGGTGTCGCAGGGCAATGGCAAGCGCCAGACCCGAACCATCAAGACTCTGGATTCGGATTACTTTACGAAAGAGTGACCATGCCCGAGCGCAGCAACTTCTATGTCCTGAAGGCCCATGACCCATTCTGCCAAGACTGGCGCAAGGGGCTGAACGGACATTCTTCGCCGATCCCGCAGGTTTGATCAGCGAAGCGTAATCATCAGATGTTCGCGACCCCTTGCCAACCTTGGACACAGGTTCGCAGCTGGCGGCGTTCGCCACTTTTCCCTCTCCCCCGGAAGTAGTCAGTGCTATTTCCCTCTGTTAATCTGCCCACGGCAACGACCGATGCAGGTTGTTGAATCTCTGACCATTCCCCTGGAGCCCCCATGTCACTGACCAAGCGTAAAACCTCGGCCAAGCGCAAAGCGGTCGAGCCGCGCCACGATAATCCTGCCCTTGCCTCTTTTCATCGTCAGTGGCAAGACATCGAGAAGCTGCAGGCCAAACTGGCCAAACAGGAGCAGGAGGGGGCAGGCATCTATCAGCGCTTTGTCAGCGACATTGAACCCCTCGAACGTCAGCAGTGTGCGTTGATTTTTCAGCTTTGCCAGCGGCTGGCCGGATTTACCGCCCGTAAGAGTTTTACCCAGTGGCAACGCGAGATGCTCCATGACTGGCTCAATGAGTTGATGGAATATCTTGAATCCAACCCGTTTCGGGGAGAGCTGGATCTGGAGTCACTCTATATGGCGGTGCAATCGGGCAGTGTCACCCAGCTTGATGAAGCGCAGCTCGAGGCGAGCTGCGACTTTATCACTCACATGCTGCAAGAGGCGTTCGGTGACAGCCCCGATGATATCGAGGTGCTGCGCGAGATGGTCAGACACCCCGAGAAGCTGCGCGACTATATGAAAGCGCAAGCGGAAATGAGAAGGGCTGGTGACGCCGGTGCAGCAGAGTGGGATGACGAAGAGCCGGACTTTGCCGAGGAAGCGTTTGCCAGTGATGAGCCATTCGAACGCTGGCAGACCCGCCATGACCACGTCCATCCGGACGAGGTCGCCAGGGTTGAGCAGCTGCTCGACAGCTCGACCCTCAAACAGCTCTATCGCAAGCTGGCGATGGCGCTGCACCCCGACCGGGAGCAGGACCCGGCACAGCGGGATGCGAAGACTCGCATCATGGGGGAGCTCAGCCTCGCTTGGGAACAACGGGATCTGTTTACCCTGCTGCAACTGGCCCATAGCCATCTGCCCGAGGCAGAAAACCTGCTGAGCGAGGAGAACCTCGCGGCCATCAACCCCGCGCTCAAGCTGAAGATATGTGAGCTGAAGGTCCGTTACTACGGGGGTACCGAGGGGTTGCAGGGGGCTGTCTTGCATAAGTTCAAACAGAGTTCGAAGAAGAAGACCGATCTCGCGTTCGAGGATCACCAGCACTATCTGCAGCGCGACATCAAGCAGCTGCATACACAGTTGGCGACCATCACCACCCTGCAGACCCTCAAGCCATATCTGGCAAAGCGCTGGGATGAACGCGAGTATGCTGCCTGGGATGAGGCAGCAGGATTTGACGAGATCTTCTTTCGCTAAGCTCGCCCATCACCCGATGCGCGATATCGCATCCTCTCACTGCCATCACGCCACAGAAGGAGAGTGCCTTGGCCCGCCATGCCACCCATTTCGATGAACTGATCGATATTGCCGAACTGAAAGCGTTAAGTGGTGAGGCCAGCTTTGCCAAGGGGCTGCAACTGGCCAGCCAGGGGCGGGTTCAACAAACCAGCGACTCCCCAAACCATCACGATACGCTGGTGCAATTTTATCTTGAGCTGGGAAGGGTGCAGGATGCCTGTGATTGGGTGGCAAACCACAGGATCACCTCCCCCTCTTGCTGACGCTGGCCGGGCAGATCTTGCCAAGCAATCCTGTGCTGGGGATGGACACTACTTCCGGACGGCAGGCTGCTATGTGGATGAGGGCCATAACGACGGCTATCAGGCGGATTGCCAATGGGATAATCATGCTGATTCCTCATATTATTCAGTCTGTTGCTGCATCAGCCCATGGCTTGCAGAGAGACGATGATGGAGCACGGATTATCAGCGCCAATGCCTGCCAGCAACCACCATAAAAGGCTGTCAAGCCTGTTCCAGCAGCAGACACTCGTCAGCATCCTCACTCAGCTTGACCAGACGACTGCGCACCAGCCCCAGCTTGGCCAGCAGTGCCACCGATCGCTCGTTGCCCGGCGTGACGATGGCGACCACTTGCCCAATCCCCAACCGGTTTTTGCCATCGGCAAGGGCGGCCTGCGCCGCTTCTATGCCGTAACCCTGACCTCGATATTGCGGCAGGAAGGCATAACCGATATCGACCTGCTCCAGGGTATCGCGCTTGATCAAACCGCAGATACCGAGGCTGGCACCATCCTCCTTGCGCACCACCAGATAGAGCCCGTGACCATAACGGGCATAGCTGACGGCAGGCCCCTGCTGGATGTAGTTTTCGGCGTCGAGCAGGGTGCGTATCCCCCGGTCCCCTATATAGCGATGAAAGTCGGGATCGTTAAGCAATGCGAGAATGAAGGGGGCATCGGCTAGGGTCAGTTCGCGCAGCAGCAGGCGCTCGGAGAGGATCATGGCAAGGACTCTTTCAGCAAAAAAGGCCCTCAAGACTGCCCCTGCTCCGCCTCGTTGGCAAGGTAAACCCCATGAAAAAGGGCCGCAGTGCGACCCCGATAGCAAGATGAGCGGACTCAGGCCGCCAGCAGGCCCGCATAACCATTGCCCTGCTCGCGCAAGGCCATGAACACGGCGGCACAATCCGGCCAGGCCAGACCGAGTCGCTCGGCCACCTGAGTGGGCCACTCGGGGGGCGCCTCCTCCCCCACATCCGATTGCGCCGCCAACACTATGCCCAGGTGGATAAGCGCAGCCTCGGCAGAGAACTCTTTGGCCAGCAAGGGGTTGTAGTGATACTCCACCGCGTGGCAGATGCTGAGGGGAAATTGCCAGCGCCTGGCCATCTCGGCCCCGGTCTGGGCATAGTTGAAGCCGACCACCAGCTCCTCGGCCTTGGCGCGCCCCTTGCTCGGCTCCAGATCCTTGATGTGGTTTACCATGTTTTCCGGCAATCCTACATGCATGATGAGTCGCCCCATGTCATAGAGCAGGGCGCAGGTGAACACCTCCTCCCCCTTCATACCCTTGAGCTTGGCGAGCCGTCTGGCCAGCTCCGCCACGTCGAACACCTTGCCCCAGAAGTGTTTGAGGTCGATGCCGGGCACCGCATTGATGGAGCCTGTCAGGCCGCACGCCAGCACCATGTTGCGCACCACATCGACCCCGAGTCGCACGACCGCTTCGTTGACGGTGCCGACCTGGCGACTGCCGCCAAACTTGGCGGAATTGGCCAGCCGCAGCAACTTGGCAGAAATGACGGGATCCTTGTTGATCTTCTTGGCGATCAATAGGATATCCGGGTCTTTCTCACTGAAGGTCTGCACCAGATCGCGCATGACTTCGGGCACATTGGGCAGATTTTGGGGCTTGGATAATAGCGAGTCTATGGTGGGCATCTTGATATCCGTCCATACAATTTTATGATGGTTTTCGTTTGCCGACAGCAAACCCTCAGTAAGTATGGGTAACAAAAAGCAGCCTCACGAAAATGTTTTTATCGACATATTTCAATGTGTTAATAGCATTGTGGCTATACTGGCCCCCTTTAATGGCATGACGAGGAAGTTGAGCATGAGCGAACCCACCGAGTTCTTTGACGAACAGACCCTGCTGGAAATGGTCGACAACCAGCTGATCGATGGCCACCCGTTGCAGGTCAAGGCAACCCTGATGCGACTGGTGATGAAGGGCACCCCACGGGAAGAGGCGCTGCAATACATCGCCTGTGCCCTCGGCGCCGAGCTGATGGCGATGGAAGCCGAACAGGGTGCCTTCAATCTTGAGCGTTACGCTCAGTTTCTGGACTCCCTGCCCGAGATGCCCTGGGCCGAATAAGTACCTCAGCCCGACGAATCGCACCGGCTACATAGGCCTCTCCTTCTATCAGGAGATGCGCGGCAAGCCTGGAGCAGACGGCAAACCCGCCAGCGGCAATACCTTGGTCGCCCGCCAGGCGCCCGAAAAAAGGGCCGGATCCTGACAGGATCCGGCCCTTTTGCCACCCAACAGACGGCGTTCAGAACTGGGAGTTGACTATTACCTCTTCCCCCAACGCGCCCGCCAGCGGCAGCGGCCGATAGGTAGAGTTGGCTGCCCGCAGCAGGCGAATGCCACGCACACCCACGGCCTGCGCCGCCTTGATATCCCCATCCGCATCGCCGTAGAAGATCTTCATCTGCTTATCCTTGAGCCACTGCACCTTGGTGTTCTGACCCGGTTCATCACCGGCGAAGATCACCGGATTGAGCCGCTCGGTCGGGATCCCCATGGTCTGCTGCAGCGTCTGGCTCACCGTCTCGGTCCTGGTGGCCGATCGACCGGTGACGAAATAGATGTGATCGCCGCGTTTGAGATGCATGGCGATCAGCGCCTTGCCCACCTCTTTGGGCACACTGAACGCATCCCAGCCGTTGTTCATCTTCTCCCAAAAGGCGGGATTCTTCAGATAGCTCTCGTCGTTGGGCGAGAACTCCTGCTTGCCGCGATAGAAGCCCGGGCTGGAGAAGAGCAGGGTATCGTCGATATCGAAGCCCACCGCCATCGGCGGCAGGCCATCCAGACTGGCGGCAATCTGCTCCACCGACACCCAGTGAATAGGGGCCTGCTGGGCCAGGGTGACTGTGGTGACACCGGCAGCAACAGGCTGAACGATCGCAGCGTCACCAGCCAGGGCAGGCAGAGAGAGCGCAGCCGCCAACAAGGAGGCAAGCAGCGCCGGTCGAGAGAAGTGTGTCATAAGAAGGAGTCATCATCTGCAATCAAAAGAGGGGTCAATGGTGCCCCCATCCAATCCCTCAAACTGTGAATGCTCCAGCAAAAGGGAGCATTTGACGCCAGAACATTAATCTTCGATGGGTAGCAGATCGGTAAAGACAAAACCGTCTCGCTGCACGGTTTCCCCTACCCGGATCCCGAGCGGACGGGAGAACATGGGGCCATCCCAGGCCAAGGTATGAAACTCGCCATTCTCACCGCAGGGGTCCACCCCGGTGGGCAGGACGGCCAGCAAGGCGGGATCAAACGCGTGGCCGCCCAGGCTGGCATCCAGTTTTTTCGGGTCCAGGGAGCTTATCCTGGCCTTCAGGCCAGCCGCCATCATCTGCTGCGCCAGCTCGCCCGTGTCGCTGCCCCACAGTGGAAACAGCGGCTCAATGCCCGTTCCCACCAGCTGTTTCTCCCGATAAGCGCGCACATCCTCGAGGAAGAGGTCGCCAAACGCCATGTGGCGGATCCCCTGCACCACCACGCCCGCGATGAACTCGGTCATGATACGGGCGTAGTCCTCATTGGTGCAGGGCCAGGGCAAATCTATGGTGGTCAGCGGCAAGCCAACGCACTCGGCCTGCTGCATCAACAACTGCTTGCGCACTCCGTGCATGGCCACCCGCTCGAAAGCCTGATTGAGCGTGGTAAACAAACCCACCACCTCGATGGTCGGATCCTGCCGCAATGTGTGCAGCGCCCAGGCGCTGTCCTTACCACTGCTCCAGGAGAGCAGCACCTTGGTTTTCGTCATGATTTATCCCGTTGTCTTGTGCCCGGAAACTGGCTGAGTCCCCGGGTATAATCGTTGTTACTCACCCCGGGAGCAGGATCCCGGGTGTGGGCCCGGTTCCCCTGCCTCGCGGCACCAAAAAGCTGCAAGACAGTGTTGCGAATTACGCGATTTACACACCAGAGGCGGGCAGCATACTCTCGATAACCTGTATATGCCCCTTGCCCGGGGCGACAATAACTAAAAAAACCGATGGGAAACATACGGATATGACGACAACCGCACAACAACACGATCACGCCCGCCCCCTCAATCGACAGGATTACAAGACCCTGAGTCTGGCCGCCCTCGGCGGTGCGCTGGAGTTTTACGACTTCATCATCTTCGTCTTCTTCGCCGTGGTGATTGGCGAGCTGTTCTTCCCGGCCGACATTCCCGAGTGGCTGCGCCAGTTCCAGACGTTCGGCATCTTCGCCGCTGGCTATCTGGCGCGTCCCCTTGGCGGCATCATCATGGCCCACTTCGGCGATCTCATCGGCCGCAAGCGCATGTTTACCCTCAGCATATTGCTGATGGCACTGCCTACCCTGCTGATCGGCCTGCTTCCCACCTACGCCGTGTTGGGTATAGGTGCACCGCTGGCCCTGCTGGGTCTGCGTATCCTGCAGGGAGCCGCCATCGGTGGTGAAGTGCCGGGTGCCTGGGTGTTCGTGGCAGAGCACGTGCCCGCCCGCCGTGTCGGGCTCGCCTGTGGCACCCTGACCGCCGGGCTGACGGCCGGCATACTGCTGGGTTCCCTCATCGCCACCGCAGTCAACAAGAGCCTGACCCCGGCCGAGGTGAGTGACTGGGGCTGGCGTGTTCCCTTCCTGCTCGGTGGCATCTTCGGCATCGTCGCCATGTACCTGCGCCGCTGGCTACACGAGACACCTGTTTTCGCCGAGATGCAGGCCAACAAGGCCCTGGCAGAAGAGCTGCCGCTCAAGACTGTGCTGCGCAACCACAAGGGCAGCGTAGTGATCTCCATGCTGCTGACCTGGTTGCTCTCCGCCGGCATTGTCGTGGTGATCCTGATGACCCCCACCTACCTGCAGAAAGTACATGGCATCAGCCCCGCCGATGCGCTGACAGCCAACTCCCTGGCCATCCTGGCCCTGACCCTGGGCTGCATCCTCTATGGCCGGCTGATCGATGCCATCGGCAGTGGTCCCACCTTCATGCTGGGCTCCCTGTTGCTGGCAGGCGCCAGCTACGCCTTCTACCATGGCCTGGCAGCGGGCACAGATCTGCTGGTGCCGCTCTACATGCTGGCGGGCTTCGCGGTCGGGATCGTTGGCGCCGTGCCCTACGTCATGGTCAACGCCTTCCCGGCTGTGGTGCGCTTCTCCGGATTATCGTTCTCCTACAACGTGGCCTACGCTATCTTCGGTGGCCTCACCCCCATGCTGGTCACCCTGTGGATGAAGAACGACATGCTGGCCCCCTCCCACTATGTGGTGAGCCTGTCGGCACTGGGCTTTGCCATTGGCCTGCTACTCTGGCTTCAACAGCGGCAAAAGGCGCCACAAGCGGCCTGAACCACCCAAGAGCCCCGCAGACCTTAGGGGCTTTTTAATTCGGCATATGTTCAGCTTGGCCGACATAAGCTAGCCTCCCTACCAGGTCTGGTGACTGACCAGCCCGGGACTATCCCTTTCAATTGCTGTTATTCGAGGCTAAAGATGTTCTTTCAAGTCGTATTTCTCGCCTTGCTTGCCCTGCTGCCCATGGTCAATCCGCCTACCACGGCCACCCTGCTGCTGGGGCTGAGCAAGGGCATGTCCCGTGAGCACGTGCGCCGCCAGATCAATCTGGCCGCCATCTATCTGTTCTGCACCCTCTGCGTCAGCTTCTTCATCGGCTCCTCCATCCTGGATCTGTTCGGGATCTCCATTCCCGGCCTGCGCCTGGCAGGGGGGCTCATCATCGCCTTCATCGGCTTTCGCATGCTGTTTCCGGCCCCGAATCAGGAGGCAGAGGTCGATATCAACCAGAACATCGCCTTCGTACCGCTGACCATGCCCAGCATGTGCGGGCCGGGTACCATGGCGCTGGTGATCAGCGGCGCCGCCCAGATCGCCGAGCTGCCCGACGAGTACAACCGTTTCACCATCTATGCCGCCACAGTGACCGCCTTCGCCCTGATGAGCATATTCAGCTGGGGCGTGCTCAAGCTGGCGGATCCTGTCTGCAAGATCCTCGGCGCCACCGGCATAGACGCCATGACCCGGCTCATGGGCTTCCTGCTGGTGTGCATGGGTATGCAGTTCTGCATCAACGGCATCAAAGAGGTGGCGCAGGATCCCGTGTTCCACGGCGCCCCTGCGGCACAAACGACACAGGCATTACCACATGTGTCCGGTGCATTTGAACTATTGGAGGATACCCGTCGGCCTTGACTGACAACGGTGTCATAACCTCCAACAATCGTCACTGATCTTGCGCCTGATCATGCTACTGACACACAAATGAGTTAGTGTGATTTTTGTACAGACTCAATTCAGAGTGTGCTTGATAGGTTTGTGGGTGAAGACACCCACTCACTAGCAGGAGATGTGCAAATGGAAAAAATGCTGACCGAGATTGGAAGCTACAGCCTGTTTCATGAATATCTGAATGTGGTCGGTGCAGCCAGCCCCGTCCTGGCCAGGATAAAAACACGGTGGGAGTACAAGCAGAGCGATCGTCTGATTGCCCAGATCAGGGTCGATCCACAAGGCAATGCGCGATTTTACATAGACGCCAGAGCCATATCGGTCAATTGACCCCGTCCCCCTATCCAGCAGCCCCGGCCATGTGCCGGGGCTTTTTGTTGGTTGCCGTCTGCCTGAATGACAAAACCCCGGCAAGAGCCGGGGTGTGATGTGGCAGATGCCGCGTCGGGTTACGCGCGCCGCGGTTGACCCAACCTAGGAGGTGCCACCCACGGTGAGCTGGTCCAGTTTGAGGGTGGGTTGGCCGACCCCGACAGGAATACTCTGCCCCTCCTTGCCGCAGACGCCGACACCGCGATCCAGTGCAAGGTCGCTACCCACCATGGAGACCTGGCTCATCGCCTCGGGGCCATTGCCGATCAGCGTCGCCCCCTTGATGGGAGTGGTGATCTTGCCATCCTCGATGAGGTAGGCCTCGGAGGCGGAGAAGACGAACTTGCCGGAGGTGATGTCCACCTGGCCGCCGCCGAAGTTGGGGGCATAGATGCCCTTCTTCACCGAGGCGATGATCTCGGCCGGATCATACTGACCCGCCAGCATGTAAGTATTGGTCATGCGCGGCATCGGCAGGGCAGCGTAGGATTCGCGGCGGCCATTGCCGGTGAGCGGCACGCCCATCAGGCGGGCATTCTGCTTGTCTTGCAGATAGCCCTTGAGGATGCCGTTCTCGATCAGCACGTTGTAGCCGCCCGGCGTCCCTTCGTCATCTATGCTGACGGAGCCCCGCCGCCCCGGCAGGGTGCCGTCGTCGACGATGGTGCAGTGTTTGGAGGCAACCTGCTCGCCGATGCGGCCAGCGAAAGCGGAAGAGCCCTTGCGGTTGAAATCCCCCTCCAGACCATGGCCCACCGCCTCGTGCAGCAGCACGCCGGGCCAGCCGGCACCGAGCACCACCGGCATGGTACCGGCCGGTGCATCGATGGCTTCGAGGTTCACCAGCGCCTGACGCACCGCCTCGCGCACATAACCAAAGGCCCGGCTCTCCAGCCCGTCCAGCTCCAGGAAATAATCATAGCCACAGCGACCACCGCCGCCGGCACTGCCACGCTCGCGGCGATCCCCCTTCTCGGCGATGACGGTCACCGACAAGCGAACCAGCGGGCGCACATCGGCGGCGAGCGTGCCATCGGTGGCAGCCACCAGTATCTCTTCGTAGACACCGCTGATGGAGGCCATCACCTGATTGATGGCAGGATCCAGGCTGCGGGCAAACTTGTCCATCTGCTCCAGCAGGGCGATCTTCTGGTGCTTGTCGAGGGTCTGCAGCGGATCCATGGCCGGATAGAGCAGGTTGGCCTCTGTGCGGGCCCAGGCCTTCACCTTGCCGTGGGCACCGGCAGCGGCGATGCCACGGGCGGCGGTCACCGACTGTTGCAGTGCCAGCAGGCTCAGCTCGTCCGAGTAGGCGAAGCCGGTCTTCTCGCCACTGACGGCGCGCACCCCGACCCCCTGATCGATGTTGTAGCTGCCATCCTTGACGATGCCATCTTCCAGCATCCAGGACTCGTGCCAGCTGCGCTGGAAATAGAGGTCACCGAACTCCACCTGATGGCTCATCAGACTGCCGAGCAACTGCTGCAGGCGACCTTCGTCGAGATCGTGCGGGGCCAACAGGGAGGCACTAACCTGGCTCAATAGACTCAATCTTCTTCTCCACTCTCGTAACGAGATGTTTTAAATCGTCTTGCCGACGGGTTGGCAACAAGCCACACCATCACAACAAACGGGCATGGGCCAGCACTGGCATGGTGCGATGCAATTCGTCGATAAGCCCGGGCTCCAGCTTCGCCAGCACGGTACCGCGCCCGGACTCTTTGCAGGCCAGCACCCGTCCCCAGGGGTCGATCACCATGCTGTGGCCCCAGGTCTGGCGCCCCGTCTCGTGGGTACCACCCTGATTGGCGGCCACCACATAGCACTGGTTTTCAATGGCGCGGGCCCGCAGCAACGGTTCCCAGTGCGCCTCGCCGGTCACGGCAGTAAAGGCGGCAGGCACCAGCAGCACGCGGGCTCCAGCCCGGGTCAGCTGGCGGTAGAGCTCGGGAAAGCGCAGATCATAACAGATAGAGAGGCCGAGGGGACCAAAGGGGGAGTCCACCAGCACGCACTCCTGACCTGGACTGAACGTCTCCGACTCCCGGTAGCGGCCCTGATTGTCGGCCACATCCACATCGAACAGGTGGATCTTGTGGTAGTGCCCCTTGAGATCCCCACTCGGGTCGAACACCAGCGAGCTGGTGTGAATATGCGCTGCACCTGCGATGGTAGTCGGCATAGCACCGGCCACCAGCCAGATGCCATAGTCGCGGGCCCACTCGGCCAGCTGCTGCTGGATGGGGCCAACACCGATCGCCTCGGCACCATCCAGATAGCCCTGCCGCTCGCCAAACAGGGCGAAGTTCTCCGGTAGCAGCACCAGCAGTGGCCGCTCGATTGGCAGCGCCGCCAGCTCGGCGGTAATCTGCTCCCGGTTATCCTGCCAGCTGCGGCCTGATACCAGCTGTATTGCGGCTAACCACATGACGCTCTCCTTGTCCGCGTTAAGCGCGATCCACAATATCCGGGTCTTTATCCATCTCGGCCAACAGCTTACGCAGATGATGCCTGACCAACCCGCGCTGGCCACGCTCGGCCCATTTGAGGCAATCGAACAGCTCCCACACCAAGCCATCCCCTTCGGCCATATAGGCGGGAAAGTCCCAATGGCTTGGCGCCGGGCCGTCTACCTCCAGCGCACGAATGCAGGAGGTTTTATCGAACAGCGGCAGATATGGGCGAGCCAGAGGGAATTCTGCGTTCACATCGATCAGATGGATCTCGATGCTGGTGAAATCATAAAAGATATAACGCCAGTAGTAGCCCTCATTGCCATGCGCCCCCTGCCAACAGTGAAACACCTCTCTGCCCGCCAGAAACCGATCAATGCAGGGCTGCCCATCACGATGAAAACCAGGTTCCACCATAAACAGCACATCCACATCAGAAACCCGATCGGCCTTGCCCTTGGCCAAAGAGCCGATCACTACCGCAGCCAGCACCTCGACTCTAGGTTCAAAACACGCCACTACCGCCTGCACCAATGTCCGCTGCAACGGCGGTATGGCAAGCAAGTCCATCTGGTCATCACTTCTTGTCATGGCTCACTCCTTGTGATGGCAGACCAGCCTCAGCGCTGGGTGGGCCCCGCCTGTTTTGGGGTCAGCAGTAAGGGGGTGACTTCCTGCGTCGGCAGAGTGGGGGTCACCGAATCGACCGCCTCTTTCTGCTGCTGGTTGAGCTTGATGCGAGCCCTGTCCCGCCCCGCTTCGATCAACTTGGGAGCATCCAGCGGACCCGAGACCCGAAAATCGATGCGGGTCACCACGTCCACTACGGGCTCCAGCAGCTTGGAGAGGGCCAGCACATAGAGGCCGGTGATCGGGGTCAGGGAGAAAGCCGCCAGGACCGGCAGGGTGCCGCCCAGGTTGGGGGAGAAGCTCAGCTCGTAGTCGAGCCGCCAGCGCACCAGATCGGCGATCCCCTCACCGCGCAGGTTGCCCGCCGCCCCCTTCATGTAGAAGTCATCATTGCTGACCTGCCCCTGCTTGATGGTGGCGGAGGCAGACATGGATTCGAAGTAGAAGCCCTTGTCGAATACATCGCGAAAATCGAGCCGCAGCTTGCGCAGCAGGGAATCGAGACTGAGCAGGGAGAGCAGCCGCGCCCCTTTGTCGTTGACCTCGCGCAGAGTCCCCCCCTCCAGCTGATAGTTGGCACTGCCAGCCAGGGTCGACACATCCAGCCGATAGGGCACATCGTTCCAGTTCAGATCCAGCGCCATCTTGCCGGGTGCATCGCCGATGGGCGAGGTATAGCCGAGCCGCTTGAGCAGCAGCTCGCTGTTGTTGCTGTGTATGTTGGCTCGGGCATGGGTTTGCATCCGGCCTGGCTGGGCCAGCCAGTCCACTGTGCCGGTCAGCTGGCTACCCGCCAGTCGCATGTCCAGCCCCTTGAGGGTCAGCTTGTTGGCGCCAGGCACCAGCTCTCCCTTTACCTCACCCAGCGGCAGAGCGCCGAAGCGGCAATCCACACAGCTGAAGGTGAGCCAGGGAATGGCGTCCATGATGGCCCTGTCCTGTCTGGCATCGGGCTTGGGGCTCAAATCCGAACTATTGCCGGACCAATAGATGCGGGCAAATTTCGCCTCTATGGGCTGACGCCCGGTCACCGGCAGGTGCACCACCCCCATCACGTCCGGGCTGTCGATCATCACCTCGGTGGCCTGCTTGACCGGCCCCACGGTGAAGTGCACCGCCTTGAGGGTGGCGCTGCCGATGTCGGCGCGGACCAGCTGACCATCCACCCACCACTCCCGGGGCAAGAAGGCGGGGCCGACCACGGCATTGCCGCCCGGCGCCGTGCTCGCTGGCAACCACTGCTTGAGTCGGACCAGCCAGCCGGCCACGTCCGCATGCTGCTGGTTGATGACCAGCAGCATGGGCTTGTCACGCAGCACCCGGGCCCCGGGCTGACCCACGTCCACCCGTACCCGGCTGAGGTAAGGTGCGCCATCGCCATAAACCAACCGGCTCTGCATATCTACATCCGCCCCCAGCACGGCGCGAATGTCGGCGCTGCCGTCGCGGCCACGGGCGGTCACCTTGAGCGGCAAGCGGCTGTTGGCAGCCTTGGTCAGCGGTGAGGGCAGATCCAGCCCCATGCCCTGCAGGTTGGAATCCAGCGCCAACTGGAAGCTGAACGGCTTGTCGTTGGGCAGGGTCAGCCCCAGGGTGCCGGCCCAGTTGCTGCGCCCCTTGAGGATATCGAGAGCGGGGATCTTGCGCTGATCGCGGCGGCTGTCCCACTGCCCCTTGAACTTGAGATCGACCTGATAACGGTTCGGCAGCTGCTGGCCCTGATAGTCCAGGGTCAGCGGCTGGTTCCACAGGCTGGCCTTGAGATTACTGAAACGGGTCTGTTCGTTGTCATATTCGAGGCGGCCCTGCACTTTCTCCAGCGGCAGATCCAGGCTGGCGACCCGCACCTTGTTGTTGCTGAACAGGGCGTCACCGTTCGCCTTGACCTCGCTCTCGCCATTGAGGGGGATATCCAGCTTGACCGAGCCCTTGAGCGGGCCCCGGATCTCGATCTCCCGCAGTGCCTGACCGACAGAATCCCCCAGCGGAGAGTCCTGCAGGTAGTCGCTGATGGCCTTGCCCTCCCCCTGTACCTTGGCATCCACATAGAGGTGGGCGCCCGGGTAGAGATCCGGGATCCAGGCATGCACCGAGTCGGATCTTGCTTTGCCAAGGTGGGTGGAACGGCTGTGCATATCGAGGCTGGCATTCTGGAACAGCAGATCGATCTGCAGCTCGGTGAGCGGTTGCCAACCGGGGAAAAACCGGAAGGTGGCCTGTTCCAGCGGCACCGCCACCTGGAAGATCCCCTCACCTTTGCTGAAGGGGAAATCCTTGAACTCGCCGTACCAGAGCAGATCCGCGCCCTTGGCCTGACCGCCCTTGATGGCACCGCTCAGGTAGTCCACCAGGCCCTTGCCCATCACCTGCAAGGGGTAGTAGCGATCAGCATTGCCCGCATTCTTGACGTTGATACGACCGGTCAGGGCGAGGAAGGTGCGCTCAAAGAGATCCATTCTGAAACGACTGGCGAGGGTCAAATCCGGGTTGTCCAGCGCCACGTCCTGACCATAGAGCACCCAGCCCCTGGGATCCTGCCACCAGTCGAGCCGCGCCGAGAAGCTGTCGACCGGGATCGGCTCCTTGAAGTGGCGAGCCGGATCCACCTTGTCCTTGTCCAGTGCCAACCGGGCGCTGCCGCCGATCGGGGTCAGCCAGAACTCACCGTTGAGATCCTCCACGCCGGGCACATCCTGCCAGGCTGTGACCTTGATGTGGGAGAGCTGGCCGCTGAGAGAGAGCCCGCGCCAGTCGGCGTCAGCCTGCAGGATAAGGTCCTGGACCTTGCCGGTCGGACGGGTGTGCTTGAGGGTCTCGGTCAGCTCTGGGTAGAGGCCGGAAACCAGCTGGCTCAGATTGGCGACCTGATCCAGATCGATGGCGGGCAAATACCCCTGAATGCGGGAGCCAATCCGCTCGAGCTGCAACCGGCTCTGCAGCCAGCGCTTGCCATCGAGTTTGAAGGTCACGTCATGGCTGGCGAGCTGCCACTCTTCGCCATCCCGGTGCAGCTGGATCTTGCCCCCCTGCAGGCCAAGACGGTGCATGGCACCCTGTTTCTCATCCTTCCAGATCAGGTAGTTGTTGCCAAACGCCAGCACGGATTCCCCCAGCTGGCCGCTGGCAAACGTGCTCCAGAGCTGAAAATCGAGCTGGCCGGCCACCCGTGGATCGCCAGCGTGGATCCGTGCCAGCATGGGGCTGATATCGAGCTGGCTGGCTTCCAGATAGAGCTGGCCCTTGAGACGCTCGAACCGCGCTTCAGGCGCATCCACATCCAGAATGAGATCTATGGTGCTCTCGCCCACCCCGTTGATGAGATAGGCCTTGCCGACCCCCTGATGGCGCTTGCCGCGGTTCTGCCAGCGCAGCTGGGCGATGTCGAGGGCCCGCACCTCCCCCAGCGCCGTGGTCAGGCTGAGGCGGGTGTCATGAATGTCGAAAGTGGAGAGCTGGGTCAGCAGGAAGCGCAGCAATGCTTGCTGCTGATCGCGGCCGTTACGGGGCTCGGGGTCGGCTGGCTGGGCCAGATCCAGGGCTATGTCACCATCGCTCAAGATGAGCTGCCCAAACACGGGTTTGAGCTCGTTGAGGGAGCGCCAGAAGTCGAGGTGCGCCCACACCTTGCCAAGACGCACAGCGAAACGGCCGGAATCGGGCGCTATCACCAGCTGTTGCAGTTCGAGGGCTGGGCCGCGTTGGGTCCAGTCCAGGCCGATGCGATCAACGCTGGCTTCCAGCTTGCTGTCGGCCAGCAGGGTGTCGAGCAGTGCCTGTCTATGCTGGTTGAGTAAGGGACCACCAACGCGCACCAGACTGACCAGGATGGCCAGCAGCACGAAGAAGACCCCGAGGGCTAACCAGCCCCGACTCAGCCAGCGATAGACCAATTACATCATCACCACATCGAATTGTTCCTGACCGCAGAGCGGTTCACTCACCACCCGGACCTGCTTGCCGATAAACACCTCCAGCTCGGCGAGGCTGTGGGACTCTTCGCCCCGCAGGTAGTCTGCCACGGCCGGCGCAGCGTAGACGGTGAACTGATCCGCATCGTAGGCGCGATTGACCCGGATGAGCTCCCGCAGTATCTCGAAGCAGACCGACTCCACCGTCTTGACCCGACCGCGCCCCTTGCACTCGGGGCATTCGGAGCAGAGCACGTGCTCCAGGCTCTCGCGGGTACGCTTGCGGGTCATCTCCACCAGACCGAGCTGGGAGAAGCCATTGACGTTGGTCTTGGCCCTGTCTTTGGAGAGCGCCTGCTCCAGGCTGTGCAGCACCCGCCGGCGGTGATCCTCGGACTGCATGTCGATGAAGTCGATGATGATGATGCCACCGAGGTTGCGCAGGCGCAGCTGGCGGGCGATGGCCGCGGTCGCCTCGACGTTGGTATTGAAGATGGTCTCTTCCAGATTGCGATGGCCAACGAAGGCACCCGTGTTGATGTCCACCGTGGTCATGGCTTCGGTCTGGTCGATGATGAGGTAGCCACCGGATTTCAGCTCTACCTTGCGATCCAGCGCACGCTGGATCTCGTTCTCTACGTCGTAGAGATCGAAGATGGGTGACTCGCCGGAGTAGTACTCCAGCTTGCCGGCCAGTTCGGGCACGTACTCCTCGGTGAAGCGCTTGAGCTGATCGAAGCTCTGGCGTGAGTCGACCCGGATCTTGTCGAGCTCGGCGCCGACGAAATCGCGCACCACCCGAAATGCCAGGCTGGGATCTTCGTAGAGGATCTTGCAGGGCGGGTATTTGTGCTTGCGCTCCAGGATCTTGCGCCACAATCGCTTGAGGAAGGCGGCGTCCTGCTCCAGCTCCTGCTCCCCCACCCCTTCGGCGGCGGTGCGAATGATGTAGCCACCGAGATCATCCACATAGCTGGCCACGGTACGCTTGAGGCGCTCGCGCTCCGCTTCGGATTCGATGCGCTGGGACACCCCCACATGCGCACTCCCCGGCATAAACACCAGATAGCGGGACGGCAAGGTGATGTCGGTGGTGAGACGGGCGCCCTTGGTACCCAGTGGATCTTTCACCACCTGCACCATGATGTCCTGCCCCTGGCGTACCAGCTCGGCGATGTTGCCAACCTGGAACTGCTCCTTCTCCTTCACCGCCACGCACTCGGTGTGCGGCACTATGTCGGAAGCGTGCAGGAAGGCCGCCTTGTCCATGCCGATATCGACGAACGCCGCCTGCATGCCGGGCAGCACTCGGCTGATTTTGCCTTTGTAGATGTTGCCCACTATGCCGCGCTTGGCCTGACGCTCTACGTGCACTTCCTGCAGCAGACCGTTTTCGACCAGGGCAACCCGGGTTTCGGAGGGGGTGACGTTCACCAGCAGTTCTACCGACATAAGTTACCTTGCCTTTCTAGTTTTAAATTCTGGCAGCCAAACCGGCACGTGCCCGGTGAGTAACGCAGTAAGAAACAGCCGGCGAGTTTCACCGACCCCTGCCTTGCCTGTGATGGCTTCAAATTCTGACCGCCATGTTCCGACCCTGTGCCTGCCCGCTGAACGGGCCTTGCAGAACACGGCTGGCGGATAGATTACCGAGACTGTTCCAGATGATGCTTGATCAGCAGATCTGTTTCCAGCAGGGGCAGACCGACCACGGCGCTGTAGCTCCCCTCTATACGGCTGACAAACTTGCCTGCAATCCCTTGAATCGCATAGGCACCGGCCTTGTCACAGGGCTCACCCGTGCGCCAGTAGGCCTCGATCTCGGCCTCATCCAGCTTGCGGAATGCCACATTGGTGGTGACCAGGCGCACATCGCAGCGCTCCGGGGTCGCCAGCGCCACCGCCGTCATCACCTGATGCACCTTGCCGGAGAGCGCCTCCAGCATGTCTTTGGCATCGAGCAGGTCGGACGGCTTCTCGAGCACCCTGTCACCCAGCACGACTATGGTGTCGGCGCCCAGCACCGGCAGAGCCGCAGGGGCGGCGGCCACGCCGGCCATCGCTTTGTCACGGGCGAGGCGGCAGACGTAATCCTGTGCCTTTTCACCCTCTTCCCGCCGCTCCGGCACATCCAGTTTTAGCACCTCGAAGCGGTACCCCAGCTGGGCAAGCAGTTCATGGCGGCGGGGCGAGCCCGAGGCGAGATAGAGTTGCAGTTCGTTGTGCTTGTTCATATTCACTTAATGAGAGGAGGTAAGGTTACAATGCGTTGTTTTTGCACATATTCACTTGATATTGAAGCGACGGCGCACCTTGCGCAAGACCAGAAACACCCAGGGCCATATTAGCATCGTGCTCAGGGTCGACCAAAAGTAGGCAAGATTGAGGCTGGCACGGCTGAACAGGTGTTCGGCCCAGAAGATGGTCACCTTGCCCACCAGCGAGAGGCAGCCGATGATCAGCGCCTGTTGCCAGAGGGAGAAGTTGCGGATCTTCTGAAACTGGAAGGCCGCCAGATAGGTGGTGATGGCCATGGCCATGGCCCGCACGCCGAGGGTGCTGCCCAGCAGCACATCCAGCAGCAGGCCCGCCACCCAGGCAGAGCCGACGTTGGTCCGATGCGGCAGCGCCAGCGCCCAGTAGATGAGCACCATGGCGAGCCAATCCGGACGGAAGGGTTCAAATTGAAAGGGAAGCGGCAGGATCGACAGGCACAGAGCCAGCAGAATCGAGATCCAGATCCAGATCCTGCCGCTGGCGGGTTGCAACATCAGTGTGTCGCTCCCGCAGTCGAGCTCGGCGCGACCGATGCAGCAGCCGGGGCCGGCGGCGCCTCTTCATCATCATGCACGTCCGGATTCTTGTCGGTCCACAGCAGCAGCAGGTAACGCAATCTGTCCAATGCCACCAGCGGCTTGGCCTCGACCTGGGCGAAGGGCTTGCCCTCCACATAGTCGGAGCGGGTCACGGTCGCCACCGGATAACCTTCCGGGAAGCGGCCGCCAAGGCCGGAGGTGACCAGCAGGTCGCCCACTTGCACGTCCGTGTTGCGCGGCAAGTTACGCAGCTCCAGCTTGTCCAGCTCGCCACTGCCGGAGGCAATGGCACGCAGGTCGTTGCGCAGCACCCGTACCGGGATACCGTGACTGGAGTCGGTAATGAGCAGGACGCGGCTGGTGGTGGAACCCACGTGCAGCACCTGACCTATCACCCCCTGATCGTTGATCACCGGCTGACCATTGTAGACACCATCCAGCGCCCCCTTGTTGATCAGCACCTGATGGCTAAAGGGGTCGGAATCCACCGACAGCAGCTCGGCCACCATCTTGCGGGACTCCTTGTGTACCGGGGAACCAAGCAGCTCACGCAGACGCTGGTTCTCGTGCTCCAGATGATCCATCTTGAGCAGGCGCGAACGCAGGGTGAACAGCTGTTGTTCCTGCTGCTTGGTTTGTTCGATAAGACCGGCCCGGGTCTGCACCTGGGTAGACATGGTATCGAGCATGATGCCTGGCGCATTGGCCATGTATTGCAGCGGGCTGACGAGCGAACTGAGGTAGACGCGGACATGGGTAAACACACCGAAGCGAGAGTCCGCTACGATGGCAGCAATGGAGATGATGACGGCGAGAAACAACCGTAACTGAAGCGAAGGGCCTCTACCAAAAATGGGTTTCATGAGTCGTCAAAAAAGAGCCGGCGCGCTGGCCGGCTTTGGGTCTTATTCGTAGTGGAACAGGTCGCCACCGTGCATATCGATCAGCTCCAGCGCCTTGCCGCCGCCACGGGCCACACAGGTGAGGGGATCTTCGGCAACCACTACCGGTATGCCGGTCTCTTCCATCAGCAGACGGTCGATATCCTTCAGCAGTGCACCACCACCGGTCAGCACCATGCCGCGCTCGGAGATGTCGGACGCCAATTCTGGCGGAGACTGTTCCAGCGCCACCATCACGGCGGAGACGATACCGGACAGCGGCTCTTGCAGCGCTTCCAGGATCTCGTTGGAGTTGAGGGTAAAGCTGCGCGGCACACCTTCGGCCAGGTTGCGACCACGCACTTCGATCTCGCGTACCTCTTCGCCCGGATAGGCGGAGCCGATTTCGTGCTTGATGCGCTCGGCGGTGGCTTCCCCGATCAGGCTGCCATAGTTGCGACGCACGTAGCTGATGATGGCTTCGTCAAACTTGTCGCCACCGATCCGCACGGACTGGGAGTAAACCACGCCGTTCAGGGAGATGATGGCCACTTCGGTCGTACCACCACCGATATCAACCACCATGGAACCGGTCGCTTCGGAGACCGGCAAGCCGGCACCGATGGCGGCAGCCATGGGTTCGTCGATCAGGTAAACCTCACGGGCGCCTGCGCCCAGTGCGGATTCCTTGATGGCACGGCGCTCTACCTGGGTAGAGCCACACGGCACACACACCAGCACACGGGGGCTCGGGCGGAAATAATTGTTGTCGTGAACCTGCTTGATGAAGTGCTGCAGCATCTTCTCGGTCACGTAGAAGTCGGCAATGACGCCGTCTTTCATCGGACGGATGGCGGAGATGTTGCCAGGGGTACGACCCAGCATCTGCTTGGCGGCATGACCGACGGCAGCGACCGATTTGGCGTTCCCGCGCTCTTGGCGAATGGCGACAACTGAGGGTTCGTTAAGGACGATCCCTTGATCTTTTACGTAGATCAGGGTGTTGGCAGTTCCCAAGTCGATCGACAGATCGTTGGAAAAGACGCCTCTGAGCTTTTTGAACATGGCTACGGGAAATCCTAAGAATTTGGAGGTGCAGAAAACCGGCTAACTTTACCAATGCCCACCCCAATGGGCAAGCGCTCAAACTGTCGCCAACCCATCAGGCGCGACAAAAATGCGAGTCATCACTCACTCGCACAGGCAGACAAACGCTAATAAACAAGAAGATAGGGGGGAAGATCACGAAGATCCGCCGCCCCGCCTCCATTACGGCATTACTTCGCGCCGATAAATAATTCTGTCATTACCCCGGCTGGAGCCGAAAATGGCCTCCCCTTGCAGGGTAATTGGATCTGACAACCAGCGCGGCTGTGATGGCTGTTTTGACAAATCGACCTTGTAGGGGATGCGTACCGAGATCTCCGGCTTGGCAAACTGGAACATGATCTCGCCATCTTTGGCTCTAACCGACATCACTCCCGGGGGCGGATCCCCCAGCCCCAACCTGATCTTGCGACTGGCGCCCAGATTCAAATCGCGACTGGTCGCATCAAACGTCTGACTCGGATTGAGGAAAGTGAACCCCTGATTGGCCAAAGAGAGCTCCGTACATTGATCCAGCTTGTTCAACTGCCAGTTGCCCGCTTCGTAATATTGCATCTGCAATGGCACGGCCAACGGCGCAGAGGCCAGGCCCGCTGCCGTACCGGCCAGCAGGCGGCCGAAATAGACTTGCATGGGCACACTGTCGATCAGACGAGCATTGCAGCCACTGCCGCTGCAATTGCCGACCACGGCATCGTTGAAGTTGGGGCTGGCAATCAATGTTTTGTCGCCATCGTTGTCTTTCATATACAGACCAAACAGCAAAGATTTGTATGGGCCGTCCTGTTGAGTGTCGGAGAGACGCACAAACTCGCTATTACCAGTAAACTGCGCCCGCCCATTGACCCAAGGCAGCGTCGACAAGCTGCGCAACCGGGCCGACAGGGAGTTACCATCCTTGTTGTTGGCAACCGAGAGATAGGCATCCCCCTTGGCAAAGGGCCCAGTATAGTTCCGGGTCTGACCACCAGTCGTGTTCCGAGCCAGCACATCCAGCGTGACCCCAAACGGCTGCCCCATATAAGAGAACGCATTGCAGGCCGGCACTATGTCGCCACTGACCAGATTGAAGTCGGCAGGAATAAAACGGCCCACCGGCACGCTGCTGGCGGAAGGGATGGTGTAGCCGAAATAGCCCGTAGATACAGTGCTTCCCTCTGGCGGCGTTGCCACCGGTGGCGTCGCAGTCATCCGGAAGACCCCCACCTCGCTCACCGTCTGGCTAACACTATTGAGGCCGTTGCTCGCGGCAACATGGTTATAGGTGGCAGTTCCCACAGCTGCATTGGTGCCGGGGGTTGGCGCCACCAGCGAACTGCCCAAGGCAATATTGGGCTGGGCAAAGTTGGGCGTGGTCTGATTCCCGACGCAGATATCGCTATCATTGGCAGATTCCCAGGCCATCGCCTTGAGGTCTATCTGGAATGTCTCTCCCGCTTTTTTGAATACCGGGCAACTGCTATTACCTGCCGCGCAGACACCTTGCGGGGGCGTAATACACAAGCCGACAGGACGTGCCACAAACTGATCCGCGCCGAGCATTACCAGACCCGCCTCACTGCCGGTGCCATCATAACGAGCATCCAGTTGCACCTGACCAGCATCCGGGTAATGAACCGTGATGGTCGACTGTCCCTGGGCATCAAATGGGAGGGAAACAGGTATCGCAGTTCCCAGACTCGTGCCCAGCACGTTATTGTTGAGACTCATCTTGCTGTTGTAAGGGTTACTATTCGGAGAGATATAGCTGCTCCAGAATTTGACGCTCTTGGTCTGGCTGGCAAATCCCGGCACACACTGCTTGGTCACATCGCTCTTTTTGACCGCCTTGATGGTGACCGTCTGCGGCTGGTTGGAGTAGGTATCCGGCACATCGAAAAAGAAGCCGCTGTCGGCAAAATTAAGGGCACAGGCTGCCGCACTGGGAGCGGCGGCACCGGCCTTGCACAAGGTGGTACTGAATGGCTTGGTGGTAGGGGTCGAGCCGGACACCCCGATAGTGACCGCCGTGGCCGTGTTGTTGCGCAGCTGAACGGTAGTGGAACCGCCCCTGAAGGTCACCGTATTACCGTTAATCCAACCATTGCTGGCAGAAGTAGGCGTAAGACTCAGGGTCGCGGTCACAAGGTCTGTGATCAGGGTGGTGCAAGCGGCATTGGCGCACGCCTTGACCGTCACTGTCTCGGGATTACACGTCAGTGCCTGACCGGAGTGATCGAGCTGGAAGTGATCGATCTGCACCCCGACCGGATTGGATTGCAGGGCACAGATCTGCACGTTGTCGATTTCGTGGAAATTGGTCACCGAGCCGGTGGAACCGGTCAGGGAGAGCAGGAAATTGGCTGGCACCGCAGCCTGGCCGGCCTGACTCGCCATGTTGATGGGACCAACTAAGGTGCTGTAACCCGAGCCGGTATCCCGCTCAACTTTCGCCAGCGAGCTGCCTGCCGTCCGGGAGTCGACAGTAATTCGATAACGGTGGGGGCGATTGCTATTCGTACCACTGTCAACGGCCGGGTTCAGGTTGCTTGTAGTGCCAGCCAGATAACGGTAGCCCGAGGTGCCCGAGCCTGAGCCACGAATGGAAACTGCCTGAGGGCGGGATCCCAGATTGTAAGATCCCCCTTCATTGGCATAGTTGCCGTACTCGTCGATCCCCACCCCGAGCCAACCGCCCGCAAAGCCACTGATCCCGGTTTTGAAGCCATATCCCAGCGGACCACCAAATGCTCCAGGCTGGGGGGTCAGGGTTGAATCGGAAAGCACCACCGCCATCCCATCTGCACCGCTCGAACCAGATGTCTTGTAGGCGAACTGATCGAACTCGACCGTCACCAGGTTGCTGGCTCCTGGGAACAGCCGTTGAAAGGTTGCCGACGTAGCCTGATTGGTCGTGTTTTGGGTCAGCCGTAAACGACCATTCTGCACAGATGGCAACGTACTGCTGTTGCGCTGGGCTACCACCCAGCTGTCCGGGTTGATCTGGGCGCTGTCAAAGCCGTCGACAAAACAGGTCAGCATGGGGGTCAACACAGTTTCGTTGATGCTCGACTGGGAATCCATAATCAAATAGCGTGCCGTGACACGACCATAGACAGCCGCATAGTTATTCATGGTCAATTTGTTGTCGCTATAGAGGTACCCATAGAATGTGGTGGCATTATCGAGCACCATGTTGCCGTAATTAACCCAGATAAGACTCCCTTGGTTATTGCTGTTGATGTTGACCGTATTGAACAGGGTGACGTCCTGATTGACAAAAATCCGGGTGATGCCGCTACCAGAGAGGCGAATGGTCACGTTGTCGATATTCAACTTGTCGATAAAATAGTCACCGTCCCCCAGTATCAGGGTCGCCCTGTTACGCAGAGTCAGGGTCTTGATCTGATACTCGCTACGACTAGGGAACGTCATAGTGCAGTTGTCCGCTGTCATGGTGCGATAAGAAGCGTTGGAGGCAGTTTGAGAGCCTGATGAGCAGGTCAGGTCATTGCTGGCACCTATGGTCGGGAACTTGTTGTTCCCCGTTGCCATCGGGAGGCCGCGAATATCGCTACCAGTAATGGCACAGACCTTGTAACCGCCAGCACCATCATCGCAACGGGGCGTATTGTTCTGATCAGGCTGGATGGAACAGAAGTTGAGTGGCAGACCACCGGTACCGTTGATCTTGGGATTGTTGAGCTGGGTGAGCTGATAGCCGCTGATCTGGTTGCAGGTGTCGTTGTTGTCACCATGATGACCCTGTACCACGGCAGGGAAGAAGGTGCCGGTGTCGATGGGATCGAAGGCCCACGCCTGACTACCAAGAAGGGCCAGGCACCATAGCCATTTCATCATGAACCTCCATCATAGGCTTCAACGGTCAGAGTGCGACTCACGGCAAAATCTGGATTGGCACTGTCAATATTGGACGCGCCACAGGTGCCTACACTCTCGAGTCGATAGCCAGTGCTCACAAGCCCGTTATCAGTCACAGGCAAGGCAACACAACGCACCACGGCCTGGCAGTCGACCAGCCCCGGATTGCCGGCAAAGCTCACAGTGCTGGTAGCAAGACAGACCCCAGCCGGTAGCGGGTCAGCGAGAGTCCTATTGGGGAAGAGCCGATAGAGCGCCACTTCCAGCCCGCTCTGGGCAGCCAGCAAAGCGCGCACACTGCGCACCTCCACCGTATTCTTTTCACTACTGTCGGTCAGAAAGCGACCCATGGCAGCAGCCAGCAGCGCCATCACCACAATCACAAACAGGGCGATCATCAGGGCGCTGCCCCTCATCCGCCCTACAGAGCGCGCATCAAGGGACATTGAACACCCCTATCTTGTGGTTAAAGGTGACTGACTCACCTCTGCGCTCGAACACGAAGCGCACGCCAAACTCCCCTTCAGCGTTAAAGGCCGACGTTTCCCGATAGAACACTCCCGTTCGAAGAGAATCGGCCATCAGCACGCCCTGTGCAGGAAAAGAGGCGCCAATGGCCGCGCTCGATCTCGTTATCGTGCTCCCTTCCACACAGTAGCGGACTTGCTCGCGGGCAAAATAGACGCGACTGCCCGGTGAGAGCCCGGCCAGGGTTTGCGCACTGGTGTAGCGAATGCTTTGTACCCCGGAAACCGGCGCCAACACGTCCGTTACGCTGGCCACACAGCGACCGAACTCGCAATTGGTGGCCAGTGAGCCGGCATTTTTGTCCGGCACGGGGAACACGATCATCTTGTCACCTTTGCTTACGGCGGCCGCATCCACACTCAGTGGATTGGCTGCTGAGGCGGGGGTTGCCATCACCAGCTCCAGGGTATCGCTGCTGCCTGATATGGCACGATTGAGGGCAAGATAGCGACTGGAGGCACTGATGGGCCAAAAACGCAGGCAGGCTCCTTCGTCAAGCCAGTTACCGTTCCGGTCTTCAATCCGCTCCGAGCCCGGTACCGCATCACGCAGCTCGCGATTGAGCCGCTCCATGGCGAAGCGGGCATCGCTCATCAACTGCTCGCGGCTGCTGGCATCCCCATAGATCTGGGTGCCAATGCCGATAAACTGGCTGGTAAAGGTCGCCATGATGCCGAGCAGCAGAATCACCATCACCAACTCGACCAGGGTGAAACCGCGCATTGCCCCTCTCATCAGTAGTTACCCCGATAGAAGGAGAAATCGAGCACGCTCCCATCCGGTAGTTTGACCTGCAGATCAATACGCTTGCCGATAGACTCCACCTTAAGGCCCGTGCTTCCAAACAGGTTATCCGGAGTGACCGCGATTCTGACCTGATAGTTGCGATACTCATCGCTTGCAACCTTGGAATCGGTTTGAGTAAAAAATGCCGCATCAATCCAGTCACCGTTGAAACAGCTAACCTCGACCCAGCCCTTGGCACAAATGGCACTGGTCTGATAATCATCCACATCATTAAAGGTGTAGGGGGCCCGTTCACCGCCATCAGGGCCATAGACGCTAGGTTGCCAGCCGGTGATGGCCGGAGCGGGAGGCCGCTGGGTGCACGCCAGACCGACAGGGCAACTGCAGTCCCCATAAAACTGACCATTCAACGTCTCGCCACAGCGATAACGGCCACCATTATGATCCGACTGCTCATCAAACGACTTTTGCAGTATCTCCCCGGAGAGGCGCTGGGCCAACTGGGCGGCGCGTACCTGCTGCACCGGGTCCACCGCCTGCGGTGCCTGATTGATCAAGAGCCCGAGAATGCCGGTCAATGCCACCGCCAGCAGCACAATACCGACGATCAGCTCTATCAGGGTAAAACCGCGCTTAAGGGATCTCATGGATATACCCCTCGGACTCTATCTTGATGCGGCTGGTCTCACGGCCATCGCTCACCAGCAGAGTGCACCCGCTTGCGGTGGCGCAATTCCCGATTGGACGACCCAGCCGATCAAAGCGCAGCACAAAACTGCTGCTGTTATTGAGGGAGACAGTGATGCCAGAAGATGGGGTGACAAGGCGTCCCCGGGTGCGCTGATTATCACTCCAGCTGGCAATAGGGCCGGGGGCCGGGCAAACAGCACCGGTCATCGCCAGGGTGATATGGGCAAAACGGGACGCGTCCACCACCAGCTGGGTACAGCGGTTGGCGGGTTCATGCATATTAACGGTCTGCACCAGCCGCAGCCGGGTCAGCAGTTCGTCGCGAACGGTTTGAGTTTCAAAGCCGCCTTTACCCAGCCATTTGGGCACGGCAAAGGCGGCCAGAATCCCGAGTAACAGGATCACCAGTACCAGTTCAATCAGGGTAAAGCCCTTGGTTGCAGGCATGGAGGTTCTCATCAGGGAAAAGAGAAAGCGAGGCCGAAGCCTCGCTCATCATTCAAAGTCTTAGGGCAGCACACACGTACCATTATCAGCATTCAACTTGCCAACGATGGTAGTTGCTGTTGCGGTACTTGTAGCCTGAGTATAAAGAACGCACTTGGCATCTTTTTTCAGGTCGTTGTCAGCTTTGAACTGATAAGAGGTATCTTTAGTAACCTCACTGCCCTTCCAGGAGCCATCGATAGTTACTGCATTTTTGATCCCTGCATCAGCCGCCTTTGGATAACCATAAGCAGTCTCAATCGATGTACCATCAGAGCCGGACACCGCTGCACTACTGACGCGCTCTTCGCCTTCCAATGCTGATTTGCTATAAACCAGCTGAGCTGAGCTGCTGACTGCGGCCTGCACGCCCTGAGCAGCGGACTTCTTGGCATCATCCTGCAGATTCAGGAATTTGGGCGCTGCCGTCACGGCCAGAATGCCCAGAATAATGATCACTATGACCAACTCGATCAGGGTAAAACCCGCCTGTTTTTTCATTTTACTTTCCTCTGTCAATTGATATTGGTGGTCACCTGACCGGACGCCGGACGGTAACTGAAACTCATAAATGCATCAGTACTGCCTTGCGGATCCTGATACTTGCCATCACTGCCCTTACTCAAACTATTGACCAGATAGTAGCGACAGACGGAGTCCAGGCCGTTATTGGTCACACTGACATAGTATTTCAGGTCATTGCCGCTACCGCGCACCTCGTCAAAGCTGGCAGTAGCCTTGGGCGGGTTCTGCAACAGTCCCTCCCAAATCTTGAGACAGCGCTGGGCCGTCAGGTTAGCCGGATCCACATCGATACCGCCACCCGCCGAGGTATCCATGGGATAACCGGGCGACAGCTCGCCATTGCTGACCTGGGTCTCGGTCGGCGTGGTCAGATAGAAACGCGAACCGTCATACAGCACCGTATTGAGGCTGTCCTGCTTGGCTCGTCCCTCCGCTTCCCACTGGGCCCGCACCAGCGACACACCGGTGGCAAAGCCGCCGGAAACCCCTTCCACACTGGCCTTCTTGGCCTCGTCGGTCACATCGAGGAAGCGAGGCAAGGCGGTCACCGCCAGGATCCCCAGGATAACGATGACGATCACCAGCTCGATCAACGAAAAACCCGCCGCCCGAGACGTTATTACCAACCCGGGATGTGTTGATGCCATTCGATTTGTTGCCATGCTCCCTCCGTAATAACCCGCATTATTTCATGCAGATATAAAAAAATCATTTAACTGGGCCACACAATGGGCCTCATTCAAGGCTTTTTCAGCACTCTGCCATCAGAAAATTGATACATCAGCCAATTATCTTCCCAACCGAACTCGCATCCCCCGCCATCGCGGCTCGCCAGCGCTTGCAGCGGCGGCAGATCCTGGCTCTGTGTGCCTATGATCGACAACCACAGCTGGCGGCAATTTTCCGAGGGCGTCAGCAGGGGGCCGGCCCCGATAGGCCAACCACTGTCATCGAACTGCCAGACCAGACCATCGGCGAACAGGCTCGCGGGACGGCGCTGATCCAGCCAGAGTCCGTGCAACCTTTGCGTCCGCCCGGCAAACTGCTCTCCCAGCAGGACCAGGCTGAGGGTCAGCGCCTCCGCTCTGTGGGTGCGATAGCTCTGGGCCAGGGTCGCCACTATGATCAGCAGCAAGATCAGGGCGGCTATTCTCCTATATCCCCCCAGCCAGCGATCATCCTGTTGTGATTGTCTGCTCACCCGCACCTCTCTCACACCCTGTTGACCAACCACATTGCATCATATCCCCATCAAGAGGAGTAAAGGCCGTTAGCTACCGCGCACGGCCCGCATCATGTCCCACATGGGTGTGAAGATACCCAGTGCCAGCACCAGCACCATGACGGCCACTATGCCTATCAGGATGGGCTCGATACGGGCGGTCAGGCTCTTGAGGTCATAGTCCACCTCCCGCTCGTAATACTCGGCCGCCTCATGCAGTAGGTCGTCAACCTGACCGGTCTCTTCCCCCACCGCGATCATCTGCATCACCAGGGGGGTAAACAAGCCGCTGCTACCAGCGGTGCGCAGCAGGCTCTCACCCCGTTCAATACCGGCTCGCATGTCACGGATCTGGCCCGCCATATAGGCGTTATCCACCGCATCGGCCACCAGGGTCAGCGCCGTATTGAGCGGCACCCCGGCCTTGAGCATCATGGAAAAGCTGCGGGCGAAGCGGGCCAGCAGGGAGCGCTCAATGATGGTGCCGACGATGGGCAGCCTGAGTTGCCATCTGTGCCAGATCAGCTTGCCCTTGACCGTTGCAACCCAGCGCCGCCAGCCCAACACCATGGCGATCAGTATGCCAAGCAGCAGCCACCAGTAGTGGACAAAGAAGTGGGAGGTGGCGAGCAGGATCCGGGTCGTCAGCGGCAACTCGACGCCGAACTTGGCAAACATGCCGGCGAAGACGGGGATCACCATGATATTGAGGATCACCATGGCGATGCCGATGGCGATCATCACGAAACTGGGATAACGCATGGCGGTCTTGATCCGCTTGCGGGTCTCCAGCTCCAGATCGAAATAGTTGGCGAGCTGCAAGAAGGCCTCTTCCAGCTGACCCGTGTTCTCGCCCACGTGAACGATGGCGACAAACAGACTGCTGAATACCTTGGGGTGAGCCTGCATCGAGCTGGAGAGCGGCCGGCCATTGCCGAGATCTTCCCCCAGCGCGTGCAGCGCTCGCTTGAGCGTCTTGCTGTGGGCACTCTCCTCCAGCCCGGCGATGGCGCGCAGTATGGGGATCCCCGCCCGGGTCAGGGCATACATCTGGCGGCTGAATACCACCAGCTCGTCCAGCTTGACGCCCCCTTCCAGCAACAGCGACCAGTCGATGGCGGCTGATTTCGCCTTGCCCGGCTTGAGTTCGGTCGGCATCACACCGCGACGCATCAGCTGCTCGGCCGCAGCCATCTCGTTAGCTGCGTCCACCACGCCGTTGACAGCATTGCCCTGGCTGTCGCGCCCCTTGTAGGCAAAGGTACTCATGAGGTGCGCCCCTGACCGAGAATGTCATGGCAACCAGCCTGTGCGTTGGCGTTGAAGTGAGTCATGGCTTACCCCAGATCCTCGGCCAACCGCAGCACTTCATCCACCGAGGTGATCCCCTGGCGGGCATAATCCAGCGCCGTCAGGGCCAGTGGCCGGAAGTGTTCATGCTGGCGCGCCGCCTTGGCGAAACCTTCGGCATCGTTGCGGCGCAGGGCATCCATCATGGGTTGATCCAGTTCCAGCAGCTCATAGACCCCGATCCGGCCAGAGTAACCAGTGAAGTTGCAGCTCTGGCAGCCACGCCCCTTGTGATAGGCATGCTGACCGGGCGCTTCGCCGGAGAGCACAGTCAGCCAGGTGGCCTGCCCCTCGTCCGGCGCCCGCTCCTCGACGCAGTGCTCGCACACCCGCCGCACCAGCCGCTGGGCCACCACGGCTCGCAGCGCGCTCGCCACCAGATAGCCAGGCGCGCCCATGTCGATGAGACGCAGGGCACTGGTGACCGCATCGTTGGTGTGCAGTGTGGTGAGCACCAGGTGGCCTGTGATGGCGCCACGCAGGCCTATTTCCACCGTCTCGTTGTCCCGCATCTCGCCCACCAGCAGTATGTCCGGATCCTGACGCAGGGTAGAACGCAGCACATGGGAGAAGGTGAGGCCTATCTTGGGATTCACCTGCACCTGGTTGACTCTGGGCAACCGGTATTCTACCGGGTCTTCCACCGTGATGATCTTGTGGCTGGCCTGATTGAGCTCGGAGAGGGCGCCGTAGAGGGTGGTGGTCTTGCCGCTCCCGGTCGGGCCGGTCACCAGTATCATGCCGTGGGGTCGTTTGAGCTGACGGCGAAAACGGGCCAGGATCTCCGGCGGCATGCCGGTCTCGCTCAGCGACAGTATGCCGGAGGATTGATCCAGCAACCGCATCACCACGGACTCACCGTACTGCACCGGCATGGTGGACATACGCACATCCACGTCCCGGCCGCGCACCTTCATGTTGAAGCGACCATCCTGGGGCAGCCGCTTCTCGGATATGTCGAGCCCTGCCACCAGTTTCAGACGTAGCACCAGCGCCTGGGCGATGCGCACCTCGTTCAGGATATTCTCGTGCAAGATGCCGTCGATCCGCTGGCGAATGCGCAGCACCTTCTCATCCGGCTCTATGTGTATATCGGAGGCCCCTACCTGCACCGCGTCCTCGAACAGGGAACGCAGCAGCTTGGCCACCGTCGCCTCCCCCTCGTCACCGGACCCGATGTTGCTAGAACCCAGCTCGAAGCCAGTATCCTGATACTCCTCCTGCAGCTGTTCGGCGAAGCTCTCTATTTCGCGGGTACGGCGATAGAGGCGGTCGAAATACTCCAGCAACTGGCCTTCCCGCGCCACTGACAGCACCATCTCCCGCGGGCGCAGCAACGCTGCGATGGCATCGAGGGCACTCAAGTCCGCCGGATCCGACATGGCCACCGTCACCCGGTTGTCGGTGAGGTTGACCGCCAGTGCGCGATAGCGGCGCGCCTGTACCTCGGGCAACAAAGGTACCGCCGAGACGTCGATGGTGAGGTTGTTGAGATCGAAGAAGGGCACATCCAGCTGGCGGGCAAGAAACTGCAGCAGCTGTACCTCGCTGATGAAGCCGAGATCGATCAGTGTGGTGCCCAGCTTGCGGCCGGTCTGACGCTGCTGCTGCAGGGCGAGCTGCAACTGATCATCCGAGATGATCTGCTCTTGCACCAGCAGGTCGCCGAGGCGCATTTTCAGTCTGGGTTGTGCCATGCAAACTCCAAAAAAAGTTAACCAGCCCGCCCGTCAGGGGGCAAGCTGGGCAATTCGTTGTTCAATCCAGCTCGCCGATGCTTCGCCGAGGTTGCCGTGTAGCTGGGCGTTGCGATAGGCATCGAGCGCCCGCTGGCTGTGGCCCTGACCATCTTCGGCCACGCCGAGCCCGAGCCACCAGCGGCCCTGATCCGGCTGCTGACGCAGCAAGGTCACATAGAGCTCGGCCGCCTCGGCATTGCGGCCCAGCTCCTGGGTCACGCCAGCCCAAGTGGCGTAATAATCCAGATTGCTGGCCAGATCCGGCTGATAGCCGGTCAACCAGCCGAGCGCCTTGAGCTGATCGCCGCTGCTGATGGCGAGCCTGGCCAGCAGCAGCCGAAAATCCGCCTGCTCTGGATCGAGCCGGATACCCTCTTCCAGCAGTTGAGTGGCCTCGCTCAGCCGACCTTCGCCATAGAGCAGACCCGCCAGTTGCTCGCGGGCCCCCTGATTGTGCGGGGCATGAACCAGCACCTGATAGTAGTTGTCCTGGGCATCGCGCAATTGCCCCCTGGCCATGGCGGTGGTGGCCTTGCGCTCGGCCAGGGTTGCCAGCTCGGCCTCGGAGAGGTTCACCGTCTCTATCTTCAGCACACCCGGTTTGCGCGGTGGCGGGACGACAGCCTCTTGTTCCGCTTCCAGCTCGGCATAGAGGTCAGGCTGCAGCGCTTCATCACTCGGCGCCACCGCTTCATAGCCGGTTTCATCCTGCTCCTCCTGCACCGGCTCGGGATCGGCTGCGAGCTCGGGCCTTGCGCTCGGAGTGGGCAAGGCCACCACCAGATCCACCGGCTCAGGCTCCTGCTCCTCGTCCGCGGGTGTGACCGGCACAACGCGGGCAACGGCATCAGGCCGTGGCTCGCTGGTCGCCTGCACCTGACTCTGAGGCACAACCCGCTGGCTCTGCTGCCAATAGATCCAGGTCCGCCAGCCGAGAATGCCGAGGGCCAGACCGCAGATCAGGGTCAGCACCAGCATCCACCAGCCCTGTTGCCGAACAGGAGGCACATAGACGGCCCCCTCGCTCCCCTGCTGACGCAGTTCCAGATCCTTGAGCATCTGGTTGATCACGCTCATGGCCAGACTCCATAGGCCAGGGCGCACCCCAGCAGTAGTAACAGTGGCCACCAGCGACCCCGAGCGGGGCGGCTGGCATCGTCGGTATCGCGAATGGCGAGGTGCACCAGACCGGCATCGATCTGACGCTCACCCCGGCCATAGGCCAACATCAGGCACTTCTGCGCCAATATGTTGGTAAGCCGCGGGATGCCACGGGAGGCGCGCCACAGCAGGCGCATGGCGCGACCACTGAACAGCGGGGCCCCGCGATAACCCGAAACATGCAATCTGTGCTCCAGATAAGCGCGAGTCTCGTCAAAACGCAGTGGCCGCAGGCAGTAGGAGAAGCCGACCCGCTGGCGCAACTGGCGCAGATGGGGCTTGGCCAGCCTGGCATCCAACTCCGGCTGGCCGAACAGCACTATCTGCAACAGCTTGCTCGATTCGGTCTCCAGGTTGCCGAACAGCCGGATCGCCTCCAGGGTCTCGTCCGGCAGGGCCTGCGCCTCGTCGATCAGCACCACCACCCGGCTCCCATGCTGATGCAGGCCTATGAGGTGGCGATGAATGCGATCCGTCAGATCCAGCTCGTTGCCCTCCCGTACCGACAAGCCCAGCTCCAGTGCCAGCGCGGTGCGCAGCTCGGCGGGGGTGAGGTGCGGGTTGGGCAGCCAGGCCAGACGCACAGGACAGGCCTCTGAACCCAACTCGCTCAGTAGCTTGCGACAGAGCAGCGTCTTGCCGGTGCCGACCTCGCCGGTCACCTTGATGAAGCCCTCCCCCTGCATCAAGGCCCAATTAAGAACCTGCAGCGCCTCCTCATGGGGAGGCAGCCCGTAGTAAAAACCCGTGTTGGGGGTGAGGCCGAACGGCGCCTCCTGCAGACCGAAGTGGTTCAGGTACATGAGTCGTCACCGGCCTGGGTGTCTGCCGTGGCACCGGGCCACAGGCCGTCTGGAACAAAGCCAACCGTGTGCTGGGTCATGGCTTAGCCCTTGGGTGGATACCACTTGTCGAGCAGATCGGAGGAGCGCTGCAATTCGTTTTGCCAGGTGTCTTTCTCCACCACGGTCGGTTTGAGCAGGATCACCAGCTCCACCTTCTTGGTACTCTCGCGGCGGTTGGTGAAGGCCTCGCCGATCCAGGGGATATCCCCCAGCAGCGGTACCTTGCTGACGATCTCCTGCTTGTCGGTCTTCATCAGGCCGCCGATGACGATGATGTCACCGTTATTGGCCTGCACCACGGTATCGGACTCGCGGATCGAGCTCTTGGCGAGCGGCAATTCCAGCTTGCCCCCCGTGGTGCCCAGATTTATCGTCTTGTTCTGCTCTTCGGTGTCGATGACGGAGGGGTGAATGTGCAACAACACCTTGCCCTCTTCGTCGATCTGTGGCGTCACGTCCAGCGCGATACCGGAGAAGAAGGGGGTCAGCTCAACGTTCGGGGTGCGTTCTGTTCCGGCCGTCGTTGAGGTTACCGTGCTAGTGGCGTTGGTGACGAAGTATTCGTCCGTCCCCACCTTGATCACCGCCTTCTGGTTGTTGGTCGCTGTCACCCGCGGACTGGAGAGGGTATTCACATCACCCTGGGTCTTGAGCAGGTTGACCGCCACGTTGAAGTTGCCATCGGAGATCTTGAAGCCGGCACCGCCCCCCAGTGCAGTGAAGATCTGGTTGGGTGTCGTGGGCAGCTGGGTCGGGGCGAGCGAGCCGCCACCGGTAATCCCCTTGTTGCCATCCCAGCTGGCGGAAAGGCCGCTCCAGTCCACCCCCTGTTCGTAACCCTCGTTGAGAGCCACTTCCAGAATGCGCGCCTCCAACACCACCTGGCGCTTGAGGTGGGTCTCGGACTGGCTGAGGAATTCACGCACCGCTTTCAATTCTTTCGGATAGGCACGGATGGTGACCAGACCCGCCTGCGGGCTGGTGATGACGGCACGACCATCGCCACTGCCAACCAGCATCTCCAGCGAGGTACGCAGATCAGTCCAGTAATCGCTGTTGGTGTCTGTCTCGATGCGGGTGCCGTTGCCGTTATTCGAACTGGTATTGCCGTTGGATGCATTGCTGCTGTTGTTACTGTCGCTGTTGGCGTTGTCGAAGTTACTGCTATTGCTGTTGTTGCCGTTGGCCGTCACCCCGCCCGTGCTGACCGAGGTACGGGACAGACCACGACGGGACATCATCAGGTAGTTGACCGGTATGGTTTCGGTGCGCAGCCCAGCCGGATAGACGTGGAACACATTGCCCTTGCGCTGCACATCAAAGCCATACATGTCACCCACCACCGCCAGCACTTCAGACAGGGTGACGTCCTTGAGCTCGACGGAGATCTGGCCGGCCACACCGGGATGCACGGCCACGCTGTAACGGGAACCCTTGAAAAGGGAGCCGAAAAATTCCACCGCATCCACATCGTGGGCGGCGATACGCAGCCGCGGTTCCGGCATGCTGAAGGCCTGGGGCGGCCGGTTCATCTGCAGTAACTCGCTCTGTACCGACTTGGGCACTGTCGCCAATCCCCCGACTTTGTTCTGCTCGGCCATGGCGTGTTTCAGTGCATCCTTGGCCTGCACGGGTTCGGGGTGCTGGTAGCTGGTACAGCCTGCCGCCAGCACGGCCACAGAGATCAGGCAGAGATGATTTTTTTTCATGTAATGAGTGCACCCTGACTTTCAATTAAACTCGACAAACCTTGCCCCACCATCTCGGGTGGGGCGCGTTCAGATGCGGACCTTGCTGGCAAACAGGGTCAGCGACTGGCGCTTGCCCCCCTTCTCCAGCACCACGCCATCTGCACTGATGGACACCAATCGATATCCCTCGACCTGCTGGCCCACCCGGTAACTTTTTCCGTTGAGCACCGCCAGTGCCGGACCATTGCCCAGCATCACGCTCTGCAATGTTGGTAAACCGGCGCTCTGGCTGGCCGAGACCCCTGCCCGGCTGTTCATCCCGTCCAACGGTTCCGTGGGGTCCTGCAGCACCTCGGCCTGGGCCACTGCGCCCAGCAGACAACACAATAGCGTCAGCCATCTAACCACGAATAAACTCCTTGCTGGTGCTCAGGGTGTAGATTTCCATCTCCACCACGGCCTTGGGATGCTCCTGCACCTGGTAGTCAAACTGCTTCCAGTAGAAGTGACGGGGTAACGCCTCCAGTGCCTTCAGATACTGATAGACATCGAAGTAACCGCCCTCCAGCTTGAGGCGGATGCCGTGCTTGAACAAGTTGATGCGCTGATCCCCCGCCATCAGCGGCTGGGGGGCGAGGGAGGTCAGTGCCAGCATGTGCAGATTGGTGGAGCGTGACAACAGAGCCTCCAGCACGGCTGGCATCTCGTGGGCCTGGATCAGATCCACCGTCTGGGCCTTGAGCTCGGCATCCAGCCTGTCGATATCCCCCTCGACCCGTACCAGCTGCTCGCGCACGCTCTGATCGGGATCGCGCGCCAGCCTGGCCTGCTTGCCCAGGTTCTCGAGATCCATGATTTCCAGATCCCGCTGGGCCGTGGTCAAGGCCACCCTGTCCTGCGCCAGCCGCAGGGCGGCGCCATCCAGCCAGCCATAGATGGCACCAGCGCAGATCAGCACCAGACCGGTCAGCAGGATCAATATCCGCTCGCGCTGGCTGAGGGCGGCAATCTTGTCCGCCCATGCCTGCCATTGTGCTTTCAGGCTCATCAGGGCTTCTCCCGCTCTATGCCACTGAGCTGGAAGGCCAGCCGGCCCTCCTTGTCACGGTTCAGGGTCAATTCACTAAACTGCTTGCCCGCCAGCGACGGGGTCTGCTGGAAACGCTTTACCCAGGCGGGCACATCCTGGCTATGGTTGGCAAAGCCGGACAGGTTGATCCGCCCTTCGGCGATCTCGATACGCTGCAAGGAGAGCTGCTTATCCCGAATGCGGGAGAGATCGGCCATCAGGCCAGCGTAGCCCTGGGATTTTTGCAACGCCAAACTGCCCAGCTGCTGCATCAACTCCTGCTTGGCAGTCAGTTCTTCCTGCTTGCTGGCCAGCTGCTGTTGCAACACAGCATTGGCTTGGTGGCGGGTCAACTCGGCATCCAGCCGTTGGGCCTCGCCACGCTTGACCTCCAGCGCCGCGCGCACCTGCGCCAGCTCACGGCCAACCCCTTGTTGCTGCCAGCCGTAGAAGGCGCCCATGCAGAACAGCACTGCCACGCAGCCACCCCAGACCAGCGCCATCTGGTTGAGGCTGGCCCACTGGCGTCTGGGGCGAAATTCGGCGCCATAAAGGTTGATCTGACGTTTCATCAGGCATCCTCCCCGATGGCGGCAGCATAGGCAGAGAGATATTCAACACCGGACAGTATCGCCTTGTTGGCCATGGCGGAGACGGCGAAGCCGAAGGTCTGCTCCATGTGACGCACCAGGGTACCGATGAATGGTGAGGCGATGGCGAGCTGCATCTGACCCAGCTCCGGCAGCTTGAGCTGGCCGACCAGGTAATCGAGGGAGCGCTGGATCTCCAGCGCCAGCGAATCGAGCAGCATGCTGTCCGGCTCATGCTCACCGGTGAGGGCGGTGAAACCGCGCAGCTGGCGGGAGAAGCAGAGGCCGCCCTGATGGAATACCAGCAGCTGCAGATCCTGTCCCCTGGGCTGCCACAACAGCATGCGCACCGCGTTGTCAGACTCATAGAGCGCCGTCATGGCCAGCTCGTCGCTGATGATGGCATCCAGGCAGGCGATGCCGTTGACCGCATCCGCCAGCTGCTGCACCCGCACCTTGGGCACGCAGATCACGTTGATCCGCGGCCGGCCAGCCGGCGGCGTGGGCAAATCCACGTAGTCCATGGCGAGCTGCAACACGGGTTCATTGACGTAATCCTTGACCGCCCAGGGCAACGCACCGGCCATTTCGGCGTCGGGCACGGCGGGCTTGTCGATCTGGACTTGCTGATAAAGGCTGGCGGCGAGGGCGACCCGCACCTTAGACTTGGCGAGGCCATGGCGGCTGAACAGCTCGCTCATGGCAAGCGACCACTCCTGCGGGCCATGGATGGCGCGGGTGGCGAAGACAGGCTGAGGCCCTAGCGAGGCCAGCATGATCCGGTCACTGGCAAGCAGGAGTCCTACCTGATGGCTTGGGGTTGAACGTCTGAAAAGTTGTTTCATTAAAACCCGCACCTGGCTGCATAAAACGGATTAAACCTTAACATAAACAGGATATTAGCCTCCATATAAATGAGGGATCACGCATTGCAACCCAACTCGACCCGCTCGCAGGTGTTGGCCCTGCAGCCGACCCGGCTTCCCTCGCCGCTCCAGGCCATCTCACACCCGCTGCTGACCGAGCATGGCGTAACGCTCTGGTGCAAGCGGGATGACCTGATCCACCCAGCCATCTCGGGCAACAAGTGGCGCAAGCTCAAGTACCATGTGCAACACGCTCAGGAGCAGGGCATACAGCACCTGATCTCGTTTGGGGGGGCCTACTCCAACCACATCCATGCACTGGCAGCAGCAGGGGGCCAATCCGGCCTGAGAACTACCGGCATCATACGTGGTGAACCGGAGGCCGTCAGCAACTCAACCTTGAGCGCGGCAAAGGGATGGGGCATGGATCTCATTTTTGTCGATCGCCAGAGTTACCGGCAACGGCAGGAGCCAAACTGGCTGGCCCAGTTCGCGGCGCCAGATAGCCTGATAGTGCCGGAAGGAGGCAGCAGCCCGCTCGCCATTCCCGGGGTAGCCGAGCTGGTCGGCGAGGTGCCCTTCTCACCGGATCTCTGGGTGTTGCCCTGCGCCAGCGGCGGCACCCTGGCTGGCCTCATCGCCGGCAAACGGGAACAGGAACGGATCCTCGCCATCGCGGTACTGAAAGGGGCAAGCTTCATCGCCGACGAGGTACGGCGCCTTCACCCGGCCGCAGCCACCACCCCTGGCTGGCAGATAGCGCTGGATCACCATGATGGCGGCTATGCCAAATTCAGCCCGGGACTCTGGCAGTGGGTGCAAGCCTTCAGTGCGCAGACAGGCCTGCCGCTTGAGCCCATCTACAGCGGCAAGGCAATGTGGGGTCTGTTTCGCGAACTGGCCGCCGGGCGCATCCCCCGCGGCAGCCAGATAGTCTTCATCCATACGGGGGGCATGCAGGGACTCGCGGGTTTGAAAGAGCAAGGCCGGATCTGAGGGCGACCCTGCGGTCACCGGTATCAGGCGCCGGCCGGTTCCATCACTAACGGCTCCGGCTCGGCAAACCAGGGCCCCTGGCCGGCATGGACGCCGAGGTGGCGCAGCATCTTCCACTCGTCGCCGCTCTCCACCCCCACGGCGATGACCCGGGTGCGGGTATTGGCACAGCCCCCCACCAGGCTACGCACCGCCATCTGGTTGACCTGACGGGTGTGGATCTCACGAACCAGACTGGGATGGAGCTTGAGGAAGTTGATCTCGAACTCCTTGATGTATTGGGTGCTCACCACATCCTGGCCAGCATGATCGATGGCCAGCTGGCAACCCAGCATGCGCAGCGCTCGCAACGGCCGCTTGAGCGCCTCGTAGTGGCGGGTCACCTGGGCCTCCGACAGTTGCAGGATCAGCCGTTCGTTGGTGCTGCGCGACAGCTGGAACAGATCGAAGAAGAGCCAGCGTTGGAACTCGCGGTGCAACAGGCTCTGGGCACAGAGAGTCAGGCTGATGGGGCAGCTCTGCTCTGAGCGCTGACGCAGCAGCCACAGGGTCTGCTCCGCCACCAGTCGATCCAGTGGCAACAGCAGCCCCGCCTTCTCGGCCATCGGCATGAAGACACCAGCCTGCAACTCCCGCCCCTGCTCGTCGTGAATGCGGATCAGCAAGTCCTGCTGCAACACCACCTGATCCCGCTCCTGCTGCACCGGCTGGACGTAGAAGTCGATGCAGTGCTCCTCGATGCGGCGACCGATCAGGGTGCGCCAGCGTACCGTGCCCTTGCTGCTCTGCTCCTCATCCAACTGCTTCTCGTAGAGGAACCAGCCGGTGTGACCCTGCAGCCGCGCGCTCTTGAGCGCCAGCTCAGCCTCTTCCTGCACCTTGAGCAGGGAATCCTGCGCCTGATAGCAGACGGCGCCGAGGTAAATGGCGGTCTCGACGTTGACCGCCTCGGGCCAGTGCAGTCGTTGCAGGCTCTTGTGCAGCTGACCCGCACCGTCCACCATCTCGCTCTCGGACATATTGGGCAACAGCACGGCAAATACCTGCCCGGCATAGCGGGCCTGCAGGGCGCCATTGTGCTTGCGCACGAAGGCGGCGATGGAGGCACTCGCCTCTATCAGCAGCTCCTGGCTCTGGCGCCCACTCAGCTCAGGGTCCAGATCCTCCAGACCGGCGAGCTCGATTAGCAGCACGCCACCGCTCATCACGCTCGCCTCCATGATGGCGCTCTCCAGCCGGTTGTCGAAGAACAGGCGGTTGCCTATGCCGGTCATCTTGTCGACAAAGGCGTTGCTGCGAATGAAGTTGTCGAAACGGCTGCGCTCCTTGCGGGCATCCGCCAGCTCGGCCAGCAGATAGTCGATGGCCTGGCTGGCGGAGACGGGCCACTCATCGGCCGGATCGTGCGCCAGCTTGGTGAGCTTGTTATCGAGGATCAGCTGGGCGCGCTCGGCCAGCAGCTCGGCACCCCGGAGTTGCAACCTCAACCAGCGAATGGAGTACCAGAGTCCGAAGATGACGATGAAGACGCCAAGGGAGATGCCGGACATGGCCTGCATGGAGTATTCAAACTCCTTGAACGGCCGCTCCAGTTTGAAGTCGGCCTGCATGTCGGTCTGATGGGAGATGGGCTGGCTGTAGGGGATCAGCAGGCTCTCGTCGGTCGGCTGCTGCACATCGCGAAACCAGTAGACCCGCTGCTTGCCCTGACGGATCTCCAGCTCCACCACATGGGCCGAACGCAACAAGGTTGGCAGCCAGCGGGTGAGATCCTGGTGGTCCTCGGCCACCTCCAGCTGCTTGTCGATGATCTCGACCAGAGAGTTGACCTTTTTCTGCTGCAGCTCCATGCCCAGCTCACGAAAGCTGAATACTCCGCCGAGCAGCACCATGGCCATGGCGGCGATCACGCACAGGGTAATAAACGAGACAAGCTGAGTGGTCAGTTTCATGTACCTTTCCGTATGCCCGACAACATCCATGTGGCTTCATCGTATCAGCCAACGCCGAAGCGCGCCTATGGACGAAGATCCCGCTTCTGGAATTCAGCGGGCGAGCATAACCAAATGGGCACAGGAACACCAAGCCTGACGGCAAGCCGGCCATGAAAAATAGCCACAGGGACAGGAAACGGGAGATGGGCGGCGGGATCAGGGATTTTCAGGCAGAAAAATGGTCCCACTAAGGGGACCGAAAGAAACACTCATATCAAAACTAACACTCTGTGCTACTGACAAAAAAACAGATACAGGAGTATTGAACACACGGTGAGTCAAACCGCACGGCTACTGTAGCCGCTTCAGATAAGCTGGACAATTGTCACTTATGACAGGTAAGCGATTGAATCTTCATCAACTGATTTAACAAAGTCTTTATTTATCATGTTGTTATGATTTTTCGTTGCGAGTAAGGAATGAGCAGCTCAAATCGATGTAGCTAATGCACTATGATATTGCCTTTCATATGCATCCCATCTCCACATCAGGCAGGTGTACCTTGCGAAAAATTCCCCCTCTCTGGATCAGTCTGCTGCTGTTCTGCCTGCCCGTGCTGGCGAGCCTGCCCCTCAGCCAATTGCTCGGCAAGCCGCTGGCACGCCATATGTTGCAACAGAAACGGGAGGAGATAGAAGCCGCACTGGTGGAGCGACACCAGGCGCTGGATGAGAGTATCCGCACCCAGCTGGCCCAGTTCGCCTTCGACTGCGGACCTGAGGACATGGCGCTGCTGCGGGGTCCCCGCTTCTATAACCTCCATATTCGCCTGCAAGGCCTCATCCTGGCCTCCGGGGCGAGCTGCTCCAGCCTGGGACTCCCCGTCCCCTTTACCACGACCGCACTGCCACCCTATTCCGGGCAGGAGCAATACGGGGTGGCCGCCACCCCCGCACAGTTCAATACCGAACAGGAGCTGATCGCCTACTTCCGACAGAATGGCAATACCGCCTACTGGGTGCTGAACAACAGCTGGAGCCATACGCTACTACAAACCCCCTGTGCCGACTGTTTCTACCTTGAATTCAGCCAACAAAATGGGGACCACGCTACCCCGCTCTTCCCCCGAGGTGACAAAACCATCAAACAGGAAGAGGGCAACCAGAGTTTGAGCTTTCTTGAGTCCGAAAATCAGATACGGCAGACGTTATGGGCGGGCAAGGCGCTGGAGCACTATGCCCGGCAGCAGGCACGGTACTATGGGCTCTGGTATGGCGCTGCGCTGGGTTCCCTGCTGGTCGCTGCCTACTGGGGGCTGCGCAGCTATCGGCGATCTCTCAAGGGACTGCTGCAAGCCGGGCTGGCCCGGCGGGAGTTTGTCCCCTTCTATCAGCCCATAGTGGATAACCGCAGTCAGCAAGTGGTTGGCTTCGAGGCACTGCTGCGGTGGCAGCGGGAGCGCGAGATGGTGCCACCTGGCGCCTTTATCGACTATGCGGAGGAGCAGGGGCTGATCCTGCCGATGACGGAACAGCTGCTGGAGCGGATCATGACGGATCTTCCCCGGCTGGCGCCGGCGCAGTGGGTCAGCGTCAACATAGTGGCCGCTCACATAGAGCAACCCCATCTGCGCACCCTGTTGCAGCGACACGGCTGGCCCTCACCGACCCGGCTCACCTTCGAGCTGACCGAGCGCAAACCGATCACCGATATCAAGGCGGCGATCGGCGAGATCACGGCACTGCAGCAGCGGGGCTATCACTTCAAGCTGGATGATTTTGGCACCGGCTATGGGGGCTTCGCCTACCTGCAGCGACTCGGTATCCGCCAGATCAAGATCGACAAGATGTTCGTCGACACCATAGGCACAGACGACCTCAAACGAACGCTGCTGGACTCCATCATCGCCTTCGGCCACGAATCCGGCATGGAGATGATCGCCGAGGGGGTCGAAACCGGGGAACAGGTCGATTATCTGCGCCAGCACGGCGTGCATCTCATCCAGGGCTATGTGTATGCCAGGCCCATGGCCCTGGCCCAACTACAGATTTGGCTGTTGGCGTGGCAACAACACCATGCCGGGGAAGGTTAACGCCGGTATTGCAGTATCTGACCGCGAAAAGGCTGGCTCAGATAGCTCACATCCAACGGCTTATGCTGGCTGTGTGTATAGCCCAGGCTCATCATCAGCTTGCTGAAACGGCCCTGCTGGCCACGGCCCGGATCCACCAGGATCACCTCGCAGTGGGACTTGGCGTGTTGCTCGATAAAACCGGCCAGCGTCTCGACCTGGCCGCGCTCATAGAGCAGATCGCTGCCGATGATGAGATCGAAACGCCCCAGCTCGGTGACAGCGTCTTCCCAACCGGTACGAATAAAGGGGATGATCGCCCCCTTGTTGAGCAGCACATTGGCCGCCAGAAAGGCCCCCGCCTCAGGGTGATAATCGGTGGCCGTGATGTCCGCCAGCCTGTGGTTGAGCACCAGACTTGCCAGGGCTATGCCGCACCCCACCTCCAGGATCCGCAGATCCGCCACCTCGTGCTCCACCATCAGATGGGCCAGCACATTACCAGAATCCCAAACGATGCCAAACAGCGGCCAGAACGCCGAGGAGATGCCGAGCGCCTCTGCCTCCCCTTCGTCATCGGAGAACTGCTGGTTGTCGCGCAACGTGCACAGGTGGATGTCGAGTTCGCCAAACTCTATGGTGTGATAACGCAGACGCACAACAGACATGGGAGTCCCTGGTCAGGATGCCGCCAGACCCACAGAAGCATGAATTCGACTGGCATGACCCCCATGCTACGCAGTAACCGGACAGATACCTATCTATATCCCGGCCCGACCGAGCAGGAGCGGCAGATTACATCTTGCAACAAAATGATTTTCCCCAGGCAGTACAACTCCCTTTATCATTAGCGGGCTCGCCACCCCCGTGGCGTCGCCGTTTTGCCTCCATACCCCGTCGGCCCCAGCCGCCCCGAGATGAGAACCATTGCCCTATGAAGTCATTTATCCGGCAAGAGATTGCCCTGCCCGTTGGCCTGCTGACCCTGCTCTTTTTCAAGACCCTGGGGAGCAACCTGCTGACAGAGGCCACGCCGCTCGGGATCTATCTTCCGGTATCGGCCGGGCTGCTGGCCATCGTCACCTGGGCCATCTTCTCGGTGGTACGCCACTCTGACGCCCTCGCCATCAAGCTGGGCGAGCCCTTCGGCACCCTGATCCTGACCCTCTCGGTCATCTCGCTGGAAGTGGTGATGATCTCCTCCGTCATGCTCACCGGCGAGCCCAACCCCACCATGGCCCGCGATACCATGTTTGCGGTGGTGATGCTGGTGAGCACGGGTCTGGTGGGCTTCACTCTGCTGTTTGGCGGCTGGCGCTACCACACCCAGAGCTTCAATCTGGACGGGGTCAAATCCTATCTGGTCGCCATCATACCGCTGGCGCTGCTCTGTCTGGTGCTGCCCAACTTCACCCGGGGCGGCACGGTCGGCAGCATGTCGAGCGCCATGTCATGGATGCTGATCATCGTCTCGATCCTGCTCTATGGCGTCTTTCTGCTGATCCAGACCCGCAGCCATAGCCACTTCTTCGTCGACAGCGATCACGAGGATTACGAAGAGTACCACGGCCCGCTGCAGAGCAATGTCTACCACACCCTCCTGCTGCTCGCCTACCTGGTGGTGGTGATCCTGCTGGCCAAGACCCTGGCCATCCCCATCAACTACGGGGTGCATGTCATGGAAGCACCCGCCGCACTGGGCGGCTTTATCGTGGCCTGTATCGTGCTGGCGCCGGAAGCAGTGGGCGCCCTCAAGGCGGCCTTCAACAACCAGTTGCAGCGCGCCATGAACCTCTACTTCGGCTCGGTGCTGGCCACCATAGCCCTCACCGTACCCGCTGTGCTCTTTATCGGTTCCATGCTGGATCAGGAGGTGCGCCTCGGCCTTTCCGCCGCCGACATGGTGCTGCTCTTCACCACTCTCATGGTCTGTAAAGTGACCTTCAGCAGTGGTCGCACCAATGTGCTGCATGGCGCCACCCATCTGGTGTTGTTCGTGGTCTATCTGTTCCTGATGTTCGAGCACGAATAACAGGCGCCAGCACCTATCCCGGTGCTGTTCGTGGTCTATCTGTTTCTGATGTTCGAGCACGAATAACCGAGTTCAACCAACGTCAGAAACGCAAAGACCGCCCGATTGGGCGGTCTTTTGTTATGGGCGGATAACCCCTTACAGGCTGGGCAGCACCCCGGCCGGGATCAGATCGTTGTAGCTGGCGCGGCCCAGCAGGGCGGCAGCCGCTTCGATATCCGGCGAAAAATACCTGTCCTTGTCGTAGAAGCTCACCTCTGCCCGCAGCCGTCCCTTGGCCAGTTCGATAAGCTCGGTACTACGCAACGGCGCCCGAAAATCGAGCCCCTGAGCCGCAGCCAGCAGCTCCACCGCCAGGATACCACGGGTGTTCTCCGCCATGTCCGCCAGCCGGCGAGCGGCGAAGGTGGCCATGGAGACGTGATCCTCCTGGTTGGCGGAGGTGGGCAAGCTGTCCACCGAGGCGGGATGAGCCAGGCTCTTGTTCTCGGAGGCGAGCGCCGCCGAGGTGACCTGAGCAATCATAAAGCCGGAGTTGACGCCGCCGTTGTTGACCAGGAAGGCGGGCAGGCCCGACATACGGGAGTCGATCAGCAGCGCCATGCGGCGCTCAGACAGCGACCCGATTTCGGCGATGGCCAGTGCCAGGTTATCGGCGGCGAAGGCCACGGGCTCGGCATGGAAGTTACCGCCGGAGAGGATCTCCTCATCCTCGGCAAACACCAGCGGGTTGTCGGAAACCGCATTGGCCTCGCACACCAGCACCTCGGCGGCGTGGCGGATCTGGGCCAGACAGGCCCCCATCACCTGGGGCTGGCAGCGCAACGAGTAGGGGTCCTGCACTTTCTCGCAGCTGTGATGAGACATGCCAATCTCGCTGCCATCCACCAGCAGGTGACGATAGCAAGCCGCCGCATCGATCTGACCGCGCTGACCACGCACCTCATGGATGCGGGCATCGAATGGACGACGACTGCCCAGCGCAGCCTCCACGCTCATGGCGCCAATAGTGATAGCGCCGGCGAACAGATCCTCGGCATGGAACAGGCCTTCCAGCGCGAACGCCGTGCTGGCCTGGGTGCCGTTGAGCAACGCCAGCCCCTCCTTCGGTGCCAGAGAGATAGGCTCGAGACCCGCGATCTTCAGCGCCGTGGCGGCGTCCATCAACTCGCCCTTGTGGCGGGCTTTGCCCTCCCCGATCAGCAGACAGCTCATGTGGGCCAGCGGTGCCAGATCGCCTGAGGCGCCGACGGAGCCCTTCTTCGGCACGACCGGATAGACTTCGGCGTTGATGAGCGCCATCAGCGCCTCAAGCACCGTCAAGCGGATGCCGGAGAAGCCCCGCGCCAGGGAGTTGACCTTGAGCACCATCATCAGCCGCACTGTGGCGTCATCCATGTAAGTGCCGATGCCAGCCGCGTGGGAGAGCACGATGGAGCGCTGCAATTCATCGAGCTGCTCCACCGGGATGCGGGTGTTGGCCAGCAGGCCAAAGCCGGTGTTGATGCCGTACACCACGCGGTTCTGCTCGATCACCTTGGTGACCACGGCTGCGGAGGCGTGGATCCCCGGCAGGGCGGCTGGAGCCAGGCTGATATGAACCGGCTCGCGGCTGACACGACGCAGGGTGTTGAGGCAGAGCTTGCCCGGTAACAGATTGAGTTCAAACATCTTATTTAGCCCCTTTGTCCGCTGCGGTCAGCATCGGCAGATCCAGTTTCGCCTCATGGGCACAGTTAATCGCAATCTCATAACCCGCATCCGCATGGCGCATCACACCGGTAGCCGGATCGTTGCGCAGCACGCGGCCAACACGCCTGGCGGCATCCTCTGTGCCATCACAGACGATCACCACGCCCGAGTGCTGGGAGAAGCCCATACCCACACCACCACCGTGGTGCAGGGAAACCCAGGTCGCACCACCGGCGGTATTGAGCAGGGCGTTGAGCAGCGGCCAGTCGGAAACGGCGTCTGAGCCATCCATCATGGCTTCGGTTTCACGGTTCGGGCTCGCCACCGAGCCGGAGTCCAGGTGGTCGCGGCCAATGACCACGGGCGCCTTCAGCTCGCCATTTTTCACCATCTCGTTAAACGCCAGGCCCAGACGCACCCGATCCTTGACCCCGACCCAGCAGATCCGTGCTGGCAGGCCCTGGAAGGCGATGCGCTCGCGGGCCATGTCGAGCCAGTTGTGCAGGTGGGGATCGTCCGGGATCAACTCTTTGACCTTCTGATCCGTCTTGTAGATGTCTTCCGGATCGCCGGAGAGCGCCACCCAGCGGAAGGGGCCAATCCCCTCGCAGAACAGCGGGCGAATGTAGGCAGGCACGAAGCCGGGGAAGTCGAACGCATTCTTGACCCCCTCCTCCAGCGCCATCTGGCGGATGTTGTTGCCGTAATCAAGCGTGGCAGCGCCACGGGATTGCAGGGTCAACATGGCTTCCACCTGGCGCGCCATGGAGTGGCGGGCCGCCTGGTTAACCTCCTGGGGCGCGGATTTTTGCAACTCGCGCCACTGAGCGACGCTCCAGCCCTGGGGCAGGTAGCCGTGGATCGGGTCGTGGGCGGAGGTCTGGTCGGTGACCACATCCGGGGTGATGCCACGGGCCACCAGCTCGGCAAAGACATCGGCGGCGTTGCCGAGCAGGCCGACCGAGACGGCTGTGCCGTCGCGTTTGGCCTCCTCGACCATGGCCAGCGCCTCATCCAGGCTGTGGGCCTTCTTGTCCACGTAGCGGGTCTTGAGGCGAAAATCGATGCGAGTCTCGTCGCACTCGACGGCGATCATCGAGAAACCGGCCATGGTGGCGGCCAGCGGCTGGGCGCCGCCCATGCCACCCAGACCACCGGTCAGGATCCAGCGGCCCGCAGGCTCGCCGTTGAAATGCTGGTTCGCCACTGCGAAGAAGGTCTCGTAGGTGCCCTGCACGATTCCCTGGGTGCCTATGTAGATCCAGGAGCCCGCCGTCATTTGGCCATACATCATCAAGCCCTTCTTATCGAGCTCGTTGAAGTGCTCCCAGTTGGCCCAGTGTGGCACCAGGTTGGAGTTGGCGATCAGCACCCGAGGCGCATCCTTGTGGGTCTGGAACACACCGACCGGCTTGCCCGATTGCACCAGCAGGGTCTCGTCTTCCTCGAGCCGGGTCAGCACCTCGACGATCTTGTCGTAGCAGGCCCAGTTACGGGCAGCGCGGCCGATACCGCCATACACCACCAGGGATTGGGGATGCTCGGCGACTTCCGGATCCAGGTTGTTCATCAGCATCCGCAACGGCGCTTCTGTGAGCCAGCTTTTCGCGGTCAGCGCGGTACCACGGGGGGATCGGATGACCCGGCTCGGATCCTGACGGGGATCCAGGTGTTGCTCAGACATACACACTCCTTGTTTTATCAATGCAGCAGCATGGCGACCTGCCTTCGGCAGGCAGCTACTTGGTTAACTGATGGACCAGCCGGGCGGCCACGCGGGCGCTGCGGTTATCCTGATCCAGGTTCGGGTTGTACTCGGCCAAATCGGCGAGCCGCAGCTTGCCGCTGGCCCGGATATGGGCGATCAGGGGCTCGATGACCGCCAGCTCGACGCCGCGAGCGGCGGGAGCGCTCACCCCCGGCATCACTGCGCCGGGCAAGACGTCGAGATCGATGGTCAGATAGAGGTGATCGCAGCGGGCGATAAAGCCATCCAGCCCGTTCAGAAGCTCGGGCAATTCGGCCAGGGTCATGGCCTCATCCAGCGCATACCAGACCCTCAGCTCATCGGCCCGGGCAAACAGGGCCTGGGTGTTGGCGGTCTCGGCCACCCCGAGACAGGCGTAGTGAAACGACGTGCCTTGGGCAGCGCACTGCTCGGCAATCTGGAAGAAGGGGGTGCCTGAGCTGGCCTGATCTTGCTTCATGCGCAGATCGAAGTGGGCATCGAAGTTGATGATGCCAACCCGGCCCTGGCCAGCCAGATGACGGTTGAGACCGCTCCAGCTGCCGAACGCCACCTCATGGCCGCCCCCCAACACCAGCGGGAAGTGGCCTTCATCCAGCAGGCTTGCCACCCGCTCGGCCAGGCGGGCATGAGCGGCATCGAGATCGCCGTCGTCGCAGCCCACATCGCCGGTATCATAGACAGGTTTGCTCAGATGCCAGGCACTGTTGGCCAGCAGCTTGCGGATCGCCAGCGGTGCACCGGCTGCCCCCGCGCGCCCCTTGTTGCGGCGCACCCCCTCGTCGCAGGCAAAACCCACCAGAGCGACGCCGGGGGCGGCTGTTCCGATCAGCGGCCAAGCCTGCACCTTGTCGTGCCAACGCAGGGCAAGTTCGCCATCTTCCGGATCCTGACGCCCCTGCCAAACCGACATATGGGGCTGGCTGAACTTATCCATGCAGCGTCTCCTCGCCGTTGACGATACGGCTCACCAGCTGATCGACCCCGATGAGGTAACTGAGTTCGGCCGGGTGCGCGCAGTTCCAGACCAGGAAATCCGCCAACATGCCGACTCTCAACTGCCCCAGACGCTCCTGCTCGCCGAGCGCGCGGGCGGCGTTGCGGGTCACCCCGACCATGGCCTCGACCGGGGTCAGACCGAACAGGGTACAGGCCATGTTCATGGCCATGCGCAGCGACACAATGGGGGCAGTGCCCGGGTTGATGTCGGAGGAGACCGCCATGGGCACATGGGCCTTGCGCAGGGCTGCAACAGGGGGCAATTTGGTCTCTTTCAGGAAATAAAATGCGGTGGGCAGCAGGGTGGCGACCACGCCGCGGTGGGCCAGCGCCTGGATCCCTTCCTGATCCAGATGCTCCAGATGATCCACCGACAGGGCGCCAAAGTTGGCGGCCAGCGCACTGCCCCCCAGATTGGAGAGCTGATCCATGTGGCCCTTCACCGCCAGACCGTATTGATCCGCGGCCAGATAAACCTGCTCGGTCTGGGCCAGCGAGAAGCCGATGTGCTCGCAGAAGACGTCCACCGCATCGGCCAAGCCTGCCTCGGCCGCCGCCGGGATGATCTCCTGGCAGATGGTTTCGACCCAGGAGTCGGGATCGTCACGATATTCAGGCGGCACCGCATGGGCAGCCAGCAGTGTGGTCTTGACCCGAATGGGCAGCGCCTCCCCCAGTCGGCGGGCAACCCGCAACATCTTGAGCTCATCATCCAGAGTGAGGCCGTAGCCGGACTTGATCTCCACTGTGGTGACCCCTTCCCGGATCAGCGACCTGATCCTGGCTGCCGCCAACGTGAACAGCTGCTCCTCGCTGGCGGCACGGGTGGCCCGCACCGTACTGAGAATGCCGCCGCCCTTGCGGGCGATCTCGGCATAGGGCACCCCTTTCTGGCGCAGCTCAAACTCTTCGGCCCGGCTGCCGGCGAAGATGAGATGGGTGTGACAGTCGATGAGGCCGGGCGTCACCAACTTGCCCTTCATGTCCTGCCAGTGGGCGGGATAAGGGCCTTTGAGATCCTGCATGGGCACCAGGGCGTGGATCTTGCCTTCATGAACGCCGAGGGCGTGGGGTTCCAGCAGACCGTAGTCCGCCAGATCGGGGCGCAGGGTGGCGGGTGTCACGTTGAGCCAGACCCGCTCGCAGTTCAACAGTTCCTTGTTCATACTGACCTCTAAATGTATATACATTAATTTATATCCGATCTTTGTCAGGAAAGAAAGGATCAAATTCACATCTTGATAACAGCGCTGTAATTAGATGTTAAGCACAAAAAAGCCCACCATGAGGTGGGCTCCATTAAAAAGATATGTATATACAATTAACTGAGACTGGTCTTGGAGCTCAGCTTGTAGCGAGAACCCGGCGAGAGCAGGCGGGCATAGGAGACCAGATAACCTTCCGACCAGGTACGGCGGTGCAGCAACAGGCAGGGGGTATCGACCCGCACCTGCAGCAGACCGGCTTCACCGGCGCTCGGTAACACGGCCTCTACCACATGCTCCATCTCGGAGAGAGGACAGACGTCCATCAGGTAGCGATTCGGGGTCTGTTGAGTGAAATCCTGCTCGCCATAACCGGGCAGACGCTCGGCATCGACAAAGCGCTCCTCCAGTTGCAGCGGCTCCCCATCGGCCTGATGGACGATAAGGCTATGGAAGATGGCAGCACCGACTCTCAGCCCGAGCTGGACCGCCACCTTCTCGTCGGCGGCCTGGCGTTGCAGCCGGATCACCCTGGCGCTGTACTGGCTGCCGCGCTCGGCGATCTCGTCGGCTATGTTGCGAATGGCCAGCAAGGGCGACTCGGTGCGCCTGTCCGCCACAAAGCTGCCAGAGCCGGCGGTACGCACCAGCCAACCCTCGGCCACCAGCTCGCGCAGCGCCTTGTTGACCGTCATCCGGCTCACGGTGAACTGCTCGCACAGCGCGGCCTCGGTCGGGATCCGGTCCCCCGCCTGATAGCGGCGTTCGCGGATCCCGTCCAGGATGTGCTGCTTGATCTGGAGATAAAGGGCTGGTGCCAACGGCAGGTTCCTCAGCGACGGCGGTGGGGCGGACGCATGTCCGGCCAGGCGCGGTAAACATCGGGGATCTGCTCCGGCCCGCTGATGCAGAGATCCAGATCGTGCAACAGACCATCCTTGATGCCATAGATCCAGCCGTGCACCGCCAGCTCCTGCCCCTTGCGCCAGGCATTCTGGATGATGGTGGTGTGGCAGACGTTGGCTACCTGCTCGGCCACGTTCAGCTCGCACAGGTAATCGAAACGCTCGTGCTCATCTTCGATGGCATCCAGCTGTTCACCATACTTGAAATAGACATCCTTGATATTGCGCAACCAGTTGTCGATGAGCCCCAGCTCCTGATTCTGCATCGCCGCCTTGACGCCGCCACAACCATAGTGACCGCAGATGATGATGTGTTTCACCTTGAGCACCTCGACCGCGTATTGCAGCACCGAGAGGCAGTTGAAGTCGGTGTGCACCACCAGATTGGCAACGTTGCGGTGGACGAAAACATCCCCCGGCAGCAAACCCATCAGCTGGTTGGCGGGAACCCGACTGTCGGAGCAACCGATCCAGAGGTATTCAGGGGCCTGCTGGGCGGAGAGGGTAGCGAAGAAATTCGGGTCTTCGGCCTTGATCCGTTCCGCCCACTCGCGGTTGTTGGTAAACAGGTCGTTCAACAGTTTCACTATCTGCTCTCCCTACTGTGGCTGTGGCGGCAACATAACATAGACAAGGGTAACCAAGGCAAGGCCGACCAGATGCTCGCGAAACAAAAACAGGGCCATCAGGCCCTGTTTTTGTGGGGGAGGCATCAGGCCTCCATGGCGTCTTTCAGCTTCTTGAGTGCGTTTTTCTCAAGCTGACGCACCCGCTCGGCAGAGACACCATAGGTGTCGGCCAGCTCCTGCAGGGTGGTCTTGCTGTCATCATCGAGCCAGCGGGCGCGGATGATGTGCTGACTGCGCTCATCCAGAGTGGCAAGGGCCGAGCTCAGGCGACGGGTCGCATGGTCATCCCAGTTGTCATTCTCTATGGTGGCCGCCAGATCAGACGATTTGTCTTCCAGATAATGAACCGGGGCAAAGCCGCCTTCGTCTTCATCATCACCGACCAGATCGAACGCCTGATCGTAGTTGCTCATACGTGCTTCCATCTCGGTCACATCGGTCGGGGAAACGCCCAACTCGGCGGCGACGGCCTGCACTTCGTCATGGCTGAACCAGCCCAGACGCTTCTTGGATTTGCGCAGGTTGAAGAAGAGTTTGCGCTGAGCTTTGGTGGTCGCCACCTTGACCATGCGCCAGTTGCGCAGGACATATTCGTGGATCTCGGCCTTGATCCAGTGCACGGCGAAGGAGACAAGCCGTACCCCGACGGTCGGGTCGAAGCGCTTGACGGCCTTCATCAGGCCTATGTTGCCTTCCTGAACCAGATCAGCCTGGGGCAGACCGTAACCGGCATAACTCTTGGCGACGTGAACGACAAAACGCAGGTGCGACATGACCAGCTGACGGGCAGCCTCGAGATCACCGCCCTGCTGCAAACGCTCAGCCAGCTCACGCTCTTCCTCTGCGGTCAGCACAGGAATCGAGTTAACTGCCTGGGTATAGCCTTCCAGACTACCTTGCGGAATCAGAGCCATAGTGCGTTGCAATGAAGTTCCCATGTTCTACCTCTTTCTTTTCAATCGAATCAGTCTAACACCCTGAGAGGGACTGTCTACTGACCGGACGCCATTCTGCGGCCTGTATCAAACATAGTGGGCATGTCTGAACCGAGTTTATCTTAGGCCGGCAGGATGAATCATGAATGAACAGTCAAAAAAAGGGGGTCACAATTAAGGACCCCCGAAAAGTAGCATGCTAAGTCCATTGTTGCGGAGCTCGCAACCTTCACATGCTTGCCAAGTCAGACGAGCAAGGCAGAGGGCCACACCCGTATAAGTTATTCAGCACTTGTAGACTGCTTATAAATCAGAAGGTTCGCAGGATCCAGAGAAGATCCCGAAGATCGGTTTCGTTCAGATTACCCTCAGAACGCTGTCCGTGCCAGAAACGGCCACTCTTTTACTTGATCCGTATCTCAAAATCCAGCGCTTTAAAATGCTGATAAATTAATCAGGATGGTTCTATGTCGCGAATGTGGCGATGGACCGAGAACCAGGAAGCGATCAACCCCAGTAGAGCCCCAAGCAGAATCAGATTAATCCCATCCACCGCACCCATGCCGACTAGCCGGAAATGACTGTTGTAGAGCCCGGCCAGCTCCTTCACCACACCCTCGCTCCAGATCACCATCACCTCGGTCAGCCACCAGGCCAACATGCCGCCGATGACCCCGAACCAGATACCGGTATAAAGGAAGGGACGATGAATGAAGGCATCGGTCGCCCCCACCAGCTTGAGTACTTCGATCTCGGATCGCTGGTTAAGGATGTTCAGGCGCAGGGTATTACCGACGATCAGCAGCACGGCGGAGAGCAGCAGCACGGCGATACCTGTGATGGTATGGCGCAGCAGGTTCATGATCCCTTGCAAACGTGTCAGCCACTGCAGATCCAGCTTGCCCTGCTCGACGCCATCCTCGTTGTTCAGCTTGTTGAGCAGCTCGGCAGCCCCTTCCGGATTCTGCCAGCGGGGATCGGGAATAACGCTCAGCACAGGCGGCAGCGGGTTGCTGTCGAGGTAGTCAAGCGCGTCGCCGAAACCGGAGATCTCGCGAAACTCCTTGAGCGACTCATCCCGGCTCATGTAGGTGACGGATTCCACCTCGGGATAGAGCAGGATCCGCTGCTGCATGTCGAGAATGCTCTGCTCTGGCAGATCCTTGCGAAGATAGAGGGAGATCTGGGAGCTGGTCTGCCAACTCCCTTCCACCACCTCGGCGTTTTTCAGCAGCACGTGGAAGCAGGAGGGCAGCGCCAGGCTGACGCCAAGCACTGCCAGCGTCATCAGGGAGGCCAGCGGATTGCGCCACAGCTCGCCCAGACTGGAGAAGGCCTGACGGGCGTGGTCAACCCAGTACATCATGAACCGGCGCAGCGGCGGTTGTTTATGACGAACGATAGCCATCAGCGCTCCTCCCCTGCCGAATACATGCGTCCCGCCTTGAGGGTCAGCGTGCGATAGCGCATGCGAGCGATCAGCCCCAGATCGTGGGTGGCAATCAGCACGGAAACACCGAAGCGATTGAACTCCTCGAACAGCCGCATGATATCCATGGAGAGCTGGGGATCCAGGTTGCCGGTCGGTTCATCCGCCAGCAGCAGCGGTGGCTTGTTGACAATGGCACGAGCGATGCCGACCCGCTGTTGTTCACCACCGGAGAGCATGCGCGGCTGGTAACGCTCCTTGCCGAGCAACCCTACCTTGTCCAGCGCCGCGGCCACCCGTTTGTTGATATCGGCATGGCTGTAGCCGTCGATCACCAATGGCAGCGCCACGTTGTCGAATACGGTTCTGTCCATCAGCAGCCGGTGATCCTGAAATATCATGCCGATCTGGCGGCGTACATAGGGGATCTCTCCCCGCTTGATATGACTGACGTCGTCGCCATGAAAGAAGACGCGACCATCGGTCGGTCGCTCCATCACGCTGATCAGTTTGAGGAGAGTGCTCTTGCCCGCCCCCGAGTGCCCGGTCAGGAAGGCCATCTCCCCCTTGCGCAGGTGAAAGCTGACCTTCTGCAACGCCTGATGGCCGCCGCTGTATACCTTGCTGACCTTATCGAAACGAATCATAACGGATCCCTGACATTGACAAGCCCCGACCTGAGTCGGGGCATGTGGCGCTTACCATCACGCCTGAGCTTACTCATCGCGACTGAACAGTGCCTCGATAAAGTCGTTGGCGACGAAGGGGCGCAGATCATCGATCCCCTCGCCCACCCCGATATAGCGGATCGGGATCTGGAACTTGTCGGCCACCGCGAAGATAACGCCGCCCTTGGCGGTCCCGTCCAGCTTGGTGAGGACTATGCCATCCAGCCCCACCGCCTCGCTGAACAGCTTGGCCTGGCTGAGGGCATTCTGGCCCGTGCCCGCATCCAGGGTCAGCATGACCTGGTGGGGTGCCTCTTCATCCAGCTTCTTCATCACCCGCACCACCTTCTTGAGCTCTTCCATCAGGTTGCTCTTGTTTTGCAGGCGACCAGCGGTATCGGCGATCAGCACGTCGGCCCCGCGCGAGCGGGCGGCCTCGATGGCGTCATAAATGACGGAGGCGGAGTCGGCGCCGGTATGCTGGGCGATCACGGGGATGTTGTTGCGCTGACCCCATACCTGCAGCTGCTCAACCGCAGCGGCACGGAAGGTATCGCCGGCAGCCAGCATGACGCTCTTGCCTTCGGCCTGGAACTGCTTGGCCAGCTTGCCGATGGTGGTGGTCTTGCCGACGCCGTTCACGCCGACCATCAGGATCACGTAAGGCTTCTTGCTGGTATCGATCACCAGCGGCTGCTCAACCTGAGCCAGCATAGCGCCCATGTCCTGCTTGAGCAGGCCGTAGAGCGCCTCGGCATCCTTGAGCTGTTTGCGATCCGCATGCTGCACCAGGCCATCTATGATGCGGCGTGTGGTATCGACGCCCAGATCGGCAGTCAGCAGCTGGGTCTCCAGCTCTTCAAACAGCTCATCGTCGATCTTCTTGCCACGGAACAGACCGAAGAAACCGGAGCCAATGTTCTCCTTGGTGCGCACCAGACTGCGTTTAAGGCGGGCAAAGAAGCCCTCCCGCTGCGGCTTGTCCTGGGTATCATCATCCACCTTGGCGGCCAGCGGCAGGGCAGCCAATGCGGCGGCGTCAGCCTCCATCTCGGCGACCAGGCGAAGATCTTCCGCTCTCTGGGCCTCTTTGGCGAGACGAGCCTCTTCGGCAGCCTGCGCTTCGGCGGCGATGCGAGCAGCTTCGGCAGCTTGTGCCTCAGCGGCAATGCGGGCAACTTCGGCAGCCTGCGCCTCAGCGGCGACACGGGCGACTTCTGCAGCTTGTGCCTCGGCAGCGACACGGGCGGCTTCGGCAGCTTGTGCCTCAGCGGCAATGCGGGCAACTTCGGCAGCCTGCGCCTCAGCGGCGACACGGGCGACTTCTGCAGCTTGTGCCTCGGCGGCGACACGGGCGGCTTCAGCAGCCTGCGCCTCGGCGGCAACACGGGCGGCTTCAGCAGCCTGCGCCTCGGCGGCAATGCGGGCAGCTTCAGCAGCCTCTGCCTCGGCGGCGACACGAGCGACTTCAGCAGCCTGCGCCTCGGCGGCAATGCGGGCAGCTTCGGCAGCTTGTGCCTCGGCGGCGATGCGGGCGACTTCGGCAGCCTCTGCCTCGGCACTCTCCTGCTCGATCAGCAGTTCATTGACGATGACGGGCTCCAGCTCGGAGGCACACTCTTCCACCACCAGCGGACCTGCGTCCAGTTCGGTGGGGGTACAGCAATCATCATGGTGCGCAGCGCCAGCAGGCAGGAGATCATTCTGTGCGCTGACGGGCAATTCGGGGGGCACTACCGGCGTAGTATGGGAAACGGGAGCGGAGTGAGCTACGATCTCAGGCTCAACGGGAATGGGGGTGGCTTGGGGTGTCTGTGGTTGGACAGCCTCAGCTTCTTCTTTCTTGCGGCCGAAACCCAGCCAGGAAAACAAACCTTTTGCCATCTAAAAATACTCACATCAAAGGCTGACTGCTAAGATAGCCGTCCCTTGGCGGGTCGGCATAAAAATGAACCGCCTTATACTACCACTTTATTTTCTGACGACGAAACGCGATGCCCAGAGTGAAATCCAGCCATAACAGCCCGAGCAAGAACCCTGCCCCACAGGGAAAATCAGGCTTTGTCAGAATCATCAGCGGCCAGTGGCGAGGCCGCAAATTGCCGGTCAAGGATGTGGAGGGGCTAAGACCCACCACGGATCGCGTCAAAGAGACCATCTTCAACTGGCTGGCCCCCCATATCCGTGGCACTCGCTGTCTGGATCTGTTCGCCGGCAGCGGCGGTCTGGGGCTGGAGGCGCTGTCGCGCTATGCCGAGCAGGTGACCCTGATCGAAATGGACAAGAGCGCCGCCGACCAGATCAAAAAGAATCTGGCTGCCCTCGGCAGCAGCCAGGGGCAGGTGATCCAGTCCGATGCCGTCAGCTGGCTGCAAGGTCCGGCCACGCCGTTCGATCTGGTGTTTCTCGATCCGCCGTTTCGGCGCGAGCTGCTGCCCCAAGTGTGCGAGCTACTGGAGCAGCGCGGCTGGCTGGCAAAGGATGCCCTCATCTATCTGGAGCGGGAGAAGGAGATGGCGGATCTGGCACTGCCCGCCAGCTGGCAACTGCTCAAGGACAAGCAGGCCGGCCAGGTCTGCTATCAACTCTATTTGCGGGACACCAGGAATGACGCTGCGGTTTAAATACCGGGTGGGCGGGGGGAAATCGGCGCTGTGCCCCTCCCCGTCAATTTGGGCAACGGCTCAAGGACAAGCAGGCCGGTCAGGTCTGCTATCAACTCTATCTACGGGAGGTAAACGATGAAGCGGGTATTTACTCTGTTGGCGATGGGGCTGACCCTGTTCTTCTGGTTAGGCGTGCTGGTCAGTCTGGTGGCTCCGCTACCTGGCAAGCTGAATGATCTTTTGCCGATCTGCGGCCTGCTCATCGCCCTGGTCCACCTAGTGCAAGCCAGCATGGTGAAGTCTGCCTGCAAGCCCTATTTCGTGGTCACAAAACTTGAAGTCATACTGATACTGGTATTCGGCGTCTTTGGCATGGTGGATATTCGCGCCAGACTCAAAGCCATCATAGAAGCCAAACAGCATGGCACAGAGATAAACAACGCCGAATAAGACAGCACCTCTGTCTGTCAGGAAGGAGTGCCCGTCACTCCTTCTCTTTTTTCCCCACACTGATACCCAACTTGATCGACAGCACAGCCAGCAGCAGCAACATCATGATGAGCGCGAAGAAGTTGCTGCCAAGCTCGGGGTACTGCACCTTGACCAGCGCCGAGTGGCCGAAGCCGCCGATGAAAAGGCAGAGCAGCATGCAGAGCGGTGTATTGCCCTCCAGCGACACGTGACGATAGTGCTGGTAGAGCTGATAGGCAGCCAACACCAGGGCAATCATGGGGAAGAAGGAGAAGGGGAGCACCGACTCGGTCAGCACCGACAGGGAAGCATCCCAACAGATGCCAATGAGCAGGGCCAGCAGCAGGGGTTTCTTCGGGATCGGATTCTGATCATGCATGGAAGTGTCCATCCTTGGTTTAAGAAAGGGGTTGGCGGCGCTTCTGGTTCTGAACCTCGGCACCCATGGCGATCATGCGCAGCTGGCGTATGGTGCGATCAGACAAGGCCCGGCACTCTTCGCAGGTCATGTCGAGGGCATCTGCACCGGCGCTGAAGACGATGGTCACCATGGCTTCGGCCTGGATGTAGGCCTCTTCCCTCGGCGCCCCCGTGGTGGCTTCGAGGTAATCGGTCAGCTCGGCGATGAAGTGTTGTATCTCCCGCGCCACCGCCTGCCGAAATGCCGCCGAGGTACCGGAACGCTCACGCAGCAGCAGCCGGAAGATGTTCGGATTGTTCTCGACGAACTCCATGAAGGTCTGTACCGAGGTGCTGATGACGCTGCCGCCGCCGGCGATGCGCTGACGCGCCTGACGCATCAACTGGCGCAGGGTCAGGCCACCTTCATCCACCAGGGTCAGCCCCAGCTCCTCCATGTCGCGAAAATGGCGATAGAACGAGGTCGGTGCTATACCCGCCTCCCGCGCTACTTCCCGCAGACTGAGGTTGGAAAAGCTGCGATTGGCGCACAGTTGACTGAACGCAGCATCGATCAGCGTACGCCGGGTTTTTTCTTTTTGTTGCGCGCGAATACCCACGAAAACAGTCACCTTCAGGTTATCGAGGCCAGATGATAACCCGAAGGCCGAGTCGGGATCAGGTTTGTCTCCTACTTTTTTACCATTGACCCGCATTCTGGCTGCGTGGAGAATGGCGCACAGCTGTTCGCTGAAAGGAACCGAGTGAGATGGAACGCCCACCGATCATCATGACCAATACCCTGCTGTTTGCCCTCTCCGGGTTGACCGCACTGATCGCCGTGCCCTGGTACGGCATGACCCATGGCTATGACCTCTGGCAGTGGAGCTGCTTCCTGCTGCTGTTCTGTTACAGCGGTATCTCCATCACGGCCGGCTATCACCGCCTCTGGTCGCACAAGGCCTACAAGGCCCACCCGATCCTGCAGTGGATCCTCGCCATCGGCGGTGCCCTCGCCTTGCAAAACTCGGCCCAGCACTGGTCTTCCGATCACCGTCGTCACCATCGCCACGTGGATGACAACCTGAAGGATCCCTACAGCGCAGGTCGCGGCTTCTGGTACTCCCACATCGGCTGGATGCTGCGCGAGTACCAGCGCGATATCTACAACGATTACAGCAACGTGCGGGATCTGCAGAACAACCCCGTCGTCGTCTTCCAGCACAAACACTATCTGGCGCTGACCCTGGCCACCAACCTGGGGATCCCGCTGCTGCTGGGACTTGTCCACGGCGATCTGCTCGGCATGCTGCTGTTGGCCGGGGTGCTGCGCATGGTGATGACCCACCACACCACCTTCTTCATCAACTCCCTGGCCCACATCTGGGGCAGCCAGCCGTTTACCGACCGCAATACGGCGCGGGACAACGGCATCCTGGCCTTCTTCACCTTTGGCGAGGGCTATCATAACTTCCACCACCTGTTCGAGAACGACTATCGCAACGGCATCCACTGGTGGCAGTTCGATCCCACCAAGTGGCTGATCCGCAGCGCCTCCTGGTGCGGGCTGACCCGGGATCTGAGATCCTGTCCGGAAGAACTGATCGAACAAGCCAGACTGGAGATGCAGCTCAAACGGGCGCAGGCCAAGTTGCGCAAACGCGATGACCGGGAGCTATGGCAGGCACTGTTGCAGGAGGAGTACGACAAGCTGAGCCAGCAGTTACAGCACTACTACGCCAGCCGCAAGCGCCTGCTGGAACAGCGCAAGCGCAAGGCGCTGGCCCGCTATGACAAGTTGAAGCTGCAGCTGGAGTATCGCAATCTGCACGATGGCTTCGTTGCCAGCAAGCGCAACTGGAGCCGACTGCTGGCAGGTATCGCCTGATCATGAGCCGTCGGGCTGAACAGAGCAAAGACCGCCAACCGGCGGTCTTTTTCCGGGAGCGACTCAGCCAGCGGGCCATAAAAAATGGGGTGACATTTCCATGTCACCCCCTCGCAAATAGCATGTTCCATATTGGAATCCGGTCCTGTCGGGTGCCTGTCCTGTTTCCTGAGTTTCCGCTACCCATCTGAAGCAGGTGCCTGCTGGAGTAATCCAGTCGGCCAGTACTCTTCACGACCCTCTTCCACACGGCAGACAAGCCACCGTGTTTATCCTTGCAACTGAAATATTACGCAGTTAAATAAAATAAAAAACCGTTTTATTCATTGGCGTATGCAAGTAACTGGACGCTCTCAGGATTCCTGCACCGGAACAAACTGATGAAAAACAATACGATAAAAACATTCATCGCCTTTGGATGGCAAACGTTATCCTCGAAGGCGTACAAGGCTTTGCGAGATCTCGCACAAGACATGACCCGCTCACAACCAGCGCTGCAGCGGCAGCCAGTCGCTCACCCTGGCCAGCAATCGGCGCAGGGTCGACTGTGGTGCGACAACGGAATGGGACGACCGCTGCTGCCATCCCGCCAGCCACAGCTGCAACTCGGCGCAGAGCGCGGGGCACTCCAGGTGCAACATCAGCTCTGTGTTGAGCATCAGGGAGCGGGGATCCAGATTGAAGCTACCGAGCAGCGCCTCCCCTTCCCCGATCAGGATCAGCTTGGCGTGCAGGCTAAGGCCCTCCCCCTCCAACTCGGACAGCGCTATCCCCTGCCGTATCAGCCAGGGGCGATGACGCCGGTAGACGCCATACACCAGGGGCACGTCCGTGCTGGCCAAGGAGTTGGTAAGAATCTCTATGCTCACCCCCGCCCGGCGCTGCTGCCTCAGCCGGCGGCGTAGCCCCCGGGTCAGGATCAGGTAAGGGCTCACCAACTTCAAACTCCCCAGGTTGTCGGCCAGCTTGCGCCAGAGCAGGGGCGCCGTGGTTGGCCGCGACACCAGCCCCTTGCCTGGCCGGTCGAACCATACCTCGGCCTGTCCCGAATGCCAGCTCAGGGAGGCAGGCTCGGCGTCAAACAGGCTGGCGGGCAGGTCATAGACGGCCGCCACCTGCGGATCGGTCAGGGTAAGCAGAAAGTCGTTCACCGCCGCCACTTCGGCCCGCACCAAGGGACGACGCAGCAAGCGGCGGATCGGGTGACTCCAACGGCTACGCCAGAATTGATCGAAGCCCTGTTCGGCCTGCTGGCAAAGCAAACCACGGCAGGCGAGATCCAGATCGACGAATTGGGGCGTACCGCCCAGCCCGAAATAGCGGTCACCTATGTTGCGACCGCCGATCACCGCCTGGTTGCCATCCACCAGCAGCAACTTGTTGTGCATGCGGTGATTGATGCGGCGAAAGCTGAACATACCCTCCAGAAACAGGGTCAACGGACGCCAGCCCCGCAGCCAAAAGGGGTTGAACAACCGCACTTCTATGCCGGGCTGATGGGCCACCATCTCCAGGAAACGGTTATCGCCAGCATAGAGGTCGTCGATGAGCAGTTGTACCCGCACCCCGCGCCGGGCCGCGTGCAGCAGCTCCGACAACAGCAGCTTGCCGCTGCTGTCTTCCTCCCAGCTGTAGTATTGGGCCTGGATCCGGCTGCGGGCGCTGCGGATCAGCTGGCAGCGCACCTTGAGCGCAAGCTCGGGTTGATCAATCAGTGCAAATTCGCCGGGGATCATGGCGTCATCTGCCTGTCATGGGGAAATGGCATAACGCTGGCTACAGACCTCATTGGAACGTGGATGAAGGAATTTACCATGGAACTCACGGATCGCCCCGCCATCAGCCATCGACCGCAAGCCAGTCAGCCGGATCCCTCGCCGACCGGCCAGCTGGCCCCCTGGTATCTGCAGCACAGGGATCAGCCCTTTGTCCCGCCCACTCAGCCTGTCTAGACGGGCGAGAGAACGTCAGGGCTGGGCCACCGCCTCGATGGCGGCTGCCTTGCCCTCCAGCTGCGGCAGGCTGAAGCGATAGGCCACGTAGTACTTGTAGATGGTACTGACGTAGTTGATGGGCCCCTGGCCGACCTCGTTGGCCACCAGCTGCTCCACGTTGCCAAACCAGACATTCGGATCCAGCCCGGCGGCCTCCGCCTTGGCCCTGATCGCCTGCACCCGATTCGGACCGGCATTATAGGCCGCCAGCGCAAACAGATGGCGGTTGAGCACATCCAGCCCGGGATCGTTGAAGTAGGTATCCAGGATCAGTCGCATATAGCGGCAGGCCGCCTCCACATTGCCCTCCAGGCTGGCGAGCCTGGCTCCACGAATGCCCACCTCTCCCCCTGTACTCGGCAACAGCTGCATGATCCCCACAGCACCTCGCTCTGAGCGCACGCCGGCATTGAGGCCCGACTCCTTGTAAGCCAGCGCCGCCAGCATCAGCCAGTCCAACCCGTACTTGTCGGCCTGCTGCTCCAGCACCTTGCGGATAGTCGCCAGCCGCCCCAGAGGATCCGGCGCCAAAATATTGCTCATCTGATCGCTGCGGGCCAGCAGACCGCGCAGGGTCATGTCGCTATAGAGGGTACGCTTGCCCGCATCGGCCAGATAACCGTTCACCGCCTTGAGCAGCTTGGGGCTATTGTTGCGCAGCGCCCAGGCACTGCGGCCCTTGTCCCGCAGCGGGATCAGCTTGTGAGCTCTCAGGCCGCTGATCATGCCGAGCCAGATGCGCCCCTTGAAACTGTCGGTTACCGTGAGCGGTATGATGCCGGCCGCTACCATCTCCAGCAGATCCCCGTCCTGCAGGTATTCGGGCACCGTCTCTATGTAGATGGGCGGCAGCCCCAGTTCGCGAAACAGCCAGTTGAGCTGGCGCAGGCTCTCATAATAGCTGGAGCTGGCGCGCACCCAGATGCGCCTGCCGGAGAGCTGGGTGATGCGGTTGAAAGTCGGCAGGGAATACTGGCTCACCACCCACTCTTCGATGGGGGCGATCACCGGGTCAGAGAAGGTCACCTGCTCGCGCCGGGTCGGAGTCACCGTCATGTTGGCCGCCACCAAATCGCCGCGCCCCTCGCTGAGGTAGTCCAGCAGCTTGTCCTGGCGCACAGGTATGTAGATGATCTTGAGTTTGATCTTCTCCTTGGCAAGATAGGTCTGGTTCAGCCAGCGCTCGAACCCCTGCAGCTGATTGACCAGGATGCCGTGCTGAGTCCCCTTGTGGAGGAAAAAGAATCCCCGCTCATAGACCACCAGGGCCCTGAGTTCTTTCTTTTGCAGTATATGTTCGAGGTCCCCGGGTTGGGGCAGGCGCTGTGGCTTGAGATCCGCCGCCAGCAGAGGAAGACACCAGAGGGCCAGCAGGCCCCAGATCCATCGCAGCCTCATTATGTGGTCGCCTTCTGTTGGCCGACTCGCGTCGGGCAAAACCGTCTGTGGGATAACTTACTATAGAACGCAGACCTACAGCAGAAGGGTCAACACGGCAGGCGCACCCGCCGTGTCATCACAGGGCTCAGATAGAGCGGGCACGCATCTCGAAAATCAATTTTTCGGCGGTGCAGGTGAACTGCAGGCGGGCTTTCAGGATCACACCGTTGGCGCCCTGGCTCAGCTCGCTGCTGATGCTGGCTTCGGCAGTCACCTGTTTGGCCAGTGCCTCATAAGCGGCCAGCTTGGCACGGGCATCGGCTTCTACCGCCGCCTCGATCACCAGATCCATGACATCGTCACCTTCACCTATGATGGTGCCGATCTCGGCGAAACAGCCACAGCTGTCACAGGTTTCCTGCACTTTATCTTCTACGGACATCATTCAACTCCTACTTATTTCGGCTGTACTTCATCGTCACGCAAGGCTTTACGAAAATCCCTGATGGCGGTGCCCAGATCCTCACCGGCGCCGGCCAGGCGTTTGCTGCCAAACACCACGACCACAACCACAAGCAGGATCAACAAATGCCAGATATGAATTCCAACGAGTCCCACTGGGATACTCCTGACTGATAGATACCGATTGTTTGTATCAAAAGAAGGCGCAAGGATTGTTGGGCAAAATCAAGGCAGGTGCAAGTTTGCAAATAAATCACGCAAAAAAATACGGCGACCCAGGGTCGCCGTATCACTTGATGCTACTTGTCCCCTCAACCACTACATCCTGTACCAGCCGCCATTGAAGGCGAGAGACAACCGAAGCATAGATTCGCCAAGATATGAAAACAAATGGTATAAATTCATCTAAGAATTGAAGGAGATTCATATCATGTTGCTGGAACAGCTGGGGCGTATCGACCTCAATTTATTGATTATCCTGCAAGTTTTGCTGGAAGAGCGGAATGGCAGCCGGGCGGCCCGCCGCCTGCATCTGAGCCAGTCTGCCGTCAGCAAGGCCCTTGGCCGCCTGCGGGACACCTTCGATGACCCCCTGTTCGTGCGCTCCGCCTATGGGCTGGAGCCCACCGCCCGCGCCCTGACTCTGCAGCAGCAACTGCAACCCATATTGCTGTCGCTGGACAACCTGATCCAGCCGCCAGATTTCGATCCGGCCAATACCGAGCGGGAGTTCGTCATCGCCAGCATGGACAGCGCCTTCACCCTGTTCGCCCCGCTCTACCTGAGCGAGCTAAAACGGCAGGCACCGGGCATACGGCTGCGCTACGAGGAGTGGACCGAGAACAGTCTGACAGAGATGAGTCAGGGCCAGGTGGACATCGCCTTCACGGTGCGGGAGAACTGCATCAGCTCGGATTTCCGGCTCGACACCCTGCCCAACGCCATCTGCCAGCGGTTGCTTGCCATCGATGACCTCACCTGTCTGGTGCAACACGATCACCCGGCCCTGCACGAGCCCGAGTGGGATCTCGCCCGTTACCTGGCCTATCCCCATGTGCAGACCTATTGCGAGGGGCGGGACCGCTGGATGCTGGATCACAAGCTGGCAGGGATGGATCTCTACCGCCGGATCGAAGCGACCGTGCCGTCGTTCGAGGCGGCGCTGCGTATGGGCATGCACTCGGACATGATAGTGACCCTTTCAAGGCTCTATGCCCGTCACGCTACCCAGGTCTATCCGCTGGTGCCGCTGCCGCTGCCCATAGCGCTCGACAGCATCTCCCACCTGCTGATCTGGCATCAGCGCCACGAGGAGGATCCGGGCCACCGCTGGCTGCGGGAAACCTTGCTCGCCCTCATCATGAGCACACTGGAACCCTCCACCATAGAACAACCCTGATCATGGGACGCGCTTCATCCTCGGCATGAGCAAGCGGGGAACCGGGGCTGAAAAGCAGCCCTGACACTTCAGCCCTGGCCGGTCACCGCCAGATAGTGGTGCACGCCGTCCAGCAGCATCTGCACCGAGATCATCACCAGCAGCATGCCCATCAGCCGCTCCACCGCTTTGAGTCCTCGCTCACCCAGCAGCTTGTTGAATACATCGTAGAACATCAGGATCACGGCGCTGGCTCCCCAAGCCATCAGCAGGGCCAGCGACCAGTCCACCATCCGGGTCGGCTCCTGGTTGGCCAGCAACAACAGGGAGGCAAGAATGGAGGGGCCGGCGATCATGGGGATGGCCATGGGCACCAGGAAAGGCTCTTCGCCCGCCGCCAGCCCGGTCACCCCGCCTTCACTCGGGAAGATCATCTTGATGGCGATGAGGAACAATATGATGCCGCCCGCTATGCTGACCGCCTCCTGGCGCAGATTGAGAAAATCCAGGATCTGCTGACCAGCAAGCAGGAAGGCCATCATGATAGCGAGAGAGAACAAGAGCTCCCGCATCATCACCTTGCGCCGCCGCTTGGGATCAAGATGACGCAGGATCGACAGGAAGACCGGCAGGTTGCCCAGCGGATCCATGATCAAAAACAACATGACGGCTGCGGAAAAAGTGTCCATACAACGCCCAGGCTAAGCCTTCAACAAGGAGGGGGAAGAGGGCAAAATATAACAAAGGCGGCGGGATTCAGCGAGCGCCACAGGCCGCTCGCCGCGGGGGGATCACCCGTGGTGGCAAATCTTGCCAGCGTGGGTCTGAAAACCCTGCCCTGATTCGATGAACTTGCCGCGCTGTGCCAGCAAGGCGATCAGCGCCTCTGCATCCATCTCGCTGGCGCTGCAGGTATGGAAACGGGCGTCGGTGCCAAAGCGCGCATCGATCGCCTCCCTGAGGCTGGTCCGGGTAAATTGGCCACCCTGCGCCAGCATCATCTCCATCACCTCGTGACCGTGTACCGATTGAGTCATTGCAAACCTCATTAATGAACATATTTAATGTCAATTAAATCCCGCCCCGCCACCGGCGACCTTGATATAAGCCAATAAATTGCCAATTTCCCTCCGGTCGGGCTGGCTGTGAGGAGTGCTTTGTCGATAATGTGGCAACCTGACAAGGGGATGGCTACACTAACGCCCCTTTTTGCCATCTCAGACCGACTATAAGGACATTGGCGTCATGCTGCTCCATGGATTGGCTTTCAAACCCTGGCGGATCTGGACCCGCCGTCCTCTCTGGTTGAAGACCCTGATCGGTATGCTGACAGGGATCGGCCTGGGACTCGGTTTCAGTGAACAGGCGTTGCAGCTCAAGCCCATTGGCGTCCTGTTCGTCAACACCATACAGATGCTGATGGTGCCCCTCATCTTCTGCTCGGTCATCGCTGGCCTCACCTCATTGCTCAAGGGCAAGAGTCTGGATCGGATCGGCAGCAAGGCCATAGGCCTCTATCTCTTTTCCACCGCCATCGCCATCTGCATCGGCCTGATGATGGGCTGGCTGCTGGAACCCGGCATGGGCGCCAATATGGGGCCCTATGAGCGCGTCGGTATGCTGGAACAGCCGACCCTGGCCAGCGTGCTGAGCCATCTGGTACCGCGCAACCCGGTGCAAGCCATGGTGGATGGCAAGATACTGCAGGTGATCGTGTTCGCGGTGGCCCTCGCCCTCGCCCTCAACGCCACCGGCCGGCGCGGCCGTCCCGCCATCCTCTTCTTCACCTCGCTGGCGGAAGGGATGTTCAAACTGACCCAGATGGTGATGGCGCTGGCCCCCTACGGCGTCTGCGCCCTGATGGCCTGGATGACAGGCAAATACGGGGCGAGCCTGCTGATGCCGCTGCTCAAGGTGATCGGCGCCGTCTATCTCGGCTGCCTGCTCCATGTGCTTGGCGTTTACAGCGGCCTGTTGATCCTGCTGGCCCGGCTCAATCCGCTGCACTACTTCAAGAGCATCGTTGATGCCCAGGCCGTGGCCTTCACCAGTAGCTCCAGCAGCAGCACCCTGCCCATCAGCCTGGCCTGCGCCGAGCGTCGGCTCGGTGTCTCCCCCGCCATCACCGCCAAGGTGCTGCCCATAGGCGCCACCATCAACATGGACGGCACCGCCCTCTATCAGGGGGTGACCGCCCTGTTCGTGGCACAGGCCTTCGGAGTGGATCTGCACATGGTGGATTACCTGACCATCATCAGCATCGCCACCCTGGCCAGTATCGGCACGGCGGGCACACCGGGCACCGGATTGATGCTGCTGACGCTGACGCTCACCGCAGTGGGATTGCCGCTGGAAGGGGTGGCACTCATCGCCGGGATCGACCGGATCCTCGACATGGCACGCACCACGGTCAACGTCTCCGGCGATATTCTGGTGTCCGTGCTGATCGCCCGCAGCGAGAAGGAGCTGGATCTGGCGACCTATCACGACGCCAGCGCGGGGGAGGATATCGACTTCACCCTGCGCTGAGGCAGGGTGAGCGATTAATGATCGTGGGGATCGTGATGACAGCGCCAGCAGACCTCGAAGTTGGCGCCGTTCTCCTCCCCGCATTGACCGCAGAGCCAGCCATTGCCCTGACGCTGCTGGTAACGCTCTATGACCCGCCCAGCCTTGCTGCGGTCCTCGGCCCTCACCATCAGGGTCACCTGCAACATGTCTACCGGCAACTCGCCCAGGGCGCCGGACAGCGCCTCCCCGTTGAGCCGTACCAGCACCCCTTCCACTTCCAGCGCCCCCTTCAGGGCATGGGCCTCCAGTGAATGGGAAGCCCGATAAAGATTGATCCATTGATCCATGCCTTCCCCCTGCAACCGGTTGTCGATGCCGCATATAACCGGCACCATGCCCTCTTCCATCCTCGGGATAGAACCTGGATCCCATGATCCAGCCCCCCTATTTCCCTAACACGCCAGTCACAACAGGTTGTCGATGCCGTAATCGGCCCCCTGCGCCACCATGAAATCGATAAAGGTCCGCAACTTGCGCGGCATCAGTCGTCGCTCCGGAAACAGCAGATAAATCGGTACCTTGGGCTGCTGCCACTCGGGCAGCAGGGTCACCAGCGCCCCGCTGACCAGCTCCTCATGGCAGAGCATGGCAGGTAGAGAGGCCAATCCCAACCCCGCCTTCGCCGCCTCCCTGGCGCAGGTTATATTATTAACCCGAAAACGGGAGGGAGGGTCAACCAGCACCTCCCTACCCTCGCGCTCGAAACACCAGTGAGAGGCCAGAAAGCCGCTGCTCACCGCCACCCGCTCGTGTAAAAGCAGATCTTCCGGCCGCGTGATGGCTGAGCTGCGCGCCAGATAATCCGGGCTGGCACAGAGCAGCCGCTCCGTGCTCCACAGCCGCCGCGCCGCCAGATTGGAGTCGCTCATGTCACCGATGCGCACGATCGCATCCAGCCCCTCGTTGATAGGATCCACGATGCGATTGGTCAGCTCCAGCTCCACCTGCAGGCCCGGATAGACTTGCAAGAATTTAGCCACTAACCGACCAACCACCAGCTGCCCCGTCTCGATAGGCACCGCCAACTTGAGGGTACCTGTCACCTCCTGCTGGCTGGCACTCACCATCAGCTCGGCCTGAGCCAGCTCATCCACCGCCTTGCTGCAGCGCAGGTAATACTGCTCCCCGGCCTCGGTCAGGGTGAGCTGCCGGGTGGAGCGGTAGAGCAACCGCACGCCGAGGCGTTGTTCCAGCTCGGCGATGCGGCGACTCACGGTCGCCTTGGTCATGCCCAGATCCTGGGCGGCCGCGGTGAAGGAGCCCTTGTCGACGATCCGCACTAAAATCAATGCCGCGTTCAAATCCATTGTTGCACCAGTGAAACTGTCTATCTCATAAATGGATACTAATCGAAACAGTTAGCCAGTGTTAGCCTGCGCCTCTTAAGTTCAGGAATCCCCCCAAAAATGAGTCAACACAAGAAGATCCCCCTGCTGGCCGCCATGGTGCTGGCCCTGCTCGGTCTGCTGTTCGCCGGTTACTGGTATCTGCATGGCCGCTATTTCGAGAGTACCGACAATGCCTACCTGCAGAGCGAGGTGACCGGGATCGGCTCCAAGCTGCCGGGCTACATCAGCGAGGTGTTGGTGACCGACAACCAGGCGGTGAAGACCGGTCAGCTGATCGCCAGGCTGGATGATCGGGAGTACAAGACCAAGGTGGCCGAGGCCGAAGCCGACCTGCGCCTCAATCAGGCGACAGCGGAGAATCTGGCCGCGACCCGCACCCAGCAGCTGAGCCTGATCCGTCAGGCCGAGGCCAAAGTCAGCTCTGCCACTGCCGAGCAGGTGCGCGCCCAGCAACAAGTGCAGCGCGTCAGCCAGCTCAACCAGCGCCATTACAGCTCGCAAGACAGCCTCGACGAGGTACGGGCTGGACTGCAGGTCAATCTGGCACAGGAGCAGGAGGCCCAAGCCGCCCTGCAAGCCGCCCGTGAACGACTGCTGGTGCTGGATGCCGAAGCCAAGCAGAACAAAGCCAGGCTGGCCCTGAGCGAGGCGCTGCTGGAGCAGGCCAAACTGGCGCTGACCTATACCGAGTTGCGGGCACCGGCCGATGGCATTATCGGCAAGCGCAGCCTGCGGGCCGGGCTCTATGTCCAATCCGGCATGCAGGTGGCCAGCCTGGTGCCGCTACAACAGGTGTGGGTCGAGGCCAACTTCAAGGAGACTCAGCTGCTCCACATGCAGCCGGGCCAGAAGGTGAAGGTGATCCTGGATGCTTATCCGGGTCAAGCCGTCGAGGGGATCATCGACAGCCTGGCCCCCGCCACCGGCGCCAGATTCGCCCTGCTGCCACCGGAAAACGCCACCGGCAACTTCACCAAGATAGTGCAGCGGGTGCCGGTCAAGATCCGCATCCCCGAGCCGGGCGCCCTGGCTGGCAAGCTGCTGCCGGGCCTCTCTACCGAGGTGATAGTGGACACCCGGGATCCCGAGCCCCTGGTCGCCGCCCACTGATGGAACCCATTCCACGTCGCAACTGGATCGCTGTCATGGGGGGTCTCATTGGCGCCTTCATGGCCATCCTCGACATCCAGATCACCAACGCCTCCCTGAAGGACATTCAGGGGGCCCTCTCCGCCACCCTGAGCGAGAGTTCCTGGATCTCCACCTCCTATCTGGTGGCGGAAATGATCGCCATCCCCCTGAGCGGCTGGTTCAGCAGGGGCCTGAGCGTGCGCCGCTATCTGCTGTGGACCACCGGCGCTTTCCTCATCGCCTCCGTGCTCTGCTCGTTCAGCTGGAACCTCACCAGCATGATCGTCTTCCGGGCATTGCAGGGCTTCACCGGCGGCGCCCTCATTCCCATGGCCTTCTCACTCATCGTCACCCTGTTGCCACTGCACAAGCGGGCCACCGGCATGGCGCTGTTCGGCATCTGTGCCACCTTCGCCCCCGCCATAGGCCCAACTCTGGGCGGCTGGCTGACCGAGCAGCTGTCGTGGCACTACATCTTCTATCTGAACGTGCCACCGGGACTGCTGGTGATGGCCATGCTGGCCCACGGGCTGGACAAGCAGCCGGTGGACTGGGAGGTGATCAAGCGGGTGGATCTCATCGGCATAGTCACCATGGCGATGGGGCTGGGCCTGCTGGAGGTGGTGCTGGAAGAGGGCAACCGGGAGGACTGGTTCGGTTCCAGCTTCATCGTGCGGCTCACCGTCATCTCGGTAGTGGCCCTGGTGTTCTTCGTCATCAGCCAGCTGCTTAGACGCCATCCGCTGGTCAACCTGCGGCTACTGCACAATCCGCGCTTCGCGCTGGCCTGCTTCGCCTATCTGGTGCTCGGCATGGCGCTGATGGGCTCCATCTATGTGCTGCCGCTCTACATGGCGCAGATCCACAACTACAACGCACTGGAAATCGGTGAAGTACTGATGTGGATGGGGCTGCCACAGCTGCTGGTGTTGCCGCTGGTGCCCAAACTGACCCACAAGATAGACCCGCGCTACCTGGTGAGTTTCGGCTTCCTGGTGTTTGCCATCAGCTGCTTCATGAACATGAACATGAGTGCCGACTACGCCGGCCCCCAGCTGATCCAGTCGCTGATAGTGCGGGCGTTGGGTCAACCCTTCATCATGGTGCCGCTCTCTCTGGTGGCGACCGCCAGCCTGACCCATGACGAGATCCCCTCCGCCTCGACCCTGCTCAACGTACTGCGCAACCTCGGCGGCGCGTTCGGCATCGCCATCATTGCGACCCTGATCGACAACGACACCCGCGTCCATGTCAGCCAGATCAGCAGCACCCTGGCCGCCAGTAGCATAGAGGGGCAGAGCTACCTGCTGCAGCTGGCCCAGAACATGATGGTGCAAGGCTCGGGTCCCGAGCTGGCACAGCAGCAGGCCCAGGCCATGCTGGCGAACACCATCAGCCGCGAGGCGGCCATCATGGCCTACAATCAGGTGTTTTACGTGATGGGCATCTTCCTGCTGATCGCCAGCGCCCTGATGCTGCTACTCAAGCAGCCAGCACCCAGGGCTGCCGACGCCGAGCCGCTCGAGGCATAGCAAGGGTCTGAAAACAGGCCCATTTTCCTTGCCGCGGATCATCACCCGCCGGCGAGGATCAGGGATCTAGTGCGAGCGATAAAAGGCACCGGCGCCTCTTCACCCTGCCAGCGAGGCGGCGATCAAAAACTGGGCGGCGAAGTAGCTGCTCATCACCCAGGCCGTCGCATGGGGGAAAGGGCGGCGGAAACGATCCAGCGCCAGCATGCTGTCGGAGAAGAGGAACATCAAGGCCCCCACCAGGGCGGCGGCACTGCCTGCAGTCAAGGAGGCGTGCCAGGCACCGGCGGCCACCCAGGCCATGCCAATGATCACCAGCATGTAACAGAGCACGGGGACCTTCATCTCCCCGAGTTTGCCCCACAACAGGCCGAACACCATGCCCGCCACCAGCAGCAACAGCAGGCCATCCATCAGCTTCAGCACCAGCGGCCCCTGGGCGAAACCGACTATGTAGCAGAGGTGCGCGACAAAAAATGCCGCCAGCCCCTGAATAAACCGATCGCTTGGCAGCATCAGCAGCACGTCTCCGGCCAGCGACAGGCAGAGGCCGAGCAGGATCCAGGCATGGGAGCCATCGTGGTCATAACCCTGATAGCCAAACGCCAGCGCAATGATGAGCAGCATGGTCAGCGGCTTGCTGATGTAGAACTGACGGGAGTCTGAGCCATAGGCCGCACGAATGTGCCACCAGCCCGATGCGATGATCAAGAAACTCAATAACATGCCCTGCTCCTCACGTGTTGCTCGCACTCATACGGCAACATCTTATTTACCGGGAGCAGAGTAGCAAATTCCCCCGCCCAGTGGCAGGGGTGCTCAGAACACCAGCCCTCTACACCTAAAGTCTAATTGCCTCGCCCCCCTTGCTGGGGCATAAGGAACGGGTCTGGAGGATCACCATGGAAGAAGCAATGAAAAACTATCTGCCCGCCATCGATATTATGATGTGCCATCTGGGGATCAGCTTCGAGCAGGCCTGCGAACAGCTTGGCCTCAGCCCGCAGGAGCAACAGGCGCTGGACCAGTTGCAGGATCCGCAAGAATAAGCCCCGACCGGGGAGATGAAAACGGCGCCTCGATGGCGCCGTTTTTATTGACCCTTGTTAGGCTCGCACCGCCCGTCGCCGTTGCAGCCCGACGATCAGCGCAAACAGCAAGAAACCGGGCAACCACATCAGCTCCTTGCGCCAGCGCTCGGTGGGCGCCTTGACGGTCAGGATCTCCTGATCGAACTCCAGCCCCATGGTGGCCGCCGGGCTGCCAAAGGCGATGTTGTCGATCAGCGTCTTGCCATCCTGTTCATAGAGGCTCAGCCCCAGATTGGCCAGCCGCTCCTCGCCATCCGCCCCATCCGGTACGGCGACCAGCAGGGTGAACTTGCGCGGTTTTCCGACCGCATCTTCACCCTGGACGCGCAGCCGCAGCGTGCTCTCTGCCTCCACTTCACCCATGGTTTTTGCCAACTCGGCGGGCGGGGTAACCCGATAGGGATCGTGCACCATGTCCATCCAGAAACCGGGGCGGAACAGGGTAAAGGCGACCAGCAGCAGCAATATGCTCTCGTACCAGCGGCTCTTCACCAGGAACCAGCCCTGGGTAGCAGCAGCGAAGATCAGCATGGCGATGGTCGCCACGATAAAGATCAGCACCCCGTGGGCAAAGTCCACATCGATCAGCAGCAGGTCGGTGTTGAAGATGAACAGGAACGGCAGCGCTGCGGTACGCAGGCTGTAGTAGAACGCCGTGATCCCGGTCTTGATGGGATCGCCCTTGGAGACGGCGGCTGCCGCGAACGAGGCCAGCCCCACCGGCGGCGTCACATCCGCCATGATGCCGAAGTAGAAGACGAACAGGTGCACGGCGATGAGCGGCACTATCAGGCCGTTCTGCTGCCCGAGCGTCACCACCACGGGCGCCAGCAGGCTGGAGACAACGATGTAGTTGGCTGTGGTGGGCAGCCCCATGCCGAGAATAAGGCTCAGAAAGGCGGTGAGCAGCAGCATCAGCAGCAGATTGCCCATGGAGAGCATCTCCACCAGATCGGCCAGTACCAAACCCACCCCGGTCTGGGAAACGGCGCCCACTATGATGCCTGCAGTGGCGGTCGCAATGCCGATACCGATCATGTTGCGGGCACCGGCCACCAGCCCCTCGCGCAGATCGATCAGACCGTCCTGCACTGAGCCGTAATCGTGCAGGCCATCACTGCGCAACCAGTTGAGCAGTGGCCGCTGGGTCAGCAGTATGATCACCAGCATGACGGTTCCCCAGAAGGCCGACAGCCCGGGCGAGAGCCGTTCAACCATCAGGCACCACACCAGCACCACCACGGGCAGCAGGAAGTGCAGACCGGAGAGCAGCACGGCGCGGGTGTTGGGCAACTCGGTCAGCGGTTTGTCCGGATCCTCTGCCGCCAGCGGTTCGTTGCTGGCGGCGATCTTCAGCAGTCCCAGATAGGCCAGCGCCAGCAGCAGGCTGATCCCCGGCAGGGCGAAGTCACCCAGCGCCGGTTTGAGCCAGCCCAGACCATAGTAAACCGCCATCGACAGGCCGCTGATGAGGGTGGCGCCAAAGGCAAAACCGGTCAGACGGCGCAGCCAGGGCTTGGGCTGATGGCCACCGATGGGCTGCATGCCGAGCTTGAGCGCTTCCAGATGGACGATGTAGAGCAGGGCTATGTAGGAGATGGTGGCCGGCAAGAAGGCATGCTTGATGATCTCGACGTAGGGAATGCCCACGTACTCCACCATCAGGAAGGCGGCCGCACCCATCACAGGGGGCATGATCTGGCCGTTGACCGAGGAGGCCACTTCCACTGCCCCCGCCTTCTCGGCGCTAAAGCCCACCTTCTTCATCATGGGAATGGTGAAGGTGCCCGTGGTCACCACGTTGGCAATCGACGAGCCTGAGATGAGGCCGGTCAGGCCAGAGGCCACCACTGCCGCCTTGGCTGGACCGCCGCGCAGGTGGCCAAGCAGGCTGAAGGCGAGCTGGATGAAGTAGTGACCGGCGCCGGCCCGCTCCAGCAGGGCGCCGAACAGCACGAACAGGAACACGAAGCTGGTGGAAACGCCGAGGGCAATCCCGAACACCCCTTCAGTGGTGATCCACTGATGGTTGGCCAGCGCGGTAAAGCTCACTCCTCGATGCGCCAGCAGGCCCGGCATCCAGGGTCCCGCCAGGCTATACGCGAGAAACAGCAGGGCGATGATCGCCAGCGCCGGCCCCAGAGCACGGCGCGCCGCTTCCAGCAGCAACGGCAAACCGATGCAAGCGGTGATCAGATCTTCGGTGGTCAGGCTGCCCGGCCGCAGGGCCAGCGCCTGGTACATCACAAACAGGTAGCAAGCCGCCCCGGCGGCGATGAGCCCCAAGGCTATGTCGCCGAGCGGCACCCGATCCCGTGGCGATGAACGAAACGCCGGAAACACCAGATAGGCCAGCAGCAGGGCGAAGGTGAGGTGAATGGCGCGGGTTTCGGTGTCATTGAGTACGCCAAAGCCCAACATGAAGGGCAGCGGCGAGGCGATCCAGAGCTGGAACAGAGACCAGGCCAGCGCCAGTGTGGTGATGAGCCCGCCCATGAGGCCGAACGGCAGACGAGCGCCCACATCCTGGGCGATCAGTTCCTCGGTAGAGAGTTGTTTATCTTGCATAGGGTTAACTTGTGCCAACGAGTACAACAAGAGCGACACCCGCCCCCGCAATTGGGCTGCGGCTGACGGGTGTCGAAGAGAGTGACCTGGGCCCTTGGGCCGTCAATCAGAGCCAGCCGCGCTCCTTGTAGTAGCGGGCAGCCCCTTCATGCAGCGGCGCAGAGAGTCCCACCTTGATCATGTCGGCCTCTTGCAGGTCGGCGAAGGCCGGGTGCAGGCGCTTGAAGCGATCCAGGTTGCCGAACACCGACTTGACCAGCTGATAGACCACTTCCGGATCTGTCTTGGCGCTGGTGGAGAGCACCGCCTTGCCGCCGATAGACGGGGTTGGCTGGTCGCTGCCCTTGTAGATGCCGCCAGGGATTTCAGCCTTGCTGTAGTAGCTCTTCTCGGCCAGCAGCTTGTCGATATCCGCGCCGGTCACCGGTACCAGTACCGCATCGGTCGTGGTGGAGGCTTCCTGGATGGCGCCGTTCGGGTGACCGACGAAGTAGCTCATGGCGTCGATGTTGTTGTCGCCGAGGGCGGAGGCCTGCTCGGCCGGTTTCAGTTCGGAGACCAGGCCGAAGTCACCCTTCTTCCAACCTTTGACCGCCATTATCTCTTCCATGGTGTCACGCTGGCCGGAGCCCGGGTTGCCGATGTTGACGCGCTTGCCCTTCATGTCGTCGAAGCCGGCGATGTTGGCATCACGGCGCGCCAGTATGGTGAACACTTCGCTCTGCAGGGAGAGGACGGCACGCATGTCATCCATGGCCCCTTCAGCCTGGAAGGGGGGCAGGCCTTTCATCGCCTTGTATTGATGGTCGGACTGCATGATACCGAAGTTGAACTCACCGCTGCGGATACCGTTGACGTTGGCCACACCGCCACCGCTGGCCGGGGCGTTGCACTTGATCTGGTGATCGGCAACGCCGCGATTGAGGAAGCGGCAGATAGACTGGCCAGCGACATAGTAAACACCGGTCTGACCGCCAGTGCCTATGGTCACGAAGCGCTCCTGCGCCTGCAGCGGACCACCAAACGAAACACCGACCAGGGCAGCCGACAGGGCACACGCCAGGGAAAATCCTTTCATGTTGTTCATCCTTTTTGATTGATTCAGCTCGCCCGTTCCACGGGCGAATGCCGGACAAACCACCGTTCTGCACCGGTGGTCATCCATGACCTCTATATGAGGAATCGGGTGAACGGCGAGCGTTCCCCAAAAAGCCACCAGCATCCTGTGGTGAGACAGTCGGCGTCATGCCAACCGAAGATAATTGACCCGGAGGGGATCAATCAAAGCGTCATAGCGGCTTCGATTAAGCACATGGAGCCAACATAAATCAAACAAAAACACAAAATGATGGATATGAATGACGAGAAATTTGAAGCCGATCATTAATTTACTGCTCGGGGATTAATTGGATGTGCTACCGGTTGGCAGGCGGGAGGATAGAGATAAGATTCTTTTGCAGCCCTTTACTGGCAAGGGCTGCAACCTTGTTGACTTATGCTTTTGGCTTGGCCAGATCCAGGATAAACGCAAACTCCAGCGCGATATCCTCATAAGCCTTAAAGCGACCGGACTTGCCGCCGTGACCGGCATCCATGTCGGTATTCAGCAACAACTTGTTATCATCCGTCTTCAGCTCGCGCAGCTTGGCCACCCACTTGGCAGGCTCCCAATACTGTACCTGGGAGTCATGCAGCCCCGTGGTCACCAGCATGTTCGGGTAGGCCTGTGCCTTGACCTGATCGTAGGGGCTATAAGCCTTCATGTAGTCGTAATAACGCTTCTGGTTCGGGTTGCCCCACTCGTCGTACTCCCCGGTGGTGAGGGGAATGGATTCGTCGAGCATGGTAGTGACCACGTCGACAAAGGGCACCTGAGCCACCACGCCACGATAGAGCTGGGGCGCCTGATTGATGACAGCCCCCATCAGCAGGCCGCCGGCGCTGCCGCCCATGGCGTAGACCTGATCCCTGGCGCCATAACCCTGCGCCATCAGCGCCTCGGTCACGTCGATGAAGTCGTTGAAGGTATTCTGCTTTTTCAGCAGTTTGCCGTCTTCATACCAGTGGCGGCCCAGCTCCTCGCCGCCCCGAATGTGGGCGATGGCATAGACGAAGCCCCGGTCCAGCAGGCTCAGGCGAGCCGTGCTGAAATCGGGATCCATGCTGGCGCCGTAAGAGCCATAGCCGTAGACCAGTAACGGATTTTTTTGCGACCCGGCACTCTCTTTCTTGAACAGATCCGTGCGATAGACCAGCGACACCGGCACGGTCACCCCATCGCGGGCGGTCACCCAGAGGCGCTCGCTGGCATACAGCTCCGGCTTGAAGCCCGCCACCGCTTGCTGTTTGAGCAGGGTACGCTTGCCGCTGGCCATATCCAGCTCATAGGTGGACGACGGTGTGGTCATGGAGGAGTAACCGTAGCGCAGCTGGCTGGTCTCCGGTTCCGGGTTGTAGGCAAGCCAGGTGACATAGGCGGGATCGTCGAAGGCGATCTCTTTCTGCTCGCCGCTCTGCCAGTTGATCTGACGCAGCCGGGTCAGCCCCTGATTGCGCTCCTCCAGCACCAGCCACTCCTTGAACAGGGCATAGCTCTCCAGCAACACGTCCGGATTGGGGGCAATCACCGCCTTCCAGCGCTCGACCGGGCTCTCCTTGGTCTCGTACAGGCCGAAGTTCTTGCCGTCCTTGTTGGATCGCACATAAAAGCGACCACGGTAGTGATCCAGGCTGTATTCGTGATCCACCTGACGGGGCAGGAACAGCCGTGGAGCCTGGGTCGGCACGTTGGCGTCGATGAGGCGCGCCTCGCCCGTGGTGGTGCTGGAGAGGGCGATGACGATGAAATCTTCCGAGGTGGTGGCGTAGAGGCTGACGTAGAAGGTGTCATCCTTCTCCTCATACACCAGAGTGTCTTTCGCCGGATCCGAGCCAAGCTCATGGCGATAGACCTGATAGGGCAACAGGGTCTTGGGGTGTTTGCGCACATAGAACACCGTCTTGCTGTCGTTGGCCCACACCAGGTTGCCCGAGGTGTTCGGAAGCGACTCGGCCGCCCACTTGCCGCTCTCCAGATCGAGGAACTGGATCTGGTACTGGCGGCGAGAGAGGAAATCTTCCGCCACCGCCAGCCAGCGGTTGTTGCGGCTCACCTCCAGGGCGCCAAGGGCGTAGAACTCGTGCCCCTCTGCGCGCTGGTTGCTGTCGAGCATCAGCTCGGGCTCCTGCGACCCTTCCACCTTGCTGCGGGAATAGATGCCGTACTCCTTGCCCGGCTCATAGCGGGTCTGGTAACGGTAGCCATTCTTCACATAGGGTACGGACTCATCCTGCTGGGGAATGCGGGCCACCATCTCCTGGTAGAGCTGGTCTCGCAGCGGCCTGGTTGGCTTGAGCATGGCCTCGGTATAGGCGTTCTCCGCCTCCAGGTAGGCCAGCACCTCGGGTTTCTGGCGCTCGTCATCGCGCAGCCAATAGTAGTTGTCGACCCGGGTATCTCCGTGTTTCTTGATGGTGTGAGGGTGTTTGGTGGCCACGGGAGGCTGGATAAGGGTATCGCTTGTGGGCATGGCGGACTCATCATTGGCATATGAACAGGGAACGGCGGCCAGGCAAGCCAGCAGCAGAAGCCCTCGGGAAAAGGTAAACATGTCGCATCCTTTGCGCTTTAAAAGGGTTAGCAGACCTGAGCCTTGGCTCCTTGGATAGGGGATCAATCTGCCCCTTGTCGCCCCCAGTTGCAAGTTATCACCCCGTAAAACCCGCAAGAACAGGTAAAAGGGCCGCTATCTCGCGACAGCGGCCCTCAAACCTGACCATGAGCGACACAGGTTCGCTCAGGTGTGCCTCACATGATGGAGTCGTGCCTGCTCATGGCCAGTTTGCGTCAGCCGGAGTAGCTCGACCAGACCCTGGTCGCGCCCTCATCACTGATGCTCAGCACCTGGTAGGGCTGACCCGGAATATCCATGCCTGGCGCACTCTGGGGCATGCCCGGAATGGTCAGGCCGCGGATCGCCGGTTTTTCCTTGAGCAGCTTCTGCACATCGGCGGCGGGTACATGCCCCTCCACCACATAGCCATTCACCACACCCGTGTGGCAGGACGCCAGCTGCGGTGTGATGCCGTACTGCTGCTTGATGGGATCGAGCTGCTCGGTTTCGACAACCTTGACCTCAAAGCCGTTCTCTTCCATGTGCTTGATCCAGGTCTTGCAACAGCCGCAATACTGGGACTTGTAGACGGTCATCTGCTCCGCGGCCAGGGCGGAGAAGCTGACGGTACCGGCCAGCAGGGCCAGTAACAGGGACTTGTACATAACTCACCTCAGATAAGAAGAAATACCCAAAAAAACAGGGGAACTCGACTCAACCGGGATGACGGGGAGGACGATCCAGCCGCTCGAGCGGCACCTCAGGCGTGAACAGGGAGGGGGAGAGAAACTGTGGCATATCCGGTTCCAGCACGGCCACCGTCAGGCTGTCGCTGGTGAGCACCGTCATGGCCAGCGCCGAGGTGAAGCTGCCGCATGGCATGGCCTTCTCCAGGGTGCGCTCGCTCTGGCTGCAATGGGGCGTCAGAGTACAGAGATCGGTCGCCGCCCGGCTGCCAAACGACATCAGCACCATCAGCAGACTCCACAGAGGGAGCCAGCGGCGGGCGCGAGCAAGTTGGCGACGGGTCAGAACCATGACATGACTCATTGATCGGAGGAACCCCATGGTAACCCCTGGCCCAGGGGGAGGGTCAAGCCCTCCCCTCTATGGTTGGATGTAAGTAGTCTGGCGGGGCGCGATTCACCCACGTATCCCCGCGTCCGGCGTTGCGCAATCTGATCCCGGAACTGGCGGGCTATTGCGCTTCTTGCTAACGTCGCAGCTCAATACATCTTCTTTTCACCGGTATTAGGCCCATCTTCAGGTTATGACCCCATGAAACGCATTCTGGTTATCTTTTCACACCCGGCCCTGCAGAGCTCCAGGGCCAACAAGCAGCTGCTGCAAGCTGTCTCCGACCTGGAGGGGGTCACGGTGCACGACCTCTACCAGCACTACCCGGACATGTTCATCAATGTGAAGCGGGAGCAGGCCCTGCTGTCGGAACACGACATCATCGTCTTTCAGCACCCCTTCTACTGGTACTCCTGCCCCGCCATCATGAAGGAGTGGATGGATCTGGTGCTGGAGTATGGTTACGCCTACGGCCCCGAGTCCCACGCCCTCAAGGGCAAGCAGTGGCTGAGTGCCATCACCACGGGGGGTGCCCCCGACTCCTATTGCAGCGAAGGCTACAACAGCCGTCCGCTGCTCGACTTCCTGCTGCCGTTCCAGCAAACGGCGCAGCTGTGCGGCATGAGCTGGCTGCCACCGTTCGTGCTGCACTCCTTTCACAAGATCAAGGATCCGAAGGCGCTGCGTCGCTGTGGCCAGGATTATCGCCAGCTGCTGTGTGCCCTGCGCGACGAGCAACTGACCCCGGCCCAGCTCGGCGGCAGCCCCTATCTGCGGGATCTGCTGGAGGTGCTCTCATGAAACACTGCCTGTCATTTGGCCGACCCTATGAGCCGGGCCAGAAATTCGAACGGAGGGCTGGCTGATGGGTCACGGATTAATGTTTGATGCGCTTATCTACCTCTCGGCGGCGGTGATCGCCGTGCCGCTGGCCAAGCGCTGGGGACTGGGGTCCGTACTCGGCTACCTGCTGGCGGGCATCATCATAGGTCCCTTCCTGCTCGGGCTGGTGGGACAGCAGAAGGATGTGATGCACTTCGCCGAGTTCGGCGTGGTGCTGATGCTGTTTCTGGTCGGGCTGGAGCTGCGCCCTGCCCTGCTGTGGCAACTGAAGGGGCCCATCCTCGGCACCGGTGGCCTGCAGGTACTGCTCACCACAGGGGCCCTGACCGGGGTGGCTCATCTCATCGGCCTGCCCTGGCAACAGGGGCTGGCCATAGGTCTCATCCTGGCGCTATCGTCCACTGCCATCGTGCTGCAGAGTCTGCAAGAGCGCAAGCTGATGCAGAGCGAGAGCGGCCGCTCTGCCTTTGCAGTACTGCTGTTCCAGGATATCGCCGTCATTCCCATCTTGGCGATCCTGCCACTGCTCGCCATCGCGCCGGTGGCCAGCAATGGCGGCTCCGAGCTGGCTGGCTGGCAACACGGCCTGCTGGTGGTGGCGGCCATCTCCGGCATAGTGCTGGGTGGCCACTACCTGATGCGGCCGGTGTTTCGGGCCATAGCCCAATCCCACATGCGGGAGATCTTCGTCGCTGCCGCCCTGCTGCTGGTGATTGCCATCGCCGTGTTGATGGAGTCGGTGGGGCTCTCCCCGGCGCTGGGCTCCTTCCTTGCCGGGGTGGTACTGGCCGACAGCGAATATCGCCACGAACTGGAGGCGGACATAGAGCCGTTCAAGGGACTCTTGCTCGGCCTGTTCTTCATGTCGGTAGGGGCCGGTATCAACTTCAGCCTGTTTGCCGAACACCCTTTCCTTATTCCGACGCTGGTGGTGGGGCTGATGGTGCTTAAATGGCTGGTGCTGATGGCGCTTGGCTTCATTATCCGCATCTCGCCGAGCCAGCGCTGGACCTTCGCGCTGGCGCTGGCACAAGGGGGGGAATTTGCCTTCGTGCTCTTCTCGTTTGCCGCCCAGAACAGGGTGCTACCCGGCGAGACCATTTCACTACTGACGTTAGTCGTGGCACTCTCCATGGCGCTGACGCCGCTCTTGCTGATCCTCAACGATCGGGTGATCCAGCCCTGGTTCGATTACCGTACCCACAGCGACGCACCGCAACACGAGCAGCCTGAGCTGGTGGAACACCCCGTCATCATCGCTGGCTTCGGCCGCTTCGGCCAGATAGTGGGGCGTCTGCTGCATGGCCACGGCATCGGCACCACCATCCTCGAGCAGGATGCCAGTCAGATAGAGATGCTGCGCAAGTACGGCTACCAGGTGTTCTATGGCGATGCCAGCCGGCTCGACCTGTTGCATGCCGCCGGCGCCCACAAGGCCAAACTGCTGGTGCTCTCTATCAACGATCCAGCCACCTCGCTCGAAGTAATTGAAATGGTGAAGAAACATTTCCCGCACCTTAAGATACTGGCGCGAGCCCAAGACAGACCTCACGCTCACGAGATCCTGCGCCAGGGCGTAGGCAGCGTGTATCGGGAAACCCTGGGTTCCGCCGTGGATCTGGGGGTGGAAGCCCTGACCCAGCTGGGATTTAGAGCCAACCAGGCCTGGCGGGCAGGACAGACCTTCAAACAGCACGACAACTGGTTGCTGCGGGAGCAGGTCAACTACCTGGACGACGAACACACCTATATCAACAAGAGCCTGCAATACCGGGATATCCTCTCCGATCTGTTGCAAGACGATCAGGAAGGACAGGAGCGTATTCACGCTCACAACTGGAACAGCGGACTGCCCGACAACGACAAGGAAGCAATATGATTGCCTATTACCCCATGCTCAAACATCTGCATATGACTCTAGCCATCGTCAGCCTGCTGCTGTTTGTCTATCGCTGGATGCTCTCTCTCAACAGCAGTCCGCGCCTGCAACAGCGCTGGCTGAAGATAGCGCCCCACGTCAACGACACCTTTTTGCTGCTGTTCGGGTTCCTGTTGGCGGTCACGCTGCAGATGAGCCCGGGCCAGCAGCCCTGGCTGATGGCCAAGCTGATCGCACTGGTGGTCTACATAGGTCTCGGCGTCATGGCGCTCAAGCGACCAGCCCGCAACCAGAAGCTGGTGGCCGGTGCCGCCGCGCTGGCCGTCTTCGGCTACATGGTGGGTGCAGCCATCACCAAGTCAGCCTGGTCCTGGCTGGCCTGATCACAGAGCTTCATCTGGTGGAGGGGCCGAGCCCCTCCACATCATCTACTGCCTCTTCCTGCTATTTTTATTTTTTCCTCTCCAAAAAAACCGCAAGACAGCACTTTAATTTGCGATTTTCGCATCATTTAAAAGCCTCGATTGATCCCCGCCAAAACACATATTGGTTTTAATATCATCTAGTTACAGCATTTTGTATGAAAATGGCGACAGTTGTCGCAGCAAAAGTTGCGACATAGACTGTCGCAAGTCATGGCTAGGATACACTCAACGCTAAACCAGTGAAGGCATGCACCATGAGTAAGAAGCTGTTACGACAACTGACCTTGGCGCGTTGCATCCCGCACCGCCCTTACAAGCTGACCGCCAGCCAACTCCAGGTAAAACTGGAAGAGGAAGGTATACACGTCAGTCTGCGTACCGTGCAACGGGACCTGGAGGAGATGTCCGGCATGGGGTTGTTCGACCTCACTTCGGATGAACGCAGCAAACCCCACGGCTGGTGCTTCGAGCGCCATGGACTCAACGACTTCGCCAACATAATGCCGCTATCTCTGGCGGTGGCCCTGAAAACCTGGAGTGATCAGGCAAGCCAACTGCTGCCAGCAAGTGTGTTGACCGAATTAAACCCGCTGGTCGACAAGGCCAGTCAGGTGATCCGCGACAGCCAGAGTGAACTGGCCGAACGCTGGCTTGAAAGCGTGCATCAGTCACCGCGCCCGTTTGCCGGCAACCCTGAGATCCGTCGCAGCACCCTGATCCGCGATGCCCTCTGGCGTGGTCGCAAATTCAGTGCCGAGATCCAGCGTGTCATCAAGGAACGTACCGTATGGCTCTGCTATGACCGCATCAATCCCCTCGGCATTCTGAATCAGGCCGACGGTCCCATACTGCTCTGTACCTTGTCCGAGCTGGATCCCAAGGTGTACGGCATACCGTTCGATCACATCAAGGGTGTGGAACTGACCAACTTCAGCGCGACCCAGCCGAAGGACTTCAATGTCCAGAAGCTGATCCGCGATCAGGGCTATCAGGACGTCAGTGGCCCAATCCGCTTCGTCGGTCGTATCGATGCCAACTGCCCGACGCTGGTCGATGGACAGATCCCGGGCCACAACCCGCGCATGACCCGCTACGATAAACGCAGCGTGGTAGTGGAGACCGAAGTACAGGACACCCCTGAATTTCGCACCTGGTTGAACAACATGAGCGGCAACCTGGAAGTATTGGCGCCAGAGTCGCTGCGCAAGGCATATCCCACGCCTGGCAGCCGAGTCAGCTAACCCAAAAAAGCCGAGCTCAGCCTCGGCTTTTTGTATGCTTTTCAAGCATGTTTTTTCAACTACTTTTTAACTCTTATCCGCTGAATTGAGCCCCTTTGTACCCTCGTTTTCCCCCAGTTTTTGCGTGTGAGAGATCCGCCATCACTGCTGTAAGAGGCCGCTGTGTTGACCCGTACGCGAAGGCGTCTTTGAATCTACACGCTTTCCAATGAAACAAACTAAGTTGATGATATATATATATTTACATTGTTAATGACTAGGTTTGATCAAGCTGGCTCATACTGATAACCGCCCAAACGCCCTTGTTCCTCTGTGGGGTTCCCTTAATATGGGCGTCACAGGGATGGAGCTGGTTCGGCAGGATGCAGGAACAGCGCATAAACAGGGAATAATCCACAGGACGTGGCCAAGGACACCTCAGGATGAGGCAGAGCGGTACGGATTACTACTCTTCAGGAAGAACAGGACCTCGCCCGATGCGAGTAGGACAGCTTCAGGATGAAGCGGGATAGCTAGGATGGTTATCTGTCAGGACGACGCAAGGAACACCACAGAATGTGGTAACGGACACCTCCAGGATGGAGAGAGTGCAGCAATCAGGATCGATTGCCAGGCTAGGATGGCCACAGGACACCTCAACGGATTGGGAAGGGGATATTCCGAAGGATTAGGATAAAGTCAGGGATTGCAGGGAGCGTTGCAGTTCATGGACTGGACTAGATGACTTGAGGGGACGGCAACTGCCGTCCCCTTTTCTTTTGCCTCTTTACAACTCTTGGCGGTAGAGTTTGAAAAGCAGTTCAATGTTCAACAACAGAGTGTCTAGAAAACCCGGGGCCTAGTTGCCAGTAGCAAGTCGTGACCTTTCTGATGCCCCTCGCATCCTTATTCCCGTTCACAAATGCCAAAAAGCAAAAAGGCCT
>NZ_CDBI01000078.1 GCF_000820025.1 Aeromonas popoffii
TCCTTATCCTGCTTGCCCGCTGCCCGAACCAATCACCACGCCACCACAATCCACCGCTGTGCCGGTGATAGCGATGGGCTTGCCGTTCACCAACACCGAGCCCACACCACCGGCAATGCTGCGCGGGTGGGGCGGGTTGTTGGGCTTGTCGTGCGGCGCCAGCGGGTCACCTTGACGGGCCACCGGCTTGCCATCGAGAAAAACATCAGGGCTGGCGGCTATCACCGGGGTCGGTGGAAAGCCATCGTGGTCGGTGCCAAGGTCACCAAGCAGTGCAATGGAGGGACACATAATTCAAACCTCTTGTGTGCTTTGCCATCACTCCGCTCTCACTACCACGACATCAATCTCTGGGCAGGGGGATGGCAAAACATAAAAGGCTCCGGCAGCCAAAGACTGACCGGAGAAACACGGGATAAAGGCCGGTGCACACCGGCCACAAGATACGAAACCTAATACAGGAAATAACGAAATCAGAACGTCAGGCTTATGCCTCGATAGGGGCGCGCCAGTCGTCAGCACCAGAGGTACCGGCAACGGTGTGCTCCCAGTCAATCTTGCGGTAAGC
>NZ_CDBI01000079.1:0-233352 GCF_000820025.1 Aeromonas popoffii
AGGGCGCGTATGACAGTGTTAATGCCAATTTTGAGGACGCGAGCAGTATCACGAACACCTGAGCCGTTGAACGCCATATCAACAATCTTGTCTTTGACACCAGGCTTGCGGGCTTCATAGGTATAGGTGATCTGAAACACGTGCGGACAGGCGGGGCAACGATAGCGAACATGGCCTGCAGGGGTCTTCCCATGGCGATATACGTGGTCAGAGTTGCAACGAGGGCAGTGAACGGTGATGGATGCCATGAAGCGATGAGTCTCAAAGGCACCCATCATACCAGCTCAACCGATCGGAGGCATTACCAACACTCTTAATGATGCGAGTAAATTTTATTCGTTAGAGTTGACTAACCAGAGGGAAAGGGTGAACGCAGGTGCTAGAAAATATGCAGAATATGCCTATTGGGCGCCCCAGGGTGGCTTTGTAGATATTCCTGTGCACCCTAGAAATGGTGAGCCTAACTATGTATTTACCCCGGATTTTTCAGGGTGTTGTTTAGTGGTAGACAAAATTAACGATACAACACTCAGAGTAAGGCATGTAGAGGGCGGGAAAGAAGAAGTGCAATATAACACTCTTCAGGCATCTGAGATTGGTAATGGAATGGTCGGACACATGCTATACGATGACTACGGAATAATTAATGGGAGTGAAAATAGGTGTGGGTTTGCGTTTATGGTCTATAGCGGAGGGCGCTGGGTCATAAAGTGGCAAGCGAACGTTGGAACCATGAAGTTGGTTAAAAAGAAAGCTACTGGCCTTTTTTCTAAAACAGAATGTGAGACTGCGTTAGTCACGATTCCACCTGAGATTTTTGCAACGGGTAGTCGAGCTATCGAGGTTTAAACAATACTTGGGTGTTATTGCCAAAATCGATGCAGCCCGAGAGTCATACGAGCTGGCTCCCTCTTTGACCTGTTATGCCGATATATATTGAGTACTCAGCCTATATTGGTCGCCGCTGTGTGCATGGACCCAATGTATATTCCAACGTATCCCCCTGTCTGCCCCATGGCGATGGGGGTTATTTTTATGGGCGATTCAATGGTGGCCAGGGATCAGCCCTATCAAGTGTTGCAGGCTCTTCTGACGGGGATGGCGGCGGGTGGCGAGGCTGATGCGGGTGGTGAGCGGTTCCTCGGCGATGGGGTGATAGCTGACGCCGTGAGGATGCAGTTCACTCACCGAACGGGGGATGATGGCGACCCCGAAACCGGCCTGCACCATGCCGACGGTGGAGAGCACCTGCGGGCTTTGGCTGCCGAGACGGGGGCTGAAACCGGCTCGTTGGCAGCGTTGGGTGATGGCATCGTGCAGGCCTGGCCCCAGTTCGCGGGGGAACAGGATGAAGGGGTCCGCTGCCAGGGCCTCGATGGCGATGGCGCCGCTGCCTGCCAGCGCATGGTGTGGGGGGAGGGCTATCAGCATATCTTCCTCATCGATGAGGTGGTGGGTCAGTGACGAGCTGCTGCTGCAGGGCAGACGCAGGATGGCGGCATCCAGCTCCTCACTCATCAGGTCGCGTACCAGGTTGGGCATGCTGTTCTCGATGGGATGCAGGCTCACCTCGGGCCAGGCCTGGCGAAAGTCGTGGATGAGCCGCAGCACACTTGGGTGCAGCACTGTGGAGCCGGCAAACCCCAGGCGCAGTGAGCCGAGCTGACCACGGGCGATGCGCCTGGCCTTCTGCATGGCCTGCTCGGTTTGCGACAATATCCCCTTGGCATCCTGATAGAGGCTCAGCCCCGCCTCGGTCAGCTCCACGCTGCGGGTCAGCCGGTGAAACAGCGGCGTGCCCACCTCCTGTTCTAATTTGCGGATCTGCTGGCTGAGGGGCGGCTGGGCCATGCCCAGCGCCTCGGCCGCCTTGGTAAAGCTCTGCTTCTCTGCCACGGCTACCAGGTAGCGCAGGTAACGAAATTCCATATCTGGTACGTCTCGAAGCTGATGGGTTTGGATATTGGTATCAAGTTGTGATCTTGGTCACTATTGAATCCTGATTTACCAACCTAACAGGATTGGAGGTAAAACCCAAATGGAAACCAATACACAGTGTGACTGTGCCATCGAGATCAGCCAGCAGTTTGCTCGCTGGCAAGCCCGTCAGGGGGGGGGCGAGGTCTATCAGAGCTCCTTGATGAGCGCCCTGCTGGCCGGCGTCTATGAGGGTGAGACCACCATGGCGGATCTGCTGCGCCACGGCGACTTCGGTCTTGGCACCTTCAACCGACTCGACGGCGAGCTGATTGCGTTCGAGCGCCAGATCCATCAACTCAAATCCGACGGTTCGGCCCGTCCGGCTCAGGCTGGCCAGAAAACCCCGTTTGCGGTGATGACCCATTTTCGCCCCTGTCTGGAGCGCCGCTTCGATCACCCCCTCAGCCGCGACGAGATCCATCAATGGATCGATCAACTGGTGGGCACTGACAACGTCTTCGTCGCCTTTCGGCTCGACGGCCTGTTTGAGCAGGCGCAGGTTCGCACCGTGCCCTGCCAGACCCCGCCCTACAAACCCATGCTGGAAGCCATAGAAGCCCAGCCGCTGTTCTCGTTCAGCCAGCAGCGTGGCACCCTGGTGGGCTTTCGCTGCCCACCCTTCGTGCAAGGGATCAACGTGGCCGGTTATCACGAGCACTTCATCACGCAAGATCGCCAGGGGGGCGGCCACATCCTCGATTACGCAATGGGCCACGGTCAGCTGCAGCTGTCTGTGGTTCAGCACCTCAATATAGAACTGCCACGCAATCCGGCCTTTCAGCAGGCCGATCTCAATCCCGCCGATCTGGACCGCGCCATTCGCGCCGCCGAAGGCTAACCCTTTCGCTCAACAAGGAGTCATTGTCATGGAAAATCAACACTGGGGCTGTGGGGCCGAACTGGTTGTGCGCCACCTGGAGGCGCAGGGCGTCAAGCAGGTATTCGGTATTCCGGGGGCCAAGATCGATCGGGTGTTCGATGCGCTGGAAGACTCCCCCATCGACACCATAGTGGTGCGCCATGAGGCGAACGCGGCCTTCATGGCTGCCGCCGTGGGCCGGCTGACCGGCAAGGCCGGGGTGGCATTGGTCACCTCGGGGCCAGGCTGTTCCAACCTAATTACCGGGCTGGCTACCGCCACTTCCGAAGGGGATCCCATGGTGGCACTGGGTGGCGCAGTACGACGGGCCGATGGCCTCAAACTCACTCACCAGAGTCTGGATACTGTCAGCCTGTGCCGCCCTGTCACCAAGTTCTGCGCCCAGGTGGGCACAGGATCTGCCCTCTCTGAGGTCATGGCCAACGCCTTTCGGTCCGCCGAGCTGGGTCGCCCCGGTGCGGCCTTCGTCAGCCTGCCCATGGACATCATCAACGAGCCGACCGATGGCGCCATCCTGGTGCCCAGAGCCATTCCTGAACCCGGTGCCGCCGATACGGCAGGCATAGACAGGGCGTTGAGCCTGCTGGCGCAAGCCCGCAAACCCGTGGTGCTGCTCGGCTTGCTGGCCAGCCGGCCGGAAAACTCTCTCGCGGTGCGCGCCTTTTTGGACAAGAGCGGGTTGCCGGTGACGGGCACCTATCAGGCGGCCGGTGTGGTGGACTCTCACCATTTCGATGACTTCGCCGGTCGGGTGGGGCTGTTCAACAACCAGCCGGGGGACAGGTTGCTGCAGGGGGCAGATCTGGTGATCTGTATCGGTTACAGCCCTATCGAATATGACCCTGTGCTGTGGAACGACACGGGTGAACGGCAACTGTTGCACATCGATGCCCTGCCAGCGGAGATCGACAGCAGCTACTGCCCGGCGGTGGAGCTGGTGGGGTCCATCAGTGCCAATCTGTATTGCTTGACCAAGATGCTGAACAAACCGCTGGCACGGGATCCCGCCATCGCCGCTCTGCTCGGGGAGATCCGCATCCAGCGCCATCAGCTGACCCAGCATGCCCAACATCTGGGTGGCATGCCGATCCATCCGCTACGCATCGTCAAGGAGCTGCAGGACATCATAGGGCAGGACATGACACTGTGTGTGGACATGGGCAGCTTCCACATCTGGATTGCCCGCTACCTCTACAGCTTCCGGGCGCGCCAGGTGCTCATCTCCAACGGTCAGCAGACCATGGGGGTGGCGTTGCCCTGGGCCATAGGCGCCGCCATGGTGCGACCGGGGGAGAAGATCATCTCTGTCTCCGGCGATGGCAGCTTCATGCAGTCGAGCATGGAGCTGGAGACGGCGGTGAGGCTCAAATCCAACATAGTGCACATCATCTGGGTCGATAACGGCTACAACATGGTGGCGATGCAGGAGGAGAAAAAGTACCGCCGTAGCTCGGGGGTGAGCTTCGGGCCCATCAACTTCAAGGCCTATGCCGAGTCCTTCGGGGCGGCCGGGTTTGCAGTCACCAGCGCCGAAGAGTTGCGACCGACCCTGCGCGCCGCTATGGCCGTGGTGGGGCCTGCCGTGGTGGCTATACCGGTGGATTACAGTGACAACCACCTGCTGATGGAGCAGCTCAGACCCGAGTTGCTGAGCTAGCGATCAAAAGGGGGGCAGAGTTGCCCCCCGGCCAATAGCAGAGCGCCCCTTGCCGGTTGGCAAGGGGCGCTCTGTCATGACGCAAGGGTATCCGCGATGGCGGCAGGGGTCATGGCGTGACAGCAGGGGGCATCACCATGGGGCCGGCCACCGCGAGGGCGGCTTCGTCCCCGCGCAGCACCCGCACCAGCGCGAGGGCAAATTCGATGGCGGTGCCTGGCCCCTGGCTGGTAACCAGGCGATATGTCTCATCCGTCACGACCCGCGCCGTGCTGAGCTGGCGAGTGGGCAGCTGGGCCTGAAAGCCCGGGTGGCAGGTCACGCTGGCATCTCCCAGCAAATCATGATGTTGCAGTACCACCACGGGGGCGGCACAAATGGCCGCCCGCCAGCGGCCGAGCGTCGCCTGCTCCCTGAGCAGGTCGATGGCGAGCGGCGTATCACGGATTGCTTCGCTGCCGGGCAAACCGCCCGGCACGACGATGGCCTCGAAGTCACGGCTGGTCAGCTCGTCGATATGATAGTCAGCGACCAGCTGCACCCCGCGGGAGGCGCGGATCTGGCGCAGACCCGCTGGACAACAGGAGGCGAGCAGCACCTCGATGCGGGCGCGCACCAGGGTGTCGACGATGGCGACCGTCTCTATCTCTTCCGAGCCCGGGGCTACCAATACCAATACGGTCATACTGCACTCCTTGATTGCCCGCGCTCTTGCCGGGCTCAGCGCTTCTCTTTGATGGCCTGATAGAGGCCCTGATTGACCGGCACCGCTATGCCGTGTTTGGCGGCGCAGGCCAGCAGGAAGCCGGTGATGGCCTCGATCTCGGTCTCCCTGCCCTGCTCCATGTCCTGGTACATGGAAGAGTAATTGTCGGCGGTGAGCTCCACCACCGTCATGGCGCGGCGCAACAGCTCATCGCTGCTGGTGGGCTGGCCTTCGGCCTGCATCACGTCCGCCACTTCCACGCAGATCTGTTGCAGGACATCGGCGAAGCGGGGGCCGGCCAGTTCACCATTTTTGAGTTTATAGAGCGCGGTCAGCGGATTGATGGCGCAGTTGATGGCGAGTTTTTGCCACTGGCGAGCCAGGATCTGCTCATCCCAACCGGCCTGACCGAGGGCGGCGCCGAGATCGTCCGCCAGGGCGGCATAGGCTTTGGCCGCCTCATTGACCGGGCCGAGCCAGGTTTCACCCTTGCCGGTATGGCGGAACACAAAGTGGCCGCCCTGCATGGCGCCGTGGCTGGTGACACCCGCAATGACAGGGTTATGGGGGAACAGCTGGACCACCTGCTCGGCTATGCCCATGCCATTGTGCAGCAGCACTATGGGTACTCCCGCAGCCAGCTTGCCCACCAGCGGCGTCAGGGCCGACACCACCTGACCGGCCTTGGTCACCACCAGCAGACGCGTGATCTGGCCTGGCTGGCTGATGAAACCGCGCTCGATGGCAATCAGCTGGGTATGGCCCTCCAGTGAGGTGAAGTCGATCCTGGGATGCAGGGTCGAACGGTGACGATCGCGCAGCAAAACGCGGGTAGGTTGACCGCTTTGAGTCAGCAGGGAGGCGAAGACGCCACCCAGGGCGCCGCAGCCCAGCAGTGACCATTGGGGGGAGGAGGGCAGTCGGGAACTGTGTAATCCGCTTGGCATGGAGAGACTCAATCAAGGTAGGGGTTGTATTCCGGTCAACCCCCGCCGGGGATAAGTGAAGATGTCGCGTGGCGGACACTAACAGGTCTCGCCATTCCTGCGCGCAGGGGATTCTAGCAGAGCAACCCCATCGAAATCAGCAAATTTGCCGGTTTTCTGGTAGATTTGCCCCCTTATAGCGCAACATGAGGAGCCCTGACATGCCGTCATTCGATATTGTCTCTGAAGTCAAAATGAACGAGGTGTTGAACGCCGTCGATAACGCCAATCGTGAACTGGCGACCCGTTTCGATTTTCGTGGTGTTGAAGCCAGCTTCGAGCTGAACAAAGAAGAAGTGAAGCTGGAGGCCGATGCCGATTTCCAGCTCAAGCAGATGGTCGAGATCCTGCGCGCAGCCCTGCTCAAGCGCAACATCGAGAACAGCTCAATGGACGTGGGTGATAGCGTTCACTCTGGCAAGCGTTTCCACCTGAACGTCAAGTTCAAGCAGGGGATCGAGAAAGAGATCGCCAAGAAACTGGTGAAGCTGATCAAGGATTCCAAGATCAAGGTGCAGGTCGCCATTCAGGGTGATGAAGTGCGGGTCACCGGCAAGAAGCGTGACGATCTGCAGGAAGCCATGGCGCTGGTACGTGGTGCCGAGCTGGGTCAGCCGATGCAGTTTCAGAATTTCCGCGATTGATAATGGGCGGGAGGGGTCGGCCCTCCCCCCTTGCGCGCTCGCCACGCAGTACGGCCGTAAAGGTTCGATGGCAGAGCCATAAAAAAACCGGAGCAGCTGCTCCGGTTTTTTGTATCTGCATTACCCGTTTGATTAGAACTTGTAGGTAACGGAGAAGTAGTGGCTGAAGCCGGAGCTCTTCCAGGGGGTACCGTCAAACGCGGCAGAGCCGTCTTTGGTGCCGTAGGCATCCATGAAGTACTTCAGGCCATAACCCACTGCGTAGCGATCAGAGTGCCAGTAGATGCCGTGGAAGGTCGCCAGGTTGTCGCTGGTACGGTCGGCACGGCTGTGGGTATCCAGATCGAAGGCATAATCCAGGTAACCTTGATAGGAGACGAAGCTGCCGTTGCTGAAGGTATAGAAAGGCTTGAACCAGTTCATGGCGAACCAGTAACCGTTCCAGTCACCTTCTTCTTCGGTGAAGAACTGGTTTTCAGTGGCGTGACGGGCATACAGGTTCATGCCAACTTTGCCAAACCAAGGCACCATGACATCGGCACCCAGACCGATCATGTTCTCCATCTGGTTGTCACCGATGTTGTTCAGGGAGGCGATGTACACCTCTTGCACCGGGCCGAAGGAGAGATCTTTGCCAGTCAGCGCATCCAGAGACAGACGCGGTGCAAACTTCATGAAGAGGTTCTGACCATCGTGCTTGTCGCTGTGACGGGAGTTGAAGACGTCGAATACGTCGACGTAACCGTACAGATCAAACAGACCTGAACGACCACCAAATTCCATTTCGAAATAGGTGTCGTTGTAGCCATCCTGACCGGCGGTGAAGGGACGCTGGTCGATGGTGTGCATGAGGTTGAACTGCATCCACTTGTAATCATTCTTGTGGATGTCACCACTGTAGTCAGCAGCAAAGGCCGGGGTGGCGGCAGCAGCCAGCAGACCGGCAGCGATAAGAGTCTTGGTAAATTTGGCCATTTTATTGGTCTCTTGTACGTTAGTTGAGGTTTTCCGTAGCCTACCCATAAGGAGCGGGGGGCATTCTAGCCAAATAAATTCATCGGAGAAACAAGAGCCGGGGAACTTTATTTGGAAGTGTGAATCTAATCACCCCCAAATTTACGCAAACGCTTGCTATTTATCCGATTCCGGTGGCAACGGCTTTCCTCGTTTGGCAACCATGATGATCAAGATCAACACAGGGATGCCAAGCAGGCTGGTACCGATAAAGAAGGTACTGTAGCCAAACTGTTCGACGAAATGTCCAGAAAACCCGGCCAGCAGCTTGGGCATCAGCAGCATGACAGAGCTGAACAGGGCGTACTGGGTGGCGGAAAACGCCACGTTGGTCAGGCTCGACAGATAGGTCACGAAGGCGGCTGTTGCTATGCCGGCGCTCAGGTTGTCGACTGAAATGATCAGGGTCAGCAGCTCGAGGTTGTGACCCACTTCATTGAGCAGGGCGAACAGCAGGTTGGTGCTGGCGGTGAGCAGGGCGCCGAGAAACAGGATTCGCAGGGTGCCAAAGCGCATCACCAGCACTCCCCCCAGGGCGGCCCCCACCAACGTCATGATGACGCCATACACCTTGGTGATGGTGGCCACTTCCGTCTTGCTGAACTGCATGTCCACGTAAAAGCTGTTGGACATCACCCCCATTACCACATCCGAGATGCGATAACAGGCGATGAGCCCCAGGATCAGCATGGCCGAGCCGCCGTAACGGCGGAAAAAATCGGCAAACGGACACCAGATGGCCTCGTAGATCCAGGCGCCGGCGCCGGCCAGCGAGGTGGGCCAACCACGGGAGAGCAGCAGCGCCTTACGCGCCGCTTGCTGCTCGTTCTGACCAGCGAGATCGATATCCGGTTCGTGGCAGATCAAGGTGGTGATGACACCGAGTGACATAAGAGCCGCCATCAGCAAATAGGTGAGTCGCCAGCCGTTGTAGTCATAGCCGCTGTTGCTGCCGAACCAGGCGGCCAGCGCCAGCGCCCCTGCGCCGGCCATGATCATTGCCAGCCGGTAACCCGTCATGTAGGAGGCCGCCATGGCCGCCTGCAACCGCTCCGGCGCAGACTCGATGCGATAGGCATCGATGACGATATCCTGCGTCGCGGAGGAAAACGCCACCAGCAGGGCAAACAGGGCGAGTTGGGTGAGCTGGGTCTTGGGATCGCAATAGGCCATGCCTACCAGAGAGAGGGCAATCACTACCTGGGAGAGCAGCATCCAGCTGCGGCGCCGTCCCAGCCAGCGGGCGAGCAGTGGCAGCTGCAGCCGGTCAACCAGCGGCGACCACAGCCACTTGAGGCCATAGGCCAGCGCTACCCAGCTCATGTAGCCGATGTCGGTCAGGCTGACATCGGCCTCGCGCAACCAGAACGAGAGGGTGCCAAAGACCAGCAGCAGAGGCAGGCCGGACGAGAAGCCCATGGCAAACAGTATGAGGACCCGAGTCTCGAGGTAGACGGCGAGCGAATCTCGCCAGCTCGGTGTACGGACAGTGTTCAAATACCTGACTCCTCTGGGAAAATTGCGCCATTTTGTCAGGTTCGGGGGGGATAGCCAAGGCAAGCCGAGCGTGGTGGGTCTCGATTCAGGGGCGTGAACCCATGCAGTGGTGCGGGCAGGGACCCTCGGTGGTCAGATAGTTGGCACACGCCATCAGCTGCAGGCGCAGCCAGACGTCGGCGATGATCTGTTGCTCATCCCACTGATGCAGGCTGTGCAGCAGGTACCAGAACACCCCTTCCTGGTCGGTGGCCGGTTGTTTGTCTGCCGGGATATGGGGCAAGTCTTGCCAGTGAGAGAGGAGCTGCCAGCTCAGATCTTCCAACTGCTGATAGGGGATTTCTCGTGCCAGAAAATGACGAACCGCCTGGGCCAGCGAGACTGTGTGTTGGGCTAGGTAGTCGTTGCAGGTCACCGGAACCTCCTTCTCCTCATGCGGGCCATACCCCGGGGAAATGGGGTAAGGTCAGAGTATAGAAAGGGACGCCGGTGACCCGGGCAAAGACGCGGCGGAATGTGATCCGGCCCGCGTTATTTCTCCGCCAGCAACACCACCTTCTTCAGGATAATGGGGCTGGTGGGCACGTCGTTGGCGCGCAGAATGGAGCTGTAACCCGTCTGCACCTGGGCCAGTTTGTCCAGCACCTCCATGCCCTGCACCACTTGGCCGAATACGGTATAACCGGCGCCAGCACTGGCGTTGAGGTTGTTGTTGTCGGTCAGGTTGAAGTAGAACTGGCGGGTGGCGCTGTCCACGGCCTGGGTGCGGGCCATGGCGATGCTACCACGCTTGTTGGGCAGGCCGCCCTTGGACTCGTTGACCACGGGGTCAAAGGTCGGCAGTTGCTGGAACTGCTGGTTATAGCCGCCCCCTTGCACCACGAAGTCCTGGATCACCCGGTGGAACAGGCTGCCGTCATAGCTGCCGTCCGCCACGTAGCGCAGGAAGTTTTTCACCGTCTGCGGCGCCTGCTTGGAGGCCAGCTCCACCACTATGTTGCCGTGATTGGTCTCCATCCTGACCTTGGGGCCAGCGCAGGCCAGCGGGGTGATCAGCATGACCAGTAACCAGAGTTTTTTCATTTAACTATCCTCGCTCAGTTCGGTTGACCCTTGAGATAACCACGCAGGGCATTGTCCGCCATGATCTGTTGCAGCAAGCTGCCCAGCTGCTGGTTCAGGATGGATTCCAGCTCGGCCATGGTCGGTTCACCCGGACCTTCCTTGCTGGAGGACATGTTGAACTGCTTGGTCAGCTTGCTGCCCTGGAAGTCCGCAATCACCTGCAGGCTGACGCGGGACTTGGTGACATAAGTGAAGGTCTTCTCTTCCACCGTGACAACGGAGCTGGAGATGGCCAGGGTCAGATTGGTGGTACCGCTATTGCCAACGATCAGTCCCTGGCTGCGCAGACCTTCCGCCAGTTTCTCGGCCAGCAGGTTGTTGAGCGGCTGTTCGCTGTTGACCAGCACGACGGCCTTATCTTTCTTCTTGATGGAGAAGACGTAGGCAGCTTCACGCTTGTCGACTCCTTCCAGGGTGATGCGGTTGCCTGAGTAGTACTGCTGATTGGAAGGGACCACCTGCGGGTTGAGCAGCGCGGTTTCCGGCCAGTGAGTCGCGCAACCACCCAGCATCAGGGCGGCCAGCAGCAAGAGTGACTTTTTCATCATGGTTTCCTTTAAAGCGTTTGATGGCAGTTAACGTTTGATGGCTTTCAAAATAACGAATTTGCTGTTCGACGCAACGACCTGTGCGTTGGCAAACAGGCGCTTGAGTTTGTTGTGATAATCCAGATGACGGTTGCCTACTATCCAGAGTTCCCCCCCCTGGGGCAATACCCGGTGGGCATCGCTGAACATCTGCCAGGCGATATGATCGGTGATCGCCTGCAACTGATGGAAGGGCGGGTTGCAGAGGATCCGATCCGCCGAGCCCACCTCCACACCATCGAGACAGTTATTGACCATGAAGCGGGCGCGGGGCAGGGCATCCGGCAGATTGTGTTCGACGTTGAGCCGCGCCGAAGCGACCGCCATATGGGATTCGTCGATAAAGGTCACCTCCACTTCGGCATCCCGCGCCAGCAGCGCCAGCCCCAGCACGCCGTTGCCGCAACCCAGATCGATCACCTTGCGTGCACTGTGCACAGGCAAATTGTCCAGCATGAAACGGGCACCAATATCCAGGCTGGTACGCGAAAACACATTGGCGTGGTTGTGGATGAGCATGTCGGTGCCCTCCAGTGGCCAGACGGTCGGGAAGGGATTGTTCAGGGTGGTGGCCGATGTGCCATCGACGGTGCAATGAATGAGGCGTGCCTTCTTCCAGGCCAGCGACGTGCGGGTTTGTCCCAGGTATTTTTCAAACAGCGCCAGGGTCGAACTGTGAATGTCCTTGGCCTTGCCGGCGGCGAGGATGCGGGTGGCCGGGGTCGCCACCTGACGCAGGGCCAGCAGTTGCTGCTCCAGCAGCGCCTGATATTTGGAGACCTTGATCACCACCAGTGCCGGGGCTGGCGGCAGAGGGGCCAGCGTATCCTGCAGCGTGATGGCATTGGGATCCAGCTGGTTTTCCGCGAGGTTGGCCAGGGTGGCCCGCTCGCTGATGTAGGAGTCGCTCACACAGACAGGAGTATGGTCGTGCAGGTAGGCTGTCAGGGCACCGAAGCCGTCATTCATAATGATGACGGGGCCCGCTTGCGCGAGCGGTGCTTCTGCCAGGGTATTGATCAGATACTCGTCTGCCGCATCCCAGGCCTGCAACGGATCCTGGCTCTGGCGTGGATAGCGATACAGGGTCAGACGACAATGAGCCGTTTCGAGAAGGGTTTGCATAAGCGAAGCGTCCAGATGATTCATAAAACAGGCGCCAGCGGGGCGCAAAGTGGCGCTATTCTAGCGGGGGCGGAGAATTTCACCAGTCCGGCGGCACAGGGCGAGAGGCAAAACCGAGCCCATTTTCCCGTGGCGGACGATTTCGTCATACCACCAACCCTGGCTACAATGGCCGGACATCCATTTTGGGAGTTTTGCTCGTGACCATGCAACAACAGATCGAGGCCAAGTTGGCCGCTGCTTTGTCCCCCAGCCACCTGCAGGTGATCAACGAAAGCTACATGCACAGGGTCGCGCCGGGATCAGAGAGCCATTTCAAGGTAGTGGTGGTGAGCCAGGCTTTTGAGGGTCAACGATTGTTGGCACGCCATCGCCAGGTCAATGGCGTGCTGGCCGACGAGCTGGCGGGTGCCATTCATGCACTGGCGTTGCATACCTATACGGAGCAGGAGTGGCGGCAACGGGAACAGGCACCGACGACCCCGAGTTGCGTCAGCAAGAGTGGTCTGGCCTAAGGCTATTGACGAATTGATTACCCAATCCTCGATTAATTAACAATTGCTAAACGTTTTTTGCGGCGTCGCTAGCCCCTGCTTGTGACGTCGCTCTCCTGCCCAGACATTCAAATTTCTAGTCGATTTTTGAACATAAACGCTATTACCTACTTTGGGGTAATAATGGCCAGTGCGAGGCAAACCCTGAGGTTTAGTGAATAAATCGGCATGATTAAATTTCGATGATTTTGTGATAGAGCGGGGATTTTCCCCATTTTGCATGGCAGTAAACTGGCCATAAGTGCTAAACTCAACTGCTTTTGAATGACCCTGTATGTTGCTGATTTGTTTGTTTCTTCGACATTATTTTGCAACATAAACGGGCTCATTCAACAACTCGTCGTGATGTATTTCTCGGCGCTAATCAACCTGTCTTCCCTTAACGGTAGTGCAAGTGAGTATGATTACAATTAAAAGAGGACTGGACATCCCCGTGCTGGGTGCTCCGGAGCAAGTAATCTACGATGGCCCGGCCATCACCCGTGTTGCTACACTCGGCGAAGAGTTCGTGGGGATGCGACCTACTATGTTCATCAAAGTAGGTGATCGCGTCATTAAAGGTCAGGAGCTCTTCGAAGATAAGAAGAATCCCGGCGTTAAATTCACGGCCCCTGCCACCGGTGTGGTTTCAGAGATCAACCGGGGTGCCAAGCGCATTCTGCAATCCGTTGTCATCGAACTCGATGGGTCCGACGAGCAGGTGACCTTTGAGCATTTTGCGTCCGCCGAGCTGGCACAGCTCGCGCGCAGCAAGGTGCAAGAGATCCTGGTCGCATCAGGCCAATGGACTGCGTTGCGTACCCGCCCGTTCAGCAAGGTGCCGGCCGTGGAGTCTTCTCCCCGCGCCATCTTCGTCACCGCGATGGACACCAACCCGCTGGCCGCCAGTAGCGACCTCATCATCAAGGAACAGTCTCAGGCTTTCCTCGATGGTTTGGCGGTATTGACTCGCCTGACTGATGGCGCTGTCTACGTCTGCAAGGGCGAGGCCAGTCTGCCGCACGCTTCCCTGGCGCAAGTCAAAGAGGAAGTGTTCGTCGGCCCACACCCTGCCGGTCTGCCTGGTACCCATATCCACTTCCTGGATCCGGTCAGCGCCAAGAAGGTGCAGTGGTACATCAACTATCAGGATGTCATCGCTTACGGCAAGCTGTTCACCACAGGCCAGATCTTTACCGACAAGGTGATCTCTTTGGCCGGTCCGAACGTGGTCAAGCCACGCCTGCTGCGCACTCGCATGGGCGCCTGCATCAGCCAGCTGACCAACAACGAGCTGCGTGCGGATGAAAACCGCGTCATCTCCGGTTCCCTGCTCAGTGGTGCCAAGGCCGAAGGTGTGCATGACTACCTGGGTCGCTACCACAACCAGGTGAGCGTGCTGGGCGAAGGGCGTGAGAAAGAGTTCCTGGGTTGGGTCAATCCCAGCGCCAGCAAGTTCTCCATCACCCGCACCACCCTCTCTCATCTGATGAAGGGCAAACTCATCAACTTCACTACCACCACTAACGGTAGTGATCGCTCCATGGTGCCTATCGGCAACTATGAGCGTGTGATGCCGCTCGACATCCTGCCGACCCTGCTGCTGCGGGATCTGATCTCCGGTGACATCGATGGCGCTCAAGCGCTCGGTTGTCTGGAGCTGGATGAGGAAGATTTGGCGCTCTGTACCTTTGTCTGCCCCGGCAAGACAGAGTACGGCCCAGTCTTGCGTGAGTGCCTGACCAAGATAGAACTGGAAGGTTAAGCGATGAGTTTCAAGCAACTTCTTGAAAATATGGAACATCACTTCGAGCCGGGTGGAAAGTACGCCAAGTACTACGCCCTGTTCGAGGCGGCGTACACCCTGTTTTATACCCCCGGGTCCGTGACCCGCAATGCTGCCCACGTTCGTGATGCGATCGATCTGAAACGCATGATGATCATGGTGTGGCTGGCCGTGTTCCCGGCCATGTTCTGGGGCATGTTCAACGTCGGCAATCAGGCGATTGCTGCCATTGCCCATATGGGTACGGCAACCGGTGCCGACACCTGGCAATATGCACTGGCACAACTGCTGGGAGCCTCGCTGGATCCTGCGGTCGCCGGTATCGGCAGCAAGATGCTGATCGGCGCCACTCACTTCCTGCCCATCTACCTGACCGTGTTCCTGGTTGGCGGTTTCTGGGAAGTGCTGTTCGCCATGGTGCGCAAGCACGAGATCAACGAAGGCTTCTTCGTGACCTCGATCCTGTTTGCTCTGATAGTGCCTCCCCAGCTGCCCCTGTGGCAAGCCGCGCTGGGCATCACCTTCGGTGTGGTGCTGGCCAAGGAAGTGTTCGGTGGTACCGGCAAAAACTTCCTGAACCCGGCCCTGGCAGGTCGTGCGTTCCTGTTCTTCGCCTACCCGGGCCAGATCTCCGGTGATGCTGTCTGGGTTGCCGTTGATGGCTACTCGGGCGCAACCGCGCTGAGCCAGTGGGCCCAGGGCGGCCAGATGGCGCTGATCAACGGTGCCACCGGTCAGGCCATCAGCTGGATGGATGCCTTCCTCGGTAATATGCCTGGTTCCATAGGTGAAGTCTCCACCCTGATGATCCTCATCGGTGCTGCCATGATCGTCTACATGCGGATCGCCTCCTGGCGCATCATCGCAGGTGTGATGATCGGCATGGTCGCTACTTCCCTGCTGTTCAACGTCATTGATTCCGATACCAACCCCATGTTCAACATGCCCTGGCATTGGCATCTGGTGCTGGGTGGCTTCGCTTTTGGTATGGCCTTCATGGCGACCGATCCGGTTTCCGCCGCCTTTACCAACAAGGGCAAGTGGTGGTACGGCGCGTTGATTGGCGTCATGGTTGTGCTGATCCGTGTCGTGAACCCTGCGTTCCCGGAAGGCATGATGTTGGCCATTCTGTTTGCCAACCTGTTTGCCCCCCTGTTTGACCATTTCGTGGCTCAGGCGAACATCAAGCGGAGGATCGCTCGTGGCGTTTAAGAAAGACTCTACTGTCGGCACCCTGACGGTTGTAACTGGTCTGTGTCTGGTCTGTTCCATCGTGGTCTCTGTGGCTGCGGTGGGTCTGCGTCCAGCTCAGCAGGTAAACAGGGCGTTGGACAGACAAAGCAACATCTTGTCCGTTGCCGGCATCGATATCAGCAATGTAGCCAGGCGTGACCTGGCCCAATTGTACGGTGAGAAGATTGAAGCGCGTCTGGTTGACCTGACCACGGGTGAATTTGTTGACGGCGATGCCGACAACTTCGACATCAGGCGGGCAGCGAAAGACCCGGCTACGAGTATTCGTCTGGCGCCAGCCGACGACAGGGCTGGCTTGCGTCAGATCTCCAGAGTGATGCCGGTGTTCTTTGCCAAGGATGCAGAAGGCCAAGTCGACAGCATCATACTGCCCATCTCCGGCCAGGGTCTGTGGTCTACCATGCATGCTTTCGTCGCCGTGGCTGCTGATGGCGAGACCATCCAAGGCATCACCTACTATGACCACGGGGAAACCCCGGGGTTGGGTGGCGAGATTGGAAATCCGGTCTGGCAAGCGCTGTTCAAGGGCAAGAGGTTGTTCGATCAGGATGGCATGCCAGCCTTGCGAATCATCAAGGGCCAAGCCCCTGCAGGTTCAATGCATGAGATCGATGGCCTGTCAGGCGCGACTCTGACCGGCAACGGTGTACAGAACACGTTCGACTTCTGGATGGGACCCAAGGGCTTTGGTCCTTTCCTGGCCAAGGTTCGTGCAGGAGAAATCAACAATGGCTGACAAGAGCGAAATGAAGAAGTTGCTGTTGACGCCTGTGCTCGGCAACAACCCCATTGCACTGCAGGTGCTGGGTGTCTGTTCCGCGCTGGCCGTTACCAGCCAGATGCAGACTGCGTTTGTGATGACGCTGGCGGTGACCGCGGTAACCGCCTTCTCCAACCTGTTCATCTCCCTGATCCGCAACCAGATCCCGAACAGCGTGCGGATCATCGCCCAGATGGCGGTGATTGCCTCACTGGTTATCGTGGTTGACCAGGTGCTCAAGGCGTATGCCTACGACATCTCCAAGCAACTGTCGGTATTCGTGGGTCTCATCATCACCAACTGTATCGTCATGGGCCGCGCTGAAGCGTACGCCATGAAGAGTGCCCCGCTGCCCTCCTTCCTGGATGGTATCGGCAACGGTATGGGCTATGGCGCCATTCTGTTGAGCGTCGCTACCGTGCGTGAACTGCTGGGCTCCGGCACCTGGTTCGGCATCGAGCTGCTGCCGCTGGTGAACAACGGTGGCTGGTACGTGCCCAACGGCCTGCTGCTGCTGCCGCCGAGTGCATTTTTCATCATCGGTCTGATCATCTGGGGCGTACGCACCAAGGATCCCAAGCAGGTGGAGGCGAAGGATTAAGGTATGGAACATTATCTGAGTCTGTTGATTCGTTCGATTTTCATCGAAAACCTGGCCCTCTCTTTCTTCCTGGGGATGTGTACCTTCCTGGCAGTCTCCAAGAAGGTCAAGACATCTATGGGTCTTGGTGTTGCTGTCATCGTGGTGCAAACCATCGCGGTGCCGGTCAACAACCTGATCTATAACTACGTCCTGAAGCCGGGGGCTATCTCCCCCGAGCTGGATCTGAGCTTCCTGAGCTTTATCACCTTTATCGGTGTTATTGCGGCATTGGTGCAGATCCTGGAGATGGTGCTGGACAAGTACTTCCCGGCCCTCTACAACGCGCTTGGCATCTTTTTGCCGCTCATCACTGTGAACTGTGCCATCTTCGGTGGCGTCTCTTTCATGGTGCAGCGTGACTACAACTTCATCGAGTCTGTGGTCTACGGTGTGGGTTCAGGGGCAGGCTGGATGCTGGCGATCGTTGCGCTGGCAGGTATCCGCGAGAAGATGAAGTACTCCGATGTTCCACACGGCCTGCGTGGTCTGGGCATTACCTTCATCACCACAGGCCTGATGGCGCTGGGCTTCATGTCCTTCTCTGGTATCTCCCTGTAATCGGCTTTCCTGCAATCAGAAAGGAACGATAGATGGAAATTATTTTGGGTGTGGTCATGTTTACCGTGATCCTGCTGGCACTGGTGGCAGTCATTCTGTTCGCCAAGTCCAAGCTGGTGACTGCGGGCGACGTGACAATCAGCATCAACGGTGATCCGACCAAAGCCGTGGTTGGCCCTGCTGGCGGCAAACTGTTGGGTGCACTCTCCGGTAGTGGTATTTTTGTCTCCTCTGCCTGTGGTGGCGGTGGCTCTTGCGGTCAGTGCAAGGTACGGGTGAAATCCGGTGGCGGCGACATTCTGCCGACCGAGCTGGATCACATCAGCAAGGGTGAAGCCCGTCATGGGGAGCGTCTGGCCTGTCAGGTCACTGTGCGTTCCGACATGGATATCGAGCTGCCGGAAGAGATCTTCGGGGTGAAGAAGTGGGACTGTACCGTTATCTCCAACGATAACAAGGCCACCTTCATCAAGGAGCTTAAGCTGCAGATCCCCGATGGTGAGAGCGTCCCGTTCCGCGCCGGTGGTTATATCCAGATCGAAGCCCCGGCTCACCACGTGCAGTACAAGCACTTCGATATTCCCGAGGAGTATCGTGGCGACTGGGATCGCTTCAAGATCTTCGAACTGGAGTCCAAGGTCGATGAGCCAATCATCCGTGCCTACTCCATGGCCAACTATCCGGAAGAGTTCGGCATCATCATGCTGAACGTGCGGATCGCGACCCCGCCCCCGAGCAACTGGACTGCTCCTCCGGGACAGATGTCTTCCTACATCTTCAACCTGAAGGCTGGCGACAAGGTGACCATCTCCGGTCCGTTCGGTGAGTTCTTCGCCAAGGACAGCGACGCCGAAATGGTGTTCATCGGTGGTGGTGCAGGTATGGCGCCGATGCGTTCCCATATCTTCGACCAGCTGCGTCGTCTGAAGTCCAAGCGCAAGATGAGCTTCTGGTACGGTGCCCGTTCCAAGCGCGAGATGTTCTATGTCGAAGATTTCGACATGCTGGCGGCCGAGAATGACAACTTCCAGTGGAACGTTGCCCTGTCTGATCCGCAGCCGGAAGACAACTGGGATGGCTACACAGGCTTCATCCACAACGTCTTGTTTGAGAATTACCTCAAGAACCACGAGGCGCCGGAAGATTGCGAGTTCTACATGTGTGGACCTCCGGTAATGAACGCTGCCGTCATCAACATGCTGAAAAACCTTGGCGTTGAAGACGAGAACATCCTGCTGGATGACTTTGGTGGTTAATCAATGCACAGTGTTGTAAAGACCTGGCTAGCCTTCGGGCTAGCCTTTTTCTTGACTGGGTGTGGTCAGGAAACGGTCCAATCCAAGCCGGAGATCCACATTACCGGCAGCACCATGGGTACCTACTACTCCATCAAGGTGGCGGACAACGTCATCAGTGATCCGGCCAAGTTCCAGGCCGAGGTCGATCTCCTGCTGGAGCGGGTCAACGACCAGATGTCGACCTATCGTCCCGATTCCGAGTTGTCTCGTTTCAACCAGCATAGGAGCTCGACCCCTGTGGTGGTCTCTCGCGACACCGCACGGGTGGTGACGGAAGCCATTCACCTTGGTCGTGAGAGCCGTGGGGCGTTGGACGTTACCGTCGGTCCACTGGTCAATCTGTGGGGTTTCGGGCCAGATGCCCGTCCGACCAAGATCCCGTCCGAGGAGTTGCTTACCCAGACCCGCCAGAAGACCGGTTTGGGCAATTTGCATGTGATCACCTCCGTCGATGCTGATACCCTGCGAAAGGATATTCCGGATCTCTATGTGGATCTCTCCGCCATTGCCAAGGGCTTTGGCGTGGACAAGGTGGCCGAGTACCTCGAGTCCATGGGGTCTCGCAACTATCTGGTGGAGATCGGTGGTGAACTGCGTATCAATGGCGTCAACGGCAAGGGTCACCCCTGGCGCGTGGCCATCGAGAAGCCGACTGCCAATGCCAGCTCCGTGCAGGAAGTGATAGTGGCCGGTGACAACGGGATTGCCACCTCGGGTGAATACCGCAACTATTACGAGATGGACGGTAAGCGCTTCTCCCACACCATAGATCCCATGACGGGCAAGCCCATCCAGCATCGCATGGTGTCGGTGACAGTGGTCCACCCCTCCTGCATGACGGCAGACGGGTTGGCGACTGTGTTCATGGTGCTCGGGCCCGAGAAGAGCCTGGCCTATGCGAAGGAGCGCGGGCTGGCTATCTTCGTGATCACCAAGACGGCCGATGGCTTTGAAGAGGCTTATTCAGATGCCTTCAAACAGTATCTGGTTAGAAAGTAAGAGGCGGTAGCATGCAGATTTTCTTGATCACCTTCGGGGTGTTTCTGGCGGTAGTGGTGGCCATGGCCATAGGTTACATCTTCCAGAAGAAGACCATCTCAGGTTCCTGCGGTGGGCTGGGCACGGTCGGCATCGAAAAAGAGTGCGATTGTCCGGAACCCTGTGAGAGCCGCAAGAAGAAGATGGCCAAGGAAGAGGCCCGTCGCAAGATGCTGACCGATAACCGGATCATCTGAGCGAGTCTGGGGCTGGAGTCTCACTCGACCCCATGCTGGATAGCGGGCGGGCTGACCTGATGGTCAGCCCGCTTTTTTGTAGAGGTGTGCTCAGTAGTCGTATTGATGACAGGCTTTCTTCTTGAACTCGGCCTTCCAGCGCGCCAGCTCTTCCCGTGTGCCCAGCTCGTCTCCCTGCCTGATGGCCTGCTCCAGTGTCGCTATGCGGTCATAGAGCCAGCTGCATTCGGCAGTCGGGTTATCCTTGCTGCTGCCTGGTTGCGGCAGCAGGCAGAACCCCAGCGCTAATCCCAGCCAGAGTGCTTTCATCTCGTCCTCCTCGACCCATGGGGTGGTGAATGGTGCCTTAAGAGTCTATGCCTGTTCGTCGTTTCATGCCGATGGCAGAAACGCCAGCGCTGGGTTAGCATAGGCAGGTTGCCTGTTTATTCGTACAGTGGTATGCGCAAAATCATTCACATTGACATGGACTGCTTCTACGCGGCGGTAGAGATGCGGGACAACCCGGCCCTGCGCGAGGTGCCGCTGGCCATCGGCGGCTCGGCAGACAGGCGCGGCGTCATCTCGACCTGCAATTATGTGGCGCGCCGTTTCGGGGTGCGCTCCGCCATGCCGAGCGGCTTGGCCAAAAAGCTCTGCCCGCCGTTGGTGCTCATTCCTGGCCGGATGGCGGTCTACAAAGAGACCTCCCGTCAGCTGCGCACCATCTTCCTGCGCTATACCGAACTGGTGGAGCCGCTTTCCCTCGACGAAGCCTATCTCGACGTCACCGACAGCCCCTGTTGTGGCGGCAGCGCCACCCTGATGGCGGCCGAGATCCGCGCCGCCATTGCGCGCGAGCTGGGGTTGACCGCCTCGGCCGGGGTTGCGCCAAACAAGTTTCTGGCCAAGCTGGCTTCGGAGCAACGCAAGCCAGACGGCCTGTTCGTGATAACGCCGAATGAGGTGGATGAGTTCGTGCGCCAGCTGCCTTTGGCCAAGTTGCCGGGGATTGGGCACAAGACGGCCGATCGGCTGGAGTCACAGGGGCTTTACTCCTGCGAGGATGCACGAGTGCTTAGCCGCGAGGAGCTGATTGCCCGATTTGGCAAGTTGGGAGAGATGCTGACGGGGCGGATCTGGGGCCATGACGATCAGCCCGTGCAGGCCCAGCGAGTGCGCAAGACCATAGGTGTGGAGACCACCCTGGCTAGCGACGTGCTGGATGAGGCCGCCTGCTGGCAGGTGCTGAGCCGGCTCATTCCCGAGCTGGAGCAGCGCTTTTCGGTCGGCTATGCGCAGGCGCAGCTGATGGGGCAAGGGATCAAGCTCAAGTTTGCCGATTTTCAGCAGACCACTGTCTATCGCCGTGGCGGCTATCAGCCCGAGCTGTTTCACGACCTGCTCCATGAGGGGCTGCTGCGGGCACAGGGCAAGCCGATCCGGTTGCTCGGCCTGGTGGTCGGTTTGCCCCGTGACGGAGAAGTTAACCAGCTCAGCCTGGATTTTGCCTGATAAGGTTAAGTTTTTGTTTCTAAACCCGATAAACTGATCACATCTGTATGAGCTAGGAATGGTTGCATGAGTTCTCTTTCTGTTCAGGGGCGCATTACTCTGATCGCCGGTTGTTGTTTGTTGGCCAGTACCGGTGCACTGGTCGCCTCTTCTCTTTATAGTGCCGCCCGGATGCAGGATAAGGTACTGGCCTCCACCACGGAGGAGGCGCAGCGTTCGGCCGAAAACTGGATGAAGGCGATGGGATCCGAACAGGCGGCCAAGGTCACCAGTTATCTGGATGAGGCCTATTTCCGCACCACCTTGTTGGCGCAGGGGGTCCTGTTCCAGCGCAAGAATGCGGCGGATAATTTCGGCTCATCCGAGACGCTGCGTGGCGCCGTCAATCAGCAACTGCACGATGCGGCGGCCTCCTCGGACAATCTGCTCGGTGTCTATGCGGTGTTCGAGCCGGATCAGCTCGACGGGGAGGACAGCAACTACCATGGCTCCAGTGCGCTCGGCGCCAACGACAAGGGGCGTTTCTCCACCTATTGGGCCCGGGTCGACGGCAAGATAGAAGCTGAGGTGCAAAACGAATCCGTGCTGGCGGACGAGAGCCCGACGGCGGCTGGCGGTGTGGAGAACGAATGGTATCGCTGCAGCATCCGCAGCAAGGCGCTCTGTCTGCTCGAACCTTATCTTGACGATGTGGGGTCGCAGAGGGTGCTGATGACCTCGGTGACAGTTCCCCTGCTGCAGCAGGAGACTCTGCTTGGCATGGTCGGGGTCGATATCTCACTGGCCACCTTGCAAAACCTGGTCAAGGAGATGGGTCAGGTGCTCTACGACGGTCAGGGCAAGGTGCTGCTGGTCAGTCACGAAGGGCGCGCCGCAGGGGTGGATGGCTTCGACGTGACCCTGGGCAGCCCGCTTGGCCAGCAATATCAGGCGCTGGCCGGCGATCTGACTGGCTGGCTAGACCAGGGGCAGACCATGACCCGCTGGAGCCCGGACGGTGCTTTGCTGCAAACCTTCGTACCGGTCAGGATGCGCGGCACCGCGCAGACATGGGGCATCTATATCGAGTTGCCCCGTAGTGTGGTGCTGGCCTCGGCTCGTCAGCTGCAAGAGGAGCTCTCCAGTCAGGCCCATCGCAGCGTGGTCACCCAGCTGGTGATAGGCGGTGTGATCTCGGCGATCGGGCTGCTCTGTATCTGGCTGATGGCCCATCAGATAGTGGCGCCCATCCGCGCCGTGGTGGCCCGCCTCAAGGACATCGCCACCGGGGAGGGGGACTTGACCCAGCGCATCGACTTGCATCGCGATGACGAGATAGGTGAGCTGGCCAAATGGTTCAACAGCTTCCTCAACAAGTTGCAATCCACTATCAGCCAGGTAATAGACACGGTCGCGGGTACCCGTGCCAGCGCGGAGCAGGCGGCCCTGGTTGCCGAGCGCACCAGTGCCGGCATGCAGGCCCAGTATCAGGAGGTGGATCTGGTGGCGACTGCCTTCGAGGAGCTCAGCGCTACCGCGCTGCAGGTGGCGGGCAACGCCAACTCGGCGGTGGCGGCAGCCAATCAGGCCGATACCTCGGCGCAGGAGGGCAAGTATGTGGTGGCCGATACCCAGGAGGCGATGCGCAAGCTGATGGCGGTGATCAGCGACGCCAAGCCGGTGGTGGAGCGGCTCTCCGCCAACAGCGAGAACATCAACGACATTCTGGTGGTGATCCAGGGCATCGCCGAGCAGACCAACCTGCTGGCGCTGAACGCGGCCATCGAGGCGGCGCGGGCTGGTGAACAGGGCCGTGGCTTCGCCGTGGTGGCCGACGAGGTACGCAATCTGGCGGGGCGTACCCAGAACGCCATCGTCGAGATCCAGACCCTCATAGGGCAGCTTCAGTCCGGTACCCAGGCCGTGGTCAAGGCGATCATGACGGGCCACAGCCAGGCGGATGTGACGCTGACAAAGGTGGATCTGTCGGTCAGCGTGCTGGAGAAGATCATCCATGCGGTAGCGACCATACATCAGATGAACGAGCAGATTGCCCGGGCGGCGCAGGAGCAGAGCGGGGTGGCGGACGAGATCAATCGCAACGTCAGCAACATTCGCGATGTGGGCCACACCATACGGGCCGAGGCGGCGACCTCCGCCGAAAACGGGCGCGAATTGTCGGCGCTGGCGGACAAGCAGCAACAGCTGGTGGGGCAGTTCAAGGTATAGGGATAATAAAAAAGGCGCCATCCAACCGGAGGCGCCAAACACATTCAGATGACAGACTGGGTTAAATCGGTCCGATTTAAGCCCCTCTTCCCGCAGAGGAAGAAACACAACACCACAATCGCAAACCACTGACTCACAAAAATCACATGTAAACCAACATGGAAGAGAAAAAGTGAGCCATATGACAACGGATTGCGAAGCGAATTATGTTTATTCACTGGTCGGCCCGCAACCGACAAATTATAATGCCGCCCATTAGAAAAACTCATCATCGGCTGGTCTCATGTCTCGTCGTTTACCCCCGCTCAATGCACTGAAAGCATTCGAAGCTGCGGCTCGTCACTTAAGCTTCACCCGGGCTGCGGAAGAACTGTTCGTGACCCAGGCTGCTATCAGTCACCAGATCAAGGCGCTGGAGGAGTATCTCGGCATCAAGCTGTTTCGTCGCAAGAACCGCTCCCTGCTGCTGACCGAGGAGGGGCAGGGCTACTTCCTCGACATCAAGGACATCTTCACCTCCATCTCGGAGGCGACCGACAAGCTACTGGCCCGCAGTGCCAAGGGGGCGCTCACCGTCAGCTTGCAGCCGAGTTTTGCCATCCAGTGGCTGGTGCCCAGGCTGGTGAAGTTCAGCGAACGCCATCCGGACATAGACGTGCGGATCAAGGCGGTGGACATGGACGAGGGGTCGCTGACCGACGATGTGGACGTGGCTATCTACTACGGCCGTGGCAACTGGCCAGGGCTGAGATCCGACAAGCTGCACACCGAATATCTGATCCCCGTCTGTTCGCCGCTGCTGCTGACCGGCCCCAAACCGCTGCGCACCCCGGATGATCTGACCCGTCATACCCTGCTGCACGATACCTCTCGCCGTGACTGGAAGGCCTGGTTTCGCCAGCTCGACATAGATGCCCCCAATGTCAATCAGGGGCCCATCTTCAGCCACTCGACCATGGTGATCCAGGCGGCGATCCACGGTCAGGGTGTGGCGCTTGGCCACAGCGTGCTGGCCCAGCCAGAGATCGAAGCGGGCCGACTCATCTGCCCGTTCGAGCAGGTGCTGGTGAGCAAGAACGCCTTCTACCTGGTGTGCCAGGAGCAGCAGTCCGATCAGGGCAAGATAGTGGCCTTTCGCGACTGGATGCTGGAGTTGGTGGAGCAGGAGGAGGCCCGTCGCCGGGCACGGCTCGCCGATGCAGCCGATGCCTAGGTCACCACAGACGGGTGCATGTTGTCGAACGAGACCTGCCAGGTGGCGTGATGAGTGACGTGATGAGGGAGGGGGCAAGCGATGCCCCCGTTCGTATTTTACTGGCCCATGGCGCCGGTGCCGGCATGGAACACGCTTTTCTTTCCGAGTTGTCACGCCTGTTGGCGGGGCCTGATATCGAGGTGGTGCGTTTCAACTTCCCCTACATGACCAAGCGGGCCCTGGATGGCAAGCGCAGGCCGCCGGACAGGCAGCCGGTGTTGCTTGACCATTGGCGCCAGATGGCGCGGCAATTCGCCCATCCCCGGCTGTTTCTGGCGGGCAAGTCCATGGGGGGACGCATGGCGGCAGAGCTGTATCGCGAAGGAGGGGGCGAGATGAATGCTGCAGGATTGCTCATTCTCGGGTATCCTTTCCACCCCCCGGCCAAGCCCGACAGCTGGCGGGGCGAGGTGCTCAAGCAAATCAAGACGTCGACCCTGCTGTTGCAAGGGGAGCGCGATACCTTCGGCACGCGTGCCGAACTGGCAGATTTTCCTTTCTCACCCCACGTATCGGTCCACTGGCTGACCGATGGTGACCATGGCTTCAAACCGCGAAAAGCCAGTGGTGTGAGCGAGCAGGAAAACCTGCAACAGGCGGCCGATCGGATAAAGGGCTTTATCGCCGCCACCCGGGTTGAGGCCTGACGGTGGTGAACGAGACAACGAGGGAGCTAAGGATGCAGATCCATCGACATTGGCTGGTGCTGGCGGGTTTTTTTGGCCTGACGGCGACCCTGCTGGGGGCTTATGGCGCCCACGGTCTGGCGGCGAGCGGCGTCACGCCTTCGCAGCTGGCGGCGTTCAACACCGCCGTGCAGTATCAGTTTTTTCACGCATTGGCCCTGCTGGTGCTGGGTTGGTGCGGTGTGCGCAGCAAGGTGATCACCTTTGCTGGCTTCGCATTTGTGCTGGGGATCCTCGGATTTTCCGGCAGTATTTACGCCATGGTGCTGCTCGGCAGCAAGGGGCTGGGGCTCATTACCCCGGCCGGTGGCCTCTGTTTTATGTTGGGATGGGCGGCTCTGATATGGGCTGGCTGTCGTCTTGGAGGAAAGAATGAATAATCTGCTGCTTTATTGCCGCCCCGGTTTTGAGAAAGAGGCGGCGGCAGAGATCACCGAGCGTGCCAGTAACATGCAGTGCTACGGTTTCGCCCGGGTCAAGGACGACAGCGGTTATGTGATATTCGAGTTGTATGACGAGGAGCAGGCCGATCTGCTGGCGCGCAAACTGCCATTCAGGGAGCTGATCTTTATCCGTCAGATGCTGGTGGTGACCCACGAGCTGAAGGATCTGGATGTTGCAGACCGGATCTCGCCCATCATAGAAGCGACCCGCGAATACACGATCTGCGGCGATCTGCGGGTTGAAACCGCTGATACCAACGAAGCAAAAGAGCTGTCAGCTTTTTGCCGCAAGTTCACCGTGCCGCTTCGTCAGGCGCTGCGCAGCAACGAGATCCTGACCAAGAAAGAGACGCCGCACCGCCCGGTGTTCCATGCTTTCTTCATGGCCAATGATCACCTGTTGCTGGGCTACTCCTATTCGTTCAACAACTCTGAATTTCACATGGGCATTCCTCGCCTGCGTTGTTCGCCAGATGCACCGAGCCGCTCCAGCCTCAAGCTGGAAGAGGCCTTCTATGTGTTCGTGCCACGGGAAGAGTGGGACCTGCGTCTCACCTCCGGCATGAAGGCGGTGGATCTGGGCGCCTGCCCGGGTGGCTGGACGCATCAGCTGGTGCGTCGCGGCATGATGGTGACCGCAGTGGATAATGGCACCATGGCACAGTCCCTGATGGACACAGGTCAGGTCAAGCACCTGCGTGATGACGGTTTCGTCTGGCGGCCCAGCAAGAAGAACATCTACTGGCTGGTGTGCGACATGGTCGAGAAGCCAGCACGGGTGACCCACATGATCGCCGACTGGTTCCGCGAGAACGACTGCCAGGAGGCCATGTTCAACCTCAAGCTGCCGATGAAGAAGCGTTACGCCGAAGCGGTGCACAACATAGAGGTGTTGCGCGGCCTGCTCAAGGAGATAGACAACGCCTTCGTCATTCAGGCCAAGCAGCTCTATCACGATCGCGAAGAGATCACAGTGCACGTCTACAACAAGTACTGGGTTTCCAAGCTGGAAGCAAAGGAGTGATATCCGGCCCCTTGCCGTGAGCAGAAAAAAGACCGACGGCAGTGATGCCGTCGGTCTTTTGCTATCTGCGCCATGCAGCCAATGTCAGAAGCGGTAATCGAGACGCAGTGATGACTCGTCATCCGTGACTTTGAGCTCAATCTGCAAGGGGATACTCTTGTCGACCGGGTTGAACTGCAGTTTTACCCCATCCCCTCTGAGTTTGATGGCGGTGTCCATGCCCGCTGCCTTGAATTTGATCCTGGGTTTGTGCTGTTCAAAGGAGAGGCTTACGCTTTTTTCTGCCGTCAGATTCAGGGTTGGATAGGCGGTAACCTGCTTGTTGCCATCGCTGTCCGTCATGATTTCTACCCCGAAGGAGAGCGGTTTGGGGGCCTTGAGCAGCTCGTTGGTATCCAGGGTGGAGCGCCAGACCTGGCTGGCTTGCTGGGTGGCGGCAGCCGGTAGCTCTCTCCAGGCATTGTCGACCGGCCTATCTACTGCCATGACGCTGCTGTTGATGAGCAGCAGGCTGAAAATAGCGAGCATAATGGATCTCCTAATCCCTTATCTATTGAACATAGTAGCCAATTGATGAGGGGGAGAGCGCGCCGCGAGATAAAACAAAGGGAGCCGAGGCTCCCTTTTAAAATCAGTCTATTAGGCTAGTTCACAGCCGATCTATGATGGACTGGGTGAACTCGCTGGTGGAGGCTGTGCCCCCCAGATCCCGGGTTACCCGATCGCCGGATTCTATGGTGGCGCGCACAGCTTCCCGGATGCGTTCAGCCTTGTCCTGCATGCCCAGATATTCCAGCATCTGGATGGAGGCGAGGATCACCGAGGTCGGGTTGGCGATGTTCTTGCCCGCGATATCCGGTGCCGAACCGTGCACGGCTTCGAAGATGGCGGCACCATCACCTATGTTGGCGCCCGGCGCCATGCCAAGGCCACCCACCAGACCCGCGCACAGATCCGAAAGGATGTCGCCGAACAGGTTGGTGGTAACCATGACATCGAATCGCTCCGGGTACATCACCAGGTTCATGCAGGCGGCATCGACGATCATCTCCTCGCTCTGGATATCCGGATAGCGAGCTGCCACTTCACGGGCCACTTCCAGGAACAGGCCCGAGGTGGACTTGAGGATGTTGGCCTTGTGGATGATGGTGACCTTCTTGCGCCCTTCCTGACGGGCCAGCTCGAAGGCAAACTTGACGATGCGCTCAGCCCCGTCGCGGGTGATGATGCTCATCGCCTCGGCGCTCTTGTTGTCATCGCTGCGCTTCTGGCCGGCGCCCGAGTACATACCTTCGGTGTTCTCACGTACCGTGATGATGTCGATGTTGTCGTAACGGCTTCGTGTGCCCTTGAAGGAGATAACGGGGCGGACGTTGGCGTAGAGGTTGAATTTCTTGCGCAAGGAGACGTTGATGGAGGTGAAGCCGCCGCCGACCGGGGTGGTGAGCGGACCTTTCAGGCTGACCTTGTTCTTCTCGATCAGATCCTGGGTGGCTTGGGGCAGCAGCTCGCCGTGCTTCTCGAGGGCAACCAGACCGGCGTCCGCATATTCATATTCGAAGTCGCAACCGGCGTGGGTCAGGATCTGGATGGCAGATTCAATGATGCTGGGGCCGATGCCGTCGCCGGGGATCACGGTAATTTTTCTTTTTGACATGAGACGTATCCACTTCTAGGGAACAGAGGGGGAGGATTCGGCCGTTTTATACCATTTCTACACCTAACCCTCCATGTTTCTTTACATTCTATCTGCTTTTGTCAACAGCAAAGGTGAGTCCCGTCATGATTGGCAGGATAGCGGGAGCATGGCGGGAAGCCTGTCAGGTCTCGCTGTCGGGCACGGGCGGATAACGTATCTCCCGCAGGTTGAACCCCAGCGGAATGTCCCGCTGCAGCTGCACCAGCCGCTGGGCCAGCAGGGCCTCATCCTGATGTTGGCGCAGCTTGAGCAAGGGCTTGCTGGCGCCCTCCTGCTGACAGGCTGCGAGCAGCGCCGGGAGATCGCCATGTTGTTGCAGCAGTTGGGTCGCGGTCTTGGGGCCAATGCCGGGCACCCCCTTGATGTTGGAGCCACCGATGCCGGTCAGGGCCCAGAAATCCACCAGTTGCACCGGTGCCACCCCATATTGTTGCTCGACGAAGGCGGCATCCAGCCAGCGCTTGTTGAAGTAGTCACGGATCTGGATCTGCGGACAGATGAGCTGACAAAACCCTTTGTCGGTGGAGATGATGGTGGCCCTTGCCCCGTGCAGTGCAATGCCGCTGGACAGGGTGGCGATGAGATCGTCTGCCTCGTCGGTCTGGGAGAGCAGGGCATCCACGCCGCACTCCCAGAACGCATCCTGCAAGGTGTTCAAGCCTTCGCGCAGCTCGACCGGCATGGGGGTTCGCCCCTCCTTGTAGGCCGGATAGACCTCTTTGCGCCAGCTGTGCACCTCGCCGTCAAATACGGCGATGGCGTGGGTCGGCTCGCTGCCCGCCAGCAGCTTGCGGCAGGTGTTGATGAGGTTGGCGCGGGTGGCGATCAGCGCCTGGGCCGGGGTCAGCGCCTGCTGGACTTGCACCGCATGCAGACGACGGATGAGGTTGAGGGCATCAATGATGAGCAGGTGTGGCCTGATAGTTGACATGGGACACTCTTGGCGGTCGAGACGCGCCATTGTAACAAACAGTCCGCCCTGATGGGGGATTGATGGCATCCGTGTGCCAGACGCCAGTCAGTAAAGAGGGGCGCCAATGCGCCCCTCTCTTCGTATTGCGTGCCTGCCTTAGCGCACTATCTCGTAGCAGGGCACATACTGGCTGCCCGGCAGCTTCATCCGTTGCTGCTTGACGAAGCTCTCCAGCAGCTTGTCCATCAGGTGCATCAGCTCCTTGTCGCCGTGCAGCTTGAAGGGGCCCTTCTTCTCGATGGCGCGAATGCCCCCTTCCTTGACGTTGCCAGCGACGATACCGGAGAAGGCACGGCGCAGGTTCGCCGCCAGCAGCTGGGGCGGCTGATTGCGATGCAGATCCAGGCTGGCCATGTTGGCGTGATCCGGCTCGAATGGCAGCTGGAATTCGGGCTCGATCTTGAGGGACCAGTTGAAGGAGTAAGCGTCGCCGACGGATTTGCGATATTCGCGAATTTTCGGCATTGCCTCCTTCATCACCCGGGCTACTTCCGGCGCATCGCCGACTATGATGCGGTAGAGGCTGGTGGCGGGTTCACCCAGGGTTGCCTTGACGAAGTCATCAATGGCGCGGAAGTAATCGGCGCTCTCCTTGGGACCGGTCAAGATAATCGGTATGGGCTGCCGCTCGTTGGCGGGGTGCATCATGATGCCGAGCAGGTAGAGCAGCTCTTCGGCTGTGCCGACACCGCCCGGGAAGATGATGATGCCGTGGCCCAGACGCACAAAGGCCTCCAGCCGTTTCTCGATATCCGGCAGTATCACCAGCTCGTTGACGATGGGGTTGGGCGGCTCGGCGGCTATGATGGACGGCTCGGTCAGCCCTATGTAACGGCCATTGCGCACTCGCTGTTTGGCGTGGCCGACGGCGGCGCCCTTCATGGGCCCTTCCATGGCCCCCGGGCCGCAGCCGGTACAGATATTGAGCTCGCGCAGCCCCAGTTCGTTACCCACCGCGCGGGTGTACTGGTACTCGATTTCGTTGATGGAGTGGCCGCCCCAGCAGACCACCAGATTGGGATCCGCACCCGGCAGGATAGCCTTGGCGTTACGCAATATGGCGAACACCACGTTGGAGATGTGGGTGGAGCTGGTCAGGTTGACCAGCCGGTTCGACTCCAGCTGGGTCGAGACATAGAGGATGTCGCGCAGCACGGAGAAGAGGTGCTCCTGAATGCCACGAATGATTTCGCCATCCACAAAGGCGTGTTCGGGGGCATTGAACAGTTCGAGTTTGACCCCACGCTCGCGCCGGATCACATGTATATCAAAGGATTTGAAACGCTCCAGTATCTCTTTGGAGCTGTCGGTATGGCTACCTGAGTTGAGCACTGCCAGCGAGCAGTTGCGAAACAGTTGATAGATATCGCTGGAGGCTGTTTGTTTGAGGCGATCGACCTCGAGTTGTGACAGCAAGTCCATGCTGCCGACAGGATTGATGTGCGTAATCATAGATTCCCCTTTCACTCGCTTGTTATCGTTGTGCTTTTCCCTGGGGAGAAAACGGGATGCCATGTGGAATCCCTTGAATTTGATAGTAGAGGTAAGCGGTGGGGCAGGGGAATAGGGAAGAAGTGCGTTTGCTGCTTTTTTAGACTGCCATTAGCCCAGGTTGACCTGATCCCGGCCCGAATGCTTGGAGCTGTAGAGCGCCTTGTCGGCCCGTTCGAACGCATCCGAGGTGTTATCCCCTTCCCGGAACAGGGTGGCACCGATGGAGATAGTGATCTCGACCCTGGCATCGCGAAAGCGGAACGGGATACTTTTGATGGTCTGGCGCAGGGTCTCCAGCGGTTTCTGGTACTTCTCGGGGTTGATGTTCGGCAGCAGCACTACAAACTCCTCGCCGCCGAAGCGGGCGATGAAGTCGGTGTCACGCAGGGCACCCAGCAGCGCCTTGGCAACCACCTTCAACGCCTTGTCACCGGCCATGTGGCCGTAGTTGTCGTTGATGTTCTTGAAGTGATCGATGTCGATGATGGCCAGACAGAGTGGTGTGCCGTAGCGCAGCCAGCGCTTGTATTCGAGTTCGAGCCGCTCGTCCAGCGCTGCCCGGTTATGCACCTGGGTCAGGCTGTCGAGGAACAGCTTGTGTTTCTGGATGGTGAGCCGTTTCTTGTACTCGGCGGTCTCCTCCTTCATCAGTCGCAGCTTGGCCTCCATGTTGGAGAGGCGGGTGAGCAGGTGACGCTCGCGGGCGGCCATGGCTTCCCTGTCCTGTAACAGCAGATTGATGGCACCCATGTGGCCCGAGATAGCGCCCTTGAGCTCATCGAATGAGTCGTTGCTGGCCAGGGTATGGTCGATGGCGCGCAGCTCCTTGTCGATGGCCTGACGGGTATCCTGGGTGGCGCTTTGCAGGGCGCGCCCTTCGTCGAGGGATTCGGTGAAGCTGAAATGCACCGCCGAGAGGCTTTCGTTGAGGGTGCTCAGAAAGGCCTGGGAGGATTTTCGCTCCTCGCGGGTGCCCTCTATGATGAGCTCGATCACCTGCAGGCAGATCTCGGCCAGCTGCGGCGGCGTGATGCCATGGAGCAGCTGGCGACGGATATCCGCCAGCCTCTCGCCGATGGCACCGGCAAAGTCGAGCTCTGTGATGAGCCGCTGCAACTCGTCGGCTATGTGGGCATGGGTCTTGGCATCAAACGGGATGGTTGGCTCGGGGCAAGAGAGTTCGGCTATAGCGATGACAGGCGTGCTGGCGACGGGATCCTGCAGGGGCTGGGTCGGTAGCAGCTGGATTTTGATGGCCTGCTGGTAGAACTCCAGCAGCCGGATCACCTTCTTCTGATGATCGCCAATGCCATAGCCATCCGGACTTGCCAGAAACGCCTTGAGGGACTTGCGGGTATCCTCCGGGAAGCCCTTGATGGACTTGAGCTGCTTGGAGCCAAGGTCGATGGCGGACTTGGTCAGGGTAATGGACTCTTCCAGCGCATTGCTGTGTTGCTGCAGCAGTTTTTCAATGGCCAGCAGATCGGCGTCCAGCGAGGTGAATGCGGGATTGTTATCCAGTTTCTGCTTGAGCTTGGCGAAGCGATTGTCCAGCTCACGGTCGAAGCCACGACAGGAGAGCATCAACTTGTTGATAAACTGGATGCCGCGAGCACGCTCTGCATCGGAAAACGAGAGCACGCCGTCGAGCTCCAGCTGCTTTTGCTGAAGGGATTCCCTGAGTCTGGCCAATTGTCCTGCTACGGCAGCGATATCATTCATTATTCAGGTCGCCCTGTTGTCATTATCGTTTTTGTGTTGGATAGCAACGGCGGTCGAACCCGGTTCCAGACCCAATTGATTATCTATGTTGTCATTGGCCATCCGGCGCTTTCGTCCGTGAAAGTCGAAGCCAATTAACCCATTGCTTTTCATGAGAAGAATTTACTTTTACCAGTCCCTTGTCAATTGCCATCAAGCAGCATTGCCACACATCCCCATTAAAAAAAGCGGCCTGTTGGCAATCGATGGCGGCCAGCTCCAGCCAGACACTTTGCTGATGTTTTTCACTGAGCTGAATCGCTCCTGCCAGTGCCAGATAACAGAGGTCGAACAGGCCGTGGTGATCGAGGGCGGTCGCTGCCTTGGGCAGGAAGGGGTGGCTGACGATGCCGAGGCTGATGTGGCGTTCCAGCGGGTGCTGGCAGGGGAAGGCGGCAAAGGTTGCGAGCAGATCCTGGGCCAGCCGGTGCAGATCTTCCACATGGCGCTGGGGCACCACGTAGAGCAAATGACCTTCACGCAGGTCATAGATGCGCCCATCCTGCGGTGTCAGCCCGTTGACATAGCTGCCGAAGGCCTGCTCTATCTCGCGGCTCACCTGATAGCCGTGATGTTCCATGCTGTTGACCAGGAAGGGCACTCTAAACAACAGATAGTGCAGCTTGTCGTCAAATTCGCTGGTGGGCAGGTCGCTCAGATACCAGCGTTCTGATGTTTGCTGGCGCCTGGCCATCTCGCGCGGCCAACGGTTCATCAGCCGCTGCCAGTTGGCCAAGCCGGTGCGCGGCTCGATCAAGATGGCCTCACCCCGCTGCTTGCCTTGCAGGCGGGCGACGCGGAGCTTGAGCCAGAGGGTGAAGAACAAATAGATGAACAGGGTCAGCAGCAGGCCTGTGATGACGCTCGACCAGAGGTAGCGATCCTGCTGATGCCGGCTGGTTTTGAGCTGCTGTTCCAGCTCCTTGATCTGCTGCTCCCGCTCCACCTGGACATAGTTGTCGCGGATCGCCTCCTGCTCCAGATCGACCTGCTGCTGGCGTACCTGCTCGCTGCGCTGGTGGAAATGCTTGTAGCTGTCCAGCGCCTGCTGGAGGTGGCCCTTCTGCTCGTAGGCCACCGAGAGCAGGCGGAAGATCTCGAACTGGCGCTGGGCATCGCCGATCTGGTTGGCCAGCGCCAGCGCGTTTTCCAGCTGCAGGATGGCGATGCCGTCCTCCTTCTGCTTGAGGTGCAGCTCACCCAGTAGCAGCAGGGTGTCGATGAGCGGCTCCTTGTCGTCCCCCAGTTCGTGGGATTGACGGGCCGCCGTGAGGTAGTTGCGGGCCAGAGTCAGGTTGCCGGTTTGCAGATAGGTCTTGCCTATCTCGTACTTGAGATGGGCGATGCGGGTGCGATTGTTGCCTTCGTCCAGCAGATCCAGCGCATTGAAGAAGTAGACCAGCGCCATGTTCATTTCGCCCTGCTCCCGGTTGAGGCGGGCGAGCACGATCAGCGAATCGCTGAGCAGGGAGGGGTTGCCGAGGGCATGAAAGTAGTTGGCGGCCTCATTGGCATACTGCAGCGCCTTCTGCGGTTCATGCTCCGCCTGATAGAGGTTCACTATCTGGTTCGACAGCAGCCCGAGGAAGAGGGGATCCTGCAGCCCCCTGGCCTGTTGCTGGGCGTCGATGTAGTCACCGAGGGAGAGCTGGGGCTGCCTGAGGGCATGGTAGAGATCGCCGCTCACCGCGCTGACCCAGGCACTGGCCAGCGGCTCCCTGGTCTTGTCTGCCCAGCGCCGTGCCTCGGCCAGCTGGCGTTTAGCCTCGTCGAACTGGTGTGCCTCTATGCTGGCGTTGGTGCGCAGCAAGCGGCTGTAGACCTGCAGCTGGCTCTCTTTGAGGCTGGGGTTGCTGAGCAGGGTCTCCAGCTGGCCGAGCAGGCTTGCGCTGGCACCATGGGAGTGATCCTGCAGATTCTGGCTGCGGACCTTGAGATAGAGGCCGTGGGCCTGCAACTCCAGTTGCTGCTCTTTGGCAGCCATGGCGATGCCCTGATCGAGCGACTTCTGGGCTGCCTGGAACTGGCCCAGTTGCAGCAGACACTCCCCCTTGAGAAGATGGGCGCTGGTGGCCTGGGCGGCCGTGCCATAGCTCAGCAATGGCTCGCGATAGCCGTACTCCTGGCGATTGCTGATGATTTGCTTGGGGTTATTGGCTGTGCGCGTCAGGAAGGCCGAGGTGATCTGGACGCATCTGGCAGGATCGGTGAGCACCAGGGTCTGGGCCTGCTGCAGATCGATAGACAACTGCTCCTTGGCCAGATCCAAATTAGGAGCCGACAGGGAGGACATCATCATTGCCAGAAAAAACAGTTGATTCATTGGATTAAGGACAGCACAGGGGTGTGGGCATGTTATCCAAGCCCCCCCCTGCACGTCCAGCGTTTACTGGCGGGGGGGAGGAAGGGGCCTGGGATCCAGGCCCCTCTTTGTCAACTGCGCCCGGCGTTTACTGGCGGATAAGGCGCAGGTTGGCTGGGGGAACTTCCCAATCGCTGCGAAACGGGTTGATGTCCAGTCCACCACGGCGGGTATAGCGGGCATAGACAGTCAGCTGGCTAGGGCGACATAGGTGCTTGAGATCGGTGAAAATCCGCTCGATGCACTGCTCGTGGAACTCGTTGTGCTGGCGAAACGAGATGAGGTAGCGCAACAGTTTTTCCCGATCCAGTCGCGGGCCATGATAGTGGATCACCACGGATCCCCAGTCCGGCTGGCTGGTCACCAGGCAGTTGGACTTGAGCAGGTGGCTGTGCAGTGTCTCTTCCACCTCCTCATTGCTCGCCGCCCCTTGCAGCAGCTCGGCATCGAACTCGTAACAGTCCACGTCTATGTCTTGCTCATCGATGCACTCCCCCGGCAGGGTCGCAATGTGATGAGGTGCCTGAGTCAGCGGGAACAGGGTGACGCTCACATCGCTGCCGGCGCAGGCACTGAGATCCTTGACCAGCAGCGCCTGTACCGCTTCCAGCGAGTCGCACCGGGTCTGGTTGAAGGAGTTGAGGTAGAGCTTGAACGACTTGGATTCGATGAGGTTGACGCTGGTGGCCGGGACTGAGATCTCGCCGACGGCGACCATGGGCTTGCCTTTGGCATTGAGCCAGGAGAGCTCGTACAGGGTCCAGACGTCACAACCCTGGAATGGCAGTGTGCCGGTCAGGCCGAGGTCGTCGCGGTTCAGGCTGCGCGGTACCGGTTGCAGCAGGGCCGGGCAGTACTGGCTGATGTAGGCAGACTGCTGGCCCAGGCTCAGCCCCTGCAAGGCGTGGGCACCTGCGTATCTCTCTTGTTTGCTCATGTGTTTGATGATCCGGACGTTGAATGAGCCATTGCACTGGCAGCCTGGCCCCAGGTCGGTGCCGCGGGAGGATAGCCGCCAAGTAGCGGTGTCTCGCGCTTCACCTTGTCTGCTCACGGCTTTGATGGTGCAATAGCGGACTTTGGCAGCAATTGTGGGGAATTTCGATGTCGGATCAAGTCTTGTCTGCCCTGGAACACTTTTTTTTACGCTGGCAGCGTGATGGCGAGGCAAGGCGAGGACTGCCCCTGTGTGAATGGGAGGCAGACTGGCGCTCCCCTTGCGAGCTGGATGAGCCCAGAGAAGGGCGGGTCGCCTGGCGTCCGTATCAGCGCAGCGAACCCGCGGATTTCACGGCCATGGCCGATGCGCTGGAGCTGGTGCTGCATCCCGCAGCCCTTGCCCTGTTTGGCCACTGGTTCAGCCGCCCCATTCCCTGTTCCTACAAGGGGTTGCGCCTTGAGTTGATCCTGCCGTGGAACGAGGCGGATCTGGACCTGCTCAGGGAAAACCTCATCGGCCACCTGCTGATGCTGCGCAAGTTGAAGCGTGCGCCATCGATCTTCATCGCCACCACCCGCCACGAGATGACGCTGATCTCCCTTGATAATGAGAGTGGCCAGGTGTGGCTGGAGTGGCTCGACTCCGGTCGCCGTCTGGTGCTGGCGCCCTCCTTGTCCGCTTTTCTCGCGCGGCTGGAGACCTTGCCGCAATAAGGGGCCTTGCACCAATTCGAACGAAAAGAGCCTTGCCGCTTGGCAAGGCTCTTTTTCATTGCCCCTTTATCACAGGTTGGCGTGGCGCCTAATCCTTGAAGTCCCAGGAGAGGTTGGAGATCAGCCGGCAGGGATCGCACTTGAAATCGAAGATCTCGTGCAGCGGTTCGGCTAGCGCCCACTCGCCACCGCAGCCAGGGCAGGGGCGGGCCTTCTCTTCGGCGGCGCTCAGCCCGCCGACCCGGTAGAGATAGTAATAGGTAGGAATGCCGCTCAGGGCCTCCAGCCGCTTGCCGAGATCGCTGCCACGGCGTTGCAGCCGGCTGCCTACCTCGCCTATTTCGTGCAATGCCGCGTGTTCGGCGATGGAGCCGTTCATCTGCAGCTGATCACACGCCTCCCAATCCTCCTGCCACTTGATGATCTGCTTGTGGTCACCGTTGGCAATGGCGGGCAGCCGATAGAGCGGTATGGGGGCGAAGTGGTCGCCACAGCGCAGTGGCGAGCAGGTGTGCAGGAAGCTGGTGTAGAGCAGCATCCAGCTCGGCCGCTCGTCGGTGTGGCCGCAAGGATCCGTGCTATCGGAGAGCAGATCCACGCCTTGCAGCTGGAGTTTTGGCGCGAGCAGTCCCGCCTGATTGAGCTGCTGTTCGGCCAGTTTGACCTGCTCGCTCTGGTTGTCCGGGTGCAGGCTGTCCTGCTCGGGGCAGACTACCCGGCTGATGAACTGACCCTGCTGCATGCTGGTGGGAAACTCCCGGCCAAGGATCTGGCCCTGATAGCGCAGCATGTCCAGGTAGTTGACGATGGCCCGCTCGGCCTCACCGAGGGAGGTATCGCGATAGCATTCAAAGCTGAGTTCGAGAATGTACATGGGGCTCAGTCCGGCTGGCGTTGAAGCAGCAGGGTGGTCAGGCGATCGACCTTCTGCTCGAGCCGGTTGAGCTGCTCGCTCAGCTGCTGCAGGTTGACGGCATCGGCCGCCATCTCGGGCTTGGCAACCGTAGGCGTGGTGGCCGCGGATGATTCTGTGGGCTGGGGTTGCTGTTTCCACTGGCTCAGCACCTTGAGCAGCTCGGCCATGGGCACGGGCTGGCTGAGGCGAGCCTTGACCATGGCGGTGGAGGGGGTGATCCCCTTCGCGGCCAGTTCGTTGGCAATGCGGATGATCTCTTGGGCGGACATGAGGGCTCCTGCGCAGGATGGCGGTAATACGGGCTGGACGGGGCACAGAGCTTAACCAAACCGCCTTCGTCTGGAAAGCGGGCTGGCGAGAGGAGGAGGCTCAATCGCTCTGGCGCAGCCGCACATCCAGTTGATCGATGGCTTCTGACCAGTCCGCATCATCCCAGAGCGCATCGCGCAGGAAGTTGGCCTGGGATTGGGTCCAGAAAGCGGCCTCGGGCAGCAGGGTCTGATTGTCCAGCCTGTGTTCGTGGATGAAGCGGTGTTGGCTCAACTCGTCGTTGGCCAGGCCAAGCTGGGCAAACAGGGCGGACAGGTCGTGGGTCAGGAATTCCATCTCATCTCTCCCGGGAGGCATTCCTGAAAAATTATAGGTCCGGATCCGTGCCGGCTTGCTATTGCGATGGCACACGTTAGAGGCAAAGTGGCTGGCCCGACTTGGTCTCTGGCCAGCGGGAGCCGCACTGGCTGGCTTACTGGGATGGCATGCGATGGGGGGGCAGGTCGACGCCGACGATGTGCAGTCCCTGCATGCGCAATTGTCCCTGATAGTGGCTCTCACCATCGCTGGAAAATTCAAACTCGTAGTAGGTCAAGAGCCGCAGCGGTTGGTGCGCCAGCGCACGGTGGCTGCGTGCCAGCGACAGCAGCTGCAAATCGTGATGCTGGCAGTAACGGCGCATGTATTGCCAGGCGAGCTCGGCCTGGCGGCGCTGATGCCAGAAGGCTGCGCCGATGAAGATAAGCAGCAAGATACCGAGCATTTCACCCATCGAGGGCTCCTTCTGTGTGATGTGGCCTTGTGTGGACCGGGTGGCGAGCCACCCGGCCGCTATTCCATCGACCGTTACGCTGCGGCAAACAGGCGACCTATGGCCTGACCTAGCGCATCGCTTCGCGCCGGATCCCGCAATCTGGCCAGCATATCATCGCGCAGGGCTGGCAGGGTCACCAGCTCGGCAAACACCTGATTGAAGAACTGGGTCGGTTGCAGCGCCAACTGCTCCAGGAACAGACCGAGCAGGTTCGGCACCTTCAGGTCGGGCCAGAGGCGACCGGCGATGGCGAGCAGCAGGGCCGGGCTCGGCTGGGTTTGCAGCAGGGTCAGCAGCTTGTTGGTACGCATGGTATTGCCGTTGCACGAGGCCAGCGCCCGGCACAGGTAGGCCAGTGTTTCGGGGTCGGGCTCGGCGCCCTCCTGCTCCTTGCCGATGCGCTCGAACAGGGCACCCTGCACGGCCGGTGGCAGCGGGACATTTTCCAGGCTCTGGCACAGGGCGTAGAGCGGCGCCTGGGGCAGCTTTGGCAGCGCCTTGCACACCAGTGACAGATTGCGCTCGTCCTGCAGCCGCTCGGCCATGTCGGCGAAGCCTTGCAGGCCCAGCGCCTGCCAGCCTTCGTCACCGGGGGCTGCCAGATAGTGACACAGGGCGTCGTAGTAGGCGGAAGGGGCCTGTTCCAGCTGGCGGGCCAGCTTGGCATGCAGGCTGGCCATCTTGGCCTCGGCCGGGCGGAAGGTGTAGGGGTTGTCGGCCAGTCGCTGGGCCTTCTCTTCATCCAGATCACCGGTCAGCTTGTAGCCCAGGGTCTCGACCACCTGATCCATGAAGAGTTTGGGGCCGCTGCCGATGAGCAGGCCGCGCTCATCGAGCGCAAACTTGAGGAACCAGAGGTAGTGCCTGGACTCCGCTGGCTGGAAGAAGTGGACGCCGAGCCAGGCGTGCTGTTGCAGGGGCCAGGGATAGGGTTCCTGCTGCTGCTCGATGCGCACGAAGGTATCGCTCGGTAGCGGCCGCACCTGACGACCCATGTCGAACAGTTGAAACTGGGTATCGGCCTGGGTCAGAAACTCGGTCAGCGTGTTGATGGTAGACATGATGTGATCCGGCTAAGGGTGATGCGGGCCGATTATAAAGCGGTTATATCAGATAGCCAGTGAGGAGCAGACTTCGGCCCACCGCCCGTGATGGAACCCGTTGTTCATGGCGTCGGCATCAACCCGGAAGGTGAGAGCGCCACGGTTAATCAGAGACTTGTTGTATTAAGACCTGTGGGTGATGGGGTGAAGCGCCTTGCCCATGGATGCAGACTTGAAAGGAATGGTGGTGATCAGATCACCGCCTTCTCAGTTAATGCCATTCCAACCGCATCGATTTGGGCAACAATGCCGGTTGGCACTGCTCCTGCCGCCGTTACCAGCCCCGAAGCGAAACGGGCATCTGCACGACGTACCGTTATGTCGAGAATGGGCAAGCGCGCACCTGAACCGGTCAGGGCCGCACGCCCAAATACCTGGCTGCGCAGCTCGCGCAAGACCGTCAGATTGACGAGTTCCTAATCCAGGCCTGTGGGCTCATGCCGATTGATTGCGTAGCCATTTTCTTATTTCCTGGTGAGGGCGTGTGCTATCTGTTTGATTGTTGGTACTATTTAGTACGTTTTATCGCATGTAAGCTGAATGCTTGACCACTACCCCGTTTCATTTTCTCAATACTGCCGACGCACTGACGCTCATCACCCAGTTCGACACGGCCACTGACGAGCACACCATAGTCGCGCTGTTGCGCGCCCTCAGCCTGCAGATGGGCTTTGACCACTTTCGGCTGGGGTTCATCTCGCCAAGCTCTATCCAGCGTCCCGAGGTGCGCATTTTCAATGGCTGTCCTGCCCCGTGGGTGCAGACTTATGACGAGAAGGGATTTTTTACTGTAGACCCTGTGGTGCGCAAAGGGATGACGCAGAGCACGCCGATCCTGTGGGCTAATCTCATCACCGAGTGTTGCGACCAACAAGATATCGATGGGCTTGAGGTGATGCTGCAGGCACATGATGCTGGTCTGCGTGATGGCATCACGATCCCCTGGCATGGGCCTAACGGTCATGTAGGGCTGCTCTCTCTTATCACGCGGACACCACGCACTGAACATCAATGGCTTGGCGCGGTTCCTTTTCTTAGCTGGCTATCAAGCCATGTCTTCGAAGCCGTCGCACGAGTGTGTTCGTCAGCAATGCCACCGCGTGACCCTTTAAGCTTGCGGGAGCTGGAGGTATGCCAATGGGCGGCAGAGGGGAAACAGGTGAGCGATATTGCCCAGATATTGGGCATCACCCCTAGAACGGTGACCTTTCACCTGGAGCGTATTGCCGAGAAGCTGGGAGCTAGCAATAAAAGCCAGGCGATATCCTGGGCGCTCAAGCAGGGGCTGGTGCGGCTCAATATCGATGCTGCGTTAGTGAGGAACGTTGATGAGGATGGTCAATGATTCTGTTTTGTGCAATAAATTGCTCACATTACAGATTAAATTGCTGCATGCGCAACATTTGACGATGTATCTTGGTTGTTTGAGCGAGAAATTGCTCGTGGCTGAGTGTTCGGTGTGTGGTCTGGAAGGTAAGTGACTGATAAATAAGAGATCTAAAAAGTGGCATGGTCACTGCTAAGGGTTTGGTCGAGTGCTAGTTCATTTAACCAACCTATTTAGGAGCATACACATGCCAACTCCATGTTATATCAGCATCGAAGGTAAAACTCAGGGCAACATCACTGCCGGTGCCTTCACCTCCGACTCCGTCGGTAACATCTTCGTACAAGGTCACGAAGACGAGATGCTGGTGCAAGAGTTCAATCACCAGGTAACTGTACCGACTGACCCGCAATCCGGTCAGCCTGCTGGTCAGCGTGTCCACAAGCCGTTCAAATTCACCGTTGCGCTGAACAAAGCTGTGCCGCTGATGTACAACTCCCTGGCCTCTGGCGAGATGCTGCCGAAAGTGACCCTGAAGTGGTACCGCACCTCTGTGGAAGGCAAGCAGGAGCACTTCTTCTCTACCGTGCTGACCGATGCCACCATCGTTGACATCGACTGCCAGATGCCGCACTGCCAAGACCCGGCGAAATCCGACTTCACCCAGCTTATCCAGGTCTCTCTTGCTTACCGCAAGATTGACTGGGAGCACACCGTTGCCGGTACCTCTGGTGCTGATGACTGGCGCGCCCCGATCGAAGCGTAACGGGGTACACAAGGGCACTGCTTGCGGTGCCCTTTTTGCCATCTGCGTGTTTGACGGGGATCTCCTGCCGCTTGCTATTCACTTTTCCATCCCGGCGATTTTTTCTTATGCCTGTTTGCTCTGCGCAAGTGGGCACAAGAAAAAAGACGAGTTCACGTCTTGCTGCACGCCGTCAAGGGCGTGCGGCAGCCATGGTGTCAGAAACGCCGGGGCGATGACGGATCTCTCACACAGTTTGAATGGCTCCCGATTGTGCGGGGCCGCATGACATCTCAGGGGCGCTCACCGATGGCAGACAGCACAGGATTACAATTTACCGTTAAGGTAGGGGCCTTGCCCGAGACCACCTTCGTGGTGGCCGAGTTTGCGCTGGAAGAGGCACTGAACGGGCCGTTCCAGTTGCGATTGGAATTGGCGAGCCCGGAGCCTGACGTCGACGTTGGCGCCGTGCTTGACCAGCCCTGCGAGCTGATGGTGTGGTACCACGGCGAGCTGCAGCGCCGGGTATGCGGGGTAGTGAGCGATTTTGCGCAAGGGGACAGCGGCTTTCGCCGTACCCGCTATCAGCTGCGGGTGCAGCCGGAGCTGTGGCGACTCTCGCTTCGCCAAAACTCCCGCATATTTCAGGCACAAAAGCCTGACGAAATCCTCTCCATTTTGCTGCAAGAGCACGGCATCACCGATTACGCCTTTGCGCTGAAAAACGAACACGCCCAGCGTGAATACTGCGTCCAGTATCGAGAAACCGACCTCGATTTCGTTAACCGCCTTGCTGCCGAAGAGGGGCTGTTCTACTTCCACGAGTTTGAAGCAGGCAAGCATCGTATCGTCTTTGCCGACGATGCGGCGGCATTAACAGCTGGCCCCGAGCTCTTTTTCAACCTCGGCAATCGCTCGCTGGAACAGGGCGCCTATGTGCGCCAGTTCCACTACCGAGAATCAGTGCGCCCCTCAGACGTGGAGCTCAAGGACTACAGCTTCAAGACCCCGGCTTACGGTCTCTCCCAGAAGAAAATGGGGGCTGAGCTGGAGCACCAGCGCGACACTTACCAGCACTTTGACTATCCGGGCCGCTACAAGCAGGACGGCAGTGGCAAGGCCTTTGCCCAGCACCGGCTCGATGCCCTGCGCAATGACGCGGTCAGCGGCAGTGGCAAGTCCAACAGCGCGGCCCTGCTGCCGGGCCAGACATTTTCACTCACCGAGCATCCGAACGGTAACCTCAACACCGACTGGCAAATCGTCCGTATCCGCCACACCGGCGAACAGCCACAGGCGCTGGAGGAAGAGGGCGGCAGCGGCCCGACCGTTTACCACAACGAATTTGGCGTAGTGAAAGCGAGTACCACCTGGCGCGCCCGCATCGGCAGCCCCGAGGCGCCCCACAAGCCAATGGTCGACGGCCCGCAAATCGCCAGCGTGGTTGGGCCTGAAGGGGAGGAGATTCACTGCGACGAGCATGGCCGGGTAAAACTGCAATTCCCGTGGGACCGCTACGGCAGTTCCAACGACCAGAGCTCCTGCTGGGTGCGGGTGAGTCAGGGCTGGGCCGGTGGCCAGTACGGCATGATGGCCATCCCGCGCATCGGCCACGAAGTCATCGTGAGTTTCCTGGAAGGGGACCCCGACCAGCCCATCGTTACCGGTCGCACCTTCCATGCCACCAACCGCCCCCCTTACGAGCTGCCCGCCAACAAGACGCGCACCGTGCTGCGCACCGAAACTCATCAGGGCGAGGGCTTCAACGAGCTGCGTTTTGAAGACCAGGCGGGGCAGGAAGAGATTTACATCCACGGTCAGAAAGACCTGAACGTGCTAATCGAGAACGACGCGGCCTGGCATATCAAGCATGACGAGCATCGTGATATCGACAACGAGCGGGTGACCCGCATCAAGGCCAACGACCACCTGACAGTCGAGGGCGAGAAGCGCGACCACATCAAGGCTGACTATTCGCTGACGGTGGATGCCTCCATGCACCAGAAGCTGGCTCAGTCACTGCTGGTTGATGCTGGCAGCGAAGTGCACCACAAGGCGGGCATGAAAATCGTGATGGAGGCCGGGGCCGAACTGACCCTGAAAGTCGGCGGCAGCTTTGTGAAGATTGATGCCGGTGGTGTCACCCTCTCTGGCGGCTCCATCAAGATGAACTCTGGCGGCAGCCCCGGTTCTGGCTCGGGCTGGGCAGGGCAAATGCCCGGTTTGCCCGGGGCGGTCAAGGTGCCGCCAGTACCACCAGCGACTATCCCTGCGAGTGCTATTCAAAAAAGCATGGAGTCCATGGCCCCGCTAGTGAAGCCATGTGCTTTTTCAAATGATTCAGTCAAGTCCCTAGGTGCTCCTTTGTCTGCCTCTAGGGGGAGCTCGACTCAAACGTCGTTTAAGCCAAACAAAAATACAGAAAGGTTAATGAGGGGGTATATATCGCCTTTGCAAACACGCGGCCTATTAGTTGGGGATGCATCCCATTCTATTGAACTCAAGTTTGACGTTTGCCGTGTTGATGCACTAGTACAGCTAGATATGCCGAGGCCTTATAGCAGCGAGGATGCGTTATTTAGTGATAAAATTATAACATCTACAGGTGAACAGGCGACTTCATGTGAAGGTGGATTGCAAATCGGATCCTATTGGGGGAAAGAAACGCTAGGAAAAAATGTTTCCTTGATCAATGTAGTCAATGGTACAGCAGGGACAATAGGCATTCGTCTTGAGCTTAATTCCTTAGTTGATGGATATCCTGTTATCGTTACTTCTGGTGCATTGAGTGGTTGCACCATGATGTATGCTTATGACCATGAATTTTTCTATGCCTACCATACAGGTCAACCTGGTGGTATGGATTGGAAAACTGGAGTTGATGGTATTACGACGACAGCAGCATGTCACACAGTGTTGACTGGGCGTAACACCGATGTATTGATCAAGCACAATAACTCGTTACTTGATATCTTTAATTCCTACGAAGGGGCAATCATTACTTATATGGGTAAAGAGGGAACTGTAATTAATAAGACTAGCCCCAGAGTTGTAATATTCGATTATAACCAAGCCAAGACTACCAGTAGGGCTCCTCGAGCTGGTTATGCCTATGCTCTGCTCGCCCGCTCAGGAAACAAACTCAAGATAAAGGGATTGTCTGAAGACGTCTTGATCAGTTTAAAAGATAACAAGATCACCCAATTAGCCAGCAAGAAAATTAAATTTATCTCCTAGAGGAAGTGTATGTCACCTTTTCCACTTAACGATGAGAGGTTTATTGCATCAGATGCATGTCAGCGTTTTGCAATTGTTGATGCAGTTGCAGATCATCAAGCAATCTTGTCGTTTTGCGAACAAGGTGGTAGAGATGCTTGTCCCCTGTTTGCTGGCACTGCCTTTGCCGATCAAGCTGAACAAGGTCCTTGGTTACTGCCCTTTCCCTCAGGTGAGTTTATTGTTGCTCACCCACAACTTCGCGGCTTTTATTTCCTTAGTAGCGAACCTGTGAATGTTGTTCAGAAGCATTGGCAAAGCCTGATAGAGGTGGCGTTTGAAGGGGAAGTGATGTGGCTGCGTTATGCCGATAATCGGGTCTTTCCCAAGATGCTGGCCACCATGAGTCAGCAGGAGCTCGATGATGTGCTCGGCCCCTGCTCCAGCCTGTGGGCTAACGACAGCGCTTGGCTACGCACGCCTGATGCCGAATTTACTCCCCGCCAAGCACCCTGGTTTCGCGTCCAGCCTCACCACCTGGCACCGCTGTATGACGAAAGCCGTCACGCCTACATCCTCTCGCGCCACTTCTGGCAGCGCATGGAGGATATGATGGCGCGTCATCCCAATCCGGAAGCCGCAATTGCCACAGTCCTCAAGCAGGCCAATCAAGGTGGGTTAGAAGGTGACGTCCTTGATGGCATTGTGGCTGGCGCTCTCACGTTGCAGGCTAATATGGCGCTCGATGCCATCAGAGCACCATTGATGCTGACTAACGACGAACTGGCTCAGGTGAAGAACTGGCTGAACAAACACCCTGAATTGATAGGAGCCGTGTAATGGCTATCAGCGCCCACTGCATCCCCTGTGAGCAAAGTAACTGCTGGATTGAGATAGACGTTCGGGATGAACAGAACCGCTCGTTCAAGGGGCAAAAAGCCACCTTGACCGACGCTGCAGGCAAAACCCAAACCGTGACCCTGAAAGACGGTCCAACCCTGGTACAAGGCTTTGCGGTCGGTCCGGTGACGGTCAAGCTGGAAACCCAGCCTTGGTTGAAAGCCGCCCAGTCCCGTGAAGCCCTAAAAGAAGGCGAGACCAGCAAGGTCCCCCCCTATACCGACAAGCTCTTCGGACACTGCGATATGAAGCGTGAGCTCGTCAAGGTGACCACTGGCGACCTTTGCCTCACCGACCCCGAGCAGCCGCTACCGGAAGGGCATCAAGCAGGAAAAGCCCAGCCCCCGCGCTTTATCACCAAGCACTCCTATGTGATTGAGGTGAAGGGCTATCAGCTGAATATCCTGCGTATCGGGGTGTTCTTTGATGGCACCGCCAACAACACCTTCAAGCACAAGGGGGGGAAAAGCGCATTGGAGGAGGCCTTGGCGCAATGCAGCCCGGAAGAACAGCAGATATTGCTGGAGCAGTGTTTTGAAGGGGCGTTGCCTGATGGTCTGAATAACAGTGAGAAGAACGACATCACCAATATCGGCAAGGCTCATGACTTGTATCTCCCCCCAAGTAAGCGGTCTCTTATCGTGAAGGTTTATGTTGAGGGGATAGGCACAACCCAAGGTGAGGATGACACCGGTGTGGGTCTGGGGGCTGATAAAGGTAAGACCTCCAGCGCCTCCCGTGTCGAACAGGCTTGTCGTACCCAGATTGTTGCAGAAATAAAAGAACAACTTGAGAGCATACTGCCCACCATCGAGTGCATTCATAAGGTCGAGTTCGATGTCTTTGGCTTTAGCCGAGGCGCATCTGCCGCTCGCCAGTTTGTAAACCGTATTGACAAGAAGGGCGATCACCCTCTGGTGGAGGCCATGGCCGCTGACCCCGATATTCCCTTGAAAGCGGGCTTTGACTGGGCCAGTCGTGATGATGTGCGTATCCAATTTGTCGGGCTGCTTGATACCGTGGTCAGCTCCTATCTGTGGGGCAAACGTAGCGTGGTTTTGGATCCTGACTGTGCCGAACGAGTGGTGCATATCGTGGCGGCTGACGAGTGGCGTTATCACTTTGACTTGACCCGTATCACCGACGATGCCGCAGGCACCGCAATCGCGGAGAGTTTTACCGAGGTCATTATTCCCGGCGCCCACTCTGATATCGGAGGGGGCTATTACAGCCGCTGGAGTTTGCGTGATCCCAACTATGCGTCACCGCTGATCACTGAAAATAGCGTGATCGGGACCTTCAGTTCCGATGAGTTGCCGCACATCCATCCAGCCGATGCCCAGGCGTATCGGGATGCCAGTGCCTATGCCAAAATGCGCGCCGGACAAGGCTGGGCTAAAGGCGTTGTGTCTCTGGCTAGCGATAGTGATGCCACTCAGCTTGGCTATCTGAATGTGCGCCCCAGGTCACTGGGCCCGATCACTGGCAGCCAAACTGGAGGCCATAGAAACATCTGCGTCGATGTGGTGCTGTACCGGGTGGTGGAAGGGGAGTATTCACGTATACCGCTGCACATGATGGTGGAAGCGGCGAGGGATGCCGGAGTACCGTTCGATAAATGGGATCCTACCGATAAGGGATTGCGGATGGACAGCGCTCTTTCATACCCCACTGTGAACCTGGCCAAACTCGATGAGCTATGGGTTGATGTGGCCAAACGGCGCGGAGAGGTGATCAACTTGGCTCGTCGCTTACCTGACGAGGTGTACCAAAAGTTGCGACAGGATTATGTGCACTACAGCGCAGATACCGGGCTAGTTAACAAGCCCAATAGGGTTAGTGACAAAGAGATCCGCAAGCTGACGGGTAATAAAAAGGGAGGTTATTAATGCGCTGGATTCTCTTATTGCTGCTGTTGCCATTAGTCGCAGCCTGCCAAGCTGCCCCCACAGGCCCCAAACAACTGGACTGGCGCCATATGGTGGGGTCCAACGCTGATCAGATATGGGTGAATGAAGTCCTTTTTTATCGTCAGGGCAAATTGGTAGATGCCTCAACCAACGGAGCGTCTAGCCGAGTTGATACAGAATCGCTTCGTGAAAGGGACTATCGCTGGTTGATCACTGCCGGTCGCCGAGATATTCACCCGGCTCCAGATACAGTTGAAGTAGAGTGGGTTTCATTTCATGACAAGAAACGCTATCGGATTAGCTTGGCGTTGCCAGCAGAGCTGGAAAGCATGATTGCACAACCTTATCGCATCAAGGTGAGGGATGAGTGGCGTGAAGTACGCCGAGATAACATTGGCTTAGGTATGGCCACCGGTGGCTATGTGGAAGCGTTTTTAACCAATGCCAAAGTGAAGCCTGATATCCTGCTGGCTAGGGGGATTGCCAAAGAGGTCACAGATGACCCCTATGATCAACGTTTCCCGCTCGCCAGTCAGTTTGAAAATCGTTGGGCTGATTTTGACGAAAACTACAGCAAAGCTTATCAACTCTATCCAGTTCCCAGTGGTATGGCCTGGGCCCCGGTCATGGACGCTTACCGAGCGGCGCAGCCCAAGACAGATACAGACCCAGTGCAATGATGGCTTCCATGCGCTGGATTCTATTATTGCTGCTGTTGCCGTTAGTCGCAGCCTGCCAAGCAGCCCCCACAGGCCCCAAACAGCTGGATTGGCGCCATATGGTGGGCACCAATGCTGATGAATTATGGGTGACGGAGGTGCTCTTTTATCGTCAAGGCAAGTTGGTGGATGCCTCAACCAATGGGGCTCTACGCTCAGTTAGCGCCAACTCGTTAAAAGAGAAAGATTACCGCTGGAGCATAGGAAAGGGGCGCCGTGATATTCACCCCGCCCCCGATCGGGTAGAAGTGGAGTGGATTTCATTCCACGACAAAAAGCGCTATCGCATTAGCCTGGCGTTGCCAGCAGAACTGGAAAGCATGATTGCGCAACCTTATCGCATCAAGGTGAGGGATGAGTGGCGTGAAGTACGCCGCGATAATATTGGCTTAGGTATGGCCACCGGTGGCTATGTGGAAGTGTTTTTAACCAACGCCAAAGTGAAGCCTGATATCTTGCTGGCCAGGGGGATTGCTAAGGAAATTCAAACCTCGCAAGACAAGGAAAATCCCGTTACCAAAGTATACAAAGAGTGGTTCGACGATTTTGATAAATCATACGGTGACGCCTATCAACAGTACCCCACCCCCAGTGGCATGGCCTGGGCCCCGATAATGGACGCTTACCGAGCGGCACAGCTTAAGACTGATATAAACCCAGTGCAATGATGATGCGCTGGTTATTACTGCCATTACTGTTACTGGGGTTGGTGGGATGCAATGACAACGGTCCGACCAAGATGGATTGGAGCTACAGCGTTGGGTCCAATGCAGATGAAATCTGGCATACCCGCGCCCTGTTTTCTCGAGAAGGTGTGAGAACGCATGAGTCGAGTAATGGAACCGTGTCTGCTGTGAGCGAGCTGCTGTTAAATGAAAAGAGCTATCGCTGGTTTGTAGGAAAAGGCCGGAGTTTTTACGGTCAGCCAGTGCCTGACAAGGTTGAGATCGAATGGGTGTCGTATCACGACAAGAAGCGGTATGGCATCACGCTGGATCTGCCCAAGGATCTGGGCAAGCAGATGGCGCAGCGTTACCGCCTCAAAGGGGAGCGAATAGCACAGCGTAACTACGTTGTGTTGGGGCTTGCCCCTGGAGGATATGTAGAGGTGTTCTTGAGAAGCCTCGATCCACTGCCTGACGCTCTGATTGCTAGTGGTATGGCCCATGAAGTGACTGACGATTGGTATGACAAGAAAGTCCCACTCAATCGGCAGTATGGGATTGATGAGTTCACAGAGCGATTTGGTGCTCTCTACCAGAAAAACCCTATCCCTACCGGTGAAGCATGGGCTCCTATCATGGAAGCCTACCGTGCAGTGCAGCCCAAGACAGATACAGACCCAGTGCAATGATGGCTTCCATGCGCTGGATTCTCTTATTGCTGCTGTTGCCGTTAGTCGCAGCCTGCCAGGCTGCCACTACCGGCCCCAAACAACTGGACTGGCGCCATATGGTGGGTTCGAACGCTGATGAGTTGTGGGTGACGGAGGTACTCTTTTATCGTCAAGGCAAATTGGTAGATGCCTCAACCAACGGAGCGTCTAGCCGAGTTGATACAGAATCGCTTCGTGAAAGGGACTATCGCTGGTTGATCACTGCCGGTCGCCGAGATATTCACACGGCTCCAGATACAGTTGAAGTAGAGTGGGTTTCATTTCATGACAAAAAGCGCTATCGCATTAGCCTGGCGTTGCCAGCAGAACTGGAAAGCATGATTGCGCAACCCTATCGCATCAAGGTAAGGGATGAGTGGCGTGAAGTACGCCGAGATAATATTGGCTTAGGTATGGCTAGCGGCGGCTATGTGGAAGCATTTTTAACCAGTGTCAGAGTGACACCTGATATCCTGCTGGCCAGGGGGATTGCTAAGGAAATTCAAACCTCGCAAGACAAGGAAAATCCTGTCACCAAAGTCTACAAAGAGTGGTTCGACGATTTTGATAAAGCATACGGTGATGACTACAAGCAATACCCCACCCCCAGTGGTATGGCCTGGGCTCCGATCATGGATGCCTACCGCGCCGCACAACCCAAGACGGATACCGATCCGGTCAATTGATTTAGATAGCCGTTTAAGAGGTATCAATGAAGCAGTACCAAAACTGGTTAGCCCAGTATCTGAACTGTCGTCGTGATAACGATCATGCCATGGCTGCAGAGTTGGCAGAGAGCATCTGTGCCTTCCTGCTGGCCAGAGGCGATAAAGCTGAGTATGCCAAGTGGCAGAAGGCCTAGCAGGATCACCTGCAGCAAACCACCTGATAGGCAAGGCTAATGGCCAGGGAAGGCGCCGCATCAGTTTTGTGCCCATCAGGTGGCTGCGTAGCATAACGGATCAGCCAGAAAGACAGCAGTGCCTCATCCATCACTTTTTCACTATGCGAAGAATTTTCTCATGACATATCGAGCCTTATGGCTGGCGCTAGCAGCCAGCATGATAACCGCCTGTTCTTCCACTGCGTCACGCACTGACGCCGAGTTATCCCAAGCCGCCACTCAGGGCAATGGCAAGGCTCAATACGAGCTGGCCAAACGTCTGGCGGCCCAACCTGATTACCCCAATGCCATGCACTGGATGCAGCAAGCGGCTGAGCAGTCGGGCCCCTTGGCCGCTGATCAGCAGATCCGCGCTAACGCCGCGTGGCAAGTGGGTGACTGGTATCAGGCTGGGCTCGGTGAGCCCAAAAATCCGGCGCTTGCTACCCAGTGGTGGCAACGTTCTGCGCGGCTTGGCAACACCCATGCCAGCTATCGGTTGGGATTGATGTGCCAGGAGCAGCATCAAGGCAAACTGGTGAGTGAATGCCTCGACTGGTTCGAGCAGGCCGCCAAGCGGGATCATGCCGAAGCGCAGTTAGTCCTGGCACTGTGGTACAGCAAACAACCGGGTGCTGATGTTGATGCCGTCAAATGGTTAGAAAAAGCGGCAGAACTGGGCAACCGTGATGCCCAGTACCTGCTGGGTCAGCGCTATGAAATGGGCAAAGGGGTTGCCAAACGGCCGGATATTGCCCAGCGCTGGAATGATAAAGCCGCTGCCCAACAGCAACCGGACGCCTTGTTGCTGCAAGCTAAACAGGCGCTTCCTTCTAATGCTTTCGCTGCCTATCAGCGCGCCGCCACTGCGGGCTCTGCCGAGGCTGAACTCTGGCTAGGGATGGCATATCTGGCAGGGGAGCAAGTCCCCGCAGATCCCGCTTTGGGGCGCTATTGGCTGGAGCTGGCAGCCGGACACGGCTCCCACGAAGCCGAGTACCAACTGAGCTTGCTGCAGGTAGACCGGGAGCAGCAGGCCCACTGGTTAACGCTGGCCGCTGACGGTGGCGTAACCAAGGCGTGGTTTGAGCTGGCGGAGTTACAGCAGGACCAAGGGGCTTTGGAGCAAGCCAGAGCCAGTTATGCCAAGGCCGCTCAACAGGGACACACGGCAGCGCAATACGCCTACGGTGAAATGCTGCGTTTGGGCCAAGGTGGCAAAGAGGATTACACGCTGGCTCTCAAGCAGTATCGCCTGGCCGCTCAGCAAGGTGACCGCATGGCCCAATACCGGATGGGGACGCTGCGTGAGAAAGGTCTGGGGGCACCGCGCAACCGGATACATGCCTACGCCTGGCTCTCCTTGGCCGCCACCGAAGGGATGCATGAAGCCATGCAGGCCCGTGACGAGCTGGAGGCCGCAATGACCAAACCGGAAGTCAAACAGGCTCAGAAGTTGTCGGAGCATTGGTTTGGCAAGATGTCATCAACGGCTAAGAAAAGCTAAAAAAAGAACATAGCAGGACGTGGCCCGATGAGCGCTTCCTGCTTGTTCGAGCCCATGAATCCATCATGGACCGACGTGGTTCTGGCAGATCCGTTCGATGGTCCGCTGCTTTCACCTTGTTCTGCACTGTATGCGCCAAGGCGCGTTCAGCATGATCACCTGCATAGCTTGGCTCTGCGTCCAGCTTGTCAATGGAACATGGCAGAGGGGGAGGGGGACGGTGTATAGTAGCGCCCTTTTTTGATGAGCTCGGCCAGCCAGTGTCTGTTTTACAGGGGAGGCTGACCGGTATGTGGTCATGAGCAAGAGGACGACGAGATGAATCAATATTTGCTGGTAGCCGGCCTGTTGGGTGAACTCACCGCCGAGTTGCAGCGGCTGGAGCGCTGGCAAGATGAGCATCCGGGTGAAGAGGCCCTGGCGAGCGAGCTGCCATTTTGTGTCGATACCCTGAGCTTCGATCAGTGGCTGCAATTTGTGCTGATCCCGCGCATGGAGCAGCTGGTCATGCTGCAAGCGCCGCTGCCCACCAGCGTTTCCCTCTATCCCATGGCGAGCGAAGTCTACAAGAACGAGCTGGCCGAAATGGCGAGCCTGCTGCGCCTTATCGCTCGCTTCGATCTGCTGCTGACCGGTAAGGTGGTGGAAAAATGAGCCTGACTCTGCGCGATCAAACGCAGATGTTGGCTGGCGCGGCCCTGTCGGGTGGCGGGGTGATGGCACCATGAAACTGACCCTGCTCTATCAGGATGACTGGCTGGTGGCGGTCAACAAGCCGTCGGGCCTGCTGGTGCACCGCAGCTGGCTCGACAAGGCCGAGACCCGCTTCGCCATGCAGATGACCCGGGATCTTATCGGTGGTCGCCACGTCTATCCCGTGCACCGCCTCGACCGCCCTACCTCCGGCGTACTGTTGTTTGCACTGGATCCTGCGGTGGCCCGCACCCTGACCGAGGCGTTTGCCGCCCGTCGGGTGCACAAGGAGTATTTGGCGCTGGTGCGGGGCTGGGCCCCGGAGCAGGGGGTGATCGATTACCCCCTCAAGGAGCAGCTGGACAAGATAGCCGACGCCATGAGCTCCCCGGATCGCCCGGCCCAGGAGGCGGTCACCGCGTTTCGTCGCCTGCACCAGGTCGAGTTGCCCCATGCGGTTTCCAAGAAGCACCCCACCAGTCGTTACAGCCTAGTCAAGCTGTTCCCAAAAACCGGTCGCAAGCATCAGCTGCGCCGCCATCTGGCTCATCTGTTCCACCCCATCGTCGGGGATACCAGCCATGGCGATGGCCGCCACAACCGCTTCTTTCGCGAGCAGCTGGGGTGTGAACGCCTGCTGCTGGTGGCCCGCAGACTCAGTTTCGAGCACCCGATCCTCAAAGTCCCGATGCGGATCCAGGCGCCGCTGGGGCCAGACGTATTGCAACTGTTTGCCGAGCTGGGCTGGCCCGCCAGCGAGAGTGACTACTGATCTTCCCCTGGCTTGCTCACTTGAGGCAGGGTGTTGCCTTCGACCGGGTTGTGGCATGCTGTAACGCCACGTCAGTCAAAGGAATCTGTTATGGCTCAGATAGATATAGTGGTTGGAACCGTTTATGGCGCGGCCATGCTGGTTGCCGAGACGTTGGCTGCGCAGTTGCAGCAGGCGGGACATGAGTGCCAAATCTTCGATGAGGCAGTGCTGGAAGACCTGGATCCCTCCCGCTTTCTGCTGGTGATCACTGCCACCACAGGGCAGGGCGATATTCCGCCCAATCTGCAACCCTTCGCCGCCGCCTTGGCCGACCGGGCTCCCTATATGAAAGGGTGGCGCTATGCGCTCATCGCCCTGGGCGATAGCAGCTATGAGCACTTTTGTGGGGCTGGCCGTCAGTTGGACGGCCTGTTGCAGGAGCTGGGAGCAAGGGTGTTGTTACCCCGTCTGGAGATAGATGCCACCGTCGACGATGAACCGGAAAAAGTGGCGCTGGCCTGGCTAACCGGTTGGGAAAATACGCTCTAGTTTCCCCAGGGCGAGAGCATGAGCCGTTTTTTCGTTCAATCAGATGATAAAGCAGGTAGGAAAGCCAGTATTAGGCAGATTTTTCATACATGAACATAGCGAGCTTGTACAAAAATAACACACCTGATGTGCTTAAAGCTGAACAGGGTGTTGGTTTAATATAATTAAATTAACATTTAAATAACTCATGCTCTCACTCTGAGCTTTCCCCTCCTTGTGTTCTTTATATGTCCCCTGTTGGTTTGACCACGGGGGATGTTTATTTCCGGGACAGACAAGCCTCAACTGACCATATTTTTCGCCTTTTATCCGGCTATTTTTCTGGCATCCCTTCGCTTGGCCGAGCATGTATTTCTGTCATGACAGACATGCAAGAAAATTAAAAGTTCCGCATTGAAAGCGATTTCAGTCATGTTTTTGTCATTGATTTGGGTGTTTTCATCTTAATAATTGAGGCGAATTAATGGTTGGCATCGTTTTCAAAGCTTTATTGTTTTCATTTTTTTATCATTAATGGTGAGTTGTTGCTTGTTTTTTGCTTTTGGCATCCCATGAAACCCTCTCTGGTATGAACCGGGTAGTTTGTCGCCATTCTGTGAATCAGCTCATGTTTGTCACGAAATTGGCTACCTATAATCGACCCCGGTTATCACCTAAGCGTTTTTATGGTGATAAGAACTTGAATATCAGGATCACACTCCTCTCAGCGGGAATAAGGAAAATGAAAATGAAAGCAAAGTGGCTTCCGATCGCTGCAGCAGTAACCGCAGCCCTGGCTTCCCAAGCCGCCTTCGCGGTTGATTTCCACGGCTATATGCGCTCTGGTGTCGGTACTTCCGACAACGGCAGCCTGCAAACTTACGCCAAACAGAAAGTAGGTCGTCTGGGCAACGAAGCCGAGACCTACGGCGAAGTACAGCTGGGCCATGAGGCCTACAACAAGGATGGCAAGTCCTTCTACGTAGACTCCATGTTTGCAATGGTTTCTGGTCAGCAAGGACGTGACTGGGAAAGCACAGGCGGCGACGATGCCGACTTTGCTCTGCGTCAATTCAACGTTCAAGCCAAAGGTGTTTTGGGCTTTGCCCCAGAATCTACCCTGTGGGCCGGTAAGCGTTACTACCAACGTCACGACATCCACATCACAGATTTCTATTACTGGGATGTGTCTGGTGCCGGTGCTGGCGTAGAAAATATCCAAGCTGGTCCGGGCAAGCTCTCTTTTGCATGGCTGCGTAACGACCCGTGGGAAGATTACGACAAGTTTGTTGGCGGGGTTGGTGTAGACGAGCGCGTTAACACTGACGTGCTGGACCTGCGTTATGCAGGCATCCCGCTGTGGAAAGATGGTTCTCTGGAGTTGGGTTATAACTACGCCCGTGGCAATCTGACCGATGAGCAGAAGTCCGTTCTGGGTGACAAGGAATTCGAGAGAAATGGTCACATGGTGACCGCAGAGTTGACCCAATCCATGCTGGGTGGCTTCAACAAAACCGTTGTTCAGTACTTTGCTGATGGTTATGCCGCTCAGGCGGTTGAATATGGTAGCGGTTCTGGTAGTGGCTTGAGCCAAGCTGCCGCCAAGGGCGACGGCTGGCGTTTCATCAACTGGGGCGTGCTGCCGGTGGGTGATAAAGTCGAAGTTGGTCACCAGCTGGTCTTCGGGACTGCCAGTGACATCGACAATAACAGCGCTGACAAGGAAACCTTCTCTGTAGTCGTTCGTCCGATGTATAAATGGAACGATACAATGAAGACTATCGCTGAGCTTGGTTACCACCACGATAACAATAAGCCGCACAACGGTACCGAAAGCAGTGATATCGGTAAGAAGTATACCCTGGCACAAGCCTGGTCCGCCGGTTCTGGTTTCTGGGCCCGTCCGGAAATCCGTGTTTACGCTTCCTATTTGGATGCTGATGGACAGTTCCGTCCGGATTCCAATGGCGTGAAACAGGATGACGTTTGGACCTTCGGTGTTCAAGCCGAAGCCTGGTGGTAAGCTGTTCATGACATGATTACAAGCGCCCCCGCATGACGGGGGCTCTTTTTTTACAACACGTTTCGTAGGGTCACGCAATGAGATATTCCAGATTAGCTTTGACTGTATTCTGCTCTGTTGCCCTGGGGGGATGTGCTGCGTTGGAAACGAACGTAGCCCCGACTCAAGAGTTCAAGTCTATTATGGAAAATCGCGAGGTTGCGATGGACCAATTGGCTACGGTTAGTAGCTGCTGTCGCGATGTCTCCAGCCTGCCTTTTCAGGATCTCCATCTTGGTTCGACCAAGTTGATCCCAATCAATGGCAGCTCTCCGGTTTACAATTTCAGTGAAGGGAAAAGCTATTTTTTAGCCTTCCGTTTACCCGTAAACTCTGGTGATCTACGTATCACAGTCGATGGATTAATTGATAAATCACTGTTCAACCCGACAGTCTTGATGCTTGATGCCAAATTCAATGTGACCCGCAAGTTAGGCAGCGATGTGTTCAAGTATGAGCCGGCGCGCATGCTGCAGGGTGATCGAATAGCAGCGGTGTTTACCGTTGATCGCTCCTATGTCGGCAACCCGAACAATGAGAGCTATATGGTGATCTATACCGACCATGGCACTCTGGATAAGACAACGACCATTTTTAGTCCCTCCAAGCTGATGACCAGGTCACTGGGGGTGGTTGACTATGGAGAGAAGGATCCTGTCATTCCGCACTCTCCCTGGGGGGTTGTCAGCATTTCTGTGGAAGACTTGAGTGGCGTAAAGACAGACAGCAACTATTACAAGCCTATCTATCAGGATGTGATTGATGCCAATACGCCGGTGGTCAACTCTTCGCCTAATAAACTGGTGGTGCCACTGGCCACTACTGGGGTTGCCAACAATGTGGCACCCATGCTGACCGAGACCGAAGCCTTCTATCAGTCCCAAATCGAGAAAGCGGTAAAAGCCGGCGATATCGACAAGGCGATGCAACTGGTCAATGAGGCCGAGCGTGCCGGTTCAACCAAGGCGAAATCCATCTTTATTGACGCGGTCAAGCGTTCGCAAAAAGGCTGAATATTGCCCAGTCTTTATAGAATAATATTTATTTGAGGCCTCCCTTGTTGGAGGCCTTTTTAATCGGTAGACTAAAATAGAAAAACAGCAATAAGTTACATTTGGTTACAAGGTGTTTCCTTTGGAATTGTTATGATTAGTTAAAATACAATGCGAAACAGCACTTTTCATATTAATGGCGTAGCATGACAGTGCCGAATTATATCTTCAATTCTTTCTAATTCCCCCTCAGAATTATCTTGTGATCTCCCCTCCAAATTTTTTATTCCCTTGCGCCTGAACGAAGAAATTTCCGATCTACTGGGTTATATTCATCTGGTCAAAATAAACAACCCCCCAATCGAATTCATGCCGATGAAGATGATGCTCGTGATCGTCTATCAATTGGACTGAAGCGTTTACGGGAAGATAATCCATTCAGGAGCATACACTCATGATGAAAAATGCGTTTTCTAATCTGCAAAAGGTTGGTAAATCGCTGATGTTGCCCGTCTCCGTATTGCCAGTAGCAGGTATCCTGCTCGGCGTCGGTGCTGCAAACTTCAGCTGGTTGCCAGAAATTGTTTCCCATTTGATGGAACAGGCCGGTGGCTCGGTATTCGGTCAGATGGCACTGCTGTTCGCCGTCGGTGTGGCTCTCGGCTTTACCAATAACGACGGTGTTTCCGGTCTGTCAGCCATCGTTGGCTACGGTATCATGACCGCCACCCTGTCTGTGATGGCGCCAGTGATGGGTGTTGACAAGATCGACACCGGTGTCCTGGGCGGTATCCTCGCCGGTGGTGTCGCCGCCTGGGCGTTCAACCGTTTCTACAAGATCCAGCTACCAGAGTATCTGGGCTTCTTCGCGGGCAAGCGTGCCGTCCCCATCATCACAGGTTTCGTCTCTATCGGCCTGGGTGTGATCCTGTCGGTAATTTGGCCGCCAGTTGGCGCTGCCATCGGTGCCTTCTCTGACTGGGCTGCCAACCAGAACCCGGTACTGGCTTTCGGTATCTACGGCGTGGTTGAGCGCTCACTGATCCCGTTCGGTCTGCACCACATCTGGAACGTGCCTTTCTTCTATCAGGCAGGTACCTGTGTTAACGCTGCCGGTGAAACTGTTCACGGTATCATGACCTGCTTCCTGACTGCTGATGACGCTTCCCGCGCTGCCGGTAACGGTTTTGGTCAGCTGGCTGGTGGCTACCTGTTCAAGATGTTCGGTCTGCCTGCTGCTGCGTTTGCTATCGCTCACGCTGCCAAGCCGGAAAACCGCGCCAAGATCGTTGGTATCATGGCCTCTGCCGCCCTGACCTCTTTCCTGACCGGTATCACCGAGCCGATCGAGTTCTCCTTCCTGTTCATCGCCCCTGTGCTGTACGCAATCCACGCTGTACTGGCTGGTCTGGCTTATGTGCTGACCAACTCCCTGGGCGTGGTACACGGTCATACCTTCTCCAACGGCTTCATCGACTTCGTGGTGCAATCACCCCGTGCCGAGAACATGCTGTTGCTGGTAGGTCTGGGTCTGGTCTACGCGGTCATCTACTACGTGGTGTTCAGCTTCGTTATCCGTGCCATGAACCTGAAAACCCCGGGCCGTGAAGACGAGACTGCTGAAGAGACCGTTAGCCAAAGCAAGGACGGGATGTCTGCTGCTCTGGTTGCCGCCTTCGGTGGTAAAGAGAATATCGCTTCTCTGGATGCCTGCATCACCCGTCTGCGGGTTGGTGTGAACGATGTTGCCAAGGTTGACCAGGCTGGTCTGAAGAAACTGGGGGCTGCCGGTGTGGTCGTGTCTGGTTCCGGCGTACAAGCCATCTTCGGTACCAAGTCCGATAACCTGAAAACCGAGATGGACATCTGGATTAAGAGTAACTAATCCTGTTGCCTGAATATCTGCGTGTTTGAAGAGGGAGGCGAAAGCCTCCCTCTTTCTATGTGTGGTCCGGGATAGTGCGCGTCGACGTGAGTCGGGTCGTGGCAGGTATGGAGTTGCCAAAGTGGCGCAGTGGAACAGTCGGCTCTGTTCACAAGGTGGCATGCTTAGCTCACCTGATCGAGAGTCATCAGTGGATAAAGCCTGCCCATAAAAAGAGCGCCACTTTGGCGCTCTTTTGGCGAGTTGGGGGGGCTAGAGTTTCTCCAGATCCCGCTCTATATCGCGGATCTTGTTCTGCACCACTTTTTCTAGATGACGCAGATCACGCAGTATCTTCTGCTTGATATCCGGGTCAGCCTGGGTGTGCACGCCCTGAGTCAGGTTATCCAGCTCATCCACCACATACTTGAGATTGGCGTTGATTTCGGTGACATCCTTGTACTCATGGGTACCCGAGTCGACCAGCATGGTCTTGCGCTGGCGGGGATATTTGAATTTGACACTCTTGGCGAAGAACTCGCCCTTCTGCTTCTTGAAGTAGATCTTGAGGATGTCGTGATTGGCTTCCTGGCGCAGGGTATAGCTGTCCACTGAGGTGGGTTCCTGGATCCCCAGGCTCTTCAGATTCTCGTACATCGGGCTTCCTCGGTTTGAAACGATCCTGACCCGTCTATCTTAACCGAAGCCTGATGGCTTGCCTGTGACAGGGGCGCCAAAATCAAAAGGGCGCCATAAGGCGCCCTTTTCATCACAGCAATGCTGATTACTCGTCGATGGAGCGCAGCAAGGCGTTGATACCGACTTTGGCGCGGGTCTTGGCATCCACCTTCTTGACGATCACGGCGGCGTACAGGCTGTACTTGCCACACTTGGAGGGCAGGGAGCCGGAGACGACCACGGAACCCGCCGGTACGCGACCATAGTGGATTTCACCGGTTTCGCGATCATAGATGCGAGTGGACTGGCCGATGAAGACGCCCATGGAGATGACGGAGCCTTCCTCGACGATAACCCCTTCAACCACTTCGGAGCGGGCACCGATAAAGCAGTTGTCTTCGATGATGGTCGGGTTGGCCTGCAGCGGCTCCAGTACGCCACCGATGCCGACGCCGCCGGAGAGGTGCACGTTCTTGCCGATCTGGGCGCAGGAGCCCACGGTAGCCCAGGTGTCGACCATGGTGCCTTCGTCAACGAAGGCGCCGATGTTGACATAGGAGGGCATCAGCACGGTATTGGGGGCGATGAAGGCGCCTTTGCGGGCAGTCGCCGGTGGCACCACGCGCACACCCGCTTCCTTGAACTGCTCGGCGGTGTAGTCGGAGAACTTGAGTGGAACCTTGTCGTAGTACTGGGCATCGTCGCCCTTGATGATGCCGTTGTCATTGATGCGGAAGTAGAGCAGTACCGCTTTCTTCAACCACTGGTGTACCACCCACTCGCCAGCAATTTTCTCGGCGACACGGGCCTTGCCGGTATCCAGCAGGTCGATGGCCTGCAGGATGGCGGCTTTGGTGGCGGCATCGACTGAGCCTGGCGTGATGGAATCACGGCGCTCGAAGGCCGCTTCGATGATCTGTTGCAACTCGGTCATGACAGGTTTCCTTTAAAAAATTCGGTTTGTTGTATCACACTTTTCCAATTGTTTTTAAGGGCTCAAGCCGATTTCTTCGGGAGAACGGTGATTTATTGTGCTTAAGTGGTCCAACCATTTGTTCTGCTTGATAAATCAGGATGAAGAAAGGCGTCTTGTGAGGCCTTTCTCCGGTCTGTCGCTGCTCTCCTCATCGGCGGACGCCTGGGGGTTGAGCTGATTCACCAGCCGCTCTTCCAGCGCCTGCTGCTCAATCTGGGTCAAGGGGTCGCCCGTGAGGGTGGTGAGGCTGAAGAAATCCTCCACCCGCTCGCCAATGGTGGTGATCTTGGCCGCATGCAGGGAGAGGCCGCACTGCTGGAACACGGCACCGATCCGGGCCAGCAGACCAGGCGTATCCAGCGCCGTCAGCTCCAGTAGCGTGTGGCGGTTTTCGCCCTTGTGGGGCAGGAAGACGGCGCGGGTCGGTACGCTGAACTGGCGGTGGCGCCGCGACAGCGGCTTGTTGCGCAGCACCAGCTTGCCCGGCTCCTGCAAGGCTTTCTCTAGCGCCTTCTTGATGGTGGCGGTGCGGTTGGGGCTGATGGGCTCGCCACTCGGCTCCAGCACCACGAAGGTATCCAGCACATAGTCGCTGCGCGAATTCATGATCTGGGCATCGTGGATGTTGAGGTTCTTCTGATCCAGCGCCGAGGCCACGGTGGCAAACAGGTTCGGGGTATCGCGGCAGTAGATGAACACCTCGCTGCCCCCCCGGGTCGGATGCTTGCCGATGATCACCAGCGGGGCCGGGTTGTCGCCATGCGCGATGATCTTGCGACAGTGCCAGGCGATCTGCTCCGGGCTGTGGCGCAGGAAGTAGTCAGCCTTGAAGTCGCTCCACAGCTGGTTGATGGCCGCTTCCGGCACGTCCCGCTGGGCCAGGATCTGCTTGGCCTGACGCTGGTTCTCGCGAATGCGCAGCCGCATGTCGGGCGGATTTTCCAGCCCCTGGCGCAGCGCCTTCTGGGTGGCGAAGTAGAGTTCGCGTAGCAGGGTGCCTTTCCAGTCGTTCCAGAGGCTGTCGTTGGTAGCACAGATGTCGGCCACAGTGAGGCAGTAGAGCAGGTCGAGATGTTGTTCGTCGCGTACTTTCTGGGCAAAGTCGGTGACCACCTCGGGATCATAGATGTCGCGGCGCTGGGCGGTGACTGACATCAGCAGGTGGTGGCGCACCAGCCAGGCGACCAGCCTGCTCTCGTAGCGATCCAGGCCGTGCAGCTGGCAAAACTCCAGTGCATCCACGGCGCCGAGCTCGGAGTGATCCCCGCGCCGGCCCTTGGCGATGTCGTGAAACAGGGCGGCGATACTGAGCAGCTCCGGCTTGCGCAGCCGAGTGAACACCTCGTGGCAGAGCGGGTGGCTCTGGCGACTGGCCGGATTGGGGAACTGGTGAATGTTCTTGAGCAGCCGGTGAGTGTGCTCATCGACCGTGTAGGCGTGGAACATGTCGAACTGCATCTGGCCCACGATGAGATTCCACTGGGGCAAATAGGCCGCCAGGATCCCGTATTTGTGCATCAGGGTGAGCGGCTGACCTATGCCGTTGGGGTGGCGCAGCAGCGCCATGAACAGGCGACGGCACTCGGGCAAATCCTGCAGCCAGCAGTTGAGCTTGCGGCGCGCCTCGCGCAGCTGGCGCAGGGTGGCGGAGTGGATGCCAGCCATCTCGGGATGTTGGGCTATCTGGTAGAAGAGCCGCAGTATGGCGGCGGGCTCGCGGCCAAACAGCTCGGCATCCACCGCGTCGATGAGGCGACCACGGAGCTGGAATTCGTCAGAGAGGCGGCGCACGTCCATGGCGGTGTTGCCGAGGATAGCCTCGTCAAACAGTTGCAACAGCATCTCGTTGAGCTCCGAGACCCGCCGCACCGTCTGATAGAAGCGTTTCATCATCTGCTCGACCGGGCTGTTGCCGTCCCCCTCGAACCCCAGCATCTGGGCTACGGTGCGCTGGCGGTCGAACAGCAGGCGGTTGTCGCCCTTGTTGATGGCCATGTGCAGGGCGAAACGCACCTTCCACAGGAAATTCTGGCAGTCGAGCAGCTCACGATACTCGGCCCGGTTGAGAAAGCCGTGGCTGGTCATCTCGAACAAGGTGGTGGCGCCGAAATGGCGGCGGGCGACCCAGGCCAGGGTCTGGATGTCCCGCAGTCCGCCCGGATTGCTCTTGAGATCCGGCTCCAGCTTGTAGGCTGTGCCCTGAAATTGCTGGTGGCGCAGCGCTTGCTCTTCGCGCTTGGCCTGGAAGAACTGCTCGCTCGGCCAGAAGTGCTGAGGGCCGGTCGCCTCCTTGAGTTGCTGGAAGCCTTCCAGGTTGCCGGTGATGTAGCGTGCCTCGATCAGGTTGGTGGCGACCGTGATGTCGGCGCGGCCCTGCTCTATGCATTCGGCCACGTTGCGTACCGCCTGACCCACCTCCAGCTTGAGATCCCACAGCAAGGTGATGAATTCGCCGATGCGCAGCCCCAGCACCTCGTCCAGCTCATCGCCTTCATAGAGGATCAGCAGGTCTATGTCGGAGTGGGGGTGCAGCTCGCCACGGCCATAGCCGCCCACTGCGATCAGGGTGAGCGCCGTCTTGTCGAAGCCGAACTTCTGCCACAGCCGGGTCAGCAGATCATCCATGTATTCGGAGCGGGTGGCCACCAGTTCAATGATGTTGTCACCGGCATCGAAACGGGCGTGCAGCCAGCCGAGAAAACGGCTCAGATACTCTTTGCAGTTCTCGCGAGTGAGCTGATCGTCGGGTAACAGATGGGGGGAAAGCAGGCTGGCATCCATGGCATCTCACACTCTCGGTCTGGCCGGATAAAGATCAACCCCGGCGTGTGGCCGGGGTTGAATATCAAACGTGGCGGATAACACGCTCGATGGTGTCATCGGGGCGCAGGGTGAGCACCTCGCAGCCATCCTCGGTTACCAGCAGGGTATGCTCCCACTGGGCGGAGTCGCCGCCATCCTTGGTGGTCACGGTCCAGCCATCTTTCGGGTTGACCTTGCAGTGATACTTCTTGCTGTTGACCATGGGTTCGATGGTGAAGCACATGCCCGGCTTGAGCTCCAGCTTGCCGCCATTGCGGTAGTGCAGGATCTGCGGCTCCTCGTGGAATTCGCTGCCGATGCCGTGGCCACAGTAGTCGCGCACCACGGAGAAGCCGGCCTTCTCGACGATGGGCTGGATCAGGGCGCCTATCTCGGTGATGCACATGCCGGGCCGCACCTGCTTGATGGCGGCATACAGGCTCTCCTGGGCAACCTTGCACAGCTGGCGACGCAGCGGTGTGGTCTCACCCACGATGAACATGGCGGAGGTGTCGCCGTGGAAGCCATCCTTGATGACCGTGATGTCCAGGTTGATGATGTCCCCTTCCCGCAATTTCTTGTGATTGGGGATGCCGTGACAGATGACGTCGTTCACCGAGGTGCAGATGGACTTGGGGAAGCCGTGGTAGTTGAGCGGGGCCGGGATTGCCTGCTGCACGTCGACAATATAGTCGTGGCACAAGGTGTTCAGCTCGTCGGTGGTGACGCCAGCCTTGACGTGGGGGGCTATCATGATTAGCACATCGGCGGCCAGCTGGCCGGCAACGCGCATCTTTTCAATCTCTTCCGGTGTCTTGATTTTAATGGACATGGGATCTCTCTTGGGGCCTGACTGCGCATACGGTCGATGCCCAACAATCAGGTAATGAAAAATAGATGCGTTTGCAATCAGGCCAAAATTTTATCCCCAACCCCCGTTTACTTCCAGTGTGATTGTCATCACAACGTCAAATCCTCTGTCTGGCATCCAGCAGAGGGATCCATTTTTAGCACTCCGGCCGGTGGTGTCCTGGCCAAAGTTATGGTATAAAGCGCGCCGGAATGGGGAACTTGCGTCCGCATTTCATCACCCTTACTTAATAACACACACACATCGACACCTGTACCGGGGTGCCCCTTTGGGGTCGGTTACATGGGATGTGTGGAGGCCTAACCCCAATACAGAGGTATAAAATGGCTAAAGTTTCTATGCGCGACATGCTGCAAGCCGGCGTTCACTTCGGTCACCAGACTCGTTACTGGAACCCGAAAATGAAGTCCTACATCTTCGGTGCCCGCAGCAAGGTTCACATCATCAACTTGGAAAAAACCGTTCCGATGTTTGACGATGCCATGAACTTCATCAGCTCCGTAGCTGCCAAGAAGGGCAAGGTACTGTTTGTAGGTACCAAGCGTGCCGCGTCTGAAGCCGTAAAAGATGCCGCCGGTCGTTGCGACCAGTTCTATGTCAACCACCGCTGGTTGGGTGGCATGCTGACCAACTGGAAAACCGTTCGTCAGTCCATCAAGCGCCTGAAAGATCTGGAAACCCAGAGCCAAGACGGTACCTTCGAAAAGCTGACCAAGAAAGAGGCGCTGATGCGTACTCGCGAAATGGACAAGCTGGAGAAGAGCCTGGGTGGTATCAAGAACATGGGCGGCCTGCCTGACGTGCTGTTCGTTGTCGATGCCGACCACGAGCACATCGCTATCAAAGAAGCCAACAACCTGGGTATCCCGGTAGTTTCCATCGTTGATACCAACTCCAACCCGGACGGCGTTGATTACGTCATCCCGGGTAACGACGATGCTATCCGTGCCGTACAGCTGTATCTGAATGCTGCTGCTGACACCGTACTGGAAGCTCGCGCTCAGGACATCGTTGTTCAAGCCGAACAAGATGGCTTCGTTGAAGCTGAGTAATTGATAAGGACTGAAAAGCCCTTATTAACCAAGCTGATGTAATTGGTTAGCAGGGGCCCTTGTGGCCCCTGTTTCTTGTCAATTCAAGACCGAGGATACTGGACATGGCTAACGTTACTGCCGCCCTGGTAAAAGAACTGCGCGAGCGCACTGCTGCTGGCATGATGGATTGCAAAAAAGCACTGGAAGAAGCTGCTGGTGATATCGAGCTGGCAATCGAGAACATGCGCAAATCCGGTCAGGCCAAAGCCGCCAAAAAAGCAGGCCGTATCGCTGCTGAAGGCGTGATTTTCGCCCGTACCGAAGGCAACATTGCTGCCATGATCGAGCTGAACAGCGAAACCGACTTCGTCGCCAAAGATGCCAGCTTCATGGCAATGGGCCAGAAGATCGCCGATATCGCTGCGACCCAGAAAATTGCTGACGTCGACGCCCTGAAAGCGACCGATTTCGGCAATGGTGAGTCCATCGAGCTGACCATCACCAACCTGATCGCCAAGATCGGTGAGAACATGAACCTGCGTCGCGTGATGCTGGTTGAAGGTGACAACCTGGGCACCTACGTTCACGGTTCCCGCATTGGTGTTATCACCAAGCTGACCGGTGGTTCCGCCGAGCTGGCCAAAGATCTGGCCATGCACGTTGCAGCCAACAGCCCGCAATTCGTCAAGCCTGAAGACGTGTCTGCTGAAGTCGTTGCCAAAGAGCGCGAAATTCAGATCGACATCGCCATCAACTCCGGCAAGCCGAAAGAGATCGCCGAGAAGATGGTTGAAGGCCGCATGAAGAAGTTCACCGGTGAGGTTTCCCTGACTGGTCAACCGTTCGTGAAAGATCCTTCCATGACCGTTGCCGAGCTGCTGAAGAAAGAAGGCGCTGACGTTGTCTCCTTCACCCGTTTCGAAGTGGGCGAAGGCATCGAGAAGCAAGAGACCGATTTCGCTGCTGAAGTTGCAGCCCAAATCGCGGCCGCTCAGAAGGCCTAACCGAACCGGTTTTTCCGTTTCCCCAGACCGCGACTTATGTCGCGGTCTTTATATGACCAGGAATCAGTGACATGAGTACCAATCCCAAGCCTGCATACAGACGTGTTCTTCTGAAATTGAGTGGTGAAGCCCTGCAAGGATCCGAGGGTTTTGGCATTGATCCGGCGGTGCTGGAGCGGATGGCCCAAGAGATCAAAGAATTGGTTGAGCTGGGTGTTCAGGTCGGTCTGGTCATCGGTGGCGGCAACCTGTTCCGTGGTGCTGGTCTTGCCAAAGCGGGCATGAACCGCGTGGTGGGCGACCACATGGGTATGCTGGCCACCGTCATGAACGGTCTGGCCATGCGTGATGCCCTGCATCGTGCTTATGTGAATGCCCGTCTGATGTCTGCCATCTCTCTGCAGGGCGTTTGTGATTCCTATAGCTGGGCCGAGGCCATCAGCCAGCTGCGCGCCGGCAAGGTAGTGATCTTCTCTGCCGGTACTGGCAACCCCTTCTTTACCACCGACTCCGCGGCCTGCCTGCGCGGGATCGAGATCGAAGCCGACGTGGTGCTCAAAGCCACCAAGGTCGATGGCGTATTCACGGATGATCCGGTCAAGAACCCGGATGCCGTGCTGTACCATGAATTGAGTTATGATGAAGTTCTTGAAAAAGAACTCAAAGTGATGGATCTTGCTGCTTTTACTCTGGCCCGTGACCATGATCTGCCGATCCGCGTGTTCAACATGAACAAACCGGGTGCGCTGCGTCGGGTTATCATGGGTGAGCCGGAAGGCACCCTGATCCACCACATCGGCAAGTAAGGCAAGAGATCAGGCTGGAAGGCGCTCTTATTCATTACGCCAGCAAATAAATATGATAGACACGAGCCGCGTGGCGGCTCGTTCGCCAAAAGGAAAACCACTGTGATCAACGAGATTAAAAACGACGCCAAGGACCGTATGGCCAAGAGCGTAGAGTCGCTCAAGACCCAGATGTCCAAGATCCGTACCGGCCGTGCTCACCCGAGCCTGCTCGACGGTATCCAGGTTGAGTATTACGGTGCTGCCACTCCTCTGAAACAGTTGGCCAACGTGGTGGCAGAAGATGCTCGTACCCTGTCCATCTCCATTTTTGACCGCTCCATGATCCAGGCGGTAGAAAAGGCAATCCTGACCTCTGATCTGGGCCTGAACCCGTCCAGCAATGGCCAGACCTTGCGCGTGCCCTTGCCGCCGCTGACCGAAGAGCGTCGCCGCGATTTGACCAAGATCGTCCGTGCCGAAGCCGAAGGTGCCCGTGTGGCCGTGCGCAACATCCGTCGCGATGCCAACGCCGACCTGAAAGCGCTGCTCAAGGACAAAGAGATCTCCGAAGACGACGACCGTCGTGCCCAGGAAGAGATCCAGAAACTCACCGATGCCTTCATCAAGCTGGCGGATGACGCCCTGGCCGTGAAGGAAAAGGAGCTAATGGAAATCTAAGTCTCTGACAGGTATATTACGAGCGCCGTGTAGTGCCCCTGCACGGCGCTTTTGTCTTTGTGGGAGAAATGAATGTCGCTTTTGGCAGCGTTAGGTAATTGTGCCAACTCGTCCTTGCCTCGTCATGTGGCCATCATCATGGATGGCAACGGGCGCTGGGCTCAGAACCGTGGCAAGATGCGGGTCTATGGTCACAAGGCGGGCGTGAAGTCTGTTCGTGAGGCGGTGACCTTTGCCGCGCGCGCCAAGATAGAGGCGTTGACCCTGTTTGCCTTCTCCAGTGAGAACTGGCGGCGGCCGGAAGGGGAGGTCAGTGCCCTGATGGAGCTGTTCCTGACCGTGCTGGGCCGTGAGGTCAGTAAACTGCACAGCAACGGGATCCGGCTCAAGGTGATCGGTGATACCGCCCGCTTCAGCGACCGCTTGCAAGCCAAGATCGCCAAGGCCGAGGCCCTGACCGCCGACAACCAGGGGCTGACCCTCAATATTGCCGCCAATTACGGTGGTCAGTGGGATATCGCCCTGGCGGCCCGTAAACTGGCCCGTGCCGTGGCGGCAGGCGAGCTGGACGCCGATGCCATTGATGAGTCCCTGCTGGCCGGACAGGTCTGCATGGCCGACCTGCCCCCCGTGGATCTGCTGATCCGGACCGGCGGCGATCATCGCATCAGCAATTTTGTGTTATGGCAGCTCGCCTATGCAGAGCTCTATTTTACCCCGGTATTGTGGCCCGATTTCAACGAGGCCGAGTTCAGTGAGGCGGTCGCCTCTTTCGTTGCCCGCGAGCGTCGCTTCGGGTGTACGGGTGAACAGATACGGGAATTGATCGCCGAGCATCAGACCGGCTAAATCCCCTCCCAAGAGAGAGGTTTCTTTTGCTAAAACAACGAATTATTACCGCATTGCTACTGGTTCCCCTGGTGTTGGGGGCGCTATTTTTTCTGCCGTTGAAATTCTTTGCCCTGTTGGCAGCCTTGGTGTTTCTGTTGGCCAGCCGCGAGTGGAGCGGCTTCGTCTCTGCCCAGCCGCAGCAATGGTTGCCGCTGGTGTTCTGTCTGCTGCTCGGTGCCAGCCTGTTCCTGCTGCCGGTCGAGCAGCTGTGGACTCCCCATCTGAACCCGCTGGTGATGGGTGTGCTCTGGACCGCGTGCAGCTGGTGGCTGCTGGGGCTATTGCTGGTATTGCGTTATCCCCAGAGCGCCAAGCTGTGGAAAGAGTCCATCTGGCTCAAGTCCCTGTTCGGTCTGGTGACCCTGGTGCCCTTCTTCTGGTCCCTGGTGGCTATCCGTGGTTACAACTTCTATCACGACCCCATGATGGGGTCCTGGATCCTGCTGTTCGTCATGGGGTTGGTCTGGGCGGCAGATTCTGGCGCGTACTTTTTTGGCAAGGCCTTTGGCAAACACAAGCTGGCACCGGCCGTCAGCCCTGGTAAAACCATCGAAGGCATGTTTGGCGGCCTGTTTACTGCCAGCCTGCTGGCCGTTGCTGTGACCTGGTTCATGGATTTCGTGCCCGCCAAGATGGCCATTGTGCTGTTTTGCTCCCTGCTGGCGGTGCTGGCATCCGTACTCGGCGATCTGACCGAGAGCATGTTCAAGCGGGAGGCGGGCATCAAGGATTCTGGTACCCTGCTGCCCGGTCATGGCGGCATTCTCGACCGGATCGATAGCCTGACGGCCGCCCTGCCGGTATTTCTGCTCAGCTATCTGTTGCTCAGCCAGGAATTCTGATGCCTCACTCGCTGATGATCCCGGGAGCGTCCGGCTCCGTCAGTCTGTTACTCGTTCAGGAGTGTTAATGAATAGTCTGATGATCTTGAAGGCTTTCGGCTCCATCCATCCGTTAGCAAGTCGGGAGTGTTGATGCATAACCTGGTGATCCTGGGCTCGTCTGGCTCTATCGGTCAGAGCACCCTCAAGGTACTGCGGCAGAATCCGGGCCGTTGGCAGGTATTGGCACTGACGGCGGCCCGCAGCGTGGATGCCATGTTGCGCGACTGTCTCGAATTCTCCCCCCGTTTCGCCGTCATGGTGGATGAAGACGCGGCTGCCACACTGGCAGGCCGGCTCAAGGCCCATGGCAGCGTGACCTGCGTACTGTCCGGTCAGGCAGCCCTGTGCGAGGTGGCTGCCCATCCCGATGCTCACAGCGTGATGGCGGCCATCGTCGGTGCTGCGGGTTTGGCACCCACCATGGCCGCCGTGCGCGCTGGCAAGCGTATCCTGCTGGCCAACAAGGAGGCACTGGTGATGTCCGGTGCTTTCTTCATGGAGGCGGTGTGCGAGTACGGTGCCGAACTGCTACCCATCGATAGCGAGCACAATGCGATTTTCCAGTGCCTGCCCGAAGCCATTCAGCGTCAGCCCGGCTTCTGCGATCTGGCGGGAGCGGGCATCAGCAAGATACTGCTGACCGGCTCCGGCGGCCCGTTCCGCTACACCAACATTCAGGAGCTGGCGCATGTCACGCCAGCCCAGGCCATTGCCCACCCGAACTGGTCAATGGGGGCCAAGATCTCGGTGGACTCCGCCACCATGATGAACAAGGGACTGGAGTACATAGAGGCGCGCTGGCTGTTCAATGCGGCGCCCGAGCAGATCCAGGTGGTGATCCATCCCCAGTCCGTCATCCATTCCATGGTGCAGTACAAGGATGGCTCCGTGCTGGCCCAGCTTGGCAACCCGGACATGTGTACACCCATCGCCCATGCCCTGGCCTATCCACGTCGTGTTGAGTCTGGGGTGGAACCTTTGGATTTCTTCAGTGTCGGAGAATTCAGCTTTATCCGGCCCGATTACGATCGCTATCCCTGCCTGGCGCTGGCCATGAGTGCCTGCCAGCAAGGACAGGCGGCGACCACGGCGCTCAATGCTGCCAATGAAGAGGCCGTTGCAGCTTTCCTTGCAGAGCGGATCGGTTTTATGGATATTGCCAGAGTTAATGAGGCCATCATGGCGGCACTGGGCAGTTCTGCCGTGGGGTCACTGGATGATTTGATTGCGCTGGATAGTGCGGCCCGTGCCCGTGCTCACAATTTGATTGAGGAGCTTAGCTGATGAGTGGTATTTCGTGGCATTGTGCTGCCTTTATCCTTGCCTTCGGGTATCGGACCCTGCATGAAATCGAGGTGGCTGACTGATGGGCGGCGTGTTGTGGAACATCGGTGCCTTTATCGTTGCCCTCGGGTTGCTGGTTGCGGTTCATGAATTCGGCCACTTCTGGGTGGCTCGTCGCTGTGGCGTCAAGGTCGAACGCTTCTCCATCGGTTTTGGCAAGGCGATCTGGCGTCGGGTTGGCAAGGATGGCACCGAGTATGTGCTGGCGCTGATCCCGCTCGGCGGCTACGTCAAAATGCTGGATGGCCGGGTCGATGAGCTCCAACCCGGTGATGAGCAATATGCTTTCAATCACAAGAGTGTCTGGGCACGCATGGCCATCGTCGCGGCGGGCCCCATGGCGAACTTCGTGTTTGCCCTGTTTGCCCTCTGGCTGATGTTCATGATCGGCGTCCCTGCCGTCAAACCCGTGGTGGGGGAGGTGCGTCCCGCCTCCATAGTCGCGGCGGCCGGGATCGAACCCGGCATGGAGATCGTCGGTGTCGGCGACAAGGCGACCGGTGACTGGGAGAGCGTGACCTATGCCCTCATCAGCCACTTGGGCGATGATTCCATGAAGCTCAAGCTGAAAGCGGCCAACACCAGCTATGTGGTTGACAAGACCCTCCAGCTCGATGGCTGGAAGTTCGACCCGGACAAGGAGTCACCCATCGGCAGCCTGGGGATTGTGCCCCTCGGCGGCAAGGTTCTGCCCGTGGTCGAGGCCATCGTGCCCAAGAGCGCCAGCGAAAAGGCCGGCATTCTGGTCGGTGATCGCATCAAGCGGGTGGGCGAGCAGGAGGTCACCGAGTGGGCCCAATTCGTGCTCGAGGTGCAACAGTCTCCGGAGCAGCCACTGCTGCTGGTGGTGGAGCGGGCGGGCAGCGAGCTGACCCTGACCCTGACCCCGGATGTGAAAAAAGTGCGGGGCCAGCTGGTCGGTTTTGTCGGCCTGTCACCGCAACTGGTTCCATTACCGGATGAGTATCGAATTCTGTTACAGTATGGGCCTTTACAAGCCCTGTGGCAGGGCGCCGAGAAGACTTGGAGCCTGACCACTCTGACCTTTGACATGATTGGCAAGCTGATTGGTGGCGTTGTTTCGCTGGATAATCTGAGCGGCCCCATCTCCATTGCCAAGGGCGCAGGCAGCAGTGCCGATTACGGTCTGGTCTATTTCCTCGGCTTTCTGGCGCTGATCAGCGTCAACCTGGGGATCATCAACCTGTTTCCCCTGCCGGTGCTGGATGGTGGCCATCTGGTCTACTTCCTCATCGAGGCAGTCACCGGTAAACCGGTATCAGAAAAAATTCAGGAAGTGGGTTTCAGGATCGGCGCCGCCATTCTGATGTTACTGATGGGCATTGCGCTGTTTAATGATTTCGCTCGCCTCTGAGGCCAGAGCATCAACAAGGACACATAAGAACAAAATGGCTGTTAAAAAAGCATTGGTGTTGAGTTGCCTGCTGGGTGCCAGTTTCCTGGCCCAGGCGGCCCCTGCCTCTTTTGTGGTGCAAGATATCCAGGTCGACGGCTTGCAGCGAGTGACGCTGGGAGCCGCCCTGTTGAACCTGCCGATCCGGGTTGGCGATACCGTCGATTCCGTGACCCTGGCCAACGCTATCAAGAAGCTCTACTCCTCCGGCAACTTCGAGGACGTGAGGGTTTATCGTGACGGTCAGGTGCTGCAAGTGGCAGTCAAGGAGCGGCCGACCATCTCCAGCATCGAGTTTTCAGGCAACAAGGATATCAAGGAAGAGCAGCTGACCCAGAGTCTGGAGTCTTCCGGCATCCGGGTGGGTGATCCGCTGGATCGCACCGTATTGAGCTCCCTCGAGAAGGGTCTGGAAGATTTCTACTACGGCGTGGGCAAATACTCTGCCAAGGTCAAGGCCATCGTCACTCCGCTGCCGCGCAACCGGGTTGACCTCAAGTTCACCTTCGTGGAAGGGGAAGCGGCCAAGATCCAGCAGATCAACATAGTCGGCAACAACGTCTTCCCGGAAAAGAAACTGCTGGCCCAGCTCTCCCTCAAGGATGATGTGCCCTGGTGGAATTTCACCGGTGATCAGCGTTACCAGAAGCAGAAACTGGCCGGTGACATCGAGACCCTGCGCTCCTACTACATGGACCGTGGCTACATCCGCTTCACCCAGGAGTCGACCCAGGTCTCCATGACCCCCGATAAAAAGGGCGTTTATGTCACCCTCAATATCAAGGAAGGGGACCAGTACAAGGTCTCCGGGGTTCAGCTCAAGGGCGATATGATCGATCGTGGCAGCGAGATGAAGGCCCTTATCCCCATAGAGGTGGGTGGCATCTACTCCGCCAGCCAGGTAACCCATACCGAAGAGGTGCTTTCCAAGTTCCTCGGCCGTTACGGTTACGCCTATCCGAAAGTGGTCACCTTCCCGCAGGTCAATGACAAGACCAAGGAAGTGGAGCTGATCGTCAACATAGAGCCGGGTCCCCGTGTCTATGTGCGCAACATCAACTTCAGCGGCAACGTCACCACCAAGGATGAAGTGCTGCGTCGCGAGATGCGTCAGATGGAAAGCACCTGGCTCTCCTCCGACAGCGTCGAGCAGTCCAAGACCCGCCTCAACCGCCTCGGCTTCTTCGAAACTGCGGAAGTGGACACCAAGCGGGTGCCTGGCAGCGATGATCAGGTTGATCTCGACTTCAAGGTCAAGGAGCAGCCAGCTGGCTCCATCAACGCCGGTGTGGGCTATGGTACCGAATCGGGCCTGAGCTTGCAGGCGGGCCTGCAGCAGGACAACTTCATGGGGACCGGCAAGAAGATCGGTATCTCCGCCAGTACCAACAAGTACTCCAAGAGCGTCGACCTCAGCTACAACGATCCTTACTTCACCGTGGATGGGGTCAGCCTGGGTAGTCGTCTCTACTACAACAAGTTCAGTGCGGCCGATGCCAACATAGTCGACTATGAGAACACCACCATCGGCTACCGCCTCTCCAGTGGTTTCCCGGTCAACGAGAACAATCGCCTCGACTTCAGCCTTGGGCTTGAGAACAACAAGCTGTCCCAGCCCAACCCCTATCTGCAGGTGGATGAGTTCTGGAAGATTTACAGTGACAACAAGGATGGTGACAACCGCATGACGTTCAACACCGTCGACGTCACCGCAGGCTGGACCCGTTCTACCCTCAACAAGGGGATGTTCCCGACCGCAGGTGACCGTCAGCGTGTGAACGCCAAGGTGACTGTGCCTGGTATGGATCTGCAGTACTTCAAGCTGAACGCCGAAGACGCGCACTACTTCCCGTTCGATGCGGATCACCAGTGGGTGCTGATGACCCGGGCCCGCGTCTCCTACGGCAACGGTTACGGCAGCAACGGCAACTATGACCACGTCTTGCCGTTCTTCGAGAACTACTTCGCGGGTGGTTTCGATACCCTGCGTGGTTTCAAGAGCAATACAGTGGGTCCGAAGGCGCTCTACTACTACAACCTGAGTGGCAATGACGTCATCCAGGGGACCGACAGCTCGGTGGGCGGTAACGCCCTGGCGGTGGCATCCCTCGAGATGATAGTGCCGACGCCGTTTGCGTCCGAGACCTATCAGCCTCAGCTGCGGACCAGCTTCTTCATCGATGCCGGTTCTGTCTGGGATACCACCTTCGACTATGACCAGTTCAAGAACCGCTGTTTCAGTGGTTGTAACTATCTGGCCGACTATTCGGATCCGACCAACTACCGTGCCTCGGCGGGTCTGTCGCTGCAGTGGCTTTCCCCCATGGGACCGCTGGTGTTCGCGATTGCCCGTCCGCTCAAGGAGTACGAGGGTGATCGCACCGAGTTCTTCTCATTCAACATCGGCCGTACCTTCTAAGGACGGACGCACCCCCACCCATGCGGTGGGGGTATTCAATGATGGGACGCGCAGCTTGCGTGCCTCACCAGGTAACAAGTCGGTCCGGGTACCACTTGCATAATCGGGTAAATCAGGTAGCCCTCACATGAGGGAACAAGGAGTAAGTGTGAATAAAGCGTTGAAAGTAGCTGGTTTGAGTTTTGCACTGATGGCTGCCGGCATGGGATCCGCCTTGGCCGAGACCAAAATCGCTGTGGTTGACATGGGCGAGGTATTCCAAAAGCTGCCCCAGCGTGAAGCTGTCTCCAAGAAGCTGAAAGGTGAATTCGAGCCGCGCATGCGTGAGCTGCAGAAGCTGGAAGCCGATGGTCAGCAACTGGTCGAGAAGTTCAAGAAGGACGAAGCCTTCATGAGCGCCGAGCAGAAGAAGCAGAGCCAGGAGAAACTGGCCAAGCTGCAGATGGAGTTCAACCAGAAGCGTCAGGCGTTCGAGCAGGACAACGGTCGCCGTCAGTCCGAAGAGCGCGGCAAGATCCTGACCAAGGTGCAGGCTGCTATCGAATCCATTGCAAAGAGCAATGGTTATGATCTGGTGCTGGAGCGCAATGCTGCCCCGTATGCCGCCAGCAAGCTGGACATCTCTGCCCAGGTTATTTCTCAGGTAAGCAAGAGCAACTAATTGATGGCATTCACTCTCGCACAGCTGGCCCAGCAACTGGGGGCCCAGGTCCATGGCGACGGAACCCTGGAAATCCGCAAGGTAGCGACACTGGAAAAGGCCGGGGAGGGGGATATCACCTTCCTGTCCAATAAAAAGTACCGGCATTATCTGGAGCAGAGCAAGGCCACGGCCGTGCTCATTACAGAAGCGGATTTGCCATTTTGTTCCACCAATGCCCTGGTGATCAACGACCCCTATGTGGGGTTTGCCCGGGTAGCCCAACTGCTGGACACCACGCCGCAACCGGCCACGGATATCCATCCGAGCGCCGTCATCGCGGCTGACGTGCAACTGGGCGAGAGAGTGGCCATCGGGGCCAATGCGGTGATCGAATCCGGCGTCGTGCTGGGGGATGACGTGCGCATAGGTCCTGGCTGTTTTGTTGGCAAAAATACCCAACTGGGAGCACGCTCCCGGTTGTGGGCCAACGTCACCCTGTATCACAACATCACCATGGGCACCGACTGTCTGGTTCAATCCGGCACAGTGATCGGCGCCGATGGATTCGGTTATGCCAATGAGCGTGGCGAGTGGATCAAGATCCCTCAGCTCGGTGGTGTGACCATAGGCAATCGGGTCGAGATCGGGGCCTGCACCACCATAGACCGCGGTGCGCTGGAAGATACCTGCATCGCGGATAATGTCATCATCGACAACCAGTGCCAGATCGCTCACAACGTCGAAATCGGTTACGGTACCGCCATCGCGGGCGCGACCACGATGGCCGGTAGTCTCAAGGTCGGCAAATACTGTATCATTGGCGGCGCCGCTGTCTTTAACGGGCACATGGAAATATGCGATCAGGCCACCATTACTGGCATGGCCATGGTGATGCGACCCATTACCGAGCCCGGTGTCTACTCTTCCGGCATCCCACTGCAAACCAATAAAGAGTGGCGCAAGACCGCCGCCCGGGTGATGCGTATCGAAGAGATGCACAAGCGGTTGAGCAAGCTTGAGAAGAAGCTGGATCAAGAATAATCACGATTGGTATAGGGTACTGTTTTGACTACTGAAAAGAAGAGCCTGGGTATCCAGGAAATCATGGATCTGCTGCCCCACCGTTATCCCTTCCTGATGGTGGACAAGGTGGAAAGCTACGAGATCAGCGACGAGCGCAAAACCCTGCGCGCTATCAAGAACGTCTCGTTCAACGAGCCGATCTTCCAGGGGCACTTCCCGGCCAAGCCGGTGTTTCCTGGCGTGCTGATCCTGGAAGCCATGGCGCAGGCCACTGGTATTCTGGCGTTTACCATGGTGGGCAAGCCGTCTCCCAACGAACTCTATTACTTTGCCTCAATCGATAACGCTCGTTTCAAGCGTCCGGTCGGCCCCGGTGATCAGCTGGTGCTTGACGTGGTGTTCCTGAAAGAGCGTCGCGGTATTGCCAAGTTCACCGGTGTCGCCACCGTCGATGGTGAAGTGGTCTGTACCGCCGAGCTGATGTGCGCCAAACGCGAGGTTTAATACACGTGATCGACCAGACTGCCATCATTCACGATACTGCCATCGTTCATGAGTCTGCCGTGATCGGTAAAGGGGCTGAAATCGGCCCCTTTTCTGTCATCGGCGCCGAGGTTGAAATCGGCGAAAACACCTGGATAGGCTCTCATGTGGTGATCAAAGGCCCGACCAAGATAGGTCGTGGCAACAAGATCTTCCAGCACACCTCCATCGGTGAGGATTGCCAGGACAAGAAGTACGCTGGCGAGCGCACTTTCCTCGAGATCGGCGACAACAACGTCTTTCGCGAGAACTGCACAGTGCATCGCGGCACCATCCAGGATCAATCCCTGACCAGGGTGGGCAGCGGCAACCTGTTCATGGTCAACGTGCACGTTGCCCATGATTGCCTCATCGGTGACCACTGCATCTTCGCCAACAACGCGACCTTGGCGGGCCACGTGGTGATCGGTGATTTCGTGATCTTTGGCGGTCTATCCGCAATCCACCAGTTTGGTCGGGTTGGCTCCCACGCCTTCGTTGGTGGCTGCGCTGCCCTGAACAAGGACGTGCCGCCTTATGTGATGGCGGCTGGTAACTACGCCAAGCCGTTCGGGGTTAACTCCGAAGGGCTGCGTCGTCGCGGCTATAGCCCTGAGGCCATCTCGGCCGTCAAGCGTGCCTACAAGGAGATCTTCCGCTCCGGCAAGACCATCGAAGAGGTGTTGCCCGTGCTGATGGAGATGGCGGCCAGCGAACCGGCTGTTCAGCTCTATGTGGATTTCCTCAAGGACAATGAGCGCGGGATCATCCGTGCCTGATCCCGTTCGCATCGGTATCGTCGCCGGGGAGACCTCCGGCGACATCCTGGCAGCCGGGCTGGTGCGTGAACTGCAGCGCCGCTATCCGGATGCGCAGTTTGAAGGGATTGCCGGGCCGCGGATGCAGGCCCTGGGCGTCAAGGCGCTGTTCGAGATGGAAGAGCTTTCCGTCATGGGGATCACCGAGGTGCTTGGCCGTCTGCCCCGCATCCTCAAGGTCCGCCGCGAACTGCTGCGCCATTTTATTGCCAATCCGCCTGACATCTTCGTCGGGGTGGATGCACCGGATTTCAATATCGGGGTGGAGCTGAAACTGCGCCGCGCCGGTATCAAGACGGTTCACTACGTCAGCCCCTCTGTGTGGGCTTGGCGTCAGAACCGCATTCACAAGATCAAGGCAGCCACCGACATGGTGCTCGCCTTCCTGCCATTCGAGAAAGCCTTCTACGACCGTTTCGATGCCCCTTGCCGCTTTGTCGGCCACACCATGGCGGATGATATTCCGCTGGTGCCGGATCAAGCCGCGGTGCGCCAGGCGCTCGGCATTGACCCGGGCCGACGCTGGCTGGCCATGCTGCCCGGCAGTCGCAGTGCCGAGGTGGGTTTCATGTCACCGGTATTTCTCGAAGCCTGCAAGCACCTGACCGTGCGTTACCCGGATCTCGGTTTCATCGTGCCGCTGGTCAACGACAAACGGCGCGAGCAGTTCATGGCCATCAAGGCCGAGCTGGCGCCGGATCTCGACATGGTGCTGCTGGAAGGGCAGGGCCGCGAGGCGATGATCGCCGCCGATGCCGTGCTGCTCGCTTCCGGTACCGCCGCGCTCGAAGCCATGCTGGTGAAAAAGCCCATGGTGGTGGGTTACAAGCTCAAGCCCTTCAGCTACTGGCTGGCCCAGCGGCTGGTGAAGACCGCTTATGTGTCCCTGCCCAACTTGCTGGCAGACCAGATGCTGGTGCCCGAGTTGCTGCAGCACGAGTGCACCCCGGACAATCTGGTGGAAGAGGTCAGCAAGCTGCTGGAACACGATAACCGCGAGCTCATCGCCACCTTCACCCGGCTGCACCAGCGCATTCGCTGCAATGCCGATGTGCAGGCCGCCGATGCGGTGGCCGATCTGCTTGGCAGATAATATTCCCGGGCGGCCGATTATGCTGCGCTAATCGACCCCATGTCAGGCCCTGCGGGGCCTGTTTTGATTCAAGGCTGCAAGATGATGATCGATATTCCCGAAGACAGGCTGGTTGCCGGTGTGGACGAGGTGGGGCGTGGTCCCCTGGTGGGTGACGTGGTCACGGCCGCCGTGATCCTGGATCCCGCCAACCCCATTGTCGGGCTGGCAGACTCCAAGAAGCTCTCCGAGAAGAAACGTCTGGCGCTGTTTGACGAGATCAAGGCCAAGGCGCTGGCCTGGGCCATCGGCCGCGCTACGCCGCAGGAGATAGACGAGCTCAACATACTGCACGCCACCATGCTGGCGATGCAGCGCGCCGTGGCGGGACTGAACGTCACCCCCGAGCTGGTCTTTATCGACGGCAACCGCTGCCCGGCATTGCCGATGGAAGCACGGGCCGTGGTCAAGGGGGACAGCCTGGTGGCCGCCATCAGCGCCGCCTCGATTCTGGCCAAGGTGACCCGCGATGGGGAAATGACCGAGCTGGACAGCCGTCATCCCGAGTACGGTTTCGCCCGTCACAAGGGCTATCCGACGCCTGAGCACCTTGCCATTCTGGCCGAGCGCGGCCCCTTGCCCGAGTATCGGCAGAGTTTCAAACCGGTGCGCCGTGCACTGGGGATCGAGTAAACCATGCAGAGCTGCCGGCATCACGACATGCGCGCCACTCTGTGCAACGAGAGGGTATGACGATGGCTGAACCCCGTTTTATCCACCTGCGGGTCCACTCCGACTTCTCCATGGTCGATGGCCTTCAGAAGATCAACCCCATCGTCTCGGCGGCAGCGGCCAACAACATGCCGGCGCTGGCGCTGACCGACCAGATGAACATGTGTGGCCTGGTGCGCTTCTATGGTTCGGCCCACGGCAAGGGCATCAAGCCCATCGTCGGGGCCGACTTCTGGGTGCAGAGCGAGGCGCTGGGTGACGAGCAGTTTCGCCTCACCCTGCTGGCCATGGATAACGACGGCTACCAGAACATCACCCTGCTGATCTCCCGTGGCTACCAGCGCGGTCACGTCCAGGGTCGCCCCGTCATCGACCGGGCCTGGCTCGCGGATCACGCCAAGGGCGTGATAGTGCTCTCGGGTGCACGTGAGGGGGATGTCGGCAAGTTCTTGCTCAAGGGCAACCGGCAGATGACGGAGTCGTGCCTCGACTTCTACCGGACTCACTTCCCCGACGCCTACTATCTGGAGCTGCTGCGCACCGGTCGACCCGACGAAGAGGTCTACCTGCACATGGCGGTGGCCATCGCCACCGAGTTCGAGCTGCCGGTGGTCGCCACCAACGAGGTGGTGTTCCTCAACGCCGAAGACTTTGATGCCCACGAGATCCGGGTTGCCATCCACGATGGCTACACCCTGATGGACAAGCGTCGCCCGCGCCGTTACAGCCCGCAGCAGTACCTGCGCAGCCAGGAAGAGATGGCCGAGCTGTTCGCCGACATCCCGGAGGCGCTGGAGAACACGGTGGAGATCGCCAAGCGCTGCAACGTGACGGTGCGCCTCGGTGAATACTTCCTGCCCAACTTCCCGACCGGCGACATGACCACCGAAGACTTCCTGGTAATGAAGTCCAAGGAGGGACTGGAGGACCGCCTCGCCTTCCTGTTCCCTGATCCCGAGGTTCGCGTCGCCAAGCGCGGCGAGTACGACGAGCGCCTCGACATCGAGCTCAAGGTGATCAACCAGATGGGCTTCCCGGGTTACTTCCTCATCGTGATGGAGTTTATCCAGTGGTCCAAGGACAACGGCATTCCTGTCGGGCCGGGCCGGGGGTCGGGTGCAGGGTCACTGGTGGCCTATGCGCTCAAGATCACCGATCTCGACCCGCTGGAATTTGACCTGCTGTTCGAACGTTTCCTGAACCCGGAGCGGGTCTCCATGCCCGACTTCGACGTCGACTTCTGCATGGACAGACGGGACGAGGTGATCGAGCACGTCTCCGAGATGTATGGCCGGGATGCGGTGTCGCAGATCATTACCTTCGGCAGCATGGCGGCCAAGGCGGTGGTGCGGGACGTGGGCCGGGTGCTGGGCCACGCCTACGGGTTCGTCGATCGCATCTCCAAGCTGATCCCGCCGGATCCGGGCATGACGCTGGCCAAGGCGTTCGAGGCCGAGCCCAAGCTGCCAGAGCTCTACGAGCAGGATGAGGAGGTCAAAGACCTCATCGACATGGCGCGCCGGCTGGAAGGGGTGGTGCGCAACGCCGGCAAACACGCAGGTGGCGTGGTAATCGCGCCCACCAAGATCACCGACTTTGCGCCGCTTTACTGCGACGACTCCGGTAATCACCCTGTCACCCAGTTCGACAAGAACGATGTGGAGTACGCAGGGCTGGTGAAGTTTGACTTCCTGGGGCTGCGTACCCTGACCATCATCGACTGGGCGCTCGGCATGATCAACCCGCGCCTGGCCAAGGAGGGCAAGCCACCGGTCGACATCGCCGCCATCCCGATCCACGACAAGAAGTCGTTTGACCTGCTGCAGCGGTTCGAGACCACGGCGGTATTCCAGCTGGAATCCCGCGGCATGAAGGATCTCATCAAACGGCTGCAGCCTGACTGTTTCGAAGACATGATCGCCCTGGTGGCGCTGTTCCGGCCGGGCCCGCTCCAGTCGGGCATGGTGGACAACTTCATCGAGCGCAAGCACGGCAAGGAGGCTATCTCCTACCCGGACGAGAAGTGGCAGCACGAGAGTCTCAAGCCGATCCTGGAGCCCACCTACGGCATCATCCTCTATCAGGAGCAGGTGATGCAGATAGCCCAGGTGCTGGCGGGCTATACGCTCGGTGGGGCGGACATGCTGCGCCGGGCCATGGGCAAGAAGAACCCGGCAGAGATGGCCAAGCAGCGATCTGGGTTTGAGGAAGGCGCCGTCAAGAACGGCATTGATGGCGAACTGGCGGTGAAGATCTTCGATCTGGTGGAAAAGTTTGCGGGCTACGGCTTCAACAAATCCCACTCTGCCGCCTATGCGCTGGTCTCCTACCAGACGCTCTGGCTCAAGACCCACTTCCCGGCCGAGTTCATGGCGGCGGTGATGACCGCCGACATGGACAACACCGACAAGATAGTGACCCTGGTGGACGAGTGCCAGCGCATGGGGCTCACCGTGATACCGCCGGATGTGAACACGGGTCGTTACCGCTTCTCGGTCAACGAAGACGGTCACATCGTCTACGGTATCGGGGCCGTGAAGGGGGTGGGGGAAGGTCCCATCGACGCCATTCTTAGCGCCCGCGATCAGGATGGGCCGTTTCGCGATCTGTTCGACTTTTGCAACCGGGTCGACATCAAGAAGATCAACAAACGGGTGATGGAAAAGCTCATCCTCTCCGGCGCCATGGACCGACTCGGCCCGCACCGCGCCGCCCTGATGGCGACCCTGGAGGAAGCGATGCGTGCCGCCGAGCAGCATGCCAAGGCTCAAGCGGTAGGCCAGGTCGACATGTTTGGTGTCCTGACCCAGGAGATTGACGACGTCAAGAAGGCGTTCGCCAACGTGCCGCACTGGCCTGACAAGGTGTGGCTGGAAGGGGAGCGCGAGACGCTCGGGCTTTATCTGACCGGGCACCCCATCAACCAGTACAGCGGCGAATTGCGTCGTTATACGTCCGGTCGCCTGTGCGATCTGCATCCCACCTCCCGGGATACGGTGACCACGGCGGCGGGGCTGGTGATCGCGGCCCGCAGCATGGTGACCAAGCGTGGCAACAAGATGGGGATCTTCACCCTGGACGACCGATCCGGCCGTCTCGATGTGACCCTGTTCAGTGAAGCGCTGGAAAAATATGAAGAATTGATGCAAAAAGACCGTATTTTGGTGGTTTCTGGACAGGTCAGCTTTGATGACTTCTCCGGTGGCCTTAAAATGTCGGCCCGTGAATTACTGGATATCAACGATGCGAGGGAGCGTTTTGCCAGGGCAATCCGCATCTCCCTCGATGAACAGCGGATTGATGATCGCTTTTTCCCGCGTTTGTGCGAGATTTTGGAACCCGCCCGTGCCGGAGTCTGTCCGGTTCAGGTAAACTATCGTCGCCCCGGCTCCCGGGTGCGATTGACGCTCGGTACCGAGTGGCGGGTGACGCCCACCGATCAACTGATAGATGACTTGCGCGTCCTGCTTGGACGAGAGCGGGTTGAATTGGTTTTTGATTAGAGGATCTATAGGCCCTATGAGTCTTTTTCTGGATTTTGAACAGCCAATTGCCGAGTTGCAGGCGCAGATTGATGAACTCCGTCATGTGAGTGAGCACAACAGTGCTGTCGATCTCAATGAAGACATTCGCCGGCTGGAGAAGAAAAACGAAGAGCTGACCAAGAAGATCTTCGGTGATCTGGGTGCCTGGCAGGTATCCCAGATGGCGCGTCATCCCCAGCGCCCCTACACCTTTGACTATATCGAGCATATCTTCACCGATTTCGACGAGTTGGCTGGGGATCGCGCCTATGCCGATGACAAGGCTATCGTCGGCGGCATCGCCCGTCTCGACGGTGAGCCGGTGATGGTGATTGGTCACCAGAAGGGTCGCGAGACCAAAGAGAAGATCAAGCGCAACTTCGGCATGCCGCGTCCGGAAGGATATCGCAAGGCCCTGCGCCTGATGGAGATGGCCGAGCGCTTCAAGATGCCGATCATCACCTTCATCGACACCCCGGGTGCTTATCCCGGTGTGGGTGCCGAGGAACGTGGCCAGTCTGAAGCCATCGCCCACAACCTGAAAGTGATGGCCGGTCTGACTGTGCCTGTGGTCTGCACCGTGATCGGTGAAGGCGGCTCGGGTGGTGCGCTGGCTATCGGCGTGGGGGATCGCGTCAACATGCTGCAATACTCCACCTACTCCGTTATCTCGCCGGAAGGGTGTGCCTCCATCTTGTGGAAGAGTGCCGACAAGGCACCGATCGCCGCGGATGCCATGGGCATCACGGCCCAGCGCCTGCAGGAACTGAAGCTCATCGACAGCATAGTCGAGGAGCCCCTTGGCGGTGCCCACCGCAATGTGGAGCTGATGGCCAAGCGCCTGAAGGATCGCATCCAGCAGGATCTTAACGCGTTGCGCCCGCTCGAGACTGATGAGTTGCTGGAGCAGCGCTACCAGCGCCTGATGGGCTACGGCTACTGCTAAGCACCGGCTTCATCCCGACCTGCCAGAAGGCCCCCGCATTGCGGGGGCCTTCTTTTTGGGGCCGGGAGAAATGCTATTCATACGGATATCATTTGGCGCTATGTTTGCCGAACACCCCGGTGTCGGATCAACGAGCGGCGGATCGTGGCCAAAAAGTGGGCTCCCGCTCCCGGTGCCAGTCAGTTAAGCCTGACTGACATTGTTTTTATTGGTTTTTTCACACTGCGCTTCCATGGTCTGGCTTCACGCAGCGGGGGTCAGTTCGCGCTCTTCTCTCTGTTAATACGAATAGCCTGCTGGCTGTTAATACGAATGGCCCGCTGGTTTCTCCAGGTCTGCCACCCGTCTCGGGATATGCCAGGTGACACAGATGGCATGCAGCTCAACTCATGGACAAGGTAGACCGACGCCCTGTGAAAACTCAGTTGACTTGCCGTCTATCCCCTCAAGCTCGCTGCCCTCTTCACCTGCGTGCGGCTCTGTCTAGCTGGCGCGACGGGCCAGCTGGACTCCCTGATGAGAACCGATCGGCTTGGCGTGATGCGGGTGAAGGGGTGTGCACGCCCGCTTGAGTCGACGCCACTCCTGCCAAAGCAGCCCGCACAGCGGCAGGGTCAGCAGCAAGACAGTGGTGGGCTGGGCCATCAGCACACCCTCGCGGCCCCACCAGAGCGGCAGCAGGAAGATCAGCGGCAGCAGCAGCAGTGTCTTGGCCGCCGAGATGATCAGCGCCTGCTTGGTGCGGGCCATGGACTGCAGCAACACTATGCCGAACATGATGATCCCCTCCAGCGGAATGGCGCTGAGGTTGAGGGTCAGGCTGCTGACGGCCGCAGCAAGCAGCTCGGCATCCTGATTGCCGATGTAGAGCATGGCCACTTGGCGCGGCAGCAGCTGGATCAGTAGCCAGACCGCCATGCCATAGGCAAGCGTGATCTTGAGCCCCATCTCCATCAGGAATTTCAGATCCCGATAGCGTTTGGCCCCCGTCGCCTGGCTGATGAGCGGTTGGATGCCGAAGGCCAGACCCTGCAGGATCACGATGAACACGGCTTCTGTGTAACCGGCTACGGTGAAGCCGGCCAGATCCTTGATGGCGCCATACGCCATCAGCTGGCTGTTGTGTAGCAGCAGTAGCAGCCCCAGGTTGAACTGGGCTATCAGGCTTGGCAGGCCGGTGAACAGCAGGTTGGGCATGGCCGGGAGTATGGGCACCATGTGGCGCCATGAGAGGCGTAGCTTGGCATGGGAGGTAAAGAAGTAGCCCAGGCCGAGCAGGCTGACGATCCCCTCAGTGATGAGCGTTGCCTGGGCCGAGCCCACCAGCCCCAGTCCCAGCCGCCCGACCATGAGGTAGTTGAGTACGATGTTGAGGATGGCGCCACTGCTGACCAGGATCATGGCCAGCCTTGGCCTGCCGTCGTTACGCAGCAGGTAGGGTACCGCCAGGTTGCAGGCCAGTAGCAGGGTACCGCCACCGATCCAGCTGAGGTAGTCACTGGCCTGTTTCCAGGTGTCGGTACCTTGCTCAATCCCCAATGCTTGCAGTATGTCGATGTGCCAATGGTACAGCAGCAAGGGCGCCAGGAGTCCGAGCAGCCCGAGCAGCCAAAACGCATTGACCAGCGCCTGTCGGGCCAGCCGGCTCTGCTTCGCCCCCTGATGCAGGGAGATGGCGGTGGCTGCCCCCATGCTGATCATGGCGGCGAGCCCGATCAGCACCATGATGACCGGATAGACCAGGTTGATGCCGGCGAGGCCAGCGGCCCCCACATAGTGGCCGACGAAGATGCCATCGACCAGGTAGTAGGCACCTGAGACCAGCATGGCCATGACGGAGGGGAGGGCATAGCCCCAGAAACGGCGAGTCATTGCCCGTTGGCGCAACAGTAAGTAGGCAGACATATCTGTTCTCTTGGGGGAGTTCGATGATCGAGCAGACAGTCTAGATTAATATGTTTTTGTTGATAATCCGGTTTGTATTTGATGGATTAATGAATTTATCTCAGTAATCATCGGGTTTGATAGTGTGCCTTGAGCATGTCTATCAGGGCGCGCAGGCCGCTGCCCAGCTGATGTCGGCTGGGATAAAAGAGTGAAAATCCCACGAAGGTGGGGCACCACTGCTCCAGCACGCTCACCAGTTTTCTCTGTGCCAGCTGCTTGCTCACCTCCTCCTCCAGACAATACGCCAATCCCAGCCCAGCCTCTGCCGCCCCCAGATAGAGAGCCGGCGTGCTGGTGGTCAGTGGCCCGGTCACCTCTATCTCCAGCAGGGCACCCTCTTCCCCGGCAAACGCCCAGCGGTAGTGATGAGATGGCGTCAGCCGGTAGCCTATGCAGGCATGGCGTGACAGCTCGCGGGGATGTTGCGGCGTGCCGCGCTCGGCCAGATAGGCGGGTGACCCCACCACCAGATAGCGTTGGGGAGGCCCGAGCGGCACACCTATCATCTCCTTGGGCAGCAGATCACCATAGAAGATGGCGGCATCATAGCCATCCTCGATGAGACGCGGCATCAGCTCCTGCTCCACCACTTCCACCTGTATGCGCGGGTAGCGCACCATGTAGTCGAGCAGCACGGGAGCCAGCAGCTCATCGATGGCGCCCCGCGGCGCACTGATCTTCAGCCGTCCCACCGGCTCGCCGCTGTGGTGAGCCAGTTCTTCGAGTGCGCTCTGCAGGTGGTTTAGCGTGGGCAGCAACTGTTCGAGCAGGTGCTGGCCCGCATCGGTCGGCACCACGGCGCGGGTGCTGCGATTGAGCAACCTGACACCCAACCGGGTCTCTAGCCCTTTCAGGCTGTGGCTCAGGGCGGAAGCCGACACCCCGAGCTCAAGGGCGGCTTTGCTGAAACTCTGGTGACGGGCGACGGCGGCAAAGACTGCCAGTTCGGCGAGGTCGGTACGGGTGATGGCCATATTAATGCAATGGGGAAATGTTGAGGAACAGGGTACGTCAGGGCACTTCAGCGCACAACCGGAGCAATAAACAGACACATGTAATCAGTTTGTTGTACCTCAAAGGGTGTAGATACGGGTGAAACTACCTGTGATTGTTAACGGTTGTTCACAAGATTGGGCTGATAACGTGATCTCGGACGTCAGAAAGGCGATTCTAATCAAACTTTGGTTGATTAATTCAAAAAAACACTGTGATCGCTAAGGGGATTTAATTAGAGTCAGCGCATCAGAACAAAGGTGCGTTAATGAGTTGTAATGGTTGACGCGCTTGCGGCCCCCGGGCTGATGACCCACAGATCTGTTTGTTGCAGTTTGGTTGTTACATGGAGTGGCGAGCAAGTTGCCGAGTCGGCGGGATAAGAATAACAGGGATGGACTGCAGGAGTTCCAGGGAAATGGGACAGGGCATTGCGCCCGGTTGACTAGATTTTTTCTATTTTCCTTGATGACAGGAACACCCCTATGTCTGACATGAACATTGCAGTTGAAGGCAACTTAGCCAGTAATGCGTCTTCCCGTGGCATCAACAAGGCCGACTTGGTCTGGATGCTGGGCCTGTACGGTACCGCCATCGGTGCCGGTGTGCTCTTCCTGCCAATCAACGCCGGTGTCGGTGGTCTGTGGCCGCTGGTGGCCATGTTGATCCTGGCCCTGCCGCTGACTTTCTTCGCTCACCGTGGTCTGGCCCGCTTCGTGCTGTCCGGCTCTACCCGTGATGGCGACATCACTGAAGTAGTAGAAGAGCACTTCGGCAAGACGGCAGGCAAGTTCATCACCCTGCTCTACTTCTTTGCCATCTACCCGATCGTACTGATGTACTCGGTCGCCATCACCAATACCGTCGAGAGCGTGATTGTTCACCAGCTGGGCATGTCTGCACCTCCCCGTGCCATCCTGTCACTGGCGCTGATCCTCGGTCTGATGGCGGTTGTTCGTCTGGGCGGTCAGGTTATCGTCAAAGCGATGAGCGTGCTGGTATTCCCGTTCGTGATCACCCTGATGGGCCTGGCGTTTTACCTGATCCCGCACTGGAACGGTACCATCATCACTGAAGCACCAGCGCTGGCTGACGCTTTCAACGGCGACTTCCTCAAGACCCTGTGGTTGGCTATCCCGGTCATGGTGTTCTCCTTCAACCACTCTCCGATCATCTCCTCCTTCGCGGTGGACAACAAAGGTCGCTACGGTGAAGGTGCCGAGAAGAAGTGCAGCAACATCCTGCTGGGCGCCCACGTCATGATGGTGATGACCGTTATGTTCTTCGTATTCAGCTGCGTACTGAGCCTCTCTCCGGCTGACCTGGCTGCTGCCAAAGAGCAGAACATCTCCATCCTGTCCTATCTGGCCAACCACTTCGACAACCCGGTTATCGCCACTGTGGCTCCGTTGATTGCCATGGTTGCCATCAGCAAATCCTTCCTGGGTCACTACCTGGGAGCGCAAGAAGGCATGAACGGCCTGATGGCCAAAGCGCTGCGCGAGAAGGGCAAGAACGTTGACACCAAGCAGCTGAACAAAGTGACTGCGGTGTTCATGATCCTGACCACTTGGGCCATCGCCACCATCAACCCGAGCATCCTCGGCATGATCGAAGACCTGGGCGGCCCCATCATCGCGATGCTGCTGTTCCTGATGCCGATGTACGCCATCTCCAAGGTGCCGGCCATGCGCAAATACGCTGGCAACATCAGCAACGGCTTCGTGACCCTGATTGGCCTGATCGCCATGTCCGGTATCATCTATAAGCTGATTGCCTGATAACACCAGTTACGCTGTTGAATGAAGAAGCTGCCTCGCAAGAGGCGGCTTTTTTTGTTTGATCAACGGATAGCCCTTAACAAGCAAGGGGCTGCGGCCTAACATGGCGTGATGTTTTTCCAGTCAGGGCAAAAGGATATGTCTGCGTTGAAAAAAGAGCTGGGGCTCTGGCAGGGGATGGGGTTGCTCGCCACCTCACTGCTGGGTACCGGGATCTTCGTGGTGCCAGCGACTGCGGCGTCGCTGGCGGGGGGCGCTTCGCTATGGGCCTGGGTGTTGCTCATCGTGCTGGTACTGCCCATCGCCTTCACCTTCGCCCGACTGGGGCGCCGCTACCCCCATGCGGGTGGGGCGCCGCACCTCATCGGGCTCGCCTTTGGCAACGGCGCCGAGCGCTTCTCCGCCTTTCTGTTTCTGGCTGTGCTGCCGGTGGGCTTGCCTGCGGCCCTCACTATCGCCGCTGGCTTCTGGCACGCGCTGTTTGATCTGGGGGAGTGGACCCTGTGGGCCATCCAGCTGCTGACCCTGCTCGGGGTATTCCTGCTCGGGCTGCGGGGGGCGCGCTCCTCCGGCAACCTGCAGTTGTTGATTGCCCTGGCCATATTGGGGCTGACCCTGCTCATCTGGTTCAAGGGGGATCTCAGCTGGCGTGACGCAGCGCAGCCACTGCCGACGGCAGCTGAGTGGCCCGCCATGGGCACGGCGCTGGCGCTGATGTTCTGGTGCTTCGTGGGGCTGGAAGCCTTCGCCCACATGGGGGAGGAGTTCAAGCGGCCGGAGCGGGACTATCCGCTGGCCCTGCTCGGCGGCGTCTTGCTGGCGGGGCTGATTTACTGGGTGCACTCGCTGGTGGTGCTCAAATATGGCCTCTATGGCGACGAGGCGACCAATGCCACCGCCATTCCGGCCCTGCTCTCCTTGCTGTTCGGCCCCACCGCCAAGTGGCTGGTGGCCATCCTTGGATACCTCTCCTGCTTTGCCAGCATCAACATCTACCTGCAGGGATTTGCGCGCCTTATCTGGAGCATGGCGCGGGAAGGCAAGCTGCCGGTCTCCCTCTCTCGCCTCTCGGCCAGGGGGGCGCCGCTCAACGCCCTGTGCTGGGTGCTCGCCATCTGCTTCGTCTCCATCACCTTGATCCTCTGGTTGCGACTGCCGCTTGATGAGCTGATCCGCTACGCCAACGGCAACTTTGTGCTGGTCTATCTGCTCTGCATGGCGGCGGGTTGGCGCTTGCTCGGTGGCATGGGCAAGGGGCTGGCGGCCTTGAGTGTGCTGCTCTGCCTCGCTGTGCTGGTAGCGCTCGCCTCCCAGGTGCTTTATGCGGCGCTGCTCAGCGCGGGTTACGGTGTGTTTTCCCTGTGGCGGCGCAGACGTCGCCGCGCTCTGGCTACCGACAACATCTGCGCCATCAAGTAACCGACCCGATAAAAAGCCCCAGTGCGGGGCTTTTTGCTGGCTATCAGATGCGGTGGTGCTCAAGCGTTTGGCAGGTCGCTGCGTAGCAGGGCGTAGTGCCGCAGGGAGATAAACTGCTCCCCCTTCCGCTCGCATTCCCGAGCCGTCCCTTCGTAGCGAAAGCCGGCCCGCTCGAGCAGGCGGGCAGAGGGGAAGTTTGGCTCCTCCACCACCGCCAGCAAGCGGTGCAGCTCGGTGGTGTGGTAGATGAGGTCCAGAAACTGCCGCAATGCCGTCTGCATGATCCCCTGGCCCCAGTGCTCGGGATAGAGCCAGTAGCCGAGTTCGGCCCGCTTGTGCAGCGGGTCGGCATCGTTGTAGCCGATGGCCCCCAGGGGGACGCCGTTTCGCTGGCAGCGGATCAGGAACCAGGCCCCGCTCTGGCACTGCGCTATCTCGGCGTACCAGCGCATCTGGGCCTGGCATGCCTCCATGCTGTCATAGCTGATACCGTAATAGGCGATGACCCTGGGATCTGACAGTGCGCGGTAGATGTGGGGCAAGTCGGCCTCCGTGACGGGGTCGAGCCTGATATCGGGTTGTGGTGGTGAAGACATCATGTGCTCCTTGCGGCCAGCCGTGGCTGGCCGCGTGAGTTGGGTAAAAGGGCGGGATAACAGCGCGGATCACGGCTGGGCTCACGGTTCGGAAAGACCCAGCAAACCGGCAAGCCTTTCCAGCTCATCGCGCCACTCTTGCTGCAGTCGCAGGGTTTGATGTTTGGGCTTGCGGGCGAGATCGGCGGCAAGCAGGGCATCCAGCTCGTACCAGCGTGCCAGCAGCGCCTCATCATCGTGTTCCGGCATGGGATCTTCCCTCCCGGCGTCATTGGCCTGGGCGTCGGCGGCGGGCCGATCGGGCGCATCGCCGAGCAGCTCGGCATAGGCCTGCTCGGCGCTGTGGGCCTCGTGGATCCGACCCTCCCTGATCACCCAGAAGCGGTTGCAGCTGCGCTCGATCAGATCCCGGTCGTGGGAGACAAGCAGCACGCCGCCAGCAAAGCCGGTTAGCGCCTCGGCCAGCTCCTCCTTTCCTGCCAGATCCAGATGGTTGGTGGGTTCATCGAGCCAGAGCAGATGGTGACTCGCCAGTGACAGGGCGAGGAACAGCAGTCTGGCTCGCTCGCCCCCGCTCAGGGTCGCGACTCGCTGACCGTGACGGGAGTAGGGGAAGCCCGCACGGATCAGGGCCTGGCGCAGCGTCACCTCCGGCAATGGTGCCAGTGGATAGAGGGCATCGGTCAGGGTGGCGTCGCCGTCCAGCTGCTGCAGGGACTGATCGTAATAGGCGATGCTGGCGCCAGGGTGGCGATACCAGCCCTCGGCCGGTTGTTGAGCGCACACCTCGCCCCAGCACTGACGCAGCAGGGAAGACTTGCCCGTGCCGTTGGCACCGAGCAGGGCGACCCTATCGCCAGCACGCAGCCAGAGATCCTCGGCTCGCAGCAGCGGCGGCAAGCCGGGGGCGGGGTGCACGTCGAGGTCTTCCAGCCGAAGCAGGGCATCGGCGGGCAGTGCCTGCCCGCGCAGTTCGAGGCGCCAGGGTGCGTCCGCTCCGACCACGCTCTGCTCCTCCTGCAGCCTGGCTACCCGTTTCTCCATGGACTTGGCCTGGCGCACCAGCTTCTCGTTGTCATGCTCCCGCCCCCAGATGGCGAGGCGTTTGCTGCTGGCGCTCAGGCGGTCGATCTCTTTTTGCTCGTCGGCCCGGCGCAGGCGGGTTTGCTCATCCTCTTCGGCCAGGGCCGCCCTGGCCTGGCTGCAGGGCAGGGCGAAGCGATGAAGCCGCCGATCCCGCAGGATCAGGGTCTCGCGGGTTACCCGATCGAGCAGGCGACCATCGTGGGACACTAATACGAAGGCGCCACGCCACGCCAGCAGGAAGCGCTCGAGCCAGAGCAGGGCGGGCAGATCCAGGTGGTTGCTGGGTTCGTCCAGCAGTAACAGGTTGGGTTGGTGCAGCAGAGCGCGGCCTATCTGCAAGCGGGTGTGCTGACCGCCGCTCAGCGCGCTGACCGGAAGGTCGGCCTGCTCGGTCAGTTGCAGTTCGGTCAGCATCTTGTCTACCTGCCACGCTTGGTCAGCCTCGTTGGCCAGTGCATCGAGCAGCACGGCGCGGGTGCTGAGTGCTTGCAGTTGCGCGGGCAGATGCTGGGCCACAAATTCACAGCGGCAGGGGCTAGCCTTGTGGATGCGTCCCTCATGGGGCTGGCGCTGACCAGCCAGCAGGGCGAGCAGTGTGCTCTTGCCACAGCCGTTGGCGCCTATGAGGCCAATGCGATCACCGCTGCGGATGCTGAGGTCGAGGTTGTCAAATAACGGAAGGTGCCCCGCACTCATTTGCAGGGAATGGGTACTCATCAGGGTTGTCATGCTCTTGCTCTCTTAAATTCCGGGATCGAAGATCCCTGTCATCAGGAGCGCTGGCGACAACGGCAGAGTCGAGAAAGGTCTCGGTTTGGAAGGGAGTCGGCTTTGCTCGAACCCGCTATCGCAGCGCGATGGTATGCAGGCAAGAGCACGCGAATGTGCCGAACAGGCGGGCCGAGAACATCGGACACGCTTGGATAACCATTTTTTACCTCCTTATTTTTCGTAGTGGCAAGGTGCGGCGATTATAAGCGCAGAAAAAAAAGCCGTCCATCGGGGTTCAGGTCTGTCGCCGGGCAGCAAGGAGGCGAGAAAGGGCGTCAGCGTTCGTCGCCGACAAGGAGGCAGCCCCGCGCTGCGGGGCTGCCTCATGGCGTGTGATGAATTAATCGCGGGGGGTTTTGAGTGCCTGGATCACATCGTCAGTGGGAGCCAGCTCCTCGACGTGGTTGAAGCTCTCGATCCCCTCTTGCGGATGCAGGGTGAAGGCGTCGGCGCTCAGGTAGCTGCCGCTGCCGGTGCTCTCCATGATGACGATGAGCTCGGGCTGCTTGTCACCGTTGAGATCCTGCAGTTTGAGCTCCTTGATGGTGCCATCGCGCGCCAGCACCTTGCCGTCGATGAACTGATCGAGGGGAAACTGCGGATTGGCGCCGGAGTAAAGGCGCACGTCGTAGCTGCCGATGGAGGCGGGTTCACCACGCCCCTCGCTGACGGTGATCACCTGGCCGGAGGGCAGCGTCAGCTGTTTGAAGAATCCCTCCGCCGCCTGGCCAGTCAGTGGCAGGGTGAGCAGGCCGAGTGTCATGAATAAGGTTTTCATCGATGTGACCCTTGTTGCTGCGGTGACGGGCCGGCAAGCCTGCCCGTCACGGATGTGAATGTGTGGGCCGGGTTCGGGCTTGCCTCTGCCCGGCTCTCTTTCTCTGCTTCGCCGGAGGCGACCATTACCAGATCTTGACCCGTTTGGCCGGGGCCAGATAGAGCTTGTCCCCCGGCTGGATATTGAATGCCTCATAGAAGGCGGGAATGTTCGGCACCACGCCGTTGACCCTGTACTCGGGCGGAGAGTGGGGATCCGAGGCGAGCAGCATCTGCATCAGCTCGGGGCGATACATGCCCTTCCACACCTGGGCCCAGCCGAGGAAGAAGCGCTGCTCGCCGGTGAAGCCGTCCAGCACGGGTGCCTCCTTGCCATCCAGTGACAGCTCGTAGGCCTTGTGGGCTATGGTAAGACCGCCCAGATCGCCGATATTCTCCCCCAGGGTGAACTGGCCATTGACGAACTGACCATCGATGGGCTCGAAGCGGTTGTACTGGGCCACCAGCCGACTGGTGCGAAAGCGGAACTCCTTGAGATCCTGTGGCGTCCACCAGTCGCGCATCAGGCCGTCGCCGTCTGACTTGGCCCCTTGATCATCGAAACCGTGGCCCATCTCGTGGCCGATCACTCCGCCGATGGCGCCGTAGTTGACCGCATCATCTGCCGTCATGTCGAAGAAGGGGGGCTGCAGTATGGCGGCCGGGAAGACGATCTCGTTGTTGCTCGGGTTGTAGTAGGCGTTCACCGTCTGCGGCGACATGTGCCACTCGTCTCTGTCTACCGGCTTGCCGAGGCGGGCCAGATTGTCGGCATATTCAAAGGCGTGGGCCCGCTGCAGGTTGCCCAGCAGATCGCCCTGGCGGATCTCGATGGCGCTGTAATCCTTCCACTTGTCCGGGTAGCCGATCTTGGGTCTGAACTTGGCCAGCTTCTCCAGCGCCTGCGCCTTGGTTTCCGGCGACATCCACTCCAGCTCCTGAATGCTCTGGCCATAGGCGGTGCGCAGGTTCTCCACCAGCTGCTCCATGCGGGCCTTGGCCTCTGGCGGGAAGTAGCGCTCCACGTAGAGCTGGCCCACCGCCTCGCCCAGATGATCGTCCAGCACGCCGAGCGCGCGCTCCCAGGGGGCGCGTTGCTTGGGGGTGCCACTTAAGGTGGTGCCGAAGAAGGCGAAGTGCTGGGCGTCGGTCTGGCTGTCAAGATAGGGGGCGTAATCCGTGATGAGCTGCCACTTGAGGTAGGCTTGCCAGTCGCCGATCGGGGTCTGCTGCATCAGGTCATCAAGGGCCGCGAGATAACTTGGCTGGCCTATGACCAGGCTGCTCTGACCGGCGAGGCCGGCCTGGTTCAGATAGCTGTCCCAGTCGATGTGCGGGGCGAGGCGCTTGAGCTCGCTCTGGGGCGCCTTGTTGTAATTCTTCTCCCGATCCCGCAGGGCCACGTTGTCCCACTGGATCTGGGCGAGTTTGGTCTCAAGGGCCAGGATGCGCTGGGCCTTGGCCTTGGCATCCGCTTCACCGAAACGGGTCAGCATGTCGGCGATGTGCTGCTCGTATTTCTGCCGCAGCGCCTGGCTGTTGGGGTCACTCTTGAGGTAGTAATCCCGATCCGGCAGGCTGAGCCCGGATTGATAGAGGTAGACCGCATAGCTGTCCGGCGCCTTGGCATCGGCGTCGATCCAGAAGCCGAACGGGGCACCGCCGCCAGTGCGACCGCTCTGGGCAAAGGCTCGGGCCAGCCCGCTCTGATCGCGGATCTGATCGATGTCGCTGAGCAGGGGCAGCAGCGGCGTGGTGCCCTTGGCATCCCGGCTGCCCTGATCCAGATAGCTCTGGTAGAGGTCGTGGATCTGCTGGGCCGGGGTGCCTGCCGCCGCCTTGCTGTCGAGCCCCTCGACCAGCACCCGCACGTCCGCCAGGGACTTGTCCCGCAGCATGTAGAAGGCGCCATCGGCGGGCCTGTCGTCCGGGATCTTGGCGGTGCTCAGCCAGTGGCCATTCACGTAGCGGAAGAAGTCGTCACCGGGTTTGACCCGGGTGTCCATGTTGGCCAGCGCGAGGCCGGAGTGTTTGTCTGCTGTGTCCGGCCCCTGACTACAACCGGCCAGCAAGGCCAGTCCGATGAGGCTGGCCAGTATGCTTTTTTTATTGTTCATCTTGTTGGATTCCAATTCGGGTTATTCAGCTTACTGGCCCAAACAGGACAGTTCTTCACTCTAACAGTCGGGTTGCAGCTTGATAAGCCCGACTCTGCTAAGATCGGCCTGGTCGTTTTGGGGAAGCCTATGATTTCTCGTATTTATTCTCGTTTTTGTCAGACCCTGCCCGCGCCGGAAGGTTCCCGGGGCCTGTTGGTTGCCTTCAGTGGCGGGCTCGATTCCACAGTGTTGTTGGTGCTGGCGGCGCAGTTTGCTCGCGAGCAGGGGCTCCGGCTACGCGCCCTGCACGTGCATCACGGCCTGAGCCCTCACGCCGATGCCTGGGTGGCCCATTGTGAAGCCGTGTGTCAGCAACTGGCGGTGCCGCTCATCGTCCAGCGGGTGCAACTGGTGCGTGGCAATGGCCAGAGCCTGGAGGCCCAGGCCAGGGAGGCCCGCTATCAGGGGCTGGCTGCCAGTCTGGGGGCCGGTGAGTGGCTGCTCACCGCCCACCATCAGGACGATCAGCTGGAGACACTGCTGCTGGCCCTCAAGCGTGGCGCTGGCGTGCGGGGCCTGGCGGGCATACTGCCGAGTCAGCCGTTTGCGGCCGGCCTGCTGCTACGCCCCTTGCTTGAGGTCAGCCGGGCCGAGTTGGCCGAGGCGGCCCAATCGCTTCCTTACGGCTGGGTGGAGGATGAGAGCAATCAGGATGTGAGTTATGACCGCAACTTCCTGCGCCAGACGCTTATCCCCCAGCTCAAGGCCCGCTGGCCCGCCATGGCTCGCACCGCCGCCCGCAGCATGGCGCTGTGTGCCGAGCAGGAGACGTTGCTGACCGAGCTGGCCGAAGCGGACTGGCGGCTGGCCGCTGAGGGGAGTGCCCTGAATATCGAGCCGCTGCATGGGCTTTCGGCGACCCGGCGCAACAACCTGCTGCGCTACTGGATCCGCCGGCTGGGGGGCGAGATGCCCTCCCGGGATCAGCTGGCTCTGCTGTGGCAGGAGGTGGCGCTGGCGCGAGAGGACGCCAATCCGCAGTTCAGCTTGAAGCGTCTGGATTGCCGCCGCTTTCAGGGCCGGCTCCATCTGGTCAAGCCAGGACTGGTGCCCTGCCACGAGCAGTTGACGGTGCTGGTTGGCGAGTCGGTCGCCTTGCCGGATGGGCTGGGCCAGGTGCAGCTAGCGCTGCGGCAGGGCGGTGAGGGGCTGAGGCTGCCCACTGCGTGGGAGCCAGTGTCGGTACGTTTTCAAGTGACGCCAGGGATCATGCTCAAACCCGTGGGGCGCAGCGGCAGTCGGCGTTTCAAGAAGTTGCTGCAAGAGTATGGGGTGCCCTCCTGGCAGCGGGGGCGCATCCCCATTCTCTATTACGGCGAGCAGGTGGCAGCGGTGGCCGGACTCTTTATCTGTGACGGATTCATGACGCGAGCGACCGGTGTGGAGTGGCACTGGTTGCCAGCGGCAGACAGCTACATCCCGGAGTGAATCCGGGATCGCCATTAAGATAAAAAGCCGGCATTGCCGGCTTTTTGGCACTTGTCCACTTACCGGCTCAATCCAGCAGGCTGGTCTTGCCCGCTTTTTTGCGGGCGTAGAGGTGGGCGTCCGCCGCCTCATACAGGCTATGGACAGCCACCCCGGATTGCCAGCTGGCAGCCCCCAGGCTGCAGCCGACCGAGAAGCGACTGAGCTCCTTGTTGGTTATCAGCATGTGTTGCAGCCGCAGCCAGACCGGGCGCCAGGCCTCGGGCTCGGCGGGTTGCAGCAGCAGCGCAAATTCGTCGCCACCGAGGCGAAACGCCTGATCCGTGCTGCGGGTGCAGTTCTTGAGCAACTGGGCGAAGCGGCTTAGCACCAGATCGCCGACCGGGTGGCCCCAGGTGTCGTTGATCTGCTTGAAGTGATCCAGATCCAGCAGTACCAGCACCAGACCGTGGGACTCCCGGCTGTGCTGCTCCACCGCGCGGCCTATTGCCTCGTCGAAGTAGGATCGGTTGCCGAGCCCGGTCAGGTGATCGAGCCGCACCTGCTGCTCCAGTTGCGCCAGTCGCAGATAGAGGGGCAGGGGCAGGCAGAGCAGCTGATGGTACTGCTGCAGGATCCGCTGCTGGCTGCCGCTCAGGGTATGTTCCAGGGTGTAGTGCAACTGGCCGAACAGCTGGCCATGCTGGCCGCGCAGTTCGAACGGATAGCTGTGTAGCGTCAGGTTGGCCTGGGGCGGCTGCTGGATCAGCCGAAGTGACTGGGCGTGATCAAAGTAGAGGCTGTGTATCCGGACAACTCTTGCCGCATGATCGGCAAAGGTTGCCAGCAGGCTGTCGAGATCCGTCTGTACCAGCAAGAGCTCGAGCAACTGGTTGCGATCCTGGCTGGCCAGCGGCGTGAGCCGCTCCATCTGGCGAACCCACTGTTCTATGCCATGTCCCAAACCATTCAATGACGATGTGTTTTCCACGGTATAGTCCTCAGACATCCTACTTACTCTCACCTCCTTGCAATCCTTGTGCCCAAAATATGTTCGATGTGAACAAGGGCCGCTGGCTAGGCTTAAGTGGATAAAAAGGGAGGGGAAATTGTATACAGATGTCTTGATCCTGCTGTTTGCCGCCGTCTTGCTGGTGGCGATTTTCCGGCGCCTCGGCCAGCCGGTGATCCTCGCCTACCTGCTTGCCGGGGTACTGCTCGGCCCCCATGGCGCCGCCGTGATCACGGGACAGGCGATCATGCAGACCATCGCCGAGCTCGGCATCGTCTTTCTGATGTTCTCGCTCGGGCTGGAGTTCTCGCTGCCGCGGCTGATCGCCATGCGGATGCTGGTGCTGGGCGTGGGCGGTTTGCAGGTACTGTTCACCTCCTCGCTGTTCTTCTGGCTTGCATGGTGGTGGGGACTGAGCCTGCCGCAGGCACTGGTGGTTTCGGGCACCCTGGCGCTCTCCTCCACCGCCGTGGTGATCAAGCAGCTGGGGGAGCAAAAACAGCTGCACACCCGCCGTGCCCAGCTCGGGGTGAGCGTGCTGCTGTTTCAGGATCTGGCGGTGGTGCCGCTGCTGGTGATGATCCCCATACTGGCGAGGCCCGAGATCCAGGGCGGCGCCCTGCTGGCGGAGATTGCCTGGGCCACCCTCAAGGGGCTGTTCGCCCTGTTCAGCCTGCTCGCGGTGGGCAAGTGGCTGCTGCCGCTGCTGTTTCACGAGGTGGCGCGGGCCCGCTCCGACGAGCTGTTCGTGCTGACCGCCTTGCTGGTGGCGCTGCTGGCCGCCTCGCTGACCCAGTGGATGGGGCTCTCCATGGCATTGGGAGCGTTTCTGGCGGGCATGATGCTGGGCGAGTCCCACTATCGCCATCAGCTGGAGGTGGACATACGGCCGTTTCGGGACGTGTTGATGGGGCTCTTCTTCATCACCATCGGCATGACCATGGACTGGCAGCTGGTGGCACGGGCCTGGTGGCAGGTGATCATCAGCGTGCTCGGCCTCATCTTGATCAAATCCCTGCTAGTATTGCTGGCCGGCCGCCTGATGGGGGAGCGCAAGCGCGATGCCATGGCGGCAGGGATCATGTTGAGTCAGGTTGGCGAGTTTGGTTTCGTACTGCTGGCGCTGGCCAATCATCACGGCCTGCTCGACCATCAGCTGATCTCCCTGCTCATCGGCATAGGGGTGATCTCCATCGCCATGACCCCCTGGCTGGTGCAGCGGGCCCATGGTTTGGCACGTTCGCTCACCGACTCGGCTCTGCTCTCCCGCTCCGAGGTGGCGCAGTCCGGCCTGAGCAAGCATCAACACGTCATCATCGCCGGTTTCGGCCGGGCCGGGCAGACCTGCGCCCGCTTCCTCAAGCTGGAAGACATCCCTTTCCTCGCGCTGGATCTCGATCCCGAGCGGGTGAGCGAGGCCAAGTCGGCGGGGGAGCAAGTGGCGTTTGGCGATGCGAGCCGGCGCGATATCCTGTTGGCCGCCGGCCTGCTGCGGGCCCGGCTGGTGATCATCACCTTCGACGATCGCAAGCGGGTCGAGGCCATGCTGGCGCTGATCAAGGAGCTGGCGGTGGAGGTCAGGGTGCTGGTGCGCACCCGGGATGACAGCTTTCTGGAGGCCTTCAAGCAGGCGGGGGCCCACGAGGTGATCCCCGAATCTCAGGAGGGGGCCCTGATGCTGGTCTCTCACCTGCTGCTCAACTGCAACATTCCCATCGGCCGGGTGATCCGGCGCATGGAGCACGAGCGCAGCAGCCAGTATCGCTTCCTGCACGGCTTCTACTGGGGGGATCAGAGCGCCAGCAATCTGGAGACGGATCAGCTGCTCGAGCGACTGCATCCCGTGCTGTTGCACGATCAGGCCTGGGCTGTGGGGCGCACTGTACAGGCTCTGGCACTGGATACGGTGCGGATCAAGGAGGTCCAGCGCGGTGAGCAGAGCCTGGAACCCAGACCCGAGCTGATGCTGGTGGCGGGGGATCTGCTGGTCCTGTTTGGCAATGCGGTGGCAATGGAGCAGGCCGAGCAGCGGCTGCTGGAGGGGCGCTAGCCCGGCGCCCCCCGGACCGGCTGCGGTTCATGCCACTTACCGCGCCATCTGCTCGATACCCAGAAACTGTTCGACCCGCTGGCGCTCGTTGAGGGTGTCCCGGTAGCCCAGCTTGATCAATTGCTGGCAGTAGCCGGGGTAGAACATCAGGAAACTGGCCAGGCTGCTGCTCTCATCCCCCGTGACCCCCAGCACCCGCAGCAGGCGGCGCAGCTGTACCGGCATCTTGCGCAAATAGTTCAACGCTATGATGTCTAGATCTTCGCTCGGCTTCAGTACACAGGTCTCCACGCGCTTCAATTTCAAACGGTTACGCTCCCGCTCCGGGATGAAATCCAGGGTCTGGTTGATGCTCCACAGCCGCTCAAGATCCGAGTTGAGGGTGTCGGTGAAGACAGTATCGAGCAGGTGGCCGGCGATGTTGGAGCTGGTCAGGTGATCGTGATGAAAGGTCGGTGCCGAGTGGGCCGGCGGATCCAGGGTGACCAGCAGGATCCGCTCTGCCCCCAGGTGGATGGCGGGGCTGAGCGGACTGAGCTGGTGGATGGATCCATCGCCATAGAATCTGTCGCCTATATGGGTTGCGGGAAAGACAAATGGCAGCGCTGAGGAGGCCATCAGGTGATCCGAGGTGAGCAGGGTGCGTACCCCGCGCCGTCTGGCTCGCTCCCACGGCAGGTGTTCGGCCCGTCCCTGAAAGAAGGTGGTGGAGAGGCCGTCATCGTAATCGGACGCCGTGATGGCGAGCGCCTCCAGGCTGCCGTAAAGAATGTTGTCATCGATGCGGTGGTAGTCGATGAGCTGATCCAGCAGGCGGCGCAGCGGCGCGTTGTCGAACAGGTGAAAGGCGTGGTTGGTGTGGGGATTGATGAGGCCTGCCGAGCCCTCGTACATCAACCGCCACAGCAATCTGCTGGGGTGAAAGTCGAAGATGTGATGAGTCTCGAAGCGGCGCCAGACCCACTCCAGCTTGCGCACCCCCAGATGAAAGCAGGAGGCATAGCAGGCCAGTGCGGTGGCATTGATGGCGCCGGCTGAGGTACCGCACAGTATGGGGAAGGGAATGCCGATATTGCGCGGATAGAACTCGGCGATGGCCTTGAGGGCACCGACCTGATAGGCGGCGCGAGCACCGCCACCGGTCAACAGAAGAGCTGTGTTGGGTCTGGCCATGATACTGCGCCTTATGTTTGCAACTGGGAGGCTGCCACCGAGCAATGTAACTATAAGGCACTGTATCGAATATAAAAATAGGATTGTCTCCCCTTTTTTTCAGGCTGGTTTTGCTCCCTCGTCAGGGTGCCCTCACTGGTGTGAATGGCCTCGCAGGCGCCGTCTCGTCATGCTGATTACGCTTGGGGGGAGCAACAGCTTGCTGCCGCTCAGTCGTCCTTGATATCGAGCTGCTGCAGGGCGATAACTGCCTGAGTGCGGTTCTTGACCCCGAGTTTTCTGAAGATGGCGGTGATATGGGCCTTGATGGTGGCTTCGGAAACGTTGAGCTCCCAGGCGATCTGCTTGTTGAGGCTGCCATCGCGCAGCATCACCAGCACCTTGTATTGTTGGGGGGTGAGGCTGGCGAGCTTGCTGGCGAAATCGGGGCCATCTTCGGACTCGGGATGCAGCGAGATGCCGGCCGGCACCCAGTTATCCCCTCCGATCACCGTATTGAGGGCGCTGACCAGCTCCTTCATGGGCACGGATTTGGGGATGAAACCCAGCGCCCCGAGCCGCAACACCTGCTGGATGATGGCGGGATCCTCCGAGGCGGAGACCACGACGATGGGCAGATCCGGGTGCTGGCCGCGCAGGTGAGCGAGGCCGGAGAAGCCGTTGGCGCCCGGCATTTTGAGATCGAGCAGCAACAGGTCCACCTCCGGGTGTTCCCCCAGCAGGCTGGTCAGACTGTCGATGGAGTCCGCCTCCAGCAGTTGGGCGTCGTTGATGGCCATGTGCACCGCTTGATAGAGGGCGCCCCGAAACAGGGGGTGGTCATCTGCGATGACGATGGTAAATTGGCTATCCATTGCTCACATTGTTGCTAACTGATTGTTTTGGAAAATTAAACTAGCATCGCGCCTCTAGGGGGTCAAACCCGCAGGCATGCAAATGTGAAGCGAGCGTCGGATGTCGTGCCATCAGGGTCGACATGGTGGTCATGTGAAGCCCGTGCAGGAGGCAAGAGATGGGATCTTTGGTATTGACGGTGGGCACAGGCTCCACCTGGGCAATGCGTGCTGCGCTGGTGCTCGCCATGAGCGGGTTGGCGTGGCAGGAGCAGGTGTTTGATCTGGAAGATGCCAAGGCGTTGCAGCGGCTCAAGCGCGTGGGGCCAGCCGGCCTGGTGCCCTGGCTGGATCACGATGGTGTGCGGATACACGACTCGCTGGCCATCGCCGAATATCTCCACGAGCTCTGTCCAGATCGCCGGCTCTATCCCGCGTCCCTGGCCGAACGGGCGCTGGCCCGCAGCCTGTGCGCCGAACTGCACTCGGGTTTTGGCCAGATCCGCAGCCAGCTGCCCTTCTTCCTGGGGGCGCCGACCCGCAGCGAGCCACCGGTAGAGGCCATCGGCGAGCTGGCTCGTTTGCAGACTGTCTGGTCCCAGGCGAGGGGGCCCTTCTACTTTGGCGAGGCGGGCATTATCGACGCCTTCTATGCCGTGATGGCCTATCGGCTGGCCAGCTACGGCATCGTGCTGCCCGGTCAGGCGGGGGTGTATCAGCAGGCGCTGCTGGCTTGGCCTCTGTGGCAGGAGACCCTGCTCAAGGCACGGTTGCAGTGGCCGGTGGCGGCGCGCCAGTCCCAGTAAACTGTTGCGGGCGGAATAACGAGAGAGGGGAGCCAGTGGCTCCCCTCTCTGTTGGTGGTGAAGGTGGCTTAAGGGTTACTTCTGCCGACCGGCAAAGACGACGACGACCTTGTCATCCCCCTGCTCCCGCACGAAGGCGTAGGGGGCATCCGAGAGTTTCTGGTGACTGCCTGCCGCTACCGCAGGATGAGCTGCGCGGAACTGGCCGAGTCGCTGCCAGTGTTTGACCAGCTCGGCCTTGTCGCCGTGCCCCAGCTCCTGCCAGTTCATGTCCGAGCGCACGCTCTGGTCAAAGACGCCGCCATCCTTGGCCAGGCCACGGCCCGACTCGTCGCCGTAGTAGAGCTGGATGCCGCCCGGCAGCAGCATGAAGCTGTTGGCCACCCGCCGCTGCAGCGGTATGTCCTGATAGTCACCGAAGAACAGCTTGGTATCGTGGGAGCTGATGTAGCTCAGTACGTTGAACTCGGGATCCTGATTGATGCGGCTGGCGTAGCTGGCATAGGTGGGATCGCTGCCCGCCATGCACTGGGCCTGGGGCAGGGCAAACTCGCGCTGGTAGTCGAAGTTGATCAGCGAATCGAAGCCGTTCTGGTACCAGAAGTCCTTGGCGACCCCGTGATCCCACACCTCGCCCACCATGTAGAAGGGAAGGTCATCCAGCGCCTTGTCCGGGTTGGTGGCCTTCCACTCCTTGAGTGCCGCCGTGCCTGCCTGCTTGAGCCTGGCCCACACCTCGGGCTCCAGATGTTTGACGGTGTCGGCCCGAAAGCCGTCGATGCCGAAGCGGCGCACCCAGTCGGTGTGCCAGGCGATGAGGTAATCGCTGACGCTGGCATTGGGGATTGCTTTGGCTTTGGTGTCTTTTTTCGCGGCCAGCAGCGGCGGCAGCCCCACCGGTTTGGTTGATTCGGTCAGAAAATCGGGCAGCCCCGCCACCGAACCGGTCACATCGTCGGTGCCCGGTTGTGGGTAACCGGGCAGACCGGCCCGCACCCAGCCAGGCCCCCACCATTGGTTCCAGTTCGGGGACTGGTAGTCGATGAACTGGTTGTAGCCATGCCAGTTCAGATCGCCGCTCGGGCGCCACTGGTTCCAGACGGTCGGCAGTTTGTCGCTGTTCTGGGTCAGGCTCTCGAGCCCCAGATCCTGCAGATCGGCCAGGGTGGCGTAACCTGCGTGGTTCATCACCACGTCCAGAATGATCCGCATGCCGCGCTTGTGGGCTTCGTCCACCAGGGTTTTCAGGCTCTCTTCATCACCATAGTTGGGATCGATTTTGGTGAAGTCCAGTGCCCAGTAGCCGTGGTAGGCGTAGAAGGGGAAGTTGCCCTGTTCACCACCGCCGATGAAGCCGTGCACCTGCTCCACCATGGGGGTGATCCAGATGGCATTCATGCCGAGGGACTTGATGTAGTCGAGCTTCTCGGTCAACCCCTTGAAGTCGCCGCCATGCCAGGTAGCCACCTCGTCCTGACCATCCTTCTGGCGCCCGAAGCTGTGGTCGTTGGCGGGATCGCCGTTGTGGAAACGGTCGGTCAGCAGGAAATAGACGCTGGCCTGATCCCAGCTGAAGGGGGCCGCTTTGGCTGCTTTGACCGGTTCGAGCAGCAGCAGGCCGCCGCTCTCCTTGGCTGGGGTCAGGGTCAGCTTGCCCTGTTTGACCACCGCCTCCTGTTTCGAGTAGGCATCTCGCAACCGGGTGCCGTCGGGCCAGACCCCTTGCAGCGATACAGTGACAGGGCCGCCATCCCACTGGATGCAGGGCTCCTCGGGCGGCTGACGCTTGAACTCGCTCTTTTTGGTGGCACGCAGCACCTGGAGGCTGGGGGGATCCGGGTTGAAGGTGAACTGATAGTCCCCTGCCAGCATCACCCGCAGGGTAAAGCTCTGATCCTTGGTGCAGTTGTCCATGGGTTGCGCCGTGCCGAAGGGGAGCGGCTTGCTCTCGCTCGGGCCAAAGCTGGTGCCGCAACTGTTGCCTGCATCGCTGATGCGGATCTGGTGGCTCCCCTTGGCAAGGGGATGGGTCAGCGCTACCGGGCCCTTGTTCAGGTGCAGCGGCGTGGCGACTGCTTTGCCGTCCACATAGAGATGCACCTCGGGGGCAGCCAGCACCTGGCCGGTCAACAGGGGGCCGCCCAGCAGGGCGAGCCAGAGGGGAGAGAAGCGGGGATCGCGACGCATAAGCCATTCCTTGAGCAAGGGGTAACCGGACCAGATTTCGTCAATGGGGCTCATTCTAGGGGTATGGTGGTGGGCATGGACAGGCAAAGCGCTGATTTGTGACCTTAGTTCAAATGGTTACGTTTTCAGAAATGGGAAAGTGTGACACCGGAACGCCGTCCATAAAAAAAGCCGGTCAGTCGACCGGCTTGTTGGTGCAGGTTATCACCTCAGACGGTGAAGAACTTGAAGTTGACGAAGGCCACCGCGATGAAGGAGGCCACCATGCCGCTGATGCAAAGCACGGCTGGGCGAATGGCAGGCCAGCGATGGGTCAGCAGGACAATGGCCAGGATGGTCGGATAGAGGCCGAACATGTAGCGCGGCATGGCGTTGAGGCCTGTCATCAGCGGTATGGTGCAGCAGATGAACATCAAGGTCGCCTCGGCCCAGCGCTTCTGGCTGAACAGATAGAGGTTCAAGGCCCAGCCGAACATCACCATGATGGAGAGGTAGGACTTGCGACCACCCAGCTCGAAGCCGCTCAGCCACCAGTCGAGGGGGCTGTCCATATAACGGCCCCAGGCCACCTGGATATGCTTGAAGGCCAGCGCATCGCCGGTGAGATGATAGAGGTAGACCATGTAGGCAAACAGGCCGAGCGGGATCATCCAGAGTGCGAACATCACCCGGAAGGCCCGCTCGGTGAAGCGGAAGAACTCGCGCCAGCCATAGGCCTGCAGGGCCAGGATCAGCACGGGGAACACCATCATGACTCCCAGGTTGCGGGTGCTTGAGATGAACACGCCGAGCAGGGCCACCATCAGCCACTGTTCCCGATAGGAGAACAGGAACATCCCCAGCATCAGCGCCATGAACATCGACTCGGTATAACCGGAGACGAAATAGGCGGAGAAGGGAGAGAAGGCGAGCAGCCAGACGCCGAAGCGGGCAGTCTCGTCACCGAGCTTGAGTTGACGCAGCACCAGCAGTATCAGCGGCAGGCTGGCGAAGAAGGCGATGTTGGTCACCAGCATCAGGCCGATCAGACTCTCGACGTTGAGCAGGTTGGAGAGCATACCCGACAGGATCGGATAGAGCGGCATGAAGGCCCAGTTGGCTGCGTTGCCCTTGCTGAGCCAGCGCGGGTAGAGATCATAGCCGTTCTCTATGATGCGCTGGAACCAGACACAGTCGAACTGGCAATAGGCTTGCAGCGGACCGATTTCAGGGGAGCCATAGAGCTGGACACCGAAATAGCCTATACCGTACAGCGCCACTCGGCTCAGTACGAAGGCGGCGATGATCATCAGCCAGTCGCGGCCGCTGATGCGCAGCGACGGGCGATAGGGGCCCACGTTGTCAGGGGTCATAGTTGTCATGTCATTCATCAGGCAAATACCCAGATCCTGGAGAGGAGGTAGGTGAGCACGGTGACTGTCAGGGTGGCGATCACCACAGGCAGCAGACCGGAAAGACCTGCAAACAGCAGACCGCTCAATATCAGGTTTCTCACCGCCAGCGAGAAGAGTGCGACCAGCAAGAATTTGCCGATGGCGCCCTGTTTCTGGAAGGTGATGTAACGATGGCCAAAGAATGAGAACCAGAAGGCAATCATGAAGGCGATGGTCGTGACCCAGTGCTCAGAGATGGTGGGCCAGGTGTGGAACAGCGCGATAGAGGTGCCAAGGTCGACGAGGGTTGCCCCCCCGCCGACCAGACCGAACCGAAACAGGCGCCAGAATTCCTCGCGGGATATCATTGAGGCGCTTGCTCCTGCTGGTCGTCAGTGACTTTTACTGTGGCCGCTTTCTTGCCGGTGCCCTTCTTGCTGCCAGTCGCCGCGCCGTCCTGTGTTTGCGCTTCATCCTGTTTGGCATACTGGCCGTACACCCCTTCAATCAGGTAGACGGGGCGCTGCTTCACTTCCACAAACATGCGACCTATGTACTCGCCTATGATGCCAAGCGACAGCAGCTGGATGCCGCCGAGAAAGAGCACCACTGACATCAGGGAGGCGTAGCCCGGCACGTCTATGCCGAAGAAGACCACCTGGGTCACTATCTTGAGGATGTAGAGGAAGGCGACGAAGGAGACGCCGACCCCGACGTAGCTCCACACCCGCAGCGGCCAGCTGGAGAAGCTCATCAGGCCATCGAGGGCGAAGTTCCACAGCTTCCAGTAGTTGAACTTGGTTTCACCGGCGTGACGGGCTGGGCGCTCGTAAGGCACGCCGACGGCGCGAAAACCGGCCCAGGCAAACAGCCCCTTCATGAAGCGGTTGCGCTCGGGCAGTTGCTTGATCGCCTCGACCACTCGGCGGTCGATCAGGCGGAAGTCACCGGCGTTTTCCGGCAGCTTGGTGCTGGTGGAGAGGGCGTTGAAGAAACGGTAGAAGCCGCCTGCGGTGAGGCGCTTCATCGCGGTATCTGCGCTGCGATCCACCCGGATGCCATAGACGGTGTCATAGTCACCTGTCTGCCACAGCTTGACGAATTCGAGGATCAGGGCCGGGGGATCCTGCAGATCCACGTCCATCGGCACGATGGCATCGCCCTTGGCATGATGCAAGCCGGCGGTCATGGCCGCTTCCTTGCCGAAATTGCGCGCCAGGTTGACCAGGGTTACCCGGGGATCGCGGGTAATGGCCTGCTCAATCACTTCACGGGTGCGGTCACGGCTGCCGTCATTGACGAACACTATCTCCAGTCGATCCTTGAGGGGTGCCAGTTCGTTATCTATCGCGTTGATGAAGGCATCTATGCTCTCTTCCTCGTTGTATACGGGAACGATCAGAGAGAGTCGAAAATCGGAATGCGACATGAAAACTTCCTTATTTGGAAAATTATTTTATAAAACAGCGTATTGGATAATACGTCTTACTGGGCGACAGTCAGTCGTACCGACTGGACATTGAGAGGTGTCGGTGCGGACAGTGCCAGGAAGTTGGGACGCTTGGGATCTGATGTCAGCGACTCGCCAGGCAGATTGAGCCGGATCTCGTTGATACCGGCCTTGGCCAGCTTGATGGTGGTGGTGAAGTCATGGCCCAGGGCCACCTTGAGCAGCGCGCCGGCTTGCGGGCTGTTGACCCGGGCCTGAATGGTCAGCTGTTCGGGCTGTGCCTGTTGTCTGGGCAGCACGAAGTAGAGGCCACCCTGGCCACTGAGTTCGGTGCCGTCTGCGCTCGGCTTCTTGGCCCAGCCTTCGCTGGAGAGGAAGCGGCTCGGCTTGGTCAGATTGAGCTCGTTGCCGGGCTGGTAGGTCATGCTGGAGTTGTGTTCCCAGAAGCGGGTTTTGCCTTCCAGGTAATAGAGTTTGTAGGCCAGGCTCACATTGGGGTGAGCAGCCAGATAGAGGGTGTAAAGGTAGAAGCCACTCAGGGCCATGATGGCAGTCAGAAAACCGAACTTTTTGTACGTCATATCACTCTCTACGCCTCACGATTGGTAGGCTGATTTCGCGCATATGCTAATCCAATTGCAAAAAAAGCATAGTGGATCACAAAAATATATTTGGTCACATATTAACCCCTTTCCAGCCAGTGTTCCAAATGTTACTGCTTTGCCTTTTTTATCGCCTGATCCGGCCTTATGCCGCGCGGGGACTGGGCTCATTTTCGAGCTGAGTCCCTGCTGTCGCAGCGGGCCAGTTCAGACACTGTGCTGACCGTTGCGATCGCTGTGGCGGGATCTGTCGCCATTTTACCAAGGCCGATTTATGATGGGGTATCGCCAAGTCAAGGATGACCCATGAGGCTGAAACTCTTCTGCTGGACGCTCTGGTTATTGACCCCGCTGGTGTCGGCAAACAGCCTGTGTCCCTCTCCATTGCGGGTCGGTTATGACAACTGGCCACCCTATCACTATTACGCCAAGGCGGTGGCGACCGCGCCTAAGGTGCTGCAGGGGTTTGCGGTCGAGGCGCTCAACGCCATACTCCAGCGTCTGGACTGCCAGGCGACCTATGTCGAGCTGCCCTGGAAGCGGGTGTTGCACGGTTTGGATCAGGGCTCGATCGATATTGCCATGGAGGCCTATTTCAACGACGAGCGTGGCCGCTATGCCTGGTTCTCCGATGCCTATAACCCGGGGCGCAGCGTGCTCTGGATCCGCAAATCATCCGTTTATTCCGAATCCGATCTGGCGACCTGGCTGGCCAATGGCCATACCCTGGGGGTCACCAAGGACTACTACTATGGAACTGAAACCGCCGAGCTGGTGCGCCGTTATGCGGCCCAGGTCAGTGCGGTCAACGATCGGCAAAACTATGGCAAGCTGGTGCGCGGCCGCATCGACGGTTTTCTCGGGGATATTCTGGCGACCCCCTGGGGTCTGAAAGAAGAGGGATTGGTCGATCTGATCGTGCCTCACGCCATGCCCGTATATGAGGCACCGACCTTTTTCATGTTCAGCAAGAAGCGGCTGTCGCCCGCATTTGTCAAGGCGTTCAATCGGGAGTTGACTGAATTTAGAGCAACCAATGAGTATGACGTTATCTGGCGGCGCTACGCGCCCGCCAGCTAGTAAAGTCGTTGGCATTCACGCATCATGAGCGCCTTGACCACCGGGTCTGACAGGCTGAAGTAAACCGATCTTGAGGTAAGCATGGGGAAGACGTATTGGCTGGCATTGGCAAACCTGATCTGGCTGGGCTGTTGGCCTGCGGCCATGGCGCAGGCCAGCGAGGGTCAGGTGGTGGTGACCAATGCTGCGGTGCAGCACGACTGGTACCAGAACAGCACGGCGGGGCAGGCTCGCCACGAGTTGGAGCTGCAGTTGCAGGAGGCCGTACTGGCCCATCTGCACCCGGATTTCTTCAGCCTCTGGACGAGGCTGCAGGCCAAGCCCGCCGATCAGCGCGGCGCCATTTATGACGAGGTGTTTGGCAAGCTGGCCCGTTTCCAGCAGGCCTGGCGAGCCATGGGTCTGGTCTCCCGCGAGCAGATGCAGACCCTCAAGCTCAATCTGAACAAGCCGCTGGCCCACGAGCCTGCCGGTGACAACCTGCTGGAGCAGGTCAAGCAGCTCAGACCCCAGGTTGCCGAGTACGACAGGGTGCGCGAGGAAGTACGCAAGCTGCTGGCCATGCCCATGGCCAAACGCTGGCCGACCCTGACCATGCCGACCCTGCGGGCGGGTGAAACCTCAGCCGAACTGGGACAGATCCGCAGCATACTCAACGAGTTGGGTGATGTGGCTCCCCTCCATGACGACGCTACCTATGACGCCGACACCCAGCAGGCCATCAAGCAGTTCCAGCGCCGCCATGGTCTGACCGCCGACGGCATCATAGGTCGTCAGACCCGCGGCTGGCTCAATACCGGGCCCGAGGTCCGTGCCAGCCTCCTGCTGCGCAACCTGTGGCGCCGCGATCTGGTGGATCAGCTCTCCGGTGCCCGCTACGTGCTGGTCAACATTCCCGACTATCGACTGAGCGTGGTGGAGTCCGGCAACGAGGTGTTTACCAGCCGGGTCATCGTCGGCAAAGAGCAGCGGGCGACGCCCATTCTGGCCAGCGAGATCCGCTCGATCGTGCTCAACCCGGCCTGGCATGTGCCACGCTCCATCCTGAGCAAGGACATTCTGCCCAAGCTGAGTCGGGATCCCGCTTACCTCAACCGCGAGCAGTTTGAGGTGATCAACGGCGAAGGCAATCCGGTGCAGTTTACCGAGGAAGCGTGGCAGCATGCGCTGGCGACAGGTTTCCCCTATCGCCTGCGGCAAAAGCCGGGGGATCACAATGCGCTGGGTCGCTACAAGTTCTACCTGCCCAACAACGATGCCATCTACCTGCACTCCACGCCGCGCAAGGCCCTGTTTGAGCAGGGGGCGCGCGCCTTCAGCTCGGGTTGCATCCGGGTGGAGCATGCGGACGATCTGGCCGAGCTGTTGCTGGCGGACTCTCGCTACCAGCCGGACAAGGTGGCCAGCATATTGAAAGAGACCCAGACCAGGTGGCTGCCGCTGACCACCCCGATCCCGGTGTTTACTGTCTATTGGAGCAGCTGGATCGACGAAGAGGGTCGTCAGCAACTGCGCAACGATATCTATGGATTTGATCGAGTCAGCTTCCAACGTCGCTTGCTGTGATCCTTGCCACAGAGTGAAAAGCCCGGCCCGTGCCTAATGCCAGTCAGTTAAGCATTTTTATGACTAAATATTCGAGATATTGAATATCAAAAGCTGTTCCATGGTTAAAGAGTCAATTTGGCTCCAACCCTTGCCCTGACTGGCATGCAATAAAAAGAGGGAGGCATCATGCCTCCCTCACTCTTTAGCCCTTATCCCCTGCGGGTTGGGACTCAAATTCTCTTAACTGACTGGCATTACGGCCCGTGCCGGGCTTTTCTATTGGGCCCCTGCGGTTTGACATGATGGGGTCCGGAAGGTAGTTTCGGGCCCCTGTATCAAATTCATTCACCTGTTTTACTTCAATCTGCGATGGACGGACAACGGATGCTTGAACAAGAGATAAGCCGGCGTCGCCTGCTGCTGGGGGCCGGTTGCCTGCTGGGGGGAGCCCTGCTTTCATCCCCGGCCATGGCGAGTCGCAGTACGGCGGGACGTGAACTCAGTTTCTTCAATCTCAATACCGGAGAGCGGGTGAGCGCCAGCTATTGGGAGGATGGCCGTTACCTGAAAGACGGGCTGGCCGAGCTCAACCATATTTTTCGCGACTACCGTCGCAACGAAGTATTCAACATCGACCGGAAGCTGTTCGATCAGCTCTATCTGCTGCAGCACAAGCTGGGCCGTCACGGCGAGATCCAGCTCATCTCCGGTTATCGCTCCCCTGTGACCAACCGTCAGAAGCGCAGCAGGAGCCGCGGTGTGGCCAAGCACAGCTATCACACCCTGGGGCAGGCGGTGGATGTGCGGATCCCGGGCGTGCAGCTGGCACACCTGCGCAAGGCGGCGCTCAATCTCAAAGTGGGCGGGGTTGGCTACTACCCGAGCGACAACTTCGTGCACCTCGATACCGGGCCTGTTCGCAGCTGGTAGCCGTGGGCGGCCTCAATCCGGGGGGCTGTAGCACGGCTGGCAAACAGGGTGGCCGAGCTGGTAGGCTATGGGCATCACTCAGAGGAGATTCATATGAAGCATGTTTTGCTCGGGGGCCTGATCGCCCTGTTGCTGACCGGTTGCAGCAAGCTCAATCGCGAGAACTACGACAAGTTGCAGATGGGGATCAGCTATACGCAGGCTAGCAGCATCCTCGGCAAGGCGGAGCGCTGCGACGATACCTTGGGCACCACCAGTTGCATCTGGGGCAACGAGGGCAAGAATATCAAGATCCGTTTTATCGCCGACAAGGCGACCTACTTCAGTTCGGAAGGGATCAACTGAGGCAAACGCCCGGTTCTCAATACAAAAAAGCGCCAGTCAGGCGCTTTTTTGTTGTTGGCGATCCGTACCGCCTCGCCAGAACCTGGCGCGCTCAGTGCGTCGCGTACTGGTAATGGAAGGTGGGTAGCCCCCACTTGAAACGCACCGCCAGCAAGCGCAGTACGAAGCCGATGCCGATGGCACCGAAGGCGGCCCAGTCGTTGGGCAGGCCTTGATCCAGCGCCAGGCAGTAGAGGGCAGCCGTCACCAGCGAGATGGCGGCGTAGAGCTCGCGGCGAAACACCAGCGGAATGCGCTGGCAGAGCAGATCTCGCAATACGCCACCAAAGGCCCCCGTCACCACCGCCATGATGCAGGCGATACCGGCCCCATGACCCATCTCAAGCGCCCGGGCTGCCCCGAAGATGGAGAAGACCACCAGCCCCAGCGCATCGAGCGCCATGAACAGCTTGCCGAGGTAGCGCATCAGTGGCGCCGAGATGACCGCCGCCATGGCAGCGCCGGCTACCAGTAGCACATATTCCGGATGCTCGATCCAGAGCAGGGGATAGTGGCCGAGCAGCACATCGCGAATGGTGCCACCACCGATGGCCGTGGCCGAGGCGATGATCACCACGCCAAACAGGTCCATCCGTCGCCGACCCGCTGCCAGCGCGCCAGTCATCCCTTCGGCCACCAGGCCCAACAAGAAGAGTGCATGTAACATGAGATATCCCAGGGTGCGAGAAAGGCCCGCATCCTATCAATTCAGGCTGTATGGGACAAGCAACGAAGGGTATTCATTATTTTTTATAATGCAAAAAAGCAAACAGGCACCGTCAGGGTGCCTGTTTGTCGCGGGGGAAGGGCTCAGCGGTTGAGCTGTTCGGCGCGGTAGTGATCCACCCAAATGGCGGTGGCGCCACAGATGGCCACCGGCATCACGAACAGGTTCACCACAGGGATGGCGGAGAAGAGGGTGACCAGGGCGCCAAAGCTCAGGCACTGACCGCGGTGCTGCTTGAGGGTATCGCGCATGGTGATAAAGCGGATTTTGTGGTTGTCGAATGGATAGTCGATGTACTGGATCGCCATCATCCAGGCGCTGAACAGGAACCAGAGCACGGGGGCGAGCGTCTGGCCGACCACCGGAATGAGGAACAGGATCAGACAGCCGATGGCCTTGGGCAGGTAATATTTCAACTTGGTCCATTCGCGGCCGAAAGTGCGGGGCATATCCTTGACGATATCCAGCATGCCGGTGTCGCTGACCACCTTGCCGGTGAGGATCTGTTCCACCTTCTCTGCCAGCAGGCCGTTGAAGGGGGCTGCTATCCAGTTCGCCACCGAGCTGAACAGGAAGGAGAAGACCACCAGTACGGTCACCAGGGCGATGGGCCAGAGCAGGTAGTCCAGCCAGTCGAGCCAGCTGGGGATCTGCTGGTGCAGCCAGCCGAACAGGCCGTCGAGTTGCAGCAAGAGGGCGTAGAAGGCCCCCGCAAACAGCACGAAGTTGACCAGCAGGGGGATCACCACGAAGGTGCGGATGCCGGGCTGACGGATGAGCGAAAAGCCGCGCAGGAAGTAGTCCGCACCGCTGATTGAGTCTTTGACCATAGGGGGGGATTGGCTCATCTGAGCTCCATCTGTTCATGGGAAAGTGCCAGCATATTACAAACAAGGTTTGGATTTGGTAAAGTCGCCTGCCCGCCTCCTCTTTATTTCGTTACCCACATAGGCTCCCATGCGTCTGAAATTGATCAAACTCGCCGGTTTCAAGTCGTTTGTCGAGCCGACCCGTATCGAGTTCTCGGCCGACATGACCGCCGTGGTGGGACCCAATGGCTGCGGCAAGTCCAACGTGATCGATGCCGTGCGCTGGGTGCTGGGGGAGAGCTCGGCCCGCCATCTGCGCGGCGAGAACATGACGGATGTCATCTTCAACGGATCCATCAACCGCAGCCCCCACGGCCGCGCCTCGGTTGAGCTGGTGTTCGACAACCCCCACAACCGGGTACCCGGTGAATTTGGCCGCTTTACCGAAATTTCGGTGCGCCGCGAGGTGCTGCGCGACGGTTCCAACTACTACCAGATCAACGGCCAGAAGTGCCGCCGCAAGGATGTCACCGACCTCTTCCTTGGCACCGGTCTGGGCCCGCGCAGCTACGCCATCATAGAGCAGGGCACCGTCAGCCGGCTGGTGGAGTCGCGCCCTGCCGATCTCAAGCTGTTCATGGAAGAGGCTGCCGGTGTCTCCCGCTACAAGGAGCGGCGCCGCGAAACCGAGCAGCGCATCCGTCATACCCTGGAGAACCTGGAGCGGCTCGGCGACATTCGTGGCGAGCTGGGATCGCGCCTCGAGCATTTGAAAGCCCAGGCCGAAACCGCCGAGCGTTACAAGCAGCTCAAGGGCCGCAGTCGCGCCGCCCGGGCAGAGCTCATCGGTTCCGAGCTGTGGGCGCTGGAGACCCGTCTCGGCGAGGCCAAGGCCGAGCTGGCCCAAGCCGAACAGGCGCTGGCGGCACTGGATGCCAAGCGCACCGCCGACGAGGGGCGCCACGTCACCCTGTCGGTGGCCCGTCAGGAGGCCCAGGCCGAGCAGGCGAGCCGTCAGCAACAGATCTTTCTCGGTGGCCAGGCCATCGCCCGCCTCGAACAACAACAGTTGCACCAGACCGAGCTTGGCCGCGACTGGCAGGCCCGACGTCAGGCGCTTGGCGAGCGTATCGAGGCGATCAAGGCCCAGCTGGCCAGCCAGCATGAGCAGCTGACCGATGGCACCCTCAGAGAGGAGGTTGAATCGGCGCGACTCGAACAGTGTGAGCAGTTGCTCACCGACCAGCAGGGAGTGCGCCAGGTAGCTGGCGAACAGCTGGAGCAGGCCCGGCAGCGGCAGCAGCAGTGGCAGCAGCAGCTCGGTCAGTTGCAGGGGCAGCTCAACCAGACCCGGGCACAGGTGAATGGTCTGCAAGAGCTGCAGGCCAAGACCCGGCTGGCCCGCCTCAAGCTGGAGGATGAACAGGCCGGTCCCCTCGGCGGGGAAGGGGAGAGTCTGCAACCCGCGCTGGATGCCCTGACGGCCGAGCTGGCGCTCTCCCGCGCTCGGCTCGCCGAGCTCGATGAACAGTGGCAGGCCAGTGTGGCCCGCCATGAAGAGTGCAAGTCAGAGCAGGGTCAGCAGGGCGGCCTGCTGCGCGAGCTTGAAGCACGTCTTACCACGCTTGACCAAATTTTGGGGGAGCAGATGGTGGGGGCCACCCTGGCGGATCGGCTGCAGGTGACGCCCGAGTGGGCCCAGGCGCTGGACAAGGTACTGGGGCGCTGGCTCACCGCCCAGCCAGGGGACGAGTGCAACCTTGAGCAGAGCGGACTCTGGATTGGCCCGGCCCTGCCCGCGGTTGCCGGTACTTTGGCGGCCCGGCTCGAGGGCGATCACATTCCCGCCTTTCTCAATGCCATTTGGCTGGCGGAAAACCGGGAGGCGGCGCTGGCCCGCCAGCCAGGCCTCTTGGCCGGTGAGTCGGTACTGACCCCGGCGGGAGACTGGTTTGGTTCCAACTGGGCCGATCTTGGTCAGGGTGGGGCGCTCGGTACCCTGGCGCTGCTTGGTGAGCGTGAGCGGTTACACACAGAACTGGCGGCAGGCCGACAGGCACTTGGCCAGTTGAATGAGCAACTGGGCGCGGCCGATGCCGAGCGTGCCCAGCTGCACGGCGCCTTTGAGCTGGCCCAGCGCACGGTGCGTGAGCAGGAGCCGCAGTGGCAGCGACTGCGTGAAGCCTGGAGCCTGCGCGAGGGCCAGCGTCAGGAGCGATTGCAGCGGCTCGGCCAGCTTGGCGAAGAGCTGATCAGGCTGGACAAGGAGCAGGCCGAGGAGGCGCAGCGACTGGCTGCTGCCCTGCAGCAGCTCGAGCTGGATGAAGCGCGGCTTGGCGAGCTGCAGGAGCAGGGTGAGCCGCTGGCTCAGGCGCTGCAACATGCCCAGGAGCGGGTCACCAGTGCCGAACGGGCGGTGGAAGAGGCTCGCCTGCGCCGGGAGCAGCAGCAGGCCAACTGCCAGCGTTTGCAGCTGGAGCTGCAGAATCAGCGCCAGCTCATCACGCTGCGTGAGCAGGAGCTGGCCCGGCTCGGACTGGAGTTGGCCGAACTCAAGGCGCCGGGAGCCACACAGGGTCAGGATCTGTCGCCCCTGCTGGCCGAGCAGCGCAACCTGGAAGCGCTGCAACTTGCCTGCCATCAACGGCTGGCTGAGTTGGAGCGCCAGCTGACCGAGCTGGAGCAGACTCGCAGCGCCGATCACAAGCAGCTGGTGACCCTGCAAGAGAAGCTGGCCCAGCTCAGATTGGAGCGCGAACGCAACCTGACCCGCCGTCAGGGGCTGCACGAGCAGTTCGAAGAGTTGGGTGTGCGGCTGGTGGACCTCGATCAGGCGGTGTTGATCGCTGCTGATCGCGGCAAATTGCGCCAGGAGATCCAGACGCTGGAGGCGCAAGTGGAGGCGCTCGGTGCCATCAACCTGGCGGCGCTGGCGGAGTATGAAGAGGCAAAAACCCGCTCAAACTACCTGGAAAACCAGTGCCAGGATCTCGAACAGGCGCTGGAAACCTTGAGCCAAGCCATTAAAAGAATTGATAAAGAAACACAAATACGCTTCCGGGACACTTTCGATAAGGTCAACGAAGATTTAAAATCCCTCTTTCCAAAAGTGTTTGGGGGTGGCAGTGCCTGGCTTGAGCTGACCTCGGATGATCTTTTGGAAGCCGGAGTGAGCATCATGGCAAGACCTCCGGGTAAGAAGAATGCTACCATTGCCCTGCTTTCCGGGGGGGAGAAGGCGTTAACCGCACTTGCGCTGGTTTTTGCCATCTTCAGACTCAACCCAGCACCATTTTGTCTGCTGGATGAGGTGGATGCACCGCTCGATGAAGTGAACGTCGGTCGCTTCTGTTCTCTTGTCAAAGAGATGTCGAGCACAGTACAGTTCGTTTACATCAGTCATAATAAGGTCTCCATGGAGATGGCTGAGCAACTGGTTGGCGTCACAATGCAAGAGCCTGGGGTTTCTCGCATTGTGTCGGTCGATATCGGTGAAGCCGTCGCTTTGGCTGAGCAAAACTAGAAAGAGAAGCAGCTAATGCAGGAATTGCGTTACATCTTGGTTGCCCTGGGCGGTATTGCTATTGCGGCATTGCTCATTCACGGGCTGTGGAGCAACAGAAAGAATCGTCAGGCACCGATCAAAGAGAAACCTCTGGGCCGGATGGAATCCAAATCACGAACTCGTGACAATGACGCCTTCGACAGCGATGGCATTGGTCAGGTGCGCGTGGTCAGTGGCAGCCGTCGTGCCGAGCCCAAGCTCCACAGCGACGAGGCTCGCCAGCCGGATGTCAGCCGCCGTGCGCCCGTCCCCGCCTTCGATGATGAGGATGATGACGCCGAGCTGCCACCCCCCGTGGTGCGCAAGCCTGTCGCTCGCCCGGTTGAACCGCCCCCCGTCTACGAAGAGGACGAGGAGGAGCTCGAGACGCTTCAGGCCGAGACAGTAGAGGCAGCGCCTGCTGCGCCGGTACACAAGCCTGCCCAGGTGATCCGTCGTACCCCGGTACACCGTTCACGCCCCCAGCGTGAGCCGCTGTTGCAGCCGCTGGATGATGAACCCCTGGTCGAACCGGCTTATGCCACAGCCCCGACGTTCGGTGTGCGCGAACCGGTTCAGGCGCCGGCACCTGAATACAAGCAGGCCCGTTATGCAGTCCCCGAGCCTGCCTACGAGGAGCCCGTGTATGAAGAGCCCGTCCGTGAGCCGCAGCTCGATACCCCGCCGGTCGAGAAGATCTGGCAGGATGTCTATGTCATCAACCTGATGGCGCGCCCCGGTCACGACCTGCAAGGGGCTACCCTGCTGGCCTCCCTGATGGCGCTGGGCTTCAAGTTTGGCGAGATGGACATCTTCCATCGCCACGAGGATCTCAACGGCAAGGGGGAAGTGCTCTTCTCCATGATCAACATGGTCAAGCCGGGCACCTTCAATCCCTACCGGATGGAACAGTTCGACACCCCGGGTGTCTCCCTGTTCATGCAGTTGCCGCTGCGCAGCAATGCCGCCTTTGCCTTCGAGCACATGTTGCAGGCTGCCGATCAGCTGGCCAGCGATCTGGATGCCATGCTGACTGACATGGATCGCAGCCCGCTGAGTGACGAGACCATAGCCCGTTACCGGCACGAACTGGCTGCCTACGAGGCCAGTCGCGACTGATACGCCATGCGGGTCGAATGAATAAGAAAGTGCGGTACCCAGGTGCCGCATTTTTGTTTGTGCGGTTAACTTAATTATTTCAACCACAGTCCGAGACTTCTCCATGAGCGAAACCCTCTCCCGCCACCGTCAACTGTGTGAACTGCTCACCGAATACGGCCATCAGTACTATGTGCTGGACGAGCCGACCGTGCCGGATGCCGAATACGATCGCCTGATGCGTGAACTGATCGCGCTGGAAACCGACCATCCCGAGCTGAAGAGCCCGGCCTCACCCAGCGTACGGGTCGGTGGTCAACCTCTGCTCGCCTTCAAACAGGTGCGCCACGAGATCCCCATGCTGAGCCTGGACAACGTGTTCAGCAGCGAGGAGTTGCAGGCGTTCGAGCAGCGCATGAGGGATCGTCTGAAGCAGGAGGTGAGTTTCGCCTTCTGTTGCGAGCCCAAGCTCGATGGTCTGGCGGTGAGCCTGCTCTATGTGGATGGCCTGCTGGTGCAGGCCGCCACCCGCGGCGATGGCACCACGGGTGAGGAGATCACCGAGAACGTGCGTACCATCAAGGCCATTCCCCTGGCCCTGCGGGGTGAGGATTGGCCAGCTCGTTTAGAGGTGAGGGGGGAAGTCTTTATGCCCAAGGCCGGTTTCGAGGCGATGAATGCCAAGGCACTGGCGGCAGGGGAGAAGGTGTTCGTAAACCCGCGCAACGCTGCCGCAGGCAGCCTGCGTCAGCTCGATTCGCGCATCACCGCCAATCGTCCCTTGAACTTCTACGCCTATGGCGTCGGGGTCGGCGGCGATCAGCTTGGGGATTCCCACTTCGCTCGCCTGTGCCAGCTCAAGGCGTGGGGTCTGCCCATGAGTCAGGAGGTGAAACTCAAGCAGGGGGCGACCGGTTGTCAGGCGTTCCATGATGACATCCTGGCTCGCCGCAGCGAGCTCCCTTACGAGATCGATGGCGTGGTCTACAAGGTCGATGCCATCGCTCTGCAGGAGGAGCTGGGTTTTGTGGCCCGCGCGCCGCGCTGGGCGACCGCCCACAAGTTCCCGGCGCAGGAGGAGATGACCGAGCTTGAGAACGTCGAGTTTCAGGTTGGCCGTACCGGCGCCGTGACCCCGGTGGCCAAGCTGAAACCCGTGTTCGTTGGTGGCGTCACCGTCTCCAACGCCACCCTGCATAATGCTGACGAGATTGAACGGCTCGGGGTGATGATCGGCGATACCGTGATCGTGCGCCGGGCAGGGGACGTGATCCCGCAGATCGTCGCCGTGGTGGAGGCGCAGCGCCCCGTTGATGCCCGCGCGATCCTCTTCCCGACCCAGTGCCCTGTCTGTGGATCTGCGGTGGAGCGGCTGGAGGGGGAGGTGGTGACCCGCTGCTCCGGCGGTCTGTTCTGCGAGGCGCAGCGCAAGGAGGCGATCAAGCACTTCGCCGCGCGCCGCGCCATGGATGTGGACGGCCTTGGCGACAAAATTGTCGAGCAGCTGGTGGACAAGGGACTGGTGAAGACCCCGGCCGATCTGTTCAGCCTCAACGCCATCCAGCTCGCCGGGCTGGAGCGTATGGGGCCAAAATCTGCACTCAATCTGGTGGCGGCCATCGATGCGGCGCGCAGCACTACCCTGCCGCGCTTCTTGTTTGCGCTGGGCATTCGCGAGGTGGGGGAGGCGACCGCGCTCAACCTCGCCAATCACTTCCTCACCCTGGAAGCCCTGCGGGCCGCCACGGTGGAGCAGTTGCTGACGGTGGCGGATGTGGGGGACGTGGTGGCCAAGCACGTCTACTACTTCCTGCGTCAGCCCCACAATGTGGAGGTGTTGGAAGCCCTGCTGGCGGCCGGTATCCACTGGCCGGCCATCGAGAAGAAGGCTGCAAGCGATCAGCCTTTTGCCGGCAAGACCTTCGTGTTGACCGGCACCCTCACCCAGCTTTCACGCAACGACGCCAAGGCGGCGCTGCAGGCGCTGGGGGCCAAGGTGGCGGGGTCGGTGTCGGCCAAAACAGATGTGCTGGTGGCGGGGGAGGCGGCAGGCTCCAAGCTGACCAAGGCGCAGGAGCTCGGCATCACCATCTGGACCGAAGAAGAGCTGCAACAGGCGTTGCAAGCCTAGGTGGCTGCTGGCCCTGTCTGATAAGAAGAGAACCCGGCGAGGCCGGGTTCTCTTTTTTGTTGCAGTGAATCACTCACGCAACAGGATCTTGTCGCGCCACTTGTCGGGCAGGGTGAGCTGCCAGCGGGCCAGCTCGTGCTTGCTGAATATATACTCGCCGCGCAGGGCGGCGCGCGGCGCCAGCGTGTTGGGCTGAGCTCCCGCCAGGATGGCGTTGACGAGCCCAGCCGCCTTGGCCCCCTGATCTCGCCCATCCAGCACCAGGCCACCGATGGCCCTGCCCGAGCCCACCGAAAACGCCCAGAAGCAGAACATGGGCACAGGGCTGTGGGCACTGGTCCACTCCAGCACAGTCTGTTCGCTGACGTGCTTGCCCGCATCGTCCACCAGCGTGTGGTAGAGGCCGATAAAAAGAGCTTCGTAGCCATTTTTTCTCGCGTTGAGTACGGTCTCCTGCCAGAGGCTGTAGTCACCTATGAGTTGGCTGTTGACCCGGGTCTGGCCGACCCGCAGATCGGTCTGGCTCTTGAACTCATCCTCGATAGCAGTGAGTGCCACGTTGCTGGAATCAAACAGTGCCAGTGCCTTCTTGATGCCACCCATCAGCTGGCTCATCTCGCTGATGTTGCGCTTTAGCAGGGGGCGCTCCAGCACGCCGGTGATCTTGGGGTGGCCGACCAGCCCCTTGTGGCGCGGGTTCTCGTTCATGCCGAGAAACACCACGGGGGTGCCGAGGGAGGCAATCTCGTGGGCCAGATAGTTGATGGCGTTGTCGTCACCGAGCACCACCAGATCCGGCTTGATCTGCTGGTAGAGGGCCAGTGCCTGTTGGGCAATCTTGTCGACATCGCCATTGGGCTGGCGCTTGGTGTCCATGTAGAAGTGGCTGATATGGTTCTCGCCACTCAGATGGGCCTGCAGGCTGGCGTTGTAACTCTGATCCCACAGGTATTCGGAGTGATAGCTGCTGATCACCAGGATCTCGGCCGCCCACAACCGGTAGGGCAGGAGGCACAGCAGCAGTAGCAGGGGCTTGGCCATGTCGGGTCCCGTTGATGGCAATGACATTCCGTACATTATGCCTGTTTTACGCCACGGGTACCCTCGTCAACTATGGTCGCAGGGGGGCGCTTTTTTCTGTTATGGTCCCATCGAACGCCAGCCCTTACCAGGCTTGGGATGCCCTTTTATGGGGCTGTTTTTCACTGGTCGGGAACTGCGCCACTCGCCTCAAAACCTGTTCTGGATCAAGAAATAAGGCCGCGCTTTGGTGCCTAATAGACACCATATATAGGGATGTATTCGTTTTTAATCCCTATATGTTGTGTTATCAAGCTGTGTACAAGCTGTTCCCTTCCTATCTTCAGCCCGGGCTTGTCAAGTCTCGGCTGAATTTATTTGCGTCCAGGATGAGATGCCGGGAGGGGGGCCCAACAAGGGTGAGCCAGAGGCAAATGCCTGGCCTTTTAAACGGGGAAAATCGATGAAACCGGTTGTGATCAAACGTGATGGATGTCGCGCACCATTCAATGCCCAGCTGATTGCCGAGGCAGTGGGCCGAGCGGCAGAAGCGGTCAATCAGGCCAGTTCGGCTCTGGCACTGCGCATCTCAAGCGCGGTCAGTCAGGAGCTGGAAGGGCGTGGTGAGGTGGATATCCACGAGATCCAGAACCGGGTTGAAAACCATCTGATGGCCTCCGACGACAAGGCCATCGCCCGTGCCTACATCGAATACCGTCACGACCGGGATCAGGCTCGCGAGGCCCGCGGCCGGCTGGCCCAGGAGATCCGTGGTCTGGTCGAGCAGACCAACGCCGCCCTGCTCAACGAGAACGCCAACAAAGATTCCAAGGTGATCCCGACCCAGCGTGACCTGCTGGCCGGTATCGTCGCCAAGCACTACGCCACCAGCCACATGCTGCCCCGGGATGTGGTGCAGGCCCACGAGAGCGGCGATCTGCACTTCCACGATCTCGACTACTCGCCCTTCTTCCCGATGTTCAACTGCATGTTGATCGATCTGAAGGGGATGCTGACCCACGGCTTCAAGATGGGTAATGCGGAGATCGATACCCCGAAATCGATCAGCACGGCCACCGCCGTGACCGCCCAGATCATCGCCCAGGTGGCGAGCCACATCTATGGTGGCACCACCATCAACCGCATTGACGAGGTACTGGCCCCCTATGTGACCATCAGCTGGCAGAAACACAGGGAAGTGGCCGAGGAGTGGGGCATCAACGATGTGGACGCCTACGCCATGGCCCGCACCGAGAAGGAGTGCTACGACGCCTTCCAGTCACTGGAGTACGAGGTCAATACCCTGCACACCGCCAACGGTCAGACCCCCTTCGTCACCTTCGGCTTCGGCCTTGGCGACAGCTGGGAGTCCCGCATGATCCAGGGCGCCATCCTCAGTAACCGCATCGCCGGCCTTGGCAAGAACAGAAAGACGGCCGTGTTCCCGAAACTGGTGTTCGCCATCAAGGATGGCCTCAATCACAAACAGGGCGATCCCAACTACGACATCAAGCAGCTGGCGCTGGAGTGTGCCTCCAAGCGGATGTATCCGGACATCCTCAACTACGACCAGGTGGTCAAGGTGACCGGCTCCTTCAAGACGCCCATGGGCTGTCGCTCCTTCCTCGGGGCTTATGAGGAAAATGGTGAGCTGATCCATGAAGGACGCAACAATATTGGCGTGGTCAGCCTCAACCTGCCGCGCATCGCCCTGAAATCCCGCGATGAGGCGGATTTCTGGGACAAGCTGGATGCCGCCCTGCGCGTGGCCAAGACAGCGCTCATGTATCGCATCGAGCGTCTCGACGGCGTCAAGGCGCGGGTCGCCCCTATCCTCTATATGGAAGGAGCCTGCGGCGTGCGTCTGAAGGCAGATGACAACGTCAGCGAGATCTTCAAGCACGGCCGCGCCTCCATTTCGCTCGGTTATATCGGGGTGCACGAGACCATCAACGCCCTGTTTGGCACCGATGTCCATCTGTTTGACAGCGACACCCTGCGCCAGAAGGCCATCGCCATCATAGCGCGGCTCAAGAGGGCGACCGATGCGTGGAAGGACGAGACAGGCTACGGCTTTAGTCTCTACTCCACCCCGAGCGAGAACCTCTGCACCCGCTTCTGCCGCATCGATGCCAAGGAGTTTGGTGTGGTGGCGGGCGTGACTGACAAGGGTTACTACACCAACAGCTTCCACCTCGACGTGGAGAAGCAGGTCAACCCGTACGACAAGCTGGACTTCGAGGCGCCCTATCCGCCCATCGCCAGCGGCGGCTTCATCTGCTACGGCGAGTACCCCAACATCCAGCACAATCTGGAAGCGCTGGAGAACGTCTGGGATTACAGCTATGACAAGGTGCCCTACTACGGTACCAACACCCCCATCGACGAGTGCTACGACTGTGGCTTTACCGGCGAGTTCGAGTGCACCTCCAAGGGCTTTACCTGCCCGCGCTGCGGCAACCACGACCCGGCCAAGGTGTCGGTGACCCGCCGTGTCTGCGGCTACCTCGGCAGCCCGGATGCGCGCCCCTTCAATGCGGGCAAGCAGGAAGAGGTGAAGCGCCGCGTCAAACATATGTAAGCGCGCAGGCGATGAAGCGCTGGCCCCTGACTCAAGGGGCCATTTTCATTGGAGGGCGGCAGCCATGCCGCTGTCCCATGAACGAGGCAGGAAACAAGCGATGCACTACCACCAATACTATCCGGTCGATGTGATCAACGGCCCCGGCACCCGCGCCACCCTGTTTGTGTCGGGCTGCGAGCACCAGTGCCCGGGCTGCTATAACCAGAGCACCTGGCGGCTCGATGGCGGCCAACGGTTTGATCAGGCGATGAGCGATCGCGTCATCCGAGATCTTAACGACAGCCGTATCAAGCGGCGAGGTCTGTCGCTCTCCGGCGGCGATCCGCTCCACCCGGCCAACGTGCCTCATGTGCTGGCGCTGGTGAAACGGGTGCGGGCCGAGTGTCCGGGCAAGGATATCTGGTGCTGGACCGGTTATTTGCTCAATGAGCTCTCAGATGCCCAGCGCGAGCTGGTTGCCTTGCTGGATGTGCTGGTGGATGGCAAGTTCGAAAAAGCGCTGGCGGACCCAGGTCTGCTCTGGCGTGGCAGCAGCAATCAGCAGATCCACAACCTCAATGCCAGGGGTGAAGCGGGTGAGCGTATTCCCTCTCTGGTTTGCAGTTGAAGCCAAGGCTGTTTATGGTTAGCCCATCCCTATATCGACGACATCATTGACGAGGAGAGCCGAGATGAGTCATCTGTTCAAGATCCTGCTGGCCATTTTCCTGCCCCCTGTGTGCGCTTTTATCCAGGTGGGTTTTAGCCTGCACTTTTTAATCAACATAGTGCTGACCCTGCTCGGTGGCCTGCCCGGCATGGTGCATGCGCTCTGGCTGGTGGTGAGTGACAGGCGCGGCTGAATCAGGCTATCCGTTGCATGCTGAGCCAACCCGACCGGGTTGGCTTTTTTTATGATGTTCAAACGGCGTCGACTTGTTACCGTCACTGGTCGGCCATCGTGCCGGAGGATGGCGCCGCGTCATCCTGAGCCGACTCAACAAGGCGTGTTGAATGCGTTTGAATGTCTTGCTGCTGGGCGCTGTGCTCGGCCTGCTTGGGGGCTCAGTGACGCTGAACCAGCCGCCGATCGATATGACCCCGGAGCAGTTGTCAGGGTGCTGGGTACAGGAAGAAGAGATTGGGTGGTTCCGCCCTGTAGGAGACCTGCCCGGCAAGCAGCCGGTCAAGGGGTATGTGGCGATCCGCTATCTCATCGACTCCAATGGCAACCTGTTCAGTCCCGAGAGAGTGGCATCCGAGCCGCCCTGTGTGCTGGATCTCGTCGCCTTGTCGGGCTTGGCCAAGACCCGCTATCGGGTCGCCGAGCAGAACCCGGACGCCATACCGGTGCGTGTCGTGAGTCGCTTGGATATCGAGGTTAAATAACAAAATCCCGGCCAGGCCGGGATTTCTCATTACTGTTGTTTGCAGTCGTTGTAGACGCCCTGCCACTCGCCATCCTTGTCGCGCATCTCGACGAATCCTCCCTCCCCCTTGTTCCACCAGATGGCCTCATGGTCATCGGTATAGCGAGCGCCGGAGGCGGAGACTGTCTGTGGCAGGGTGTAATCCTTGCCATCGGGCAGTGCCAGCTTGACGAAATTCAGGCTCTGGTCGGAGAGGGCGAAGTAACTCACCTGCACCTTCTTGCCCTGCTCACACAGATAGGTGACGGGATCGCCGCCGGTCACGCTCAATGTGGTGGCCCCGCGTTCGCAACCGCTCAGCAGGGTCAGGGCCGTGATGCCCAGCAACAGAATATTGGCGTGCTTCATCTTGAACTCTCCATCGGTATCAACCGGCTTGAGCCTACCAGTTTGTGCCCAAGTCGCAATCTTCCCGGAGGCGGATTGCGTCGGTAAGTGTCCGGATGACTCGCATTGTCATACCAATGCAGCTTGCCGGATGACAGGTGCGTCGAGGGGGCATCTCATGGCGCGCTCCAGGATATCCAGAATGTCGCTGTCTATGGTCTCGTCAAATTTGCGGGCGAACAGGTGCTCGCTTTGTTGCAGGGCCTCGGCGTCGTGCACCGTGTAGTCGCGCGGGCGCAGCTTGATGTCACCCATGGGGATCCAGTCGATGGCTCGCTTGTCATCGTTGACTATCTGGCCCTGATAGCTGGTGTTCATGATCACCGTCTGGAAGAAGCCCTCGTCAGCGATCAGGGTGTGGCGGTAGAAATCCTTGAAACGATCGACCTCCGGGCTGTGGCTGACGAATTCGCAGAAGGCCCGGCTCAGGATCATCCACTGATTGCCAATGTAGGGGGTCACTCCTTCCAGGTAGGGACGGGTCTTCACCGGTTCGCACACCAGCTCCTGGGCGGTTTCGGTCACATAGTGATCGATGCGGTGCAGGGTGTCCGGTCTGTGCTGGCGCTGATCTGCGACCTTGAGGAAATCCTTGCCCTTGTGATCGCGCAGGAAGTCATGAATGTCACTCTGGGAGCGCAGCGGGAAGTCCTGGGCGCTCAGATTGATGAAGAACTCCCACTCCTTGTTTTGCTCCAGCAGCGCCGCTATGCCGCGCAGCTCCGCATCCACCAGGCTGTAGCCGCCCCAGAGCGCATTCTTGCTGGGGAGCATGCCAGCGTTGGGGTAATCCGCCAGAAAACGGGTTATCTCCTGCTGCAGCTCAGGACCCGAGCTCTTGTCCACGTGGATCAGGTAGTGGTTGCTGTCGTGGTAAATCGCCTTGAACAGGCGCTTGAACTGATCGGGATAGCGATGCACCAGAATGAGGTAGGCAATCATGTCAATGTGTCCTGTGTGGGCGGCAGGGCTGCGCCAAACAGAAAATCGCCTCAGGCCGCTGGCTTGAAGCTTGTTTTCGTCGGGATGGCCGCTGTCGCAGTAAAAAGAGTGGATAGCAGATAACAACAGTGAGAACAGGCTGCGACGGGGAAGGGATGCGCCTTATGGCATCGGGTCAATACAGCTGGTCTGGCGACGTCAGGTTGAGGGTGAGAGGTGGGCAAGGGCTGCCCTGGCTGGCGACTCTTTTGCATGACAAGCCTGTCATCAGGTGCAGAGCGCAATCGGCCGGTAAGTGAGAGGCCACAGTAGCACGGTTCGGGCCAGCGTCGTCATATATCGCCGGTGCCGCAGAAAAACCATTCAATGGAGTCCAAGTCTGGCTTCGACGTCCCATACCAGCCCTTGCCAGCATCGTTATCGTTGTCGTCAGACAAGAAGGGTCGATCTGCAACACGCGGGCAAAAAAACGCCCCGCAGACGTGGCGGGGCGAAAGGCAGCAGATCCTTTGCTATTGGAAAAGGGTTCAATAACCGAATCGGGTCGCCTCGAAGCGGTTAAGCAGCCGGTGGATGAGGTAACAGGCCAGCAGGGTGGCGACGATGGCAAACAGTATGCTGCTCACCCGATAGAGGGCGCTAAACACCAGATCGTTACCCAGGGTGAGGTATTGGCCAAACAGGATGCCGAGGGTGGTGAGGGCGCCAAAGCTGACCCCCGAGCCGCCTGCCTCCTTGACGTGGGCATGGCTGAACAGCATGGCGCCTAGCCAGAGCATGGGGGCGACCAGCAGGAGCAAACCGGACCAGTCGTAGAGCACCAGCTGGCTGAGCAGGCCGAAGGTCACACCGAGCAGTGTGCCCATGGCCCGCTTGCGGGCATAGCTCAGCGCGCCGTTCCAGTGCATGGGAAACAGCAGCAGGGTGGTGGCCTGGGCGGACATGGAGTCCCGCAAGTCGAAGATCTGGAACACCATGAAGGAGAGGGTGGCTATGCTGGCGCCGAGCAGGGCCTCGTGTCGCATCCGGTGTGGCGCCTTGGGGGGCGCAGCCGGCTTGGGCCGCTCTTCCACATCCGGGATCAGTGCCGTCATCAGGTAGGCGATGAGCACCGACAGGGTGCTGGCCCACAGATTGTTGAAGATGAGGTCGTTGAGATCGGTCTGCGGGTAGCTGGCAAAGTGCAGCATGATACTGAGGCTCATCACGCCATTGGCGCCAAACAGGAACAGGCTGCCCCGGGACATGGCGGCAAAGCGGTAGAGAAACAACAGGAAGGCGATGGGGATCATCAGGCCGGGATGGCCGCCAAACAGCCCTCCCAGCAGCCCCACCTCTACCCCGCAGATAACGGCGGCCGCCATCAGCTGACGGGCAGCATGGCCGTTCATCACAGGCACCATGCCCAGCAGCAATACCGGGGTCACGGTATAGAGGACACCATAGTTCCAGCCAAACAGCTTGCAGAGCAGGAAGCCAAGGGTGCAGCCAAAGGCGATGCGCAGACATTGGCGCAGCTCGTTGGCGGTGAGGGGCCTGTGCCACAGATTCATCGTCGCCACCTTAGTAGATGTAGTGCAGCAGGCTGAGCAGGCGGATCTGGCCACGGGCAAACAGAGCGCTTAGTGCGTTGTCCGGCAGCAGTTGCACTGTGGCGCGGGCACCGGCCGGCAGGTGGCTTGGCAACTGCTCCAGCGTCAGGTGTACCCGCAGCCGCTGGGCGTTGCGCACCCAGCGATCCGATTCGGTGGGGCTGGCCAGCAGACCGTTGGCATCGAACTGACCGGCGCTGACTCCGGCATCCAGGCTGGTGACACGGGCCGGATAAAGCTTGCCCGGCTCGCCATCGAAGGCGACCAGCGCCTGGCTATCCTGAGCCACGTGCCGCAGGCTCTTCTCGCGAAAATCGGCGATCACGTCCACCTGCTCGGAGACCAGCGCCAGCAGCGGGGCTCCGGCTGCGGCGAAGCTGCCCGGCTTGAGTTGCAGATTGGTGATGATGCCATCCTGACTGGCCTGTATCTGGCTGTAGGAGAGGTTGAGCTCGGCCTGGGCGAGGTGGTTGCGCGCCTGGCGTAGCAACAGGTTGTCATCACCGGGCAGGCCGCGGTTAACCCTGGCCTGGGTCATGCGGGCCTTGCTGGCCATCACGTTGGCCTGGGCAGTGCGCAACGCGCTGTCGGCGTCATCTTTTTCATGCTACGGCGATAGAGTGCATCGATGCGTTCGGCTTCCCGCCGCTTCTGGGAGGCCTGACTTTGCAACGAGTTGAAGTCGGCGGCAGCGGCGTTCAGGGTGGCGTCGAGCTGACGGTTCTGCTGCTCGGCCTGATCCAGCGCGAGCCGGGCCTGTTCGACGGCCAGTTCAAAGGGGGCGGGATCGAGCGTGAACAGCAGATCCCCCTGTTTGACATGCTGGTTGTTGCCGACGGCGACCTGCGCCACCTTGCCACTGACTTGGGGGGCCAGCTTGGTCACGACGCGGGTGGCCATGGCTTGCGGGGTGAGCGGCATCTTGAGGTCGGCCAGCAGGAAGTAGCCAAATAGCAGTATGAAGCTCCCCATGGCCCATTTTATCCAGCGTTTGAATTGTTGATCCGGGGTCATCCTATTCTCTCTCTTCACTCTGTGAACCTATCTTGCCGAGGGCGTTGGCGGAGATCCGGTGCACTATGTCTTCAAATTGTTCCAGCTCTCGCTTGCTGATGCCGGTGAGCAGGTCCCGGCGAATGTCCATGATGCGATCTTCGATCTGGTCGAGCAGCGCCTTGCCCTCTGGCGTCAGGGTGACGATGCGGGCCCGTTTGTCCTTGCAACAGCAGTGGCGCTCCACCAGCCCCTGCTCTTCCAGCAGACCCAGGGTGCGCATCAGGGAAGGCAGCTCTATCTCCAGTGCCTCGGCGAGCGTCTTCTGGCTGAGGTGACCTCCGAGGCGACTGAGTTTCCACAGCGCAGTCCAGCGGGGATGGGTCAGACCCAGCGGCGCCAGCTCGAGATCGGCCACGGTACGCCACAGTCGATGCAGTCGTCCGACGCGCTCGGCGAGGGACAACTCGCGCAACATTTCCAGATCTTTCATCATGAGCACTCTCAATTTACTTAGCTTGCTAAGCATTGTAATTGTTTAGCAGGCTAAGTAAATGGTGTGGTCGAGATCTTGTTTATAAAAAATCAGGTGGGTTTCTTATGGCGCTTTTTGATGAGTAAAGGGCTTCGCAAGAGGCTTTTTGGGTTTGGAATGAGCGAAAGATGCGCGAAATCCCATGGAATACCCTGGCGGGATAAATAAACGTGGGCTGGCTGGTGGGATGAAAATAAGGCAAGGGTTGCGTCTGCTATTATTTTTGGTCAACAGGATGCCATATAAATTCGGCAGCCTGTTTTTTATCCACTAATATTGATGGGTCAGCTAAACAGGGAGACGATAGCTGTGGAACGATATGAATCGGGTGACCCCCATTTCTCAATCGAGAGCCTGCTGGCCGATGGAGAATATGTTGCCGACGCACATTATGGCCCCAGTCTGGAAGCGAGTGATATCTGTCATGAATTTGACCCCGCCAATATTCCACTGTTATTAGCCGAATAGCGAAAGCGAGCAGGTTGAAATGAGGCTCTGGCCATTCAGGCGAGCCTGATCCTTGGGGCATGCACTGTCCCACCTGCCTCATTTTATCGCTCTGGAAGGCACCGCTGTTGTTTCGCGCCCGCGGAGCAACCCACATCATATCCCTCCCGGAACTGCCTCTTGCCGGTGACACCCGGGGCCTGATGATCCACCAGCCTCAGCTCATGGGATCGCGCAGGTGCTATGCCAGCGTTGTTGCCCTGTTGATATGAAGGCGCAGCTTATATATGGGCTGTCGTCATCCGACTGCTATCCGATTATTTTTTGCCTGTTGGTGGGCGAAATTTAATCATTTTTTAATGCCTGTCCCGCCAGGTCGTGGCGTCACGCCGACATCACTCTTTATGTCTGTGTCTGGCCAGCGTAGTTCAGGGCGAGTGAATAACGCGGGCGGTGGCTATTTTATGGCCATAGCGTTTAAGGTTTTAATGTTTTTATATGCCTTTGTAATCGGGCTAACCGACAGGGAAGGGGAGGATCACTAGAGTAGCGCCACACCACACGTTGGAGCATAACAATGAAAAACCTCTCTACCCCACAAACCAGGGTTGCGCTGTTTGGCGACCGACAAATTGCCGGCATGCCCATGATGATCTTTCTCGGGCTTGCCACCTGCGTGCTCTTTTCTGGCTGGAATGGATCCTTGCCGCTCGGCATGGTCGGCGCGTTGGCGCTGATGTTCGTGCTCGGTACCCTGCTGACCGAGCTGGGCGAACGCATCACTCCCATACGTGAGTATCTGGGGGGCGGCACCATACTCGCCATCTTCGGCGGCGCCGCCCTGTTTGAATACCGGATCCTGCCAGTCGAGGCGGGTCAGGTGATCATCGGCTTCATGAAGGAGGGGGGCTTTCTCAACTTCTTCATCGCCAGTCTGGTGACCGGCTCTGTCTTTGGCATGAGCAGTGCCCTGCTGAAAAATGCCGCCATGCGTTACCTGCCGGTCATTCTGGGGGGCGTAACCCTGGCGCTGCTCAGCGTTGGCCTGGTCGGCGCTCTGATGGGTTATGGCTTCAAGAATGCAGTGTTACTTATCGGCCTGCCCATCATGGGCGGTGGCATGGGTGCTGGCGCCGTACCGCTGGTGGAGATCCTCTCCGGCCCGATGCAGATGTCCAGCGCCGATCTGCTGTCACGCATGGTGCCCGCCGTGGTGATCGCCAACACCCTGGCCATTCTGGTGGGCACAGTGCTGGCCCGTCTTGGCCGTCGTTACCCCTCCCTGACTGGCAACGGCCAGCTGATGATCAAGGAGATCAGCCAGAACGTGGCCGAAGAGCAGACTCAGGCCCCGACGCTGGAGAGTCTCGGCATCGGGCTCTTTATCAGCTCCTGCATGTTCGTACTGGGATCCCTGCTCGGCAACTTCATTCCCATGCACCCCTTTGCGCTGATGATACTGGCAGTGGCCATCATCAAGGTGAGCGGCGTGCTGCCACGTCGTTACGAGCAGGCTGCCGCCGACTGGTACCAGTTCGTGGTCGGCAATCTGACTCCCTCCCTGCTGGTGGGGATAGGTGTCGCCTACACCAGCATCCCAGAGCTCATCAGCGCCTTCTCCATCAGCTACTTCGTGCTGGTGCTGGTGACAGTGGTTGGCGGTGCCCTGGGGGCAGCCCTGGTGGGGCGCATGATAGGTTTCTATCCCATAGAGGCGGCCCTCACCGGCGGTCTGTGTATGGCCAACATGGGGGGCACGGGCGATGTGGCTGTGCTGTCGGCGGCCCAGCGCATGAAGCTGATGCCGTTTGCCCAGATCTCTTCCCGTCTCGGGGGCGCCGTCATGTTGATCCTGGCCACCCTGCTCATCTCGCTGCTGGCATAAGGAATAGACAATGAACGACATCATGATGGGCACCAGCCTGCCCTATGCAGAACGCAAGCGACAGGGGCTGATGGGGCGTATGCCCCATAAAGAGGAGTCCCTGGCCCAGCAACGGCGCCGTATCTATCGCCTGGTCTCTGCCATGCAGAGCCCGTTCGATCAGCACCTGCTGCTGCGCCAGCTGCAAGAAGACAACCCGGTGCTGTTTTACGATCTGGTGCGCCACCACCTGCCGGAACTGCTGCCCATTATCTACACCCCAGTGGTGGGAGAGGCGTGCCAGCGTCACAGCGACCTCTATCTGCGCAGCCACGGTCTCTACCTCTCCTGGCATGACAGGGACGATCTGGACGCTATCTTCGCCGCGGTAGAGCAAGAGGTGGATGTCATCGTCATCTCTGACGGTGAGCGGGTGCTGGGGCTCGGCGATCTCGGTATCGGCGGCATGGGGATCTGCATCGGCAAGCTGGCACTCTACTCGGCCGCTGGCGGCATCGACCCGGCGCGCACCCTGCCGCTGTGCGTCGACGTCGGCACCAACAATCCCGAGCTGCTGGAGGATGACTCCTACCTCGGCTGGCAGGCCAACCGGGTGGATGGCGAATCCTATTACCACTTCATGGATCGGGTAGTGGCGGCCATTCGCACACGCTGGCCCCAGGTGGTGCTGCAGTTTGAAGACTTCGCCGGCAAGCATGCCGCGAACCTCTTGGCCCGCTATCGGGACGAGCTGTGTATGTTCAACGACGATATTCAGGGCACGGCGGCGGTCGCCTCGGCCTGTGTGCTGGCGGGCTTGCAGCAGGCGGGCAGCCAGCTGGCCGACACCCCTGTGCTCATCGTTGGTGCCGGCTCGGCGGGTTGCGGCATCGCCGCCATGCTGGCCCAACTGGCGGGTGGCTCGGAGCGGGTGCAGCTGTTTGATCAGGATGGACTGGTCTGCCTGGATCGCGCCAACCTGACCCCGTCCCAGCGGCCGTTTGCCCGCCCGGCGCAAGAGGCCTGCGGCGAGCTGCCTGCGCTCATTGAACGTCTGCGCCCCGGCGTACTGATCGGGGTGAGCGGCCAGGGCGGCCTGTTTGATGAAGCCGTGCTCAGCGCCATGGGCGCCGCCTGTGAGCGGCCAGTGATCCTGCCGCTCTCCAACCCCACCCGTAGCGCCGAAGCGACGCCGGAGCAGGTGTGGCAGGCCACCGGGGGACGCGCCCTGCTCGCCACCGGCAGCCCCTTTGCCCCAGTGACGGTGGCGGGGGAGGCGCGGGTGGTCTCCCAGTGCAACAACGTCTACGTGTTTCCGGGCATTGGCCTGGGGGCCTGCGCGGTCAAGGCGCGCCGCATCAGCGATGGCATGCTGCAGGCGGCGGTGCGGGCTGTGGGTGCCTATCCACTGGCCGAGGGGCGGCTGTTGCCTCCCATTGAACAGGTGGGGGAGGTGGCCCGTGCGGTCGCCAGAGCCGTGGCCCTCACCGCCCGCGAGGAGGGATTGGCCGATTTTAGTGGTGATCCTGCGCCGCTGATTGACCAGACCTGGTGGCGCCCGCACTATTGGTCCGCTTCCTGATGTTGCAAGGCTAATCGATGAAACTGCGCCACCAACTGGTCACCCTCTCTCTGGGTCTGTCACTGCTGCTGATCGTGATCCTGGGCAGCCTGCTTGCCCTTTTTATCCGCCATCTGCTGGAGAGCACTCTGCAGGAGAATGGTGCCGATCTGGCGCGGGTGCTGGCGGCTGACAGCCGGGTGGTGCAAGCCCTGCAACAGGGCAGTGATCCCGGTTTGCGCGACTATGTGGAGGGGATCAGCAATCGCACCGATGCCGCCTACATGGTGGTGACAGATGAACACGCCCACCGCCTGAGCCACCCTTCGCCCGAACGGATCGGTGGCCTCTTCCGTGGTGAAGACATCTGGCCGGCCCTCCATGAGCGGCTCAGCTACTGCTCCGAAGATGAGGGCACATTAGGCCCGGCCATTCGCTGTTTTGCTCCGGTGATCGGACCCGATGGCCGCGCCATGGGCGCCGTGGTGGTGGGTTACCTGATGCAGACGGTGGAGGACATCTATCTGGAGCGGATCGCTCTGCTGGTCACTGCCATCCTTGCCGTGCTGGGTTGTGGTCTGCTGCTGGCGCTCTGGCTGCAACATCTGCTGCGCCGCACCCTGCTGGATCTGGAGCCCGAAGCCATTGTCAATCGCTTCGTGCTGCAGGAGCTGGTGCTGGAGCACATCTCGGAGGGGGTGATAGCCATCGACAGCGGGGGCAATATTCGGATGCTCAACAGCGCTGCCTTCTATCAACTGCGTCTGCCGGGCACAGGGCGTCATGCTCTGCTGGGGCAGCCCCTTGCCGAGTTGTCACCACCACTGGCGCCCGCCTTGACCCAGCTCGAAACCGAGCTGGGCTTCACTGTGCACGGTGAGGCGTTCGTGGGGCGCTGGCAGGCGGTGGAGGGCAAGGTACCCGGTCGCCTGCTGATCTTCAGTCGCCCCGAGGTGACCGGCAGCCTCGGCATGCAGGTAACCCATCTGCGCCAGTATGCCGAGATGCTGCGGATGCAGACCCACGAGTTCGCCAACAAGCTGAGCAGCCTCTCGGGCCTGCTGCAGCTCGGTCATGTGGATCAGGCGGTGGAGCTCATTCAGCAGGAGAGCGAGGCCTGCCAGACCATGTTGCAGGGGCTGCTGCGGGCCATCGAAGATAAGCCGGTGGCCGGGCTTATTCTCGGCAAGTTCAGCCGGGCGCGGGAGCTGGGGGTGGAGCTGGTGCTGGATCCCGACTCGGCGCTGGGAGAGTATCCGGCGGCGGTGTCGGCGGATCTCATCACCCTCATTGGCAACCTGCTCGACAATGGCATTCGCGCCGCTTGGGCCAGGCGCAAGGCGTGTCCGCCGCGGGTGCTGATTTCCCTCAACGATTTTGGTCGCCGGCTGGTGATAGAGGTGGAGGACAGCGGCGAGGGGGTAGACGAAGCGCTGGCGGATCATTTGTTTGATTACGGCATCAGCCGTCAGACGGGTGATCACGGGGTTGGCCTCTTCCTGGTCAAGGAGACGGTGGCCAGACGAGGGGGTGTGATAGAATGGCGCCGCACCGCCGAACAGACCACTCTGTTCGGTATCTACTTGAATAAAAACCAATTGGTGTGATCTATGGCGCCCATATTCACTCTGGTGATCGAGGATGACGAACGGATTGGATCCATTCTGTCCGAGCTGGTCTCCTCCACCCCCGGATTTTCCCTGCTGGGTCGGGCCGAAAGCCTGACCCAGGCCGACCTCATGATGCGAGCGACCCAGCCGCAGCTGCTGCTGGTGGATATTTCCCTGCCCGACGGCTCTGGCCTCGAGTGGGTCAATCGGCTGCGTAGCCATAACCGTGAGGCTTACGTCATCATGGTGACCGCCTCCTGCGATGTTGAGACGATACAGCAGGCCCTCAACCTGGGGGTGCAGGATTACATCATCAAGCCGTTGCGGCTGTTTCGCATCCAGCAGAGCCTGGACGAGATCCTGACCCTGCACAGGCGTATCAGCGAGCGGGGCTCTCTGGAGCAGAGTGACCTGGATCGGCTGATGGGCAAGGGGCGTCCCCAGGCCAGGGAGATACGTGATACCCCCAAGGGGATCGACGCTATCACGCTGCGCCAGGTGCTGGAGCTGCTGGCCGGTGAGCCGGATACCGCGTTTTCCACGGATACGGTGGCGCTGCGACTGTCGCTCAGCCGCACTACGGCGCGCCGCTACCTGGAGTATCTGGAGTCCGAAGACCGGGTCGATGTGGATCTCAACTACGGCCAGCGTGGTCGGCCGGAGCGGCGCTACCACTGGCGCCGGGGCAACTGAGCCTGCGGATTTTAGCGCGAAGATGCATGCAAGAAGGGAGCCTCGGCTCCCTTCTTGTATTGTGTTGCAGCGGCTTGTCTCGCCGGTTTATGCCTCCCCGGCAAGGGCGGGGCGTACCCTGGGTCTGAACTGGGAGAGCATGACGCCGGTCAGGATCAGGCCGCCCCCCAGCAGGTGATAGCCGTGAACGGGCTCTCCCAGGGTGATGACGGCAATGAGGGCGGTACACAGCGGCATCAGGTTCATGAACACAGAGGTGCGCTCCGCCCCCATGCAGGCGAGGCCGCGCATCCAGCAGTAGGCGGCCAGCAGGGAGGAGGCTAGCCCGGCAAACAGCACCAGGCCCCAGCCCTCGGCGGGTACCGCCAGGGAGTCTGCGCTGAGGGCGACCGGGATCAGCAGCAGCACAGCCAACAGGATCTGCATGTAGAGGTTGAGCCAGGGACCGAACGGCAGTTGCCAGCGGCGGATCAGCAGACCATAGAGGGCGTAGCTGGCGGAACCGAGTAACATGAGCCCATCCCCCGGGTTGATGCTGTCGTGCAGCAGAGCCAGCGGTTGGCCCTGGCTCAGCAGCCAGAATACCCCGAACAGCGAGATGCTCATGCCAAGCAGTGCCTGCTTACCGGGGCGTTGGCCGAAGAAGAGCGCGCTCTGCAGCAGGGTCAGCAGCGGGATGAGGGAGCCAATGACCCCCATGTTGGTGGCCGAGGTGGTGTGTGCGGCGTAATAGGCAAGGCACTGGTAGAGCACCATGCCAAGGGCCGCCAGCACCAGCAGCTTGCCGAGCCAGGGGCGGATTTCGTGGCGGCGGCGCCACAGTTGCGGCAGGCAGAAGGGGGTCAGTGCCAGGGCGGCTATCACCCAGCGGTAAAAAGAGATAGCTGCCGGGTCGATCACACTGGCGGCGGCCTTGGACACCACTGTATTGGTGGCCCAGATCAGCACGGCCATCAGCGGAAACATAAGCGGAAAGAAGATACGCATCAAAGGATCCTTGTTAACAGGGGGCCAAGTCTACCCTTGTCTTTCTGTTATCAAATAACGTAAAACTGACAATTCATCCCGCAGAAAGGACAAGTCACCCGCAATGGCCGTACATCAGTATCACCCGACCGACTTACATCTGCCCGAGCCCAACCCCCTCTATCTGCGCTATCAGCAGATCCAGGCCGAGAGCGCCTGCGCGCCACACAGCCACCCCTGGGGCCAGCTCAGCCTGATAAGCCTGGGGGTGATGGAGATAGTGCTGGATCAGCACCGGCTGGTGGCTCCCGCCGACTACCTTATCTGGGTGCCGGCGGGTCTGGAGCATGCCTCCTACAACCAGCAGGCCCTCGACTACACCTCCATCTATGTCAATCATGCTCTGGCGGCCAAGCTGCCAGCCGAGCCACGCCTGCTGGAGATGACACCGCTCATCCGGACCATGCTGGCAGATTTTTGCGAGCGCAAGCTGGGCCACATGCAGGATGAATGGGATGTGCGCCAGGCCGAGCTGCTGGTGGAGAAGCTGACCCGCACCCGCTGCCAGGAGAGCTACCTGCCCATGAGCCAGGACAAGCTGCTGGCTCCCATGCTGGCGGCGCTCCACTGCGATCCTGCCGATCCGCGCACCCTGGCCCAGTGGGCCGAACAGTTGCACAGCACGGAGCGCACCCTGGCCCGGCGCTGCGTGCGCGAACTGGGCATGAACTTCGGCCAGTGGCGGGCCCGGCTCAAGCTGCTCAAGGCGCTGGCCTGGCTCAAGGGGGAATTGCCGGTGCAGGAGATTGGCTGGCGGCTCGGTTACGGTTCCACCTCGGCCTTTATCGCCATGTTCAACCGTGAGTTGGGCTGCTCGCCGCAACGTTATCGCCTGCAACTGGCCCAACCAGGGGGCTGATCCTGGGCTGATGCTGCCGGGATGGATTCGGCGGATAAAGGAAGGGCGCCTTGCAGGCGCCCTTCTCATGAGAGTGACCGGGCTAGAAGAAGCCGAGCGGGTTGATGTCGTGGCTCACCAGCAGGTTCTTGGTGTTCTGGTAGTGATCCAGCATCATCTTGTGGGTCTCGCGGCCTATCCCCGACTTCTTGTAGCCGCCAAACGCCGCGTGGGCCGGGTAGGCGTGGTAGCAGTTGACCCAGACTCGGCCAGCCTGGATACCACGGCCCATGCGCCAGGCCAGGTTGCTGTCGCGGGTCCAGAGACCCGCCCCCAGGCCATATTGAGTGTCGTTGGCAATCGCCAGCGCATCCGTCTCGTCCTTGAAGGTGGTGACACCGAGCGCTGGCCCGAAGATCTCCTCCTGGAACACCCGCATCTTGTTCTGGCCAGAAAAGATGGTGGGCTGGATATAAAAGCCCCCCTCCAGTCCGCTCACCTTGGCCGGGCCGCCCCCGATCAACATCTTGGCCCCCTCGCCACGGCCTATCTCCATGTAGCCCAGGATCTTGTCGAACTGCTCGCGGGACGCCTGCGCCCCCACCTGAGTGGCGGTGTCGAGGGGGTTGCCCTGCACTATGGTACGGGCGCGGGCCAGCACCTTGTCCATAAAGTCGTCGTAGATGCTGGCTTGCACCAGGGCGCGGGAGGGGCAGGTGCACACCTCGCCCTGGTTGAAGAAGGTCATCAGCATGCCTTCCACCGCCTTGTCGATGTAGCTGCTCTCGTGCTGCATCACGTCGGCAAAGTAGATGTTGGGGGATTTACCCCCCAGCTCCACGGTGGAGGGGATCAGCTTGTCGGCGGCGCAGCGCAGGATATGGGCGCCGACTTCGGTCGAACCGGTAAACGCCAGCTTCTGGATCCTGTCGCTGGTGGCGAGCGCCTGACCCGCCTCGGCGCCGAAGCCGTTGACCACGTTGACCACGCCGGGGGGCAGTATGTCTTTGATGAGATCCATCATCAGCATGATGGTGACCGGGGTCTGCTCGGCGGGCTTGAGCACGCTGCAGCAGCCTGCCGCCAGCACCGGGGCCAGCTTCCAGGCCGCCATTAGCAGCGGGAAGTTCCAGGGGATGATCTGGCCGACCACGCCGATGGGCTCCTTGAAGTGGTAGCTGACGGTGTGCTGATCCAGCTCGGCGGCCGAGCCCTCCTGGGCACGGATGCAACCGGCGAAGTAGCGGAAGTGATCCACCACCAGCGGCAGGTCGGCGGCCAGGGTCTCGCGCACCGCCTTGCCATTCTCCCAGGTTTCGGCGACGGCGAGCACCTCTATGTTCTGCTCGATGCGATCGGCGATGCGCAGCAGCAGGTTGCTGCGCTCGGTGACGCTGGTCTTGCTCCAGCTGGCGAACGCCTTGTGGGCGGCATCCAGCGCCAGCTCGATGTCGGCGGCATCGGATCGGGCCACCTCGCAGAACACCCGGCCATCCACCGGCGAGATGTTCTCGAAATAGCGACCGGCGCGGGGGGCAACCCAGTCGCCCCCGATGAAGTTGTCGTAACGGGACTTGAAGCTGACCAGGGCACCGGCCTGACCGGGAGCGGTATAAATCATCTCATCATCCTTATGCGTGTGAAGGTCCTGCCAGCGGCCCGCGCTGGCCGGGGTAATACGCAGGGGTTATCGCAAGGGCCATGCCAAAAGGTCTGATGAGTGTGCAAAAGGTTGCTAAAACGTTACTAAATGGGGGGCGAAAGCGTATCTTGGTTAACCAATGGCCCTGGCTGTGGCGATGACACTGTGCCGTTTCTGAACAGTCGCCGTGACAGTCGTGCCGTTTGTGAACAGGAGGCGTGATGAGCGAGTTACTTCAGTCCGGCCCTATTTTTGCCGTGTGTGAACAGGAGGCGTGATGAGCGAGTTACTTCAGTCCGGCCCTATTTTTGCCGTGTGTGAACAGGAGGTGTGATGAGCGAGTTACCTCCGTCCAGTCCCGGTCCGATCCAGCGTTCCTGGCTGCGCTGCCTGCATCAGGGCCTGCTCCGTCAGCAGATCGCGGAACTGGATCTGCTGCCCCAGGGCGAGTTGTCGGCCCGCCAGGAAGAGTACAGGACGCTGATCGCTTGCTTCCAGCGCTTCGTGTTGCCGCTGTTTGCCCAGTTGCTGGCGGGCAGACCCTGTCGCCTGCTGTTGTGTGACGGCGAGGGGGCTATACTGGCCGCCAGCGGTGACAATGGCTTTGCCCGCCACGCCGATCGCATTTTTTTGCGCAGCGGCGCCCGTTGGGGGGAGGCGAGCAAGGGCACTAACGCCATCGGCATCGCGCTCGCCGAGCAGAGCGAGGTGCAGGTGCTGGGTGCCCAACACTTCTTCGCCCAGTACAGCTTCCTCAGTTGCAGTGCCTGCCCCCTGCTTGGGCCAGACGGGCAATTGCTCGGGGTGCTCGACATCACCACCGACGCAGCCCACCACGATGGCGACATGCTGGGCACGGTACGGCTGCTGGCCATGACGCTCGAAAACGCGCTGCTTGCGCGCCAGCCTGGCTGGCTGGTGGATCTCGACCCCCAGAGTCTATGGTCCGCCCGACTGCTGCTGGGGGAGGCGGGCGAGCTGCTCGGTGCTAACCGGGCCGGACGGCTCTGGCTCGGTCAGCACAGGTTCGATGGCCAGCAGTTGCTGCGCGAACGGCGTGGCCTGCGGCTGGCGCCCGAGCCGGTTGCGGCTCCCCAGCAAGCCGCGCAACAAGGGCTGGCACAGGTGCCGCTCAAGATGCTGGAGCGTGGTATCTCGCTGCTCATCGAGGGGGAGACCGGCAGCGGCAAGGAGCACCTGGTGCGTACCCTACACCGCCAGTCGAGCCGGCGGGACCAGCCCCTGGTGTGCGTTAACTGTGGGGCCCTGCCGGCGGATCTGGTGGAGGCCGAGCTGTTTGGCTATGTGGGTGGGGCCTTCAGTGGTGCCCGCAGCCAGGGCTGTCAGGGCTATCTGCGCGCCGCCCACGGCGGCATCCTGATGCTGGACGAGATAGGCGAGCTGCCGCTGCTGGCCCAGACCCGGCTGCTGCGAGTGTTGCAGGAGCGAGCCGTCACCCCGGTCGGCAGTCACAAGCCCGAACCGGTGGATTTCTGGCTGGTCAGCGCAAGCCACCGGGATCTGGCGGCCATGGTGCAGGCCGGGGCGTTGCGCGAGGACCTCTATTACCGGATCTGCGGCTGGCGCCAGCCGCTGGCACCGCTGCGGGCATGGCCAGAGGGCGATCGCCAGGATCTGATCCAGCGGCTATTGGCGGAGATGGATCCGGCCCTACAATTGACCCAGGAGGCCGAGCAGCAACTGCTGGCCCATCCCCTGCCCGGCAATGTGCGCCAGCTCAAGCAGGTGCTGGAGGTAGCCTGCGTGCTGGCGGAAGGGCAGGGCTGGATTGAGCCCTCACACCTGCATCTGCCCTATGTGCCCACCAAGGCCGGTGCCTTGCCTATGGGGGAGGGAGCCACCACCTTGCGCCAGCAGAACCGGTTGCGGGTACAGCAGATCCTGGCGGCGTGCGGGGGCAACGTGAGCGAGGCGGCGCGCCAGCTCGGCATCAGTCGCACCACCCTCTACCGGGCGCTGCGTGAGGCGCCCTGAGTTTTCGATTCCTCTCACCGGTTGTTTTCAAGCAGCAGATGACGGCTGGAGCCCTGCTCTTCCAGCCGTTATGATGCGCGCCAGTCGGGGCGTGAGCCCCCTTCATTCATCTGTTGAGGAGTATTCCCATGTCACAACACATAGGGGCGCTGACCCTGCTGGTGGCCGATTACGATCAGGCCATTCGCTTTTTTACCGAGGGACTTGGCTTCGCGCTGCTGGAAGATACCCGGCTTGATGAACCGGGCAAACCGGGCAAGCGCTGGGTGCGGGTGGCGCCTGCCGGCGCGCCAGGATCAGCGCTCTTGCTGGCTCGGGCCGCCACGCCGGAGCAGCAGGCCGCCATCGGTCAGCAGGGGGGCGGCCGGGTGTTTTTATTCCTCGAAACCGACGATTTCTGGGGGGATTACCAGCGTATGCAGGCGTACGGTGTTCATTTTTGTGAACAGCCACGTAGTGAGCCATACGGCATGGTGGTGGTGTTCGAGGACATCAGTGGCAACCGTTGGGACCTGCTGCAACTCGCAGCTGCCAAATGAATCTGAAAACGTTTATCATCTCGCCTGTCATAAAGTCATAAAAGTGTCACAGAAAGTTCTAATAATTGGCGCACCCATCTTCACACAGGAGAGAGAAGGGATATGGCTAAGCGAATTCTGGTGGTCGAGGACGAAGCACCCATCCGCGAAATGCTCTGCTTCGTGCTTGAGCAAAAGGGATATGAGACGGTTGAAGCGGAAGATTACGCCGATGGACTGGCGAAGGTGTGCGAGCCTTACCCCGAACTCATCGTGCTGGACTGGATGATGCCGGGTGGCAGTGGCATCCAGTTCATCAAGCAACTCAAGCAGGATGAGGTGACCCGCCAGATCCCGGTGGTGATGTTGACCGCCCGCGGTGAGGAGGAGGACAAGGTGCGTGGTCTGGAGGCCGGTGCCGACGACTACATCACCAAGCCCTTCTCTCCCAAGGAGCTGACCGCCCGCCTTCATGCTGTGATGCGTCGTGTTTCGCCCACGTCGGTGGACGAGGTGATCGAGGTGCAGGGACTTAAACTGGATCCGGTTTCCCACCGGGTCAGCGCCGAGGAGAAGGCGCTGGACATGGGGCCGACCGAGTTCAGACTGCTGCACTTCTTCATGACCCATCCCGAGCGGGTCTATAGTCGCGAGCAGCTGCTCAACAATGTCTGGGGGACCAATGTGTACGTCGAGGACAGAACCGTGGATGTGCATATTCGTCGCTTGCGCAAGGCCATTGAAGAGACGGGTCACGATCGATTGATTCAGACGGTGCGCGGTGCAGGCTATCGCTTTTCCATCCGTCTCTAGAGGACGTTATGTTGCAACCTTACGCCTGGCGGCGACAGTTGTGGCGGATGGCGTTTTTTTATACGCCCTTCGTCTTGGTCGGCTGGTTGACGGATACCTTCACCCTTTGCCTGCTGGTGGCGACCGTGCTGCATCTGGGCTGGCACTATCGCTTTCAGAAGCGGCTGTCGGACTGGCTGTGGCACGATCGCAGCCTGGTGCCCCCCAACGGCAGTGGCAGCTGGGAGTATATCTTCAACGGCATCTACAAGTTGCAGCAACGCCACCGCGCCCGGCGCCGCGAGCTGGCGGGCCTCATCCGCCGTTTTCGGGAAGGGGCCGAAGCCCTGCCCGATGCCGCAGTGGTGTTTCGCACTGACGGCAGCATCCTTTGGTGCAACCGGCTGGCAGAGCAGTTGCTCGGTTTTCGCTGGCCGGAAGACGCCGGTCAGCACATAGGCAACCTCATTCGCAATCCCACCTTCGGTGCCTATCTGGGTGAGGGGCAGTATGACGAACCGTTCGAGATAGCCTCGCCTATCAACGAGGAGAAGAGTCTCGAGTTTCGCATCATGCCCTACGCCGAGGATCAGGCCATGCTGGTGGTGCGGGATGTTACCCGGCTGCGCAGCCTGGAGAAAACCCGCAAGCACTTTGTCTCCAACGTTTCCCACGAACTGCGTACACCGCTCACTGTACTCAAGGGCTATCTGGAGATGACCGAAGAACTGCCCCCCCCTGACCTGTGGGCCAAGGCACACAGGGTGATGATGGAGCAGACCATCCGCATGGATAACCTTGTCAACCAGCTGCTCACCCTGTCGCGCATCGAGGCGGCTCCCTCGGTGGATCTCTCCCACCTGGTGGACATGCCTGCCATGCTGGGGCTGCTGGAGCAGGAGGTACGGGTACTGTCGGGGGATCGGGCACACCAGATCGAGTTCAGGGTGCAGTCCAATCTCTTCGTACGCGGGGATCAGGATCAGCTGCGCAGCGCCATCTCCAACCTGGTCTACAACGCCATTCACTACACCCCGGCGGGGCGCAAGATCAGCGTGGAGTGGCGCAAGCAGGGGGCCATGGCGCTGTTTGTGGTGCAGGACGAGGGGGAAGGTATCCCGCCCGAACATCTGGCGCGGCTCACCGAGCGTTTCTATCGGGTCGACAAGGCACGCTCGCGCCACACGGGTGGCTCAGGGTTGGGGCTTGCCATCGTCAAGCATGCCTTGAGTCATCACGACGCCCAGCTCGATATCGAGAGCCGGGTTGGCCTCGGTAGCCGTTTCAGCTTCCTCATTCCGGCCAATATGGTGGTGCTGAAATAGTCTTTTTTAGCAAGGGGTTAGCAGTGCAGAGAGGGCGGCGACGGCGGCCCTCTTTTCATTTGGCCAACAGCCTTGCCATGTCATTAAAGTGTCACATTAAATCCATAAATTTGTCACTGCCAGGTCAGATACTGGCGCCGTCTTGAGAACGGACCTTCTGTCACGTTGGCGGGGACGAAATGAAGCCCGACCAACAGTACGAGCGGGTTTTAACCAGGTTTGACATCAGATTGACGATTGCCTTTTGCAACCTCGGACTGGGTGGAGAGGGCATGGAATGAAACTCAACAAATCGGTCGTCATGACCGGCGTTGAGCGAAGTTAACACCGTTTTTGAATGGACTGCGTTCTACAACCTTGGACTTGGAGAGATTGGATGAAACTCAACAAACTGGCTGGTGTAATCGGATTCACCGCAGCAACCCTGTTTTCCGTCAGCGCCCTGGCTGCCGGTGTGGATAAAAATCTGCCGGATTACACACCGACCAGCGGCATCTCGGGCAACCTGTCCTCTGTCGGTTCGGACACCTTGGCCAACATGATGACCCTGTGGGCCGAAGAATTTAAGCGCATGTACCCCAACGTCAACGTGCAGATCCAGGCCGCCGGTTCCTCTACCGCGCCAACTGCCCTGACAGAAGGTGTTGCCCAGTTTGGCCCCATGAGCCGCGCCATGAAGACAGGTGAAGAGGAAGCATTCGAGAAGCGCCATGGCTACAAGCCGACCGCCATCCGCGTTGCGGTCGATGCCCTGGCCGTGTTCGTCAACAAAGACAACCCCATCAAGGGGCTGACCATGCCGCAACTGGATGCCATCTTCTCCAGCACCCTCAAGTGTGGCGAAGACAAGGCGGCCACCAAGTGGTCTGATCTGGGTCTGGACGGCAACTGGTCCTCCAAGGATCTGCAGCTGTTCGGCCGCAACTCTGTCTCCGGTACCTACGGTTACTTCAAAGAGCACGCCCTGTGTAACGGCGACTTCAAGAGCGGCGTGAACGAGCAACCGGGGTCTGCCTCCGTGGTGCAGTCAGTCTCTGCATCTCTGAACGGTATCGGCTACTCGGGTATCGGTTATGTTACCTCTGGTGTGCGTGCCGTTCCGCTCTCCAAGGATGGCAAGACCTTCATCGAAGCGAACGCTGACAACGCCATCACCGGTAAGTATCCGCTGTCGCGCTTCCTGTACGTTTACGTGAACAAGCATCCGAACAAGCCGCTCTCCCCGATGGAGCAAGAGTTCGTCAAGCTGATGCTCTCCAAAGCGGGTCAAAGCATCGTTGCCAAAGATGGCTACGTGCCGGTGCCGGCCAAGGTGGTCGAAGCCGACCTGAAGAAACTGGGCATCATGTAAGCCAGTTTCCTCTGCCACACGGGCCCCGCGGGGCCCGTTTTCTTTTTGAGTGGATCCACCATGGCGACCTGTGACCGCTTTCGCCGAACAGTATGATTTGGCGACTTGCGCCGGACGCCCGCATTTCCGAAAATAGGGCATCTTTATGGTGAAGGACACCTCCATGACATCCCCCCTGTTCAAGCTCGGCCTGGCGGCACTCTGTTCCACCCTGCTGGCCAGCTGTGCCCAGTCTCCTACCGGTCGTAGTCAGATGTTGCTGTTCTCGCCCCAGCAGATGAACCAGCTGGGCGCCGACTCCTTCGAGCAGATGAAGAAGCAGGAGAAGGTGAGCAAAGATGCCAGGATGAATGCCTACGTCTCCTGCGTCGCCAAGGCGGTGACTGCCCAGGTACCCGCCAGCTATGGCATCACCAGCTGGGAAGTGGTGGTGTTTGACTCCAAGCAGGTCAACGCCTTCGCCCTGCCCGGCGGCAAGATAGGGGTCTACAGCGGCCTGCTCAAGGTCGCCAAGAATCAGGATCAGCTCGCCACCGTCATCGGCCACGAGCTGACTCATGTGCTGGCCCAGCACTCCAACGAACGGCTCTCCCGCAGCCAGCTGACCGGTCTCGGTCTGGCGGCGGCCGACATCGCCATGGGCAGCAGCGAGTATCGCGGCGCCACCATGGCCGCCCTTGGCCTCGGGGTCGAGGTCGGTGTCATGCTCCCTTATGGCCGCACCCAGGAGAGTGAAGCGGATCGGTTGGGGCTGGAGTTGATGGCCCGCGCCGGTTTCAATCCGGCTGAAGCCATTCCCCTGTGGCAGAACATGAGTGCCGCCGCCGGTGGCAACACCCCGCCGAAGCTGCTCTCCACTCACCCCAGTAACGAGAACCGGATCGCCGAGTTGCAGGCGCAACAAGCGTACGTGCTGCCGCTCTTTAAGCAGGCTCGCGCCAACGGTCTGGTGCCCCAATGCAAGGCGTAAGCCTGCGCATGGCGCGGCCCGATGACGCCCCCGCCATGACGGTGACGCAGCGGGCCAGCTGGCTCGCAGCCTATGGCGAGGTGCTCGGTGCCGACATGCTGACCCAGCTTTCGGTGACCGAGCACCTGCAGATCTGGCAGAGCCGGCTCGCCGGATCCGGCCCCAGGCCCATGTTGATCTGCCAGGACGAGGTGGTCATAGGCCTGCTTTACTGGCAACTCGTGCTGGATAGCACAGAGCCGAGCGCCCTGATCCGCGCTTTTTACCTCCATCCCGAGCACTGGCGCCTGGGTCATGGCAAGCGGCTATGGCAGGCGGTGGCGATGCAGATGCGTCGTGCAGGTTGTGGCAGCGTCAGATTGTGGCTGCTCGATGGCAACCGGATCGGCGAGGGGTTTTACCTGAGGCGCGGCTTCGTCTTCGACGGTCAGGCACGCACCCTGATGAGCCTTGGGCAGGCTTGCCTGCAACGGCAAATGTTCCGTTTGCTTTGATCTCTCTCCCATTTTTCGCCCCCGATCACTTTATTTTTTTTGCGAATTAATACAATGTGCAGCTCTGGACAGGCTGAGGTGACTTACCGACAAGGGAGTGTGGGCATGTATTACGGCTTTGATATTGGTGGCACCAAGATAGCGTTCGCCGTGTATGACGACGCCTTGAACCTCTGTCATGAGGAGCGCATGAGCACGCCCGGTAACGATTACGAGGGATTGCTGCAGCTCATCCGTGCCCGGGTCGAGCAGGCGGACGCCCGTTTCGGCGCGAGAGGCGCCGTGGGCATCGGCTTTCCTGGCATCCTCAATCGGCACGATCACAGCATAGTGGCGGCGAACCTGCCCTCCATCAATGGCCGCCATCTGGGCGCCGATCTGGCCGAGCGGCTGGGCCGTCCGGTCAAGGTGGACAACGATGCCAACTGCTTCCTCTGGTCAGAAGTGCACCAGGGGGCGGCGGCCGGGGCCGACAGTGCGTTGGGGGTCACCATCGGCACCGGCATCGGCGGCGCCGTCTATCTGGCGGGCAAGCTGATCCAGGGCCGCAACTGGCTGGCGGGGGAAATAGGTCACTATCCGCTGCCAGCCACCATGTTGATGAAGTATCCCGACCTGCCTCGTCCCCGTTGTGGCTGCGGCCGCCTGGTCTGTTTTGAAACCTATGCATCCGGCACCGGGCTGGAGCGGCTCTATCACCATTTTCATGGTCAGCGTGCCAGCGGTCACCAGATAGTGGGGCGCTTCGAGGCCCATGAGCCCCATGCGCTGGCCACGGTCGACTGCTGGCTGGAGATCATGGCCGCCGGGCTCGCGACCGCCATCTCTGTGGTTGATCCCGAGGTGGTGGTGCTAGGGGGCGGCTTGAGTGGCTTGCCTGCCCTGTACCAACAGCTGCCGCTGCGTCTGCCCGGCCATCTGTTGCCCGGTGTCGCCCTGCCCGAGCTCCGCCAGGCCCGCTTCGGTGGCGCCGGCGGGGTGCGCGGCGCGGCCTTGCTCAATTTATGAGATCAGATGTGCTGTCTGATCTCTCCAATAAAGGAGTCATCATGACCCGTCTTGAAATTTGTATCGACAACCTGGAATCCCTGTTCACCGCCCAGCAAGCAGGCGCGGATCGCATCGAGCTCTGCTCTGCGCTGGGGCTGGGTGGCCTGACCCCCTCTTACGGCTTTATGCAGCTGGCTGCGCGCCACGCCAACGTGCCTGTTTACGCCATGATCCGCCCCCGCGCCGGGGATTTTTGCTTCAGCACCGCCGAGTTTGAACTGATGCTGGTGGATATCGCTGCCGCCCGCGCAGCCGGGTTGCAGGGGGTGGTCATTGGCCTGCTGGATCAAGAGGGGCGGGTGCCCGCCGACCAGCTGCGCCAGCTGGTGGAGGCGGCCGGGCCGCTCGGTGTGACTTTCCATCGGGCCATTGACCTCTCCTCCGACTGGCGGCTGGATCTGGAGACGATCGTCGCCGCCGGCTGCGAGCGCATCCTGAGTTCGGGTCATGCGCCGACCGCGCTGGCGGGGCTGGAAACCCTGCAGGCCATGCAGCAGGCGCTGGCGGGCCGTGCCAGCCTGATGCCGGGTGCCGGGGTCAATGCCGACAACGTGCGCACCATCCTGGAGTTCACCGGGGTGAGCGAGGTGCATATGTCCGGTATGGGCTGGCGTGGCGGCATGGTGCCCCATGGCGTGAACATGGGCACGTCTGATGACGGCCGGGTCAATATCACCGACGCCGGCAAGGTGGCAGCGGTGCGGGCCCTGCTGGATCGCGCTGATGCCACCGAAAGCGTGGTTTGAGTCCAAAGGTTCAGTGTGTCATTGTGCCTGACAGGATCGCCGCCGATAGGCGGCGATCCTGCTCTTCTTGTGTGAAGTTCCTCCCACTGGCGTGGAAATCAGGGCTGCCACCGGCAGCACCTCGCCAAAAAGTCTGATATCATCCCGCCTCTTTATTACTTGGATCTGGAGCAACATCTCAATGTCCCAATACGACGCTATCGAACAGAAGGCCAGCTATGGCATCGGCCGCAACATGGGTGATCAGCTGGCGCAGCAAGCCTTCGCTGGTCTGGATATCCCGGCCCTGCAACAAGGTCTGGCAGATGCCCTGAATGGTCTGGAGTTCGCGGTCAGCCGTGACGATATCAATGATGCCTTCCAGGTGATCACCGCTCGCATGCAGGAAGAGCAGGAAGCCGTTGCCAAGGCTGCCGCCGCCGATGGCGAAGCCTTCCTGGCTGACAACGCCAAGCGTGCCGACGTCAAGGTGACCGATTCCGGTCTGCAATACGAAGTCATGGTAGAAGGCAATGGCGCCGTGCCGGTAGCCGGCCAGTCCGTGCGCGTGCACTACCACGGTACCTTCACCCACGGTGGCGTGTTCGACAGCTCGGTTGCCCGTGGCGAGCCGGCCGAATTCCCGGTCACCGGCGTCATCGCCGGTTGGGTTGAAGCGCTGCAGCTGATGCCGGTTGGTTCCAAGTGGAAGCTATACATTCCGCAGGATCTGGCCTATGGCGCCCGTGGTGCCGGTTCCATCCCGCCCTACTCAGCCCTGGTATTCGAAGTGGAGCTGCTGGACATTCTGTGATCCGGCTGGCTTGATGCAAACGGCGACCTCAGGGTCGCCGTTTCTGTTTGAGGTGCCCCTGTCTGGTGGGCCCTTGTCGATAGACAATGTGCCTTTGCGGGGGATTTGGATATAGTCAGGGCTTGGCGTTCCCGGTCACTCTGGAAAACACGCATGGCTGCCATCATAGAAGTCATTGACCTCATCAAGCACTTTCCCGGCGTCAAGGCGGTGGACGGGCTCAGCTTTACCATTCCCGCCGGGTGCTGCTTCGGCCTGCTCGGTCCGAACGGGGCAGGCAAGACCACCACCATAGAGTTGCTGGAGGGGATCCTCACCCCGGACAGCGGCCAGATCCTGTTTCATGGTGCTGCACGTGGCACTGATTACCGCTCCCGCATCGGCATCCAGTTTCAGCACACGGCGCTGCAGGATTTTCTGACGGTGCGCGATACCTTGCGCCTGTTTGCCAGCCTCTATCCCAATCCCTTGCCCCAGGCGCAGCTCATCGAACTGTGTGCCCTTGGCGAGTTCATCGATCGGGACAGCCGCAAGCTCTCCGGCGGCCAGCGTCAGCGCCTGCTGCTGGCGCTGGCCCTGCTTGGCGACCCCGAACTGCTGTTTCTGGATGAACCCACCACAGGGCTGGATCCCCAGGCGCGCCACCACTTCTGGCAGCGCATCGAGGCGATCAAGGCCCAGGGCAAGACGGTGGTGCTCACCACCCACTACATGGACGAGGCGCAGCAGCTGTGCGATCGCATCGCCATCGTCGATCACGGGCATCTGCTCAGCCTGGATACCCCGGCCGCCCTGCTGGCTCGTCACTTCGATGGGGTGCTGGTGCGTCTGCCGGATCATCCGGCCCTCGCCAGCCTGGGTTATCCACTGTTGCCCCACGGCGATCAGGTGGAGCTGACTTGTCCCGATGTGGCGCTGCTGTTGCCGCAACTGCTGGGTCTGGGGGTGCCGCTGACCGGCATGCAGGTGCGCTCCCCCAATCTGGAAGATCTCTTCTTGCACCTGACCGGCCATAGCCTGAGGAGTGGCGCATGAACGCAGTCATGAGGTGCCGTGTCGAGGCTCCTTCTTACCCGCGAGCCTTGCCGTGGCCTAGGAGCAAAACATGAAGGGGGCCATCAAGCGGATCGGTGCGCTTTTTTATGCCCGCAATCTGGAGTTTGTGCGCGACAGGGCCGCCCTGGTGTGGAACCTGGCCTTCCCGTTACTGCTGGTGGTCGGTTTCTCTCTTATCTTCTCCGGCCCGCCCAAGCCGCTAGTGCAGATGGGTGTGGTGGGCGAGCTGACGGCGGCCTACGCCCCCCTGAACGCCATTCCGCTGCTCAAGCTCATCCCCTATGACGATGAGCGCAAGGGCCAGCTCAAGGTGCGCCATCATCAGCTGGATCTGCTGCTCTCGCCCGGCTCGGACCGTTACTGGGTCAACCCGGACGCCGGCCAGGGCGCCATGGCCGAATACCTGTTGCGCCAGGCTATCTCCCGGCCGCTGGTGAAGGAGACCCTGAGCGGGCAGGCGATCCGCTACGGTGACTGGCTGCTGCCCGGGGTGATCGGCATGAACCTGATGTTTTCCGGCCTGTTCGGGGTGGGCTTCGTCATAGTCCGCTATCGCAAGAACGGAGTGCTCAAGCGACTGAGGGCCACGCCGCTCTCTGCCGCCGAGTTTCTCTGCGCCCAGTTGCTGTCGCGCATTGTGATCACCCTGGTGGTGAGCCTGCTGGTGTTTCTGGTCGCGTACTGGCTGCTTGGCGTGCCCCTGCTCGGGTCAGGCTGGTTGCTGCTGCTGATCGCCCTGGCAGGTGGCGCGGCCATGGCGTCGCTGGGCTTGCTCATCGCTGCCCGGATCCAGAACGAGGAGCTGGCGAGCGGCCTGCTCAACGTCATCAGCATGCCCATGATGTTTCTCTCCGGGGTCTGGTTCTCGCTGGAAGGGGCGCCGGTCTGGCTGCAACAGTTGGCGGCCTGGCTGCCGCTCAGCCAGATCATTACGGCGGCCCGTGCTGTCATGCTGGAGGGGGCTGGCTGGGCCGAGGTGGTCGCGCCTCTCGGCTGGATCCTGTTGTTTACCCTCTGTTGTCTCACCCTGGGCAGTGCCCTGTTTAAATGGAATAGCCAATGAAGCGACATCTGAACCTGGGGGTTGTCCTGGCCCTGCTGTTACTGAGCATACCGGCCAGCGCCGATGCAATGCGTTGCAAGAATGCCCTCATCACCGAAGGGGACAGCACCGCCGAGATGCTGCTCAAGTGTGGTGAGCCCATGCTGCGCGAGGAGCTCAGCCGCAATGAGGTGAACCAACTGGGCAATCTGGTGCAGGTCAAATTTGGCGAGCGCTGGACCTACAACTTCGGTAAGAACGAGTTCATGCGTTTCGTCACAGTGCGCAATGGTGTCGTCACCGACATTGAAAATGGCCCGCGCGGCGAGTAGCCAGCGGGCAAAGCATGGATGCACAACAGACGGTATGGCAAGGCCCTTTGACTCACATGTCCGGCAAGGGCTCGTTGTGACGAAGCTGGCTGACGGCCTGATTGATCTGGCGAGCCAGCCTTAGCCGTTGGCGGCAGGTCAGGCCATGGAGGTTGATCCTGCCTGCGTTGAATTCAAATGTCCCCAGCGACTCGATGGTAAAATAGCCTCGGTGAAAGCTCTTGATGTAGCGAGCGATCTGCCGTGGGGATAACTGCTTGAACACCTTCATCACAAGGTTCCCTGATTGCCTGGACAGGGCACACTATGCCGTCGTCGGATGACACTGATATGACAGTGGGGTGAGGGATTGTATGAATCCTTTGATCTGCGTCGATGAACGGGGGCATTTGCTGGCGTATGTTGAAAAAAGTGCTGCCATGACAAGCCCTTACCCCGATATACTGCTGTCAGTTGAGCAACATGAGCAAAAGGACCTGCACGTGGAATGGGTGGATGTGGTGGATGCGGATAACCGGGTGATTGGCGTGGCCGAGCGCGCCAGGGTGCGGCGGGAGAACCTGTGCCATCGTGCCAGTTATATCCTGGTGCTCGACGAGGCGGATCGCATCCTGGTGCAGCGGCGCACCCTCAGCAAGGATTTCTGCCCCGGCATGCTGGATGCCTGCGCCGGTGGCGTCGTGACCACGGGCGAGCAGATGGAACCGGCCGCCCGCCGCGAGCTGGCCGAGGAGTTGGGTATCGAGGATGTCCCCCTGCAAGGCTTTGGCAGCTTCTACGCCGAAGGGGAGGGCTATCGGGTTTGGGGTGGCCTCTACAGCTGCCATTATCAGGGGCCGCTGCGCTTGCAGGCTGAAGAGGTGAGCGAGGTGCACTGGATGAGCCAGGCCGAGATCGCCGCCCGCGCCACCGAATTTACCCCCGACTCCCTGCTCGCCATTGCCACCTGGCAGGCGAGGCGTTAAACCGCTTCTCATCTCCTCATGCAAAACGGGCAGCCATTGGCTGCCCGTTTTGCATTGTCACACCCGCCTGAGGCGCAGGCTGTCGCTCGGGATCCCGGCCAGCTCAGCCGGCTAAGGGCGAATTGGCCTGTTGGGCGGCAAACAGCTCGGCGGCGTCGGGCAGGGGCAGTGTGTTCTGCTCGCGCAAGGTGGAGGGGCGAATCTCCAGTCCATCTAAATGGTTCTGATTGAGATCTTATGGGCTGGTGGAACCTGCTCAAGGTTAGTGCAAATGGCGGCGCTGATGGGGGTGTGTCTCGCGTGCATGGGCTGGGGTAGACTGTGGCTCCCTACCTCCACCACGGATGAGAGATCATGATAGCGATTGGCCAATCCCTGCCTTTGGGCGAGTTCACCTTCATCACCCGGGAGGGCAAGCAGGTTCAGGATAGCCAGGCCCTGTTTGCCAGCAAGAAGGTGGTGCTGTTTGCCGTGCCGGGCGCCTTTACCCCCACCTGTTCCAACGCCCACCTGCCCGGTTATGTGGCGCTGGCCGACCAGTTCAGGGCCAAGGGTGTCGATGCCCTCTATTGTCTGTCGGTCAACGATGCCTTCGTGATGAAGGCGTGGCAGGCGGCCCAAGATGCCGACGCCATCACCATGCTTGCCGATGGCGACGGCAGCTGGACACGGGCGCTTGGCCTTGCCAAGGAGACGGGGGCCTTCGGCGGTATTCGCGCCCAGCGTTTTGCCCTCATCGCCAACGATGGTGTGGTCGAGCAGCTGTTCGTGGAAGCACCGGGCAAGTTCGAGGTCTCGGCTGCCGAGAGCCTGCTGGCGGCGCTGTAAATGTTCATCGCCGTTTGATTTCCCCTTGAAATGGGAGGTCGGCCCGTTACACTTGGCCACTTCTGGACAGAGCCAGGCATTGTGCCTGGCTCTGTTGTTTGCAGGCGATGGGATGGATACGTTATGACCCTGGCTGTTGTTGCCCTGATTGCCGGACTGGCGCTGCTGGTCTGGAGTGCAGATAAATTTGTGGACGGCGCTGCGGCGACCGCCCGTTATGCGGGCATGCCGCCGCTGCTGATCGGTATGGTGATCATCGGTTTTGGCACTTCGGCCCCCGAGATGGTGGTCTCCGCGCTGGCGGCTTCCCAAGGCAACCCCGGGTTGGCGCTCGGCAATGCCTATGGCTCCAACATCACCAATATTGCCTTGATCCTGGGGCTGACTGCCCTGATCAGCCCTATTGCTGTGGCCTCTCAGGTGGTGCGCAAGGAGATCCCCATACTGCTCGGCATTACCCTGCTCTCCGGTGCTCTGCTGCTCGATGGGCATTTGGGACGGATGGATGCGGCCATTCTGGGTGTGGCGTTTGTTGGTCTGATGGGCTGGTCCATCTGGGCTGGCATGAGTGGCAAGGGGGATGCGCTGGATGCGGAGACCGCCGAGGATATCGAGAGCGAGGGGATGTCCCTCAAGCGCGCCATTCTCTGGCTCATTGTCGGGTTGGTGCTGCTGATCGGCGCTTCCCGTTTGCTGGTATGGGGTGCGGTGACCATCGCTCAGGCATTTGGCATCAGCGACCTGGTGATAGGTCTCACCATCGTTGCCATCGGTACCTCGCTGCCAGAGCTGGCGTCGTCCCTGATCGCTATTCGCAAGAATGAGCACGACCTGGCGCTGGGCAACGTGATCGGTTCTAACCTGTTCAATACCCTGGCGGTAGTCGGGATTGCGGCGGGGATTCACCCGCTCGACGTGGCGCCCGAGGTGCTTACCCGTGACTGGACCGTCATGATGGGGCTGACCCTGTTGCTGCTGGTGATGTGTCTGGGCCGCAAGGGACAAGGCCGCATCAACCGGCTGGAGGGGGGCGTGCAGCTCGCCTGTTTCGTCGCCTATACCGGCTGGCTGCTGACCAGTCAGTTTATCTGACCTGTGCCGGTGAAATGAGAGAGGGGGAAGCTTAAGCTTCCCCCTCTTGTTTTTGCTTGGTGAGTCTGTTGGCCGGTGAGTGGTTTGCTCAGGCAACCGCCACCAGCTTTTTCCCTTTCTGGCTGCTGTCCAGAATGAGGATGCTCGCCTTGGGGAAGAAGTTGAAGGTGGAGGCCGAGGCCCAGGTGTAGGCACCCATCACTCGGCCCACCACCAGCTCGCCGATAGCCAGGTCCGGCAGCATGATGCCATCGCGGATCACGTCCACGCTGTCGCAGGTGGGGCCGGAGATCACCGAATTGTGCTGCTCGCCGCTGGCATAGGGGGTGCTCACCGGGTAGGTGACGTGGTCATAGAGCTGACCGTTGTAGCTGCCGTAGAGGCCGTCATCCAGGTAGTACCAGATCTTGTCGCCGCGGTGGGCCTTGCCCATCACGCTGGAGACCGAGGTCATGGCTGGCGCGCTGATAAAGCGGCCCGGTTCGGCAATTTTCTGCACGGTAGCGGGCAACTTGGCCAGCGCCTCGCGGATCGGGGCGCAGAAGCCGTCGATATCGAATTCGCCGCCCTCATAGTCAACCGGAAAACCGCCGCCGATATCCAGCACCCAGGGCTTGAGCCCCAGCGTCCAGGCTTGCTCCATGATCTCGCGGCAGGCGTCGATGGCTTGCACATGGCGACGGGCATGGGGCACCTGGGAGCCGACGTGGAACGACAGCCCCATCACCTTGAGGCCCTTGGCGTGGGCCAGTTGCAGCAGCGGCAGGGCTTGCTCCGGGGTGCAGCCGAACTTCTTGGAGAGGTCGACCTTGGTTTCCGGGTTCGGGAAGCTGACCCGCAGCAGCAGTTTCACTTCGTCCTTGTAGGGAATGAACTTCTCCAGCTCCAGCGGGTTGTCGTAGACAAACACGGTGCAGCCGAACTCCAGCGCATAACGAATGTCGCTGTCGCGCTTGATGGGATGGGTATGAATACAGCGTCCCGGGCGAACCCCTTGGCTACGCACCAGATCCACTTCGCCATTGGTGGCCAGATCGAAACAGGCCCCCTCTTCCTTCAAGACAGAGACCACGGCCTCGTGGGGCAGGGGTTTGAGTGCATAGTGCAATCGCACATCGGGCAGGGCGGCAGCCAGGGCCCGATACTGTTTGCGGATGGCTGCCTTGTCGAGCAGCAGCAGGGGAGAGCCGAATTGTTCAACCAACTGACGGTAGTCTTGTGCGATCAGGGTTTCGTTCATTCTCTTTTGAAAGTCCTTAGGGGGCAGATTTGCCCTAGCCTTGGTTTGTTGAGACGGCAGCGGCCGGCTCAGGCGAGTGGTCCGGAGGGACCAACCAGACACAATGCATAACTCCATCGCAAAGTGCTTAGTTATGCGCGGAATTATCTGCCTATTGAGTTTCTGTGCAAGCATTTTGAGTGGATATGTTGGAAAGTTTTTCTGGTCGAGATGACAGGTCATCCTGATATGCGACCTGGTGGCGCAACCGGCTCGCGGGATGCCCAAACTGGCTTTGTTAAAGCATTGAAAGTTAACAAACAAATAACATGTCTCACTGTGGTGCCCGAGGTGGAAAAAAAGCGGCGCAGCGGACGGCCGAGTGGGAGACAGCTCACATTTTTTGGATTAACATGCCCGCTTCCTAATCCAAACTAGTTCGGATGAAGGTAGCAGGAGAGCGATGGGCAACCATCCACCGAAGAAGTGAATCTTTCAGGTACCGGGCAACCGGTGTGGACTGCTACTGGACGATACTCTGGAGAGACCCGTTAAATCGGGCGCCGAAGGAGCAAGGCACCATGACTACCCGCAAGGGCAGGCTGGCGCCGGAAACTCTCAGGCAAAAGGACAGAGGGGATGGGATGGTTGTACTTTGGGTTGTACTTTGGCTTAGCCCGCATCCGATCGCCTCTGGCCGATCGCGACACCTATGGGAAGATCATCCTTCTCCTCCTTAATCTTTGTTTTTTAAGGAGGATGCATGTCATCAATTCAATCGGCGTTAACCGCCATCGATAGCTTTATCTGGGGTCCGCCCCTGCTGATCCTGCTGGTCGGGACCGGTATCTATCTCACCCTGCGTTTGGGTCTGCTTCAGGTCGTGCGCTTACCGCTCGCCCTGCGGTTGGTGTTTGGCCGCGATCAGGGGCAGGGCAAGCAGGGGGATGTCTCCAGCTTTGGTGCCCTGTGTACCGCCCTCTCTGCCACCATAGGTACCGGCAACATCGTCGGCGTCGCCACCGCCATCAAGCTCGGCGGCCCCGGCGCCCTGTTCTGGATGTGGATGGCGGCGCTGTTCGGCATGGCCACCAAGTACGCCGAATGCCTGCTGGCAGTCAAATACCGCGAACAGGATGCCAACGGCCAGATGGCGGGCGGCCCCATGTACTATCTGGAGAAGGGGCTTGGCTCCAAACCGCTCGCCAAGCTGTTCGCCCTGTTCGGCATAGGTGTGGCCTTCTTCGGCATCGGTACCTTCCCGCAAGTTAACGCCATCTCCGATGCCATGAGCCTCTCTTTCTCGGTGCCCCGTGAAGTGACGGCCGTGGTGCTGACCCTGATAGTGGCACTGGTGACCCTGGGGGGTATCAAGTCCATCTCCAGCGTGTCGAGCAAGGTGGTGCCCTTTATGGCGATCTTCTATATCGTCGCTTGCCTGGGGGTGCTGGTGAACAATGCGAGCGCCGTGCCCGATGCCGTCATGCTGGTGATCGAGAGCGCCTTTACCGGCCATGCGGCGACCGGCGGCTTCGTCGGCGCCAGCATTATGCTGGCGATCCAGTCCGGTGTCGCGCGCGGGGTCTTCTCCAACGAGTCGGGGCTGGGCTCTGCCCCCATCGCGGCAGCAGCGGCCAAGACAGATTCTTGCGTGGAGCAGGGGCTGGTTTCCATGACGGGCACCTTTATCGACACCATCATCATCTGCACCATGACCGGCCTGGCTCTGGTGGTGACAGGGGTGTGGAGCGGGGACTTGAGCGGCGCAGCCATGACCAGCCAGGCCTTTGCCCAGGGGCTGGATGCCCACATAGGCCAGTATCTGGTGAGCATAGGGTTGCTGTTCTTTGCCTTCACCACCATCCTCGGCTGGAACTATTATGGCGAGCGCTGCACCGAGTATCTGTTCGGGGTCAAGGCGATCAAGCCCTATCGTCTCATCTATCTGGTGCTGGTAGCGAGCGGCGCCTTCCTCCATCTGGACATGATTTGGCTGCTGGCCGACATCGTCAACGGCCTGATGGCGGTGCCCAACCTCATCGGCCTGATTGGCCTGCGCCATGTGGTGATCGCCGAAACCCGCGCCTACTTTAGCCGGGATCTGGATGGCGAAGCCGAGCCGGATCCGCAGACGGCCTGATTTAATCTGTACCGAAAAAGCCAACGCCACGACCCGGGTCGTGGCTTTTTTTATGGCGCGTTAGGGGCTCATTCTTGCTCAGAGGGAGGGTGTCTGATCGCGGGTCAGCAGCACCTTCAGCCGTGACTGAACGCAGTCGACCAGCTCGGCGTCGCTGCCCTGCCACTTAATGCCGCGGGCCAGCGTGGTCGAGGTGCCGGGTGCAAAGCGCAGCTCTGCACCCGCCAGCGCATAGAAACGGCTCGCCATCCGGGTACCCTCATCCACATCTCCTGCCACCAGCAGCATGGCCTGGGCCAGCACGGCGCCGCCGTGATCCTGCCCCGGTGCCAGCCAGCGCTGGGCGGTGCCGGTGATCTTGCGCCCCCCGATCACCAGATTGTACTGGCCATCGCAAAAGGAGCCGGGCACGAAGTCATAGTTTCCCTCAAGGCCGTACTCCCCCAGCAGGGCCAGCAGCGGCGCCCCCAGCAGCCGGTAGTAGTGAGCCAGATCGGTGGTGGTTCGGGGCAGTAACAAGGAGAGGTTGAGGATGCCAGCGCCGTGGGGCACGGCGGTGCCGCCACTGTCGCGCACATGCACCGGCCAGCCTTCGGCGGCGAGCTGCTCACAGGCGGCAGCGTAACGGGGCAGACGGGTATCCTTGCGGGTGACAATCAGGCATTGGGGGGCCTGCCAGAGGTGGGCACGGGGCTGGCCGTCACGGGCACAGTCGCGCAGCCAGTGCTGCTCCTCGGCCAATATCTGTGCGGGGGAAGCTGTGTCGGGGAGGAGAGAGAGCAGGCGATAGGGCATGGCGACATCCTCAAAAAAGGCTGCTCAGCACACTACCCGTGGCGGCTGACAAGGTAAAGCCCCGCAGTGCGGGGCTTGAGTCTGCTATCGGTTGATGACGTCTCAGGAGTGACGCTGTTCGCGCTTTGGCAGCAGCAGGTTCATCACGATGGCGGTGAGGCCACCGGTGGCGACGCCGTAGGAGAGCACGCTTCTGGCCAGATCCGGCAGGTGTTGCAGCACTTCCGGCACCTGGGCGACCCCCAGTCCCATGGCGAGCGACACCGCCAGGATCATCAGGGCGCGTCTGTCCAGCTCCTCGCGGGAGATGATGCGCACCCCGGCGGCGGCTATGGTGCCGAACATGACGATGGTCGCACCGCCCAGCACGGGCTCGGGGATCTGCTGCACCAGGCTGGCGACCGCGGGGAACAGGCCGAGCAGGGCCAGCATGGCGGCGATGAAGAGGCCGATATGGCGACTGGCCACCCCGGTCAGCTGGATGACGCCGTTGTTCTGGCTGAAGGTCGACATGGGAAAGGTTGCAAACAGGGCAGCCAGCATGGAGTTGCAGCCATCGGCCAGTACCCCGCCCTTGATACGTTCCAGATAGACAGGGCCACTGACAGGCTCACCCGAAATGTCCGAGGTGGCCGTCATGTCGCCGATGGCCTCCAGCGCCGTCACCACGAAGATGATGGTGAGCGGCACGAACAGCTGCCAGTCAAAACCGAGGCCGTAATGCAGCGGGATGGGCACCATCACCAGGGGACCATCGAAAGTGGGGGCGCTCACTTTGCCCAGCAGCAGTGCCGCGGCATAGCCCGCCAGCATGGCGATCATGATGGCGGAGAGGCGCAGCCAGGGATTACGGCTGCGTTGCAGCAGCACGATGAGGCCGAGTACCAGCAGGGAGAGGAAGAGGTTGCTGTGGCTGGCGAAGCTGCCATCCGAGAGGGCGGCATAGCCGCCACCCATACTGATGAGCCCGACCTTGATCAGGGTCAGGCCGATCAGCAGTACGACGATGCCGGTCACCAGCGGTGTGATCACCCGTTTGACCAAGTGGAGGAAGCGGCTCATCACCACCATGGTGAGGGCGGCCACCAGCATGGTGCCAAACAGGGTGCCCAGCAGATCCTCGGTGGGCATGGCGGCCTGCTTGAGGGCGAGACCGGAGGCGATGATGGGGCCGAGGAAGTTAAAGCTGGTGCCCTGCACTGACAGCAGGCCCGAGCCGATGGGGCCGAAGCGACGGGTCTGGATGAAGGAGGCGATGCCGGACATGACCAATGACATGGAGACGATATAACGGGTGTCGGCGGCAGGGAGACCGAGGGCATTGGCAATGATGAGGGGCGGGGTAATGATGGCAACAAACATGGCGAGCATATGCTGCAGGGCGGCGAACAGAGTCTGGGGCAGGGGGGGGACATCGTCTATGCCGTAGACCAGTTCGCTGTGGGCTCGTCTGGGAGGATGAGCCTCTGGGGTTGCACGGACGGCGGCAGCCTGTTCCATAAATACCTCGAATGTGTGGGGGAGGGGGGGGAGAAAATTGGGCGCTATTTTAGTGATTGAAATGGCGCTGACCAGCGCTAATTCGGGCTGAAACCGGTTTATTTTTTCATGGGTTGAAACGTTTGCGTGTGGCGATTATGATCCGCCGGTTTGTGTGACGGCGCTCGCCCTGAAATGGCGCCGGTTGCATAGGATTTTGAGCCTGTGCGGCGTAGAATGAGCCCTCTGTCGAGATTTGGAGGCTCTGGATGCTGAAGTTGTCGGAGTTCTGGAGTGCCCGTGCCCACTCCGAAGATTTTACCCTGACCCGCATGGGCTTCATGACGGTGCGCTTGCGCCTGCTCACCTGCCTGCTGATGGTGGGTCTGCCCGCCTGGGCCCTGGTGGACTGGCTGACCCTGCCCTCTGCCCAGTTCGATGAACTGCTTCAGGCCCGGATTTTCTGCCTGCTGGCCCTCTCTCCACTTATCCCCCTCTCCTACCTCATCCATTTCAGGCACGAGCGCATGAAGCTCGCGCTGGGCTATCTGATGGCGGTGATGATGCTGTTCTCCCTCATCTGCCTGCACAGTTTCGGTGCGGATCAGGAGTTGCAGGCGGGCTACATGGCCTTTCCCTATCTGCTCGTCAGCCTGTTTGCCATCTTCCCCATTCCGCTCTCCCTCGGCCTGCAGCTGGCGGGGGGCATTCTGGTCACCATGCTGGCGGGCAACTGGTTGCTGGTGGGGCAGCCGCTGTGGAGCGTGCAGACCCTCAACCAGGTCTGGTTGCTGGCGCTGTTTGCCCTGGCCAGCAGCTGGGTGCAGTGTGGTCAGCTCAATATGCTGCTGCAGCTCTATCGGGAGTCCACCACGGACGAGCTGACCGGCATGATGAACCGTCGACTGCTGATGAAGCGGCTGGAGAAGGCCTGGATGAACATGAGCCGCAAGCAGACGCCCTTTGCCGTCCTGTTGCTGGATCTGGACCGCTTCAAGCGTATCAACGACACTTTCGGCCATCTGGCGGGGGATGCGGTACTCAAAGAGGTGGCGGCGACCCTGGCGGAGCAGCTGGAGTCTGACATGGTGCTGGGACGTTATGGCGGCGAGGAGTTTGCCATCCTGCTGCCCAACTGCGGCGATCTGATCCAGGCGAAGCGGGTGGCGGAGCGGCTGCGGGTGGCGGTGGAGGCGCGGCTGGTGAAGAGTCCCACCTCGGATGAGTTGTTGGAGGTGACCGTGAGTATCGGCCTGACCCTGGCCCAGCGCGGGGAGAGCATAGAGGATCTGTTCAATCGGGCCGACGAGTACCTCTACATGGCCAAGATGGCGGGGCGCAACTGCGTGGTGGGCGAGCTGGCCGGCAAGCCGGCACTGCCCCACACCATCAAGACAGATGCCGCCTGAGGGCGGCATCTGGTTGTCATGGGCACGGGAGAGATCAGCTCAGCTGGTACTTGCCGGAGAGCTGCTGGGCCAGCAGCTTGAACATGTTGAACACCGCCATTGTCTTGCCGGTCGGGGTGCCATCTTCGGCCAGGAAGAACTCCCCCTTGAACACCAGAATATCCCCCTTCTGCTCTACCGCGTCGGCGCGCATGCCGTGGATGAAGTCTTCGTGGCGCTTGATGATGCCGTTGGCCATCTCCAGCAGGGCAGTCTCGGTGATCAGCTCTTTCTGTGGTTGCATGCTCGTCTCCTGAAACGACGACGGGACAGGGCATTGGACACGTGCACTTAGCGGCGCCCTGTCTCTGATTGAAGAGGGGGCCAGCATACTGCAAACGGGGATTTTCTGTCATTGATATGACCCCGCATTTTGCCTCTTCCTGCGTCCCCTTATCCTATCACCAGATTTCTGAGCCAGCGGCGCTGGCGGATCCTGCGCTGCACCAGCACGACCTTGCACAACTCCTCCAGCAGCACCACGGCCACCACCCAGGAGAGAGGCCAGCCGAGCAGGCTGACCGCCACCCAGGCGAGCGGCAGGCCTATGCACCACATGGCGATGATGTCGATGACGATGCTGTAGTTCACGTCGCCGCCGGAGCGCAGCACCCCGATAATCCCCACCATGTTAAACACCTTGAGCAGCATGCCCAGACACATGACGGCGAGCACCTGCCCCGCCTCTCCCAACATCTCGCCCGGCAGGTTGCCGACCCACTGCAACAGGTGGGTCTGCAACAGCCAGACTGCCATCCCTACCAGCAGGGCGCCTATGGGGGCGAGCAGCAGGAACAGCTGGGAGTGTTGCCAGGCGATGTCGTACTCCTCGGCCCCGAGCCGGTGGCCGAGCAGGGTGGAGCAGGCCACCGCCAGCCCGAAGAAGAGAGAGATGAGGATGCTCTCGAGCGTCCCCAGCGTGGTCATGATGGCCAGTGAATCTGTGCCCAGATGGGCATAGAGAAAGCCGTAGAGCAGCATGCCGAAGGCCCAGAGCCCGTCGTGGAACAAGAGCGGCAGGGCGATCAGGGTGAAGCGCACCACCTCCTTGCGCTTGAAGGCGTCCCACCACTCCTGTCTGCGCGGGATGAGGCGGGGCTCCTGCCGCCACACATAGATCAGCAGCAGCGCCGTTTGCAGCAGGCGTGAAATGGTCGTGCCCCAGGCAGAGCCTGCCACCCCCATGGCCTCGAAGCCGAAATTACCGAAGATGAGGGCGTAGTTGAGGATGACGTTGGCGATGATGGCGATGATGCCGATCCGGGTCGGGGCGGCGGCGTTGCCCACCGAACGCAGCGTCGACTCCAGTGGCACTACGATGGCGGTGCACAGAATAGTGGCGCCGGTGATCATCAAGAACTGGTCGGCGAGGGCGCGCAATTGGGGTTCCTGGCTGGCAAAATCCAGCACGCTGCCCGGGGCGAGCACATAGATGAGCGCAAACGGCAGACTCACCAGCAGGGCACCCACCAGCGCCAGTAACAGGGCGCGGCGCACCCCGGCCAGCTCGCCGCGACCGTAATATTGTGCTGCCAATACTGAGACGCCACCCGAGAGTCCCGCTATCACCAGCAGATTGAAGAAGAAGACCCGGTTACCCAAGCCCACTGCCGCCACCGCCGTGGTGCCGAGCTGGCTCACCATCATGATGTCGATGAGGCCGAGCAGGGAGAACATCATGGATTGCAGCGACACTGGCAGGGCCAGCCGCCACAGTCGTGTCATGAACTCGCGATCAGTGGTTTGTTTTAAAATCGCTTGCCAATAATTCATTTATGTTAACCAGGTAAGTGAAAAGCAAGGTTTGTCATGGGTATGATAGGGGGAGTGGCGAGCGACTTCACTGTGAGCCTCTCTCGGGTTTCTTGTTTAAAACTATCATGTTGAGGCGTTATGGCTTTTGTCCGCGAGTGTCTGGAAATAGCCCCGGCCTGCGAGGAGCGGATGCTGGGCCGTGAAGGGCTGCCCCTGCTCGGCGAGGCGGGTATTTTTCTGACCGGCCTTTCGCACATCAGGGAGCACTACCTCATTCGTCGCAATCGCCCTGAGTTCCACATCCTGATGGTGAGTCACGATGAGGGAGGCGCCTTGCTCACAGACGAGGGGGAACAGCCGATTCCGGCAGGCTCGCTCATCTTCCTGCCCGCCGCCGTGCCAGGTGGTCTCAGGCTGATTGGCGAGCGCTGGCAGATCAGCTGGATTTTGCTCGATGACGTGCCGCGATGGCAGCACCTGCACCGGCTTGGTCACCGCATCTGGCAGGGAGAGGAGGGGGATCAGCTCTATCACCTGCTCAGCCTGATGCAGGGGGAGGGGGTATGTTCACCCCTGCAACCCCAGCTGCTCAGCCTGTTGCTGGCGCTGCTGGAACGCACTCTGCAAGGGGAGGTGCGCGGTACCCCTGAGCTGAGGTTGCAGGCGCTGTTTCGGCGGGTGGAGGCGCGCCTTGACGAGCCTTGGAGCGTAGCACTGCTGGCCCGGCAGATGGCCTGCTCTGTGCCCCATCTGCACCGGCTCTGCCAGCAGGTGTTCGGCATGGGGCCCATGGCCTGGCTCACCGGGCTCAGGATGAACAAGGCGCGTCAGCTGCTGCTCTACACCAACTGGCCGCTCGGCGAGCTGGCCAGCCGGGTTGGCTACAGCGATGGCGCCAACTTTGCCAACCGTTTTCGCCGCATCACTGGTCAGACCCCCGGCGCCTTTCGTCGCCTGGGTCGCAAACCTTTTGCACCGGATGTGCAAACTCTTTGAAATTAATGGCGCAAGCTCATAGGATCGGCGGATCCCTTCGTCCAGGTCATTGTGTAGGTACCCGATCCATGTTTGAAGATAATAACCAGAAGCGCCCCCTCTACATTCCCTATGCCGGTCCGGCCCTGCTGGAGACCCCCTTGCTCAACAAGGGCAGCGCTTTCACTAGTGAAGAGCGCAGCAATTTCAACCTCGAGGGCCTGCTGCCCCAGAATATTGAAACCATCGAAGAGCAGGCCGAGCGGGCCTACCGTCAGTTCATGGCGTTTGGCAACGACATGAACAAGCACATCTATCTGCGCAACATCCAGGATACCAACGAGACGCTCTTCTACCGTCTGCTGCACGACCACCTGACCGAGATGCTGCCGGTCATCTATACCCCGACCGTGGGCAAGGCGTGCGAGGAGTTCTCCAACATCTATCGCCGCGCCCGCGGCCTCTTCATCTCCTATCCGGACAAGGACAGGATCGATGACATGCTGCAAAACGCCACCAAGCAGAACGTCAAGGTAATCGTGGTCACCGACGGCGAGCGGATCCTGGGTCTTGGCGATCAGGGGATTGGCGGCATGGGCATTCCCATCGGCAAGCTCTCCCTCTACACCGCCTGTGGTGGCATTTCCCCGGCCTACTGCCTGCCGGTGGTGCTGGATGTGGGCACCAACAACCAGCAGTTGCTCAATGACCCCTTCTACATGGGCTGGCGCAATCCGCGCATCTCGGGGGAAGAGTACGCCGAGTTTGTCGATGCCTTTATCCAGGCGGTCAAGCGCCGCTGGCCCGATATCCTGCTGCAGTTCGAGGATTTCGCCCAGAACAACGCCATGCCGCTGCTCAACCGCTACAAGAACGAGCTCTGCTGTTTCAATGACGACATTCAGGGCACCGCCGCCGTGACGCTCGGCAGCCTGATCGCCGCTTGCAAGGCCTCCGGTGCCAAGCTCTCCGAGAAGCGGGTCGCCTTCCTCGGCGCGGGCAGTGCAGGTTGCGGCATTGCCGAGCAGATAGTGGCGCAGATGAAGGCCGAAGGGCTGACGGATGCACAGGCCCGTGGCCGGGTCTTTATGGTGGACCGCTTTGGTCTCATCACCGACAAGATCCCCAACCAGCTCGACTTCCAGCGCCGCCTCTCCCAGCCGGTTGAGCGCATTGCCGACTGGTCGGTGGGGGACAATATCTCCCTGCTGGAGGTGATGGAGCACGGTCGCCCGGACATTCTGATCGGGGTCTCCGGCCAGCCGGGCCTGTTCACCGAAGAGGTGGTCAAGACCATGCACAAGCACTGTGCCCGTCCCATCATATTCCCGCTCTCCAACCCCACCTCGCGGGTCGAAGCAACTCCGGCAGATCTCATCCGCTGGACCGACGGTCAGGCGCTGGTGGCCACCGGCAGTCCGTTTGCACCGGTGGAGCACAAGGGCAAGCGCTATGTCATCGCCCAGTGCAACAACTCCTTCATCTTCCCGGGGATCGGCCTTGGTGTCATCGCCTCCGGTGCCACCCGGGTAACCGATGCCATGCTGATGTCGGCCAGCCGCGCCCTGGCGGAGTGTTCGCCGCTGGTGAAGGGGGCCGAGGGCTCGCTGCTGCCGGATCTGGCGGACATTCACGAGGTATCCCGCTACATAGCCAAGATGGTGGCCAAGACTGCCATGCTGCAGGGCAAGGCGGTGCAGACCCCGGATGAGGTGATAGAGCAATCCATCGAAGCGAATTTCTGGCAACCGGAATACCGCCGCTATCGCCGCACCTCCTTCTGATCTTTCGCACAGACGAAAAGCAACAGGGATGCCTCGGCATCCCTTTTTTGTGCACTTTTCACCGGTTTCCCTTTCAGTACCTCTCCCACACGCCTGATTGCTCTCTTCGTTATTTAACTCGGCCTATGGTGCGGCTGGCTCTGCGACGGGGGCCTCGGGGGCACCCTGAGAGCCGGTGACCGTTTGCTCTCGCCACTGCCCAGGATGCTCACCTTGTCGGCGGGCTGGCCGAGGCTGGCTCGCGGTGCCAAGTTGATGGACTTGACGCGATAGAGATAACCGCTCCCTTCCGCCAATACCGAGAAGATGTCGCCAGGGGGCAACCGGCCTATCACCGATAGGGAGGCCTCATGGCTGCCAATGCAATCCAAACAGGTTTCGGTCTTATGTTCATCGCGTATCCTCGTCGATGTTTGATGCCGCAGAGCGCCAGTGCTGTTGTGTACAACCCCGACGATTGATAGAAAATGTAGTTTTTTTAAACACTTAGGTGGTGCTTGGGATTACAACGAGCGGGACGAGGTGACAAAACGGGGAGGGTGAGCGGTGATCACGGAGCAATAAAAAAGGAGGCCATCAGGCCTCCCTCATATGCCACCTGAGTGACTTACTGTTTCACTTCTTTTACGCCGGTGACGCTTACTTCAACGCGACGATCCGGTGCCAGGCAGGCGATCAGCTGTGCCCGGGCCTGGATGCCGTCACACTGGGTGCCGGTGACCGGGTTGGCTGTGCCACGACCTTCGATGGTGACCTTGCCAGCAGGCAGACCCTTGCTGATCAATACGTCGGCCACGGTGCGGGCGCGGGCTTCGGACAGTCTCAGGTTGTGCGCTTCAGAACCGATGCGGTCTGTGAAGCCGACGACTACGGCGCTGCCATCTCTCGGCTGCACGTCGACGATCTGCTGATACAGGGTATTCAGCGCGGCAACACCTTCCGGCTTCAGAGTGGATTTGCCAAAGGCAAACAGCACGTCCGAGCTCAGGGAGAAGTTCTTTTCGACCATCACTGGCTCAGGAACCGGCTCGGGAGCCGGTGCCGGGACGGGGGCAACGTAAGAGGTGCGGTTCGGGTGAAACACCAGTTCCAGGGTTGCCAAGCTCATGTTGGTTTCCCCGGTCACATTCTCATCACCCACGTTCCACAGGTAGCGGTAGCGGGCTTGCAGATCGAGGAGGTCGGTGAGCTTGGCGGTCAGGCCCAGACCGGCCAGCGGCACGGTGACTTGGTCGCTGCTGTTCTTGCCGTTGACATTGCTGAAGTAGGCTCCACCTTCTGCAAATACGGAGAAGATGTCGCCCAGTGGCAGACGGGCAAGACCGGACAGGGTAGCGCCCTGGGTCCTGAAGTTGGCACCGTCGACATCGAATTGGCCGGTGTAGAGGTAGCCCAGTTCAGCGGCGTAGTTATCATTGAAGTTGTAACCACCAAACAGGGAGAGCGCGGTAGCGTCCTGATCAGCGTCTTTGTCAAAGTCGTTCAGGTCATGGCCATAAGCCCAACCGGCGCCGATACCTGTGTACCAGTCGTTGGCTGCCTGAGCGGTGGAAGTTCCCATTGCCGTGATGGCCAGAGCAATCAGGGCAGGTGCCATTTTCATTTTCATCGTTTCATCCTCGTTGAGTTTGCTGTGCTAGGGCGTACTGCGCACTCTAATCAGTTATACCGGTCACAGGTGACAATTCAGCTGCGACTTCCATGGTGTATCACGACTGGCTTGAATGAAAAAAGAGACGGTATCCTGGATACTCATGAAGTCTTGGCCTCATGGACAACTAACCGGACAATAAGCACTTTTAAAAGTTCATCTAATCCCTCACAAGCAGAGTAACTGTATTCTTTTGACCCACTTTTATCAAGTTTCTGTACAGGTATCCAGCACTTGTGCGGGTTTGAGCGAACAAGCAGGGCGTGTGGCGGGGGAGACGGTTTGACAGAAAGTGTCGCGTCTTGCTGCGTTCACTATTAATCAATGGAAAGCGGGAAAACAAAAGGGGATGCCGTGGCATCCCCTTTTCACATCATCGGAACAAAGTCAGATTATTTCTGAACTTCTTTTACGCCAGAGATGCGAACTTCTACGCGACGATCCGGTGCCAGGCAGGCGATCAGCTGTGCTCTGGCCTTGATGCCGTCGCACTGGGCGCCGGTGACCGGGTTGGCGGTGCCACGACCTTCGATGGTGACCTTGCCGGCAGCCATACCCTTGCTCACCAAGAAGTCAGCAACGGTACGGGCGCGAGCTTCGGACAGCTTCAGGTTTTGTGCTTCAGAACCGATGCGGTCTGTAAAGCCGACGACCACGGCGCTGCCATCTCTCGGCTGCACGTCGACGATCTGCTGATACAGGGTATTCAGCGCGGCAACACCTTCCGGCTTCAGAGTGGATTTGCCAAAGGCAAACAGCACGTCGGAGTTCAGGGCGAAGTTCTTCTCAACAACCTGCGGGGCAGGAGCCGGAGCTTCTTCAACAATCGGAGCCGGAGCCGGCGCTACGTAGGAAGAACGGAACGGGTGGTATACGGCTTCCAGGGTCGCAACGCTCTGGTTGGACTTGTAGCGTACATCGTTGACTTGCAGGTCAGCCACGTCCCACATGTAGCGGTAGCGAGCTTGCAGATCCAGCGCGTCGTTAACCTTGTAGGTCACGCCCAGGCCAGCCAGCGGGGATACTCTGGTATCGCTGGTGCCCATGCCGTCGGTGTGAGCCCAGTAGGCGCCGCCTTCAGCGAAGGCAGAGAAGTCGCCGCCCAGCGGCAGACGAGCGATACCGGACAGGGTGGCACCCTGGTTTTCGTAACGGTTGCCATCGGTGTTGCCACGGCCAGCGTACTGGTAGCCTAATTCGGTACCGAAGTTTTCGGTGAAGTTGTAACCAACGAAGGCGTTGGCAGCCGCCGCGTTTTCTTCGCCAGTGTTCACGCCTTCGATCTTGTTCAGACCGTTGAAGTGGGCAGCACCGACACCGGCACCGAAGTAGATGTCGTCAGCGGCGTGAGCTGCAGTTGCACCCATGGTAGCCATAGCGATGGCGATCAAGGAAGGGGCCATTTTCATCATAAAAAAATCCTCGTAGAGATGGCACGTTGTTCACGTGCTTCGCACTTTTTAATTTATGTAAGCTGCAGGCTCTGCCGAACAACAGCGTTGAGTCTGGCAGGGATCCCGGTTCCATCCGGGAGGCACACATTCCTGGTGCACAAGCGAGCGGGTAGCAGCGTAAGCAATGCCTTCACCCTTCACGAACAGCCGACGTCATTCCGATGACGTGGCGCACTCTATGCCGATTTCAAAACATGATCAAGCTCACACATAATACATATGGCAAATTGTGTCGCGTGGATAACTGGCTGTTTATCCGAATTAATTAGTGATCCAAATAGGCTCTGTGCAGCTTCTTTTCGAGTTTAATATAGGCCTGAACCCAGTCAGATTGCGCCATAGAGGGAGATACCCTCGCCTGGAATACCGCCAGATAATCGGCCTCGGTTGCTTCGCACAGTAAGGGTGTGAAGCTGAGCAAAAAATGACGGGCGAGGTAGGGGTCGAGGGGCCAGATGTTGAGGATGGCCCGCGCCACGGGCTGAACCGCAGCTGAACAGAGAAAATGGCGATGACCCGCCTCCAGCCAGAGCGCCATCTCGGCGAGCCCGCTTTCAGGCACCAGACCCCCGTCTCCCTGCCCGTTGGCAAGGGCAAGGCTTTGGCCATTACCGAGCAGCAGATGTCCGTCTTCTTGCAAGACTCCATCGTGACTGCGCAGGGGCAGGCCGGGCACGGGCTGTTCGAGAAACAGGCTGCTTTTATCATTGAGCGCGGTCAAAATCGCTGCCGCCTGATCATGCATGGCCGCAGGTAACCAGAAGGCTTCGGCGCGTGTCTGCTGGCCTTGCATCAACTGGCGGGTGAGGTCTGCGGGTGTTGAAACTGGTTGTAAACAGGAGATTATGCCGGGGAGTGCCATGAGTTCCTACTCTTTAGGGATAGCTAGCGGATTATACGAGTTATTTCTGCTGCAACAATAAAGGTTTCTTTTCGAGACTGTTTACCTGAGGCGGTTGAGCGATTACCATCCCCAATGTTTGCAAGGGTTGTCGTCGAAAGACGCTGATTAAAGATAGAGGCTCGACCATAACGAGTCCGTTCAAAACTGATACACTTGACTACGAGTCGTCGCGAAAAATAAAGGTGGAGTTAATCCGCCGTACGGAGTATTGAACAATATGAATTCAAATATCGTAACTGTTGGTAAAAAGATCCGTCAGATCCGTGAAGCGGTCGGTTTAAGCCGTCCCAAGTTTGCCGATCTGCTGGGTGTTCCCCCGACCACCCTGAAGAACTATGAACTGGGTTATCGTGAAGTTGGTGGCGCCTTCCTGGTGGCACTGGCGCATCACCCGGAGCTGCACAAGTTCACCCTCTGGCTGCTGGCTGACAAGAAAGTCGCCGAAATTGGCCAGATCGGTCCGGACGATATTGCCAAGGCTTGATTTATTTGGGCTTTGACAAAAATGCCGCCATTGAGGCGGCATTTTTTTATCCATCTAATAACCACTTCAGTTAATTAAATTTGGCTAATTGTGCTCTCGTCCGGGATTTTAACGAAAATTTCTTGGAAAGCCGGATTAATCCTCAGAAAATTCCTGCTATAAAATCAGTATTATCCTTCGCGTGATGCGCACAGTGAGACAAGTATGAGTCAAACCATTCCCCAGGTCAGAGATGGCTTTACCAGTAAATTTGGTGTTCTTGCCGCCACCCTGGGCTCTGCCGTCGGGCTGGGCAATATCTGGAAATTTCCCTATCTGACGGGTGAAAACGGCGGCGCCGGTTTTCTGCTGGTCTATGTGATTGCCACCCTGCTGGTGGGATTGCCGGTGATGATTTCCGAGATCATGCTGGGTCGCAAGGGCAAGGCCGATGCGGTGACAACTCTGAGCAAACTGAGCCCCAAGGGGCAACCCTGGTGGCTGATTGCCGTGATGGGAGTGGTCGCCGCCTTCCTCATCATGTCCTTCTATTCCGAAGTGGCGGCCTGGGTGTTCGCCTATATCTTCAAGGCCATCAGTGGCGAGATACTGTCGACCGACCCTGCGGTCACGGGGGCTGCCTTCAATGCGCTCATCACCAACCCGCTGCAGAGCCTGCTCTGGCAATGGCTGGTGTTGGCGCTGATGGGGGGAATACTGTTGATGGGGGTTTCCAAGGGGATCGAAGCGGTCACCAAGAAGCTGATGCCGGTGCTCTTTATCTTGCTGCTGGTCATCGGTATCCGCAGTCTGACTCTGCCGGGGGCGAGCGAAGGTCTCGCCTTCCTCTTCTCGCCAGATTTCTCCAAGATCACCGGGGCCGTGGTACTGACCGCCATGGGGCTGGCCTTCTTCAAGCTCTCCATCGGTATGGGTTGCATGATGACCTATGGCAGCTACTTCCGGGATGATCAGAACATTCCGCTTACCACCTTCCGGGTGATGTGCGCCGATCTGTTTGTCTCCATGCTGGCGGGGATCGCCATCTTCCCAGCCGTGTTTGCCTTCGGGTTCGAGCCCTCGGCCGGCCCCTCCCTGCTGTTCATCACCATTCCGGCAGTGTTTGCCAGTATCCCGTTTGGCCATGTTTTCATGGTGCTCTTCTTTGTACTGTCCGCTATTGCGGCCACCGGTGCCATGCTCTCCATTCTGGAAGTGCCGGTCTCGGTGCTCTCCGAGCGCTTCAAGATGAGCCGCCCCAAGGCGACCCTGATCAACCTGCTGGTACTGGGTGCGGTGGGTTCCACCTGTGCGCTCTCCAACAGCTCGCTGGCGGATGTGCAGATTGCGGGCAAGACCTTCTTCGATCTGTTTGACTACCTCTCCTCCAACATACTGATGCCGCTGGGCGGTATCTTCCTCTGCCTGTTTGTGGGCTGGGTATGGGGTGAGGAGAAGATGCGCGATGCTCTGACCAATGGCGGCGAGCTGGCTCTGCCGATCCTCAAACCACTGTTCTTCATCATTCGTTACGTATCGCCGCTGTTGATCCTGATCGTGATGCTCAAAGGGCTGGGGCTGTTCTAGAAAAAGAGTGCGGCAAAGCTAATGCCAGTCAGTTAAGAGAAAGTGAGTCTCAGCCCGCGAGGTATAAGGGCCAAAGAGTGAGGGAGGCATAAATGCCTCCCTCTTTTTATTGGATGCCCATCAGGGCAAAGGTGTCAGCCACATTGACGCGTTAACCATGGCACCGTTCCTGTTATTCAACATTTCGAATGTTCAGTCACAAAAGTGCTTAACTGACTGGCATTACACTGCAAGGCGCTCTTTATTATTGGTGCGATTGGGGGGAGGGTTACAGCAACCCGAGGCGGCCCAGCTCCTCCTTGAGCTGATCAAGGTTGCGTTCGACGCAGGCCTCCCCCTCGTTGATGGCATCGCTGGCACGATGAAAATCCATGATGGAGAAGCTGCCCAGGCGTGGACAAAGCTGGATTTCCGGCGGGTCCCCCGCCATTCGGGCGCGGGTGATCCGTTCCTGCATGATGTTGATAGAGCCGCTCATCACGCTCCACAGACCGGGAGTGGCCGGTGCCGATTCGCCGCGATTAAGCCACTGACTGAGCAAGCCGCCGCCACCCGGTTGATCCGGTCCGTCGGTCCAGGGCTGGTGCATGTCGTTGTTGAGGTTAACCGCAATCACTACCTCTGCGCCCATGGCGCGGGCCAGCGAGATGGGAACCGGGTTGACCACGGCGCCATCTACCAGCCAGCGGTCGTTGACCCGGGTTGGAGTGAGGATCCCCGGCATGCCACAGGAGGCGCGCACTGCCTGGCGTAGCGAGCCCCGTTGCAGCCAGATCTCGCGGCCGGTGTCGAGTTCGGTGGCGATGCAGGCGAAGGGGATGGGCAGGTTCTCGAGATCGGGATCCCCCAGATGGCTGGCGGCGAGACCAAATACCTTCTCACCGCGAAACAGGCCGCCGGAGAGGGCGGGATCGAGCAGGCCGACGACTTGCAGCCGGCTGAAGCCGCGAACCCAGGACTCGAGCTTGTCCAGCTTGCCCGCAGCATAGGCGGCGCCGACGAAACTGCCGATTGAGCAACCTGCTACCAGATCTGGTTTGACGCCGAGGCGATCAAGGGCACGGATGACACCAATGTGGGCCCATCCTCTGGCGGCGCCGCTCCCGAGAGCGAGCCCTACGCGGGGTTTACGTGGCACAACTTTCCTCCAAAAAAGGGTTGGGTGACCAGCTTACCTCGCAAGTCAGGAGGCGTCACCCAGCCATCTTTCACTGCGGTTGCGTCCGTTGGCCTTGGCCTGATAAAGCGCCATGTCGGCGCGGCGCACCGCTTCATGGAGCTGGACGCTCTCCTCGTGGGGGTAATAGCCGAGGCTGATGGTGACAGCCAGATCAGGTTCGATGGTGGCCCAGTCGTGGTCGGCGACCGCGATCCTGATCTGTTCCGCCAGTTCGCCGAGACGGGATACGTCGCTGTGGCCGATCAGTAGCAGGAACTCCTCACCGCCCCAGCGGACCAGGCGGTCTGATGGGCCGAGTTGCTGCTGGCAGATTTGTACCAGCCGGATCAGCACGATATCGCCAACGGCATGGCCAAAGTTGTCGTTAACCCGTTTGAAGTGATCCGCGTCGAACATCAGCATTCCCGGCCGGAGCCGCGCCAGGCTGCCAGTTTGCTCCAGCAGGACCAGATAGTGGCGGTTGAAGGCACCGGTGAGGGCATCATGACAGGAGAGATAGTTGAGCCGCTGGTTGAGGCGATGGGACCTCAGATTGGAGAGGGCCGCCAGCAGCAAGAAAAGGATGGCGAGCAGGGTTGGAGCGGACTGGTAGGCAAGGGTCCATGCCAGCGGCAGCAGAGTGACGCTGTGCACCAGCAGCAAGGGGGTATCGGGGACAGCTAGCGTCAGTTGCAATGCCCCCTCTCGCCACTGGTACTGTACAGTTGGAGCAAGATCCTGGGGGATTCGCGGTTCCTTCGTACTGCTGGCTAGCACCTGATGGTACTGGTTGAGAAGCAGATACTGCCCCAGCGCGGGCGTCAGCCGATCGAGTTGCAGTTGCAGGCGTGAGAGCAGAATATCCATGCTAATCATCCCCACCAGCGACCCGTCTTTGTAAAGAGGTTGGGACATGGTGACCATGGTGCCAAGTCCGGCGAAATCTTCGTAAGGGCGGGAGAGAATGGTGTCCTGTGTGGGGTTGGGTGACATCAGCGCATCCTGCCAGTAGTGCTTCTCATAGATGCTGCGGCTAAAGCGGAACTGGCTGGAGGGGATCCATGGGTAGAGGTAGATGAAGTTGTCCACACCGGTAAAGTAGACCCAGGCGATCTCCTCGCCAAGGCGCTGGCTGGCGGTGGCCAGCAAGGGGGAGAGACTCAGCGCCAGATGAAATCGCGCCTCCCGCTCACTGCCGGGGGGAGGTAATGGGCCTTCCCCGGTGAGGTTGCCTGCCAGCCCCGCAGGCAGGTCGGCGGGGAGCTTGTCGAGTACCAGTCCCTGATCCGGCAGTTGTTGGATATAGCTGTAGAGCTGGCGGGTCAGCGCCGATTGAGGGTCGCTGCGCAGCCGCTCTTCGGCCTGACCGCGCATCGCTTCGAGAAAGGTGTCGGTCCTCTGGAACTGATCCTGAAGGTGAATAGCACTATTGAGGGTGTCGCTCAGGTAGAGGCTCTCTATCTGTTTCAGGTTTTGTCGCAAGGTCAGACCAATCAGCAGGGTGACCAGAGCGAACAGCAGCCAAGTAAGGCGTGTGGGAAAGCGGGCGTCGGACACGTTGAGCATAGGCAGCTATCTGGCGTTACAAAGGAAACTGTCGTTAGTGTAAGCGAGGTAGCCGGAAAAAAAATAGAACCGCAAAAAATGCAGTGATCTCATCGCCTTCCTGTTACGTTTTGTCACATTTATACATAGTCACGGCATAGTCTGTGGCTAAAATGGCCCCAATCTGGATTTACCCTTTCACTCTTCATGGATTGTTCGATGAAAATGCGTATCTGGCTCGGCTCGGGCCTTCTCTTTATCGTGGTTGCCGGTGTCTGGGCGCTGCGTCACACCGAACCGGCCCCCAAAGCGCCGGCCAGACAGGTCAATATCCGCACCGAAACCGTCAAGCAGAGCCTGGCCGAACCCACCATCAAGCTGGTGGGCAAGCTGGCCGCCAACCGCTCCGTGGTGATAAGCCCCGAGGTGACAGGGCGTATCGTCAAGATAGCGGTGCGTTCCGGTCAGCAGGTCAAGCAGGGCGATACCCTGATAGCGCTGGATGCGGGCAAGCAGCAGGCGGAGCTCGCGGAGCAGAACGCCAGCGTGCGCGATGAGGCCCGCAAGCTGCGGGATATGCGCCGGCTGGTGGCGCGCGGTGCCATCACCACCTCCGAGCTGGAAGGGCAGGAGGCCATAGTGGCCCAGGCCCAGGCCCGTGCCGATGCGGCCAAATACGAGTTGTCGCTGCGCACCCTGCAGGCTCCCTTCAACGGCACCGTCAGCCTGATTGATCTCAGTGAAGGGGCCCTGGTCAACAGCGGTGATACCCTGCTTCATCTCGATGAGTTGGCCAAGTTGCGGCTCGATCTGGCGGTGCCCGAGCGCTATCTCTCTCAGTTGCGTCCCGGCATGGCGGTGACGGCAACCAGCTCGGCCTGGCCTGATCAAGCGTTTCGTGGCGTGCTGGAAACCCTGGACAGCCGTGTCTCCAACGATACCCAGAACATCAAGGCGCGCGTCATCATCCCCAATCCCGACGGTCAATTGCGGCCCGGCATGCTGCTCAACCTGGCGCTCTCCCTGCCGCCCCAGAAGATGACCCTGATCCCGGCCCAGTCGGTGGAGTATGCCGGCGAGCTGCGCTTCGTCTATCGGCTCGAGCCTGATGGCCTGGTCAAGCGGGTGCCCGTGGTGCTGGGGGATACCCATGGCGAGGAGGTGTGGGTTACCGAGGGGCTGAAGGTCGGCGATCGCATCGCGGTTGAGGGGCTGGTCAATCTGCGTGACGGCGTCAGCGTGAACGATCTGGCGGAGGTAAAAGGCTGATGTGGCTCTCCGATATCTCTGTACGTCGCCCGCTGGTGGCCGTGGTAGTGAGTGCCCTGCTGACCGTGTTCGGTCTGGTGGCCTTCAGCAAGCTGACGGTGCGGGAGATGCCGGACGTGCAGACGCCGTCCGTCTCCATCTCCACCACCTATGAGGGGGCGGCGCCAGCCGTCATGGAGAGCCAGGTCACCAAGCCCATCGAGGATCAGCTCTCCGGCATCAGCGGCATCAAGAACATCAACTCGGTGACTCGCAAGGGGCGCTCCGTCATCACGGTGGAGTTCAAGCTCGGCTGGAACATGGTGGAGGGCACCTCGGATGTGCGTGACGCCATCTCCCGCGCCCGCCCCAGGCTGCCGGATGGTGTGGATGAACCTATGGTCACCAAGGACAACGGCAACGGCGACGTGGCGATCTGGCTCAACTTCAGTAGCAGCCAGATGGATCGCACCGCCATGACCGATTACGCCAACCGGGTGCTGGTCGATCCCCTGAGTCTGGCGGACGGGGTGAGCGAGGTGATGCTCTCCGGCGACCTGACCCAGGTGATGTATGTGCGGCTGCGGCCCGCCGACATGGCGGCCCGTGGTATCACGGTGACGGACGTGCAGGAGGCCCTCAAGCGGGAGAACATCGAACTGCCGGGCGGCGAGATCCGCAACAACTCCATGACCATGTCGGTGCAGATCGCCCGTCTCTATCACACCGCAGATGATTTCCGCCAGTTGCAGATCCGCACCGCCGCCAACGGCCAAAGCATCTACCTGGCGGATATCGCCGACGTGGAGGTGGGGGCCAAGAACGAAGACAGCGCCTATCAGCGCAACGGCCGCGAGAGCCTGGGGATAGGCATAGTGGCCCAGTCCACCGCCAACCCGCTGGCGGTAGCGCAGGGGATCGAGAGGAAGATCGTCGAGATGCAGCGCTTCCTGCCACAAGGGGCTGTGCTCGAGGTCGATTACGACTCCACCATTTTCATCAAGCAGGCCATCGACGAGGTCTACATGACCCTGGCCATCTGTGCCGTGCTGGTGGTGGCGGTGCTATACCTGTTCCTCGGGCAGGGGCGCACCACCCTGATCCCGGCCATTACCGTGCCTGTGTCGCTCATCTCAGCCTTCATCGGCGCTTGGTATCTCGGCTTTTCCATCAACCTCATCACCTTGCTGGCGCTGATCCTCGCCATCGGTCTGGTGGTGGATGACGCCATCGTGGTGGTGGAGAACATCCACCATCATCTGCAACGGGGCGAGCCACCGCTGCTTGCCGCCTGGCACGGCACCCGCGAGGTGGGCTTTGCGGTGATCGCCACCACCGCCGTGCTGGTGATGGTGTTCGTCCCCATCGCCTTTATGGATGGCATGGTGGGGCGGCTCTTTACCGAATTTGCCATATTACTCTCGCTCGCGGTGCTCTGCTCCTCGCTGGTGGCGCTCACTCTCACGCCCGCCATGGGCTCCTGGCTGATGCGCCCGCTCGATCGGCCGAACCGGCTGACCGCCGCCCTCGACCGAGGCCTTGGCTGGGTCGAACTGCACTACCGCGCATGGCTGGCGCAAGTGCTGCGCCACTCCCGCTGGGTGCCACTGGTGCTGCTGCTCTGTCTTGGCGGCATCGGCGCCCTGTTCAGCCTGCTGCCCAACAGCCTCACCCCCACCGAGGATCGCGGTGTGGTGTTCGTTTTCGTCAAGGGGGCTGAGGGAACCAGCATAGAGCGGATGAAGCGCAACATGCAGCAGGTGGAAGCCGCCATCATGCCGATGCTGGGGGATGGCGTGGTGCAGGCCATGAGCTTCAGTACCCCCGCCTTTGGCCGTGGCGGCGACCAGACCGGCATGGTGATCATCCAGCTCTCCGACTGGGCCGAGCGTGATGTCACCGCCACCGAATTCTCCCGCTCGCTGGGCGCCAAACTGGTCGGCATTCCCGACGTGATGATCCGCACCTTCCAGCCCGGTTTCCGGGGGGGCTCCACCGCGCCGGTGCAGTTCGTGCTGCAGGGCAATGACTATGCCGAGCTGTATCAACAGGGGCTGGCGCTGCAGAAAGCGGCGCAGGCCAGCGGTCTGATGCTAACGCCAGATCTGGACTATGCCGAGAAGACCCCCGAGCTGCAGGTGACCATCAATCGCGACAGCGCCAGCCAGCTCGGCATTCCGGTCTCCACCGTTGCCAGCACCTTGCAGGCGATGCTGGGCGGGGTGAGCAAGACCACCTATGTGGACAGGGGGGAGGAGTATGACGTCTACCTGCGCGGCAACCAGACCGAGTTCAACGGCGTCTCGGATCTCAGCCTCATCTACCTCAAGGCCGCCAGTGGCGAGATGGTGAGTCTCTCCACCCTGGCCACCGTCAAGCAGGTGGCGACGGCCAACCGCCTTAACCACTACCAGCGGCAGAAGGCGATCACCCTGACGGCGGATGTGCATCCTGATCACACTCTCGGCGAAGCCCTCAATTTTCTCGATGGCTGGGCCGACGCCAACTTGCCGAGCGGCATGACGGTGGATTATGCCGTTGAGTCCAAGGACTATCGCGATAACCAGGGCGAGATGGTGATGATATTCGCGCTGGCCCTGCTGGTGGTCTATCTGGTGCTGGTGGCCCAGTTCGAGAGCATGCTGACCCCGGCGGTGGTGATGGTGACTGTGCCGCTTGGCATCTTCGGCGGTCTGCTCGGTCTCTGGTTGACGGGGCAGGAGATGAGCATCTACAGCCAGATCGGCATGATCATGCTGATCGGCATGGTGACCAAGAACGGCATCCTCATCGTTGAGTTCATCAACCAGTTGCGCCAGCGTGGCGAAGGGTTCGAGGAGGCGATAATCAAAGGCTCGGTGCGCCGCCTGCGCCCTATCCTGATGACCTCGCTCACGGCCATTATCGGCGCGGTGCCACTGATGCTCTCCATGGGGGCGGGCTACGAGAGCCGGATGGCAGTGGGTACCGTGGTCTTCTTCGGCCTCTCCTTGGCGACGCTGGTGACCTTGCTGGTGGTGCCTGCCATCTATCATCTGCTGGCGCGTAAAGCCGGTATGACCGGCGCGCGGGATCAACAGGTAGACGAGGCGCTGGCCGCCAAGGGGGCAGGGGAGTCACCCCCCCCGGCGCCCTGACTTGAATCCAACAGGGGCCAGTTGCTACCCACCATCATCACAAGGGCGCCTGCGGGCGCCCTTGCTATTGCCAGTGGCCGCGCTATTCCGTGGGATCTATAGGGGCAAAAAGCCATCGCCCCCGCTTCGCTCTGCCGGTATAATGCGCGACCCGAATTGTTCCAGGTGTTCAAAATGCAGCCGGTTACCCACCTTTTCTCCTATCCCCGCTACTGGGCCGAGTGCTACGGCACAGCGCCTTTCCTGCCCATGTCCCGTGCGGAGATGGACAAGCTCGGCTGGGACAGCTGTGACATAGTCCTGGTGACCGGTGACGCCTATGTGGATCACCCGAGTTTCGGCATGGCGGTGATTGGCCGCATGCTGGAATCCCAGGGTTTTCGGGTCGGCATCATCGCCCAGCCGGACTGGTCATCGAAGGATGACTTTATGCGCCTGGGCAAGCCGAACCTCTTCTACGGGGTGACGGCGGGCAACATGGACTCCATGATCAACCGCTATACCTCCGACAAGAAGCTGCGCCACGACGACGCCTACACCCCGGGAGACATAGGCGGCAAGCGGCCCGACCGCGCCACCCTGGTCTATACCCAGCGCTGTAAAGAAGCCTTCAAGGAAGTGCCGGTGGTCATCGGTGGCATAGAGGCGTCCCTGCGCCGCATCGCCCACTACGACTACTGGTCCGAGACCATCCGCCGCTCCATCCTGCTCGATGCCAAGGCCGACATCCTCATTTATGGCAACGCCGAGCGGCCGCTCATCGAAGTGGCACACCGCATCGCCAATGGCGAGACCATCGACACCATGCAGGACATTCGCGGCACCGCGGTGATCCGCAAGGAGCCGCTGCCCGAGTGGCGCGGGGTGGATTCGAGCAAGCTGGATCAGATCGGCCGCATCGACCCCATCATGAACCCCTATATGGAAGGGGCGCCCTGCTCGGATGACGAAGGCACGGCGCCGGTGGAGCAAGAAGCCAAGCCGGTATTGGTGCAGCCACCCAAGCAGAAGCCGTGGGAAAAAACCTATGTGAAGCTGCCGGCGTTCGAACGGGTGAAGGAAGACAAGGTGCTCTACGCCCATGCGTCGCGCATCCTGCACCACGAGACCAACCCGGGCTGCGCCCGTGCGCTCTCCCAGGCCCACGGTGATCGCATCGTCTGGGTCAATCCGCCCGCCTTCCCGCTGGAAACCGACGAGATGGACGGCGTGTTCGGCCTGCCCTATCAGCGGGTGCCGCACCCGGCTTATGGCAAGGAGAAGATCCCGGCCTACGAGATGATCAAGACCTCGGTCAACATCATGCGTGGCTGCTTCGGCGGCTGCTCCTTCTGCTCCATCACAGAGCACGAGGGGCGCATCATCCAGAGCCGCTCGGAAGAGTCGATCATCAAAGAGATCGAAGAGATCCGCGACAAGGTGCCGGGCTTTACCGGCGTCATCTCGGATCTGGGCGGCCCCACTGCCAACATGTACAAGCTGCGCTGCAAGAGCCCCAGGGCCGAGCAGACCTGTCGCCGTGCCTCCTGCGTCTGGCCGACCATCTGCCCGCACATGGATACCGACCATACCCCGACCATCAGCCTCTATCGCAAGGCGCGGGATGTGAAGGGCATCAAGAAAATCCTGATCGCCTCCGGGGTGCGTTACGACATAGCGGTGGAAGATCCCCGCTACATCCGCGAGCTGGCCAAGCACCACGTCGGCGGCTACCTGAAAATTGCCCCCGAGCACACCGAGGAGGGCCCGCTCTCCAAGATGATGAAGCCGGGCATGGGCAGCTACTACAGCTTCAAGGAGCTGTTCGACAAGTATTCCAAAGAGGCGGGCAAGCAGCAGTACCTGATCCCCTACTTCATCTCGGCCCACCCGGGCACCACGGATGAAGACATGGTGAACATGGCGCTCTGGGTCAAGACCAACAGCTTCAAGCTCGATCAGGTGCAGAACTTCTACCCGTCGCCGCTCGCCAACGCCACCACCATGTATTACACCGAGAAAAACCCGTTAAACAAGGTGAGCCGCCAGGGCGGGGACGTGTTCGTGGTCAAGGGCGAGCGTCGCCGCCGCTTGCACAAGGCGCTGCTGCGTTATCACGATCCGGCCGGCTGGCCGATGATCCGCGAAGCCCTGCTGGAAATGGGCAAGGGCCACCTGATCGGCAACGGTCCCAACTGCCTGGTGCCGCCGGAAGGCCGTGGCGAAGCCAAGGCCGAGCGCAGTCGCAGCAAGGGGCTGAAACCGGCCCTGACGCGCCATAGCAACATCACTCACCAGCGTGGTAATGGGGCGGGCAACAAGGCGGCTGGCGGCAAGCCGGTGGGTTCCCAGTTGCAGAAAGGCGCGGGTAACGGCAAGCCTGCTGCCCAAAGCGCAGGTCAGGGTAAACCGGTTGGCAAACCCGCCCATAATAAAGGCAAGGCTCCGACCCGCGCGGGCTCCGCCAAGCCGGGTGCCAAACCCGCGTCTCAAGGCGGCAAACCTGCGGCGAAAGGGAATGGTGCCAAGCGACCGGCTCGGTAATATTCCTGATTGGGAAAACGATAGAAAATAAAAAGGCGACCGGATGGTCGCCTTTTTATTTAAAGTAATCGTACCTGTAAATTTATTAACAATGTTTACTCACAAGGGTTTTCATCACTTATTTTTGTAACGACGAGGTCTGAGTAAACAGATGAGTTAGATTTTCCTGAGACAGCATGTAATTCTATGCCCGTGGCTTGTGTCCCAACTTTGATCTTATCTAGGGTTATATTTTTAAACGCTATATCAAGGCTTTTTCCAACATGTATTTTAACTCTTTCTGGTGAATGCATGTTATCCATGGCAGTTCTGTATTCCTTATTTAAATAACCTTTATTCAAAGCATTGCCACATACATATGTAGCCTCATAGTGTCGCTCTTTTTCGAACTGTTGTAGGTATCGAATTTTACCATTAGATAACAACCATCCATTCTTATCTTTATTTATTTCTATGACATAGTGTGCTCGGCCAGCAGCATATTTTTGATGAAATGATTTCTCTGGGGTTTTATCAACAATCGTGGTAACACCACCTTCCAATTCTATATATTTTGCTGCAGAGGCAGGCAGAGTAATTGCTAAAAATATTAATGAAACGAAACGCATTATAAATCTCCTTAAAAAATGCTGGTAGCAGAAATCTGGGACACCCACCTTTCTGATCATGGATAAATCCTATAGGTCTATTAAAACTTAACGTATTAATAACCGCTGTCACACCTCACTTACATGAGAGATGGCTAGCCTCTTATGTTGGGATAATAGTTGTATGTTGATGCTGAACGAAATTAAGTACAATGTTTACCGCAATAACTAATCTTTATTGGCAGTGTTACAGCTCTCAATATTTAATCTGTTCAGGTGCGTAGGGATTTCTATATGATGCTGAGTTACAATAATTCAGCTTTGCCATCGATAAGCACTAACCGCTTACCATCTTCACGCGGGCTGATCAAGGGTAGTGTGTTCTTGCCTGACTTATAAACACCGTCCTTCATATAAAAATAGACATCTGGGGCATCATCTTTTTGGATCAAATCCGACTCATTTCTGGTTAAAAAAACTCCATATCTGCCAGGCTTGAGATTGAGGATTTTTCCAAATTCTTCTCCCGTCGCAGGGCGGGCTGCAGTGATATAAATAGTGGAGTAGCTCACGCCTGGCAGCGTACATTCGTGGGTATACTGGTAAGGTTTGTTCTCCACACAAGTGATTTTATTGATATCAATCATTCCCAGTCTTAGCTTAATCTTGGGCGTGTCATCGGGCTCAACAGGTCTGACTTTGAAATTATTGATAATGAAGCGTTCGATTACGCGACTCTGATTATATGTCTCACCATTTTCAAGCTTTGCAGTCCACACTTCAGATGGCTTTAGTGGATAGCCTTCCGTCAGTCCTCCAATAAACCCAGCACCCAACCCTAGTGCCCCCCCTGCAAGGGCGCTCCCAAGATCTGACGTTAGATTCATTGCATATGAAGTCGAGTTAACCATCATATCGATAGATTTGTCATATGTATGATCGCTTAGGACCCATGGGTAGCCTGCATATGCACCGACGTTCCAAGCAAAGCTTTTGGTCTTGTCATCTTGATAATAACTTCCAAGTGCTTCTGGGCTTCGGATATTGTCGTATATTTTGAATGCACTACAACCGCTTACCCCGAACAATGATATAGAAATAATCAAGCTTGCTTTAATTATACTTTTCATAATGTATGTGTGTATCTAAGGTTAGTCAGTTTTTACTAGTTTATAAGTGTGTTGATGTATAATATTTCCCCACTCATTGAACGATGGTATTATCATGTAATTAATACTATCGTTCTGATAACGAAAATAATTTCGCATGAGTGATAGCATAGCTTTGCTATGGTTTAAAAAGGTGAGCGTTAAATTTATTTAGCCGGTTTTTTTTGCTCTATGATTTGGAGTGGTGCATAGATGCAAGATACACCACCATTTGTCAGTGCGATACTGAATCGATGATCGCAATTAACGGCAGAAAAAATGACAGGTAACTGTTCATTACCAAATGAATCTGGTAGGAAAACAACCTTCTGACCTGGCTTGCAAGATGCAGCGGTTACATCTTTCTGCCATTTATTTACTTCACATAAATCTTCTTGGTCTATCACTGGATATATTTGATCGCAGCCAAACAAATTAGTTATAGCAATGGTTAAGATAGACAGTTTTTTAATCATAATATCCGCCAATAAAATTAACTATATAAGGTTATAGACTTAGCTACTGTGGCTCCTTTTGGGAGAGCGCTCTTTCAGTTCTTACGTGTTTTGTTGGGTTGGCCAAAAACACACGCTACCGCCCGTGGATTACAGCTTCCAATATGCTCCATTGACCAACTAGGACTGTAACCTATCGCGACTGGGGTGGATTCGTGTGGGTATGGTAATCCAAGTGAAGCTACATTGGCGAGTGAAAAATGGCGTAACCACCAGAAATTCATCATTTTTTGCGCGGTATCACCAAACTGAAATCTGGGAGAGATCGGGAGATCTGGAGGGAAGGGAGGAAATCTGGGACACCCACCTTTTTGGAGGAAATCTGGGACACCCACCTTTTTGACAGTGGCGTAGTACTGTTCTTGACTTGAGAAGTCGCAGTCGAGGGATGCGCCATGACCATTGCCCGTTCACGCCAAATCAGCTTGCAGGATACGCCTTACTACCACGTGGTGAGCCGCTGTGTGCGGCGAGCCTTTCTGTGTGGTGAGGATGCCCATTCTGGCCAGAGTTACGAACATCGGCGCCAGTGGGTGGTCGACAAGTTGGGGCAACTGTCACGGCTGTTTGCTATCGGTGTTTGTGCCTATGCGGTGATGAGCAATCACTATCATCTTGTGCTCAAGGTGGAGCCCGATACGGCGGCCAACTGGAGTGAACGGGAGGTGGCTGAGCGCTGGGCGGCTCTTTTCCAGTGGCCGCTGTTGGTACGACGCTGGTATCAGGGGGAGACGCTGATCGAGCCTGAACTGGCGGTCGTGCAGCAATTGCTTGCCCAATGGCGGGAGCGGCTTCACTCCATCAGCTGGTTTATTCGTCTACTCAATGAAAATTTGGCCCGTCAGGCCAATCAGGAAGATGGCTGCAAGGGCCATTTCTGGGAGGGTCGCTTCAAGAGTCAGGCTTTGCTCACCGAATCAGCCTTGCTGGCCTGTATGGCGTATGTTGACCTCAATCCGATACGAGCTGCGTTGACCGACCGGCCAGAGCAGAGCGACTACACCAGTATCAAACAGCGCCTTGAGGAACCTGCTACTCCTGAGGTTTTGCTACCACTTTTGCTGCCGTTTGCTAGCCAGGGGAAGCCTGAAGAGTTGCCCTATGCCTTCACCGATTACCTGATGCTGGTTGATTGGACGGGTCGTGCTATTCGGCCCGACAAGCGGGGTCATATTCCGGCCCGTCTTGGACCCATCCTGGAACGGCTGGGTCTTGATGGCGCCCGCTGGTTGAAACAGGTGACGCTGTTTAGGCGACAAGGGATCAGAGTGGTGGGAGACAGAGATCATTGCCAGCAGTTTGCCCGCCACTGTGGCCAGCGGCGATGCCATCAACCACAGCTCTGATTGATTTGCGTCCACCCTCTCGATAGCTCCGGGTATTGCACATAGTTCAGTGGATGGCTGTGCAGGGGCTGTTGCTTTCTAAACCTGAAAATCTCTCCCACTAGCCGACTTTTGCAGGTATCAGTTCGAATGCATTCACCCTTATTGTGCCTGCAAGCAGCCTGATAGTGGCTTGCACCAAAAGGTGAGTGTCCAAATTTCCTTTCGCAAATTTCCTTTCTAATTAGTGACGATTTATCGTCCCACTGTGGCACAAAAGATGGGAGGCGACCATTCCATTAACAAAGCTTTAGAGAGGTTGTTTTGTTTTTCTAAGTTCAGTGGGTGTTAATCCAAAGCGATTTTTAAAACTCTGGGTAAAACGGGAGTGGGATTGGTAACCACATTTTTCAGAAATCAAGCTTATTGATTTTTCTGTTGTTTGCAACAAATGCAAACCAAGGCCTAACCGGGCTCTATCTTTTATTTCTTTAATGCTGGTGTTTTCTGATTTAAGCTTGCGATGTAATGTTGATTGACTCATTGCCAATGCGTCACAGATCTTATCCATCGTTATTTCGCGGAAATTATTTCTAATCAATAGGTCGTGTATCTTATGGCTGACCTTGGAGCGACCTACCATAGATACGACCTCCTTATATCCTAAATGATAAAGTAGTATCAGAAACTCTTTTTTTCTTAATGACAAAATTTTTTTTGGTGCCCATGAAGATATTGTTATAAACTGCTTCAAACACTGTTTTATTTCTTCTCTTGCATTACCAATAAAATAATCAGTCTTATGGCTGAAATTATTTATGGGTAACCCATCAAAGTCTTGATGTTCAAACTCAATTAATATTGCGATATATTTCTTTTTATTTGGGATGTTTCTCATGTGAATCGAATTATTATCAGGAAGGAAAATAAACTCATTACTCTGGCAAGTTAGCTTAAAGCCTTCACCGAGTTTTTTTTCACCGTTGACAACAAAGATAAGCAGCGGTTTTGCTACCGGTATATTCAAGATATTCTGTTCATAAGTCGATGTGTAAACATAGAAAGGTAATTCTGAATTCGCAAATTGTACTTTTTGAACGAGACGCATGATGTCATCCATAATTCCTCTCCATGCCTTCCTTTACATAATTATTTTTTGAAAATTTTGAGCTAATCCTTCTTACATGTCAAGGGAAATAAATCACTATATGCATAACACCCCTAGCTCTATTTATTAATATTATCTATAAAGCTTGCTGTTATTAAAAAAACCGCCAATATTGCATATATTGGCGGTTGTTGATAAAGATTAGGCTAACTCAACAACTTTCTTTACAAGTTTTGAGATTCCTAAATAGGTATCCGATAATTTTGCATCGTCAGTCATGTAAGCTGGTGTTGTAACGATTTTATGCTCCATATCAACGACACATTCTGATGTGATACAATTCTTATGTATAGCTCCCGTTTTTTCTATCTCGCTAGCGATCTCACTATTTGTACCAATGGTCAAGGTAGGTTTATCATGACCAATAGAGAGTGCCAATAATGCAGGTGCAATACAAATTGCCCCAATAGGCTTATTAGCACCTTTAAATGCTTTAATCTGGTTTAGAACCTGTTCGTTAACTGATGCGTGGCTGCCAGAAAAAGCAAATGAACACATATTCTTTGCTACCCCAAAACCACCTGGGATCACTAAAGCATCAAACTCATTAGTATTCAGCTTGGCGATGTCTTCTATTTTACCGCGTGCAATTCTGGCTGCTTCTTCCAATATATTTCTTTTATTACCTTCAGACTCCTCTCCAGTAAGATGGTTGACAACATGATGCTGGTCTTGATTTAACGCAAAAATCTTGTAGGAAACACCTTCTTGATCCAGTGCTAGGAGTGTTAAAACCGACTCACGAATCTCTGCACCGTCAAGATAACCACAACCAGATAAAATAACCGCTATATTTTTCACAAATGAATCCTTTTCATATTTATGGTACTACGTAATAATATTGGCTAAGCTTACGACTGCTAGACATAGCCAATAATAATATTTATGACTGTCAGGTTAAATTGGTAAGCTCATTATCAAACTTCTGTGATGTTGGTTCTATTTTTTTGCTCCCTTCGTGTATTGCCCGCTCCACCATGACGGAAATTTCATTAAGATCCTTGGCAGAAATAATGTCAGAGACAGATAGCACTATTTTATGTGATGGTGGTGAAAATTCAGTTTGTAGGGTATTGGTAAATTGGACAATACCTAAAGAAGCAAGACCACATTCTTCAAGGTTCCATTCTGGTTTAACTTCCATGCCCGTGATTCGATAAACTATAGCTAGAATACGCGTAGTGGCATCCAACTCAGGGAGGGTTACAGATTCCTTACTGTTTGCACCTGTGAGTTTTCCCAGCAAGTCGCCGATATTGACAAATGTACGTCTTAATAAAGGATCAACAGGCTGAATTGCTTTAGCAAAGAGGACTACCAATCCTACAATATAAAAGTACTCATACCATTCAACAGGAACAGGTTGTGGACTAAACCAGTAGAAAGCCTTTTGGTGACTCCACCAGTTCCACCACTCACCATGTCGTGTCACTGAGTAATACCATTGGCCAATCATTTGGTGAAACAGGAAACAAGAGAATGCCGTTGGTGCCAATATTTGCGAAATAGGACTCGACCTAAAGAAGCGAGCAGTCATCCCTTGCCCCGTGCTTAGAGCAAAAATCCAAAGCAAAGTGATAGGGGCAAACAGACGTCCATAGATATTATCCCAGATCCTGTTCACTATAGCTGGATCGGTCAGAGAATCTGCAGCCGCAGGGCGTAGGGCATTTTGTTCAACAGAAACCCAGCCCTCACCGCTAGGAAAATAACCTTGCGCTATGTGCGCTACACTCACGACGATCATAATCAAGGTAATGGTATCAGCGATTCTTCCCCATATATCGGCCCGGACATGTTCCGCAGGGCGAATAGCATCGTATAAAAATGCTGCACACATACCTGCTATAAAATAAACCATCCAAAATGGTGCAAACAAGTAGAACCCAAGAATAACAGCATTTTCCTTGCCTGCCATTTCCAGTTGTGATTGTGAAGGCGTTGTTCTCTGACCAGTTAATGCATCAAAGAAACCATACCCGGTGGCATCTACGGCGTAGACATACCAGAAAGAGAGAACGATTAAAATATTCAGCCCAAGGCCTAAGAGTGTCAGCGATAGGAGCTGTTTGGATTTGCCCCGATTTTTATAAAGTGCGTTATACAAAAAGGGGAAGACAATTAGGCACTGGAAATACATGGACATGAACCACAAATAGAATCCCATGAACCATGATGCTCCCCACAGCGGTGTGGCCTGTAATCCCGTCAGATGTATCCCCAAAGTGAGCAGCACATTCGCTAACCAGGAATCTTGTACCCAAGGGGTTCCTTCACAGAATTTCGTCCCAGAATCAACGATCTGTGCCCAATGAAAAATAGGCGAGAATGTTGATGGTTGGCACGTCACCAATAAATTCCCCAAGGCAAACAACACAGCTAGCCCATATAAAGGATATATTCCGGCAACTCGGGCTGAAACAAATGCCATCTTATTTTTTATCAAGGACGGCATGAGTGCAGCCAAAGTGAAGCCAGCTAATGTAAAGAATGTATGCACATGCCATGGGAATTGCCTTAGATTGGAAAAAGCATCCCACGACCCGTTGGAGCCAATATGCATAAACATCACATAACAAGCCAACAAGAAGCGAAAACCTGCTAACGTCTGCCAGTCTATTTTAGCTTTACTACCTGATACATCAATCACATTATCTTTTTTAGATGAGAACAGATCATCTAACAAGCCAGTGGATTTATGCTTACCCTCGGTTGCTTTGCTCTTTCTTGTGTTTCTCTCAACCAATGCCGCTGTTGCTGATACGCCAGGTGTCACGTTCAGTTGTTGTGCAATTTTATTACGCACAATTTTTCGACTAGCTGTTCTTGGTATTTCTTCATCCAGAGCTAGTTTCCAACATGTTGGAAATTTAAATGAGGCTAACCCTTGCTCCCTCAAATATGTTCTAAACTCTCTAACTATTTCTTGATCGGAGAATTGCTCTGAGTAGGAGGGGTCTAAAATTAATGCACAGCCAACCTCTTCGCCATATAGCTCAGAGGGAACAGCGAAACACACAGCCACATTGACTGCGTTGTGCTGTGTCAAAAGAGCTTCGACTTCAGCTGGTGCGATTTGTTCTCCCCCCCCTTTTGATCAATTCTTTAAGACGACCTTTCAGGGTTAATGTACCATTGTGGTCCATCTCCCCTAAATCTCCGGTGAGAAACCACGTTTCGAACAGACCACTATGTGGGGATTTGAGCAGGAAACGGGAACTGTTGTTTGCATCCTGATTATCTTGGTAACCGGTGAAAACGGTTTCTCCTGAAATGGCCACTTCACCCTCACTTCCAAAAGGAAGAGGACGCAAAGAAGTAGAATCGACAATGGCGAGTGAAGCAGTGATAGGGACTCCTACTGCGCCGGGTTTTTGCAGCCACGAACCTTCGGTTCTTGCTGGTTGGGATATGGGCATCTGTTCCGACATGCTGTAGGTAGTGACAATCTGACATCCAAAAATGGACGTCAGAAGTTTACGGTCTGCCTCTTTTAAATCCGCAGCCCCAGAGCGGATCATACGTAGGTTATGCCCCTGCCAGCGGCCTGCCTGATCGAGATAAGCCTCCGCATTGTCTAAGAGATAACGCACAGTACCATTATGAATGGTTGGGACAGATGAGTACCATGTTGGGCGCGGATTGGACAGTGATAGCGCTTTAGCCATTGCTTCAGGTTGGTAAATGCCATCACAAGTAATCGTTGCGCCAACAGCAACACTGCACAAGATCGATGCACTTAACCCACCAATGTGATCTAAAGGCATAACACTATAGGTCACATCATCTGCGTTGAGCCCCATAGAGTCGGCAAGAAGCGCGCCGTTTAATACCAAATCTCTTTGTCTTAACGGGACTACTTTGGGTAACGAGGTCGTACCTGACGTGCGTAGCAGTAAGCAGTGAGCTGCTGGCTCGTTTGATAACGGTGGTAAAAGTGCAAAGTCCGTAGAGGTGTGCAGATAGCTAAATAACCCAGGCGAATGCTTATCAGAGCGCTCAGCATAATGCAGATGAACTTTTGACATCACTCGTAGCGCATATTTATCAAAAGCTGCTTTGATTCCAGGAGCGGTAACGTCTGTAAACATCACTAGATGCTTAACATTAAATTGCTCTAAGGCCTGAAGGGCATCTGATTCGCTCAGTGTGGAAGAAAAAGGTACGGCACAAGCCTGTGCGGCGATGGACAAAAAAGCACATGCAGCAGTAGCATTGCCGCCTATTGGCGCTACATATGCAACGACATCCCCTTTTTGCACACCAAGTTTGCGAAGGTCACCGCCTCCACCTGGAGAACAAAACTGAAGCATTTCGCCATAGGAGGTAAACATATCGGCGTTCTGCTCCCGAGCCAGGCGGAACAGGGGAGCCTCCTTAGGAGGTGTTGCGAGCAATTGATGGAGGGTTTCCGGTAACCCTTCAAGGTTTAATTTAACATCCGCGAACTGGAGATTTTTTGTGATGGCCCGCGAACTTAACTCACTTGACTTTGTCCATGTAGGTTCCTGAATGCTATCAGTGTGGGTTTGACTAATTCCTTCCTTGAGACTCTGATATATAAGGTCTGACACTTTACCCTGTTCTTGAAGTGGATAATTTATCTCATGACCGCCAGAAAGGTACAAAACAGTCGTTCGGCTCGGTTCAAAAGTATGAACAAAAGACTCCGACCACGGCTTATAGGGGTCTTCACGCCCGATTAAATGGATACTTTGATAGTCGGGGAATGACGGAACAGGGAGTAAACCTAATTTCGCCCTGAGTTCAGATAGCGGAGTGGAACTGGCAGCACAGGCAAAAATAGCAATATTAAAGAGCGGACCTTTAGGCATTATCAGTCTGATAGATTCCCCAAAACGGGACATCAGTGCAGATTGAAGCGCCCGATCCTTATATAAGTTATTGGCTAAATTTGCTACCAATGCCCCTTGGCTGAAACCGTAAACGCCATCAAACGGCCCTTCCTGTTCTACACTTTTAAGGATGTAGTAAACAGCATCACAAAGAGTATTAAGCCGAATATCGCCCTCTTGCTGGCTATTGAACCAGGAATACCAAGGGCCAGATCCCAGTCCCTCTAAGCCGATTCCAGGTTCATCTACAGGAGTGGGGCCGTTAAGGTAAACAAATTGAAACTTGGGCATCACTAAATCTAAATTACTTAACTGCAATTCAGTGATCGTGCTGTTACTACCGTTTCCATGCATCGCCAACAATTTTACTTTTGTTGAACGGTTTGCGGATAAAATCACTGCCATCACTCCTTTATTGTGAATGACATTTAAACCTAGATTAAAACTTCGCTCTGTTATACTTGAATGTTAGGCGTACATATTTAATTGATTTTAATATTAAACATAGAAAAAAAGCCTGCCACTCATTTAGTAGTCGCAGAGCAGAAGTAAGGTAACTAAAAAAAACTTCTAGCTGTAATGAAAGGAAAATATAACTATTTATTATATTTTCTTAAATTAATCCCGCTTATACAAGGCTTCAATAGTGCTCGCTCCCAATGAGTGGGCTTTGACCATATAGCCTGTAAGTGCACCTGAGGCATTTTCTGGTAACTCAATTTTTTTGGACAGCGCATAGACCGTAAATTGATAACGATGCATACCGTGTCCTTCAGGAGGACAAGCTCCGCCGAATCCCCGTTGCCCGAAGTCGTTATTCATTTGGAAACTTCCAGCAGGTAGTACATTTTTGCTTGGCTCACCAGCTCCTGTAGCCAGAGTAGTGACATCTTTAGGTATATTGATTACCTGCCAATGCCACCAACCACTGCCTGTCGGGGCATCAGGATCATAAGCAAAAACAGCAAAGGCTTCAGTGCCTTTTGGGGCACCAGACCAGGACAGCTGTGGTGAAAAATTCTTACCATTACAGCCAAACCCTTGGAACTCTTGAGATTGGCTCATGACTTTCCCATGGGTAATGTCTGTGCTTGATAATTTTAGCGAATCTGCTAGCGTTGATGCAGATGCAAACATAATGAGGGGCAAAGCAAGTTTGATAGTTAAAGATGGCATGGAGCTCTCCGAGTTACTTGTGTGCAAGAGTCATGCATCATATAGCTTCAGATGTACCAAGGTTACTCAGAAAACTGTCAAGTTTTCGCTTTTTTCATCCATGTTTGTGCTATTGAACGTCATGCCGATAATGTCAGAGTGGTGTAATGGGATAACCTTGGCAGCATCCTCTGCATCGCCATGGGTTACCCTCTTGCTATCGTGGTGGTCAAATTTCCCACGACACGGCTGTGGTGTAGGCATCCGCATGCCAGTAACTGACAAAGTTTTGCTGCCACAGTGCGTACAACTCTCTTCCCTCCGCATTAGTCAGGTCACCCAGTCGGCTCTCGAACACGTAACGCTGCGTCCAGCTAAAATCCAGTATCTTCTCCAACTCTGGGTAAACCGTGCCGACAAAGCCAAAATCCGTCACATAGTCGAAGCGCCAACCTTCGCTATGTCGTATCAGCCGTATTTCTACCGGGTGGTAGCCACCGCGTTCGCTGCTGTACTGCGGGTCACGGAAATTGAGCGTTACCGCACGGGTTGATGGGGGCATATCTGGGGCAGCGGATAATGCGTTGAACAGCAGTTGAGTGAATGACCGACTGACCGGAAGAATAAAACCTGCTTGATCGATACGATGATGTATGTGCATAAGTACTCCTTTCTCAGTTAAAGAAATCGCTGTGGATATGAATAATGTGTATTAAACCAAGTAACTAATCACTCAGAGCAACCCGCGCTGGCCAGCGGCGAGATTGATCTGGTGATTGGTTTCGATGCCTATATTGATCCGGGGTTGCTGCGCGCAACCCTGCGCCGGGACCACTACTGCTGCGTGCTGCGCCAGGACTCCCGCTATCTTCCGGATAATGCCCAGCCGCAGGATATGGCGGCCATCCCCTTTGTGCAGTTCGCCAACAGCGTCGGCAATTTTGAAGGGCAGATGAGCCCGCAGCAGGTCGCCCGCTCGGCGGTGGCGACGCTCCCCTGTTACACCTCGCTGCAAGCCTTTATGTCGGTCAATGACGTCGCCGCCTGCATTCCGTCGGCTATCGCCGCCCTCGGCGATTTTCGCACCGTGGCGATGGCCGGGGCGCCGCAACTGTTTGAGGTGGTGGTCGGCAGACACAGAAAAAGTCAGGGCAATCTGGCCATCGAGTGGATGGCCGAGGTGATTAAGTCGGTCAGCGACCTTGCGCCCAGATAACGCAGCCACTGGCAGAGAAAGGCCGCCGCCAGCCAGAGTGGCTAACAGCAGGCTGGCGCTGCGGGGGGACATCCTGCGATGGTGCGGGCAGTTATCCGCTTATTCCGTTATTGAGTGAAAAGGAGTTGAGATGCGCATTGCCCTGATTGGTCTGGGGGATATCGCCCAGAAAGCCTATCTGCCGCTGCTGGCGAGCGACGAGCGGGTGACCCCGCTGCTCTGCACCCGAAGCCCAGAGGTGCTGGACAAGCTGTCTCGCCAGTACCGGATCCCCGAGTCGTACACCGATGTTAATGCCCTGCTGGCAAGTCGCCCCGATGCCGTGATGATCCACGCCGCCACCGCGGTGCATCGCGAGCTTGCCGAGCAGAGCCTGCGCGCGGGGATCCCCACCTTTGTCGACAAACCCCTGTGCGACACGCTGGCCGAGGCCGAGGAGCTCGCCAACCTCGCCATGGTGCAGGATTGCCCGCTGTTTGTCGGCTTTAACCGCCGCTATCTGCCCGCCATGGATGCCGCCCGTGCCCAGCCGCTCACCGAGCTTAACTGGCAAAAACACAGACACGCACTGCCTGGGGCACCCCGTCAGTTTCTGTTCGATGATTTTATCCATGTGCTCGACAGCCTCTGCTTCTATGGCGGCGCGCCAGACGGGGATTTTCAGGCGGTATTGCGGCCGGATGCCAAGGACAACAGCCTGCTGGCCGGGGTGAGCGTCAGCTGGCAGAGCGGTGATCGCGCTATCAGCGGCAGCATGAATCGCAGTGCTGGCATCACCGAGGAGCGCATCGACGCCTATGGCGACAACCTCTCCCTGCACCTTGAGAACTGCACCCGCGGCACGATTGCCCGAGACAAGAGGTTGCAGGCCCTTATCCCCAACGACTGGCAGCCGGTATTGGTCCAACGGGGCTTTGCCGCCATGCTGGAACACTGGTATCAGCAAATTGAATCGGGCAAGGCCGATAGCGAGCTGATCGCCTCCTGCCTGCATGGTCACCGGCTGGCGGAGCAGCTGGTGGCGCTCGCGATCTGACCCCTCTCCTGCGCCTGTCGAGCCTGATTTATCGGGCCCGCACGGGTGAGTAAACCGGCAGACTACTGTACAAGATGACGGATCCCTGCGCAGTCAGCAGGCGAGGGCGCCGCCGCGCGAGCCAAGCGGACGCTTGTTTGCTATCTTGGCGGCCATGAACTGCCTTCAGAGCAACAGAGTGTCATGAGCATTATTTTCGGAATGGAGCCGGGCCCCCGGCTCAGTGGTGATGAGGGTGTGAGCCGCCCTCAGGCGTGCATGGCGGAGCTGCCATGAGCATTATTCTGGGGATAGATCCGGGCTCCAGGATCACCGGCTATGGCGTTATCCGCATCGTCGCGGGCAAGGCGGAATACCTGGGTTCAGGTTGTATTCGCACCGACCTGGGCGAGCTGCCGTCCCGCCTCAAGCAGGTGTATGACGGGGTGAGCGAGATCATCACCCAGTTCAAGCCCGACGAGTTTGCCATAGAGCGGGTCTTCATGGCTCGCAACGCCGATTCGGCCCTGAAGCTGGGTCAGGCCAGGGGCAGCGCCATCGTCGCGGCGGTCAATGCCTTGCTGCCGGTGAGCGAATACTCGGCGACCCAGATCAAGCAGGCAGTGGTGGGCACGGGCGGCGCGGCCAAGGAGCAGGTGCAGCACATGGTGACCCATCTGCTCAAGCTGTCGGCCACGCCCCAGGCGGATGCGGCGGATGCGCTCGGGGTGGCTATTTGCCACTTCCATACCCGCCAGAGCCTGATCAAAATGGCGGGGCGGGCCACCAGCTCGGTGCGCGGCCGCTATCGCTGAAGCCTGCCGCGTCTGAAGACTAATGTGAGAGGAGGGCGCCCGGGCGCCCTCCTTGTTTATTCGTTGCGCCTGGCACGGCTCAGGTGCGCGCCACCCTTTGCTAAAAGCCTTAACCGAGTCAAGAGTTGTCTTGTCACATGGCGTGACTCCAATCGGGACAGCCAGCCTGCGGAGTGACGACAATCCTCTTTATTAATCAATGGCTTGTGACCTTTATTACATCTTCTTGGCGAGACGTGGTTTACGTCGCCTCGTCATGTCACCCGCCCATAATGTGGCGCCGTTTAACAACGGCGACCTCGTGAGCCCCGGCTCCTTGCCCCGGGTTGCGCCGAACGTCGGTGCCATTCCGGGGGCCTTGGCCTATCGCGTGATTGCACCGAAAGCGTGATCCGTGACAAAAACGTGGGTATCAACAGGCCCCGTGAGGGGTATGCATTCAGACGTCGAGTTCGGGCTGGACAGCCGTGGGGCCGGGTATCAGGGGGATCTTGTGCCAGCGGTTGCGCCACGGGAGTGTGGTCACAGCCCCCGGGTGTGCAGCATCTCTTTATAGCGTTGATGTAATAGCTGCACCCGCTCCACATAGGCGCGGGTCTCGGCATAAGGGGGGATGCCCCCATGTTTTTGCACCGCTCCGGCCCCCGCGTTGTAGGCCGCGGTCGCCAGCGCTATGTTGCCGTCATATTGCTTGAGCAGGCCTGACAGGTATTTCACCCCGCCAAAGATATTCTGCTCGGCTATCAGGGCATCGCCGACCCCCAGTTCGTGCGCCGTGGCCGGCATCAGCTGGGTCAGCCCCATGGCCCCCTTGCGGGAGACCGCCAGCGGGTTGAAGGCGGATTCGGCGTGGATAAGCGCCCGGATGAGCGCGGGCTCCACCTGATAGGCCTTGGCTGCCGCCTGTATCGTGCTGGCGTAGTCGTAGAGGAAGAGGCCGGTCGTGTGCCAGTTGACCTTGGAGGCCGGGTCGCAGGCGTAGCAGTCGTTGAACAGCAGCAGCTCGTAGTGGCCCTGCTCCGGCATCATGTCGGAGTAGCGTATCACGCCGTTTTTCTGGACCGATTTGTAGACCTGGATCTGGCGTGTGCCGGGCGGCAGGCTGGTGGTCAGCCGGCTGGGGTCGGGGAGTGCGCTGGGCGCGGGCATTGACGTGGGAGCCACCAGAGGAACGGGGAGGGGGGCTTGCGCCTCTGTGGTCAGGATCACCACCTCGGCCGGTGGGGGAGTCTGGCTCCAGCCGGGCGGGGAAAACAGCGGGATCAATCCCATCAACATCCATGATTTCAACGGCTTGCTCCTTCAGCCTCGTTAGGCTTGTTGAGTAAAGCATCATGACGGTGGCAGAACAAGCTGCCGATGATCGCGGCGCCTGAAATAAACCGGCAAAAAGAGGGGCCGCACGGTGGCGGCCCCGGTTTGATCTCTCTTTCTTATTCCTGCAGCCAGAGCCGGGCGCTGCGGGCAGGAATGGCGACCCGCACCCACTGGCTCTGCACATTGAGCAGCGCGTTCTGATCGAGCACGTCCCGGTAGTTGCGATACCAGTTCATCTCGAACTTGGCGGTATCGAGCCAGTACTCCTGCTCGTAGTCACATTTGTTAATGCCGACCAGCCCCAGCTTGCCGCGTTTGAACAGCACGAAGCAGTCGCCGCTGCCGATGAGCTGCATGGGCTGGCCCTGCACCGCATTGTGGAAGCGGATCATTCCCTTGAGATCTGCGCGTTGGTAATAATCTTGCCAGCGCAGCCCATCCTTGGCCTGGGTCTCGCCGTGATCGGAATAGACCAGCGGTGAGCCACCATCGCGGCCAAGCAGATAGGCATAGGCCAGCGTCTCGTCGGTCTGGTTGAGGATCTGGTAGCGAAAGCCATCGTTGGTGGGAATGTCGTGGGTGATGGTGAAGGTGATGGCCCGGTTGCCCGGCAGGGCCTGTCCGTAGGCCCCCGGATCCGCCAGCAGGTTCATGCTGCCGCCATAACCCAAGGCCCCGCGCAGGGAGTTAAACAGCAGGAAGTCATAGGCCCCCTGACCGCTGCTGTCGAGATAAGGTTTGAGGAAGCGTTCGTAATCCGTGCTGCCGGCGCCCCCCGACGTGACCACCTCGCCAAACACATGCACGCCCTGTTTTATCTCGGGGGTGAACACGGCGTTGATCTGGTAATTGCTCATGTGCTTGACCGCATCGACCCGAAAGCCCTTGATCCCCATCCCCTTGAGCGCCTTGAGATAGGCCTGCTGCTGGCTCACCACCCAGTTGTTGGGGTCGAGATCCGGCAGCCCCTTGTCACCGGCGCCACCGCACAGGCGCCAGTACTGGACGTGACCCGGATCGTGCCAGTCGGTGATGCAGCCTTCGGGGTGAAAATCCGATCCGGCCAGCAAGTTCTGCCCCAGATCACCAAACAGCCTCTGGCGCTCGAAGTAGGCCGGGTTAGCCGCATACTGGTCGAGCAGCGCGCTGCCGGGGTAGTTGAGATCGCTGCGCTTCCAGCTCTCGTTGGCCATGTGATTGAGCACTACGTCCGCATAGACGGCAATGCCCCGCGCCTGCATGGCGGCGATCAGTTGCTCGAGATCCTGCTTGTTGCCAAGGGGGGTGTCGATAAGGCGCAGATCCTGCGGTTGATAGCGTGCCCACCACTCGTTGCCGGATGATTTGAGGGGGGGCGAAATGAGCACCTGCTTGTAGCCGGCGGCCTTGATGAGATCGGCCTTGGCGGTGACGTCACTGTATTTCCAGTTGAAGGCGTGCAGTATGACGTCGGCTTGCGCCAGCGGGGCGATCAGCATGCCTGCGATCACCCAGATTCCCGCGATTTTTTTCATTATTGTCAGTCCTTGTTTGGGTGCCCATATGGGCACCCATAGCCTCACACTGGTCTGGCTGGCCGGCAATCTCATTTTGGCTGTTTTGTGAGCACTTTCAAAGGGGCATATGCGGATCTGTGACGGCTTGCATGAAACCGCCGAGCCCTGTCATGAGCGACTTACCCAGGATGTAATCGGCTCAGTCGAGGCCATTGTTGTAGAGCGGCTGCCAGGCACAGAAACGCTGGCCGTTGCGGCTGTTTTGCAGCCAGAAACGGTTGCAGTTGTCGTCGTAGTTGCTGGTGCCGACGTTGACCGCATAGCTGCTCAGACGCTGCCCCTGCAGGGACTGGAACACCCCGTTGTAGAGCAGGGAGAAATGCAGGTGCGGGCCCGTGGAGGAGCCGCCCTCGCACAGGGCTTCGTTGCGATTGCTGGCATAGGTGCCGATAGGGGTGTCGGCGGCCACGTAGTCACCGCTGCGAACCGAGATGCCGCTCATGTGGTAATAGTTGGTGGCCCAGCCATTGGGGGCCGTGATCCGCACCTGGCAGCGGGAGAAGACGGTGACGGTCCCGCCGTTGGCCGCGGTGACCGTATAGGTGGCGCTGCCCCACCCCGGCCAGTCGTAGGAGACATCGATGGAGGAGTAGGGAGAGCCCGAGCCGGTATGGGAGTGGGCGCCGTTCACCTGCCAGCTGTAACCCTGGCGCCAGGGCAGCTGGAACTGGCCACCGGCCAGCCGGTCCGACGGTGTGACCGTCTGCGCTCTGGGCGAGATCATGGCCTCCTTGCCAAACAGGGTCTGCCACTGCTCGCTCAACTGCTGCCGCTCGTGGGGGGCAAGCAGGCTGGCCAGAGCGGCCTGGTGCGCGGCGAGCGGGGACAGCGCGGGGGCATTGCGCAACTGGGCCAGGGCCTGATAAAAGCGCGCAGAGAGCTGGCGCGCCATCTGCTCGAACTGGTTATCGAATCCCCGGGCCTTGACCAGCCGGGCGAACGGGGCCGCCATGGCTTGTTCCGAGGGGGCCGAGATGAGCTGGCTGCTCGCCTCCATCAGGGCCAGCAGCAGTTGGGGGTTGAGGCTGGTGATGCCGATCCAGTGCAGGATCACCTCCTCCTTGGGCAGCAGGTGAGGCGCCTGTTGCAGCAGGAAGTCGTGCAGATCGAATGCCATGGCTGCCTCGCCAAACACGAAGTGGGCCTCGTCCAGTGGCACTGTGACAGCGTCAGTGGCGCTGAGCTGCTGTCGGGTGAAGTGGTAGGGAGCAAGCGGGGTGTGGATGTCGCCGGCCCAGCTGGCGGTAGGGAGCAAGGCCAGCATCAGCAGTGAAGGAATGGGTCTGAACATGGTATCTCCTTGGCAAGGGGGTGAGGTGTCAGCGTGGGAGTGATCCCACTCAGGCAACGACAGCGCGACGCTATGCCAAGGTTTCACCATAGGGTGACAGGTCAGAATTGCTACTCGAATGAGGCTTTTGTTGCAGTGAATGATCAGTGTTAATTGTTAACAAATGTTTACAAAAATATTTTATGATACTCAATCGGCGCTATTTGATGTTCGAGCAAGGCCTTGCCGTAAAATCGGGCGGTTCGCGCAAGCAGTGCCCGTGCGGGGGATAGCGTGATAGGCTTGCCCCCGACTTCCTGCGGCCAGCCGCCTGTTGAAAAGTGCGCAAGCCGGGTTGTTATTGGCTGTTTTGTTATTAAATGGCGTGATATCTTGCCGGTTAATCTGGTCGGATCTCTCTCCGAACTGCAACTGAATATTGAGGACTGGGCCGAGTGTCCAAGGATGGAACGGGTGTGATAAGCAAGCGGGCGATGGCGATCACGTTTGAAGAGTACTGTGATGCGGATCTTTCCCTAATCAGGGACTACTACGAAACCACTTTCTCCCATTACGTGCCGGATCTGGCCGAGCGTATCTTCGTGGTGCGCGACGCTAACTGGCTGGTGGGCGTCGTGCGTCTGCGCGACGAAGAGGATTACTACCACCTGTGCGGCTTTCGCTTGCTGCCCCATTACCAGTCGTTGGGACTGGGCTCCCGTCTGTTGCAGCACGCCTGCAACGATCTGCTGGACAAGCCGGTGGTGTGCCAGGCATTGCCGTTCGAGAAGCCGTTTTACCTCAAGGCCGGTTTTACCGACCTACCCCTGCACGAGCTGGATGGCCCGCTCTTCTCCCTCTATGACCAGCAGCGCGAACAGGGTTACCAGATCGAGCTGCTGGTGCGTCAGGCCCAGGCCCCCGCCTACAACTAAAGGCTCATTTGGGGTTGGTTAGCAGGTGAATTTTGCCTGGTGACAGCTCAATCCCCAGCAGATTCTCTTTCAACCAGGCCTGGTTCGTGTCCTTGTCGTTGAGGCGATAGACAGGTTGGGTCTCCAGCCGTTTCTCCATGCTCTGCAGCAGCATGCCCAGCATGAAGCCGAACTTCTGCTGCGCCGCCTCCGGTTCCAGCTTGTACTCAATCAACTTCATGTTGTCGAGGAAGAGTGCGCTCTGGGCCTTGTCATAGCGCGGCCTGGCCTCGTAGGTCATGTTCAGGCGCGCGTCGTATTCGGTCTGATCCGGCAGGGTGATTTTCAGCTTGCCCTTGCCATAGACACGGGCGGTATCCGGGCTCTGGCGCCCAATCTGGACGTCGCTCTGCTCGAGCTGCACATGGGCCTTGATGATACCGGGCAGCTCCAGCTGTTTGTTCACTTGTACCTGGGATTGCAGGTACTGGTTTATCTGTTGCTCATTGATGTCATATGAGCCTTGGCCTAGCATGGCCAGACTCAGCAGCATAGATTGCAGGATCATGCTAACGACCTGATAGAATGGGTGTGTTTTACAGCATACCATCCTGGCCCCGTGGGATCTGCCCACCGCGGCCACTCTGGTGTACAAGGAGTTCTCTTGATCAATGGCTTGGAGCACGACATCCAGCTGCTGTTTTCCCAGTTCCTCGGCGGGTTGCTGCTGCTATTTCACACCGTGATTGTGGCGGGGGTTTCCCTGCGGGTGGTGATGAAACGGCGCCCCATCGGCGTCTCGCTGGCCTGGCTGGCGCTTATCTATGCCATCCCGTTTGCCGGGGTCGGTTTCTACGTGCTGTTTGGCGAGATCCGTCTTGGCCGCCGCCGCGCCGAACGGGCTCAGGCCATGTACCGCCCTTACGCCATCTGGATCCGCCAGCTGGCCCGCCTCTTCCCCCAACACTGCTGCGAGGTGGGCAGCAAGGCCCAACCGCTGCACGATCTGATCCAGAGCAGGCTGTCGATGCCCATGCTCTCCGGCAACCGGATGACGCTGCTGAGCAAGCCGGAATCCATTTTGTGCGAGATAGTGCGCGACATCCGTCAATCCTCCCAGTCCTGCTATCTGGAGTTCTACATCTGGCACCCGGGTGGCGATGTTGACGAAGTGTGCGAGGCGCTGATGGAAGTGGCGGCGCGCGGCGTGGATTGTCGTCTGCTGCTCGATTCCATGGGCAGCAAGGCCTTCTTCCGCTCGCCCTGGCCGAAGAAGTTGCGCAAGGCGGGAGTCAAGCTGGTGGAGGCGCTGCCGGTCGGCGCCTGGCGCATCCCGTTCCAGCGCCAGGATCTGCGCATGCACCGCAAGCTGGTGGTGATCGACGACAGAGTGAGTTACACCGGTTCCATGAACATGGTGGATCCCCGCTTCTTCAAGCAGAACGCCGGGGTCGGCCAGTGGGTAGACATCATGATCCGGGTGCAGGGGCCCATGGTGCCGCTGATGTGGTCCATCTTCGTCTGGGACTGGGAGATGGAGACCGGCGAGCGGCTGCTCGACAGCCTGCAGCACGAGCCCGAGGCCTGGCCCCAGAGCAACTACCGGGCCCAGCTCATTCCGTCAGGTCCCTTCGTCGGCGGCGACTGCATCCAGCAGAGCCTGCTGCTGGCCATCTATCAGGCCCGTCACCATCTGGTGCTGACCACCCCCTATTTCGTGCCGGACGATCCGCTGGCGGCGGCGCTCTCCTCGGCGGCGGCGCGCGGGGTGAAGGTGCAACTGGTGTTGCCGGCGCGCAACGACTCCCTGATGGCCAATCATGCCTGCAACGCCTTCATGGAAGAGCTGCTGGAGGCCGGGGTCGAGGTCTACCGCTACGATGCCGGGCTGCTACACACCAAGAGCGTGCTGGTGGATGACGACTTCGCCCTGGTGGGCACAGTGAATCTGGATAGGCGTAGCCTCTGGCTCAACTTCGAGGTGACCCTGCTCATCGACAACCCGGTTTTTGTCGCCGAGATGACCCAGCTGGTACAGGGCTACATGATAGAGGCGACCCCCATGTCGCTGGCCAAGTGGCGCGCCCGCCCCTGGTACAAGAAGGTGATGGAGAACATCTTTTATCTGTTCAGTCCCTTGCTGTGACAGCACATATTTGCGGCCGAGGCCGAATTGGACTTGCCTAGCCCCGATATGGCCCCGTAGAGTGCGGCAATGAGCCTTTGGAGAATCATATAAAGATGAAGAAGCGAGTAGCGCTGGCCGTCGGTGCGGCCCTGGTAGTCGGTGGATTGGGTGCCTGCTGGTACACGGGCAATACGTTCGATCGCATCATGGCCGAGCAGATTGCCAAGGTGAAGCAGGAGAGCGGCATCGAGCTGACCTGGCTGCCCGGCGCCAGCAACCTGTTCACCCGCGATGGCGTGCTGAAGGTGGTGGTCACGCCGGAGACCCTGGCCCACCTGGATGGTCAGCTGGAAGGGAGCGAGCCGGTCGGGGCGCAGTTCATCGTCAACAGCCGTATCCTGCCGCTCTATATCAAGAGCCACATGTTGCTTGATACCACACAGGGCTCGCTGGCCCCGGTGTTCAGCTCGCTCAAGCTGGAGCAGTGGCAATTTGGCATAGAGTCGGTCAGTAGCCTGTGGACCGCCAGCAACAGCAGTCGCTTCTGGGCCAACGAATTCAAGGTCAAGCAGGGGCTCGACGAGTTCAGTTTCCTGCCCATGAAGGGCGACTACCACGGTGATTTGGAAGGCAATGGTCACGTCACCTTCCACTGGCAGGGCATGACGCTGCACGAAGAGCAGAGCAAGATGGACATGGTGCTGGCCGAGCTTAAGGGCAGTGCCGACATGGCCGAAATCAGCGGCATCTGGCTCTCTCCCCGCAGTAACATGTCTCTCTCCGCGCTGTCGGTGCAACTGCCTGACAGCGTCAAGGTGTCACTGCAGGGGCTGACCACGGAAACCCAGCTGGCAGGGGACGATGCCCAGACCCTCTCCAGCAGCTATCGGGTGAAGCTGAACACCCTCAATCTGGAGAACGAGACCGACAACCTGGCGCTGACCCAGAGCAAGCTGGCCCTGAATCTCAAAGGACTGGATCTGGAAGGCTATCAGGCGCTGCAGGCCGTGAGCGGCCAAGGGGTGGAAGATCAAGCCATTCAGCAGGCGCTGGACAAGTTGCTCAAGCGCGGCGCGACTCTGGAGCTGGTGGAGTTGGGCGCTCAGCTCAACGGCGAGCCCGTCGCCATGAAGGGGGACGTCACGCTGGCGGCCACCTCGCTGGAGCAGCTGTTCAACAGTGAAGAGGGGATGCATGCCCTGTCCGGTCTGCTGCATGCCAACCTCAGCGGCAAGCTGGGCAAGGCGGTACCGCAACTGGCTCCCATGCTGGAACAGCTTACTGCCATGGGCTATCTCAAGGCGGACAACGCCCAGCTGACTGCCGAGCTGAAGCTCGACAAGGGTGTCATGACCATCAATGGTCTGCCGCTGTAAGCCGAGTGCAAGAAAAGGCAGTGCAGAAACAACAAAGGCTCCCGCAGGAGCCTTTGTTGTTTCTGGCGTGGTGCCAGAGGTGGGTTACTTGAACACCACCGTCTTGTTGCCGTAGACGAACACCCGCTCGTTGAGCACCAGCTCCAGTGCGCGGCTCAGCACGGATTTCTCCACGTCGCGACCGGCCTTGGCCATGTCGTCGGCACTGAAGGCGTGGCCGACATGGATCACGTCCTGCTCGACGATGGGGCCCTCATCCAGATCGTCAGTGACGAAGTGGGCGGTGGCGCCGATCAGCTTGACTCCGCGCTCGAACGCCTGGCGGTAAGGGCGGGCACCGATGAAAGCCGGCAGGAAGGAGTGATGGATGTTGAGGATCTTGCGCGGATAGGCCTCGACGAAGCTCGGCGTCAGCACCCGCATGTACTTGGCCAGGATCACGTAGTCGGGCTGATAGCCGTCGATGATGGCGCGTACTTGCTCTTCGTGCTCGGTGCGGCTCAGATCCTCGTGGCTGACGGTGTGGAACGGGATGTCGAACTTGCCGGTCAGTTCGGCGAGGGTATCGTAGTTGCCGATCACCGCCACTATGTCCATGTCCAGTGCACCGGCGTAGTTCTTCATCAGAATATCGCCGAGGCAGTGAGTCTCTTTGGTCACCAGGATGACGATGCGCTTCTTGCCCGCCTTGACCAGGCGGCGCTGAGCACCGGTGGGCAGGGCATCATCCAGATCCGCCAGCAGGGTTTCGTCGTTGAAACGCCCCTCCAGCTCGGTGCGCATGAAGAAGCGGCCGTTTTCGTTATCCACGAACTCGTCGTTCTTGTTGATGTTGAGCTGGTGCTTATAGCAGATGTTGGTGATCTTTGCGATGAGGCCCTTGGCGTCCGGACAGTCCGTCAGCAGTATTTTCTTTTCCATCTCTGTCATGATTCCGTTTGTGGTATTGGCGCCTGAGTCTGCGCAGGCTGCGCGTTTTTTCAGGCACTATGCCATAAACAAAATCAGAAAAGACAGTGCGCCGTGCGTGCGTGAGCCAAGTCGTTGGCTGTGGGTGTTGGTCGGGTCCACATTCATTCTTGATGGGTTTTGGGCTGGTATCCGGCGTTTTTTTTCTTTAGGCTATCTGCGCTTATTCTCAGGGCGGGGTGAAATTCCCCACCGGCGGTATCCCGATCTGACTCGGGGAGCCCGCGAGCGCCCGACCTTGTAACCAGGGTCGGGGTCAGCAGATCCGGTGAGATGCCGGAGCCGACGGTCATAGTCCGGATGAAAGAGGATAAGACAGATATTGCAGGCATGGCCCCGTTGGGCTGGCCGCTGCATACCTATCTCTGTCTGCCTTTCCATGCCCTGATTCTGGTCCTTGTCTTGTTTTAGGAGTCTTACCATGAATCAGTCTCTACTCAGTGAATTTGGTGATCCCCTTGCTCGCGTCGAAGCGGCGTTGGCGGCTCTGCGGGCCGGTCGTGGCGTATTGGTAGCCGACGATGAAGATCGGGAGAACGAAGGCGACCTCATCTTCGCCGCCCAATCCATGACCAATGAACAGATGGCCATGATGATCCGGGAGTGCTCCGGCATTGTCTGCCTCTGTCTGACCGACGAGCGCGTTCGTCAGCTTGAGTTGCCCATGATGGTGGAGGCGAACTCCAGCCACTATCAGACCGCCTTCACCGTCACCATAGAGGCTGCACAAGGGGTGACCACGGGCGTCTCTGCGGCCGATCGCGTCACTACCATTCGTGCGGCTATCGCCGATGGTGCCAAACCGTCCGATCTGCATTGCCCTGGCCATGTCTTCCCACTGCGGGCTCGTACCGGTGGTGTACTGACACGCCGTGGTCATACCGAAGCCACGGTTGACCTGATGCAGCTGGCCGGCCTCAAACCCTTTGGGGTCTTGTGTGAACTGACCAAGGAAGATGGGTCCATGGCTCGTCTGCCAGACCTGGTTGCTTTCGGTCGCCTGCATCAGATGCCTGTGCTGACCATCGAAGATCTGGTGCAATATCGTCAATTGTTGTCAGAACGTTCAGCTTGAGCCTCATACGAAATTGTAATAAGCCCAAAATTTGGTTACGCTTTGTGCGAACCTCATCCAGAGGCACTCATTTTTGCTTAAAGTTTGCGCATAAAGTGTGCGGCTAAAAAAAAATGAGGGTTTTAATGCATTTATCTGTGATGGGGCCTATCCAAAGTATGATTCTTTTGTGCCATAATCACGCCGCTTGCTAAACGTCTGGCGAGTTAAAGGGAGCTTTTAAAAATGAAAAAATTGTTGTTGGTAGGTGTTGTTGGTCTGTCCGCTCTGCTGGGCGGTTGTGCAAACACCAGCGAACTGGAAACCTCCGTTCAGAATCTGTCTAACAAAGTTGACCAACTGGCTCAAGATGTTAGCGCAGTTCGTGCTGATCAATCCAAGATCGCTGCTGATGTTGCAGAAGCCAAGCAAGAAGCTATGCGTGCTAACCAGCGCATCGACAACATGGCTACTTCCTACAAGAAGTAATCCATGCGAAAAAATGGCGCATTTATGCGCCATTTTTTTTGCCTGAAATTCGTCAATTCCCCGCATTGAGTCACAACTTTCTAGCCTTGCCAAGGCAATGCCGATCCCTCGGCATCCCCCCGTTTTTCATCATGTGATCATTCAGTAGAGCAGGCTGTAGAGCTTGCGACGGTAGTTCTGTGCCGCCGGATGGGCGCCCATGGTGGTCAGAATGTCGAGATAGGTCTTCTTGGCATCGCCAAAAGCCAGGTCGTGCTTGAGGATGGTGAACAGTAAGGTCAGTGCCTCTTCCTGTCGACCCGCCTGGTTGTATTGCACCGCCAGCTCCTGGGTCAGGGGGAAATTGTCAGGATCCTGCTCGTAACGTGCCTCCAGTGCCCGCAGTTCCGGGCTGTCTGCGGCCTGCAGTGCCAGCGCCAGTCGGGAGCTCAGAGTCTGATAGTGGTCATCCTGCGCGATCATGGGGATCTTGCCGAGTCGCTCCTGCGCTTCGTCTAGCAGATTGAGATCCAGCGCCGCCTGAATGAGCCACAGGCTGATGTCGTGGCGCTCTGGGGCCAGCTGGTGAGCCTTGGTGAGATGGGCATAGGCCACATCCGCCTGACCGTCAGCCAGAGCCTGCTGCGCCTGCTCGAACAGCAGTTCCTCCTCCTTGGGAGCGAAGGCGGCAAAATAGTGGCGCAGGGTTGCTTCGTCCTGCGGCCCTTCCAGAATAGCCTGCTCGTCCGGGCGACCCTGATGGAAGAGTACCAGTGCAGGCAGGGCACGCAGACCAAGCTGGCTGGCCAGCGGTTGCAGCTGCGGATCGTTCATGTCGACCCTGGCCAGGGTCACCTGGGGGTTGGCCGGGCCAACCAGTGACTCCACCAGCGTGGTCATGCCCTGGCACTCGGGCATTTGGGGGGCGTGGAAATAGATGACGACCGGCTTTTTCATGGAAGCATCGATCAGTGCGGCTTGGAAGTTCTGGGGATTGATGTCGACGATCATGAGGCTGTCTCTTGGAAAATGGTGTGAGTTAACATGGGGTTGATAGGGGCGGATTTCAAGTTGTCGTCCAGCAGCCAGCCGTTGACGGCCAGGGTCGGGGCGGCGAGGCTGAGCCAGCCGCCGCCAAGGGGCCAATCCTGTACCTGGTAATCGTGTTCATCGAGCCTGTTATCGAGCCGCCACTCCTGCTGCGGCACAAAGCATATCTTGTCGAGCCCGGCGGCAATGCCGGCACCATGGGCCTTCAACACCGCCTCCTTGCGTGACCAGAGCCGATAGAAGGCGCTTTCCTGTTCTTCAGCCGGCAGGGCGGCGAGCCACTCGTACTCGCTGGTTGCATAGAAGCGTCTGGCCAGTGGCAGGGTTTGGCGGCGACGCTGGCCCAACTCTACATCTACCCCAAGTGGCCCCTTGGCACAGAGTGCGATCACCAGCCAGTCGCCACTGTGGCTGAGGTTGAACTGCCAGCGCTGGTCGCTCAGCTCGGGTTTGCCGTGGGGGTTGGTGCAAAACAGCAGCTCGCTGGCCTGGCACTGCAGGCGATCGGCCAGCAGCCACCTGAGCAGCACTCGGCTGACCAGGAACTCCTGGCGGCGTCCTTGGTGGTGGATCCCCTGCCACTGTTGCCGCTCTATCGGGGAGAGTGCGTCCGGCAGCAGAGCCAACTGGTCGACGCTGACATTTGCCGGTTTTAACAAGTAGAGATCCACAGCGATCATAATTTTTCACTTTAAAAGAGGGACGAAACAGCGATAAGAGTCAGTTTAATCGAGCAAGGACGGTCGCTTTCGATATTGTATATTGTTTGGGCATGCTCACATTAATCACGGTAAATAATGCATTTACTTGCAAAAATGTGATCTCGATTGGGATTTTCGCTTGCCTCAATAGGATTCTTGGATATAGTCAAGTGCTGTTGCCTTATAAATTGCCCTTTGGGGCCGTATTTTAACAAGTTTTACTATTTTTGCGGGGATAAAGGATTGCGCCACCTGATACTGCTGCTGGTCGCGCTCGGAATGGTGGGTTGTGCTTCGGCACCCCAGCCCGAGGTCGCGAGCAAGATTGAAGTTTCCATGATGGAACCCATTATTGAACCGGAAGCTTCGCAAACACCCGATGTGAATGAAATCCTGACAGTATATAAAGAGTGGCGTGGTGTGCCTTACCGTATGGGGGGCAGCAGCCAGCGAGGCATAGATTGCTCCGCCTTTGCCCGTGAAGTGTTCCGCAATGCCGTCGGTGTCGAATTACCCCGTGACACTCGCTCCCAAGTCCATGAAGGGACTCGTGTTTCCAAGCAAGATCTGGTCGAAGGGGACTTGGTGTTCTTCAAGATCAATCGTCGTCTCAATCATGTCGGTATCTACGTAGGCAATGGTGAATTCATCCACGCCTCGACCCGTGCCGGAGTGACGCGCTCCAAGCTGAATAGCTCCTATTGGCGCAGCAAGTTCTGGCAAGCACGCCGGATCGACATCTGAGTCAGGCTGGACAAGCGGCTCGCAGTACGGACTGTTTTTCCAACCTCACTTGAACCGGGCACCTGAAGCCCGGTTTTTTGTGGCTGTGATTTAGACTTTCCGGGGCCAAATCACTATAGTGTGGGCCCGTTTTCCCTCGGCAGGCCCAGCATGAAGACCCCCTCCCACCGTAAATCCGGATTGCATCCACGCAATCGCCATCAGGCTCCCTATGATTTCGATGCGCTCTGCCAGCGTACCCCCGAGTTGCGACCCTTGGTATTCGTCAATGAGCACGGTACCCAGACCCTGGATTTTGCTGATCCTGCCGCCGTCAAGGCGCTGAACAAGGCCTTGCTGGCACTGCACTACGGTATTCAGCACTGGGATCTGCCTGCGGGTTATCTTTGCCCACCGATCCCGGGGCGGGTGGACTATCTGCATCGGGTGGCGGATCTGCTGGCCGAGAGTGCGGGACGCGTACCGACCGGCAAGGGGGTACGAGTGCTGGATATTGGGGTGGGGGCGAACTGCATCTACCCGCTGCTGGGGGCGCGCGAATATGGCTGGCGCTTCGTCGGGTCGGATATCGATCCTGTCTCGGTCAAGGCGGCGAACCTGCTGGCCAAGAGCAACGGGCTGGGTGGACAGGTCGAGTGCCGCCATCAGGGCAATGCCAAACATGTTTTTCACGGCATCATAAGCCCGCAGGAGCGCTTCGCCCTGACCCTGTGCAACCCGCCGTTCCATGGCTCGCTCGATGAGGCGAGCAAGGGCAGCGAGCGCAAGCTGCGCAACCTAGGCAAAGCCGTTAAGGGGGGTCCTGTGCTCAATTTCGGCGGCCAGAAGGCCGAGCTCTGGTGCGAAGGGGGGGAGGCCGCGTTTCTCGCCACCATGATTGCCCAGAGCAAGGAGTTCGCCAGCCAGTGTCTCTGGTTCAGCTCGCTGGTGTCGAAGAAGGAGAACTTGCCGGCTGCGAAGAAGGCGCTGGCCCAGGTCGGTGCTCGTCAGGTGCGGGTGATCGACATGGCGCAGGGCAACAAGGTGAGCAGGATCCTGGCCTGGTGTTTTCTGGATGAGGCCACCTGTAAGCAATGGTGGCAACCGGCACCGCATGACGACGCCTGACGGGCCAAGCAAGGTATCGACATAGGCTCTCAGATGGCATTCCCCCGGTTTCGGCCCCTGTTTGTGCGGGGATCATGGCCGCTTGACGCTGGCCATGGCAATCGTTTTTCTCCTTGTACCATCAGGCTTGCAGCCAACAGGTTAGTGACCACTTCTGCTCGTGGTACAGCTGTACGCTGAGATTTTTTTGCACTTGCTGTTGAAACTTTCATAAAATGGGACTGGTTAGACCTCTTTACAGGCTTTGAATCGAATAGGGATCGGTAGATGAAAGTTGTCGATTTTCTGAAGCGCAAGCGTGAAATTCTGGCGCAGCACCCCTTTGAGCTCAAGGATTGGCTCTCTCCGGCGATCCGAGACTACTGGCGTGAGTTTCAGCAAAAGGCACACCTTCACCCTCTGCTGGGTCGTGTGCTGGACCTGCATGCTGACAGTCAGTCCGTGCTGCGGCAAGCGGGCGTGGCACAGGTTGCCAACGGCCAGCCCCAGCAGGCGGATGAGCCGGCAGTTGAGCTTAATGGTGAGGCGGCTGCCCTGTTTGCCACTCTGCAGCCCAGCATAGGCGCTGAGACCCACGTGGGTGAATGGTTGCTGGTGAGTCAGCAGATGATCAATGCATTTGCCGCCGTGACCGGCGACAACCAGTGGATCCATACCAACCCTGAACGTGCCGCTGCCGAGTCGCCGTTCAAGACCACCATAGCCCATGGCTTTCTGACCCTGGCGCTGCTGCCACGGTTGACGGGCAGCATCAACGAGGCGACGCCCGAGTTTCCGGATGCTCGCATGGTGGTGAACTTCGGGCTGGACCAGGTGCGTTTTCCGTATCCTATCAAGGTGGACAGCAATATCCGCGCACGCACCAAATTGCTGCGAGTGACTCCCATCAAGGGGGGGCTTGAGCTGCTCAAGGAGATCAAGGTCGAGATCGAAGGCATTCGTCGTCCCGGCTGTGTCATTGAATCTGTCACCCGGATCTACTTCTGATGTCGTGATGGTTGTCGCCCGGTGGCATGAATCGTATTGAAATAAAACAGGCTCACCCAGGTGAGCCTGTTTTATTTCTGGCGTTATGGTGCTTGTCAGTGGCACAGATCCTTGTTCAGGAATGGCTTGCCCTGATGTCTAGAAGCTGGCCCCCAGGCTTATCAGATGGCGCCACTCCTTACCTGCCAGACCTGCCAGCTGTGGGTGAATATCTTGGTAATCCGACCGGGTATCCTCCCAGTCCAACTCGCTTGACCAGGAGAGGCGCAAGTGATCGTTGAAGTAGTAACGCAGCCCCAGACTCCCCTGAATGGATTGCTCCTTGGTTACATAAGGAGAGGGCTGGGCCAGGTAGCGCTTGTAGCCCACCTTGCTGAATATCTCTATGCTTTCTGACCACAAGATGACCGGCTGTCGGTAATCCCAGCCCAAATTGAGGAGGGGATAGTTGATGATCCTGTCATCAAAGATGTCGGCGATGATGGACTCATCGTAGGCCGCAGGTCTGAGATATGTGCGCTCCAGACCGACCTGGGTGATGAGCTCAAGGCGCCGTTTCTTGTCGTTCCAGAACCTATAACCCGGGCCCGAGGCATAACTCAGGTTCAGGTAGTTAGCGTCGAGCATCTGATAGTCATAGTCGATGGAAGAGCGCACGAACCAGTGCTGGTCAAAGAAGAAGTCCAGCATGGGCTTGAGTTGATACTCATGTTTGTTGGTGACGTTGTTGGCCGTTTCGTAGATGTACTCCCCATTCAGGCTGTATCGCCAGTCGAGATTGGCAACCTCTGTCTCGGCCTTCAGGTTGACGTTGTTGGTCTGCTTCTCATTGTGCCTTAGCCTCACGTTCAGATCGCTGCTGCCGGTCCACAGCCAGGCGCGCTTGTCATCCTGCGTGGTAAGAGCGCGCAGGGTAATGCCGGTCTTCACCGTCGGTTTTGGCTTGTCCTGCTTCTCGATACGCCAGCGTTTGACCGCCTCGCGCTTGACCGTCACCGGTGAACTGTAGGGCAGTGCTATGCGCACCTGTTCATCCGTGATCTCCTCTATGGTGCCGGTCAGCCGGTCACCGTTGTCCATCCAGAGGATGTCGGCCAGCGCCATCGGGCTGAGCAAGATGGCGAGCAAGAACCAGACGCGGTATTTCATGGAAAATCCTTCATGAACACAGGGTTGCCGTTAACCGCTGACGGGGCGTGGAACGCCGTTTTTATTGTTCAGCACGGCAGCGACCTTGTCACCGTCGATCTCGGGCATGGCGATAAAGGTTTCCACCTCGGCTGAGAGGATCAGGGGGGCACCCTGCTCCAGCTCCAGTTCAGTGCGAGAGAGGGGGGAGTGGACCTCCAGCCAGTGGCGGCCATCGGGCTCGCGGGCCGTCTTGACCGGCTGGTTGATCACCCGTACCTGGGTGCCGAGGGGGACTATCTTGAACAGGGCCTCGATATCATCGGGGCGCAGGCGAATGCAGCCTGCACTGACCCTCAGCCCGACGCCAAACTCCTTGTTAGTGCCATGAATGAGGTAGTCCTGCTTGCCGTAACCCAGGCGCATGGCAAACTTGCCGAGGGGATTGTCCGGGCCTGGCGGCACGACCGCGGGCAGGGTGATGCCCTTCTGCTCCAGCCAGGATTTGCGCACCATGGGGCCGGGTACCCAAGTCGGGTTGGGGTTCTTGGCGATCACCGTCGTGGTCATCTCAGGGGTTTCCCGTCCTATGTCGCCGATGCCGATGGGCAAAACGATCACCTCATTTTTCCCCTTGGGGAAGTAGTAGAGACGCAGTTCGGGCAGGTTGATGACTATCCCCTCTCTTGGCACATCCGGCAGCAACATCTGGGTCGGCAGGGTCAAGCGAGTGCCTGTCTTGGGCAAATAGGGATCAACCCCGGGATTTGCCTCGAGCAGTGCCAAAAAACCAATCTGGGTGTGCTTGCCGATCAGTTCAAGGTGCTCACCCGGCTGGACTATGTAGTCCTCCAGCTCGCCAATCAAGCGGCTGCCAGCCGGTGGCAAGGTATAGGTCGTAGCCCAGGTTGGCGCGCTCCAGAGGCTCGCTGTCATTAGCAGCAGTGAGACGATTCGTGCATTGAACATGGTACTTCCTGTCAAATAGCGTGAGGGCCGATCACTGCCAGCCCTGAAAAAAGAGATGAAATTGTCAACCAATCCACTCCCGATTACCAGCCCGTCCCACAAGGGTTACAGGGGAGTCTTGTCTCAGAAAATGGCCCTTTTAACGACATCCCCCCTTTTTTAATACAGTGCCAGATAACCTTGGCTGAACGCTGTCCGTGATGGAAAATACCGCAACCTGTCACCCACAAACAGGCCTGTTGTGGGGGAGTCATCACACTTACCAAGCTGTCTAAGGGACTGGACCCGGTGCGCTGAGGCCAAAGCGCCGTCGAAATACCACGTGCAGGCCCCACGGTAGAAACAGTGTTGCTTGCCTGTTTTATAGGCAGTTATTTGATCTTTAAAGAGATTCTGGTTGATTTACCAGACCGGGTTCGGTAAGAATGAAGCCTTGCGGAGAGATGCCGGAGTGGCCGAACGGGATTGACTCGAAATCAATTGTGGTAGCAATACCACCCAGGGTTCGAATCCCTGTCTCTCCGCCATTTATTCCCTTCAAGCCCACGCCTGCCGAGGGTTTGGCATGGATATGCTATGTCAGCCCATGCTTTCGATCGGTTGATAAGATATGGTGATGCTTTTGAGACTCAGTTCTTCATGGTATCCATCATCGTCTACTGTCCTCGTTGCCCTGCCTGTCCCCACGTTTTTCAGCTCACTTACACCTATGAAGCTCATAAACCAGGTGTCAAAGAGAAGATTGTCGAGATGGCCTTCAACGGCTCAGGTGTCCGTGACACAGCCTGCGTCCTCACATTGGCATTAACACCATCCTGCGCGCCTTAAAAACTCGCACCAAGGCAAGTAACTACCGAAAAAGTATCAACAGCAGTCGAATTCTGACTGTAGTGGTTAACTAAATCCGGACACTTGGTTAGGCCGGTTTTCGGCTGCTGGCGATATCTGTCATGGTGGTGATGTGGACTCCGCCAGTTGTCGTGCATGGCCAGCGCACGAGCCATTCAGCTTGTTGGCCGCACAGCCTTGCTTGGCAAACGCAACATACGAAATCCTGCGTAAGCCACTGCGATAGTCAGTAACGGGCTGATAAAACAGAACACCGCATAGGGTGCGTAGCTCCAAGTCGTTACCCCCAAAGTGGCCGCCATATAGGCGCCGCAACTGTTCCAAGGGATCAACGCCGAGGTTGGCGTCGCGGTATCGCCGACCGCCCTCGATAGCACCACAGGGGCCAGGCCACGCTTGGCAAAGGCCGATTTAAACATCCGCCCCGGCAGCACAATGGCGATGTATTGGTCGGCGGTGACGATATTAGTGGCCACAATTGAGGTTGCCAGCGAGGCAACCAAAGCACCGTCCGACTTAGCTTTCTGAATAATCGGGGTGATTAGCCGCTCAAGCACCCCGACCTTCTCAACTACCCCACCAAACGCTAAGGCGCTGATAATCAGCCAGATGGTATTGAGCATGCTGCCCATACCGCCACGCGATGCCAGCATGTCCATCGGAGCAAAGCCCGAGGTTGAGGTATAGCCATTGGCCAAGGCCCGCCAGACGCCTTCCAATAACGCCAGCCACTGCGGAATTCCCTCGTTGGCAGCGGCAAAAGCCAGCACCCGCTCCGGGGCCATAACCGCCGCGAGTAGACCACCGGCAATCGAGCCAAGGAAAATAGCGGTAAAGGGCGGAAAGCGGAACAATGCCAACAAAATCACCAACACTAGCGGCACAAACATCACCAACTGTGGCTGGAATGAGTTTTGAATCGCAGCAATTTTATCTGCGGCGTCGAAATCTCCTGGCTCACCCCACATAAAGAAAAACACTAACGAGAGCAACAAGGCCATTAGCGAGGTCAGCAGTGTCTCACGGATATGCTGATACAAATCGACACCAGCAGCGGCTGCGGAGAGATTGGCCGAGTCCGAGAGTGGCGACGACTTATCGCCAAAGTAAGCACCCGAGATCACCGCGCCCGCCGCTATCGCCGGATTCAAGCCCATGCTCAGGGCTATCCCCATAAAACCGACACCGATGGTGCCGACCACTGTCCAAGAGCTACCAATGCTGGCCGAAACGATGGCACTGATCACGCACGCGGTTACGAAGAAGTAATCTGGATTAAGTAGCTGTAATCCGTAATAAACCATAGCCACCAGCGTGCCACTGAGTGCCCAAGTGCCAATCAGGCCGCCGACCGCGAACAAAATAAAGATCGCACCAATGCCAGTGGACACGCTATCAGTCGCGGCTTTACCCAGCGCCTCAAGCGTGTGTCCTCGACGCCAACCGATAAACACCGCAATCATCGTCGCGGTAACCAGCGCAACTTGGTTAGGGCCACCGGCACCAGCATCACCAAATAAAAAATAAGACAAGGCAACCAAGATAACCAGACAAGCGACCGGAATGATCGCCTCAAACAGCGACAGTGGTTGCGGCGTGCTAGGTCTGCGAATAAAACTGAACATTCAGATATGCCTCGGTTAATGTTCATATGACGGCTAGACATGCAGCGCTTGAACTGAGCGCCATTGTCTGCCGCTTAACGCGTTGTCACCAGCACCAGTAAAACCGCCGCCAAAAGTGGCGGCGATTGCTGTTGCAGACGTCGCTTAGAAATCTACCTCATCACGGCTGATCGGGCAGGTCATGCAATGGCCGCCGCCACGGCCACGGCCGAGTTCGGAACCAACGATGGTGACCACTTCGATCCCCTCTTTGCGCAACAGGGTGTTGGTGTGCACGTTACGATCATAGGCAAATACCACCCCCGGCGATGCGCACACCAAGTTGGCGCCGCTGTCCCACTGCGTGCGCTCACGCATGTAAGCGTTACCACCGGTTTCCACCACCCGCAGCTTCTTCAGACCCAAGGATTGCGCAACCACATCGGTAAAGCGGCCCTTTTCCTTGACCAGTTCGATACCGCTTGGCTTGTCGCTTGGGCGGTACGAGAAGGTGCTGACGTGATCCATGATGTCTGGGTAAAGCAGCACGCAGTCGCGGTCAGCAAAGGTGAACACGGTGTCCAAGTGCATAGCCGCGCGCAGTTTAGGCATCGCTGCAACGATTACCCGCTCCGCTGCACCTTGCTTGAACAAGGTCGCGGCCAACTGGCTAATGGCCTGACGCGAGGTTCGTTCGCTCATGCCGATCAGCACGTTACCCTTGCCGATCGGCATTACATCGCCGCCCTCTAAGGTGGCCATGCCATGGTCTTCGGTAGGATCGCCCCACCAGACTTTGACCTTGCCGGCAAAATCGGGATGGAACTTATAAATAGCGGTGGTGAGGATGGTCTCTTCGTGACGCGCCGACCAGTACAGCGGGTTAAGCGTAACGCCGCCGTAAATCCAGCAGGTGGTGTCTCGGGTGTACAAGGTATTCGGCAAAGGCGGCAGCAGGTATTCGGTCACACCTGCGGCTTCACGCACCAGCTTGAGGGTTTCGCCGCCGAAGGTTTCGGGAAACTCGTCAGTGGACAAGCCGCCGATCAGCGTCTCGGCCAGATCTCGTGGCGACAGGCCTTCGAGGTAGCTACGAATCTCATCTACCAGCCCAAGGCCAACCTGATTAGGCACAACCTGATGATCAAGAATCCACTTCTTGGCCTCAGCAATAGCGACAGTTTCAGCCAATAAGCTGTGCATTTCGACCACATCAACGCCGCGATCGCGCAGCTTGTTGGTGAAATCGAAGTGATCACGTTTAGCGTTCTCGACCCACATAACGTCATCGAACAGCAGCTCGTCGCAGTTGCTCGGGGTAAGCCGGGCATGCGCACGGCCCGGCGCGCAGACCATCACTTTGCGCAGCTGGCCGACTTCCGAATGCACGCCAAATTTGACTTCACTTGCATTTGTCATGATCAACTCCCTTGGTTAAATAGAGATAGCGCCAGTCGCTAAGCCGTAAACGCCGTAAATAGCCGCGGCGGCAATCACAGCGAAGATGATCCAATCCGAGGCCTTATCGAACACCACCTTGCCCTGCTCACGGCGGGCGATGAAATACAAAACAGTGCCAGGCGCAAACAACACCGCCGACAACAGGATGAACTTCAAGCCGCCGGAGTAAATCATGAACAGCGTATACAACACAGCAAAACTGGCGATCAGCAGGTCGCGATTTCGTTCCTGTGGACGCACCTCATAGGTTTCACTGCGCTTGGCAATCATCAAGCCGTAGGCAGCCACAAACAGGTAGGGGATCAAGGTGGTGGCGCTAGTCAGGTTAAGCATCAGCGAGAACGCATCACGCGACCAATAGGTGGTGATCACAATGATCTGGACGATGATGCTGGTCACCCAAAGCGCCGTGACCGGCACGTTGTTTTTGTTGACCTTGGCAAACATCGCTGGCATGTCCTTTGACTTGCCCGCTGCGAACATTACCTCCGCACAGATCAGCGCCCAGGCCAAATAAGCGCCCAGCACTGAGACGAGCAAGCCTGCACTGACAAACATCGCCCCCCACGGGCCGACTACCGACTCCAGCACGCCAGCCATCGATGGCTGACGCAGGCCGGCAATTTCGGCGCGCTCCATCACTGCGTAGGGCAGCAAGGTAACCAGCACCATCAAGCCGGTAACCACGATAAAGCCAAGGATGGTTGCCTTGCCGACGTCGGCGCGCTCTTTGGCGTAGCGTGAATACACGCTGGCGCCTTCAATGCCGATAAACACAAACACAGTGACCAGCATGGTGGCCTTGACCTGTTCGAACAGGCCTACAGTCAAGTCGCCGCCATACAGATTCATGCTGAACAGATCGATCTTGAATGCAAAAAACAGCAAGACGATAAACACCATGATCGGAATGACCTTGGCGACCGTGACAATGCTGTTGATAAAGGCGGCCTGCTGTACGCCGCGCAGAATCAAGAAATGGAATAACCAAATGCCGATTGAAGCAACACCGATGGCGATCACCGTATTGCCATCGCCGAATACCGGAAAGAACGCACCCAAGGTGGACTTGATCAGCACCCAGTAAGACACGTTACCTATGCAACTGCCGATCCAATATCCGAAAGCCGAGAGAAAGCCCGGATAGTCACCAAAACCTTCTTTGGCATAAGCGAATACGCCGGCATCGATATTCGGTTTGCGCTCAGCCAAGAATTGAAAAACTCGCGCCAGCATATACATGCCGGTACCGGCAATAATCCACGCAATCAGTGCACCCAGCGGCCCGGTTGCTCCGGCAAAGGTTCTTGGTAGCGAGAAAATCCCGGCACCGACCATGCCGCCAACTACCATCGCGGTTAGAGCCATCCGCGACATTTTTTGTTCTGTAACAGCCATATTCTATTGTCCTCCTTGAAACTTATACCGGGTGAGACACCCGACTGCGCTAACCCCTTGCTTAAACACTCAACTTCTTGTTAAAGAACAAGGTCAACCCTGTTGCTTTGTCAAGCTGATTGTCACAATATTTTACCCGTCTAAAATAGTAAAACTGCCAAAAATACTGAATGTGCACCAAGGCAGATTACATTGACGTGATTGTACTGGTTTAAGCCCTCTCCGATGCATGGCTCAAGCATTACCGCGAGATGCCATAACAGAAACGGCCGCGATTAATCGTTTACGCTGTAGCCGAGGATTGTCTCGCCATAACCTGTAAAATACTGCTCCATTGCTCCACAAAGCAGCCCGGCACACTTGGAAACTGCCGATTAGCCAAGTAGCTTGCAAGTCAGTGCTGAAATTATTGCCCTTGATGCCCCTTCGTAAACGCCAAGCTAGCCGCCAGTCGTTGCCTTTGTGATAGTTGAAGCGGTTTTCGCCGTAGCCTAGGTACTTTAGATATCCGCGTTTTTACTCTTCGAAGTAGAGGTATAAGCATAGACCTTCTGTTAGAAAGCCCCAGTGAGAATCATCAGGATTGCCATAAGTAAATTCTGGGTGCTCAGAAAAGGTATGGATACTCCGGTGTCAGGATAGTTGTCGCCTCTTCGGTTATTCCTAAAAAAAACGTATCGGGGGCGGAAGGAGACAGGCCGTACTATTCACCTGAATGCAGAGCCGCATTACCTTAGCCATCCCCTCATACGAGTGAGGCGCGGTGCGGCCTCTGAGGTATGCTCTGCGTTTTTGACCCGCCAATACCGAACAGAGTAGCCCAATGCTTAATCACGACATCATTCTCAACCACATTGATGACATTTTCTGGCAGGACATGCATGCCAAACGTGTGTTGTCGCTCGCCCATGAAACCCACGGGGTTATCGAGTCTGGCTCGCTGGTCATCCCATTGGCAATGGCCTCTCTTTGGCCAGTGGTCTTGAACACAAGTACGCGGTCAAGCAAGTCGACCGCTTGCTGACCAACATCCAGCTCAATGTCTGGCGCCTTTTCGATGACTGGGTTCCCTATGTGGTGTCCGAACGCACCGAGATTGTCGTATCCATAGACTGGACCGAGTTTGAGGCCGATGACCACAGCCCCCTGGTTATCAGCCTGCAAACCAACCATGGCCGCAACACACCGCTATTGTGGAAAACCCACCAGGAATCCTTGTTCAAAGGCCAGTGCAACATCCATGAGCGGGCGTTGCTGACCAAGATCAGAAAGACCTGGTCGGAGGGCAATGCCAGTCAGTTAAGCCTGACTGGCATTGTTTTTTTATTGGTTTTTTTAACTCCATACTTCTGTGGCCTTGGCTTCACGCTGCGGGGATAACTTCGCTCCGGCAATACAAACTGCCCTGCCTGTTTCTCCAGCTCCGCAACGCGTTCCGGGATATTCCCCGGTGTAGTGGTCAACTAAATCCGGACACTTGGTTAGGCCGAACCTCGGCTTGTGCTGGCGGTATCCCGTCATTGTGGCGATGTGGACGCCGCCAGTTGTAGTAATCCATCAGGTAATAACTGATATCCCGCTTTGCTTCCCGCACGCTCATGTATCCCGTTACCGGGAGCCACTCTGACTTCAGGCTTCTTCGGGGCGTTATCCCAGCAGTTACCACGACGACTCATGCTCTGGGTCATGCGATAGCGCCACAGTCGTTGCCGAAATGCCCGGCAGCCATATTGGCTGCCCTGGTCAGAGTGAAACAGCACACCAGAGGTGCAACCCCGTTGCTGATAAGCCATCTCCAGCGCTTTGATTGCCAATTCTGAATCAGGTTTGTCAGACATCGCCCAGCCAACGACCCGCCGGGTATGGAGGTCGAGCACTGCGGCCAGGTAATGCCAACAACCACCGACCCAGACGCAGGTGATATCGCCACACCACACCTGATTGGGTTGCGGAACATCAAATTCGCGGGCCAGCAGATTGGGAATATCCGGTCGTTCAGACCGTGCAACCTTATAGCTGTGTGCGCCGGGCTGCTTGGATGTCAGCCCGGCTTCCTTCATCAGGTTACGTACTTTGAACTGGCCAATCTGATACCCCAACTCCCGCATCATCGACATCAAGGCGCGACTGCCTGCCGAACCCCGGCTCTCTTTAAACAAACGGCGCAACTCGCTGCGCTGTTGCATGCGCTCAGGGTTAATCGCTCGCCTGCGAGCCAGATAATCGTAAAAACAGGAAGTGGGAACATCGAAAGCGCAGCAGACCAGGGTGATAGGGGCTTGCTCCCTTAATCGGTCTATCAGCGCGTACGTGTGAACTCGTCCGCCATCAAGAGAGCCGTAGCCTTTTTTAGAATGTCCTTTTCGCGCTCGAGCCGGTTGATACGGGCTTCCAGCTCCTGAATTTTCTGCTGCTCCGGAGTCAGCGCTTTGCTGATAGGAGTGGTGCCGGTTCTTCGGATTGCAGTTGCTGAACCCAGCGGCGAAGTACGGTTTCACCGACATCCAGTGAACGGCTTGCTTCGGGGACAGAATATCCCTGGTCGAGCACCAGGGATGCGGCTTCGAGTTTGAATTGGGCAGTAAATGAGCGACGTAATCTTGTCATTGAACACCTCTGATCTTGGTGGCGACTGTACCACCTAAAATGGTGTCCGGGATGATTAGACCACTACAGTTGGGTACGCTCGGTCCTCAAGGTCTGTTCTGGGTGCAGCAACCACTCCAGATAATCGGCGAAGCTCGCCTCCTCGTTGGCTGTCTTCTAAGCCAGTGCTGGCCACTGGGCAGCAATCCCTTCCAAGCGCAGTGTCTGACTCAGGGCCATCAGGCGCTCATGCTACAAGTTCATACGTTCACCTCCAGCAGGTCTTGGTATACCGATAGCGGATGCTGCAAGCTCTCTAGCGACATGGTGCGCTCCGTGGCAGTGGTGCCGGGACTAACGGGCAGCGCCTGTGGTAGGGGTAAAAAATGAGGCAGCTCTTGCTGTAATCGGATAGCCGGGACTTCACTGGTAGTGCCATGGCGACGCTGGTTGGCGATGTCTTGCAACTAGGGGCCAATATGGGCATTGGCGGTTGACACATCCAGTGCCAGTTCTGCCTGTTTGAGGGTGGCAGCCAGTGGTGTGACAAAGCTGCGCTGAAACGCTCGACCTTGCCTTTGGTCTGGGCCCGGTAGGGACGGCAGACGCGGGGGCGCAAACCGAACTCTTCGGCCAGGGCGAGCAGGGTCGGGTGCCAACGATGGTCACCTTCACCATAGGCATCCCGCTCGCGGATAATGGTGAAATCGACCTGCATCTGTTTACTGGGTGCCGTTTCAAAACGGACAACAGCGCCAGGGGCGTCATGGCGCTGAGGAGATAACCAGGCCTTGAGCTGTGAGAGCCCGCCAGTGTAACCACTAGGGAACCAGGGGTGAATTACATTACATTCGTCACTTTGGCACTCAGATGCCGTTTTGGGGAGGGGCGACCATCCCATTTACGCCGCGTAACGCTTGCAGCAAAAACTGAAAAGCCCGCATCCACAGCGGGCTCTCTGGTTTAACGGTTGAGCGCCAAGATGCGGCGCTGCATATGCTTAGGCCAGTGCTTTGGCTTTGAGTTGGGCATACTCATCAGCATTAATCGCGCCGTTATCGAGCAAGGCTTTGGCCTCGCAGATCTGCTCGACTGGTGATTTACCTGCCACTTGCCGAATATAGTCTTCGGTATCTGATTTGGCCCGCTGCATCGCCGCACGTTGACGCTGGGCCATACCTGCGCCATTGCTAACAATGTAAATCAGCGCGGTAAACATCGGCAAGAATATCAGTCCGAGGATCCACAGAGCTTTAAATCCGCCGCCCATTTCAGTGTTGCGAAACAGATCGCCGACGATCTGGAACAGTACCAAAAGGTAAGCGATAAAGATAAAACTTGAGAGTATTAACCAGAAGAAATCCCAGAAATTGCTCATATTGGTGTGTTTCCTTTGCGTTGCCTAATTGGTTTAGGTGTAGCCGGCGTAAACTCGCCGGCGATGGTGTTACCCGGGCTTGCGCATCGCGGCCTGTAGCCAGCTGCGCAGAAGCGACCAGAGTGCGCTGCCGGTGAGCATGCCAAGCACGTAAACGCCGGCGATCAGTAGCGACGCCGGCAGCGTCAGGCTCATATTAAGCAGCGAAACTGTGACAAGACTTATATTTTGAATTTTAAACAGTAAAACAGTCGTCGTGATGACGATGATTAAAGCGGCGTAAACGTAACGCATAGACCCCCCTGTACTGATGATTAAGGCAGTGTTGATGGTGTTTTAAGCGACTCATCAGCCGTCGTTGCTGGATGTTGTAACACACGATTTATCAGCATGTAACAGGCAATAAAACCGCCCAGCGAGGCGGCAAAATGTTTCAAGGTATGGCCGCTGACAAAATGGCTAAGACTAAGGATTTCGGCGTCATAGGTTTCGAGCACCTTGCTTAACACATACCAGCTAAAGATCCAGTAAAGATCACTACCGCGTGAGTAACGTGATGGTTGCAAAATAGCCAGAAAAAGTAAAGCCAGTACTGCATAAGCCTGCAGCATTGCGTACGGCAGCACGTTGCCAACGCCTTGCCGCTCGGTCACACGCCAGTAAATAACCGATAAGGCACCAATCAGTAACATCGGTACTAATAACACTAGCCCGGTGCGCACGCTGATGCGATCTGAAATCTGGCTGGCGACTAAGGCCATAAAGGTAATGGTCATCGGCAGACGGTCCCAGAACAGTCGGTCATTGTCGGGGGCTAGATGGTAGTAACTTGAACCTAAAGCAGTCGCGAATATACCAAAGAAAAACACCAAATAAGGCCAACGCTCACGCATAAATTCAAACCGCACGCGGCTGCGGATTAGCAGGGCCAACCCCAAGGTACCCGCCAGAAAAAAACCTATATTGGAGACCACGTTATTGAAATGCGGGATCCCCAAGAAGCTGCGTTGGTCGGCAAAATTATGGTAAGCCAGCGGCTGCGGCACGGCCGGTAACAAAAAGGCTGTCGCCACACAGGCGAGGGTAAAACCGATCAGTAGAAGGTTGCGCACACTCATAGGACAAGCTCCTGTTGTCGATGCGCGGTACTGTTTAGCGTTGTGCATGATCGGTACTGTGTCCATCAAATGGATTGTGGGTTCTTATGGAGCGCTGACGACGGCATTAAACACACGCTCGCCATCCGCACGATGTGCATCCAACAAACCGTCGCGTATTTCCCATAGTTTTACCGACTCCAGCGCCGCGAGAAACTCGCGCTCTTGTTGCATCACCCCATCGGCGGGGCAAACCATACGTGTGCTCAGCAATGGGCCGATGCTCAGGCGATTTTCGACCGAGGTAAAGCTCGCCTGATAAGTATTGCAACCGCTGCTGCCGTGTACCTGGCCTTGCTCAAAGACCATGCTCAAACGCGTGCCAGGCAGAGCGCTAACGACTGCTTGGCGGCCGTTGTTGAATCCGGTTACGTCCCAGTACACGCCCTCAAGCGTTGCCGCGGGCTGCGCTTTAAATGTCAATACCGCACCAGTGGCAGTGCTCAGGCTCAGTTGCTCAGTATTAATGGCATACGCCAGAGTGCCGCTGAGTGCCGCTCTCACGGCGTTCTCCAGCGTCGTTTGTGGCTCCGGGCAAGCCATCATCGAACCGGCTAACATGCTAATTGTCACCTTGCCAGTACTCAGGTTATAGCCACCCATAAGCCTATTACAGCCGGAAAAACCGCTCAAACGGCCTGCCTCAAAACGTACCGTTACAGGCTTTGCCGCGTCAATTGCGATACCGGCAAAGCTACCGCTAGGAGAGTCTAACTGCCATGTTGGCCCCTCTAGTGTGAGCGGCTTGGCGGTGGTATCCGTGGTATCCTTAGCTGGCTTTGGCACGCGACAACAACCTGCCAACAGTTGCCCGTCTGGCAGCGATACCCTTGCGCTCATTGGATGTTGGGTGTTAGACATACCGTCGCTACAGCTCGCCTCACGCAGCAGCGCGACTGCTTCGCCGCCCTTACCGGTTACCGGCTTGCCGCGCCAAGCGTACTCTTTGAGCGCAAGCAGATGCGTTTTCTGGCCGAGGAAATCGACCGCTTTCTGTTCGGGCAAGAGCAATTGCGCTCGACTTTTGTCACTAAACTGCAGGCTCCATGACGGCTCATTGCCAAAGCAAATAAGCTGCGGCTCGGCGGCGAACACAGTAAAAGCCGGCAATACCGACGCCAGTAAAATTGCTGCATTTATCGATGTTTTTAGCATGTGATCGACTCATCCTTTATGAATATAAGAGCGTATTGTGACCATGTAGGCACCGCGCAGGCGCTGCTACCGCATAGGTAAAGGGCCGCAGCTTGAGGGCGGTTTTGGTAGTGCAGATTTTTGCTTCCAGCATACTAATAATTGGTGATAAGGCCTCACTATCTCAAGCTATTGGCGCTTGGGGTTTTGGGAACAATGGAACACAGCACTACCCGCGTCGCTCAGTGCCTTCTTCCCAGCAATCGGTTTTGATAACGCGCTGAAGGAATAGTAGTTAACTGCTCATACGTACAATGTAGCCGATGTTATGGTTGTTGTCCTCAATGGGGAAGGTCAGTGACTCAAACAGTGGCAGTGTTGTGAGGGCAGGCTATAATCATGTTTATCTGCTTGCATCACGTATTAGTATAAGGCTCTGATGACTGACGCCTGCGCCCCCGTTAGTGGCATCGTAGTTGTTCCACTAGAGCACCCTGATAGCAATTAAAACCTTTAGGTCTAATTGGCTTTGCCATCTATTATTGCCTATTGCCGCGACTTCTGTCATTGCATCACTGTCTATTATTGCGCTATTGCACGAGATAAAACCGATGATAAGAGCAACACTGAAAACATTTAAATGGGCAGCGTTGGTGCTAGGCGTCAGCGTGCTGACGATATTGGGTGTGCGTGCTTATGACTCGCAGCGCGGTGCGCCATTGGAGCTTTGGCATACTTTTGTGCCGCATGAATTGACGGTCGAGCAGATTGATATGGCTGACTGGGCTCAGTACGTGAGCGCCGAAGAGCGAATTTTTGCTGAGGTACGTACCGAGGTGAGTGATCGGTTGGATCCCGAGTCGCGCAATGCCAGCGACCGTTATTTTGTCGATAGCCCAATTTACCCCGGTAACTTTGCCAATAACTGGAACCACTCTTACATCATGATGCCGACGGGCACGCCCATAGGTGCGGTGGTGTTGCTGCACGGTCTGACCGACTCGCCCTACAGTCTGCGTCACATTGCCTTGCGTTATCAGGCCGATGGTTATGTGGTAGTTGCTGCGCGGATGCCGGGGCATGGCACTGTTCCGGGCGGCTTGACCAAAGTTGAGTGGCAGCAGTGGGCGGCAGCGACCCGGATGGCTGCGCGTGAAGCGCGTCGACTGGGTGGTGCGTCTACGCCTCTGCATATTATCGGTTTCTCCAATGGCGGCGCGTTGGCGATGAATTATGCCCTTGAAGCTCTCTCTGATAAGGCGCTGTCTCGCCCAGATCGCATTGTGCTGATCTCGCCAATGATCGGCATCACCAGTATGGCGCGATTTGCCGGCATGATGGGCTGGCCTGCAGTATTTCCCGCGTTTGCCAAGGCCGCATGGTTGAATATAGTCCCGGAGTTTAATCCGTTTAAATACAACTCATTTCCGGTTAATGCGGCGCGCCAGACTGCGCTCATGTCTAACGAGTTGCAGCAGCGCATCGCGCGCTATGAGAGTGAAGGTCGCTTGAGAGAATTGGCCCCAATACTAACCTTTCAGTCGGTGGTCGACTTTACCGTTAGCACGCGGGCAATCATCAACGCGCTCTATGCTCATCTGCCTGCCAATGGCAGTGAGTTGGTGTTGTTTGACATCAACCGCAATACTAAGATTGGCCCGCTACTGCGCGTGAGTAACGATACCGTGCTGAAACGTTTATTACCTGCGCCGCCGCGTGCCTATACCGCGACCGTTATCAGTAACATTAGCCCTAACCAAGCAGAGGTTATGGAGCGCACCACCCCGGCAGGTTCAACAAAGGGGCAAACGCGTGCCTTGGGCTTGGTTTACCCGCGTGAAGTTTTTTCCTTGTCGCATCTAGCGCTGCCATTTCCGCTCGACGATTCACTGTATGGTTTAACCCCAGGAGATAACCTCGATTACGGCGTTAATTTAGGCGCGATGGCGGCACGCGGGGAGCGCGGTACGCTGATCGTGAGCATGGACTCGCTGACGCGGATGTCTTCCAATCCATTCTTTTCTTACATGCTTAAACGTATCGAAGAGGGTCTTGGCGGTGGCCGCAGCACGGCGGCACCAAGTGCTAACGGTGCGAATAGTCCCGAGTAAGTACAATCGTCCAGCGAAACAGGAGCACGACATGCACACACGGATTCCACTTGATGAAAATGTGCTACTTGAGTCCGTATCGACCGGACATTTGCCACCTGCCGAACAGATAGAGTCATTGGTGGCCGAGGCGTACGAGCGTTATCGGTCGCTGGATGAGGGACGGGTAGCCGATTACATTCCGGCCTTGGCTAAAGTGCCGCGTGAGCTTTTTGGTATCTGTGTTGTGGGAGTCGGCGGGGCGGTTTATACGGCTGGCGATGTTTCCTATGAGTTTACCATTCAGAGCGTCTCCAAGCCCTTTGTGTTCGCTCTGATTTGTCAGGCGATTGGCGAAGCCGAGGCGCGCACTAAGCTCGGCGTGAATGCCACGGGGCTGCCCTTTAATTCGGTGATGGCGGTCGAGCTCAACCAAGACCGAACCATGAACCCGATGGTCAACGCCGGGGCTATCGCAGCCACCAGCCTCGCGCCAGGTGTTAACGCCGATGAGAAATGGCAGTTTATCGAAGAGGGCCTGTCGCGTTTTGCCGGCCGAAAACTCACCCTCAATCGCGAAGTTTACGACTCTGAAGCCGCCACTAATCTACGTAATCGCGGCATAGCCAAATTGCTGGAGGGCTACGATCGGATGTATTTCGACGCCCTCGAAGCCACCGATATTTACACCAAGCAATGTTCGCTAAACGTCTCGGCTCGTGACCTTGCCATCATGGGGGCGACGTTGGCGGATGGCGGGGTCAACCCTATTACCGAAGAGCGGGTGGTGGATGCCTCGATCTGTAAGCGTGTACTGGCTGTGCTGGCAACCGCCGGGCTGTATGAGCTTTCGGGTGACTGGCTGTATGAAATAGGCTTGCCGGGCAAGAGCGGTGTTAGCGGTGGTATTGTTACCGTGGTGCCGGGTAAGGGGGGATTGGGCACGTTTTCGCCTGCGCTCGATGAGGCTGGCAACAGCATTAAAGGACAGCGGGTGGCGAAGTTTCTCTCCGAACGGATGGGTTTGAACCTGTTTGCCTCTAAGCCTGACCATTGAGTGGTTGGGTGTATCGATGTATCTCGCCAGTCAGTTGGCTTGGCGTAATTATCCAGGGATGAAACATTATGACTAAGGCGTTCTCTGCAGGCATGGGTGAGCAAACGGAGCAGCAAGCATCTTGGCTTCCGATGATTATCATCTCGATGGGGCAAGCACAAATGTCGTTGAATATCAACGCCTTGCCGGTATCTATTGGCGGTATTGTCGAGGAGTTCAATACGGCCCCGACGACGGTGGCGACTGCTATCGTGGCGTACTCTCTGGCGGTTGCCGGTTTTATTATGCTCGGCGCTAAACTCAGTCAGATGTTTGGTGCGCTCACGGTATTTCGTTTGGCAACTGTTGTTTTGTGCGGGTCGATGGTGATGATGACCTTCAGCCCCAATGTAGCCGTGATGATTGCCGCGCAAGGCATCGCTGGCTTGGCTGCGGCCGCCATAGTGCCAACCTTGGTAGTGCTGATTGCCAACAATTACTCCGGCAAGCAGCAAGCCAAAGCGCTGGGTATTCTGGGGGCCGTGCAGGCTATGGCGACGGTAACCGCCTTCTTTGTGGCTGGTGTGGTCGGTACCTACCTTGGCTGGCGCTATGCGTTTGGACTGGTTATCCCGTTTTCCGCGATAACCCTGTTTCTTACTCTGCGACTCAAGCCCGTTGCCAAGGTGCCTGAGGTGAAAATTGACGGTGTCGGGGTGATCCTGGCCGCAACCTCAGTCATCCTGATCAGCCTTGGGGTCAACAACCTGAACAATTGGGGGCTGATGCTGGCCAATACACTTGCACCGTTCAATGTGCTGGGGCTATCACCGGCGTTGCTCATGCTGATTGTCGGTTTGGTGGGTATTCAGTTGTTCGTGGCTTGGGCGCAGCGTCGCCAGGCACGTCACGAAACGCCCTTGTTAGCCCTTGAAGTTATCCAGTCGCCACAGGAACGGGCGGCGGTGTACTCGATGATGTCGATTGTGATCTTGGGTAATGCATTGACCTTCCTCGTGCCGTTGTATATCCAAATGGTCCAGGGGCGTTCTAGTTTCGACACCGCAGTGGCGATGATCCCTTACCAACTGTCAGTGTTTACTGCGGCTATTCTTGTCGTTGGTCTTTATGATCGACTGGCGCCCCGCCAGATCGCCCGTTATTCTTTTGTGTTGGTGTCGATTGCGATGGCGCTGCTGGCCTTCGTGATGAAAAACGACTGGAGCAACTGGTTGGTTGTGCTGGGCCTAGTCATGTTCGGTTTGGGCCAAGGTGCGTTGGTTACGCTGCTATTTAACGTGTTGGTCACCTCATCGCCAAAAGAATTGGCTGGTGACGTGGGATCGCTGCGTGGCACGGTGAATAATTTATCGGCAGGTGTTGGCAGCGCCATTGCCGGTGCATTGGTGGTGGGTATCCTGAGCATGAATATAAATAGCGCCTTGGTTGAGAATCCGACTATTCCTGCAGCCCTGATTGAACAGGTTGATCTCGATCGGGCCACCTTCGTCAGTAACGATCGCTTGCTCGGTGTTATGTCGCGAACCACGGCAACCTCGGAGCAGGTTGACGAGGCCGTGAGAATTAACGCTGAGGCACGCCTTAAAGCGCTGAAACTGACATTTCTGTTAATGGCTGCGCTGGCTCTTTTAGTCATAGTACCGAGCGGCCGGTTACCGGGTTATATTCGTGGTCAAGGTCCCAGTGGACAGCCACCCAAGGTTTAATGATTGATGGCTGACTGCGCCCGCTCGAACAAGTGCCAATACCATTGAAAGGAGTCGTTCTGTGTTTGTGAATTACCTTGCCACGCGTGTTGGCCATTTACATGCCGCGACCGCTGTACTCGCGCTTGCTTCTCTGGCACTAGTCACGGGCTGCCAGCGGGAGGGTGAAGAGCTGCAAGCGGAGATTCGCCCGGTTCGCGTGATGACCATCGAAAGTCGTGACAGCAATGGCGCGTTTTCGTTGACCGGCACAGTGCAGGCGCAGGCTGAAATCAACTTGTCGTTTCGTATCGACGGTCGAATGATCATGCGCACAGTGGATATTGGCGACAGCGTCAAGGCTGGTCAACTGATTGCTCGGCTCGATCAGCAAGATGAGGAGCGTGGTCTACAGGCGGCGCGCGCTCAGTTAGCTGCGGCTCGCGCGCAGTTGCTTGAGGCGCGTAACAACTACGGGCGTATGCGTGAGCTGGTCGCCCAGGATGCCGTCTCGCGGGCTACTTATGACCAAGCCGAGGCGCTTTTGGGGACGGCAGATGCACAGGTTAAGGCAGTGAAGGCGCAGGTTGACTTGGCGAAGAACCGCTTGAGCTATACGCGTCTCTTGTCTGATGTGGCTGGTGTGGTGACGGCACGTGGTCCTGAGGCGGGCGAGGTGGTCGGGGCAGGGCGGATGGTTGTTCAGGTTGCGCGCGATGGTGCACGTGATGCGGTATTTGGTGTGCCGGCACAGATCAAAGACAGTGCACAGAGCAACTCGGAGATCACGGTCTTTTTAACCAGCGACCCACAGGTTACTGCCGTAGGCAAGGTGCGTGAAATTTCGCCCCGTGCCGACCCGGTAACGGGCACTTTTGCTGTGCGTATTGGTCTGCTTAATCCACCACCGGCGATGCGCTTAGGTAGCACTGTGACTGGACGTTTAAAACTGTCCGTGGCTTCCAGCATTGAGGTTCCCGCCTCGGCGTTAACCCGTGCGGGTGGCAAACCTGCAGTATGGGTGGTCGACGCGCAGGCACTGACAGTGTCGCTACGCACTATCGAGGTGCGCGGCCAAGATACGGCCAAGGTCCAGGTTGGTGCAGGGCTTAACCCTGGTGATGTGGTTGTGACTGCCGGAGTACAGGCGCTGCGTCCGGGCCAGAAGGTCCGTCTGCTAGAGGCGAGTAAATCGTGATAGGTCCGAATCTGTCTGAGTGGGCGCTTTCGAAGCGCTCGTTGGTGGTGTTTTTGATGATTCTCTCCGTGGTGGCGGGGACGCTATCGTTTACTAACTTGGGCCGTGGCGAGGACCCTGCGTTTACCTTCAGGAGCATGGTGGTCGGAGCTGCGTGGCCAGGGGCTACGGTTGAGGAAACCCTGCTGCAGGTTACTGAGCGCCTCGAGCGCACCTTACAAGAGACGGATCATCTTGAGCGTGTGCGCAGTTACACCACTGCGGGCCAGGCCACGATTTTTGTCGACCTGAAGCAGTCAACCCCGCCCGCCGAGGTTGAAGATGTTTGGTATCAGGTACGTAAAAATATTGGTGATATGCGTCATACCCTGCCATCGGGCGTGGTCGGGCCATTCTTCAATGATGACTTTGGCAGCACTTTCGGCATTATTTATGGGTTTACGGCCGACGGTTTTACCTTCCGCGAGTTGCGTGATTACGTCGAAAGCGCCCGCTCACGGCTGCTCCAGGTGCCGGACGTTTCCAAGATAGAAGTGTTGGGCGCTCAAGATGAGCAAATATTTATCGAGTTCTCCACCGAACGCTTGGCTGGCTTGCGCCTTGACCTACCGGCGATTTTAGCCTCACTGCAGGCGCAAAACTTGGTAACCCCGGCGGGCGTGATTCAGTCTGAGCACGAGCGGGTGTTTTTGCGTGTTAGTGGTGCGCTGGATTCTGAGCGTGATATTGAAGCCATGACCATTGTTGCTGGCGGGCGGATGATTCGTCTTGGCGATATTGCCAGCG
>NZ_CDBI01000079.1:233501-251139 GCF_000820025.1 Aeromonas popoffii
GCGCAGAGGCAACGTCGACCCGCCGCAGCCGATGTTTCGTATCAATGGCCAACCGGCTATTGGCTTAGCAATTGCCATGCGCGACGCAGGTGACATTCTCCAATTGGGGAGCAGTATTCGCGCCGAAATGGCCGATATTACCGCCGGTTTGCCGGTGGGCATTGAACCGACACTGGTGGCCGATCAGGCCGTTACGGTGGATGTGGCAATTGGCGATTTTATGACCTCGCTTTGGCAGGCTATCGTAATCATTCTTGGTTGCAGCTTTCTCAGCTTGGGGATTCGGCCCGGCACCGTAGTAGCACTGGCGATTCCGCTGACGTTGGTGATCGTGTTTGCCGTGATGGATATCGTCAATATCGATCTGCACCGGATATCTCTAGGCGCATTGATTATCGCCCTTGGTCTGTTGGTCGATGATGCCATGACCACGGTCGATGCCATGATGCGGCGCTTGGCTGCCGGGGACAGTAAAGATGAGGCCGCCACTTTCGCTTATCGCACCTTGGCTGCCCCGATGCTGATAGGGACGCTGGTGACCATCGCCAGTTTTGTACCCATTGGTTTTGCCCAGAGCTCGGCGGGTGAGTACACTTTTTCGATTTTCTCAGTGGTGGGTATTTCGCTGATCGTCTCGTGGCTGGTGGCGGTGATTTTTGCACCCTTGATTGGTAAAGCGATACTCAAGACACCTAAGGCCGAGTTACAAGCCAAGCCGAGTAAGTTACTAAATGCTTATGGTGCTTTCTTGCGTGCGGCGATCCGCGCCAAATGGTTGACCATCGGCCTGACGCTGGGGGCTTTCGTCATTACCTTATTCTTGTCGCAGTTCGTTTCGCAGCAGTTTTTCCCCGCCTCTGATCGCCCTGAATTGACGGTGGATTTGAGCCTGCGCCAGAACGCTTCTATCTATGCCACTGAGGTGCAAGCCCAGCGGCTCGAAGCGTTCCTTAAAGATGATCCCGATGTTGAGCACTTCAGTACCTATGTTGGCCAGGGGGCGGTGCGTTTTATCCTGACCTTAAATGTTCAGCTGGCTAATCCGTTCTTCGCTCAATTGGTGGTGGTGGCTAAAGATATTGAAGCGCGAGAACGGCTACAGGTTAAATTGGAGAAACTTCTCGCTGAGCAGTTTCCTGATGTAGTAGCACGGGTCTCCCCTCTCGAGCTAGGCCCACCTGTGGGGTGGCCCTTGCAGTATAGGGTGAGCGGACCAGACAACGATAAGGTGCGCGCCATTGCCCTCGACTTGGCTGTGCTTATCGGTGCTGACGCCCGCGCCCGGCACGTTAACTTCGACTGGATGGAGCCGGCGCGTCAGATTCATGTGCGCGTCAATCAAGAAGAAGCCCGTCAACTGGGCATCAGTTCGAGTGCGCTGGCCGGTGTGCTCAATGCCGCAGTGACAGGCACGACAGTGACGCAGGTTCGTGACGATATTTACCTAGTAAACGTTGTGGCCCGCGCCATTGACGAACAGCGCGCCTCACTGGAAACGCTCAGCTCGCTGCAGGTACCGACCCCGAGTGGGCGAATGGTGCCGTTGAGCCAGTTCTCGACCTTTGTTGAGGAGCAGGAATTTCCTTTGGTGTGGCGTCGTGACCGGGTACCGACCTTGACTGTGCGCGCCGATGTGATCAGTGGGGAGATGCCAGATACCGTAGTGGAGGCGTTGGCACCGCAGGTCGCGGCATTTGCTGCCAAGCTGCCCAAGCCTTACAAGGTCGAAACCGGTGGGCTGTACGAGGAGAGCAAAGAGTCCCGCGCTTCGGTGTTCGCCGTAGTGCCGCTGATGATCTTGCTGATGCTGGTAGTCATGATGGTGATGCTGGTTAGCTTTCGCCGGTTAGTGATGGTGGTGTGCGTTTTACCGCTGGGGCTGATAGGCGTGGTGCTGACGTTGCTGACCTTTGATCAGCCGCTTGGCTTTGTTGCCATTCTTGGTGTTTTGGCCTTGATCGGTATGATCGCCAAGAACGCGGTGATTCTGATTGTGCAGATCGAAACCGATCGTGCCGAAGGGAAGAGTGTCTACGATGCCGTCATCGCATCAGCGACCTCGCGGATGCGGCCGATGATGTTGGCTGCCTTCTCAACCATCCTGGGCTTGATCCCAATTGCTCCGACCGTATTTTGGGGGCCGATGGCGTTCGCCATCATGGGTGGTTTGTTAGTGGCAACGCTGCTGACGTTGGTGTTTTTGCCGACGCTGTATGTGGCAGTGTTTGGCCATGAGCAAACACTTCCCGGTACGGTTGTTGATGAAGCCGCGATTGGTATTACGGATTGAGCTCAAGCCCATTAACTGCGCCCGCTGCTGCGTCGATGCGCGAGGTCTTAGAGTTGTATTTGGACGACACCCGACAGCTGTTTAACTCAATGGACCCGGCACCGTTTCGCGAGCGTGATATTGACCCCGAGGCGGCGCAGTACATCCTCGACTGGGCGTATGAGGTCTCGGGGCGAAAGTCGCTGGGCTTAGTGGTACATCTGGGGCGAGAGAACACCAGCGGTGACACTACGACGATCGTGACGCAAGCGGTGCATGAATATTTTCGCGGTCGGGCGCAGGCTTCGCGCAAAGAGCTGAAAAAGCTACTGCGCACCGGGCGCATCACTTTGGTTATCGCGTTGGTTTTTCTGAGTGCGGTGAACGGCTTTAGTGAGTTTGTCTCTGAGCTAATCCCGCACGAGGGGCTCTTCTGGTTAATTAACGAGAGCTTATTGATTGCCGCCACGGTGGCACTCTGTCAGCCGATTGCGATTTTTCTCTACGACTGGTGGCCGATCCGCGCTGATGCTCGTTTGTATGACCGCCTTAGTGTGATGGATGTGCAGGTTTTCTGTGCCAATACGGCAAGTGCTTGCGTAGTGGAACAACCGGCGTTATGACGCAGTGGAGGCGGGCGATGGGTGTACCTAGGGCGTCAATTGCATGGCAGCGCGGCGTGGCTTATTTCGGTTTTTGGCTGCTGTTGTTGCCAAGTTTTTCGCTTGCAGATCTGACCTTTGGTCTGCTGCTTGCGGGGGCCGCGACCTGGGTCAGTATGCGGCTGTTGCCCGTTGACGCGGAGAGTTTACGGGTGAGCAAATTGCTGCAATTGGTACCGCACTTTATTTACGAGTCTTTACTTGCTGGAGTTGACGTGGCGCGGCGCGCGCTGGATCCAAAATTGCCGCTCAATCCTGGTTTGGTTAATTGCCCGGTCGGGTTTCCGCCGGGTTTTGCGCGCAATACCTTCGCCACCATTATGAGTTTGCTGCCCGGTTCTGTGTCGGTCGGTGAGGGCGCTGACGATAAGGTGTTGGTGTATCACTGCCTCGACCTAGCCCAGCCGTTGGTCGAGCAGCTATACGCCGAGGAGCGGTTGTTTGCCAAGGCGTTGGTAGTGGGGAAAGCGCATGTCTGAGTTCTTGTTGGGTGTGGCGGTATTTATCCTTGTGGCAGTTGCCTTGGGCTTGTTACGAATCTTGCGCGGGCCGGGGCCGGCTGACCGGATGATGGCGGTGCAGTTGCTGGGCACGGGTGGTATTGCTGTGTTGTTGTTAGTTGGGGTGGCCACTGCCGAGCCGGCAACTGTTGATGTGGCGCTGACACTGGCACTGCTGGCGGTGTTTGCCACCTGTGCGTTCGTTACCGCCCCAGACGCTTCGCGCAACGCGCCACCCGAGGATCGGCAATGAGTATTTTTCTCGATGCTTGGAGCGTGCTCGCGGTGTTGGCGGGTGGTTTTTTCTTTTTTGTTGGCAGTCTTGGTTTGTTACGCTTTCCTGATTCCTTCACCCGCCTGCATGCCCTCACCAAGGCTGATAACCTAGGTCTGGGCTTTGTCGTGCTTGGGCTGTTGCCGCAGATGGACAGTTGGTTTGCCGGTCTTAAAGTGTTGAGTATTTGGTTATTGGTGTTGCTATCGGCGTCGATCATCTCGCAGATGATCGCGCGTGCCATCAAGCGCAGGGAGTGGTGATGCTTAACCTACTGAATGGCAGTCTGGCGCTGCTAATCCTCGGTTTGGCCATTTGGGTCATAGTTGCGCGTGAGGCGTTCGCCGCCGTCGCCGGTTTTATGGTTTATGGCTTATTGTTGGCGTTGGTTTGGGTCCAGTTACAGGGCATCGACATCGCGCTCACCGAAGCCGCTATCGGCGGGGGGCTGACAGGCGTATTGCTTATTGGCGCAGTGACGCGCTTGCGCGCCGCAGAAGCCTCCATTTATGCCGTACGGCCAAGCGTGTGGCTGCGTTGGCTGGCAGGCGGGCTGTCGCTGGCAGTTACGCTACTGCTGGCGCTCTGCGTGCTGGCACTGCCCGACCCGGCACCGACGCTGGCGCATGCGGTGGTGGACAATATAGATGCCACTGGGGTGGGCAATCCTATCACTGCTGTGCTACTGGCTTTTCGCTCGTTAGACACCTTGCTGGAGGCCATAGTGCTGTTGCTGGCGCTGATTGGCGTTTGGTCGTTGGCCCCAGAGTCAGTATGGGATGGTCGACCTAGCCTGGCTCAGCAACTAGAAACTAATGGTATTTTGGCCTATGCGGCGCGTTTGATGGTTCCGGTTGGCATTGTTGCTGGCGGTTATATCTTCTGGGTTGGCGCCGACCACCCGGGCGGTAAATTTCAGGGTGCTACAGTACTTGCGGCCATGTGGTTGCTGGTCATGCTGGCGGGCCTACAGGATGCCCCGCCGATTAGTCGGACATGGCTGCGTATCGGCTTAGTCTGCGGCCCACTGGTGTTTATTGCCATCGGCTTGGTTGGCGTGCTGAGCGCGGGCGCGTTTCTGGGCTATCCGCCCGGGCTGGCCAAACCCTTAATTATTGCCATTGAGCTGGCGTTGATGCCGTCGCTGACGCTAGTGCTCGGTTTATTGTTGCTCGGCACACCGCAACGCAAGGCATGCCCATGAACACCCCGACGTTATTTGGCCTGTGCGCCGCTGCACTTATTGGCATTGGCTTGTACGGACTGATTGTTAACCCACATCCGTTGCGCAAAATACTGGCGTTTAACCTGCTTAGCAGTGGTGTGTTTATGTTGTTCGGTAGTATTGCCCGCCGGGGAGCCGCGCTGGGTATGGGCGGCGACCCAGTGCCGCAGGCCTTGTTGATTACCGGTATCGTGGTGGCATTTTCAGCCACGGCACTGGCGGTGGCCTTGCTGTTGCGGCTGTTTGCCGTCACCGGTGCGGTAACCCTGAATGATCACGCGCCGAGCAAGGCGGACTCTGCGGCCGGTGAGGTGTAAATGCCAGTGTCTGCCTCTATGCCGGTTTTATTGAATATCTCGACGAGCACTTCGGACGCCGGTTTGCTGTTGGTGCTGGCTGTGCTGTTGCCGTTTGTGGGCATGATGTGCGGTGTGCTCTGTGGTGCTCGTCACGCGCAACGGGTCGCCCAACTAGCGCTTCTGTTGGGCCTGGCAATTGCACTGGCCTGCGGCGTTGTACTGCTGAAAACGAACGCCGCGCTGGTGTACGTGCTGGGAGGCTGGGCCCCGCCATTAGGGGTCGCCTTGCGTGCCGATGGCTTATCAGTGGCGATGTTGCTGGCGACCGCGGTAGTGGTTTGCGCTGTGGGCGTTTACGGCGGCGCAGACTTTGGTGCTCGCCGTGGCGAATCACTGCAGCGCGCCGGCTTTAGTTTTTGGTTGCTGCTACTGGCGATCTGGGGCGCGCTCAACCTGGTGCTGGTGAGTGCCGACCTGTTCACCTTGTATGTCGCCCTCGAGTTGTTGACCTTCTCTGCAGTGCCATTGGTGTGCTTAGACGGCCGTGGCGAGACGCTGCGTGCGGCGTTGCGTTATCTGTTGTTCGCACTGCTGGGTTCGATGCTCTACTTGCTGGGGGCGGTACTCTTGTATGGCGCCTATGGCACTTTGGATATCGCCCTCTTGGCCGCCGTGGCTGAGCCGGGCCTACTGGTCGGTGTTGCCGCGGCATTGATGACGGTCGGTTTGCTGGCCAAAACGGCGCTGTTTCCGCTGCATATTTGGCTGCCGCCCGCACATGCCGGTGCGCCGGCGGCGGCCAGTGCGCTGTTGTCGGCCTTGGTGATCAAGGGCTCTTGGTTTTTAGTCGTGCGTTTGTGGTTCGATGTACTGCCAGCCGTGGTGACGTTCTCAGCGTCGCAACTGTTGGGAGCGCTCGGTGCTGCTGCGATCGTGTTTGGCAATCTAATGGCGCTGCGCCAAGCACGCTTGAAATTACTGATCGCCTATTCCACGGTGGCCCAGATTGGTTATCTATTTTTGCTGTTTCCGCTGGCATTTAGCGCTTTGAGCGGGCACATCGAAAACGGGCTTGCCTTGACAGGGGGCATTCTACAAGCGATTTCCCATGCCACGGCGAAGGCCGCGATGTTTATGGCCGCCGGTTTAATCAGTGCTGCGCTAGGCCATGATCGGATCGCCGATTTTGCCGGTGTGGCCCGAGCGTTGCCTGTCACCGTGATGGCTTTTGCACTGGGCGGCATAACGCTTATCGGTCTGCCTCCCTCCGGCGGCTTTCTGGCCAAATGGTTGCTGCTGTCGGCTGCCGTTAGCAGTGGCCAGTGGTGGTGGGCGTTGGTGTTGCTGGTGGGGGGCTTGCTCACCAGTGCTTACCTGTTTGTTGTGTTGGCGCAGGCGCTGCGCGCACCCTTGGTGCCGTTGCTACTGTGCGCCCCAGTCGCTCGTTCTCGCGAGTTGACGGTGCTAGTGCTAGCCCTGTGTTCGGCCTTGCTGGGGCTGGTGGCGTTTGCCGAGGTCGACCTGACTCAGATCGGTCGTCAGGTGGCAATGTTGGAGGGCGCATCGTGATGCTCGGACAGTTGCTATTAGCGACCACCTTAGGATTGCCGTTGCTGATGTTGGCAACTTGCCTGTCGGCCCGCGTGCGTGAGCGGATATTGGCATTGCTGGTGTTCGCGCCATTGCCGGCAATGGCGGCGGCTTTATTTGCCGTCGATAGCCAATTGCTGGTCGGGCAGGGGCGATTGCAGTTGGCGCTGCAGTTGGATGTTCTCGGGGCGATATTACTCGGTGTGGCGGCTTTACTGTGGAGCATGGCGGGCCTGTATGCTGCCAGCTATTTACGTGGTACCGCCAATTGTGGACGCTTTGTGGTCTGTTGGTTGATGACGCTGATGGGCTGTTTGGGGGCCTTTGTAGCCGCCGACATGTTTAGTTTTTACCTGCTACTGGCGCTGCTTGGTGTCGGTGCCTGCGGCTTGGTGGTGCATGATCAGAGCGCTTCGGCGTGGCGCTCCGGTGGTACCTATCTGGGCCTTTCTCTGTTTGCTGAAAGTTGCGTGTTGTTGGCGTTTATCCTGCTGGCGGCGGGCACCCAAGGCGACAGTTGGTTGATCCGTGATGTGGTCGCCGAGTTGCCGCAGTCGCCGTGGTGTGATGTGACACTGGGGTTGCTGATTGTCGGACTGGGGCTGAAAGCTGGGTTGGTGCCGCTGCATGTGTGGATGCCGTTAGCGCATGCGGCTGCCCCGATACCGGCATCTGCGGTGCTGAGTGGCGCGGTGGTCAAGGTCGGCATCATCGGTCTGATTCGCTTTTTGCCACTGCAGACAGCCTTGCCTGACTGGGGTTTTGCCTTAACTTCGGCAGGCTTGTTTACTGCGCTGTACGGGGTGGCTATTGGCATCACACAACAACATCCGAAGGCGGTGCTGGCTTACTCCAGCGTCAGCCAGATGGGCGTCATAGTGGCTGTCTTGGGCATGGGCTTGTCGGCTGGCGAAACCAGCGCGGCACTCTATGCCGTTTGGTATGCGGCCCATCACGTGCTGGTCAAAGGCACTTTATTTCTGGCGGTCGGACTGGCTGCCACGACAGGTGCACGGCATCTGTGGCCGCTGCTGTTGGTGGTGGCCGTGCTGGCATTGGGGCTCGGCGGCTTGCCGTTGACGGGCGGCGCGCTGGCCAAGTATGCGGTGAAAGGACCGCTGGGCGATGGTCTGGCGGCGACAGTGGCGAATGTCTCTGCAGCCGGCACGACCTTGCTGATGTTGCACTTTGTCAATTGCCTGAAAACCTTTGCTGCCACGGACGCGCAGGCGCAGCCGGGCAAGGGCTTGCTGCTACCTTGGTGCGTGCTGGCGCTGGCGTCGTTATTGATCCCTTGGCTGATGTATCTGTGGGTTGCCGCCGGTACAGTGACCGACCTGCTCGAGCCGGCCTCGCTGTGGCTGGCATTGCGACCACCCTTGGTAGGCATGATTACGGCGATTGCTCTGTGGTATTGGGGCGGGCGTTTGCCACGGGTTCCCATAGGCGATATTGCGGTGTTGTTCGGTAGGCTGATGCCGCGCAACGGCGGCGTTAGCCTTGTGTTTACATCGCTGGATGCGTGGCTGCGGCGCTGGGCCTTGGCTTGCATGGCGCTGTTGGTGTTGAGCCTGTTATTCGCTTGGACACTGTATGGCGGGGTGCGCGGATGAGTTACTTGCCGTCAGCGTTGGACCTATCTATATCTACAACAATATACGTTTGGGCCGCCCGTCCTGCGCTGTGTGCGCCAGGTTTGCCGCTGTCACGCCTCACCAGAAGGAAGTTGAGATGAGAATTAACCTGCTCGTAGTACTGCTTGTCGTCGGTTCTTCCGGCTGCACTGTAGGTCCCGACTACCAGCGCCCGCACAGCGAAACACCCAGTCAATGGCGTAGCGATTACGCACAGATGGCCGAGCTGACGAACACTAAATGGTGGGAGCAGTTTGCTGATCCGACACTGAACAAACTGGTCGAGAGCGCACTGCGGGAGAATCTTGATGTTGCTGTTGCGGCGGCGCGGGTCGATCAGTTTATTGGCGCTTTAACCGCCACGCGTGCCCAGTTATCACCGCAAGTTGGCTACACTGGCGATGCCAGTCGCTCGCGCGCCAGTCGCCTTGGACAGCCACCGCTGCCGCCCGATACCGATCCGTATTTTTCGCTTTACCAGGCCTCACTTGGTGCATCCTGGCAGCTGGATTTATTCGGTCGGGTACGGCGTTTGTCGGAAGCGGCGCAAGCACAGGTTTACGCCAGTGAACAGGCACAGCGCGGCGTGGCCTTGTCGTTGGTGGCGAGCGTGACCACCAGTTACATAAGCTTGCGCGCACTAGACCGCCAGCTGGAAATCGCCCAGGCGACGGCAAAGAACTTCGGCACCACGGCGCGCTTGTTCGAGTTGCGCTTTAAATTCGGCATCGTCAGCAAAATCGAGCTGATGCAAATTACCTCGCAGCATCAGCAGGCATTGGCGGCTATTCCGGCATTTGAGCAGGCCATCGAGGCGCAGGAAAATCTGCTGTCTATTCTGCTTGGGCGTAATCCGGGGCCGATCCCGCGTGGCAAGAGTATCGAGCAATTAGTCACCCCGCTAATTCCTGCTGATTTACCCGTCGCACTGCTGCAACGTCGGCCGGATATTCTCCAAGCCGAGCAAAACTTAGTGGCGGCCAATGCCAATGTTGGTGCTACCCGTGCTCTGTATTACCCGAGCGTGTCGATTACCGGCGCGCTGGGGAGTATCAGTAGCGAGTTTTCTAAGTTGTTGACGGGGCCTGCGAGTACCGGATTTATTGCCGCTAGTGTGAGTGGTCCGCTGTTTACTGCTGGCGGAATTGAGGGGCAGGTGTACTCCGCTGAGGCGCAAAAGCGCCAAGCGTTGCTGTTGTATCAGCAGACCATTCTGAATGCGTTTCGCGAGACTAACGATGCGCTCACCGGAGCACAGAAAAAAACCGCCGAAGTGGCGCTACAGCAGCAGCGCGTGGCCGCCTTGCGTGAACTGGCGCAGTTATCACGGCTGAGGTTTGATAAGGGCGTTGCGGGCTATCTGGATGTATTGGTCGCCGAGAATGAGTTATTTGCCGCCGAGTTGGCAACCGTCGGCTTGCTGGCCAACAACTATAGCCAGTTTATTAACGTGTATCAGGCCATGGGTGGTGGCTGGGTCGATATTGCAACTTCGATGACGGTGCAGCCGAAAGGCGGGCTAAGCAGCGCCGCATCACAACAATAGCGTGCTAACGCGAGTATGGTAGTGGTGCTCAACGTCATGCTGATTGTTTGCGGCTGGCCCAGCGCCAGATACAGCGATTTGTTGCTTACCCGCTGGTTATCGCGGATCTTCAGCACAATGCAGTCCAGATAGACGATGGGATAGAGCGGGTCTAACTGCCAAATTTGTAGTCCTTGATATCGCGCAAACTGGTCTCGATACCCCAGCACTGACCGTACAGTTGCAACGCTTTGGCGGTACTCACATCGACCCGATTGCTGGCTAAAAACCAGGGTTCTTTCATGTCGCTCTTGTGGCAGCAATACACCCGCTCGACCCGCGCCATATAGCCAACGCCACAGTCCGCTACCACAGTGACAAAACGTCCTCTGGCAAGGTCTTTCTGAGCTTGGTCAGCAACGCCCGCTCATGGGCGTTACGCTGGCCTTTGAGCAAGGATTTCTGGTGGGCGCGGCCATGGTTGGTTTGCAGGCTGATAACCAGGGGGCTGTGGTCATCGGCCTCAAACTCGGCCCAGTCCATGGATACGACAATCTCGGTGCGTTCGGACACCACATAGGGAGCCCAGTCATCGAAGAGACGCCAGACATTGAGCTGGGTGTTGGTCAGCAAGCGGTCGACTTGCTTGACCGCGTACTTGCGTTCTGCGTTCAAGACCACTGGCCAAAGAGAGGCCATTGCCAATGGGATGACCAGCGAGCCAGACTCGATAACCCCGTGGGTTGCATGGGCGAGCGACAACACACGTTTGGCATGCATGTCCTGCCAGAAAATGTCATCAATGTGGTTGAGAATGATGTCGTGATTAAGCATTGGGCTGCTCTGTTCGGTATTGGCGGGTCAAAAACGCAGAGCATACCTCAAAGGCCGCACCACGCCTCACTCGTATGAGGGGATGGCTAAGGCTCAGGCCCTGATGAAAGAGGGATTATCCACGCTGAAAGCTGCGAAGAGTGGCGTGGTGGCTGTCGATATCGGAAGCGGTAGCGCACCGAGCCATCAGTGCAATAAGGGATTGGTTGGAGTGGGTTGTAGATTTTTAGTCAAATAATGCTCGCCGAACAAAGCAGAGAAAGTAAATACAAAACAGGACGTTGGAAGGAATTTTAATTGACGAATTTTCTTAAGGTCCTGTACATGATGTTGCACTTGTAATGAGCGAGCATGGTTGGGGCTATCAGAGATCCGAAAAGCAATGTGGTATTTATATAACCCACATCTATTCCCTTTGACACCCAATCACAGAGAATGTCCACAATGCCAAGGTATTACCGATATCACTCTAAATAACTGATCCTAATAGTGCTACACCTTCGCTGTTCCATAGCCATTCCCAGGGAAAGGAGACACGGTATCCATGAAGTGTTTCACTCGAGCCAGCAGGCTGGTCATCCCTCTGCACTGATGATTGCGCGTGATGGTTTCATGTAACTTGTGCCACAGCCGTTCTATGTGATTAACCCAAGGACTGTAAACTGGCTGGAATACCAGGCAGAACTTGGGGTTCTTCTTCAACCATCGCTCGGTCTGTTTGCTTTTGTGAATGATGTAGTTATCGAGGAGCAGCGTGATGGTTTTGGCTCGTCGGTAGTGGTGACGCAGTTTTTCCAGCATGGCGATAAACAGTGATGAGTTTTTCTTTATCCCGCTGACGTAAAGCACTCTTCCGTTGCCTGCATGAAGAACGCCTGCCAGGTAATGCTTGGCATTCTGCCCCGGTGTGACAACACGCTTTTGCTGCGCTCTGAACATCCAGTCGGCCCCTAATTTGGGATTGAGGTCTATATCGACTTCATCCTCATAAAACACCGGATTATCGGCATCACAACGGGCCAGCGCGGCGTCGATATTCGCCATTTTCTCCTGATAGGCCGGGTCTTTTATCCGCAAGGTCGGCACGGGCCTGCGCCAGACAATACCCATACGAGGTAACCATCGACGAAGTGTGGAGGCGGCCACATTGAGCCCTGTTAATCGATTGATTTTGATAGCCAATAGTTCGGTACACCAACGGCTGCGCTGATAACCAAAATCTTGCGGAGAAAACTGCATGAGCAGCACCAGTAAGGTGACCATCTTGGCGATAGGTAAAACTGGGGCACGGCCAGCCGGTAAGGCTTCTAGTGCATCTATGCCTTCATCTCGATACCACCGAAGCCAACGACCGATGGTCGAGCGCGCAGCGCCGGTAAGGTGATGAACATCGGTGACCGTACGTCCTTCATGTAACAGCAAGATGGCCATCAAGCGACGAGCATGTCCTTTATCACGCGTGGCATGGATGATTTTGTGAATGCGGCGCCGTTGTGGTCGTGGCAGGGGTGGTAGGATAGGCATCAACTCAGTCCTTTGGGTGTGGCTTGTTTTGTTTGGCGACTAATGAGATCGCACAAACTGGACTGAGTTCCCTTCCTCCAGTGATCTACTATTCGGAACAGCTATTTAGGTTGGGGGGTTATGGCTTGATGGCTGATGTGGGAAGCAATATCGTCATCAGTCAATTCATTTCATCTATTATTTAGTCATTATGTTGGCATCCACCTGTATACCTGATATATCGCCAGTGCTCATATTTAAATGTTGCTCTAGTTGGGATTTTAATTCATTGTATTCACCAGATTTAATTAATTCAAGCATACCTTTGTCAAACATAGTGCTAAGGTACTCTCCGTTGCCAGTTGCTTTTGAGAATGCGATATAAAAATCACCATCAGTAGAAATGGTAAAAACATCTACAACTTGATCTCTAATATTTTTCTTACTTGCAAGGTAATAACCAGAACCCTTTCCCAGTAAGGCGAAATCTATTCTGTTTCGCAAAAGCATATCGAGTTGCACACTGTCAGACTTTACTTTCTCGAAAGTGATTTCAGAATTTTCAAGTATTTCGGTTGGGTATGAATAACCCAGTGTAGTGCCAACCCTGTTACCTGATAGCAATTCATACACCCCAACTTGTCCTGATGCATCATAACGTCTACTCTTTGACGTCAATGAAAAAACCCCTAGCGGTTCGTTTACAAGTGGCGTTTTTGGCCACACATATTTATTTTTGTTGTCTCTTGTTATGGCAGCGTTAAAGCAACCGGAAATAACATCAGTAAGTGCTAGATACATGCAGCGTGAAAATGGAATTACTTTATACTCAGTGTTAATGCCGACTTTTTTAAAAGCTTCACGAACTACAATGGGTGTAAAACCGTCAAGATGTCCAGTTTCTTTATTTAAGAAACAGTAGGGAGCCCAGTCATCTTCTACACCTAATATAATTGTTGTAGGTTTTCCTGATGAGGGGTACACATTGCCTGGGAAAATGAAAAAAATTAATAACAATATAGTCATTGTGTAAGTGTGGCTTTTCATAACAGCTCCCGAGTACATACGAATACATTTATAATACATCATGTACAGGATTCTATTTTATTATCTCATATGTTGAATGCGTTCCAATAACTGATCCTCAACGAAAGCCGCGGTGTCACCGCCGTTGGGCGTCTTCTGTTATCTGGTGACTGAACCGTGCCTGCCGCAGCGCTGGGCATATTGCTGTCAGTTGTTCCTTGGCTGATTCGGAAATGAGGTGGTGCGCGTCATTTCTGCGAGCCGGAGAGCGTTAGCCATAGGTCGGTGCCCAGAAAAATTCGGCATTGGTCATCGTCTCTTTCCGCCGACAAATGGGAGGAAGTAGCCATGTGTGCAGATTGACGCTCTCTCGCAGCCGGTCGCGTTGGGCGCGGGCTAACTTGGAGTTGTCTCCATTCTCCACAACCGTCAATAGTGCCAGAGTATCGTCGGCCCCGGCGGCTGTCATACTGGCCAGTCAAGCTGGCGCCTCCCCGAGGGCACCACGGCGGCAGCAGCGGCCGCCCATGGCCATGGTGGTGTGCTTCCAGTCCACTGCGGGTTGGATGTGGCTGGCCCGGGTGAGTTGACGTCCCCCGGCACGGGAGTGCTGTCGCCTTGCCAAGGAGTTATATATCGGCACACACTGCTCCTTTCACAAGGCGCGCCTTCGGGGACGCCTTGTCATCTTTGGAGTAGTGATGGCATCAGGAGGTGCAGATGATCGTTCGTCAGGCAACGCAGGCTGATATTCCCGTATTGGTGAGCCTGCGCATGGGGCTGTTTTGTGAGGTGTGTGAGCTGAGCGATCCGCTGGTCGATGTGGATCTCTGGCAGGCGACCAGTGCCTATTTCAGCACGGCGCAGGCTGATGGCAGTGCGCGGTCCTGGGTGGCCGAGGTCGGGGGGGAAGTGGTGGCGAGCGGCACGCTGGCTCTGTTTGTGCGGCCTCCCTATCCTGGCAACGTGTCGGGGCGGGAGGCCTATCTGCTCAACATGTATACACTGCCGGCATACCGCAAGCAGGGCATGGCCAGCGCCCTGCTCAATGCCATGGTGGCCTATGCCTGCGCCGAACAACTGGGCAAGGTGTGGCTGCATGCCAGCGATGAGGGACGCCCTCTGTATGAACGCGTTGGTTTTGTTGCCAATCCGGCGTATCTGGAGTGGTTGCCGGGACATTGATCCCGCCTGTGGCGAGAGCTGAACCGGTTTGTTCCGGCAGATGCAATAGCACCCCTTGCATCATCGCCGCGTGCCTTAGCTACTGCAACATGTTGGCCATCACCGGATCGCGCGGCTGCGCTCAACTATGAGCCGCCCCATGCAGGGGCGCTTGCCGAGTGCGATACGCAGGCGGTGGACGATGCGATAGCGGCGTATTCAGGCGCAACGGACAAGCCTCGGGTCATGGGCGCGAGCACCCCGCCACGACCGGCGGGATGATCGCGATTGATCAGGCCACTCGTCCCTGGAGCGGGTGGATCCAGACCCGCTCGCCGAGTGCGATGGCCGGCTGGGCGGGGACAATTTCAATCAGGCAGTTGGCATCGGCCATGGAGCTCAGAATACCGGAGCCCTGTGGCCCTGTGGTGCGCACCCGCAGCACGCCGCTGGCATCCTGATGGAAGACGCCGCGCAGAAACTCGGTGCGGCCCGGGCGGCTCTGCATCTTTTGTTCGGCCTGTGCCGACAGGCGCAGCGGCTGCCAGACCCGGCCCTGCAAGCAAGCGATGGCAGGCTCGACAAACTGCAGGAAGCAGACCATGGCCGCTACCGGATTGCCCGGCAAGCCGAAGAAGGGGGTGACCCCCAGCTTGCCAAACGCCAGCGGGCGACCCGGCCGCATCTGGATGCGCCAGAAGGCTATCTGGCCAAGCTCGGCCAGCACCTGCTTGATGTAGTCGGCATTGCCCACCGAGACGCCGCCCGAGCTCAGCACCAGATCGGCGCTGGTCGATGCCTGCTCCAATTGCTGGCGCAGTATGGCGGGATCGTCGGGGATAATGCCCAGATCCATCACCTCGCAGCCGGCGGCGGCGATGAGCGCCATCAGGGTGAAGCGGTTGCTGTCGAAGATGTGGCCGGGGGCCAGGGCCTCGCCCGGTGCCTGCACCTCGTCGCCGGTACTGAACAGCGCCACTTTCAACGGGGTTCGCACGCTGAGCGTGGCTTGACCGAGCGATGCCGCCAGCCCCAGCTGGGGGGCGCCAAGGCGAGTACCGGCCGGGATGGCGACCGCACCCCTGGCGAGATCTTCACCGGCCAGACGCACATTCTGCCCCGCCCGGATCGGGGCATTCACCGTGACCCACTCACCTTCAATCAGCGTCTCTTCCCGCATCACCACGGTATCCACGCCGGGGGGCAGCGGCGCGCCCGTCATGATCTGCACCGCCTGACCCGCCAGCACAGGCTCATGGCGCGGCTGGCCCGCCAGCACTTCACCCACCAGTTGCCAGCGGCCAGCGGCGAGATCGTCGCCGCGCAGGCCAATCCCGTCCATCGCCGAGTTGGCGTGGGGCGGCACATTGATGGGGCTGACGAGATCGGCTGCCAGCACGGCGCCGTGGCACTGGGCCAGCGGCATGTCGGTGCTGCGTGGGGTTGGGGTGAGGGCGTCCAGAATGGTCTGGCGGGCCTCCTCCACGGATAGAAAACCGGCTCCCGGTGCCTGCTCCCGTTGCCGGGATTGAGCCAAGTGGGCACAGACGAAGTCGGCGATGGCCGCCAGATCATTGATATCGAGTTGGGGCAGAGTGGTTTCCTGCGGCGTATCGCTTGCCAGCGCGATGATATCGTCATCGTCCGGGAACAGCAGTGGCTTGCCGAGCGCTGCGCGGTGCAGCTCGATTTTCGGGAAGTGCTCGTGTTTGAACCCCTCCACCAGCAGCAGATCGAGCTCGGTCTGATCGAAGCTTGCCAGCAGCTGGTGAAAGTCGGCTTCGGCCAGATCGGTCTCAATGATGCGAGCATGGCGGCGGCGGGAGGCAACCATCATCTGGCTGGCACCGGCCTTGCGCAGGCGATGGCTGTCCTTGCCCGGCTGGTCGATGTCAAAATCGTGGTGGGCGTGCTTGAGTACGCCAAGGCGCAAGCCACGACTCACCAAAATGGGGATGAGTTGTTCCAGCAGGGTGGTCTTGCCGGTGCCGCTCCAGGCGGCAAAGCCGAGCAGGGGAAGGGTGGGGGCCGAGGTAGTCATCGCCAGGGTCATAGCGCGGCTCCTTGTTGGGGGTCGATAGCCGAGTTCAGCAGGCGTGCCTCGTAGGCGGCCAGCTCGGCTGGGCTGTTGAGATTGATGAAGGCATCCGGCTCATCGGCAAAGCTCACCACCGCCATCTGGTGGCGGGCAAACCAGATATCTATCTTGCGCTCACCTTCGGCCAACGCGCGGCAAAGGGAAGGGAGCAGGGATTTGTGCAGCAGGGCCACCACGGGTTGCAGCCAGTCTCCGTCGTGAGCCACCACCAGCTCGGTGCCCGGAGTGAGGGCGGCGCGAAAGCGGCTCATCAGATCACAGGGCAGGGCAGGGCCGTCGCAGGGGACGAATAGCACCCAGTCGTGGCGGGCGGCGGCAAGGCCGACCTGCATGCCCGCCAGCGGGCCGAGATAGTCGTTGTTGTCATCGCTGATGACCGGGGCCAGCACCTGATAGCGCGTCTGACTGCGGTTGGCGTTGATCAGGATCTCGTCGACCTGGGGCTGGAGCCGGTCAAGCACGTGATCGATGAGCGGGCGGCCCGCAAGCTGGACCCAGCCCTTGTCTTCGCCCCCCATGCGGGTGGCGCGGCCACCGGCCAGGATCACGGCAGAGACGGGGAAGGCATCAGTTCTGGATTCGCTGTTTGAGGTCATGTCGCTCGATGATTTTCAAAGGGGTGGGTTCGTGCAGTTTGCCACGGGCGAGGGTCCATTGCCGCTCGCACAGGTCGGTCAGATCGTTGTTCTGGTGGCTGATGATGACCAGGCCACTGCCCTGTTCCCGCAGATCTTGCGCCAAGGCGGCCATCAGGGCAACTGAATGTGCATCCAGATTGGCGGTGGGTTCATCCATCAGCAAAAAGGCGGGCTGCAGCGCCCAGGCGCGGGCCATGGCCAGACGCTGGCGCTCGCCACCGGACAAAATACTGATGTGTTCCCGCGCCACTCCTTCCAGCTCGACCCGGCGCAGCGCCTCGAACACCCGCACCTCGTCGGCGGCCTGATGGCCGAGGGCCCAGGCCACGTTGTCGTGCACGCTGCGATCGAACAGATAGGGGGTCTGGTGCAGATAGGTGACCCGGCCCGGGCCGGG
>NZ_CDBI01000080.1 GCF_000820025.1 Aeromonas popoffii
ACAGAATAATGAAGGGGGCTGGCGGTATCTATATCCGGCCATGTCGACTATTGGTGAGTGAGTCAATTAGCCGATATTATGACCTACTGATTTCGCTGATATGCCCGGCTTGATGGTGCTAATATTATCGGTCTGATGACTGATTTTATTCATGTTATTGGACCACGCCCAGCAGTGTTGTCTTATGTTATCAGCCGGGAACGAACTGGTCATATTGAGAACAAAATGATACATCTCATTGTCTTTTGAAACAACACCACTCAAACAGCTATGAATTATTAACCTTGACCTTTATAGCGATTTCAACGATGGTAGCGTGACTTTTCCGCTTCATATTAGCTGTCTTATTGACCGCTGGCGGATTTGCTTTTTCTACAATCTGGTTGATATGAACAGACATATCACCTGCCTATTACACAGGCTAATAAAATAACAAATATGACAGACAAGTAAGGTGTATATCGCAATGAGTGTTGCTATTGCTGAAAAGAAGAATCCTGCTTCAAAGTTGAAATGGGAGAAAAGTGATTCGGTATGGACCATGGGCTTATATGCCACTGCCGTCGGTGCTGGTACACTCTTTCTCCCTATTACCGTAGGCAGTAATTCCCCCGTTATTCTGCTGTTTATATTATTGATGGCATTCCCGCTCTCTTATTATTCCCACCGAGCGCTGAGTCGCCTGGTATTATCCAGTTCCCATCGGGAAGGGGATATTACCCATGTGGTGGAGGAGCACTTCGGTACCAGGGCGGGCAAGCTGCTGATGCTGGTCTATCTGATGGCCTTCTACCCCATCATTCTGGTCTACAGCATCTCCATCACCAATGCTATCGAGAGCTTCATGGCGCATCAGCTGGGGGGCGCCGTGCTGAGCCGTGGCTGGCTGGTGCTGGCGGTGATGCTGGGTCTGCATCTGATCCTGCTGACCGGCAAACAGGTGGTGGTGTCGGCCATCAGCCTGCTGGCGTTGCCAATGGTCGTCTTCTTGCTGGGCATCTCCGTTTTTTTGCTGCCCCAGTGGAGCCTCTCCTATTTCAGCGAGAGTCCGGCGGTGGAGTGGCGCGATCCCGCCTTCTGGAAATCCCTCTGGCTGATCGTGCCCGTGATGGTCTTCTCGTTCAGTCATGCCCCCATCATCTCTTCCTTTACTGCCGCCCAGAAGAAGCGCTGCCATGTGAGCGCCGACGTGCGCAGCAAGCGCATCATCAAGTGCAGTAGCCTGCTGATCTGCGGCAGCGTGCTGTTTTTTGTCATCAGCTGTGTAATGAGTCTGAGCCAGGCGGAAATGGCGTTGGCCCGCACCGACAATATTTCCGTGCTGTCGGCGCTGGCGAACAAGTTTTCCAATCCGCTGATCGCCTATGTGGGTCCGCTCATCGCCATTTTGGCCATGTCCAAATCCTTTCTCGGTACCTCCATGGGGGTGAGCGAGGGGACTGTGAGCATGGTGAGCGGCGCCTGTCAGGGGTTGGGGCTCTCCCTCCGGGAGGTCACCATAGCCCGAGTCTCATCCGTTATCCTGTTTGTCGTGACCGGGATCATCACCTATCTGAACCCCAATGTGCTGGACATCATTGAGAAGGTGAGCGGACCGCTGATCGCGGTGATCCTGTTCCTGCTGCCTGCCTACTCCATCTATCGCCTGCCGGCGCTCGCGCGCTATCGCGGGCCCAGCACACTGTTCGTGATGGTGGTGGGACTGCTGGCCATCTCGGCCCTCATCTACGATCTGCTCTGACGAGCCGAAGAGAGCGCAAAACAACAGGGGCGACCACTTGGTCGCCCCTTTTTCATGTCGGTGGCATCAGCTCAGCAGGGTCGAGATGTTCTGCCCCGCCATCAGCAGACCGATTGCCAGTGCGCTGAACCAGACCAGGGTCGCACTGACCAGCAGGTAGCCGCTGGCGACGAACAGGCCGTCCCGCTGCAACATGCCGATGGCCAGCAGCAATATGGCCCAGGCGGGCATGGCATTGGTGAAGGGGATGGCTCCCAGCGGCAGCATCAATAGCAGGGCCGCCAGCATGAGCAGCAGGCCGTTGCAGCGGTTGATGGGGCCGCTGCCAGTCAATAGCAAGAGGCGCGGGCGAATGAAACGATCGATGCGGGCCAGCAGGTCCGCGCCCTTGTGCAGGGTCGGCTTGAGCTGAGCGGCGGCGAAGCGACGCTCCATCAGGATAGCGGGCAGCCAGGGCACCCGGTTGAGGGTGATGCCGATGCCGATAAACAGGATCAGCAGGCCAAACGGGGTGCTGACGCCCGGGATGGAGACCGGCAGCAGGAAGGGCACAGTGAGCAGCACGCAAAACAGCAACATGCCCTGCTCACCCACCAGGGCCAGCATCTGGCGCAGGCTGATATGGCTCTCCTCGATGGCGTGGGCGGTCGCCCGCAGGGTGTCGGAGAGCTTGTGTTGCGGGTCTTTGAGTTGCGCGGCAACCATCCCCGGATGTCCTTATGGTGAGTTGAACCGGATCACCATGAGCCGGTTAGGTGCCAGCATACGGGGCAGAGGTTAATCCCGGATGAATAACGGCAGTGGCTATGTGTCGCGTGGTGGCGGGATAGGATCGCGGCGGTGTGATCCTCCCTGCGAAAATGGGCTGATACAGGCTGGGTTTAGGATGGGGGTCAGGGGACTCTGATATGCTTGGTGGGCACTGGTGCACAAGCAGAGGGACTGTGATGAAACGAGCAGGGATCATGATGATGGGGCTCTTGCTGCCGCTGGGGCAGGCCTGGAGTGCCGAGGCAACCGCCAGCACCGGTTGGCAGATGACGCCGTTTTTCGGCTACAGCTCATCCATCGATTTCGAGAAGAGCGGCGATGTGGTGCAGCCGGTGCCGCTCTCGGCCTCGCTGGATTCATTGCAGGGGCAGAGCTCCGGCAACTGGGGCCTCTTTATCAGCAAGGAGGTGGACGACCCCGGAATGGTAGAGCTGCTCTACAGCCACCAATCAACCCGCCTCTCCCCGGATCAGCCGGATCGCCTGACGGTAGACATGTTGCATTTTGCCGGGGCGCTCATCTTGTCGGACAACCTGATGGCACCCTACATAGGTGCCGGTATCGGGGTGACCCGTTTTGCCGCCTATGACAGCGAGGTGACGCCCTCCATGTCGCTGGCGCTCGGGGTGCTGCCACGCCTGACCGAGCATCTGGCGCTGCGGGCCGAGGTGCGCGGTTATGGCTCGCTGGTCAATGACAGCAACCAGTTTCTCTGCAACCCGGATAACTGTGTGTTCAAGGTGCGCGGCGAGCTGGTGACCCAATGGCAGGCCAATATCGGCCTGACTCTGAGGTTTTAAGTCCCATGATGGGGAGGCTCTCCTCACAGGAGCAGGCGCCTTGAATGTGTTGCAACCAGGGGCCCGCGAACTCCCCGTTCTGCTGACCGGCGATCCTGTTTTATCTGCGCGCGCAGACCTTGCACTTGGGTGACCTGCTGGTGCGGGCCGGGAATGGCTCGGAAAATTCACTCGCCATCGAACGGTGTTAGTCTTCCGCCGACCAGGCCATCACCCACTCGGCGCAGCCGGTGTGGGGATCCTGCTGTTCGGCCTCTATCTGGAAGCCCTGAGCGAGATAGAAGTCGCAGCTGGCCCGGTTTTGCTGATACACCTGCAGGCGCAGTGTTTGCCGCTGCTGCTTGGCATGGGCCAGCAGTGCCTTGCCATAGCCGTGTCCTTGCTGCGCCGGGGTAACGAAGATGGCGGCCAGGGTCTCTTCATACAGGGAATAAAAACCGAGTGCTTTACCATCTTGCCAGAGCACATAAGAGTCGGCAGCGGGCAGATAAAGCTCTCGCATCGGGCCCAGATTGTCGTGCCAGTAACGCGATGGGATGAAGTGATGTGCCAGCAGGGAGGCATCCAGCCAGATGGTGAGGACGGTTTCCATGTCAGCTGTGGTGAAGGGGAGGATCTGCATCTGTGTTTCGTTTGGATTCATCATGGCGGGCATGCTAACAGAATTGGTGTTGTCGTCATCCCCACAGGTAGCAAAACTGATGGCCCAGTAGCAAAAAGGCGACCTATTGGTCGCCTTTGCTTGTTTATTTTATTTGCTGAAGGGGAGGGAGGAGTGATGCAGCACTATGCGCACCTTGCCGTCGTCCCCTTTCTTGAAGCCCCAGGTCTTGTCGACCGTGGTCTCTTTGTTATCCCGGTCAATCAGGTGCACATTGCCCATGGTGAGTGCCATGTTGCCATTGATGTAGATGGCAGCGTTGTCGTAGCTGTAACTTTTCCAGTTTTTGAGGGCGAAGCCGCTGTCGGCAGGATAGGCCGTGTTGTGGCCGACGAAGTAGGCGAGGGCCCCTTCCTTATTGATACGGAAGGTCTGTTCGCCGCTGGCCAGGGTCGGTTTGAACAGTACGGGACCTTGGGAATAGCCGTAGGCGCTGTCGAGAACCGCAGTGGCGGTCTTTTTGGCTTTCTCGATACCACCGCTACGGTAATCATCGCTGATCTGGATAAGGGCCTTACCCCAGGCATCTTGCGCGGCTTTTATCTCGGTTTCCGTGATGTTGTTGTTGGCGATCTCGGTGGCGCTAAGGGTTCCGCTGGCGGCGAGCAGAATGAGGACAAGGCCGTGCTTCTTGGTAAATAACTTCATCTTGTAATTACTCCTTGGCGTGTATGTTGTAGGGCATGACTCAGAGTTTATCGAACTGCGATGAATAAAATTTGAACCTGCCATTCAGGTTATATAAGCAAGGGATCTGCATCAAACGGCTAGATAGCTCCCATATGGTGCTTTGGGAGTATAGACCAGGGCTGGCGTGAGCGTTTCAGATCAGGGCGACCAGCACAGTGGCGAGGGCTGCCAGAGCCCATGCCGCGATGCAGCCGGGTTAGGCTGGCGGCGGTGTTGGGGTCCATGGGCGGGCTGTGTGGTCACTTGCCCTGAGTGCTCTGATTGTCGGCAGATGTCAGCTGTTTGCCCAGAACCAGCCGAGGGGCCGGATCCGTTTGCAATGGAATGTCTTGCAGCGGTGTGCCCTGCAGGTTGCGGTGGATGATGTTGGCCGTCATCCGGCCCAGGGTTTCATAACTGCTGATGGTGCCGACGGTGCAGCCGTGCTCGACAAATAGCTCGGCGCTGCAGATGGTGGGGATGCCCCCTTCGTTGAGAGCGGCCAGCAGCTCGGGGGCGATGGAGAGCAGATAGCTGTCGGCGGCCAGGAAGACAATGCGCTGGCGGGCATCCTGTTGCAGGCGCTTGAGCTCGTTGGCCAGCCGCCGCTTGTCAGGCGCGATGCGCCATGTGGCGAGATCCCATTGATAGCGTTTGGCTTCGCGCAGCAGCAGCTCACTTGTCAGCAGGGTGTTCTGTTCGCGGGGGTTGAAGGGCAGCAGCAGTCCCTTGTCGGTGGGCAGGTGCTTGCGGGCGTTGGCCAGCTGGAGCGCCATGGGTACCAGGTTGCTGGTTCCGGCCACCATCCGGTTTTCCGCCTGATCTTCCGACAGGATCCCGGCTCCAACGGGGTCAGATACTATGTTGAAGATCAGTGGCTTGCGCTCGCCGAGCAGGCTCTTGACCATGGTTGTGGCCGTGGTCCCGAAGCTGTAGATGTAGTCGTAGCGGGCGAGGGAGGGCAGCAATTGCTGGCGCAACTGGGTCGCGAAGGCGGCGCGATCCTGATTGGCGTTGAAGGTGACGAAGGTGGGTTGATAGCCGAGCCGGATCAGCTCGGCGCGAAAGCTCCGCTCGGCATCCGTTTCGCCGCGCCACAGCACCATGGCGATGGTCAGCGCCTGAGCGGGAAGGGCGAGCAGCAGGCAGCAACAGATGAGCAGGCGTAACGGCATGGTGATCTCCTCTTCGTGGTTCTGTTGAGCCTAGATCATGGGCCGGACTGCAGCTGGCCTGTCTCCCCTTACCGGCCAACAAAAAACGCGCCGGCATAAGCCGGCGCGTTCTGTTGTTGACTGAGAGCCGAGATTAGAAGTCGTAACGGGCCGCCAGCTGGAAGTCATCCTTGACGTTGAGCTTGCCGCTCTCCTGGCTGTCCAGGTTGTTGATGCGGTACTCGCCGATGACGCGCAGGTTCTTGTTGAACTTATACTGGGCGCCCAGGGTGTAGTAGTCGATGGAGTCGTAGTTGGCCTTGCCGTCCTGCTCCACCTTCTGCTTGTTCCACAGTGCCATCAGGCCGAAGCCGTTTTCGAAGTTGTAACCGAGTGCCCCTTCCCAGCCAGTGTGATCCTTGCCGGTGGCCAGAAAGTCGGTGCCGTCGGCGTAGCTCAGGGCTGCATAGACGGCCTTGTTGTCGTACTTGGCGGAGAGCAGCCACAGCTTGGCATCCTTTTCCTCGTTCTTGTCACGGATACCCACGTTGTAGGCGGTACCCAGCGCCAGGTTGAACGGGAAGGTGTAGGCCACGGCGGCGCCGTAGGCGGCATCGCTGTCCTTGCTGGTTGTCTCTTCGGTGTCACCGCCATCGAATTTGTAGCTGGTGTCTACCTGGAAGCCGTTGAACAGACCCGAGTACTTCAACACTGAACCGGCGCGGTTGGTGGCGAAGGTGTCTGTCTTGGCACCGAGGGCCTCGTTGCCGTAGCCATCGGAGAGGGAGACATCAGTCCAGTCGGCCAGCAAGCCCGGGGCCCCCTTCTGGCGACCGAAAGTGATATTGCCCCAGTCGGCGCCGACACCGGCGAACGCCAGACGGGTGCGCAGGTTGTCGGAATCCTCGCTGATGGTCTTCTCGCTGTCGTTGATGTACATCTGCACTTCGTACTGGGCCAGCGCCTTCAGTTGGCTGTTGATCTGGCTATCCACCTTGGCGCCGAAGCGGACAAACTGGTTGGCGCCCTGCTTGTCGCTGTACTCCTGGGTGCCGTTCGGATGGGCGGTGTCGACCCCTTCCTTCTTGTCACCGAAGAACTGGCCGGCGTAGATGCGGCCGTACAGATCCAGGCTGGTGGTGTCATTTTTGTAAACTTCAACGGCTTGCGCCTGGAAGGCCGCGGTGAGAGCCAGTGCCACTACAGTCAGCTTTTTCATCTTAATTCCTTGTGTTGCAAGCTTTGGTTTTAAAGACGGGGCCATGCTAGGTGCGGGGAATGACAGCGGGGTGACACCCAAGTGACGTGTCGGTGGCGATTTGATGTCAGTTTGGTGAAGGGCCGTGATTTATTTGACGATCCGCCACTTTTGCGCGCAAAGGTTTGCCCTTGTGATAGAATGCCGCCCGTTTTCGAGCTCCAAAGGTTGGATATGCGATGAGACGTGAACTGGCAATCGAGTTTTCCCGAGTGACGGAAGCGGCTGCACTGGCTGGCTACAAGTGGCTCGGACGTGGTGACAAGAATATCGCCGATGGGGCGGCCGTAGCGGCCATGCGCCATATCCTCAATCAGATCCAGATCGATGGTGAGATTGTGATCGGCGAAGGTGAAATTGACGAAGCCCCCATGCTCTACATAGGCGAGAAGGTAGGCACGGGTCTGGGCGACGCCGTGGATATCGCGGTCGACCCGATCGAAGGTACTCGCATGACCGCCATGGGCCAGGCCAACGCCTTGGCCGTGCTGGCCGTCGGCGACAAGGGCTCCTTCCTCAAGGCGCCTGATATGTACATGGAAAAACTGATCGTGGGTCCCAAGGCCAAAGGTGCCATCGACCTGGATCAGGCCCTCGAGCTGAACCTCAAGGCCGTGGCCAAGGCGCTTGGCAAGCCGCTCTCCCGCCTGACCGTGATCACCCTGGCCAAGCCGCGTCACGACAAGGCTATCAAGGAGATGCAGGGGTTGGGCGTGCGAGTATTTGCCATCCCCGATGGTGATGTTGCCGCCTCCATCCTCACCTGTCTGCCGGACAGCGAAGTCGACATGCTGTATGGCATTGGCGGCGCGCCGGAAGGGGTGATCTCGGCGGCGGTGATCCGCGCGCTGGATGGTGACATGCAGGCTCGCCTGATGCCCCGTCACAAGGTCAAGGGTGACAGCCCGGAAGTGCGTGCGTTGGGCGAGCAGGAAATTGCCCGCTGCGAGGCGCTCGGCATAGACGTGAGCAAGGTGCTCAAGCTGGAAGACCTGGCCAAGAATGACAACGTCATCTTCTCGGCAACCGGCATCACCAAGGGTGATCTGCTGGATGGCATCACCAGCGATGGCGTCATGGCGACCACGGAAACCCTGCTGATCCGTGGCAAGTCACGCACCATTCGTCGCATCAAGTCGATCCACTTCCTGGATCGCAAGGACAGCGTGGTGCGCGATATCATCCTGTAATGGGGATGAGCGATGTGGCGGCAAGTCCCGTACTCATTCCGTCGCATCAAGTCGATCCACTTCCTGGATCGTAAAGACAGCGTGGTGCGCGATATCATTCTCTGATGAGAATGGGTTGAACCTGCCATTGCAACATGAAGAGCCCGACCGCTGCCGCTGTCGGGCTTTTTGTTGTCTGCGGGTTGATACTACCCCCGACTGGCGACTATTTCACGGACGCAGGGGATAAGGCTAAGGGGAATCGCAGCCCTTTGATAGACTGGTTCGCCACGCACAGGAAAGCGTTACATGGAATGTCGTCAAGGTTGTGGAGCCTGTTGCATTGCCCCCAGTATCAGCAGCGCTATTCCGGGTATGCCCGCCGGTAAACCGGCCGGAGTGCCCTGCGTCCAGCTCGATGTGCGGCTGGGCTGCAAGATTTTCGATCAGCCGGATCGCCCTCTGGTGTGCCGCGGTTTTAGACCCATGCCGGATGTGTGCGGCTATCACAGGGAGGAGGCCATCTGGCTCATCGGTGAGCTGGAGCGGTTGACGGCATAAGCCATGACTGGTGTTAATCCGGGTAAAAATAGAGAGATGAACAGATAAAAGAGAGGCCGCAATAGCGGCCTCTCTTTTTTGTGCTGTTGGCACAGGGGTAAGGATCAGATGTCGGCCAGTTGCAGGGCCTGACGATAATACTCGTTGGCCTTGTTGGTGAGCCGGCGCTTGTCCATTACCTGGCCGAGGGCGTTGTAGATGGCGGCACTCGGTGCTGTCTCCACCGCCTTCTCCAGCAGTCGCTGGGCTTCGTCCAGCTGACCGGCCAGCAGATAGATCTGGGCCAGCGCCGCTTCTGCGGCCGGTTGATCCTGGATCTTCTGCAACAGGGTCAGCATGGGCTGGTAGTTGTCGAGCTTGAGCCTGGGCAGGCGAGCCAGCAGTTGGGGGGAAACCTGCTTGCGCAGCGCATCCAGCCAGAGCTCGGCAGCCTCCTGGTCGGCGCCGAGCTGGCGCAGTCGATCGCCATAGCAGGCCAGCAGATCCGGATCCTGGCGCAGCTTGCGCGGCAGTTCCTGCCAGACAGGGCGCAGGGTTTCGAGGGCGCCGCTGGCGCTCTTGAGCCGACCGCGCCAGGCCTGATGCAGCAGAGCTTCTTCCTGTTTGGGGGTCAGCTTGCCCACTTTGTGCAGGGCGGGAATGAGGTCGATGAGGGCTGTCCACTCCTCGCGCGCCAGGTGTACCTGACGCAGCTGATCCAGCACCATGGGGTGGCGTGGATTGAGGGCATAGGCGGATTCCAGCATGGCCAGTGCCGTATCGTACTGGCCTTGCTCGATCTGCAACTGGGTCTGGGTCAGGGTCAGCGCCAGCTCGGCCTTGGGGTGCTCTTCCTGCGCTTTTTGCAGGTATTGATCCCGGCGCACGTCATCGCCACGGGCCTGGGCGGCCTTGGCGGCGCTCAGGTAGTTGAGCAGCGGGGTATCGCTGTTGCTGGCCCCTTTGAGCATCAGCTTCTCGGCCTGGATGTAGTGACCTTCGGCCATGGCCAGGGTGGCGGCTACCGTCTGCTGGTTGGCCTTGCGGCGCCGACGGGAGCCGAACCAGCCCAGCGTCTTGCGACGCAGGCCGAACAGCCGGCCCAGCACCCACTCGACGATGAGCAGGGCAGCATAGAAGAGCACGGCCAGGATCACGGCGCTGGTGACCGAGGATTCCACCGTGTAGTTACCCAGGGAGATCAGGACATACCCCTTGTTGCCGGAGGCTTGCGGGCCGAATATCAGCCCCGCCACCATCACGGCCACCAGAACAATCAGACGAATCATGGTGCCCTCCTCAGTTGCCGGCCAGAATGCGTTGCAGGCGCTCGTTCAGCACCTCTTCCAGCATGGCTTGGGTCTTGAAGCGATCCGGATAGTCGAACTGGATCTGCTCACCCTTGAGCTTGTCCAGTTCGGTCTGCATGTAGTGGGTGGCGCTGTTGTCGGTATCGAAATACTGGGTGAGCCAGCGCTGTGCCTTCTCCAGACTGTCGTCATACAGCGCCTGCTGCTCGCGGTAGACGGCGAACTGGGCTTGCAGCAGCTTGGTCTTGAGGTTCTCGCGCAGGAAAATCTCCTGCTGCGGGGAGAGCAGGGCCTCCACGCCCCCATCGCGGCGACGTATGGTGATGAAGTTTTCGGTGAACTTGAGCCAGTTCTTCTTCAGGTTGCTTTGCCACTCGTCCGGGTTGGTGCTGACGGCCTGATCCGGTTCGATTTTCGCTTCCGGCATATTGACGGTGGAGAGCGGCAGCAGCTCAATCTGGTCGGATAGCGCTGCCAGTTTGAGCGTCAGCCCCTCACGGTCGATGCGCGGCATCCCCTTGAGCTGGGCTATGTCTGCCGCCAGTGCCTTGCGGATGGGCATCAGGCTGGGGTCGTTGAGTGCCTTGATCCGCTCGTCGGCATTGCCAAGCAGTGTGATAGCGGAGATGAGGTCATGCTCCAGCCACAGCTTGCGGCCCGCCATGCGCACCAGGTATTCGGCTTCGGCCAGCATCCAGTCGTTGGGGCGCTTGTCGTTGAGATCCAGCACCCGGCTCTGCAGGTCCTTGAGCTCGTCTTGCAGCAGTTGCTGCTGCTTGCCGAAAGCTGCCAGCTGTTCACTCTCCTTGCTGTTGCTCTGATCCAGCTTAGCGATGGCACCGGCCAGTTGCAGCTTGAGCTGATCCAGTTCCCCCTGCTGGGCCACCGCACTCTTGTGGCCGTGCAGGTAGAGACTGCCGGTCAGGCCGAGGGCCAGCAATATGGCCACGCCACCCAGCAGGGTACCGGAACGGCTCTTGCCACCGTTGACCACAGGGGTCGGCTGGGGCTTGACCTGGGATTCTTGTTGTTCAGTCATTCCATCTTCCTCGCTGCCAGAGCAGCCGTCAGGGCCTGGTTGGATGCACCTTGGGCAATCGTGATTCGGGTAAAGCCCGCCGCCTCGGCCATCTCGGCTACGCGGGGGCTGGGCACCACCAACAGGCGGTCATAAAGCCAGGGCTGCTGCTGACTGGGCACCAGTTCCAGCAGCCGCTGCAACAGTTCGCCACTGGTGATGAGCAGGCTGTCGAGCCCGGTCGCCTGCCAGTGGTGAGTCAATGCTTCCCCGTCCAGCTCGGGGTAGTGACGCTCATAGGCTGCACAATAGTGCACCAGAGCACCTCGTGAGGCCAGCGTCCGGGCGATGAGATCCCGACCGCCATTGCCGCGCAGGATCAGCACCCGCCTGCCGCTCACCTGTTGCAGGGCGGGCAGGGCCAGTAGCCCTTCACTGCGCGGATCGTCCGGGCAGCTCGCCGCTATGCCTGCGTCAGCGAAGGCGTCCGCGCTGGCCTGACCGACCGCAAAGTAGTCAATATGTGGCCAGGTCTGACCAGTTTGCAACAGAAAATGATGAGTAAAATTAACTGCATGCATGCTGACGGCTATGACTATGTCAGCCTGGGGCAGCAGTTCGGTCAGGCGAGAGAGTTCGCTGCCCGCCACAGTTTCCAGCAGCGGACAGCAGAGCGGTGCGTGGCCGTGCTGGCGCAACAGCTGCACCAGCTCGGCGGCCTGAGCGGTCGGACGCACCACCAGCGGGACCATCAGGCAGCGCTCAGCGGTTGTGGCCATGACCTGGCCCGGCCCGCACTCATGCCCGGTAGACCTCGGCCAGGATGAGGTCGGCGCCGGCTGCCAGCAGACGCTGGGCCAGGGTGTGGCCGAGCGCCTCACCGTCTGCCAGCGGGCCGCGGATCTCGTCGCGGATCACCTGACTGCCATCCGGGCTGCCCACCAGGCCGCGCAACCAGACCTCATCCCCCTGCACCAGGGCATAGGCACCGATAGGCACCTGACAGCCCCCTTGCAGGGCACGGTTCATGGCGCGCTCGGTCAGCACCCGGATCCGGGTCTCGCGGTGTTCGAGGGGCGCCAGCAGGGCGTGTAGCTCCTCATCATCGAGCCGGCACTCGATACCGACGGCCCCCTGGCCGTTGGCGGGGAGACTCTGTTCCGGTTCGAGGAAGGTGGTAATGCGGTACGCCATCTTCAGACGCTTCAGGCCGGCGGCGGCGAGTATGATGGCGTCATATTCACCGGCATCCAGCTTGGCGAGACGGGTATTGACGTTGCCGCGCAGGTCGCGGATCACCAGATCAGGGCGTACTGCTCGCAACTGGCACTGACGGCGCAGGCTGGAGGTACCGACCACGGCACCCTGCGGCAGCGCGTCTATCTGGCTGTAACGGTTTGAAACGAAGGCATCGCGCGGATCTTCGCGCTCGCAGATGGTGTGCAGACCCAGTCCCTCGGGGAACTCCACCGGCACATCCTTCATGGAGTGGACGGCGATGTCGGCACGCCCCTCCAGCATGGCGGTCTCCAGCTCCTTGACGAACAACCCCTTGCCGCCCACCTTGGCGAGAGGGGTATCCAGGATCTTGTCACCCTGAGTGCTCATGGGTACCAGCTCGACCTGCAACTCGGGGTACAGGGCTTCCAGCCGGTCTTTGACGAAGTTGGCCTGCCACAGGGCCAATGGGCTCTTGCGAGTGGCAATTTTCAGGGTTCGGGCTGCCATATCAATCAGTTGTTTCATCTTTAGAAGGAAAACGATCTTACCACCCTTTGCAGGGGCTTTCATGGCGTAGCCAGCAAAAGCGGGGCCAAGCTCAAAAAGAGGGGTTGAAAATGATTTTCATTAAGTAGAATTAATTTATTAATGTATTGAATTTATTCATTTTTATTGCTTTCCGCTGATACTGTTAAGCAGTGAGTCATAAATAATCCAGTGATTCAGTGCGGGCTTGTTTACCACCGCTGTTTGCATTGTTAACATGATCACACTTTTTTGACGTCTTCCCCGTTTTGGTGCGTCATTTCTTACCTCGGTATAGGCAGGGCATTGCTGGTAAAACTCGATACGCTGGTGGCGCGCTACGACGAACTCAATCGTCTCAAGACGCAACGGGCGTTAGGTCTCATGAGTCGCTACGGGCAGCAGGTCTTCCAACTGCTGCCCGTCATGCTGCACTTCAATCATCCCCTGTTGCCCGGTTATGTGGCAGGTGATGTGCCCCACGGTATCTGGAGTTTTACCGCCAACGAGGCCCAGCAGGCCTTCATCCAGGATCTGTGCCAGAACGCCAACTGCCAGAACGGCCTCACGACCCATGACAAGTCGATTCAGGGGCTCTATTCCATGGGCAGCACCTCGTCCATTGGTCAGTGTTGCTACTCGGATCTCGATATTTGGGTTTGCCACGTGGCCGGTTTGTCGCAGGAGCGGCTCGAGTTGCTGGATCTCAAGTGCCAGCAACTCTCCAAGTGGGCCGAGCAGCGTGGGGTCGATCTCAACTTCTTCCTGATCCCCGAGGACAAGTTCCGCCAGCGCAACGATGCCCAGATGCAGGGGGAGAGCTGCGGTAGCGCCCAGCACCTGCTGCTGCTCGACGAGTTCTACCGCAGCGCCATGCTGATCGCTGGCAAGCGCCTGCTCTGGTATCTGGTGCCTGCCGAGTATGACGATCACTACGACGAGTACGTGAACGGCCTGTTTGCCCACGACAAGCTGAGCCAGGACGATTGGCTCGATCTTGGTAGTTTCAACCGCATTCCCGCCGAGGAGTACTTCGGCTCCGCCTTGTGGCAGCTCTATAAGGGTATCGACTCCCCTTACAAAGCCGTGCTCAAGTCGGTGCTGATGGAGGCTTACTCCCACGAGTATCCCAATACCCGCCTGTTGTCTGTCACCAGCCGCGACTGGTTCCAGCACAACGAGGGCATGCACTACCGGCTCGACAACTACTGCCTGATGCTGGACAAGGTGACCAACTACCTCAAGTCCATCGGCGACATGCAGCGGCTGGATCTGGTGCGACGCTGCTTCTATTTGAAAGTGTGTGACGGCCTCAGCCATCCGAAGGAGGATCACTCCCCGGCCTGGCGCCGCGAGCAGATGACCCAGCTGGTAGCCTACTGGGGCTGGAGTCCGGAGCGGCTGCATCATCTGGATCACCGCCAGGAGTGGAAGGTCGAGGACGTCAAGGTGGCCCACGCCGAGCTGCTGGAAGCCCTGATGCAGAGCTATCGCAACCTGATCCAGTTTGCCCGGCGCAACAACATCAGCGAGTCCATCAACCCGGAAGACATCGGCATACTGTCGCGCAAGCTCTACGCTGCGTTCGAGAGCCTGCCGGGCAAGGTGCAGCGCATCAACCTGACCATAGCGCCGGATCTTAGCGAACCGGACCTCAGCCTGGTGCAGGTGCCCCACGGCCGCCTCAACCGCGCTGGCTGGTATCTCTACAAGCACTCCCTCGAACCGGTGGATATCATAGGTCGGGCACCGCTCGAATATAACGGCTACATCAGCAAGCTGGTCTCCTGGGCCTACTTCAACGGTTTGCTGACGCCCCAGTCCCGGGTACACCTGTTCAATCAGGGGTCGGATCTGCACATCGACAATCTGCACCAGTTTTGTCGTGACTTGTCCGGCACCTTCCCGGTCAAGTATCCCCGCGCCACCAACCTGGCCCTCAGCCGTCCGTGCGAGATCCGTCAGCTCTCCATCTTCCTCAACCTGGAGACGGATCCGACCAGCCACTGGGTGGGTCAGGTGATCGAATTCGACGCCAATGCCGCCGATGTCTTCTCGTTTGGCCGCAATCTGGAGTGTCTGGTGGGATCTGTGGATCTGGTTTATCGCAACTCCTGGAGCGAGATCCGCACCCTGCACTTCCAGGGTGACGAAGCCGTGGTGGACGCCCTTACCACCATACTCGGCAAGATGCACCAGGACGCCGCCGCCCCCGAGATGATAGAGGTGTTCTGTTACAGTCAGCACTTCCGCTCCCTGGTGCGGACCCGTTTCCAGCAGCTGGTGGCCGAGTGCATCGAGTTGCGCCTCGCCCGTGACAAGCAGCAGCTGGTCAAGACGCTGGCGCTCGGCCGCGAGAAGTACGGCATCTTCTTCGAGCGGCGCGGGGTGTCGGTCAAGAAGCTGGAAAACGCCATCGATTTTTACCGTCACATCTCCCACAACAAGCTGGATCACCTGCCGCTGCGACTCGACAAGACTCACAGCCAGCACCTGCCCGGTATCGTCGACTCCTATGCCAGCGAAGGGCTGGTGCAGTTCTTCTTCGATACCCGGGATGCGGGTACCAACATCTATATCCTGGATGAGGCGAACCGGGTGGAGATCTACCAGCATTTTGCCGGCAACAAGGATGAGCTGGTTCAGGGGGTGAACCGTTTCTACACCTCCAGCCACGAGCGTTTCAGCGATGCAGGCCAGTTCAGCAACTTCAACCTGCCACAGTACTACGAGATAGTGCAGGTCAATGGCGAGTTGGAGGTGATCCCCTACCGCAGCCAGGGACAGCAGCGTGACGGTGCAGGCCAGACCCGTGAATTGGGTTCGGCGACGGGGTAGCACCAGAGGTCGGGCATGGGGTTGGCGACAAGGCCGCCGGCCTGACTCTCTTGCTGATACGGGTCTTCGAACCTGCCGAATAAAAACGGCCTGCAGATGCAGGCCGTTTGGCTATCCGGAGCCTGCTCAGTGCGCGAGGCGGGCCAGCAGCCAGCTGCGGATGTCGTCAAGCTGCGGGCGACAGATCTCGTGACGCATGGGGTACTCGTGCCACTCGAGGGTCAGCCCTGCTGCTTCCAGCTTATTCTTGGCGTCCCAGCCCATGGAGAGGCTCACCACGTCATCATAGATGCCGTGCATGTAGCAGATGGGCAGGCTGCGAGCGGCCTCGCTCATCTCCGCCAGCAGGGCATCGGGCGCCGCCAGATAGGTGGACATGCAGAGCAGCCCGGCAAGCCGTGCCGGATGACGCAGGGCGGTGAAGGAGGCGATGACGCCGCCCTGGGAGAAACCGGCCAGCAGAATACGCTCGGGAGCAAAGCCTTCGGCCACCAGCTGATCCAGCAGGGCGGCGATACGATCGGCAGATTCACGCACATGGGACTCCACGGCGCGATCCACCGGATCGTCGAAGCTCTTGATGTCGTACCAGCCGCGCATCTTGTAGCCCATATTGATGGTGATGGCGCGTTCGGGGGCATCGGGCAGCAGATGACGCACCGGCAGGTCGGCAGGCAAGTCCAGCGCATCCACCAGCGGTGCCAGACCCGCGCCGGAATCCCCCAGCCCGTGCAGCCAGATCACGGCGTGGCGGGCGTCCTGCGGATGTCGGTCGATCATGGGAATACCACTGCCTCACCCGCCTGGGTGGTGCAGGCCTTGGTCAGCAGGGCCTTGAGCTCATGGCCGAAGCGGTTGTCTATCCAGGTTTCCCCTTGCAGCTCGAAGTGGAAACCGTTCTCGCGGGTGGCGACCCAGATCTGGTGCAGGGGCTCCTGCTTGTTGATGATGACCTTGGTCCTGTTCTCGAACGACAGGGTCAAGACCCCGCCGGCGCGTTCACAATCAATATCCGGATATCCTGCGTCGACAGTGTCTTCCACATATTGGAAAAAGGCGTCGGTCAGGGCGTGATACTCGTGATCCTTCATCGGTTTATCCTGTTGCTTTTAACAATGTGAGTGCGATTATAGAGGGCCAAAAAATTTTTCGCAGCGAACCATTATGATTACCCAGCTTACCAAGTGTCTGCTTGCCATTCCTCTGTCTCTTGGTTTGGCCGCATGTGGCCTGACGGGGCCGCTTTACATGCCGCCCCCCCAGCAGCCCCAGACCCAGAATACACCGCAAGCACAGACGCCTGTGACCGCCGAGGCCGCCCCAGAGGCCGCGCCGCAATAATTTAGGAAGGAACCGCCCCTTGGATCACTTTAACTACGACGCCGACGGCCAGCTTCAGGCCGAACACACCTCGCTGCAATACCTGGCCGAGCAGTACGGCACTCCGCTGTATGTCTACTCCCGCGCGACCCTTGAACGCCACTGGCATGCCTTCGATCAGGCCGCTGGCGATATTCCCCATCTGATCTGCTATGCGGTCAAGGCCAACTCCAACCTGGCGCTGCTCAACCTGCTTGCCCGTCTGGGATCGGGTTTTGACATCGTCTCCGGCGGCGAGCTGTCGCGGGTACTGGCGGCAGGCGGCGATCCGGCCAAGGTGGTCTTCTCCGGTGTGGCCAAGAGCGAAGCCGAGATGCAACTGGCGCTGGATAAAGAGATCTTCTGTTTCAACCTGGAGTCGGAAGCCGAACTGGAACGGTTGAATCGGGTGGCGGGCAGCATGGGCAAGAAAGCCCGGGTCTCGGTGCGGGTCAATCCGGATATCGATGCCGGGACTCATCCCTATATTTCCACCGGCCTCAAGCAGAACAAATTCGGTATCCCCATCGAGCAGGCGCCCGCCATCTATCGCAAGGCGGCCGCCATGGCCAACATAGAGATCAAGGGGGTGGATTGCCATATCGGCTCCCAGCTCACTGAATTGACACCCTTTATGGAGGCGGCTGACAAGCTGCTGCGATTGATCGACGAACTGGCGGCAGAAGGCATCCAGATCCATCACCTGGACGTGGGCGGTGGGCTCGGGGTCAACTATGGCGCCGAGCAGCCACCGCACCCCACCGAATATGCCGAGGCGCTCAAGCAGAAGCTGGCGGGCCGGGATCTGACCCTGCTGTTCGAACCGGGCCGCGCCATCGTCGCCAACGCCGGTGTGCTGCTGACCCGGGTGGAGTACCTGAAGCCGGGCGAGACCCGCAACTTTGCGCTGATCGACGCCGGTATGAACGATCTGCTACGTCCCTCCCTCTACGGCGCCTGGATGAACATCATAGAGGTGGACAGCCGCGCGGCCCATGAGCCGGCGCTGTACGACGTGGTCGGCCCTGTGTGCGAGACGGGTGACTTTCTCGGCAAGGAGCGCTCCCTCGCTATCGCGGAGGGGTCCCTGCTGGCAGTGCGTTCGGCCGGTGCCTATGGCTTTACCATGTCATCCAACTACAACACCCGTCCGCGCGCGGCCGAGGTGCTGGTGGATGGCACGCAATCCTTCCTCATCAGAGAGCGCGAGCAGTTGGCCGATCTCTGGCGCGGCGAGCATCTACTGCCCTGATAGCAGGGAAACGCACGATTGAGCGTGATAAGTTGACCGATCGCTGGTGCAGTGAGCATTTACTGCCTAAAGGGTACAGGAACGCACGATGTTGATAGATTTTTCCAAGATGCACGGGCTGGGCAATGACTTCATGGTGGTGGATGGTGTCACCCAGAAGGTGTTTTTCAGCAATGACGTCATCAAGAAATTGGCGGATCGCCACTTCGGGATTGGCTTCGACCAGCTGCTGCTGGTGGAGCCGCCCTATGATCCTGAACTCGACTTTCACTACCGTATCTTCAATGCCGATGGCAGCGAGGTGGAGCAGTGCGGCAATGGTGCCCGTTGTTTCGCCCGCTTCGTGCGTCTCAAGGGGCTGATCAACCGGGATCGCATCGCGGTCAGCACGGCCCGCGGTCGCATTACCCTGCAGCTGGAAGGGGAGAATCAGGTCACGGTCAACATGGGTGTCCCCCAGTTTGAACCGGGCAAGATCCCGTTTCGGGCCCAGAAGGCGGAAAAAACCTATTTGTTGCGGGCGCAAGAGCATACTGTGATGTGTGGTGTTGTCTCCATGGGCAACCCTCACTGCGTCATCGAAGTGCCTTCGGTGGCCGACGCGCCGGTAGAGACACTGGGTGCCATCATGGAGCGGCACGAGCGTTTCCCTGAGCGGGTCAACGTCGGCTTCATGGAGATGGTCAACGCCACCGAGATCAAGCTGCGGGTGTTCGAGCGCGGAGTGGGCGAGACGCTTGCCTGTGGTACCGGCGCCTGTGCGGCGGCGGTGATCGGCATAAGTCAGGGCAAGCTCAAGGAGCGGGTCACCGTCAGTTTGCCGGGTGGCAAGCTGACCATCGCCTGGAAGGGGCCGGGCCAGCCGGTCTATATGACGGGTCCGGCCGAGCATGTATTCGACGGCCAGATAGAGTTGTAGGCATGGGGCGGGGATGGCTCCGCTCTGCCAAGCGCTAATGTCGGGGCCTTGTGCCCCTTTTTCAGATGGACCAACCAAGTTATGAGCGAACTCAAACGGCAGGAATCACTGGTGGAGGAAGCCACAGTGCTGGAGTACCTGGCCCGTTATCCCGAGTTTTTCCAGCGCCACGCGGCCATGCTGGATCGGATCCGCATTCCCCACGAGCGCAAAGGCTCGGTCTCGCTGGTTGAACGCCAGATGGACCGACAGCGTGAGCGCATCGAGCAACTGGAGCAGGAGATCACCGAGCTGATGGGGATCGCCAGCGAGAACGAACGGATCTTCCGGGTGTACGCCGACCTCTACGGCGAGCTCTACGGCTGCCAGACCCTGTTCGAGGTGAGTGCCGTGATGGGCAAGGCGTTTGTGCAGCGACTGCGACTGACCGGCCTGCGGCTCTGGCTCAGCCCGAAAAAATTCCAGTTGAGCGGCCCCGAGCAGCGCTTCATGGCGGAGGGCAAGCAGCTCGATCAGCTGCTGGGTCAACGGCTACCGGGGCAGGATTACTACTTCGGTCGGCTCAACCAGAGCGAGAAGCAGGCGCTGTTTGGCCACGATGTGCTGGTCAACTCCGTCGCCCTGATGCGGCTCGGCGATCTCGGCGTGCTGGCCTTTGCCAGCTCGGATCCCAGCCACTTCAGCCCCCACAATGACACCCTGTTGCTGGGTCAGCTGGGCCGCTTGTTGCAACTGCGCCTGCCCGAGCTGGTTCGTGGCTAAGGTACCATCTCCCGCCGCAGAGCCGCTGCCGGCCAGCCTGGCCGATGAGTTGGCTGCCTTCATCGAATACCTGAGGGTCGAGCGTCAGCTCAGCCCGCATACTCGCAGCAACTACCGATCTCACCTGGATCTCATGGCCGCCGAGCTGGTCAGGCTTGGCCTGAACGACTGGGCCCGGCTAGAGGCGAGTCAGGTGCGCAATCTGGTGACCCGGATGCACAAGGCCGGACTGGTGCCCAGCTCCCTCGCCACCAAGCTCTCCGCCTTGCGCAGTTTCTGTGATTGGCAGGTGCGCCAGGGACGGCTCACCGCCAACCCGGCCCGCGGCATAGTGACTCCCAAGCAGGGGCGACCGTTGCCGAAAAACCTCGATGTGGACGAGATGTACCAGTTGCTCAACATCACCGACGAGCAGGATCCGCTGGCGGTACGGGATCGGGCCATCATGGAGCTGATGTACTCTTCCGGCCTGCGCCTCGCGGAGCTGGTGGGGCTCAATCTGACGGACATCAAGCTCGATGATCGTCAGCTCAAGGTGACCGGTAAGGGCGCGCGGGAGCGGGTGCTGCCCATGGGGCGGATGGCGGTGGAGTGGTTGCACAAGTGGCTCAAGGTGCGCCCCCTGCTGGCAGGGGACGAGGCCGAGGCCTTGTTTGTCTCGCAGCGCAAGCGGCGACTGTCGGCCCGCTCGGTGCAGGAGCGGCTCGATGGCTGGGGCAACAAGCAGGCGCTCAATGCCCACATTCACCCTCACAAGCTGCGCCACAGCTTCGCCACCCACATGCTGGAGTCGTCCGGCGATCTGCGGGCCGTGCAGGAGCTGCTGGGGCACGCGGATCTCTCCACCACCCAGATCTATACCCATCTCGACTTTCAGCATTTGGCCAAGGTGTACGACAACGCCCATCCCAGAGCAAAGCGGGATCCTGCCACGCCGGAAGATGAATAACGGGGTCTGGTTACCCCGCCGTGAAGGAGCATGAATGCATTTTTATCGCCGCTGGCAGCCGGTGGCCGCCATCTCGTTCGACCTCGATGACACCCTCTACGACAACGGCCCCGCCATTGAACGGGCCGAGCAGTGGATGCTGGCCCATTTGCGCAGCGAATATCTGGCGACCGCCATGCTGGACAAGCCGCGCTGGCTGGCACTCAAGCGCGCCATGCTGCTTGCCCATCCCGAGTTGCGCCAGGATGTCAGTCTGGCGCGTCAGCGCACCATTCATGAGGCCATGGTGCAGGGTGGCATGGCGGCCGCCACCGCCAGCCGGGAGGCCGGGCAGGTATTCGCCGCCTTTCTCGCCGAGCGATCCAAGATAGCGGTGAGCACCGCGACCCACGACTTGCTGGCGCGATTGGCCGGGCGCTATCCGCTGGTGGCGATCACCAACGGCAACCTGGACCTGGTGCAAGCGGGGCTGGGGGATTACTTCACCCTGGTCTGCAAAGCGGGCGCGGGCACCAGAATGAAACCGGCATCGGACATGTTTGTGCAGGCGCAGAGGGCCCTCAGGCTGGCACCCGGCCAGATCCTGCATGTGGGGGATCACCCGGAGACGGATGTGCTGGGTGCCCGCTTGCACGGTTTTCGGGCTGCTTGGCTCAACGATCGCCAGCAGCCCGGGCTGGGGTTGCAACTGCTGCCGGATGTGGAGCTCAATGCACTCGGCGAGCTGGCCGAGTTGCTGCTCTGACGGCGATGGCTGATCGCTCTTCACGGCCGTTATTTGCGGCAGATCAGCCCGCGCAGATCGTAAGGGTCGCCCTGATTGACCCGGCAGTAGCTGATGCCGAGGGGCAGTGCCTGCTGCAGGGTGAGGGCGGTATCCTGATAGTGGCAGACTAGATAGAGGGGGCGCAGGTTGTTGCCGAGCAGGCTCCAGTAGTGGAGCTCGTCGTTGTCACCATTGTCCGGTTTGAGCTGAACCTGTTCACCCGGTTCACCATCAAACAGCGCCAGGTTTGCCAGCCGGTGGCTCAGTACCTGACTCGGTTTTCCTTCCTGATCCCGGCTAAGCCCCTGCCAGCCCTCTGGTGTGGTCAACAGTTGCTGGCGGGTCTCGATTCCGGGTGGGCAGTCAAATTGCAGGGTGGCACTCAGGGCCAGTGCGGTCAGCAGCATGGAGTCGGTCTCTTGTCGAAAGTGCAGGCATCCATGCTACGTCATCGGCCGCCAAACAGCGCCTTCAGTTTATCCAGCAGATCTCGCGGCGGTGCTACCTGCCTCAGGGATTCCGCCTCCCGTGCCAGCAGGGCTTGCTGCTCCTGCTGTCTGGCACTCAGCACCCGGTAGAGCGGTTCGACCAGCGACTCGCGCTGCATGACCAGCTCCTGGAACATGGCCTGATTGATGCGATAGGTCTCGACGGTGCCGAGCGCCCGCACCGTGAACGGGTTGGGTTCACCGGTGAGCAGGCTCAGCTCGCCGAAGAAGTCGCCGGCGCTGAGGGTGCCGAGCCGCAGCTCACGCCCTTCCACCTCGACCAGCATCTCCGCATCCCCCTTCACCAGCACGAACAGCCAGCCCGAGATCTCGCCCTGGGTGAGCATGCGATCGCCGTTGACGAAGGGAGCGAACTTGACCTGATCCGCCAGTTGCAGCAGCTCTTCCTCCTGCAGCATGTCGAACAGTGGCAGGCGGCGCAGGGTGGCCGTGCGCTCGGCGGTATGGCGCTTGTGGCGCTGCTCCTTGTGATCCTGATCCGTGGTCATGAAGATGTTGAAGATGGGCGGCGTGAGGCGGCGATCGTTGCGGCGCAGGGCGGCATCGATCAGGGTGCGCACCGCCGAGTCGGTAGGATCGTCCACCGCCAGATCGGTGAGCCAGTAGCGCACTGCATAGCGGGCGACGCCGTTCTCCACATTCATGAGCAGGCAGTCGGGCCTCGGACTGGCGGAGACGTGGCGGATGCGGGTCTCCCGCAGGGAGTGCTCCACCAGCGATATGATCTGGGTCGGCAGCGTGTCCAGGGTGATGTCGAACCAGACCCAGCGCCGCCACTGCAGGGGGGCGCTTTGCCGCCGTCCCAGCACGGTGAAGCGCTGCTTGAGCAGGTGGCTGTTGGGGATCACCACTGTCTCCCAGTTGCGGGTCTCTATGGTGGTGGCACGCCAGTTGATTTCTACCACCCGGCCCTGGGTGGTGTCGACCTGCAGCCAGTCGCCGATGGCGATGGAGTTATCGAGCTGGATGGAGACACCGGCCAGCAGATTGCCCAGGGTGTCCTGCATGGAGAAGGCGATGACAGCCGTGATGATGGCCGAGGTGGTGACTATCTCGCCGAGCGCCATGCCGGAGGCGTAGAGCCGGAACAGGCACCAGCCGATATAGCCGACCGTGATGACGATGTCGGCTATGATGCGCGGGATGCGGATCTGGCACAGGGGGAGCAGAAACTGGAACAGCAGTATCCCCCACACCTTCACCAGCACCAGGCCGGCCAGCAGGCTGGAGATCTCCACCAGCCAGTGGTGGGGCAGGGGCAGGCGAAACCAGCCGCCCTCGAACTGGATCAACAGGATAGTGCCAATGCTCAGCATGACAAAGCTGAGCTCGGAGACCAGTTCCCTCCGCCGGCCAGGGGAGCGCCAAACATGGGTCACGAGTAAAAGCAGGGTCAGCAGGGTCCAGAACGGGTGCTCACCAATCCACAGCAGGGTAGGTAGCGCAATGAGGTGATCACTCAACATAACAGCCCCTTATCATTGGTTATTTCCAGCATAGTTGCTTTCAAACCGGTAAATGGATGCGGGGTGAGGGCAATTTATTTATGCTTGGCGCCCATGTGACAAGGGAGTGGCGAGTGTGCGCAAGTTGAACAAGATGGTCTGGATCGCGGGAGCCTGGTTGCTGGTGGGCTGCGATCAGCTGGCCGACAAGTATCGGGTCGAGTTTCGCGATGGCTCCTGGCGCGAGATCGCCATTACCCCCTTCTCCGACGAGGCCCGCTGGCGCGAGGGCTGTGCCACCGGTGAGGTGCTGACCGACATGACGCTGCCGCTCAAGCGGGGCAAGACGATCAATGGCCGCGAGCAGCTGCTCATAGGGGGCGAGTTGTTCGAGCTGGATGACAACGCTCTCTATCGCAGCAACGGCATGGTGTTCGGCCACACGCCGGATCACATCCAGCGTGGGCTCAAGGGAATGGAGATATGTCGCACCCTGCGCCCCGAGCGGGGTGGGTTGCCCAAGCTCAAGGCGCGAGGGTTTGGCGACTAGTCAGCTATTGCTGGCGTGGGCCCGGCAGGCCTCGCCGAAGGCCTCGAAAATCTTGATGGAGTGGGGATTCTCACGCGCCTTCCACTCCGGGTGCCACTGCACCGCCAGCAGGAAGGAGGCGAGGGTGGGGGCATGGAGCGCCTCGATCAACCCATCCTCGGCGTGGGCCAGCGGCTCAAGCCCCTTGGCCAGCGTCTTGATCCCCTGCCCATGCAGTGAATTGACCGGGATCGACGGCTGCCCCATCAGTGTGGCAAACCAGCTGCCGGGTACCAGCTTGACCTGATGACTCTCTCCGTACTGCTCGTCGACCGGATCATCCGAATCTTCCCTGTGATCGTCATAACCCGGCTCCTTGTAGACCTGCTGATGAATGTCGCCGCCAAGGGCCACGTTGATCTCTTGCATGCCGCGGCAGATCCCCAGGACCGGCAGGCCGCGATCGAGGGCAGCGCGCACCAGCGGGATGTCGAACAGATCCCTGTCTCTGTCCTGCTGTTTCTCCGGGGTCAGGTTCTCCTGGCCGTAGAGGGCGGGATCTATGTTGGAACCGGCGCCACTCAGATAGACGCCATTCGCCAGATCCAGATACTGCGCCAGATCCTCGGTGCCACAGCAGGTCGGCACCAGCAGCGGCACGCAGTCGCTGATCTCCACCAGCGGCAATATGTATTTGTGGGTCATCACCTGATAGGGATGACCATTGCGAGGCTGGGCGCCCATGGTCATGAGTACGACGGGTTTACGCGGGGTGGGTGGGGTGCGAGCTGTCATGATTCACCTTGCTATCCTTTGCGGTCCTGCGCCTTGGGAAGGCCCTTGCTGCGGCTGAAAGGGCAAGGGCATGCCTCAAGGCATGGTCATGGGATCAGGGTCATGCCGCAGTACCAGAATCGTCGGTCAGCCTGGGCAATGACAGCCTGGATCCTGATCCCAGTCTGCCAAGGCCGTTCAATATGTCAAACGAAATGATGCTGAAATGTTAACCTCATGTAAGCAAAGAACTACCTTGAGTCCCTTTTTAAGGGGGCTGTGGGGCATGTTGGCGAGATGAGGGAGATGGCTGTGGTGGATATATTAAACATCCGGCCGGGGTTGCCGGATAGCAAAAGGGGCCTGGGTGGAGGCCCCTTGTGTGGGTCAGGCGTTCAGCACGAACCGTTCAATCAGCTGGGCGACCCCATCTTCATCGTTGCGCGCCGTGGTGTGTTGGGCCAGCGCCTTGATCTCGTCGGTGGCGTTGCCCATGGCCACTCCCAGCCCGGCGTATTCGATCATGTGGTGATCGTTGCCCGCATCCCCCACGGCTATCACCTGGGTGGCGTCCAGCCCCAGATGCTCGGCCAGGGCGGCGACGCCTGTGCCCTTGTTGCTCTGCTTGTGCATGAACTCGAGGAAGTAGGGGGCACTGCGTACCACTGTGTAGCGCTCATGAAGCTCGGCGGGCAGGCGTTCGATGGCGCGGGAGAGCTGGGGCGGCTCGTCGATCATCATCACCTTCATGATCTGCTCGTCGGCGGGCAGGGTGGCGAAATCGATCAGATTGATGGGCATGCCGATGAGGCGGGATTCGTGCTCGGTATAGGTGCTGACCCTGGGGCTGATGAGGCCCTGAGTGACAGAGAAGCCGTGTACGTTCACCTCCAGCTCGTTTGCCAGCTTGGCGATGGCACTGGCGTCGCTGCCGGTCAGCAGCTGGCTGCGGATGATGCGCTGATCGGCCACCTGTTGCACCAGGGCGCCATTGTAGCAGATGACGTAGTCATCCTGACCTGTGAGGCCGAGCTCGACCAGGTAACGGCTCATCCCTTCCAGCGGGCGACCTGAGGCCAGCACCACAGTCACGCCCCCGGCGCGGGCGGCCTGGATGGCGGCGTGGGTGCGGGGTGAAATTTGGCCCTGGGAGTCCAACAGGGTGCCATCCATATCCAATGCGATCAGCTTGTACATCTCTCACTACCTGAAGTCTGGCTGGCCCGCCCTATGGGGCCAATGGAAGGCCGAGTGTAGCGAAATTCGCAGCCAGGATCACGGGTTGGCGGCGAGAGGCTGGGCCAGCAGGGGGAATGTTACCAGAGGGAAGGCGAGCCGCAGGGCCAGCTGCTGTCACTTGTGGGGTTCGTAGGGGGTCAGCTGCAACTGATCTTCGCGGATGGCGAAGTGGATGGGGCCGTGTTCTATGTCGACTCTGTAGTGGTGGTGGGCCATCTCCACCTCGACCCCGGGGAAGGCGCGCTGGGTGGCTATGATGTCCATCTCAGCCATCAGTTTCTGCAGCTCTTCCTGCGCGGCCTCCAGCTGTTCATCCAGCAGCTTGCTCTCGTCGATATGGCGGGTGCGGATCAATTTGATCTTCTGCAGGGTCTGGGGGTTGCGCTTGTCCCCTGGCAGCTGTAACAGCTTGAGCAGCAGATCCTGCAGCTTGTCCAGTTGCTCCCGGCACTCCTGCTTGCGCTGGCGCAGGGCCTGTTCATGCTCTTTGTGGGTGAAGTAGCCGCCGAGGATCTGCAACCGGGTCTGGTTGTAGGCCGAGGCGCCCAGGATGGGGGCCATGATGAGGCGATTGGCAATGCTGATGCCCCCCAGCAGGTGGCCCTTGCGCATGCCGCTGTCGCCCACCTTGATGTCTTGCCCGCTGCGGCTGTAAGAGTGGCTGAGCTGGTTCTGGATCTGGATGTCGCCCCCGGCCTCCAGCTTGGCGTACTGGGCATAGCTGGCGTGGATCTCGCCCTGGGCATTGAGGTGGCAGAGGTATTCGTCACTCTGCTTGCTCTTGCGGCCTATGATGCCGTTGCGCACCGTGATGGTGCCGCTCGATTCTATGTAGCCCCCCTCGACGAAGCCGCCGATCACCACGTCGCCACTGGTCTTTATCTTCATGCCGGGGGTGACATCCCCCGCCACTATCAGGGCACCTTCGAAGATGACGTGGCCGTGGCGGATGTCGACCTGCTTGACGCTCAGCACGTCATCCACCTTCATGCCGTTCTTCTCCTGGCGGGGCAGGCCTGGGCGGCTGGCCAGCAGCAGATCCGCATCATCCGGCGAGATGAAGGTGCCCTCACCGGCCACCATGGGGCTGTCCTTGCCATGCTTGGCGGGCAGCTCCTGGTTGGTGACGGTAAAGCCGGGCACGCCCTGGGTGGCGGGGTGACGGCGCATCAGCTGGGCGCCGGCCTTGACGGTGATCAGGGTGCCGAGGTCGCGCATGTCGACCCGGCCATGATCCAGCTCCCGGGGCTTGAGGATCCGCTCGGCTGGCGTCTCCACCAGCCGCTCGAATCGGGTGTCCTGGCCGTTGATGGCGGCCTTGCCCAGCGCCACCGGCAGCTTGAGCAGGGTGCCTGGTGTCGCCTCCTTGGCGGCCAGAATGGCGGCGGCGATGAGAGGCGCCTGTACTCCCCGACTGATCTCGCTGGCCTGCACCGCCTGCTCCAGATCTTCAGTGGTGAGATACTTGCCACCCCAGTCGGCGGTGATCTGGGCGATGGCACTCATCCGGTCTTTCTCCACCACCAGGGTGACACGGGCATCGTGGCGCTGGGCGACGGGGACCGGATTGTCGGGCAGGGGGGTGTCCGGGTTGCTTAACAGGGTGTTGAGCAAGCTGATGGCCTGCTTGATCCCTTCCGTCAGCGGCTGGTAGCGGCGACAGTTGGAAGCCAGCAACAGCGTCTGGATATCGCTCTCCGAAACGGGGGTGGTCAGCCCGGGTATGATGCGCAGGCAGGCGTACTCCATATCGGCTGATAACAGTAACCACTCTTTGCTTAACACCCGGTTTCCTTCTCTCGTTTTTACCCATATCGAGATAGCCTTTGATTTCTATTTAATCGACTTTTTGTTAAAAATGCGAGTCATCAATATGGCGCTGGTCTGCAGTATTCGGGCATTTCTCCTTTTTGGTCAACGAGCTAGGCACAAATGGGTGAGCCTGGACGAGGAAATCAAGGATGACAGCGGGTATGCTGACGGCACGGGAAGCCTGCAGGTCGGCAAGAGACGTGTAGGCCCTGAACCCGGGGGCGGTGTGTACCGGAAGAGTCTGGCTTGAGGCGTTGGCCGGTATCCGATCTTTGCGGGTACCGGCGCTGGATGCCTAGCGGCCGCGCTGCGCCGTTCTGGCCAAGGTGAGGTAGTCGCCGAGCACTGGCAAGCCTTGCAGGTGGCGGCGCAGCATGTCGAGGGCGGCGAAGGCGAGGATCTTTCGCCGGCTCTCGGGATCCGGGTGGCTGGCCTTCAGCGTCTGGCCGATCTGTTGCCCGTCGGCGCAGAGCAGCAGCGGCACGCCCTCCGTCCCCTCCCATCCTATGGTCAGGCTCAGCCCCTCACGTTTTGCCTCCAACTGCGCCAGCTCGCTGGCGACGTTGCCGCGAAAGCCGGCCTCAAGCCGGGGATACTCGTGGCAGAGGGCGAGCAGCGCACCCCGGCTTTCCCCCTCCAGCAGGGTCAGCGGCCTCTCCCCCAGCAGGGCCAGGATCTGCCGCGCAGGCTCTTCATCTCCCCGTCCCACCAGCCAGGGCTGGATCGCCGTGAGCAGTCGCGCCTCGGTGTCATCCATGTCGGCGGCGCTGGCGCCGTGGCCGATGAGTTTCAGCTCAATCAGCGGCATGGAGGAGCGGTAGCCCAGCTCTATGCCGGTTGGCCAGGGGGCTGCATCCAGCATGTCGGAGAGAGCCGATTCCGAGATACCAAAGCTGTAGAAGCGGCGTAGTTCGGTATCGGTCTGCGCGCCAGCCAGCTGCTTGAGGCGCGGCAGGATCTGCTCGCGCACCATCTGCTTGAACTCGAACGGCACGCCCGGGGTGAAGAAGAGCTGGCTCTGACCACTGTGCACGACAAAGCCGCAGGCGGTGCCGACCGGATTGTCGAGGATCTCGCACTCCTGTGGCAACCAGGCCTGCTTGGCGTTGCTTTGCGCCATGGGGCGGCCCCGACTGGCGTAGCGTGCCGCTATGGTGGCCAGCCACTCAGGGTACAGCGTTAGCGGTTGCTCGAAAGCTTCGGCGGCGGCCTGCGCGGTGAGATCATCGGCAGTGGGGCCGAGCCCGCCGCACACCAGCACCACGTCGGCGCGGCTGGCACTCTCCTGCAGCACGGTTTTCAGATCGGTGAGGTTGTCTCCCACAGTGGCACGGCGGCGCACCTGCCAGCCTTGCTCCAGCAGCAGGGCGCTGAGCCAGGCGGCATTGGTATCCACCACCAGACCCGTCACTATCTCGTCTCCGGTGCTGATGATCTCGATACGCATGGGGGCTCCTTGAAATGGGGAAGTAAACTGGGACGGCCATGCACCATGGCCGGGACAATCAGGGCTTGGTGTGTTCGAAGTAGTAGCTGATCCGGGTACGCGGATTGAGGTATTCGAACACCGCCGGCGGCAGTCGTTTGGGGTGGATCACCTTGGCGATCGACAGCTCGGTCTGTTGCAGATCTATGATGGCCGCCTCCTGGCGCGGGATACGGGGATCATACACCAGCACGGAGGGGTAGAGCAGGCGAGAGGCATTCACCGACATCACCAGCCCCACCTGACCATTGGAGAGCTGCACCACGCTGCCGGGCGGGTATATGCCCATCAGCCGGATCAGCATACTGAGGTATTCCGGGTTGAACTGGGCCTTGCGCTGCTTGTAGAGGCCGCTCAGGGCCGAGTAGGGCACCTTGGCCTGCATGTGGCAGAGGTTGTCGTACTCGTTGATCAGCGACACCATCTGGGTGAGCGGGTCGAGCTGCCCCTTTTTGAGCCCCTCAGGCCCGCTGCCATCGAGATATTCGTGGTGATGGAGCACGATGCCTTTGGCCTCGGCGGGGAAATCTTTGACCAGATTGAGCAGGTCGATGCCATAGCGCGGGTGCTGGGCCATCAGGTTCTGCTCCGGCTTGGTCAGCGGCTCCGTCTTGCGCAGGATCTGGCTCGGGATCTTCAGCTTGCCTATGTCGTGGAACAGGGCACCCATGCCGACCTGGCGGATCTGGTCAGCCGACATGTTGCACTCCTTGGCCAGCAGCATGCTGAGCACGCTGACGTTGAGGGAGTGGAAGTAGAGGTTGTTGCCATCCTCGCTGTCGGAGACCAGGTGCAGCACCATCTCATCCACCGACAGCAGCTGTTCTGTCATGGCGTTGATCAGCTCCTGCGCCTCGCCGATGGCGTTGAGGGGGCGGAACTGGAGCTTGCTCATGACGCTGCGCACCTGCGCCAGGGATTGCTGGAACTGCTTCTCGCACTGCTGCAGATCGCGGCGATACTGCTGTAACTGCTCGATGCGGCGCGTCTTCTCCAGCTGCATCTCGGCCTGGCGCTGGGAGGTGTCGGGCGTCTCCACCGGTTGGGTCTGGATCTGGTCCAGCGGCTTGGGCGGGACGTCGCTCTTGTCGGGGATGATGGTGACGAGTTTTAGACCGAGCCGGCGGATCAGCTCGATCTCCTCTTCATTCTTGAGCTTGAAGCTGGAAAACAGGAAAGGGTGTTCGCGCCAACCCAGTGGCAGAGAGACGAAATTGCCGACTTGCAGTCGGTCTACGGAAATCTTGATACCTGTCATTGTCTTGGCTGCGAGAGACACATGTGAGCCGTATGCTAGTCAAAGGCGGAGGTGAATACAAAAGGTATCTGATGACAGGGTAAGCGCTTTATTATAGGCTTCTAGATGTCCAGACATATTTACCGATGCAGTACAGGGAGTAAGCATGCCGATCAAGATCCCGGATCAGTTACCCGCCGCCGAAGTGCTGGGGCAGGAGAACATCTTCGTGATGACGGAATCCCGGGCCGTCACCCAGAACATACGCCCGTTGCGGGTGTTGATCCTCAACCTGATGCCCAAGAAGATTGAAACCGAGATCCAGCTGATGCGGATGCTCTCCAACTCGCCGTTGCAGGTGGACGTGGATCTGCTGCGTATCGACGATCGGGAGTCGAAGAACACGCCCCAGGCGCACCTCGAGAACTTCTATCACGACTTCGAACAGGTACGGGGCAACAACTACGACGGCATGATCATCACGGGAGCGCCGCTCGGGCTGGTGGAGTTCGAGGAGGTGGTCTACTGGCCGCGCATCGTCGAGATCATCGAGTGGTCCCATCAGCATGTGACCTCGACCCTGTTCCTCTGCTGGGCGGTACAGGCGGCGCTGAAAGCCTTGTATGGCATGGAAAAACAGACCCACGGTGAGAAGCTCTCCGGCGTCTATCGCCATCACAGGCTCGATGAGCACGAGCCGCTGCTGCGCGGCTTCGACGACGAATTCGTGGCGCCCCACTCCCGCTATGCCGCGTTCGACGGGGATCTTATCCGCGCCAACACCGACCTGCAGATCTTTGCCGAGTCCGAAGAGGCGGGAGTCTATCTGGCGGCGACCAAGGATTGTCGCCAGGTGTTCGTCACCGGTCACCCTGAATACGATGCCCTGACCCTGGATGGGGAGTACCAGCGGGATCTGGCGGCCGGGCTCGAGCCCGTCATCCCGGTCAACTATTATCCGGCTAACGATCCCGGCCAGACCCCGCGCGCCAGCTGGCGCAGCCACGGCCACCTGCTGTTCTCCAACTGGCTCAACTACTACGTCTATCAGCTCACCAGCTATCGGGTGGAAGACATAGGCAAGGTGTTTACCTACCAGCAGCCCAAGTAAGGATCAGCGTGGTGGGGCTCAGTCGGCCTGCTCCCGTCGTGCGGTCAGGGCGTCGAGCCACTGGCGATGCACCGCCAGGGTGAAGGCCTTGGGCCTGTGGGCCCGGATGGCGGCCATGGCCTCCTGCTGTGGCTGGCCGAGGGAGACAAGCAATGCGGCTGCGATCAGGCCGGTGCGGCCGCTGCCCCCCTTGCAGTGGATGACCAGATTTTTGCCTTCGAACAGCAGCCCGGTCAGTTGCGGCAGGGCCTGTTGCCAGGCCTGTTCGAAGGTGGCATCGGGGGCCTGATCGTCTTCGATAGGCAGGTGGAACCAGCGCATGCCGCTCGCCTCGACCAGCGGGCCAAGCTGGCTCAGTGCGAGTCGGGCCAGTTCGGCCTCTGTCATCAGGGTCAGGACGCCATGGGCACCCGCCAGCCTGAGCTGATCCAGCGTCAGTGGCAGCGCCACCTGCTGGGTGCCGGGGCAGGGGGTCAGCAGTAGCTGGCCATCGACGCGGGGCACTTCCTGGCTCCAGAAAGGGTGAGACGGGAGCATAAAGGTCCTTATGAGGCCAGCAAGGGCGAGGCGAGCCGGCATGGCCGGTTTCTGAGTGCGCCAAAGCATAGGGCGCGCGGCCCCGATGTCAATCTGCGTTGTGTTCGGCCCGGTTTACGGGCAGAGTCTAAAAAATTGATCGGTGCAAGGAGTTAAGATGAGAAACCTGGATCAACTGGATTTGGATATCCTGGCCCATCTGTTTCGCGATGCGGGCATGACCAACAAGGATCTGGCCGCGCTGGTCGGCGTGGCGCCGTCCACCTGCCTGGAGCGGGTGCGCAAGCTGCAACAGGATGGGGTGCTCAAGGGGGCGCATTGCGAAGTGGATCATCAGGCGCTCGGTGGCCATATCCAGGCCATGGTCTCCCTGCAGCTGGCCCGACACAGCCGCCAGATCATCGATGCCTTCCGCGACGCCATACTGGCGCTGCCCGAGGTGATCAGCCTGTTTCACATGGGAGGCAAGGATGATTTTCTGGTGCATCTGTGTGTCTCCGACACCGAGCACCTGCGCAACTTCGTGTTCGATCACTTCACCTCCCGGGAGGAGGTGGTGCACCTCGAGACCTCGCTGGTGTTCGAACACAGGTTCAGCCGCTCGCTGCCCTGTTTTCTCAACACCTGATCCCGTGTTGCACCCCACATAAAACCCGCCAATTGGCGGGTTTTATGTGGGG
>NZ_CDBI01000081.1 GCF_000820025.1 Aeromonas popoffii
CGTTCGCGATCTTGCCCTGTCACTGGGTGGCATCGCCAAGAAGACTTTGTTCAAGATGGAAGGGAGGGAATATCTACACTCTCGTGTACTGGGCCGTGGGCAAGGCAGTGGCCATTGTATGACCTGTCCGATTATCCGTTATGCCATTGATTATTGGTTGAAACAAATCAGTAGTACCCAGGAGGAGCCAAAGTCGGATAGCTTGTCTATCCGACTTTTCTATTTGTCTGTGGCCGATAGAACAGCAGTTAATAAAAAATCTCTTATCGGGACTACAGACTAGCGATGTTTTTACACCGGATAACGTAATATTGCGTTGAGATCGGCACCGGATGGTAGATCTTCGCTCCGCACTGCCAATACCCTTGCTCCGGTAGCAATCGCCCGTTTGGCAATCTCATCGACAATGCTGTAACTGACTTCATCACCACTGCCGCTGAAGGAGATCAAACCTTCGTTATCAATGGTCCCATTGATACTGCTGTCGATATTAATCAGCAGTAGATCGATGGCACCAAAGGTGGCCGCACGAGCGGCATCGGACAAATCCTGAGTCACCCGCCGTTCACCTGAACGGGCTTCAAAGCGTGATTTCAGAGCATTTAACTGCGCCTGATAGTAGTTTTCCAACAGTGGCCTAACCTGGGTCACCAGCTCAGATGCCCCCAAATGCTCGGCATTACAGAAAAGTGTTTCATCGGTAAGATTCGGTAATGAGTTGGTTGCACGATAAATAGAAGCTAACGGCTCAGTCGTGACCAAAATAAGCGGATAATCATGACTCGCAAATATTGGTCGCAAGGCTTGGTCTATTTTACGGGTGTATTGCGCCAAACGTACCTTATAGTGAACCGCACCATGATGATGATCGTTTAATGCAGCCTCCCCCATGGCATCATGTTTGCGAGACGGCATATTCTGCACCGCAACTTCCACCGGCGGTACATCGGCAAAAAATTCGATCAGGCGCGCCTGATTTTCAGACAACGCCAGCACATAAGCTGAATGTGGGAATGTCAGTGCCCGCAGTAAAGGTTTGAGGTAAAAACGCTCGCTGACTTTAAGCTGGTTGGGCAATTTGTTTGCCAAACGGTAAGTCGTAATACTGTCCGGCGTAGCTAAAATGGCCAGGCTGCGGGCATGCAGATCCCAAAAATCCTCATCTTCCAGCACCGAATAAAGTTCTTCCTCCAACAGGGCTAAACGGCGTTTATCCAAACCTTGTTCCGCAACCTGCTGCAATGCCTCTTTAATGAAGTTGCCCAATTGAATTTGGCTGGCGTCTAATTTTTGGTGCAACGGCGACGTTTCAAGGTAGATGGAAATACAGGCATCAGAGCGGACATCAGATAAACGGGAGAACTCTTCACGGCTTGGGATATCAACATATAACATGGACCACCTCACGAATTTACAGTTTAGTTGGGTTGTGTGATGTTATTCAGTTCGTCCCCACTGGAATAGCGATAATCTTATCGACCAGCACTATGCCACATAGGCTGACTGGGCCTTTAGTATAGTCGGCTCATGCACAGGACCTTAAGAAAATGCATTATTTAAAATGCGTTTCAACGTATTGTTTTGTATCGATTTTTTCTGCTTGGTCAACTGGGCGTTTTTAGCCAAACAAACTGAAGCCCACGCCAGCCGCTCACTTATCTCACCCATAGTACGATGCATCACGGCTGCTAATATCGGGAACCACCCCGTCTGCAATGGCTGTCCGGCCTGTCACGCCCCCCTTGAGCCGGTTGTGCCATGCCGACTCCTTAAACAGCAGCACCGATACAGACTCATGAAAAGTGAGGACACCCACCTTTCTGAGCAAGCTGCTGCATCGCCAGCACACAAAAGTAGGTGTCTCAGTTTTGATAGGCATTGCCTACCGCCCCACTATTTATCTGCCTTAGGTTAGAGAGATGAGCGACAACAAACCCGCACTGCCCGACCGTCTGGCGGCCAACCTGCGCAGCCCGTACCATGTGGCTGCCTGCTTCGAGCACGAGATCGGCATTCGCCTCAACGGCAAGGAGCGCAACAATGTCGAGGAGTACTGCATCAGCGAAGGCTGGGTGAAAATCCCCTTTCCCAAGGCCAAGGATCGCTATGGCAACCCCATGCTGATCAGCGTCAAGGGCACCGTCGAGGCCTTCTACGCCTAAGCTGCCTATGGCAACGATGCCCCGAGCAGGGGCGCGACCTTGCTATCCCAGAATACCGGCCTAGTGCCGGTGTTCTGCTTTTCAGGTGCCAGCGCCTGTTCAGGGGTGCGGCTTGCCGGCCTGCCAGCGTTGCAGTCCGGCACCGGCCAGCACCAGCAGGGTGCCGAGCAGATCGCTCCCCTCCAGCCGTCCGGCCAAGGCATCGAGCAACACGCCTCCCGCCAACTGGCCCGCGACGATGAGCAAGGCGCAGACCAGGGCACCAACCCGGCCTATGGCCCAGCTGCTAATGGCAACGAACAGCGCCCCCAGCACGCCGCCGAGCAGCAGCCAGGGATCGAGCCCGGCCAGCTTCCCCCAGGGTGCCCCCTTGAGGATGAGCAGGGCGCCGAGCAGCACGAAGCCGAGCAGGTGGTTGGCGAGGGAGGCCGTCATGGCGCCCCGGGCGCTGGCGAGGCGGCCATTGAGGGTACGCGACAGACTAACCGCCACGCCGTTAAGCAGTCCCAGCAGGATCAAGAGGGTCATGGTTCTCTCCTAACGCAGCACGATCAGCAGGGCGCCGACCATCACCAGCAGGGCGGCGAGCACGTCCTTCCCTGATGGGCGGCGGCGGACCAGCCCGAACCAGCCTCTGGCGTCGCACAGGGCGCCAAACAGCAACTGGCCCAGCAACAGCAGGGCGAGGGTGCCCGCCATGCCCAGCGGCGAGTTGAGACACAGGGCCGCCAGCACCACAGTGAGCGCCCCCGGCAGGCCGCCAAGCCACGCCCAGGGCGGAGCAGACTGCGGCCCCTGGGGCCGTGGGGCCAGCCACCACAAGAGCGCGGCCACCAGGCTGCCGACCCCGTGGGCGAGCCAGCTCGCGAGCCAGGGATCGGTGGCGCGGGCCAAGGCACCGTTCTGGGCGATCATCAGCGCCAGCAGCAGGCCAGCGGCGAAGGCGGCCAGGGCGCCGATTGTCTGGAGGCGTCCGGGGCGGCGGTCAATAAGAGGGGGGATCATGGGGTCACTCCTTGGTTGAACAGAGGAGCAGGGTAAATTGTTTTAGATATGGGAATAATCTACCATTTCGGAACAGCATTGTTTCCATATTGAGAACAACATGAACCAGGATGCCTTCGCCCTGATCCCCGCCTTCGTCGCAGTGGTGGAGGCAGGCACTTTCTCCGGCGCCGCCCGCCAGCTCGGCCTCAGCAAGTCGGTACTGAGCAAGAAGGTGAGCCAGCTTGAGCAGCAGCTCGGTTGCCAGCTCATCTACCGCACCACCCGCTCCCTCACCCTGACAGAGGCAGGGGAGCGCTACTTCGAGACGGTACACCATGCGGTGCGTCTGGCCCGTGACGGGGAAGATGCCATCGGCGCCCTGCAGTCGGCGCCGCGCGGCCTGCTGCGAGTGACTGTGCCCATGGTCTATGGCCGGCGCCACATAGCCCCCCTTATCCCCGAATTTCTCGCCCTCTATCCCGAGCTGCAGTTGCAGCTGGAGATGAGCGACGCCCAGCAAGATCTGGTGGCCGAGGGGTTCGACGTGGCGGTGCGCATCGGCGAGCTGGAAGATTCAAGCCTGGTCGCCCGCCGCCTAGCCCCCTGTCACAGCACCCTGTGCGCCGCCCCCACCTACCTGGCGCGGGCCGGCACGCCCCGTACCCCGGCCGATCTCGAGGCCCACAACTGCCTCTGCTACTCCCTGTTTCGCGGCGGCACCCAGTGGCGCCTACAAGGCCCGGAGGGAGAGGTTGCCATCACCCCGCGGGGCAACTTCGAGGTCAACAACAGCGACGCCATCCACACCGCGCTGCTGGCAGGGCTCGGCATTGGCAACATGCCGGACTTTATCGTGGAGCGGGATCTCGCCACCGGCCGGCTGGTGCCCCTGCTGCCAGACCATGCCCTGCCCGAGCACGGCATCTGGTGCCTCTACCCCCGCCGTCGCCACCTGCCCGCCAAGGTGGAGGCCTGGCTGGCGTTTCTTCACGAACGCCTGGCTCTGCGCTAGGGGGCACGGGGATAACCGAAGCGGTTCACGTTTTTTTCATCTGGAAAGGAGTAGAGTAGGCCATTACCAAGCGCCTGTTTTAATTGAAAAAGGCTCCAGGGGGGCATGCCATGGCATCGCACCTCTCACCCTAGGTGGAACCCCATGATGAAGAAAACTGCGATTGCCCTGACCCTGGCCAGCCTGTTGGCCCTGCCAGTGTTTGTCTCCCCCCATGCCTGGGCGGCTCCGGTGCGCTCCCTGCAAAAGGAGCAAAACTACGACCAGTACATCAGCAAGCGCCAGGTGGTGGATCAGCTGCTGGCGGATGCCTGGCAGATCTTCAAGTCACCGGCTCGCATCTCCACCGCGGGCTTCACCGCCAAGATGCCGAGCAACATGGAGCAGGTCACCGCACTGCTGCTGCAGGCCTATCAGCTCGAACCCTACCGCACCGACCTGCTCATCTCGGCAGCCAACGCCCAGATCTACAACGGCAACGTGGACAAGGCCATCCGCCTGTTCGAGCAGGCGCTCAACACGGCGCCGGACGACATAGATCTGCTCACTTACCTGGCCACCTGGCAGACCTTCAAGCAAAACCCCAGTGCCGCCCAGGCATACCAGAGCAAACTGGCGGCACTCAACCCCGGCCGCGCCGCCGATCTGCAGCGCATCCTGGAGACGGTGGCCCGGGTCAATGCCACCCCGCTCAAGGAGCAGGGGGAGAGCTCACCCAAGCCGGGCAACCGGGCCATCGTCACCCTGGGCTATGCCCTCAACCCCGATGGCAGCATGCACGATATCCTGCTGGGTCGGCTGGAGACCACCCGCACCCTGGCCCAGGCCAACCCGACTGCGCTCATCATACTGACCGGCGGCGTGCCCCAAAACCGCCAGACCGAGGGCAAGCTGATGGCGAACTGGCTGGTGAAGAAGGGCATAGATCGCTCGCGCATCATAGAGGAGAACTACGCCACCAGTACGGTGGAGAACGCCCTCTACAGCAGCTACGCCCTCGCCCGCCACCAGATCCAGCACGCCACGCTGGTGAGCTCGGCCAGCCATGTCCGCCGGGGTCAGACCCTGCTGGAGATCGCCAGCTGGCAGAGCGGCCCGGCCGGGATCCAGATAGACAGCGTCAGCTACCCGGACAAGCCGCTCTCGGCCCTGGCCAAGGTGAGCGACAGCGAGCTGCTCGGCATCTACCGCGATGCACTGCGCACCTACGGCCTGTGGAGCTATCGCTCGGCCCCGCTGATCGAGCGCTGATCCACATTGCGCAAGATTGGCGAGCAGTTTGTTGATGGCAATGCATCAGGCGGCTATCAGCCGCTCCAGATCGCTGCGTGTGAGGTGCTTGGTATCCACCTTCACATAGAGCGAATGCTCGGCCGGCGCCAGCAGCACATCGCTCACCCCGTCACAGGCGCGGATCCGCTGCTCCAGCGCCGGGCTCGCCGCCACCCCTGCCGGCAGCACAATGCGCAGGCTGCTCACATAAGGGGGCTCCTGCATGGTGAGGCTGACCCCCAGCCAGGCCAGCGCCAGCAGGGCGCAACTGCCAAACACCAGCACGCCGCCGCCCAGGCTGTAGAGCAAGCCCCCCAGGCTGCCGCCGATGGCGACCCCGATGAACTGGCTGGTGGAGTAGACCCCCATGGCGGTGCCCTTGTAACCCGGTGGCGACTCCTTGCTGATGAGCGACGGCAGCAGCGCCTCCATCACGTTGAAGCCGATGAAGAAGAGCTGCAACCCGGCGAGCAGGCCCCACAACTGCAGCCCGGCCTGCCACAGCACCACTTCGGCGATGAGCATCACCAACACGCAGATCTGAAATACCCGCTTCATCTGGCGGCGTTTTTCGGCATAGATGATGAAGGGCACCACGCTGACAAAGGCGACCAGCATGGTGACCAGATAGGCCTGCCACTGGCTGTCACGGGATAGACCGGCTTGTTCGAGCAGCGACGGTAGCGCCACGAAGCTCGACATCAGCAGGGTGTGTACGCAGAGGATACCGAGGTTGAGTTTGAGCAGGCGCGGATTGGTAAGCACGGTGCGCATCCCGCCCCTGACCATGCTGGACTCGCGATTGAGCAGGTGGCCGGTCGGGGTCGGCACCAGCCAGAGGGTGATGGCGATGCCCCCCAGCGCCAGCAGAGCGATGAGCCAGAACAGGCCGGAGAGCCCCAGCGCATGGGTGATGAGGGGGCCCGTCACCATGGCGATGGCGAAGGTGATGCCAAAGCTCACCCCGATGAAAGCCATCGCCTTGGTGCGGTTCTGCTCGCGGGTGAGATCCGAGAGCAGGGCCATCACGGCGGCGGAGATAGCACCGCTGCCCTGCAGGGCGCGGCCGAGAATGACACCCCAGATGGAGTGGGTCAGCGCTGCGACCACGCTGCCCAGCGCAAACATCAGCAGACCGCCGACGATCAGCGGCTTGCGGCCGATGCGATCGGAGAGCAAGCCGAACGGGATCTGGAACAGCGCCTGGGTCAGGCCATAAATACCGATGGCCAGGCCGATCAGGGCTTCGGAGGCGCCCGCCAGGGACATGCCGTAGGTGGTCAACACCGGCAGCACCATAAACATGCCAAGCATGCGCAAGGAGAAGACGGAGCCGAGCGCCCAGGTCGCGCGGCGCTCGCCCCTCGTCATGGTGAAATCATTCATGAAGGCCTCGATAGGTCAAAGAGAAAAGAGATGCAAGGGGTGGATGACGCAAGGCGCGCCACCCCCGAACAACGGGAAACGTGCCCCGCAGGGCGGGCCCCATAATAACAGAGCCGGGAAGGTTCCCGGCTCTGGATTTCATGCATTCAGGGGCGCAGCTCTCACTATCGGCGCAGTCTGCTCACCCATACCGGCATCGCATCCGGCTGGCAATCCACCGACATCATCACGTTCAGGCAGGTGAAGATGATGACGACGAGGGAGAACATCTCCGCCTCAGGGTCAGGGCAGCATGCTCACCAATACCGGCGTCGCATCCGGCTGGAAATCCACCGACATCATCACACTCAGGCAGGTAATGGTGACGATGGAGAACATGAACAGCTTGCGGGCCCAGAGGGAGTCATCGACCGCCTGCTTGTAACCCGACAACGCCATGCCCAGCCACCAGACGCTGACCGCCGTCGCCACGATCAGATACTTGTAACCGGCGTAACCGCCTAAAAACAGCATCAACGTCGGCACCATAAAAGCCAGTATGTAGAGGGTAATGTGGTGTTTGGCCACGACAATCCCCTTCACCACCGGCAGCACGGGTATGTTGGCCGCCTGATAATCCTTGAAGCGGAAGATGGCAATCGCATAGGAGTGCGGCATCTGCCACAGGCTGAAGATCGCCAGCAGGATCAAGGCGCCCGAGTCGAACTGACCGCTCACGGCGCAGTAGCCGATGACGGGTGGCGCGGCGCCGGAGAGGCTGCCGACCAGGGTGCCATAGACGGAGTGACGCTTCATGTAGAGGCTATAGACCCCCACATAGACCAGGAAGCCCAGCACGGCCAACAAGGCAGCCAACGGATTGGCCGCAAAGTAGAGCAGTGCAATGCCCGCAACGCCGAGCGCGCTCGCATACCAGAGCGAGACGCCGGGGGCGATGAGCCCCTTCACCAGGGCGCGGTTCTTGGTGCGCTCCATGATGCAGTCGATGTCCCGGTCGATGTAGTTGTTGAACACACAACCGGAGGCCACCACCAGGGAGACACCCGCCATGGTCAGGATGAACAGGGGCACATCCAGGCTCCCCTTGGAGGCCAGCAGGAATCCGCCGATCACCGAGATGAGGTTACCGAAAATGATGCCCGGCTTGGTCACTTGCAGGTATTGCTTCATCATCACATCAAGCCGCTCAGTGAACCATCATGTTGACGTTGAGGTTGTACATGATCCACAGGGAACCCACGACCACGATGGCGATGATGAGCACGGTAAACACCAGTGCCACCAGGTTCCAGCGCTCCTCTGAGGAGGTGTTCATGTGCAGGAAGTAGATCAGATGCACGAAAATCTGCACCACCGCCATGGCCACCACAGTGCCCAGCACCATGGCGTGGGAAGCGGAGCCATCCATCACCATCCAGAAGGGGATCGCGGTCAGGATAACCGACAGCACGAAACCGATGAGATAGCTCTTGGCGCTGCCGTGGCTGGCGCCGTGATTATCAACTGCATGAGTACTCATTTACATCGCTCCCATCAGATAGACCACGGTGAAAACACAGATCCACACCACGTCCAGGAAGTGCCAGAACAGGCTCAGGCACATCAGACGGGTACGGTTGCGCTCGGTCAGCCCCTTCTTGTTCACCAGCACCATCATGACGATGATCCAGACAAGGCCGCTGGTCACGTGGATCCCGTGGGTACCGACCAGGGTGAAGAAGGCGGAGAGGAAACCACTGCGCTGCGGGCCGAAGCCTTGGGCGATCAGGTGGTGGAACTCGTAGATCTCCATGGCGATGAAGCCGGCGCCGAGCAGGAAGGTGACCAGCAACCAGCCATTGACGGCGGAGACCTGGTTCTTGTTCATGGCCAGCATGCCAAAACCGAAGGTGATGCTGCTAAACAGCAGCAGCATGGTTTCACCAAACACGAACGGCAGCTCGAAGAGATCCTTGCCGCTGGGGCCACCGGCGGTGCCGTTGACCAGGACCGCATACGTTGCGAACAGGGTCGCAAACAGGATGCAGTCACTCATCAGGTAGATCCAGAAACCGAACACCTTGGTGGCACCGGCATCATGGTGCCCATGATCGTCATGGGCGCCGTGAGTGTGATGTAGAACGTCAGTCGCCATGGAATTAAGCCACCTTGTTGAAATTTTCAAAATGCTGACACTCGATCCGCTCGATCTCGTCAACCTGCACGTAGTAATCCACGTCGTCATTGAAGCTGTGGATGATCCAGGTGGCTATCATGCCGACGAAGCCGGCGATGGCCATCCACCAGATGTGCCACACCATGGCGAAACCGAACACCACGCTGAAGGCAGCGATAATGACACCGGCCCCCGAGTTTTTCGGCATGTGGATCGGGTCATAGCGCTTGGGTTGCTGATAGGCAGACCCATCCTGCTTGGCTTCCCAGAAGGCATCCAGGCCGGTGATCTTCGGCTCGATGGCGAAGTTGTAGAAGGGCGGCGGTGAAGAGGTCGACCACTCCAGGGTACGGCCACCCCAGGGATCACCAGTCAGATCGCGGTTCTTCTCGCGGTCACGAATACTGACCACCACCTGGATCGCCTGACACAGGACACCGATGGCAATCAGGCCGGCACCGCAGGCAGCCACGACCAGCCAGCCGTGGAACTCGGGATCTATGTTCTGACTGACCCGACGGGTCATGCCCATGAAGCCCAGCACGTAGAGCGGCAGGAAGGCCACGAAGAAGCCGGTGATCCAGCACCAGAAGGCACGCTTGCCCCAGACCTCATCCAGCTTGAAGCCGAACGCCTTCGGGAACCAGTAGGTGATACCGGCAAAGCAACCGAACACCACGCCGCCGATGATGACGTTGTGGAAGTGGGCGATCAGGAACAGGCTGTTGTGCAGCACGAAGTTGGCAGCCGGCACCGAGAGCAGTACCCCAGTCATGCCACCCACGGTGAAGGTGATGATGAAGCCGACGGTCCACAACATGGGTGAGGTGAACTCGATGCGGCCGCGATACATGGTGAACAGCCAGTTGAAGATCTTCACCCCGGTCGGGATGGAGATGATCATGGTGGTGATGCCGAAGAAGGCATTCACGTTGGCGCCCGATCCCATGGTGAAGAAGTGGTGCAGCCAGACCACGAAGGAGAGCACGGTAATGGCCACGGTCGCCCACACCAGGGAGGTGTAGCCGAACAGCTTCTTCTTGCAGAAGGTCGCCACCACTTCGGAGAAGATCCCGAACACCGGCAGCACCAGGATATACACCTCGGGGTGACCCCAGGCCCAGATGAGGTTGATGTACATCATCATGTTGCCACCCATGTCATTAGTAAAGAAATGGGTACCCAGGTAACGGTCTGCGGTGAGCAGGGCTATGGTGACGGTCAGGATCGGGAAGGAGGCGATGATCAGTATGTTGGCGCACAGCGCGGTCCAGGTGAACACCGGCAACCGCATCATGGTCATGCCGGGGGCACGCATCCTGATGATGGTGGCAAAGAAGTTGACGCCGGTCAGCAGGGTGCCTAACCCCGAGATCTGCAGACTCCAGATCCAGTAATCGACCCCGACCCCGGGACTGAACTCCTTGCCCGACAAGGGCGGATAGGCCAGCCAGCCGGTCTGGGCAAATTCACCGACCCCGAGGGAGACGTTGATCAGCACCACGGCGGCAGCGGTAAACCAGAAGCTCAGGTTGTTGAGGAAGGGAAAAGCCACGTCACGGGCACCGATCTGCAGCGGCACCACTATGTTCATCAGGCCGATCACCAGTGGCATGGCCACGAAGAAGATCATGATGACGCCGTGGGCGGTGAAGATCTGGTCGTAGTGGTGGGGCGGCAATATGCCTTCGCCACCGGCCGAGGCCATCACCTGCTGGGTACGCATCATGACCGCATCGGCAAAGCCGCGCAGCAGCATGATCATCCCCAGGATGAGATACATGATACCGAGACGCTTGTGATCCACAGAGGTGAACCACTCTTTCCACAGATACTGCCACTTGCCGAAATAGGTGATCAGCCCGGCGATGGCCAGCCCGCCCAATAAGATAGCGACTATCGTGACCATGATAATGGGTTCATGGTACGGGACAGCGTCGAGCGTTAATTTTCCAAACATCAATTATTCCTCGGATCCTGCTTTCACACTCTTGTCATCCATCGGCATGGCCATATGCCCGGCATGATCCATGGGGGCATCATGGGGCATCTTGTCATGGTCCATTGCGTGATGATCCATGGCGTCGCCATGCTGCATGGCCCCCTCGTGCGCCATACCCTGGTGCTCAGCCGGTGCCATGTCACCCATGAACTTGTTGATCACATTGACGAACAGGGCCGGGTCGGCACTGGCGAAATACGCCACCGGATTGTTCTGGCTCTGCTTGGCCAGGGCCTCGAACTCGGCCATGGTGGTGAGCATATTGGGTGACTGTTTTACCTTGGCGACCCAGGCATCGAAGTCGGCCTGATCCCGCGTCGCGATGGCCTGGAACTTCATGCCTGAGAAACCGGCGCCGCTGTAACTGCCGGAGATCCCCTTGTACTGGCCCGCCTCGTTGGCGATGAGATGCAACTTGGTCTGCATGCCAGCCATGGCATAAATCTGACCGCCCAGCTGGGGAATGAAGAAGGAGTTCATCACTGTGTCTGAGGTCACCCGGAAATTGACCGGGGTATTGACTGGGAAGGCCAGTTCATTGACGGAGGCGATCCCCAATTCCGGATAGACGAACAGCCACTTCCAGTCGAGGGAAATAACATCGACCTGAATCGGCTTGACGTCTGATTCCAGCGGTTTATAAGGATCCAGCGAGTGGGACGTTTTCCAGGTAATAACCGCCAGAATGGCGACAATAATGACGGGTACGGTCCAGACGACCGCTTCAATCTTGTTGGAGTGAGACCAATCCGGGGTATATTTGGCGTTGGTATTGGATGCTCTGTATTTACGAGAGAATGCCACTGCCATAATAATCACAGGGATCACCACAATTAACATCAGCCCGATGGCCGTTAATATCAGTGATTTCTGTTCCAGACCAATCTGCCCTTTGGGACTCATTAGAGCCATGTCACAACCACTGAGCAAGCCAGTGGTCGCGAGCAACAGCAAGGCGCCCAAGCCCCTTTTTACATCAGGTCTCATGCCGTGTCCTCATCTTCGCAAGGCGTAAAGTTGTAATAAAAACGCATCATTCTATTGCATCGGGGGGGGATGTGAACAACATGAAAAATTAATCCCGAATTTGTGTTCGGTTTGGCATTGACCTGTGAAGCATGTTAATAACTTGACGGCAAGGTATTTATCAAAGATGATAAATAACCAATTCATCATCTGCTGACTTCATTTCACCCAAATATTGTTGATTGAATAGACAGAGCGCGACTTGCCCTTGTATTTGACAGGGTTAAAATGCCCCTTTCATTGCTATTTGTATAAAATATCAGCGCTATTTTCAGCGCCACCAGCGAACAGACCGGCTATCAAGCAGAACTCAATCAGAGCCATAATTAATCAAATTAAACTCTAATTAATTCCATGGATTTGATGGGGCCATCGTCCGCAAAGAAGCATATTGCATGCATTGCCAGGGGCCGAATCCATCACCAGACTCATCATTTTGCTTAATAAGTTATCATCAAAGCCATGGACTCCATCTGGATATCGCGTTAGGTTGCGCCCCTTCGTTACCAAGCCAGTCACGAATTCAACCTTATCCCACTTCCCATTTGACTCTTAATACAACAGGGATTGCCATGAGTATCACACGCAGAGACTTTCTCAACGGCGTAGCCATAGCGATTGCAGCCGGTGTCGCCCCCATCAATCTGCTGCAAGCGGCGCAAGGCGGCAACACGCTGGCCGACAAGACGCTTGCCTACCCGCCTGCCCTCACCGGCCTGCGCGGCAACCACCCGGGCTCTTTCGAACCGGCCCACAACATCGCCCGTGACGGCAAGCAGTATGACTTCGCCAATGTTCCCCTTGAGGGGGAGGTGGATCTGGTGATCGTCGGCGCCGGGATCAGCGGCCTGGCCGCCGCCTGCTTCTATCAGCAGTTGCTCGGGGCGGATAAAAAGATCCTGCTGCTCGACAACCACGACGACTTTGGCGGTCACGCCAAGCGCAACGAGTTCACCACCCCCGATGGCCTGCGGCTGGGTTATGGCGGCAGCGAATCCCTGCAATCGCCGCGATCCGTCTACAGCCCGGTGGCGCTGGGGCTGCTCAAGGCACTGGAGGTCAACATCGACGAGCTGGCCAAAGGATTCCAGCAGACTTTCTATCCGGATCTGGGGCTTAGCCGCGGCGTCTATTTCGACGAGCAGCACTTTGGCGTCAACAAGATAGTGAACGGCGATCCGGGCCACAACGTGGCGGACGACATCCCGCGCGATCGCCTGAATGGCCGTCCGCTGGCAGAGTTTATCGGTGACTTCCCCCTCGATGATGCCGACAAGGCCGCCCTGCTGGCGCTGCACGAGGCGAAGATCGATTACCTGAGCGGCATGACCCGCGAAGAGAAAGACCTCTGGGTGACCCGCAACAGCTACACCAGCTTCCTGCGCGATAAAGTGGGCCTCAGCGAGCGGGCGATCACCTACTTCCAGCAGCGCACCAACGACTTCCAGGCGGTCGGTATCGACGCCACCGCCTGCGCCGATGCGCGCCTCTGCGCCTTGCCGGGCTTCGACGGGCTGGATCTCACTCCTCTCGATGCCGAGGAGCAGGCAGAGCTGGACGATCCTTACATCTTCCACTTCCCGGACGGCAACGCCGGTCTCACCCGCCTGATGGTGCGCAAGCTCATTCCGCAGGTGGCGCCGGGTCATACCATGCAGGACGTGGTGCTGGCCAAGTTTGACTACAGCAAGCTCGACCTGCCTGAGCACAAGGTGCAGCTGCGCCTTGGCAGCACGGCGCTGCAGGCCAAAAACGTGCGCCTCGCCGACGGCAAGCTGGCGGTGGATGTCACCTATATCAAAGAGGGGAAACTGCATCGGGTGCGGGCCAAGCAGTCCGTCATGGCGGGTTACAACATGATGATCCCCTACATGGTGCCCGAGATGCCGGAGCCCCAGAAAGAGGCGCTGCGCCAGAATGCCAAGGCGCCGCTGGTCTACACCAAGGTGGTGATCAAGAACTGGCAAGCCTTCGTCAAGCTGGGGGTGCACGAGGTCTACTCCCCCGCGGCCCCCTACAGCCGGGTCAAACTCGACTATCCGGTCAGCATGGGTGGCTACGAGCATCCCAAGAGCCCGGATCAGCCCATGTGCCTGCACATGGTCTATGTGCCGACCCTGCCGGGCAGCGGCCTCTCGGCCCGCGAGCAGTCCCGCAAGGGGCGCGCCATGATCCTCGGCATGCCGTTCGAGCAGCATGAACAGATGATCCGCGAGCAGTTGCAGGGAATGCTGGGCAGCGCCGGATTCAACCATGAGCAGGATATCCTCGCCATCACGGTCAACCGCTGGTCTCACGGTTACTCCTATGTCACCAACACCCTGTTTGATGACGAAGCGCAGTGCGAAAAATGGATTGAGCTGGGTCGCCAGCCGATCGGCAACATCACCATCGCCAACTCCGATGCAGGCTGGAGCCCCTACGCCCACGCCGCCATCGACGAAGCGTGGCGCGCCGTCAACGAGCTGGTGGCCATCAGCAAGGGAGGTGCCCAATGAGCCGCGCCCTGTCACTGACGGCCAGCGCCCTGCTGCTGGCCCTGCCCGCCCTTGCCGCTCACGCAGCGCCTGCTATGTCGGCGGGTGAATACGTGGCCAAGCTCGGGGATTGCGCCGCCTGTCACACCAGCGAGACCAGCAAGCCGCTGGCGGGCGGCAAAGGGTTCCCGACCCCCATCGGCACCGTATTTGCCACCAACATCACCCCCGACAAGAGCCACGGTATCGGCAACTACAGCCTGTCGGAGTTCATCAAGGTGATGCGCGAAGGGGTGGCCCGCGACGGGCATCGGCTCTACCCGGCCATGCCCTACACCGCCTACGCCAAGATGAGCGATAAAGACCTCGAAGATCTCTATCACCATCTGATGAAGGAGGTGCAGCCGCTGGCCATCGCCAACAAGGAGAGCGACATCCCCTGGCCGCTCAATATGCGCTGGCCGCTGATGGGCTGGAACTGGATCTATCACGATGACAGCCGCTTCACCCCGGTGGCGGGCAAGAGCGAGCAGTGGAATCGCGGCGCCTATCTGGTGCAGGGTGCCGGTCACTGCGGCAGTTGCCACACCCCGCGCGGGCTCGGCATGCAGGAGAAAGCGCTGACCGAGGCAGATCCCCTCTATCTGAGCGGCGCCACCCTGGATGGCTGGTATGCCCCCAACATTCGCGGCAGCCGCTACGACAAGCAGGCGCTGATCGATCTGCTGAAAACCGGTCGCAGCCAGCATCAGGCGGTCGCGGGTCCCATGGCAGAAGTGATCACTCACAGCAGCCAGTACTTCAGCGACGCCGATCTGGCCAGCATCGCCACCTACCTCACCGACCTGAAAGATGAGCCGGTGGCGGAGCAAGGGGCCCGTGCCTACGCCAGTGCCAGCGGCAAGGCGGACTACGCCATGTATTGCTCCACTTGCCATGGCGTCAACGGTCAGGGCAATGACCACGTCATTCCGTCGTTGGTGGGCAACCACACAGTGCTGGCCGACGATCCCGCCAGCCTGCTCAACGTGCTGCTGTACGGCGCCGAGACGCCCATTACGCAGGGTCATATCGGCTACCGCATGCCGGGCTATGGCTGGACTCTCAACGACGAACAGGTGGCCGGGCTGGTCAACACCCTGCGCGCCTCCTGGGGCAATGATGGGGTAGCCATCAAGCCGGCCACCGTCAAGGCCCAGCGCGCGCTGCACGAATAAGCCAGCGCCGTGTCACCACTGCCATAAAAAACGGGCCTCCACTGGAGGCCCGTTTGCTGTGTGCGAGCAGGGCATCAACCCTTGCGTGGTTTTGACCCAGGCAGGGGCGCCGCTGGCTGGCGGTAATCGCCATAGGGAAAGACGTTGCGAAAACGCTGGGCCACCGGCTCGGGGATGGAACGGGAGAAGATCAGCTTGACGCCGTCGCCATCACGCTGACCCAGAATGCGACCCCGCACCGTCTCATGGCGCAGTATCTGTTTGGCATGCTCAATGAATGCGGGAGACACCTTGCCCCGCTTGACCACCACCTTGCCAGGCTGCAACCGGATCTCGAACAGGGCGCCCCGTCCCAGCTTCATCAACCACCAGATCAGGGCAACCGCTACCAACAACGATAACCAGGCCATCTATTTTCCTCCTAACAACTCGATATCCCCGCGCGGGTCAGGCCATCTTGTGCCCTCCAGACCGCGCCATGGTTGCCAGTATAAGCCGCCATTGACCCCGTTTATTTGGCGGGGATCACAGCCGCCACGTTATGTGAGCACCATCCAAGCGCTGCTCAGCAATCTTTGCCCCAAGCCACCAGCGTCTCGCGATAGAGCGCCAGCAGCGCCTCATCCCGCACCGCTACCCCGACCTGCTGGGCACGATAGTCGGCCCAGCCGTCGTGGGGGTGGGACCTGCCATCGAATTTTTGCAGGGTATGACCGATGGCGGGCCCCTCGTTGATGACCCGCACCGGCCCTTCCCGCAGGGTAAAGAGGGTAGGATCTATCACGTAGGCGATGGCGGAAGGATCGTGCACGTGGCAGCCATCCAGACCGATGCGCTCCGAATAGAAGCGCAGGTAGAAGCGGCTCACCTCCCACAGGAAACGACCCGGCTCGCCTGCGTCATCGCGCAGCGCATCCAGATAGGCGCTGCTGAAAAAGCTCTGCTGGGTCACGTCCAGCCCGATGATCACCACAGGCCAGTCGGCGGTAAACACCCGGTCGGCAGCATCGGGATCATCGTGAATATTGGCCTCGGCATAGGGGGTCACGTTGCCACGATGGCCGTTGACGCCAAAGGCCCCCCCCATCACCACCACCTGCTTTACCAGAGTGGTGATCTCAGGCGCCTCCTGCAGTGCCAGCGCCAGATTGGTGAGCGGCCCTATGGTGACCAGGGTGATCTCGCCAGGCGCGGCCGTCACCGCCTCCACGATATATTGCCAGGCAGGTCTGGGATCCGCCGTGATGGTCACCTCCCCGGCCTCCACGTCCCCCAGCCCGCCCGGGCCATGCACGACCGTGGTCGGCCCCACCGGCTCGCGGCGCAGCGGGGCCACGGCCCCCCGGACCACGTCTGCCTTCATGCCGTATTTCTGCTTGAGCCAGAGCGCATTGCGGGTGCCGTTGTCTATGGTGGCATTGCCAAACACAGTGGTGATGGCGAGTAGATCGATGGCGGGGTGCGCCTCGGCAAACAGTATTGCCATGGCGTCGTCGATACCGGGATCCGTATCCAGAATGATTTTGTGGGCCATGGGGCCTCCAGACAGCAAGAGAGTTGCCAGTGTAACGGCCTCCCGCCCGTTTTACAGCACAGGGATCACAGCCTGAGGGTTTCGCCCGAACCGGCCCCGTCGAGTGGCTGCATATTGAGCAAGGCGGTGGGCAGACAGGCCAATGCGGCTAAATAATGGCCAACCGGACGAAAGCGAATAGCCGCCGCCTTGTGAGCTGGCCTGGGGGATGGTATCACTTGGCCTCATTGCCCACTTATCTCACCCCACTGCCGAGGCGCCATCGTGATCACCCTGATTAAAGAGTCTGACCAGCTGAAAATGCCCTGGAAGAACAAGCAGGGCACCACAGCCCAGATCCTCATCGCCCCCAGCAGCGCGACCCTGGACAAGCTCGACTTTGACTACCGGTTGAGCTCGGCCCCCATCAAGGGCGCCGGTCCCTTCTCCAAATTTCCCGGCTATCAGCGCATCCTGCTGCCCATCAGCGGCGCCGGCTTCGTGCTCAACGGCCATCCCTATGCCACCTTCGAGGCGGCCCACTTCAGCGGGGATGACGAGACCCACTGCGAGCTGCTGAAAAAAGAGGTGACGGATCTGGGGCTCATCTATGATCCCTCGCGCATCAGTGCCAACGTGCGGGTGCTGAATCTGCCCTTCCCGCTCACCCTCACCCTGGAGGCGGACAAGACCTACCTCTGCCACCTGCTGAGCGGTCAGCTCACGGTGCAGGATCGGGCCGTGGCGATCAACGAGACCCTGGTGGTCAGCGGCGAAGAGAGCATCAGGCTGGAGTGCCAGAAGAAGACGGCCATCGCCTTCTTTACCCTGCAAGCGCGATAAGAAAGAGACCCGAGCAGACCCAGGTGTCGTGCTCAACGTTTGGGGGCGCGGCCCCCGCTGTCGAGACAGGCCTGCATGGTATCGTAGGGAACATAATGCTTGGTGCGGCTGTAGTAGGTGCCACCCTGGGGGTGGCAGATGCCGTTGCGGCTCTTCTTGACCGGGGGCTCTGCCGCCAGCACCAGGGCGCACACCAGCATCAGGCAACCGCTGACCACCCATTTGACTGCGCTCATCACTCACATCCATTCAGTGTCTGGGCCAGCAGGCCCCGATTGAAACCTACTTTACCCCTATCAAGGCGCGGCCACTCCTCGCCAGATCACGAAATGAACCATTTATTCAATCGCTTGGCTCGTCTGCACCGCGCGTTCGATACAAGGTTTGTGCATCATAAAAAAAGCCGGGCAACCCGGCTTTTTTCTTCATGACCACCCAGACACGCGGTTTAACCGATCTTGAAGCTGCCCTTCATCATGGCGAAGTGGCCGGGGAAGGAACAGAAGAAGGTGAGGTCTTTACCGGCCAGGCCATCGGTTTTGAAGGTAACGCTGGTGCTCTCGCCGCCGCCAATCATCTTGGTGTGGGCCAGCACCCGCGGATCATCTTTTGGCAGGTAGCTGTTGTCAGCACCGGCGCTCATGCCGGCGGTCGCGACAGCCTGATAATCGGCGGTGTTCGCCAGTGCCCAGTTGTGACCCATGGCGGTCACCGGCATCTTGCCGGTATGGTTGAGGGTCACTGTCACCTCTTTGCAGGTCGCCGGTACGCTCATCTCTTTGAGGTTGTACTGCATGGCATCATTGCCTTCGATGACCAACGCGCACTCATCGGCCAGCGCCGGGGCAGCCAGGGTACTCAGAAACAGCAGGGTAATCGCCTTTTTCATCATCCTCTCCTTTGATTGGCAATAGATGGCAACACGATTGCCTGCAGGCTCGCGCCAGCGACTGGCAAAGATGCTGTCAAAATCGACCTTATTCTACTCAAATGTTGTCAATCGGCTATGGTTTTAGCGCAAAGCTGCGGGTCAGGTCACCAGATTGACCTTATTCATCACAGACACTTAACCCGAACGGATACGCACAACCCCTCTCCCGGCCCACCCCTGTTTAATTTTCTCCCGCTATTTTGCACACCGACCACTCGCCAGCCACCAACCGCTTCGCTAAGCTGGCGGCCCATGGCACAAGGCCCTGTTCAAGATAGAGATATTGCTTATGTCGTTTCCCCCGGTATTGGCCCTGCGCGGCCTCTTGCTGACCCTGGTGCTGGTGCTGACCGCCTGCCAACCTGCGCCGACTCACACCCGCATTCAGGGCAAGACAATGGGTACCTATTATGTGGTGACGGTGAGCGATCCCTTCCCGGGGGGAGAACCCGCGCTGCAACAGGAAGTCGATACCCTGCTGGCGCGGATGAACAGGGAGATCTCCACCTACGACCCGAATTCCCTCATCTCCCGCTTCAATCAGAGCACGGGCAAGCAGCCCACTGTCATTCCAGCGGTCATGGCCAGGATAGTGCAACAAGGCATAGATGCCGGCCACCTCACCCAGGGCAAGCTGGACGTCACCGTGGGCCCGCTGGTCAACCTGTGGGGATTCGGCCCCGACAAACGCCCGATCAAGCGGCCAGATGCCAGACAAATTGACGCAGCCCGCCTGAAGGTAGGCATAAACAAACTGAGCCTGACGCAAGAGGGGGATCACTTCCTGCTCGGCAAGACCATCCCGGCGCTCTACCTCGATCTCTCCACCCTGGGTGAGGGCGCGGCCTCGGACGAAATCGCTACCCTGCTCGAGAGCAAGGGGGTACACAACTACCTGATCGAAGTGGCGGGCGCCGTGCGCAGCAAGGGCAACAACGGCAAGGGCAACCCCTGGCGGGTGGCCATTGTCGAGCCTTCCGATCAACCGGGTGCCTTCTCTGATGTGGTGAGCCCGAACGGCATGGCGCTCAGCACCGCAGGCAGCTATCGCAACTATTACGAGCTCGATGGCCAGCGCTACTCCCACATCATAGATCCCGCCACGGGCGCGCCTGTGACCCACAAGCTGGTCTCCGCCAGCGTGATCACTCCAACCGCACTGGAGGCCGACGCCCTCGACACAGCGCTCATGGTGATGGGACCCGAGCAGGCGATGGCGTTTGCCAGGGCACACCAGTTGGCGGTCTACCTCATCATCAAGACGGAGCAGGGCTTTCGGGCCGAATACAGTCCGCAATTTGCCCCCTATCTGGTGCAGAAGAGGCCATGAATGGCGGGGCTTCGCCGAAAAACGGCGGGGCCACTCCATGTTCAATTGCCTGTCTGCGCGCTTTGGTGGCACACTTCTGTTATCCGCCCGTAGCGCCCTGACCCTGACCGATGCAGACACCGGAATCCGAACCAGAAAAAAAAGCCCCGCCCAAGCCCAAGCGCATCCTGCTGGTCAACGAACAGCGATCCTTTCAGGTGATGATGAAGGCGATGCTGATCAACATCGGCATCAATCGCATCACCTATGTTAACTCGGCCGAGGAGGCCAGGCGTCGCTGTCAGAAAGAGACCTTTGACATCTACCTGCTCGATTATGAACTGGGGGGCGGCGAGAACGGCCGCCAACTGCTGGAGAGCCTGCGGGATCAGACGCTCATCCCCCCCCAGAGCGTGGTGATCATGGTGAGCGGCGACAGCTCCCGCGCCATGGTGTTGAGCGCGCTGGAGGCCGAACCCGATGAATACCTGATGAAGCCCTTCTCTCAGGAGCAGTTCTCGTTTCGCCTCAAACGCGCCCTCGCCCGTCGCCTGGCACTGGAGAGCGTGTTCCGCGCCCTCGCCCAGGACGATCTGTCCACCCTGCTGGCCGCCTGCGCCGAGCGGGCCTATGCTGTGCCACGCTTTGCCAACTTTTGCCGCTGCCTGCAGGCCGATACCCAACTCAAACTGGGGCAGGCCAAGGAGGCCCGCAGCCTGATGCGCCAGCTGCTGGCCGGCCAGGAGAACAGCTGGGCCCGGCTGACCCTGGGCAAGGCGTGCCATACCCTGGGGCTCAACGAAGAGGCCGTGAGCCACCTGCAGGCGACCCTCAGAAACACCCCGCTGATGGTGGAGGCACACCTCTGGCTGGCGGAGTCCCAGCTGGCGCTCGGCAATGACGAGCAGGCCCAGCAGGAGCTCAAACGCGCGGTGGACATTTCCCCCCAGTCGGTGCAGCTCTCCCGCCGGCTGGCGGAGGTATGTCTGCTGCGCCACGACTATGCCCAGGCCAAGGACGTGCTGCTGTCGCTCATCGACATGTCGCGCAACTCCATCCATCGCACCCCTCACTATCTGGGGGCTTATATCCAGGCGCTGACCCTGTATGCCCTCAACAGCAATGACATCTATCACATAGCCAATTTGCAAAAGCAGGTGAACTCGGCGCTGTCGCGCATTCGCGATTCGCTGATGATGTCGGAGTTCAACTACCCGGTGTTCGAGCAGATCTGCCAGGCCAGGGTGCAGATCGCGCTGGGCGAGCTGCTCAAGGGCAAGAAGATGCTCTATCGCGCCAACCAGAACTGGCTCGATCAGCCGGACACCATGCCCCCCAGCCTGCTGGGCGAAACCATACTCGCGCTCTACCAGCTCGGCGAGTTCGAATATGCCGAGAGCCTGCAGGCGCTGCTGGCGGAGGATGAAGACAGGCTGCTCACTACCTGCATCCAGGCCACCCGCGACGACAAGACGGTGCTGGAGCGGCGCCAGCGTTACCAGCAGCTCAACGAACTGGGCATCAAAGCCTACCAGAGCGGCGAGCTGGAGCAGGCCCTCGGCCACTTTCGCGAGGCGCTGCGCCGGGCGCCCGCCAATACCGGTGCCGCCCTCAACAAGATCCAGGTGCTGCTGCAACTGATGCAGAAGAACCGCAAGAGCCCGGAGTTTGGCGCCGAGTGCAAGGAGACGCTGGAGGTACTGGACGGCATCCCTTTGAACCCGGCGCAGCAGGATCGTTTTCGCAAGCTGCGTCAGGAGTTTACCCAGCTCAGCTGACCCACAGGCTGTCCCGCTCGCCTATGCTGATACAGACTCGGCGAGGGGAAGAAACAGACGATGGCCATGTGTCGATATCTGGTGGCGGACGGCCGCCACTGCAGTGAGGAGGCTGGGGAGCACGAACTGTGCCGCTGGCACGATCCCCACGCCAATCATCAGGATCCCCATACCGCTCGCGAGCTGGAGCACTACATCCAGCAAGGCGGCCTGTGCCACGGCCTGCAACTGGCCCGCGCTAACCTGGCCGGCCTCAATCTGGTCAAAAAAGGGGCCGCGCAGGGCTTCTTGCTTGAGCAGTGCAACTTTTATCGGGCCAACCTGCAGGGGGCTCACCTCTACGGTATCCGTATCAAGGGCGGCAGCCTGATGAAAGCGGATCTCAGCGACGCCAACCTGCACTGCGCCGAGCTCGACGACGTCAACCTGCTCGGCATTCGCTGGCACAACACCCGACTCGACAACCTCAGCACCGGCAAACGGCTGATGCAGGAGCGACGCGGACGCAAAGAGCGGGATCCGGTACAGGCCCGCATCTGGCTGAAAGAGGCCGAGGAGACCTACCGGGATCTGCGCAAGGCCTCGGAGGCGCAGGGCATCTTCACCATGTCCGGCCGCTACATCCAGCAGGAGCTGACCATGCGCCGGCTGCAACTGCCGCGCTGGTCGACCCAGCGCTTCACCTCCTGGATTGTCGATCTCTTCTGCGGCTACGGCGAAGCGCCCATGCGAGTGGTACTCTTCTCCCTGCTGCTCATCTTCATCTGTAGCATCTTCTACTTCTTCTTCGGTCTGAGCTTCAACGGCAACCACCTCATCTACCAGCCCGGCGCCCCCCTGAAGCAGAACGCCATCTTCCTGCTCGAATGCCTCTACTACAGCGTGGTGACCTTCACCACCCTGGGTTACGGGGACTTCACCCCCATAGGACTGTCGCGGATCTTCGCCGCCTTTGAGGCCTTCACCGGCAGCTTCACGCTGGCGCTGTTCGTGGTGGTATTCGTCAAGAAAATGACCCGCTAAAAAACTGTCCACTATCTTACTGCGAGGCCGTGATCAGGTTGCCGATAGCCAGATACCCGGCTCGGGAGCTGCGCCGGGCACCGCCCCCGGAACTTGCATCCACCGCCGATTCCTAGTCCAATAGCGACTTATAAAAATGACATGAGCATCCCTGACATGAAGATCATCTCTTTCAATATCAATGGCCTGCGCGCCCGCCTTCATCAGCTGCAAGCCATCATCGACAAACACCAGCCAGATGTGATCGGCCTGCAGGAGATCAAAGTGCACGACGAGGCCTTCCCGCTGGCGGATGTGGAGGCCATGGGTTATCACGTGGCGTTCCACGGCCAGAAGGCCCACTACGGGGTGGCCATCATGAGCAAGCAGAAACCCGTCGAGGTGCAAAAAGGCTTCCCCACGGATCCGGAGGATGCCCAGCGCCGCATGATCATGGCCACCTTCGAGCGCGAAGATGGCTCCCTCATCAAGGTAATGAACGGCTACTTCCCGCAGGGTGAAAGCCAGGATCACGAGACCAAGTTTCCGGCCAAGCAGAAGTTCTACGAGGACTTGCAGCACTATCTGGAGACCCACCACACCCCGGACGACCCGCTGGTGCTGATCGGGGATGTGAACATCTCCCCCACTGATCTCGACATCGGCATTGGCGAGGCGAACCGCAAGCGCTGGCTGCGCGATGGCAAGTGCTCCTTCCTGCCCATAGAGCGCGAATGGATGGAACGGCTGAAAGGGTTCGGTCTGACCGACACCTTCCGCGCCGCCAACCCCACAGAGTGCGAGCGTTTCTCCTGGTTTGACTACCGATCCAAGGGCTTTGACGAGAATCGCGGCCTGCGCATCGACCTCATCATGGCCTCCGACGCCCTCAAGGACACGGTCACCGAGACCGGCATCGACTACGAGCTGCGCGGTATCGAAAAACCCTCGGACCACGCCCCCATCTGGGCCTGCTTTGCCTGATAAATGCAGACAGTGGGGACGTTTGACGTCCCCGCTTCCCCGCCCTTTTCCTGTTTATAATGCCCGACAGGCTACCCGCTCATACCCAAAAAGCGCCCCCCGCCGCGCGCAACGCTTATAGTCAATGTATCCACCGCCGGGACACCAATTGTCGCTGGCTCGCCTTTCTGCCGCCATGAGCACTAATAACTTGCATCCCCGAGCAGCTTGGGTTCAATATTCGCGATCTATCATTAAAAATTGTCATTAATCCAATGAGTTAAATTTGTAACCATGCTGTTGATGATGTCAGTTCAGAAGAAAGGTGTGCACGGCGATCGCTGTCCATCCAACAGGAGTGTGATGATGAAAGTGCAAAACGTCAGGGAAGAGATGTTCAAGCGTTGTGGTCTTGCTCTGGCACTGGTCAGCCTGTTGACCGCCTGCGGTGACGAGCGGACCGCCGGTGCCCAAGCGCTGCCTCCCCTGCCGGTGGTGGTGGCCGAGGTCAAGCCGACCGATGTGCCCCTGACCACCGAGATGGTGGGTGAAACCGCCGGTTTTCGCGAGATCGAGGTACGCTCCCGGGTGAACGGCATACTGCTCAAGCGTACCTATGTGGAAGGCCAGCCGGTCACCGCCGGCCAGGAGCTGTTTCTCATCGACCCCGAGCCCTACAAGGTGGCACTGGAGCAGTCCAGAGGCATACTCGCCCAGGAGCAGGCTCGTCTCAACAAGGCCCGTGCCGACCGCGATCGCATCATCCCGCTGTTCAAACGCCAGGTGGTGAGCCGCAAAGACTATGACGATACCATCGCCAACTATGAAGCCGCCATCGCCAGTCATCAGGCCGCTCAGGCCAAGGTGAAGGAGGCTGCGCTCAACCTCAGCTACACCCAGGTCACTGCGCCCATTGATGGCATGGCGAGCAAAAGCGCCCAGTCCGAAGGTAGCCTTATCTCCACCAGCGGTGACAGCAGCTTGCTGACAACCATCACCCAGTACAATCCGCTCTACGTCAACTTTTCGTACTCTGAGCAGGATCACCTCAATTTTGAAAACTCGGTGCGTAACGGGTTGATTGAGGCCAACGACACCACAAACTGGCGTACCCATATCCGTCTCTCTGACGGCTCCATCTATCCCGAGACGGGCAAGCTCAACTTCTCTGATAATCGGATCGATCCCCAGACCGGCACTATCCGTGCCCGCGCCATTTTCGACAATAAACAGGGCGCACTGCTGCCAGGTCAATTTGCCAGAATCACCATCGACTTGGGTATTCGTAAAAACGCCATCGTGGTACCAGCCAGAGCGATTGTGCAATCTCAGGCAGACCGCATGGTGATGGTGGTGGATGGCGATAACAAGGTAGTGCCACGCCAGGTCAGACTCGGTCCGGCCATTGCAGAAGGAGTGCTGATCGACAGCGGCCTTAATGCGGGTGAACGTTACATCGTAGAGGGACTGATGAAAGCCAAACCCGGCAGCATAGTCAAACCTGTCTCAGCCCAAGAGATGAAGGCTATCAGCGACAAGATGGCTAACAAGCCAGCGGCCAGGTAAGGAGCGCCTATGTTTTCCAAGTTCTTCATAGAGCGCCCCATCTTTTCCTGTGTGATATCAATCATTATCGTACTGGCAGGATTGGCCGCCATGCGCGCACTGCCGGTAGAGCAGTATCCGCAAATCACACCACCCGTGGTATCGGTCACCGCCTTTTACCCGGGAGCAACCCCTGAAGCTATCTCTCAAACCGTTGCCGCCCCCCTCGAGCAGCAGATCAACGGGGTTGAGCAGATGGTCTATATGCAATCTGGCTCAGCCTCCAATGGCCAGATGAACCTCAACGTCTTTTTCGAGATCGGCACAGATCCGGATCAGGCCACCATCAACGTCAACAACCGGGTCTCGGCCGCCATGGCCCAGCTGCCGGAAGAGGTGAAAAAGCAGGGGGTAACGGTCAAGAAAAAATCGACCGCCATCTTGCAGGTCATCACGCTGGTGTCACCCAACCAGTCATTTGATACGACCTACCTGTCTAACTATGCCCTGCTCAACATCATCGACGAGCTCAAGCGGGTACCTGGCGTTGGCGATACCATGCTCTTTGGTGGCACTGACTATGCCATGCGTATTTGGCTGCGCCCGGATCGTCTTGCCCAGTTGCAACTCACCCCGAGCGATGTGATTGGTGCCATTCGTGAGCAGAACAGCGAGTTCTCGGCAGGCAAAATCGGTGCCCAGCCCACCACGACCCCCACCGACTTCACCTATACGGTGCAGACCAAAGGGCGCCTTGAGGATGTGAAAGAGTTCGAGAACATCATCATCCGATCGATGCCAAATGGCGCAAAAATAAGGGTCAAGGATATTGCCCGCGTCGAGCTCGGTGGCAAGGATTACGACATTGTCGCTCGCGCCAACGGCAAGCCCGCCATCGGTATCGCCACCTATCTGCAACCGGGGGCCAACTCGGTTGCCGTGGCGGATGCCGTGCACGCCACCATGGCGCAACTGCAAACCCGTTTTCCGCAGGATATCGAATATCAGATCCCCTATGACACCACCGAGTTCGTAACACTCTCCATTAAGGAGGTGGTACGCACCCTGTTTGAAGCCATGGTGCTGGTGTTTGTGGTGGTCTATCTGTTCCTGCAAAACTTCCGCGCCACCCTGATCCCCTGTATCGCGGTGCCGGTATCCTTGATCGGTACCTTTGCCGGCATGTTGTTGCTGGGTTTCTCCATCAACCTGCTGACCCTGTTTGGTATGGTGCTAACCATAGGCATAGTGGTGGATGACGCCATCGTCGTGCTGGAGAACGTGGAACGCAGCATGCGAGAGCGAAAACTCTCGGCGCCGCAAGCCGCCATCCTCGCCATGCAGGAGGTATTCAGCCCCATTGTCGCCACCACGCTGGTCTTGTGCGCCGTGTTCGTCCCCGTGGCCTTTATGGGCGGCATGACAGGGGTGATGTACAAACAATTTGCCATCACTATCGCCATCTCTGTGGTCATATCCAGCATCGTTGCCCTGACCTTGTCACCGGCCTTGTGTGCCGTATTGCTCAAGGATGGACATCGGGAACCCGCTCGTTTCTTCGTCTGGTTCAATCACCGATTTGACCAGCTCACCAGAGGATATGTGCGTGGCGTGGCCTTCCTGAATCGCCGGGTGGCGCTGGCCTTCAGCATCATAGTGACCATGCTGATCGCCAGTTATCTGCTGTTGATGAAGGTACCGGGAGAACTGGTACCGGATGAGGATCAAGGCTACCTCATCTCTGCCATCATGCTGCCGGACGCCGCCTCCCTGACCCGTACCCAGGCACTGGCTGACACCTTCGACCAAATCGCCATGGCCAACCCGAATGTGAAGGATGTCGTTACCTTCTCCGGTTTCGATATTCTCTCCAGTGCGGTGATCAGCAACAGCGGCCTGAGCTTCATCACCCTCAAGGACTGGAGCGAGCGTAAAGGCGCAGGGCAGGACTCCTTCTCCCTGGCGAACACCTTTCAAGGCATGAGCTTGATGGGGCTGGCGGATGGCTTTGTGGCTTCATTCAATCCACCGCCCATCCAGGGGATGTCCACCACAGGGGGACTGGAAGGGTATCTGCAAAACCGCAGCGGCAGCGATGCCAAGACCTTCTCGACAGAGGTTGAACATTTCCTGACCGCAGCCAGAGAACGGCCTGAATTTGCCAGTGTCACCTCGACCTATCGCGCCAATGTCCCTCAGGTCTATCTGGATCTTGATCGGGAAAAAGCCAAGGCATTGGGGCTGCCCATCAATGCGGTGTTCGACACCATGCAGGCCACCTTCGGTCAGGTCTATGTCAACGACTTCAACCAGTTCGGTCGTACCTATCGGGTCCAGCTTCAGTCAGAAGCGGATTATCGCGCCACAAAGGGGGATATTAGCAACATCCATGTTCGCTCTGACAAGGGGGAGATGATCCCGCTCAGCAGCCTGGTGACAGTACGTGATGCCAGTGGCCCCGCGTTTGTTGAACGTTTCAATGTGTTCCCGGCAGCCAAGATCATGGCGCAGCCCGCCCCAGGTTACAGCTCGGGTCAGGCTATCGCGGCACTGGAAGAGGTGGCCAACAACACCCTCGGCAACGATGCCAGACTGGAGTGGACCGGCTCCGCCTATCAGGAGAAAGCGTCTGCAGGCAGTGCCGGCATGGCGTTTGGCTTCGGCATCGTGATGATCTTCCTCATTCTGGCCGCCCAGTATGAACGCTGGAGCCTGCCGTTTGCGGTGATCACGGCCGTGCCGTTCGCCCTGTTCGGCGCCTTGTTCGCCACCTGGGCAGTCGGGCTGACCAACAACGTCTACTTCCAGATCGGGCTGGTGACGCTGGTGGGGCTGGCGGCCAAGAACGCCATCCTGATCGTCGAGTTCGCGGTGATGAAGCATGAGGAAGGCATGAGCATTGCCGAGTCGGCACTGGAGGCGGCGCGCCTGCGTTTTCGCCCGATTATCATGACCTCCCTCGCCTTTATCCTCGGCTGTATTCCTCTCGTCACCTCGAGTGGCGCAGGTGCAGCCAGCCGCCACGCCCTCGGCTGGCCGGTGATCGGCGGTATGATGGCGGCAACCTTCATCGCCATCTTCTTTATCCCGCTCTTCTTCCGCCTCATCATGGAGCGATCGAAGCGCCCCCGCGACCCTGCGCCCCAGAAGAAACAGTGAAACTAACCAGCCCCCGCCGATGCGGGGGCTTTTCTAGGCATACACGGCTCATCTGTCGCCCCTCTTTGCACCTCCATCTGCGCCCCCCTCCTCAGGCACACCGCAGGCGGGATCACAACCGCACCGACTGGCTTGCTCTCACCTTGACCTTACTATGAAGGTAAGGTTTACAGTGACCCCATTCATTATCAGGACATGTCCATGCTGTCATCGAGATTGCCCACTGAGCGCATTGCCCGGCTGTTGCTGGCGCTCATGCTTGTTTGCAATCTCACCCTCTGCATCAGCTGGCACGGGATCGATGTCATCTCCTCCGCCATGGCGACCGGCAGCGACAACGCAACCATGAACGCGACCGCGATGCAGGGGCTCGCCTGCCACACAATGGCATCCGATGATGGAGAGCAGGGCAATGCCATGAGCCAGGGGGAGTGCCAGATGCACGGCGGCCTCACCTCGCCAACAGGGACCGGCCTGCCACTGCTGGCCGTGCTACTGACCCTGCTCGCTCTCCCCCTGTTGCTGCTGCCCCATCTGGGGGGCGCCAGCCATCTGTTCGATCACTGGCTGCGGGATCCCTTTCTGCGATCTCGCGGTACTCACCCTCCCTCCTGGCCACGCCGACATCTGATGCTGTCGGTGCTGCACCATTAGAAAGCGCTTCTCTCGCGTGCTCGCGGCAAGGCTCATCTTGCCGCCTGCGCCCCCCTTGCCTGACCCTTTCACGACTGGCCCTGCCAGTCACAACAGGGAGCCGTGCGTCCGCTGACTCGTCAGCAACGCCCCGTTTACCGCCCCTGCCCGTGTGCGCTGCCGTGATAACAGCATGAGGCACATGTCACCACGGCAGCCCGGCGGCCTGACAGAAGAGAAGACATATGATGTCATCTGCCCGTATTCCCGGACACAGTGCCCAGCACTGCGCCGAATCAAGTGCCATCCGCCTCCCGCAGACAGGCGGTGTGCGATGAGCCAAAAACTGCTTCTCTCTGCCCTGCTGCTCGCCCTCGGGGCCGGTGGCGGCTACTGGGTAGCCAAACAGACAACCGACGGTGCCACCGCCAAAAAGCAGACGCCGATCTATTGGGTCAACCCCATGGATCCCCGCGACAAGCGTGATGCCCCCGCCAAGGACAACATGGGGATGGACTTTATCCCCGTCTATGAGGAGCAGAAAAACGGCTCACCAGGCACCGTCACTATCAGCCCCCAGATCCAGCAGAACCTGGGGGTGCGGCTGGCCAAGGTGGAGAGGCTGCCCATCCACCAGCAGATCGAGACGGTGGGTTACGTCGGCTATGACGAAGACAGGCTGGAGGCGATCAACACCCGCATGGCAGGCTGGATCCGCACCCTCGCCATCAAGAGCGAAGGGCAGAATGTTGCCAAAGGAACCCTACTCTACGAGATCTACGCCCCGGAGCTGGTCAACGCCCAGCATGAGTACCTGATGGCGCTCAATACCAGCAACCCGCTGCTGCTGCGCGCCGCCGAGGGCAAGCTCAGGTCCCTGCAGGTACCAGCGGATCAGATTGCCGCCCTCAAGCGCAGCCGTCAGGTGCGCGACACCATTGCCATCTATGCCCCCAGCAGCGGCTATGTCTCGGGGCTCAACGTGCGCGAGGGGCAGTATGTGGAGCCCGCCGCGGCGCTGTTCAACATCAGCAGCCTGCAGCAGGTGTGGGTCAGTGCCGAGGTGTTCGAACGGCAGGCGGCCCAGCTGAAGGTGGGGGATCCGGTCACCATGACCCTGGATTACGCCCCCGGCCGCCGCTGGGAGGGCCGGGTGGATTACCTCTATCCGACCCTGGATGCTGCCACCCGCACCCTCAAGGTGCGGCTGCGCTTTGACAACCCGGATGAGTTCTTGAAACCCAATATGTTCGCCAAGGTGGCCATCCGCACTGGCAACGGCGCACCACAGTTGGTGGTGCCGAGCGAAGCGGTGATCCGCACCGGCAGTCAGGACAGGCTGGTGCTGGCGCTGGGGGATGGCAACTTCAAGTCGGTGGCCGTCACCCTCGGCCCCCAGTTTGGCGACAAGGTGGCCATCAAGGCGGGGGTGGAAACGGGCGACAGCATAGTCCGCTCGGCCCAGTTCCTGCTCGATTCGGAATCGGCCATCGACTCGGACTTCCAGCGCATGACGGCGGTGCGCCCGGCGCAGGTGTGGACGCAAGGGACTGTACAGAGCATCGACCTGGCCAACCGCACCCTGATGGTGGCCCACGAGCCCATTCCCGAGTGGCAGTGGCCCGCCATGGAGATGGAGTTCACCGTGGCGGATGGAGTGGACATTGCTCGGCTCGCCCAAGGGCAAAGCCTCCATCTGCAGGTGATGCAGGAGGGGGATGAGTACCTCATCACCACCATCCATCAGGAGAAGGCCCCGGCCAGCGGCCACGCTCCGGTGCAGGCAAAGGATGAGATGGAAGGCATGGACCCTGGCCAGCATGGTATGGGAGCCAAGCCATGATCCCTTCCATCATTCGCTGGTCGGTGGGCAACCGCTTTCTGGTGCTGCTGTTGACCGTCATGCTCACCGCCTGGGGGCTCTGGTCGGTCAAGCAGACCCCGGTGGATGCCCTGCCGGATCTCTCCGACGTGCAGGTGATCATCAAGACCGCCTACCCGGGACAGGCCCCCCAGGTGGTGGAGGATCAGGTCACCTATCCGCTCACCACCGCCATGCTGGCGGTGCCGGGGGCGACCACGGTGCGCGGCTACTCCTTCTTCGGTGACTCCTTCGTCTATGTGCTGTTTGACGACAGCACCGATCTTTACTGGGCCCGCGCCCGGGTACTGGAGTATTTAAGCCAGGTGGCCCCCAACCTGC
>NZ_CDBI01000082.1 GCF_000820025.1 Aeromonas popoffii
TTGACGATCAGCTGGTTGTCTTTAACCTCGTAACTCGTCGCCTTGTCCTGGCTGGTGAGCCCCGCCAGCGCAGGTTGGTTCGCATCAAAGTTGAGGGAGACCAGACGATCACTGCCCACCGTCACCGGCAGCTGACCATCAATGCTCTGGTTGCCCCCCTCTTGCAGGGCGACCCCCTTGTCCAGACCGAGCGCAGGATCGGCGCTGTCACTTACTGTGATAGTGGCTGAGCCCTGACTCTGGCTGCCATCGCTGTCGGTGACTTCGACCGGCAGGGTCAGCTCCAACTTGTTGTCGGCACCGTGATCCAGATTGGTATGCACCGTCACCTGATAGCCGATCTCCGCACTGGTGTGAGCGGCTATGCTGGCGGGGACGGTGGGGATGGACACAGTCATCACTACCAGACCGCCGCTGGTCACCGCCTGAAAGCTGTGGCCATCCGTGCCAACGGCCTTCCAGGTCAAGGCTTCGCCATTGTGGGTAATGGGCTTGCCACTGGCATCCATGACCTGACCGGAGAGGGCCAACCGCACATCGACCACGGGGTCTGAGTCGGCCTGGATGGCGATCTTGCCGCTCGCCTGCTGGTCATCGGTGGCCAAGTTGGCGCCATCGAAACGCCCTTCATTGAGCGTCACGCCGGTCAGGGTGAGGGTCGGTTTCTCCCCTTCCCCAATCGTGATATTGAGGGTGCCGCTGGTGCTGTCGTTGTTGCCGCCTGCCTTGTCGTAGTCGTTGACGATCACCTTGATGGGCAGCTCGGTCACGGCGTTGCCACCCTGATGAAGCCCCTGATAGAGGGTCACCTGATAGTCAAACCCGTTCTTGCCCGCCTGATCGAGGCTGCCAGTCAGCTTGACCTCGAACACCTCGACCCGCTGGCCATCCACCATCACATAACCTTTGAGCAACTGACTGCCAGGGATGGCGGGATCCCCATCAACCAGCTCGTATTTAACGCTCTGGCCGAGAGCAGTGAGAACCGGTTGCTGGTTGGCATCAGCAAAGGCCACTTCGGCCACCCGATCCGACCCGCCTTGCACATCAAAATGGCCGGTTTGGCTCAGGCTGTTACTGCCGGTGAGGTCCCCCTCATCCAGCGTCACGTCAGTGCCAGCAATAAAGCTCGGCGCCTTGCCATCCACAATGGTGAGCGGCAGCGTGGTGCCGACGCTATCGCCATCCTGGTCAGCAAGGGTAACTGCCAGCGGCAGCTTGAGGGATTCGCTCCCCTTGTGGTCCAGCTCGCCACTCAGGGTCACCTTGGCGGTGACGCTCCAGTTGCCGTTGTTGTCGACCAGACTCAGCTCGGCGCGCAGCACCACCTGTCCACCGGCGGTCCCGACCAACTGACCGTTGGCATCGAGGGAGAAAGTGACCGGATTGCCGTGGCTGGTCAACCCGGTCAGGGTGCTCTGAATCGCGGTGATATCAAAACCAAGGGAGCTGGGGTCGAGGGCATCACTGCCGTGCGCCACCGAAAAACTCATGGTGCTGACGGCGGCCGCCTCCCCTTGCGCCATTTCTGTGATGGTGGTGCCAGTCACGGCAGAGATGGTCGGGTTGGCGCCATCGCCCACCGCGACTGTAAGGGTGGAGGAGACCTTGTCGCCATCACTGTCGAGCAGGGAAAAGCCCGCTTGCAGCAAGCTATTTGCACTGCCCTGATCGAGCTGCTGATGGAAGGTGACGCTGTATTTGCCGTCATC
>NZ_CDBI01000083.1 GCF_000820025.1 Aeromonas popoffii
AATCTGATCACGCTGTTCGATTATCCCCCCGCCATCCGGAAGGTGATTTACACCACCAATGCGATCGAGTCACTGAACAGCGTGCTGCGTAAAGCGACCAAGCAAAGGAAGCTGTTCCCGACCGACGACTCGGCGCTAAAAGTGGCGTTTCTCGCGATACAGCAGGCCTCCAAGAAATGGACCATGCCGATCCAGAATTGGAAGCTTGCCCTAAATCGCTTTATTATCGAATTCGGTGATCGCCTGAACGGTCACCTGTAATGGAGTGGGCAGTTACACAGAATTATTTACAGGCTCCCAGAATGGCGATGATCTTTTCCCGTCTTGTTTGTTCTTTCATGCATTTTCGCTTACAGCATGCGCTACATGGGTGGCAAAAATACGCTTGTTACCAGGTTGAACCCACCATCCCTCGCCGTTTAAACCTGCAATAAGATATATTTGCATTGTTTCTTAGTGAGTGCCCCCGGCAGAGTTTTATTACTCAATGCATTGTTTTTATTGTATTTTTTATTTGTTTTTTTCAGTTTGATGGGGCCGAAAAGCTGCCGAACACATCTATCTATTTCTTGGTAACGTTTGAGCTAAATCAATAACTCTGCGTTCACATCCCTTTATAGTTTTCGGGCTTGCAACATAGAACGAAAACTAAAAGGAAAAATGTGATGAAAAAGATCCTTCCGCTGATGATCGCAGCCGCACTTGCCTCTCCCGTTGCCATGGCCCACCAGGCTGGCGATATTCTGGTCCGTGGTGGCCTGGCGTTTGTATCCCCTCAAACGAGCAGTGACGATGTGCTGGGTACCGGTGAGCTGCAAATTGACAGCAACATGCAGCTGGGTCTGACCCTCTCTTACCTGATCACGGATAACTGGGGTGTCGAGCTGTTGGCCGCCACGCCGTTCTCCCACTCCGTCTCGACCGCGGGTCTGGGCGAGGTCGCCAAGGTCAAGCATCTGCCGCCGACCTTGATGGCGCAGTACTATTTCGGCGATGCCAAGAGTAAGGTGCGCCCCTATATCGGTGCCGGTGTGAACTACACCACCTTCTTCGATGAGCAGGGACGTGGCGCACTGGCAGGCACAGAAATCAACGTGGACTCCTCCTGGGGCTTGGCGGGTCAGGTCGGCCTGGACATGGCGATCACTGATCGCTGGTTCGTCAACGCTTCCGCCTGGATCATGGATATCGACACCGATGTGCACACTGCCGTGGGCACCATCAATACCTCCATCGATCCCATGGCCTTCATGTTCGGTGTCGGCTATCGCTTCTGACAAGATGCAGGACTGGCCTCCTCACGGCCATTACCGCTAAGCACGTCTCTTTGGCCCGGCATTGTCCGGGCCCTTTTATACTTGCGCCAGATCCCCGCAATTGTGTTACAACTCTATATAGATCAATAAAATAACGTACCCCCCTCCATAATTCGCCGCTTGTGCCGATAGTATCTAGGTTCACGTTACCTTCCCCCAATGAGTGAGGATGTCTCCATGGGTTTATCTATTGTGCAGCGGATCATCGCCGGATTTGTGTTGATGCTGATGCTGTTGATCCTGCTTGGGGTGATCAGCATCCTGAAGATCAGGGGTATCAACGATGGCTTGTCGCAGGTATCAGACCGGGCAACACCGCTGGTGATTGCGGTGGCGGGCCTGAAAGGTGCCCTGCAAGACAGTAACCGCTGGGTGCTGGTCTACCGGACCAGTAAGGAGGCGAGCCAGCTGCCGCAACTTGCCAGCCAGTTCAAGGAGCAGCAGGCCCGTTTCAGCCAGCTGAGCCAAGAGATGGACAAGTTCACCGGAGTGGGGGAGGCCAATAGCCGCTTCCAGCAGGTGGATGGCGCGACCAAACAGTTTTATGGGCTGGCGGAGCAGGTGCTCTCCCAGCACAGCCAATGGGTCAACGCCCTCGATCAGCGCCACCAGCTGGAGATCGCCTTCATCCGGCTGGAAGACACCTACCAATGGGCGGCCGATCTGCTGTTGCAGCAGACCGCCAGCAAGCGTTCCATGCGCAACAAGGCCGAGCTCATCACTTCGGGCATAGCGCGGGATCTGAAAAACATTCGCCGGGCTGATGCCAACACAGATCTCAATGAACTGGAAAAGGTGCTTAGCAAGGATATCGAGATGGCTCGCAAACGCCTCGATCGGGTGCTGGTCCCCGACGATGTGAAGCAGCGTTTCGTCTCCAACCTGGATCGGATGCAGGAGCTGGCGCTTGGCCAGCAGGGCTTGCTTGCCACCATGCGCAATGCCCAGCAACTGGCAGCATCGTTGCAAACCTTGAATCAGCAGCTAGACGCCAGCCTGGCAAACAGCCTGAGCCTGCTCGACGAGATGGGTCAGTCGGCCGGGACCATCGCCAGTCAGAGCCGGACCGCGGCAGATGATGCGGTCAGCAGTGCCAGCTTCTGGATCCTGATCGTTGCCGCCATCTCGGCCGCGGCGGCGCTCATCATTGGCTACACCACGGCGCGCAGTATTCAGCGTCCGCTGCAGATGATCAACAAGGAGCTGAACCACATGGCGGCCGGGGACATGACCCGCCGCATCAACTACCGCAGCAGCTGCGAGTTCGGCACCCTCTCCCACTCCATCGATACCCTGGCCAGCAAGACGGGGGAACTGCTCTCCAAGATCAACGTGGGCTCCCGCCATCTGGTGGATGAGGCAAGCCGCGCCGCCGAGATCAGCGAGCGGGCCATGTCCCGGGTACAGGATCAGAAGAGCCAGACCGATCAGGTGGCTGCTGCCATCACCGAGTTGGAGGTGAGTGCTACCGAGGTGGCCCGCTCTACCGATGGCACCAAGCGGGAGGTGGATCTGGCCGATGACGAGGCCCGCAGCAGTCGCCAGAAGGTGGCGACCACTCGTCGTATCACGGAGCAGCTGGCTGGCGCCATGGAAGAGGCCGTCGGCATTACCTACAAGCTGGGTGAGTTCAGCAACAATATCGGCAGCATTCTGGACGTGATCCGCAGCATCGCCGAGCAGACCAATTTACTGGCCCTGAATGCGGCTATCGAAGCGGCCCGGGCCGGTGATGCCGGTCGCGGCTTCGCCGTGGTGGCCGATGAGGTGCGAGCGCTCGCCAACCGTACCCAAACCTCGACCGAAGAGATCCAGGCGATGATCGAGAACCTGCAAAACTCGAGCAAGCAGGTGGTGGAAGTGATGGGCCGCAGTCAGGAGCAGACCCAAACCTGTGTCGAGCAGACCCGCGAGATGGATCTGGCATTGCAGTCCATCGCCGAACGGATGACTTCCATCAAGTCGATGGCGGATCAGGTTGCCCATGCCGCTCAGGAGCAGATCTCGGTCAGTCAGGGCGTCGCTCGCCATATCGCGGGCATTGCCGACGTGGCCTACGAGACCGAGCGGGAGGCGAGAGAATCGGCCAGCAGCAGTGAAGTGCTAGCGGATCTGGTCGCCAAGCAGCAGCAATTGATCGCACATTTCAAGGTCTAGGAGGGCTTATGTCTAAAAAGTGGATTGGGGCCCTGAGTCTCCTGTTGTGTGGACAGCTGATGGCCAGCGAGCTGGTGATCGAGAGCTGGCGGATCGATGACAAGGCCTTGTGGGAACAGAAGATCATTCCCGCCTTCAAGGCGGCCCACCCGGGTATTGAGGTGAAATTCAACGGTGTGCAGAACGTCGACTATATGCCGACCTTGTGGGCCAGCCTGAAGGATGGCAAGGCCGGGGATCTTATCACCTGTCGCCCGTTTGATGACTCTTTGGCTCTGTTCAAGGCGGGTCATCTGGCGGAGCTGACCGAGATGTCGGGGATGGAAAACTTCCCGAGTTTTGCCCAGTCGCCCTGGCAGACCGACTCCGGCGCCCAGACCTTCTGCGTGCCCATGGCCTCGGTCATTCATGGTTTTTTCTATAACAAGAAGATATTCAGTGAGCTGGGTTTGGCAGTGCCGCAAAGCCGTGATGCCTTCTTCGCCGCGCTCGACAAGGTGAAGGCAGATGGCCGTTATGTGCCGCTGGCCATGAGTGGCTCTGAAAGCTGGGTATCGTCCGAACTCGGTTTTCAGAACATAGGCCCCAACTACTGGAAGGGGGAAGATGGGCGTCTGGCGCTGATCGGGGGCCAGGAGCGGCTCGACAACCCGCAATACGTCAAGGTGTTTGAGGAGCTGGCCCGTTGGCGTCCCTATCTGGGTGAGGGGGGAGAGCGTCGGGACTATGCCGCCACCAATGAGCTGTTTACCTCCGGCAAGGCCGCCTTCTATGTGGCGGGTTCCTGGGAAATTGCCCCCTTCACCGGCAAGGTCGACTTTGGCGTCATGCGTCCGCCTGTGGCGAAACAGGGGGAGGGTTGTTTCTTTACCGATCACACCGATATCGGCATGGGGCTGAACCCGGCCAGCAAGAACAAGGAGGCAGCCATGGTCTTCCTGCAGTGGCTGACCACCTCCCAGTTTGCCGAGCTCTATACCAACTCGCTGCCGGGGTTCTTCTCCCTCTCCAACCACTTCTTTGATGTCACCAACCCGGCGGCCAAAGAGATGATGGAGTGGCGCGATCAGTGTGACTCCACCATTCGGGTGGCGACCCAGATCCTCTCCCGTGGCACGCCAAAACTGGGAGACGAGCTGGCCGAGGTGAGTCAGGCCGTGCTGCTCGGCAAGATGGAGCCCAGGGCGGCCGCCGACCGGCTGGAGCAGGGGCTGAAAGGCTGGTATCCCGCTCATCAGGGCAACAAGGCCAAGGGGCAGGATTGCCAATGTGATGTCGCTGCGGCCGCCGTATCGGCTGCCGCTATAACCACACAGACCCCCGCCGTTGCCGCACCACCCGCTGCGATGCCGGCTGTGACAGAGGCTCCTGCCGTGCCCGTGCCATCGGTGACGCCCGCCACGCCCGCATCTGCCGCACCCTTGCCGGTGCCGTCGGCCGAGGTGGAACAGGCGCTCTCCAACGAGCTGGAAACGCCGCAGCAATAATCAGTCACACCATAAACAACGGGAGGCTTCAGCCTCCCGTTTTCATTGCTGCCCGCCGCCTGGCTATTGCGTCTCGCGGGGCCAGCGACAGAGACTGCCAATGCGGGCCACTGGGGTAAAGCCCAATGAGCGGTAGACGCGTTGGGCGTGATAGTGCTCGTCGGCCACTATGATGAGCTGGCTGACGCGATCCAGCCCCTGACGGGCGACCTGGCTCAGCAGTTGGCGGCAAAGTCCCTGGTTGCGCCAATCCTGATGAGTGCGAACCAGCTGAAAGCGGCCCAGGGTGTCGGTGAAGAAGAGACCGCAACTGGCGACCAGCTGACCCTCCCGCCAGATCCCCCACCACTGTCCGAGCCCATCCGCGATCATGGCTTGGTACAGGTGACGGCGCGACTGCAGATAGGGCCGATAGCTCTCTAACGAGTGGCCCGGGTCGCGTTCATTGAGCTCAAACGTCAGCCACTCATCCCAGTCGGCGGACTTGAAGGGACGTGCATCCGCCGCCAGATCGCCCGCCGTCGGTTGATGCCAGCTGAGGGCATCCAGCGCCAGTACCACGCACTCCATGTATTGATAGCCTGCCGCCACGAAACCGGCGACCCGGCTGTTTTGGCCTGCGGCCAGCGGCCATTGGAAGGTGTGGTGTCGTACTCTGGGATCCTGCCCGATCAGCTTGTCGAAGCTGGCCTCGAGCCAGCCCTTGTCACGATCGCTGGGCGGGGTGGGGAGCAGCAGATAGTTGCCAAAATAGTAGTCGGGGACATCAGGCGTGCGCACAGTCCAGAATTGCTCATGAGCAACCACGTTGCCCTGATAGCGATCGAACAGCAAGTCGGTGGCAAAGCCGGGGTGGGTATCCATGATGAGGCTCCTGCGAATGGCTCAATTGGTTATCGGCAGGGAGGGGAAGAGATTGAAAAAGGGGCCGGAGCAACCTCCGGCCAAACAATCACACGCAGATTCAGAACGTCCAGGACGATCTGGGCTCATGATAACGCGACTCCGCTGATTTTGGGATGGGGATCCAATCGTTACTTCAAGTTAATTGCGAAATAAACACTGGCTCTCGCCTCGATCCGTAAATCAGTGTTGACTTTGATCCATTTTCTCATAAAGATAGAAAGACGTTTAGACGTCCAAACATCCGTTTTGACGTAGAGGAATGGGTTGCGGGACAGGGAGAGAGCAGATGGGATTTCACAGTGCACGTCAGGTTGAGGCACTCAACCAGAGTTTGGCCGATTTAAGCGGTGACATCGGGGTTAGTTTTGAGTTTTTTCCACCCAACAGTGAAGGGATGGAAAACACCCTTTGGCAATCCATCGAACGGCTGAAAGTGCTGGAACCCAAGTTCGTCTCCGTGACCTATGGCGCCAACTCCGGTACCCGGGATCGCACCCACAAGGTGATCAAGGATATCAAGGAGCGTACCGGGCTTATCGCGGCCCCCCACCTGACCTGTATCGATGCCAGTCGTGATGAGCTGCGCACCATAGCCCGCGATTACTGGAACAGCGGCATTCGCCATATCGTGGCCCTGCGTGGCGACTTGCCGCAGGGGCTGGACAAGCCGGACATGTATGCCACCGATCTGGTTGCCCTGCTCAAGTCAGAAGCTGATTTCGATATTTCGGTGGCCGCCTATCCAGAGGGGCATCCCGAGGCCAGGAGTGCGCAGTCCGATCTGCTCAACCTCAAGCGCAAGATTGATGCCGGTGCCAACCGCGCCATCACCCAATTTTTCTTTGATGTGGAGACCTACCTGCGCTTTCGGGATCGCTGTGCCGCCATCGGCATAGATGCTGAAATTGTGCCTGGGATACTGCCTGTCTCCAACTACCAGACCCTGGCCAAGTTCGCCGGTTTTACCAATGTGAAGATCCCACGCTGGATGCATCAGCGTTTCGAGGGGCTGGACAACGATCAGATGACCCGCAACCTGGTGGGCGCCAGCATTGCCATCGATCAGGTGCGCGTGCTGAGCCAGGAGGGGGTGAAAGATTTCCACTTTTATACCCTGAACCGTTCCGAGCTGACCTACGCCATCTGCCATACCTTGGGGGTCAGACCGAAGGACCCGGCCTGATATCGGTTGCCACAGGCACAAAAAAAAGCCAATGAGTTGCTCATTGGCTTTTTTGTCATAGTGGCGTATTAAGGCTTGGTTGGGGCTATCTCTTTCGGTTCGAGGTCGATGACCGCATTGCCGGCAGAACCCGGATACTGATGATAGCTCTGGTCCTGCTCCAGGGTGTAGAAGGTATCCAGATAGTCATCGTTGTTGGTCATCCAGGAGTCGGGCAGCGCCTTGACGATACGGCCGCCGAGATCTAGGAAGGGCAGGGCCTCCGGCACGCCGCCAGCGGTAAAGGCGAGCTTGAGGGCATCAATAAACAAGGCACTCAGTTCCTTGTAGTTGACGTTGTCGTCCTGCTCCATCATGACGATGTCGACGGCACCCCAGCGGTAGCGATCCCAGTACACCAGGATCTGGTTGGGGGTGTATTCGGTGTTGTCATAGTCGAGGTAGGGCATATCGACGATGTCGACCACGGGCTCAGCCCGGCTGGGATTGACCCCGGCGACCACCGCATAGACTTCGGCCGCGCCGAGCAGCCAGGGCTCTTTATCATCCTTCAGACTTATCTTCTTCAGGATGCTGGTCTTGAGCGGTGCAGTGCTGGCGGTGGTCGCCGGGGCAGCCTGCAGATCGGCTGCGGCCAGCGCTTTGCGCATCACCTTCAGGCCGGCATTCTTGGCCTTGATAGGGTCTGCTTCCACCACCAGGACAGGTCGTGCCGGTGCCTTGTCCACATCCAGATAGACGGGGTTGCCGGCGCTGTCGAAAGCCTCGATCGCGCTCCAGCTCTTCTCATCTCCGCTTGGCACATAGGCAACCAGAGGTTCGACCCCTTGTTGCAGTGCTGCGGCCTGCTCCGGGTTGGCCAGTCGCAGTTGCATCAATTGCTTGACCTCGCCATCCAGCCCTTGCCGGCTGATGGCGGCCTGGTTGGCATCGCTTGCCTGCCGCTGCAGCTGTGGACTAGCTTTTTGCAGCAGGTTGGGCAGTGGACTCTGGTACTCCTGATTGCTCAGCAGTGGCAGCAGATTTTTCTGCTGCAGCGCGAGCTGGCGTGCCAGCTCCCGATCCGAGTCGGCAGCATGGGCGGTGGTGACGCCCAGCAGTGCCAGTAACAAAATGACAGCCTGATTCCTCATTTTTTATTCTCCAGTTTATGAGTCTGACAGAGGCACACATCGGGGAAGAAGAAGTGCCTCGGCACTACTTAATGGCAATTTGTTTAAGCTGTGAACCAGTTTCTCTGAATTATGTGCTGTGTCTCACTGGAGGCTCCCCAGATGGTCAGGTCAGCTTCTTCGTTGATTGACTTGATGCAGGATGACACCGACGAGCATCCCCCAACAGGCTGCGCCGACACCCAGCAGGCTGATCCCGGAGGCCGTGATGATGAAGGTGAGCAGGGCGGCTTCTCGCGCTTCGTCTTGCTGCAATGCGGTGTGCAGGCTGCTGCCTATGGTGCCGAGCAGGGCCAACCCGGCCACGCAAGTGACCAGTGTCGCAGGGAAGGCGGTGAACAGAGCGGCCACGCTTGCCCCGAAGCAACCAGTCAATAGATAGAAGCTGCCAGCCCAGACGGCGGCCGGCCAGCGACGGCTGGCATCGGGATCCACGTCCTTGCCCATGCAGATGGCGGCCGTGATAGCGGCCAGGTTGAAGGCATAGCCACCTAAGGGGGCCAGCAACAGGCCGATCAGTCCGGTCCAGCCGATCAGGGAGGAGGTGGCCGGTTGATAACCGTGGGCTCGCAGTATGGTGATTCCCGGCATGTTCTGGGAGGTCATGGTGACGATGAACAGTGGCAGGGCTATGCCGAACAGGGCATCGAGGGAGAAGCTTGGCCAGGTCCAGACCGGACTGGTTAGCTGCCAATGCAGGGTTTCGAGTTGCAGGTCCCCCCTCAGGGCACAGATCACTATCCCCATCGTCAGCACCGGCACCATGGTGTAGCGGGGCCAGATATGACGGCCCAGCAGGAAGGCCAGCAGCAGTGTGCCAAGCAGCAAGGGATCTTGTGGCGCGACCTTGAACAGATCCAGCCCGAATCTGAGCAATACGCCGGCCAGCATGGCGGCGGCCAGCGGAGCCGGGATATGCCGCATCAGTCGATCGAACCAGCCGCTGATGCCGCACAAAGTGATCAGCAGGGAAGAGATAACGAAGGCGCCAATGGCCTCAGCCAGGGTGACGTTGCCCAGGCTGGTGATCAGCAGGGCGGCCCCCGGGGTCGACCAGGCGGTCAGCACGGGTATGCGGTAATAGAGGGAGAGGCCGATGGAGCTCACTCCCATGCCGATACCCAGTGTCCATAGCCAGGAGGCAAGCTGGGCGGCATCGGCACCCGCTGCCGTGGCAGCCTGAATAATCAGAATGACGGAGCTGGTGTACCCGACCATCACGGCGATGAAACCTGCTACCAGGTGGGGAAGGGCGAAGGGCATAGTGACGTCCTTGTCGGATTGTGACGGCTGTGCGTTATTACGTACAATGTGTATCCTGACTATATCGACGTGCGCTATAGCGCACAATGCGGTTCATGCAAGCGCAATGAAGAGGCAGTCATGCAAGAGATGAATCAGCATCTGGCCCAACGTCTGAAGGGATTACGCAGAGAACTGGGCTGGAGCCTGGATGTGGCGGCGCGTGAGACGGGGGTGAGCAAGGCCATGCTGGGGCAGATTGAGCGGGGTGAGTCCAGTCCCACTGTGGCTACTTTGTGGAAGATCGCCACCGGCTTTCGGGTCTCCTTCTCCAGTTTCATCGAGCCCACCCCAGCTGCGCAGGGAGAGGTGCTCTATCGTACCGCCGATGCCATTCGTCAGCAGCCGGCGGGAGAGGGCATGCAGGTCGCCCCCTTATTTCCTTACGAGAAGCGGTTTGGCTTTGAATTGTTTGAACTGACGCTGTTGCCCGGATATCAGCGCGAATCCGAGCCTCACGAGCCCGGTGTGACCGAGCATGTCATCGTCATCAGTGGTCTGATGGAGGTGCTGGTGGAAGGGACGTGGCGTTCACTGACGCAGGGGGAAGCGGTGCGCTTTGCTGCTGACCACCCCCATGGTTATCGCAATCTGGGGATTGCCCCTGCGATCTTTCACAACCTGATCCACTATCCGGCGGTCAGGCCCTGAGTATCAGATCGGATGATCAGCCCGGACGGCCATCCGCCCTGGGACTGCTCAGTATAGGGGCATAAACCCAGACAAACAGGCCATAGGCACCGACCCAGGCCAGGCCACTCAGGTTCCAGCCGTGCAGGGTATAGGCAGGCCAGAGTAGCGGGAGCACAACCCGGATAACAGCTGCCGCTATGACCAGCACGAATGCGCTGCGCATCCTGCGCCCAACTTGCAAGGCTCGGCCGCTATGGCCGAGGGAGACGCGCGTCATCATCCCCAGGATCATGGTGCCCATGCAACCTGCGCTGAGCAGGTGGCTGGCCGTCGACAAGGTGATGGTCAGTCCTGCGGCCTGCGCCCCGAGAGCGAGCAGACCGAGTGGAATAAACAGATAGGCAAGATGGAGTGACCACAGCAGTGGATGCGAGAGGGTTGATGGCAGATGCCAACGCTGTTGTCGCCACAGATGAAAACCTGCTGCCACTATATATAGAGGCGCCATATAAGTGCTGGTGGCCCATTGGGTAGGGAGCAGCAGCCAGGCCAGCAAGATAAGCCACAGCGATGCGAGCGCTGTGCGCTCCAGCCACAGCAGGGGAGCCGTTTTCTCCTGACCGGTGCCTCGGGCTGTGAAGAAGGGGATGACCCGTCCTCCCATCACGGCAATCAGGGTCGTGAACAGCAGCACTGTCGTGATCAGCAGATGCTCTATGGTGATCCACTCCTCATGCCACAACCAGCTGGCGCCATTGAGCAAAGTCAGTACCACAAGCAGGGGAACAAAGAAGAGGTTGCGCCATTGGCGGGTCATTATGATGGGCTTGGCCAAGAACCAGGCGCAGAGCGGTAGCCACATCAGATCCATCATCATCAGAGCAGGGTTCCCTTCTCCCAGCCAGGGCAACAAGCACCTAGGTATGGCCCACAGGCCAACTACCAGTGCCAATGGCCAGCCCCGAACACCGGGATGTGCTGTCCAGTTTTGTACGGCGGTCAGCAGAAAGCCCGCCACTATGGCGGCGCCGAAACCAAACAGCATTTCGTGAGCATGCCACCAGATGGGGTTGCCGACCCCTGGCAACAGGATCCAGCCATTGAGTTGTGCCAGCCAGCCCAGCATGGCCAAGGCAGAAAAGAGGGCCCCGAGTTGGAAGAAAGGTCGGAACCCCAAGCGCAACAGAGGGGCTATCTGTTCTTCTTTGCGGCTATCCAGAATCTGATGCATGGCGAGATCTTAATTGAACATTTTAAAAGCCAATTATAAATGTGCTTTTAAAATGTTCAATTTAAATCCAGTCAAAGCCTGAGTTGATGGCGTAATGAGCAAAAAAACACGAGATTGCTGTATATCTGAGCGAACGAACAATTGTGATGAAAAAGTCCTTGTCATCCCGGCGTGGCTCCCTATAATGCGCCCCTACCAGCACGGCGGAACACGCCGGACTGATGAGCCAGCTTCCTAGTGAAGTGGGCGCCGAAAGAAA
>NZ_CDBI01000084.1 GCF_000820025.1 Aeromonas popoffii
CCCCACTCCCCGGCCCTGAGTCTGGAGTCCCTCAACCTGCTGGACGGTGACTGGCTGGTGATCGGCACCCTGAGCGCCAGCGGCGATGCGGTGGATGCCATGAAGCAGGCCGAGCAGACCCCCGCCTTCCAGCAACTGAACGCCATCAAGGGCAAGCGCTTTGACGCCGTGGACGGATCGCTGTGGACCTCCACCGGCGGCCCCCAGGCTGCCCTCAAGGTGATCGATGATGTCGAGCAGCTGCTCGCCAAACCGGACGCGGCCCCCATCACCCAATAAGCCCCTGCGCCAACTGCGCTCCTGTGGCAAATAAAGAAGCCCGCATCATGCGGGCTTCTTGTTGATGAGCTTTTCGGTCGCTCTATTCAGGCAGTGGCAGCGCCTTTCTATCGAGCTTACCGCTGCCAGTCTTGGGCAAGGCATCGAGCAAAAGAATGCGCGCTGGCACCATATAGTGCGGCAGCGTGGCCTGCAGCCCCTTGCGCAGGGCAAGGCGATGGAGGGTCACCCCGGCGTTGGCCTCCACATAGCCCACCAGCATGGCCTCATCCCCCTCGCCGACGAGGCGCACCGCCGCCTCCTGCACCCCAGGTTGACGACGAAGGCCCGCCTCTACCTCCCCCAGCTCGATACGAAAACCGCGCAG
>NZ_CDBI01000085.1 GCF_000820025.1 Aeromonas popoffii
AAGTGATCCATCTGCTCGGGGGGGGTGGGGATGGCGCTCAGCCACTCCTGCAGCAGGCCGACGCTGGTGGCCAGATCCTTGGCGGAAAACTGTTTCGCCAGGGGCCTCAGGTCTCCTTTGAACTGGTAGAACAGCTGGGAGTAGTTGGGGCGTACGCAGGGCAGCTTGCGATTGGCCGGGTGCACACAGGGCACCACCCGCATCTGGTAGAAGGCATCGTCCTGATATTGCTGGTAGGCCTGCCAGAACAGGGTCGACTCCATGCTGTCGTCGTGCAGGGTGAAGGCCTGTTCCAGATTGCGAAACTTGGTGGCGGTCTCGGGACTGGTCTGGTTGATAAGGTTGATGCTGTTGTAAAGGCGCGGGCTGATGTAGGCGTAGAGTGTCTCCAGCGGATAGTTGAGGGAGGCGTTGAGCTGGGTCATCTCGTGGCGGCTGGCGGACATGATGCGTTCGTCTGCATTCAGTCGCAGGTGCTTCTGCTGGCCGTCGGCAGACTGCCACTGCCAGCTCAGATTGACTTCGTTGGCGCCGACCGTGGATGCGAACACTAGACTTAATAACAGACCGTGTGCCAGTTTCATGATGTGCATCCTGCTCGAGGTGATACTAAACAACTAGGTGAGCTGGCCGGATTTGGATTAGCTTAGTTTTGATGATCTGGGTAACAGCCTGATAAGGCTTTAAATTTAATTCTGGAAATAAGTCATACAGGAAACCGTTATGAAGCGAATTCTACTGCTGTTGTTGCTGTCGGCCGCCTTGCCTGCGGCAGCGGGCCAGGTGTTCGTCAACAAGGGGATGTCCAGTGCGGATACCTTTGCCCTGCGGGACAAGCTGGCACGGGAGCATGAATGGCAGGAATGGCTGCGTTTTCAGCAGGCCATCAAGTGGCTGGAGGTATTGCCGGTCAACTGCGAGCTGATGAGTGTGCAGGGCGGGGGTTATCGCTGTGGTGGCGACTTTTATCGCCCCTATCGGCAGAATGGCCGTGACATCTACATCAAGGGCGATCCTGCTGGCGAGACGCGGAGTCTGCGCCCGCAACAGCCCATAAAAAAGGCGCCCTGAGGCGCCTTGTTGCGAGGGTACGCTTACTTGGCAGCGTAACGCTCGGCAGAGGTGACGATCTCGGCTTCGGCCGCAGCCTTGTCGCCCCAACCTTCCACCTTGACCCACTTGCCCGCTTCCAGCTCTTTGTAGCGCTCGAAGAAGTGCTGGATCTGGGCTTTCAGCAGCTCGGGCAGATCGTTCACATCCTTGATGTGGTCGTACTGCTTGGTCAGCTTGGAGTGCGGCACGGCCACGATCTTGGCATCTTCGCCAGATTCGTCGGTCATCTTCAGCACGCCAACCGGGCGGCAGCGAATGACGGAGCCGGCCAGCAACGGGTAGGGGGTCGGAACCAGAACGTCAACCGGATCACCATCCAGAGACAGGGTGGCGTTCACGTAACCGTAGTTGCACGGGTAGAACATAGGGGTCGACATGAAGCGATCAACGAAGATGGCACCGCTGTCCTTGTCGACTTCGTATTTGATCGGGTCGGCATTCTGCGGGATTTCGATGATGACGTAGATGTCGTCGGGCAGGCTCTTGCCAGCCGGTACCAGGTTCAGGCTCATGACGTTTCCTTCAGTGTTGGAGTCAAGTTTGCAGGCCGATATTATAGCGATGTCGCGTCAAATGACCATATTTCAAGGGCACTGTGACAGCCTTGGCTGATGACGTGCAGCCCGGGTCTGCCAAATGGTGGCCCGCTTGCCTGGGTCTATTGACGTCTCGTCACGCCCGCGGCTTGCGACCAAACGTCAACAGACCCTAGAATGCGCACTCCCTTTACTGGAAAAGGCAGCGGTATGCACATTCACATCCTCGGGATCTGCGGCACCTTCATGGGTGGTCTGGCGGTGTTGGCAAAACAGCTTGGTTATCGAGTCACTGGCTCGGATGCCAACGTCTATCCCCCCATGAGTACCCAGCTCGAGCAACAGGGCATAGAACTGACCGAGGGATATGACCCCTCCCAGCTTGATCCCGCGCCGGATCTGGTGGTGATCGGCAACGCCATGAGCCGCGGCAACCCCTGTGTTGAATATGTGCTGGACCGCAATCTGCCCTATATCTCCGGCCCCCAGTGGCTGCTGGAACACGTGCTGCAGGATCGCTGGGTACTGGCCGTGGCAGGTACCCATGGCAAGACCACGACCGCCAGCATGCTGGCCTGGGTGCTCGAATACGCCAAGCTGGAACCGGGTTTTCTCATCGGCGGGGTACCGGGCAACTTTCCGGTTTCCGCCCGTCTCGGTTCTGCCCCCTTCTTCGTCATCGAAGCGGACGAGTATGACTGCGCCTTCTTCGACAAGCGCTCCAAGTTCGTCCATTACCACCCGCGCACCCTGGTGATGAACAACCTGGAATTCGACCACGCGGACATATTCCCGGATCTCGCCGCCATCCAGCGCCAGTTCCACCACCTGATGCGTACCGTGCCGAGCAATGGGCGGGTGTTGTTCCCGAAAGCAGATGATAACCTCACCGCCGTGCGCAAGATGGGCTGCTGGAGCGAGGTGGAGCTGGTGGGTCAGGACGATGCCAAGTGGAAAGCGGTCAAGCTGGCCGATGACGGCTCCGCCTTCGAGGTGTGGCTGGATGGGCAGAAGCAGGGCGAGGTGCACTGGGAGTGCATCGGCGAGCACAACGTCAACAACGGCCTGATGGCCATCGCCGCCGCCCGCCATGCCGGTGTCATGGTGGAGCATGGCATCGCGGCCCTCTGCCAGTTCAAGTCCCCCAAGCGGCGGATGGAGCTCAAGGGCGAGGTGGCAGGCATCAGCGTCTATGACGACTTTGCCCACCACCCGACTGCCATCGAGACCACCCTCGGCGGCCTGCGTGCCAAGGTGGGTGCGTCACGCATTCTGGCGGTGCTGGAGCCGCGCTCCAACACCATGAAGTTGGGGGTGCACAAGGAGGAGCTGGCCGGTTGCTTCACTGGCGCCGACGAGGTGTTCTTCTTCCAGCCACCCAACATCGGTTGGGATCTCGGCGAGGTGACAGCTCACATGAGCCGACCGGCCAAGGTGTTCAACGATCTGGAGACCCTGATCAACCGGCTGGTGGCCGAGAGCCGCGATGGCGATCATATTCTGATCATGAGCAATGGCGGCTTTGGCGGTATTCATGACAAGCTGATCGCCCGCCTCAAGGATTACCACGGCGAACTATGAACAAAGCGATCACTCTGGCACTGACCGGCGCCTCCGGCGCCCCCTACGCCCTGCGCCTGCTCCAGTGTCTGGTGCAGGCGGACTATCGGGTCTATCTGCTCGCCTCATCGGCGGCGAGAGTAGTGCTCAAGACCGAGCAGCAGCAAGATTGGCCCGGCTCGCCGAAAGCGCTCTCTGCCTATCTCTGCCACCAATATGGCGCTAAAGAGGGTCAGATAATTGCCTGCGGCAAGGAGGAGTGGTTCTCGCCGGTGGCCTCTGGCTCGGCGGCTCCCAAGCAGATGGTGGTCTGCCCCTGCTCCATGGGCACCGTCTCGGCCATCGCCAACGGCGCTTCCGACAACTTGCTGGAGCGGGCGGCGGATGTGGTGATCAAGGAGCGCGGCCAGCTGATTCTGGTGCCCCGCGAGAGCCCTTTCTCCGCCATCCATCTGGAGAACATGCTCAAACTGGCGCGACTCGGGGTGACCATCATGCCGGCCGCACCCGGTTTTTATCATGAGCCGAAAAGTATCGAGGATCTGGTGGACTTCATGGTGGCGCGGATCCTGGATCACCTAGGGGTCGAGCACGCGCTGACCAGCCGCTGGGGCTATGCCAACGCTTGACCCGTGATTCATCACCTTGCTGGCGATCTCTGGTGACAGCGGCTGAACCGGTAGCAAAGGGACAAATAAAAACGGCGCCGACATGAACAGTCCTGCGCCGTTTGTCATTCACGAGGCGGGTTAGGCGGCCTGGATGGGGGCCGTCACGTACTTGAACAGAAAATCGGTCACATTTTCCCGTGACGGGCGTTGTGGCTGGTTGATCATCTGCATCATGACGTAACCAAAACCGGTCAGGGAGCGAGCCAGGTCCTGGGCGGACAGCACACTCTGGATCTCACCGGCATCCATGGCTCGTTGCAAATGGGGCGCGATGCGCTCCAATGCCTTGTCCAGCAGCTTGGCATAACGGGGCCAGACTTCTTCCCGCACCGATGAACTCCACTCCAGCCAGATGCTGGCATGGTCGGGTTGATCGTAGGCTGCATCGACAAACAGCTTCACGTGACGACGAATGCTGTCGTTGATTGGACCCTGGCCGGTATAGGCCTGTTCCAGCATCTGGTGAACGAAGCGTTCGATCTCGGCCAACACTTCATCCACCAGCTCTTCGCGAGTGTTGAAATAGTTGAACACGGTAGCTACCGAGACTTTGGCCTGTTCTGCTATCTCGGCGTGACCCGCACGGCCTATGCCGCGACGGGAGAACACCTCGATGGCACATTCCATCAATTGAGTGCGACGAGCTTCCGGAGAAAGCCGGGTTCGACGTCTTATTTCTGCGCGTGGTTCCATAGTTTTTTCATCTAATAGTTATTGATTATGGTGTTTATAGTATTGTCACCGATAATGCCCGAGAGCCTGCTAACTCTATCAATTAAAATAAGCCGATAAAAGCATCACGTATGCCTGACGCCTCTCGGCTTGGATGGTAGAATCCTCGGTTTTGACGTTAATGAACGGCCAAATCCCTTTGGCCATGAGGGAGTAAGTGATGAAACACACCGTCGAGGTGATGATCTCCGAGGCCGATGTGGCCGCCCGGATCGCCAAATTGGGTGAAGAGATCACCGCCCGTTATCAGGGTTCTGACGAAGTGGTCATGATTGGCCTGCTGCGCGGCTCCTGCGTCTTCCTGGCCGACTTGTGCCGCCAGACCCCGCTGCCCGTCACCCTGGATTTTATGACCGCCTCCAGCTATGGCTCCGGCCTGCGCAGTACCCGTGACGTTCGCATCCTCAAAGATCTGGATGACGACATCAAGGGCAAGGACGTGTTGATCGTCGAGGACATCATCGACACCGGCTACACCCTCAACAAGGTGCGTGAAATCCTGTCACTGCGCGAGCCGAAATCCCTCGCCATCTGCACCCTGCTGGACAAGCCGTCCCGTCGCGAGGTGCAGGTGCCGGTGGACTGGATCGGTTTCTCCATTCCGGACGAATTCGTAGTGGGTTGTGGTATCGACTACGCCCAGAAGTACCGTAATCTGCCGTTCATCGGCAAGGTAGTACCGCAAGAGTAAGCAAGGTCCAGGAATATCACGGGCGAGGTGGCCGAGCGCCATTTTTGTCTGCAAGGCGGCCCCGGCCGCCTTTTCTGTATCGAGATGGGATCCGCCATCACAGGGGTTGCAATGAACGCACTGGAAATAAGCGGCCTGAAAAAGACCTATCAGGGGGGCGTGGAAGCCCTTAAAGGCATAGATCTGACCGTCAAGCAGGGGGATTTCTTCGCCCTGCTCGGCCCCAACGGGGCAGGCAAGTCCACCACCATCGGCATCATCAGCTCGCTGGTGAACAAGAGCGCCGGCAAGGTGAAGGTGTTTGGCTACGACATCGACAGCGATCTCGAACAGGCCAAGGCCCAGCTCGGCCTGGTGCCACAGGAGTTCAACTTCAGTCAGTTTGAGAAGGTGATCCAGATTGTCACCCATCAGGCCGGTTTCTACGGCGTGCCCAAGGCCGAAGCCAAGATCCGCGCCGAGAAATACCTGCGTCAGCTCGATCTGTGGGACAAGCGTGACATGCCGGCCCGCACTCTCTCCGGTGGCATGAAGCGTCGGCTGATGATAGCCCGCGCCCTGATGCACGAGCCCAGATTGCTGATCCTGGACGAACCGACCGCCGGGGTGGATATCGAGATCCGCCGCTCCATGTGGACCTTCCTCAAAGAGCTCAACGAGCAGGGGGTCACCATCATACTCACCACTCACTATCTGGAAGAGGCCGAGATGCTGTGCCGCAACATAGGCATCATCGACAAGGGTCGCCTGATCGAGAACACCAGCATGAAGAAGCTGCTCGGCAAGCTGAGCCGCGAGACCTTCATGTTGGATCTGGCACCGGGCTCCGTCGTGCCGAATGTGCCCGAGTTCAACGGCCGCATGCAGGATGAGCGCACTCTGGAAGTGGATCTGGACAAGAGTCAGTCTCTCAATAGCCTGTTCGAGCAGCTGTCGGGCCAGCAGGTGCAGGTGTTGAGCATGCGCAACAAGGCCAATCGACTGGAAGAGCTGTTCGTCAGTCTGGTCGAGGAGGGGAGAAAAGCATGAATCTGACCACGTATTACATCGCCTTCAAGAGCATTCTGGCCAAGGAGGTGAGCCGCTTCACCCGGATCTGGATCCAGACCCTGGTGCCGCCCGCCATCACCATGAGCCTCTATTTTGTCATCTTCGGCAACCTCATCGGCTCGCGCATCGGTGACATGGGAGGGGTCAGCTACATGGAGTTCATCGTGCCTGGACTCATCATGATGTCGGTGATCACCAACTCCTACTCCAACGTCGCTTCCTCCTTCTTCAGCGCCAAGTTCCAGCGCAATGTGGAGGAGCTGCTGGTGGCGCCCGTGCCCAACTACGTCATCATCGCCGGTTACGTGGGGGGAGGCGTGGCGCGTGGCCTCTGTGTCGGCCTCATCGTCACCCTGGTGTCGCTGTTCTTCGTGCCGCTGCAGATCCACCATCTGTTCAGTGTCTGCTTTACCGTGCTGCTGACCGCCATCCTCTTCTCGCTGGGGGGGCTGATCAACGCCGTGTTTGCCAAGACCTTCGACGACATCAGCATCATTCCCACCTTCGTGCTGACGCCGCTCACTTATCTGGGCGGGGTGTTTTACTCCATCAGCCTGCTACCGCCCTTCTGGCATGGGGTCTCCCAGGTGAACCCCATCATTTACATGGTGAACGCGTTCCGCTACGGCTTCCTCGGTATCTCTGACGTGCCGCTCGGCACCGCCTACCTCATCATCATCGGCTTCATCGCCGCGCTCTACGGACTGGCCTGGTGGCTCATCTCCCGCGGTACCGGGCTGCGGCACTGAGTTGTACTCAAAACAGGGCGTCCATTCGGGCGCCCTGTTTCTTTTTGCGTTCGCGGATCCCGGTGGTTGCCGGGGGGGGGCACCATGCCCTATGAGGGCGTCTGCTCGTATGGTCCAGTGCAGGTCAGCGCTGGGGGCCTCGTTCTGCGCCTGCTCCTCACGGTAGACGCAGACGTTCTACTTGGCAGCCAGACCATCATCGGCCAGGCAGTTACGCTAGGTCTCGTTAAAGACGATGGGGAAACGCCCCTTCGGCAAACGGAGTGGCGATGTGGCGGGTGACTATGTATTGCTGGCCGCCATCTTCACGCAGGATATGGCAGCACCTGAAACCGGGCCTGCTCCTGGCCAGACTTGGGCAGGAACAGGAAGAGGCAATAAACCTCTTGGAGATGAAACTCTCTAGGTTGTGACTGACTCAGGCGTGCTGAAGCGTGACCACGCGGTTGTCGATGAGGCGGGCCTTGCCGAGATAGGCCGCCATCAGGATCACCAGTTGCTGGCTCTGGTCGGTGGCGGATTCCAGGGTCACGGCATCGACGATGTCGATGGCGTCGGTACGGAAACCTGCGTTATCGAGGCGCTGGCTGGCCTGCGCCACCAGAGAGGGCAGGTGGTGATCGACCCCTGCGATCTGCTCGGCAATCCAGTTCATGGTGCGTGCCAGCTCGGGGGCCAGCGCCCGCTCGGCCGCGGTCAGGTAGCCGTTGCGTGACGACAGAGCCAGCCCGTCTTCGGCCCGCACCGTGGGCACGCCGACGATCTCGATGGGCATGGCCATGTCGGCCACCATCTTGCGAATGAGCGCCAGCTGCTGGTAATCCTTCTGGCCGAAACAGGCCACATCCGGCTGTACCAGATTGAACAGCTTGGTCACCACTGTGCTGACGCCACGAAAATGCCCCGGACGCAGCGCTCCTTCCAGCAGGCCGGAGAGACCCGGCACCTCGACGAAGGTTTGGCTCGCCAGCCCCTGCGGATACATGATCTCCGGCGTCGGGGTGAACACCATGTCGACGCCAGCGGCTTCCAGTGCAGCGCAATCCTGCTCCAGGGTGCGCGGATAGTTGACGAGATCCTCTGCCTTGTCGAACTGCATGGGGTTGACGAAGATGCTGACCACCACCTTACCGGCATGGCGGTGCGCCTCTTTCACTAGCGTCAGGTGCCCCTGATGGAGGTTGCCCATGGTGGGCACGAATGCGATGGCACGCCCTTCACGGCGCCATTGGCCGATCTGTTCACGCAGAGCGGCAGGATTGTTAACGACCAACATCGGCAGTTCACCTTCGGAAATATCAAACAGAGAAAACGGGTTGCATCAGCGGGCAAGGGACAGCGAAACGGGGGCTTGTGCCCCCGCTCTCATCCATAGCGCCGGATCAGTTGAAACAGTGTTCGGGGCCGGGGAAGGTCCCCTCGCTCACTTGCTGCACATAGAGCCGGATGGCGGCACGTATGTCACCGGTCTCGGCCAGGAAGTTCTTGGTGAACTTGGGCACGTAACCTGAGGTGATGCCTAAGGCATCGTGCATCACCAGGATCTGGCCATCGGTGACGGGACCGGCACCGATGCCGATCACCGGGATGCGCAGCGCCTTGGTGAGGCGTTCGGCAAGGGCGACCGGTACGCACTCGAGCACCAGCATCTGGATGCCGGCTGCTTGCAGTTCGAGGGCCTGACGGTAGATCTCCTGGGCCTGGAACTCGTCGCGACCTTGCACCTTGAAGCCGCCAAACACATGGACGGATTGGGGGGTGAGGCCGAGGTGGCCACAGACAGGCACGCCATTGCGAGTCAGGTGGCGAATGCTGTCACACAGCCAGTCGCCCCCTTCCATCTTCACCATGCGGGCTCCGGCGGCCATCAGGCGGGCGGCGTTCTGGTAAGTCTGATCCGAAGTGGCATAGCTCATGAACGGCATGTCGGCGACGACCAGCGCCTTGCTGGCACCACGCGCCACACAGCGGGTGTGATAGACCATCTCATCCATGTTGACCGCCAGGGTGTCCTGACCCCCTTGCAGCACCATGCCCAGCGAATCGCCGATGAGCAGCACGTGGGCCCCTTCGTCGTCGAACAGCTTGGCAAAGGTGGCATCATAGGCGGTGATGGCGGTGATGCGTTGCCCTTCCTGCTTCATCTTCAGCAGGCTGGTGGTGGTGATCTTGCTCATAACGTTGCTCCTACTCGCCGCGTGTGTCTGTGAGGATCACAAGGGCGTCGATGGCTCTGCTCATCAGGGTTCCCCTATGTCTGCACCGGGGGCAATGATGGCAAGATCATTGTGCGGGCAGCGGGCAACCAGTTGTGCGAGCGGGGTGCCGCAGGGCAGCACCAGAGCGGGCGCAATCTCGGCAAGGGGCAGCAGTACGAACGCCCGCTCCTTCATGCCGTAATGGGGAACGACGAGGCGCTCATGCCTGATGATCCGATCGCCATAGAGCAGCAGATCGAGATCCAGGGTTCTGGGCCCCCAACGCTCATCCTTGCGCACACGTCCCTGTTCCAGCTCGATTTTTTGCAGTTGATCCAGCAAGGCCAGAGGGCCGAGCCGGGTATTCAGCCGCACCACGGCATTGACGTAGTCCGGCTGATCCGCAGGGCCCATGGGGCGGCTGCTGTAAAACGAGGAGGCCTGCTGCAACCGGGACTCCGGCAGCGCCGCCAGTGCGACGACGGCGCGGCGAGCCTGGCCGAGCGGGTCAGCCAGATTGGAGCCGATGGCAACGAAGACCTCCGTCATGACGCTGGTGGTCACTGCGCCGCTTTCGGTTTGCGACGGCGCGGGCGACGACGACTGCGGCTGTTGCTATCACGTTTCTCGCCGTCACCGCTACGGGGTTCACCGGCTTGGGCATGCTCGCCGCTCGCAGGGCGGCGGGTCGCTTCCCGTTGCAGTTGCGGGCGTACATCCGGATTGGACTCCACATAGCGTTCCCACCAGCTGGCGAGTTCGCCAAGGCCGCGTTCGACCCGGTTACGCAGCAACAGGAAGTCGTAGGCCGCGCGGAATTTCGGGTGTTCCATGGCCCGCTCGGGGTGACGACCCTGACGGCGGGTCAGTCGCTGTTGCAGGGCCCAGATGTCGCGGACATCGGTGGTGAAACGGCGCGGTACGGCGATGATCCGCACCTGGTTGTCCAGCACCTCGTTGATGGCCAGCATGAAGGCGTCGTGCCAGGGCAGACCGCTCTCATTTTCCAGTACGCGGGCGCGGGCTTCGACACAGCCCCACAGCAGGGTGGCATAGAGGAAGGCCGGGGTGACCCGCTTGTCTGCGCGCACCCGGGTGTCGGTATCGAGCAGCGCCAGTTCGATGAACTGCTCGAACGGCGAGGTGCCGTGGGGAGTGAACAGGGCGGCTACCTGCGGGAACAGCGGCTGGAACAACCCGTATTCGCGCATCAGCTTGTAGGTCGCCAGGCCATCGCCAGCCAGGAACAGCTTGAGGGTCTCCTCAAACAGGCGGGCGGCGGGGATATCCTGCAGCAGTGATGCCAGCTCCTTGATGGGGGTGGCACTGCGTGGGCTGATGGTCATGTCCAGCTTGGCGGCGAAACGCACGGCGCGCAGCATGCGCACCGGATCCTCACGATAGCGGGTCTCGGGATCGCCGATCAGCTCCAGCTTGCGCTGGGCGAGATCCTCTATGCCGCCCTCGAAATCGTGCAGGGTGAAATCTCTGGCGCTGTAGTAGAGGGCGTTGACGGTGAAATCGCGACGCTCTGCATCCTCTTCAATGGTGCCGTAGACGTTGTCGCGCAGCAGCATGCCTTCATCAGACTGGGCCGACACATGCTTGCTGGTATTGACCTGATGGTGGTGACCCCGGAAGGTGGCCACTTCGATCACGTCACGACCAAAGACGATGTGGGCCAGGCGGAAGCGGCGGCCAATCAGGCGGCAGTTGCTGAACAGCGCCTTGATTTGCTCCGGCGTCGCGTTGGTCGCGATGTCGAAATCCTTTGGCGTCCTCCCGAGCAGCAGATCCCGGACGCCCCCGCCGACCAGGTAGGCATCATAGCCACCCTTGTTCAGGCGATAGAGCACCTTGAGCGCATTCTCGCTGATCTCTTTGCGCGAGATGGGGTGCTGGTCACGGCTTAAGGTACGGCGTTGCCCGGTTACGTGGGCTGGGATGGGAGACTCCACCGACTGCTCGCCGTCTTCCTTGCCGAGCACCTTGCGGCAAAAGTTTGCGATCTGGGAAAAAATGGTACACCTCTTCATGACTTCAAATTGACGGGAGGCCAAAAAATAGCGGCCTATCATAGCTCAGGCCTGACTAAATGAAAAACGATGTGGTTCATTCAAAAAGTTCAGGCTTGGCTAAACAAAAAATTGTGTTGTCCATGTCAGCGCGCTCAGGTCTGACCCAATGCAAAGTCAGGTGCTCCCTGTGCCAGGCTGATCTTCTCTCTGGCTGGAACCCGGTCGAGCCGCCAGTGGGTAATGCCCCAGCCGATGATCTCGTCAATGCGGCTCGCCATCAGCTCGGGGGGCGGGCATTGACCGAGAAAGTGCAGCGCCTGCCACAGGGCCGGCCTGACCTCGTCCAACGCCAGTGCCGGCGCATGGTTCTGCTTCGACAACTTGTGGCCATCTGCCAGCACCGCCAGTGGCAGGTGCACCCAGGCGGGGACGCTGGCCCCCAGCGTCTGGTAGAGGGCAACCTGGCGTACCGTGGGCTCCAACAGATCGGCACCACGTACTATCTCTGTGATGCCGCTGTCCATGTCGTCCACCACCACCGCCAGGTTATAGGCGTAGAGGCCATCCCGACGGCGTATGATGAAGTCCTCTTCGGCCAGCGCCGCAGGAACCGCAATGCGGCCCTGCAACCCATCCTCGAAATGGTAGACCGGATGGTGCTGGCGCAGCCGGGCGGCGCATCCCTCGGCCCCGAGACCAAGATCGCGACAGTGGCCGCGGTACAAACCGCCGCCCGCCATGATCTCGCGCCGGGTACAGCGGCACCAGTAGAGATCGCCAGCCTGATAGAGCTGCCTGATGATCTCGTCATAACGGCCATGACGCCGGCTCTGGTACATCACTTCCCCATCCCACTCCAGGCCGTGGGCCGCCAAGGTCTGCAGTATGAGCGACGCGGCACCGGCCATCTCCCGTGGCGGGTCTATGTCTTCGATCCGCACCAGCCAGCGCCCCTGTTGCGCCCTGGCCTGCAAGAAACTGCCGAGCGCCGCAATCAGGGAGCCAAAATGGAGCGGGCCTGACGGGGAGGGGGCAAAGCGACCTGTATAGGGGCGAGTCTGGGGCGACGGGAGTGTATTCACGGGCATGGCAATTAGGGCAAGCGATTCATTGAAGCTGCATTCTGGGACGCCCCGACCAAAAGCTCAATAAAAAAGGGAGCTCGCAAGCCCCCTTTTTTCAGTTATGCCAGTGGTCGGTATCAACCGGCCATCTGTTTTTCCTTGATTTCAGCAAGTGTTTTGCAGTCGACACAGAGGTCGGCTGTCGGACGGGCTTCCAGACGACGGATACCAATCTCGATACCGCAATGCTCGCAGTAACCGAAGTCATCGTCTTCAAGCAGCACCAATGTCTTCTCGATCTTCTTGATCAGCTTGCGTTCACGGTCGCGGGTACGCAATTCAAGAGCGAACTCTTCTTCTTGCGCGGCGCGATCCACGGGATCCGGAAAGTTGGCAGCCTCATCCTTCATATGGTCAACGGTGCGGTCAACTTCCTGCATCAGTTGGTTGCGCCAAGCTCCCAGGATCTTGCGAAAATGTGCCTTTTGTTGGTCATTCATGTACTCCTCACCCGGTTTTTCCTGGTAAGGCGCTACACCCGCAATGGCCAGGGGGCCCAGAGATTTCCTGTTTTCGCCTGTTGGCATGCCCTGTCTCCTAATTCAGCACGCTACCCGTGCCATCCATAAAATGAGGGCGACATCTATATCAGAAGGGTAATGCGTAGGCAAACAAGCCGTACCAATTATGTTACCCATCCCAACTTTTATTCGCTGCCCTCGGGTAGCAGGTGTCAAGATTCAAACGGGATGAAATCTTGGGCCACCATGCTCTGCACCCCAAGATGGGGTCGATAGCATAAAATTTCAACCCCTGCCGCCATTGACTGCTCAATTAGCTGACTATAGAGCGGATCTATGTGTGCTGCAGGGCGCATTCTCACTATTCCGGAGTGCAAAACCATAAATAGCAACACGGCTCTGTGCCCTGCCGCCTTCATGGCCATCAATTCACGCAAATGCTTGGCGCCACGACTGGTGACCGCATCGGGAAAGTAGCCCATGCCGGCTTGCTCCCGCTCATCGAGCAGGGTCACGGATTTCACCTCTATGTAGCATGAGGGCCTGTGGTCATCTTCCAGCAGCAGGTCGATGCGACTGTTCTCTTCGCCATATTTCACTTCTGTGCGCAGCCTGGCGTAGCCAGCGAGCGGGGCCATCGCCCCCTGTTCGATCAGCTCGCGGGCGATCTGGTTGGCCCGCGCCGTGTTGACGCAGATGAAGTGACCCGCCGGGCTCTCGGCGATTTCCCAGCTGTGGGGCAGCTTGCGCTTGGGGTTGTCGGAGGTGGAGTACCAGACCCGGGTGCCCGGCTCGGCGCAGCCGGTCATGGCACCGGTATTGGCACAGTGGATGGTGATCACCTCGCCGTTGTCCTGCCGGATATCGGTCAGGAAGCGCTTGTAGCGGGAGATGAGCTGCCCGGACTGCAGGGGGGGATCGAAGATCATGGTGCGGTTCTCTCTTTTATAGGCAGGAAGTGAGGGCGCGCGGCTGTCACGACGCTATCTTCTCTCTGGCGCGCAGGGGCCAGCAGGCGAGCGGTTCATAGCGCGTCCCGTCCGGGGTGGCAATGGATTGATAGAGGCAGAAGTGATCCGCGTGCAGCAAAAAATCCGGTGCCGGCAAGGTGTCGGGCGCCTTGCTCGCCTTGCGCGACAGGGTGACGTGGGGACGATAGCCCTGCTCACCGTTGCCAAGCCCCAGCTTCTCGCCGTGACGACGCAGCGCCCTGGCCAGCACGTTCAGCTCGTTAGGCCAGTCACCTGGTCCCACCCAGGCCGCCTTGGCCCGGCTGAACCAGCCGGTCTCATCCAGCTTGATGGTCAGCGGCGGACAGTGCTGCCGCTCAGCGGCGGCCATCAGGCGGGCCGTGGTGACCTGATCTGCTTCACCGAGAAAGGCCAGCGTCAGGTGGAGATTCGCTTCGGGGACCGGCTGGCCCGGCCAGGGCCGTTGGTCACGCCAGTCGACCAGTTCGGGGGCAAGCCGGTGCAGGGGCAGGGCAAAGAAGAGTTTGGCCATTCTGGGGAGTATGCCTGTTCACGCTCATAACATGGCCCCATTCTATGGCAGCTACGGTGGTCATGTCTCGCCGCAGCGTATCCTGGCGAGATGGCCATGAATGCCAGGGTAACCGTGGTGGTCATGTCTTGCTGGTGACATCTGCTCACGGTGGTGGCGGATGCTATGGCAGAATGGGCGCCGTTTTAAGGTCATCACAGAAGGTGCTCGCCGCTTTGTCCCAACTCCCCATAGTGTCCGTGTTGCCAGCGCTGTTTGCCGCCATCGACAGCCATGCCAGCGTGATCCTGCAGGCGCCCCCGGGCGCGGGCAAGTCGACCCTGCTGCCGCTGGAGCTGGTGTGCCAAAACCGGCTGCCCGGTCGCATCCTCATGCTGGAGCCTCGTCGTTTGGCGGCGCGCAACATAGCCAGCTTTCTGGCCCGTCAGCTGGGGGAGCCGGTGGGAGAGCGCATCGGCCTGCGAGTCAGGGGCGAGAGTCGCACCAGTGCCAGGACCCGACTCGAGATCGTCACCGAGGGGGTGCTGACCCGGATGCTGCAGCAGGATCCTGAGCTTGCGGGCGTGTCGCTCGTCATCTTCGATGAGTTCCACGAGCGCAGCCTGCACGCCGATACCGCCCTGGCCTTTGCCATCGAGAGCCAACAGGGGCTGCGGGATGATCTCAAATTGCTCATCATGTCCGCCACCCTGGATGGCATGGCGCTCGAGAGCCTGTTGCCTGACGCCCCCGTCATTCGCTCCGAGGGGCGCGGCTTTCCCATCGACTATCACTATCGCCCCCTCAATCGCCAGCAGTGGCTGGAGCCGCAAGTCGGCGCCGTCGTGCTGGAAGCACTCGCCAGCCATGCCGGCAGCGCCCTGGTGTTCCTGCCGGGGCAGGGGGAGATAGAGCGGCTCGCCCAGTGGCTGGAGGGACGGTTGCCGGATGACGTGCGCCTCGCACCGCTCTACGGGCGCCTTGACATGGCGGCGCAACAGGCCGCCATCGAACCGGCACAGGTCGGTCGCCGTAAGCTGGTGCTCACCACCAATGTGGCTGAGACCTCCCTCACCATAGAGGGCATCCATATGGTCATCGACAGCGGGCTGGAGCGGCGCGCCTCCTTCGATCTGAAAAGTGGCGTCACCCGGCTGGAGACCCGCCAGATCGCCAGGGCGTCCGCCACCCAGCGGGCGGGCCGCGCTGGTCGTCTCGGTCCTGGCGTCTGCTATCGGCTCTGGAGCGGTGAAGTGCAGGAGCGTCTCGCCGAGCAGAGCCCGCCGGACATACTGACGCAGGAGCTCACCGGCCTGCTGTTGGACGCCGCCCAGTGGGGCGCTAAAGTGGAAAGCCTGCCACTGCTGGACATGCCCCCCGCCGCCGCCGTAGCCAGCGCCCAGCGGCTGCTGGTCAGCCTGGGTGCCATGACGCCCGAGGGTGAGCAACAACTTACTCCTGCTGGCCGTGCCATGGCGGCCTTCGGCACGCACCCTCGGCTGGCGCGCATGCTGCTGCGGGCCCGTGCGCTTGAGGCTGAGGGTCTGACAGGGACTGTCGCCGATGCCGCTTTCCTGGTGGCGCTGCTGGAAGAAGATCTGCGAGGATCTGAACGCCTCTCTGTGCTGTTTCACCGCCGTCTTGGTGCCCTGCGGCAGGGGGCGGCCCGCTGGTTCGAACGCCTTGGTGTCAGGTCTGGCGCATCACAACGTCAGGCCCAAGGGCAGTGGCTGGGACTGCTGTGCGCCCTCGCCTGGCCGGATCGGATCGGCAAGTTGCGCAGTGGCAGCCGCTATCAACTCAGTAGTGGGGTGAGCTGCGATCTGGTAGAAGGTCACCCATGCCAGGGACAAGCGGCCCTCATCGCCATCGAGATGGGGCAAAACGATCGCGGCAGTCGCATCTTTATCGCCGAACCGGTCGAGCTGGACGAGCTGGCGCGCCAGCTGCCGGAGCTGGTGAGCGAGCGCCAGTGGTTCGACTGGGACGAGCGGGAAGAGCGTGTGCGGGCTGAACGCCAGCTGGTGATCGGGGAACTGGTGCTGAGCCAGCGACCGTTGACCGAACTCTCTGACGAGCAGAAAGGACGCTGCCTGCTGCAAGGCATTCGCCGCAAGGGGCTGCATGTGCTGCCCTGGGACGAGAGCAGCGAAGGGCTGCTGGCCCGTTTGCGCTGCGCCCGCGACTGGATACCGGATGACGGCTGGCCCGCCATGGACGACGAAAGCCTGCTGGCCCGGCTGGAAGAGTGGTTATTGCCAGCCCTGAGTGGCATGACCCGGCTGGAGCAGCTAAAGCGGCTCAACCTCAACGACATCCTGCGTCAATCCCTGCCCTGGCCACTGCCCAAGCGGCTGGACGACGCGCTGCCGAGCCACTTCACGGCGCCGACCGGCAGCCGGGTGCGTATTCGTTATCAGCCGGGTCAGGCGCCGGTGATCCCGGTGCGCATTCAGGAGATGTTCGGGCAAGGTACGACCCCGTGCGTGGCCGATGGCCGGGTGGCGCTGGTGGTGGAGCTGCTTTCGCCTGCCCGGCGGCCGCTACAGATCACGGCCGATCTTGCCGCCTTCTGGGCCGGTTCCTACGAGCTGGTAAAAAAAGAGATGAAGGGGCGTTATCCCCGCCACTATTGGCCGGACAATCCGCTGGAAGCGATGCCGACTAGCGTCACCAAGAAGAAGATGGGGATGTAGGTTGGTGCTGAGCCGCGCGAAGCCCAACTCCAGCAGATTACCCTCTCCCTGAGGGAGAGGGAACCGATCGAGGTTGGTGTTTGCCCCCTTCTCCCCTTGTGGGAGACGGGTTGAGGATGAGGGGTTGGCATCCATTTGTCTGGCGAAATGAAACCCGAGATTCAGATTTGATTGGTTAATCCCACTCGGACGTTCGCGAACGCGACATAACAAGTAGAAAGGAAAGCAAAGAGGATTTATGGCAACGCAACGACGCAAGCGCGCACCCAAGAAGGTGGCGCCCAAACGCACCATCTGGCGCACGCTGTTCTGGCTCGGCTTCAAGCTCTCCCTGGTGGTGGCCGCTTTCATGGTGGTGTTTGGCATCTACCTCGATACCAAGGTGCGTGAGCGCTTCGATGGCGAGAAGTGGCAACTGCCGGTGATGGTCTACAGCCGTCCGTTGGAGCTCTACCCCAGCCAGCGCCTCTCCCAGACCCAGATGCTGCGTGAGCTCAACATGCTGAGCTACAAGCAGGTGCGCCAGCCTCACACGCCAGGCGAGTATGCGATCAACGGCAACCGTATCGAGCTTATTCGCCGCCCGTTCGCTTTCCATGATGGCGCCGACGGTGCGCGCGGCCTGCGTCTCACCTTCAACGGCGCGCGGCTGGAGGGGATCCAGTCGCTGGAGAATCAGCGCCAGCTCGGCTACGCCCAGATGGACCCGGTGCTGCTCGATCGCCTCAACACCGAGGATCGGGAGGATCGCCTGCTGGTGCGCATCGCCGAGGTGCCCGACAGCCTGCTGGTGACCCTGCTCACCACTGAAGATCGCGACTTCTACCAGCACGGCGGCGTCTCGCCGGTGGCCATACTGCGCGCCATGGCGGCTAACGTGCTGGCCGGTCGCACCGTGCAGGGGGGCAGCACCCTCACCCAGCAGCTGGCCAAGAACTTCTTCCTGACCCGCGAGCGCAGCCTGTGGCGCAAACTGCAGGAAGCCTACATGGCGGTGCTGATCGACTATCGCTACAGCAAGGACGAGATCCTGGAGGCCTACCTCAACGAGGTCTATCTGGGGCAGAACTTCTCGCAAGGGGTCTACGGCTTCGGGCTCGCTTCCTATTTCTACTTCGGTATTCCGGTCAACGAGCTGGACATCGATCAGGTGGCGCTGTTGGTGGGGCTGGTGAAGGGGCCTTCCTATTACGATCCCTGGCGTTTCCCGGAGCGGGCCAAGGCCCGGCGTGATCTGGTGCTCAAGCTGCTGATGGATCACGGCAGCTTGCAGCCGGCCGAGTACGAACTCGCCAGCAAGCAGCCGCTTGGCATCATCACCCGTGGCCAGATGAGCTATGGCCGCACTCCGGCCTTCATGGGGCTGCTCAAACGCGAGATCCAGAGCCGTTTCGGCGCCGATCTGCTCAAGCAGTCCGGCCTCAAGATCTTCACCAGCCTGGATCCCATCGCCCAGCACGCCGCCGAGCAGGCGGTGGCATCGGGTCTGACGCTCATCGAGAAGCAGCGTGGCAAGAAGAAGCTGGAGGCGGCCATGGTGGTCTCCGACTGGCACAAGGGCGAAGTGGTTGCGCTGGTGGGGGGGCGGGATCCCCGCTACGCCGGCTTCAACCGGGCGCTGGATGCCCGTCGCCAGATCGGTTCCCTGGTCAAGCCGGCCGTCTACCTGACCGGCCTCTCTAACGGCCTGACACTGGCGAGCCCGCTCAAGGATCAGCCGATCCGCCTTCGCGGTCAGGATGGTCAGGTCTGGACACCGCAAAACTACGATCGCAAGTTCCGCCAGAGCGTGCCCCTGATGGATGCACTGGCCAGCTCCCTCAACGTGCCGACCGTCAATCTGGGTCTGCAGGTAGGGTTGGAGAAGGTGGTGGATACCCTGCACAAGCTGGGTGTCGAGCAGGAGATCCAGCCCTATCCGTCGCTGGTGCTGGGGGCCGTGGCCCTGTCACCCATGGAGGTGAACCAGATGTACCTGCCCATCGCCAACCAGGGGCTGACCCAGCCGCTGTCGGCGATCCGCGCCGTGGTCAACAGCGATGGCAGCACTCTCTATCAGCATGATCAGACCGCCAAGCGGGTCACGGACGAACAGGCCAGCTGGCTGACCCTGTTTGCCATGACCAAGACGGTGAGCCAGGGCACGGCCCGTGCGCTGAATGCCAAGTTCCCCGGCGCCACTATGGCCGCCAAGACAGGCACCACCAACGAGCTGCGCGACTCCTGGTTTGCGGGATTGGACAACAACGAGCTGGTCAGCATCTGGGTGGGCCGTGACGACAACACGTCCGCCGGGCTGACAGGGGCCAGCGGTGCCCTGCAGCTGTTTAGCGGCTACATGAGCCAGCGTGGCGTCAACAGCCTGACGCTGAAGATGCCGCAAGGGGTGAGCTGGGCCAACTTCTCCCGCGCCAGCGGCGCCCGTGTGGTCAGCGACTGTCCGGGTAGCCTGCAGGTGCCGGCCAAACTGGCCGGGCTGGCTGAGCCCATGAGCTGTGGCAGCCCCGCACCGCGCAGCGCACTGGATGACTGGTTCGGTGGTTTCTTCAACTGATAGACGAAACGGGCAGCCCTGGCTGCCGGTTTGACTGGAGTGCATATGACTTTCCCGTTGTTTGAGGCCATCCATCATGTGGCCATCATTGCCAGCGACTATGATCGCTCGCGCCACTTCTATCACCAGGTGCTGGGGCTGCCCATCCTGGCCGAGACCCTGCGCGAGGCACGTCAATCCTGGAAGCTGGATCTGGGCCTGCCCGATGGCAGCCAGCTGGAACTGTTCAGCTTTCCGACACCTCCCGCGCGGCCCTCAAGGCCGGAGGCCTGCGGTCTGCGCCACCTGGCCTTTCGGGTCAGCGAGCTTGACCGCGTCATCCGGCATCTGCAGATCCATCAGATTGAGGTGGAGCCGGTGCGGGTGGATGAACTGACCGGCAAGCGCTTTACCTTCTTTGCCGACCCCGACGGCCTGCCGCTGGAGCTCTATGAAGCGTCGTGCTGACCCTGCGTCGACCCAACAAAAAAGCCGCCCGCAGAAGCAGGCGGCTTGGCTAAGTTATTGATGGCTCGCTATCAGGCGGTGGTCAGCATGGCTACCGCTAGTGCCATCACCATCATCCCGGCCCACCCGATGGGCTTGAGTCGCTCACCAAAGAGCAGCAGACCACCCAGTGCAGTACCCAGAATACCGATGGCTCCCCAGGTGGCATAGGCAACGGCCAGATCGATCTGGCCACCGCTCACAACCTTTGACAGCAGGGTAAACGCCCCCAGCACCAGCACAATACCCAGTACGCCCCACCCTTTGTAGTGGAAACCACGCGAGCGGTTAATCGCCATATTGGCACCGATATCCAGCAGGGCTGCGCCAAGTACGATAATTAACGGGTGCATACAGCCTCCTTCGCGTTATTTGTTTCATTGCTGGCAACAGGGTCGTCATGGGTCTCTCCCATGGTCACCATAACAATACCCACTATCGCTAGTGTCAGGCCGATCAACTCCTGCGCATTCAGGTCGTAATCGAGGAACATCACGGAAACGACAGTGATCAAGGCAATCCCCAGCCCTTCCCACAGCGCGAATGCAATACCAATGGAGATTGTTTTGGCGGCTTTGGCCAGTAACAGGTAGGAGATCGATATCAACACCCACATCGGCAGGTAATTCATCCATCCCGCCGCGTTCTCGGGGATCATGGCCATGCTGGATGTCCCCGCCACTTCGGTGATGATGGCGCCCGTCAAAAATATGCGCGCTAACAGCATGCGACTGATTAACATATATTTTCCTTTGGTTGCTGCGACGGGAGAGAGGATAACCGCAGCCACAATAAGGACAGGAATCGCTGAGCGTCGATTTATCAGACGCTAATGGTTTGCCTTGCGATCCAACGACACGCTAAGGTGGTGATAGGAAACTCCGTCAGGACGTCATCATCATGAAGCTTTATCAGATAGAACTCTTTGTCGAGTCTGCCAGCAGCGGCTCTATCGCCAACACGGCGCGCCGTCTTGGCAAGAGCCGCAGTGCGGTCAGCACGGCGATCGCCTCTCTGGAGGTGGAGCTTGGCGTCGAACTTTTTGAACGCGGAGCCAACCGCTCCCAATTGACCGAGATCGGTGAGCTGGTGCTGGATGATTGCAAGCGACTGCTGCAGGCGGCCAACAGCCTGCAACTCAAGTGTGAACACTACGCCTCTGGCGCCGAGGTGGCGCTGCGAGTCGCGCGGGATGACGCCATCCCGGAGCAGGTATGGCGCGAAATGCTGGGGGCGCTGCGCCACCAGTTTCCCGGTACCAGTATCTCGCTGGTGCTGGCCTCGCCCCCCGAGCTGCCCGCCCTGGTGGAAGAGGGGTTTGTCGATGCCGCCTTCGGCCTCATCACCGAGGAGCAGGAGCGTAGCGGCCTCAGCATCGATGTGCTCAATCCGATCCGCACCCTGATGGTGGTGGCGCCGAGCCACCCGCTGGCCAGCCTGAAGCGGGTGTTGCAGCAGGACTTGACCGGTCATACCCAAGTCACCCTCTCCTACGTGGATGAATTTTCGGTCAAGAGCCTGCTCCCCATCGGTGGCCAGCACATAGGCCTCTCCAGCTTCGAGTTGATGCGGGATGCTGTGCTGGACGGGCTGGGTTGGGCCGTGCTGCCTTCTCCTTTGATCCAGAGCCAGCTGCGGCAGGGGGAACTGCTGACCCTGAAACACAAATTCAGCCTGCAATGGCGCGATTATGGCGTCTATCTGTCGGAAAATGCCTATCATGGCAAGGTGCTGGCGTGGCTGAAGAGGGCGATCAAAGCCTATTTGGACCCTTTCGAATAAGCAGACAAACCGGGCGTCCCTGGGCCGTTGATCTGGGGCTTAACGCAGCGGCTTCTGGTGAGCCATCGTTGTCTGATGGTACATACTGTCAATACACTCATGCAGCGCCAGGAGGCGTGAACGATATGAGCAATGCCCAAGACAAGGATGAGATCTGGCTGGATGACGACATCATAGAGCTGGACGATGATGAGGTCGTGGTGACCAAGGCGATCAATCCATGGCAGGTATTGATAGTGGACGATGAACCGGATATTCATCATGCAACCCGGCTGGCACTTTCCAACATTCAGTACAAATCCCGTTCCCTCGAACTCCTCAACGCCTACAGTGGTGCCGAAGCGGCCCGTATGCTGCTGGCCAACCCGCGCATCGCCCTGATCCTGCTGGATGTGGTGATGGAGACGGAAGATGCGGGCCTGCGACTGGTACACCAGATCCGCAACGAGATGCACAACAGCCTGGTGCGGATCGTGCTGCGCACCGGCCAGCCGGGTCAGGCTCCGGAGCAGCGCGTGATCCTCGACTACGACATCAACGACTACAAGACCAAGACGGAGCTGACGGTGCAGAAGCTCTACACCACTGTCATCGCTTCGCTGCGCTCTTACGAGAGCCTCAGCGCCATCGACAAGAACCGGCAGGGGCTCAGCAAGATACTGGAGGGCGCGGGGGATCTCTACCACCTGCACTCCCTGCGGGAATTTGCCTCCGGCGTGCTCAAGCAGATCAGCGCTATTCTGGATGTGGGCACAGAGGGGGCCATCTGCGTCGAGCGCAGACCGGGAACCCAGGAGTTGGAGATCCTCGCCGCCACAGGTGACTATGAAACCCTGCTCGTCGATGTGCCATTGAGCACCTTTCCAGCGCTGTACGACTCTGTGTTAAGCGCACTCGCCAATCGCCGCAACTGTTTCGAACACCCGCAGGATGCGCTTTATATCGCCGCCCAGAACGGCCGTGAGTTTGTGCTCAATTTCACGCCGACCCAGCCGCTCGATCCCCTCGAATGCGATCTGCTGGATGTGTTCTGTCAGCGGATTTCGGCTGCATACGACAACCTTTATCTCTACAACCAGCTGTTGCGTGCCCAAGAGGCGACCGTGGTTGCGCTGGCCGCGCTGGCGGAGTTTCGTGACTCGGATACCGGCGAACACGTGCTGCGGGTGCAGAAGCTGTCCGATGCCATAGTGGCCGAGATGCAGCAGGCAGGGGTCTATCCCGAGGAGCTGACCTCCGGCTTTGTCGACATGATCGGCATGGCCAGCATACTGCATGACGTCGGCAAGGTCGGCACCCCTGATCACATACTGCACAAGCCGGGGAGATTCGAGCCGGATGAGCGGCTTGTCATGGAGCAGCATGCGGGCATAGGTGCCAACATCCTCTGCAAGGCGGGCGAGATGGTGGAAGGCACCAGCTATCTGTCGCTAGGGGCCGAGATTGCCCGTGCACATCACGAGCATTTTGATGGCAAGGGTTACCCGGAGCAGCTGGCGGGGGAGGCGATACCGCTGTCGGCTCGCATAGTGGCGGTGGTCGATGTGTTCGATGCACTGCTCAGCAGGCGCCCTTACAAAGAGCCCTGGACGCTGGCACAAACCATGGAATACATACAGTCCCGCACTGGCAGCCAGTTCGATCCCCTAGTGGTGCAGGCGCTCAATCGGCTGGTGGCACAGTCTCGGCTGCCTTACGAGGTATGAGCACGTTAGTCTGAAAGTCAAAAAGGGGCCATCAGGCGAAGGTCAGTCAGTGAAGCACTTTTTGATTTAATATTCGCCGTTTTTAATATTAAGAACGGTGCCATGGTTAAAGGTGACATTTGGATTACACCCTTGCCATGATTAGCATCCAATAAAACGAGGGAGGCATCATGCCTCCCTCACTCACTCTTTAGGCCTTATACCTCGCGGGTTGGGACTCAAATTCCCTTAACTGTGTTGCGTTAGGCTCATCGCTACGGCTTGTCTGGTTACCCTGCTTATATTTATGTGATTCATGTCATTATTTTTCTGTTCTAAAATACTGCGCTGGTTGGGGGGGATCGTCTGCATGAGCAAGTTGGTGCCGTGTTATGTGGTGAGGGGGCTGATCGCCACCAGCTGGAGTGCTTTGCTTGCTCATCGAGTTTGGGATCTGGCCAAATTTCATCAGGGAGCCCTGAAGTTAAGCCGTCGCTGAAAGATTTTTTGTCGTTACATGGTACTCAATCATGTGTGAGCAGAACGATGTTACTTCATCTCAATAGCTGTTCCGAATCGTAGATCACTGGAGGCAGGGAACTCAGTCCAGTTTGTGTGATCTCATTAGTCGCCAAACAAAACAAGTCGCACCCAAAGGAGTGAGTTGATACCACTTTTATTACCCCTGTCACGGCCACAGCGGCGCCGCATTCACAAAATCATCCACGCCACTCTTGATAAAGGGCATGCTCGTCGCCTGATGGCCATCTTGCTGTTACATTACGGTCGCTTGATCACCAATGTTTATCATCTTACTGGCGCGGCTCGCTCGGCCATTGGCCGCTGGTTTCAGTGGTATCGAGAAAAAGGTATAGACGCGTTAGAAGTCTTACCGTCTGGTCGCGCTCCAATCTTGCCTGTCGCCAAGATCGTCACCTTATTGGTGCTTCTTATACAGTTTTCCCCACAATATTTAATCACCTTTATTACAGGTGTTGTTTATTTTAAATATTTTTGCTCTGAGGAAAGCGCGATAAATTCCGTATGGTCGGCCGACAACGCCTGCAATTAAACAAAATATAAAAACACTTCTGATCATTTGATCAGGAGAAGCGCCACTTATCGACAGATTAATTAGGTATAATGGCATTTCAAAGGATAGATAGGCAAAGGTGTCAACTACATAAGGGAAAATGCCTTTGTTCTGTTCGGTCAATCTGCATCTCTTGAAAATCCAATCACGCCAAATACCGAAAGGTCTTGCTGTTGAGGTGATTATAAATAGCCCGATTAGTCTAGCGTGCAGGTGAGTTTCTAAACTCATCTGTGCAAAACCGAGCTCTATTGGTATTGATATGAAATAACAAAAGGTATTTAGTGCGAAAACATCAGCGGCGAAATTAACAATTTTTTGTTTTTTAGTTGATGAGAGTACTGCTTCCATAGTACATGAATCTTTTTAATAATCATTTGGATGCGGGAACCTATACTACTGATTGATATGCGTCAATGTAACACGTTGCAATAGAGTTATTGCCAAATGTGGTGTATGGAGTCAGGCGGCGTTCCTGTCTGACGCGTCCTCTGCCTGTACTCTGTCCTTGAATTTCATGTTGTTCACTGCCGACGTCAGCAGCGCTGCGAGTCTCCCGGCTCAGCGCGATCCCGACCAGAAACTCCTCCAGCGACAGCTTTCCCGGCGACCATGCCCTGTTACTGATGATCTTCGCCGGCTTCGCCCTGCGCTGTCTGCCACGCTTGCCTGCTGATGGGATTGCCGGATGCGCTCAGCCGCTGGCTCGCTCCCCGTGGCTGCACGAGAGCGAGTGCGGACAACGGCTCGGTCAGCAATAAAAAAAGAAGGTCGGTGTATGCCGGCCTTCTTTTTGGCTACTTCCCATCGGGGACTGTGGTCGTCGCGAAATGACCATGATTACCACCGATGGCCCCAGGCCAGTTGGCCCTCATAGATAAGTATTAGCAGAGTCGTTCGGGCTCGCCTGTCAGGAGTTTCGTCAGGTAATCGTTTGCAGGGGGTGAATGGTTGATCCCGACCAAGATTTTTTATTTTGACTGCCTTAGAATCGCCGCCCGTTGCTGGAGAGGTCGGTATGTTAATTAATCTTTTACGCCTGATATTCATCATCTGTGCCCTGTCTTTCATCTTCATGCTGGCTCAGGCCTGGTGGCAAAAACGGCGGCAGGGATCGCTGGAGCCCACCCCGTTCTGGCCCGTGGCTGCCATCGGGTTTGCCGCCAATTTTCTCGATACCCTGGGAGTCGGCAGCTTCGCGGTGAAGACCGCCTGTTACAAGCAGTTCAAGCTGATTGATGATCGCATGTTGCCAGGCACCCTCAATGGTCAGTGTGTGTTGCCGACCGTGACCCAGTCACTCATCTTTATCGGTGTGGTCAAGGTGGATCCGTTCACTCTTATCAGCATGATGATTGCCGCAGCAGCCGGCGCGGCCTGGGGCGCCCGCCATGTGGCCTCGTTTCATCGACAGACTATCCGGCTGGTGATGGCCATCTCCCTGCTGGTTGTCGCCGGGTTGATCTTTGCCGGTCTGTTGGGTCTTTTCCCCGTTGGCGGGGATGCGATGGGGCTCGGTGGCTACAAGCTGGCGATCGCGCTGCTTGGCAATTTCATCTTCGGGGTGCTGATGAATGTCGGCATCGGTCTGTTTGCCCCCTGTATGACGCTGGTCTATCTGCTGGGTATGAATCCGCTGGCGGCGTTTCCGATCATGATGGGCTCCACCGCCGTGCTCAGTGTCTTCTCCGCAGGCACCTTTATCCGCAAAGGGGCGTTCGATGCCAAAGCCGTGCTGGCGGTGGCCATCTTCGGCCCCATCGGTGTGGTGCTGGCTGCCATGTTGGTCAAGTCCATGGATATGGAGATGCTGAAGTGGCTGGTTGCCTTTATCGTCATCTATACCTCCTGGACCATGTACGCCTCCTGGCGGGCGGCGCATCGCTCCCCTGTGCAACTGGCGGTGGAGAGCGCAGGCTAGCCTGTACCAGTGCTGCTTCGGCCTTGGCGCCCAGAAAGACATAGAGGCCGAGCGCCAGCAGCAAACCCACCGCACACCCCATCACCCCGACCGCAGGCCAGAGCAGCTCGCTCTGGCCGAGCGATCCTTTAAATAGCAGTAACAGCCCCTCGATGGAGACCGCGATCAGAATGGCGGCGATAAAGCGGGTGATAGTGCGGCGAATGGCGCTGTGGCGGAAGATATCCTTATGCAGCAGTACCTCCTCTTCCAGAATGGTCTTGCCCAGATCGAACACCGCCAATGCCAGCGTCAGGAAGATGATGGCGCTAAAGGCGCCGAGCTGGTTCTGCTGCTCACCGCACAATAACTGGTAGAGCTGCTCCAGCCCGTGCCAGATCAGGGTAGCGACGATGAGAAACAGCGCCATGCTGAGCACCACATAGACTGCCTTGAACCAGGGCATGGCGCGGCGGCGCTCCCTGTCCCCCATCAACCAGCCAATTAACTGATTCAGACAGACGGTGATCTCCCGTCCTTGCCCCTGCACGATAAGGTGCAGCCGGTTATGGGCCGCCGGTGCCGCAGGCTGGATGCACATCGGCCCCTGATAGCGGTCAATGCTGACGACAAAGGGATACCCCTTGAGCGAGGCAAGGGGGGCGCTGAGCAGCCCCTGCAGTAGCGGGGTCAGCTCCTCCTGATACTCCTGATAGCGCCGCAGCACATCGATGGGGCTCATCTCTGCCATATGGACCTCGGTGACGTGGGCTCTGTAGCGGATGTGCAAATAGTGGGCCTGCTTTATGACAGGGATGGCGGGGCAAGCTGCACCAGAGGATGACAAAACGACGGATGACGAGGGGGGAATGCACCATAAATGAGCGTGCCGCCCTGAGTGATGATGGATGCACTGTAATAGAAAAGGGCCCGTGACGGGCCCTTTGCGGCAACCTGCGGCGATTTAGCCAGCCAGCTTGGCGAAGCTGCGCTCGGCGGCAGCCAGGGTGTGTTCAATCTCCTTGTCGCCGTGAGCCAGTGACAGGAAGCCCGCCTCGTAGGCGCTCGGTGCCAGATAGACGCCCTCTTCCAGCATGAGATGGTAGAAGCGCTTGAAGCGTTCCATATCGCAGCGAGTGACCTGCTCGTAGCGGGTGATTTCGGGCTCGTCGGTGAAGAAGAAGCCGAACATGCCGCCCACATAGTTGATGGCGAGCGGGATACCGTGTTTGGCGGCGGCCGCTTTCAGCCCTTCTGCAACCCGCGCAGTCTTGGCGCTCAGCTGCTCATAGAGGCCCGGCTCCAGCAGCAGATCAAGCATGGTCAGACCGGCCGCCATGGCCACCGGGTTGCCGGAGAGGGTGCCCGCCTGATAGACAGGGCCGGTCGGGGCAATGTATTGCATCACCTTCTTCTTGCCGCCGAAGGCGCCCACCGGCATGCCGGCACCGATGATCTTGCCGAGGGTGGTAAGGTCGGGCTCGATGTTGTAGTGGCCCTGAGCACCGCGTAGGGAGACGCGGAAGCCGGTCATCACCTCGTCCAGGATCAGCAGGGCGCCGAACTCGTCACAGATGGTGCGCAGCCCTTCCAGGAAGCCGGGCACCGGCGGGATGCAGTTCATGTTGCCAGCGACCGGCTCGACGATGATACAGGCGATCTCGTTGCCGTACTGGGTGAAGGCTTCGCGCACCGACTCCAGATCGTTGAACACGCAGGTGAGAGTGTGTTTGGCGAAATCGGCTGGCACGCCTGGGCTGTTGGGCTGACCCAGGGTCAGGGCGCCGGAACCGGCCTTGACCAGCAGGGAGTCGGCGTGGCCGTGGTAGCAGCCCTCGAATTTGACGATTTTGTCGCGACCGGTGTAGCCGCGGGCCAGACGGATGGCGCTCATGGTGGCTTCGGTGCCGGAGTTGACCATCCGCACCTGCTCCATGGAGGGGACGATCTGGCGGACTTTCTCGGCCATCAGCACTTCGATTTCGGTCGGCGCACCGTAGCTCAGCCCCTTCTCAACGGCCTTGATGACGGCGGCCTTGATGGCAGGGTGGTTGTGACCCAGCAGCATGGGGCCCCAGGAGCCGATGTAATCCACGTAGGCCTGACCATCCACATCATAGAGATAGGCGCCATCGGCATGATCGATGAAGCGGGGCGTGCCGCCGACTCCATTGAAGGCGCGGACCGGTGAGTTGACGCCACCTGGAATGGTCTGGCGGGCCTGTTCAAACAGCTGATCTGATTTTGACATGGATCATCCTTAATGGGATTTTGGGCGTCACACAAGGGATTGCAGCCGATTGAGACTCGGCAGGCAGGGGCATCAGGAGTATGCTTTGCGCTCTCTCCACCCGGACTCTCGGTCTGCTCCCGTGACAAAAATTTAACGGGCCGACTATAGCAGAAAGCCCCAGCCCTGGGCAGCCGAGCAACGCGCCGGGTGATCCTGATCTCAGCTAGCTGACGATATGGTTTTTCCAAGTTGGTGTAACAAGATGGCGCAACAAGCTCTCTCCTCTGAACCCGATACCGCTTCGCGGGGGCCACTTTCCCGCATTATCCGGCAAGACAAGATGCCCTTGCTGGTGCTGCTGCTGGCTGCGCTGGTCGGCACCCTGGCCGGGCTGGTGTGCGGCCTGTTCGAATCGGGTGTCCATTGGCTGGCAGAGCAACGCATCGCCTTGCTGGCCGACCGTCCCTGGTGGCAGCTCGGTCTGCTTGGCTTTGGCTTCAGCGCCTTGTTGGGATTTGTCGGCTACTTCCTCACTCATACCTTTGCCCCAGAAGCGGGCGGCTCCGGCATTCCCGAGATCGAGGGGGCGATGGACGATCTGCGCCCGGTGCGGTGGTGGCGGGTGTTGCCGGTCAAGTTCTTCGGTGGCATCTGCACCCTGAGCTCCGGCATGGTGCTGGGGCGGGAGGGGCCCTCGGTGCAGATCGGTGGCAACCTTGGCAAGATGGTGGCGGATATCTTCCGGCTACCCAAGGAGCATGGTCACGCCCTGCTGGCCGCCGGTGCGGCGGGCGGTCTGGCGGCAGCCTTCAATGCGCCGCTGGCGGGCATCCTGTTTGTGATGGAGGAGATGCGGCCGCAGTTTCGTTACTCCTTTCTGGCCATCAAGGCGGTGGGGATCTCCGCCATCATGGCGACCCTGATGCTGCAGAACATGAAAGGGCAGGGGGCGGTGATCACCTTGCCTCACTACGATGCGCCAGCCCTCAAGGCGCTCTGGCTGTTCCTCTTTATGGGGGCTACCTTCGGGGTGCTGGGCTTTGTCTTCAACAAGCTGGTGCTGGCCTGTCAGGATGGTTATCTGGTGCTGCATCAGAACAAGCGCCGCCGTTTCGTGGCCATCGGCATGCTGGTGGCCGGAACGTTTGGGGTGCTGTCGCTGTTTGCCCCCTCGGTGACCGGCGGCGGCACTGAACTCATCCCCCATCTGATGGGCGATGAGTATGCGATGGCGACCCTGTTCCTCATCTTCTCGGTGCGGCTGGTGGCGACCCTCATCTGCTTCTGCTCCGGTGCCCCGAGTGGGGTGTTTGCGCCGACCCTCGCACTAGGCACCCTGTTTGGCGTGGTGTTCGGCCATCTGTTTCATGCGGCGTTTCCCGAGCTGGGCATCGAGCCAGGTGCCTTTGCCATCGCCGGCATGGGGGCGCTGTTTGCCGCCACCGTGCGTGCCCCCATCACCGGCATCGTGTTGGTCACCGAGATGACCGACAACTATCAGCTGATCCTGCCGATGATGATCACCACGGTCGGGGCGACCCTGGTTGCCCAGTGGCTGGGTGGCCGACCCATCTATTCCCAGATCCTGGAGCGAACTTTACGGCTCGCAGCGCGTCAAAAACGGGGAGACAGCGGCGCCATGGCCAGTTAACTCCTTGTATGTCAGCGCGGATCCGGTCGAGTTGCGTATAGTGAAGGGAGCATGGCCGCTGTATGGCGCAGTAACAAAAGAGGCCTTATGTCCCAGATATTGAAGTTGTTGGCTGTGCTGCTGATGGGCGCGCTGATCGGGTATTTCGTCGGCAATCGACAGGAACTGGCCCAGAGCAGCCTGTTGACGGTGCAGCAAGAAACCCTGGAGCGTCAGGGCAAGGCGATTGGTCAGCTCAAGAGTGACCTCGGCATCAAGGAGACACTGCTGGCCACCCAGAGAGCCGCGTTCGAGCAACTGCAGCAGACGCTCAAGGATCAGGAAGCCCAGGTGCAAGAACAGAAGCGCCAGCTGGCCTTTTTCGAACGCATCATGCGGCCCACAGGGGAGCAGGTGGGGGTCGTGATCGATAATCTCACCCTGCAGGAGACCAGTATTCCCGGTCGCTATCACTATCGCTTGGCATTGACCCAGCCAGCCAAGCAGCGCGAACTGTTTCGCGGTCAGGTACAGATAAAGGTAGAAGGGAGCCAGGGTGACAAGCCCAGAACCCTCGGCAGCCGTGAGCTAGGCATGAAAGTGGGCGAGGGACGTTACGCCTTGCGCTATTTTCAGCTGTTGGAAGGCAACTGGCAGTTGCCGGAAGGCTTTGTGCCGGACCGGGTGCGTGTCACTATTGGCAAAGAGGGTAGGCAACCTGCCCAGGAGTTGCGGGCCGAATGGGGGGAGGTGATCAAACCACTGGTGGTTGCTCCGCCTGCACCTGCCCCTGCAGTGCAGTAAGAAGCTTGGTGAATACTTGAACTAAATGGTCGGGTATTAGATAATTTCGCGGTTTCCATGTTTGTGGATTTAACGGTTGTGAGGTCAGTAATGAGTGCAGTAGCAGAAGCCCCGTTGCCCATCCAGATGACGGATGCGGCAGCCAACAAGGTGAAGAACCTGATCACCGAAGAAGAAAATCCCGAGCTCAAGCTGCGGGTCTACATCACGGGCGGTGGCTGCTCCGGTTTCCAGTACGGTTTCACCTTTGATGAGAAGATCAATGAAGGGGACACAGTGGTTGAGAAGAGTGGGGTCACCATGGTGATTGATCCCATGAGCCTGCAATACCTGGTGGGCGGCAGCGTGGACTACATCGAAGGTCTGGAAGGCTCCCGCTTTACCGTGACCAACCCCAATGCCACCACAACCTGTGGCTGTGGTTCCAGTTTCTCCATCTGATGTGCCGTAACGACACGATAGATAAGGGCCCATCAGGGCCCTTATCTATTATCCCTCTCTTTATCCTTATCTGCCTTCCTATATAAAGCGTCGCATCCTTATAAAGGCATCAACGGAGTTTGTGGCACGTAAAGGGGGATGTGCCTCTTCTGAAGCACATAAATGGATGCATCTTGCACGATCTGGCTGTTGATTAAACACTTGAACGTATTCCTCAATAAAACACAGTGTTTTTACTTGCCAGAAAGATTCAGCTCCCTATAATACACCCCTACCAGCACGGCGGAACACGCCGGACTGATGAGCCAGCTTACTTGTGAAGCAGGCGCCGAAAGAAAAGCGAA
>NZ_CDBI01000086.1:0-11694 GCF_000820025.1 Aeromonas popoffii
TGTTCACGCTCTCGCCCTGCTACAAAAGGACATGTTAGATGGAATAATTGATACTGTGGAAGATGATTGGGATACTGGCTATAAACGAGTTAAAGAAGTACTTAAAGAATCTAAAAATATTCCAATAGAGGCAAATGGATTATTTGAGGTAGTAAGAGTTAATGATAGATTTGGCATATGCCACCAACTATCCAACGATCTCAAGATAAGCTGGATCAAAAAATGAAAACTATTGAATCAGATTTCATTTTTAATAGCCCCCTTGAAACAGGAATTAGGGCTCTATGTATTCTTTCTGTTGACCATTATTTAATATTTGATCTCCAACAACTGGTAGCACTGGACCATTTAGTTGTTCATACGGGTGATTTCAATAATGGCCCTGAAAGCTTACACCCAAAAACTCAAAGCAGGGCTGGTGAGCTTATAATTAGGCGAAACTTGATAGAACAAGGCCTAATGTTAATGGAATATAAGGGGCTTGTATCTAAGCTAAGCTTACCCAACGGTTTTTTTTATAAAGCAACAGATCTAACTCATGCTTTTATAGACAGCATGACAAATAGCTATATTAACAATTTAAAAATCAGATCTGAATGGGCTATAAAACAGTTAAAAATGAAAGAAAATGATGTTTTTAAACTCGTATTTAAAAAAGTAATTAGTGATTGGTCAAACGAATTTGAATTAACCAACATTATAAACTCTAAAACAATAGGTGTTAATAATAATGGAGATTAGATTTCTAGCATTTACGGGCCCAAATAAAGAAACAGCATCTGTATCTTTCGGTCCTGGATTAAATATCATTTATGGTCCTTCAAACACTGGTAAATCCTCAATTGTTGATGCAATTGATTTCATGTTTGGACGTGATAGAAAATTAAAAGAAAAACCAGAACACCAAGGGTATGACCAAGTTTTATTAGGTTTATCATTTTCTGAAAATGATAATTTTACTCTAATACGAAATATTCAAGGTGGAGATATACAATGCATTTCAGGATTACATACTTCGATTCCATCGAAACATGATGTTGAAATTTTAAAGATAAAAAATCCAACTAAAAAGCAAAGGACAATTTCAACATTTCTTTTTGATAAAATAGGCATTGGTGAAAAAAACTAAAAACAAATGCAAAAAATAATTTAGCATCCTTAACAATCAGAAATTCGATTCAATTAGCATTAATAACTGAGTCTGAAATTCAAAAAGAAGGTTCCCCTTATCTCCATAAAGGTTTTACAAAAGTAACGGAAGAATTATCTAGACTAAAATTGTTTTTAACTGGTATAGATGATAGCTCCTTGCTACCATCAGAAAATGAAAAAACTTTAGTTTCTAAAAATGCTAAAATTGATTTACTGAATGAGTTAATAGATGAAATAAAATATGAAATACAAAAAACATTAAATAAAAATCAAACATATGAAGAATTAAAATCACAAAATGAAAAATTAGATATCAATATACATAACAGACTATCATCATTGACAGAAATTGAGAACGAATTCGAACAAAACAGTAATAAGATAAAAAAAACATCTAATGCAATAGACAAGGATGAACACAGATTAAATGAAGTCAGAGTAATGATTGAAAGATTTAATCTATTAGACAAACAATATAGCTCTGACATTTCCCGACTAGAAAACATCAGCGAAGTTGGTACTTTATTTATTGCACTTCCTGATGATAACTGCCCTTTATGTGGCGCAACCCCTTCAGACGAAAAAGAACATGATATATGTGATGGTGATATAGATAAGTTAGTGGAATCTGCAACTGCAGAAAAAATAAAGTTATTAAAATTAAAAAATGAACTTACTTCAACTTTAAAAAACCTTACTTTGGATGCAGATGTTCTCTATAAAAATCAACAGAGACGAACAGCTAAGTTAGAAGCATTAAAATCCAAAGCATCCACTTTAAATGACGTCATTAATAAAAGCAGGCATGACTATAAAGATATAATTGAATTAAAGGATTTTATAGTAAAATCACTACGCTTATATGAACAACAATTCTCTTTTGAAGAGAGAATTTCAAAAATAGCCAGCACTAACAATAGCGTAACCTCCGTGGTGAATTGTGAGAGTGCCATTCCTGAAGATTCTTTATATAAATTATCAATAACAATTAAAGACATCTTGAATGAATGGAAGTTTATAATGCCAGAAAACATTTACTTTGACATTACAGACAATGACTTTGTATTTGATGGTAAGCAAAGAGGGAGTAATGGGAAAGGATTTAGGGCATTAACACATGCGGCATGTTCATTAGGTTTAATGAAATATCAAGAGAAATATGAAAGTTTACCTCATCTTGGTTTTGTTCTATTAGACTCACCATTACTAGCTTATGAAAAGCCTGATAATACAGATGATGATTTATCAAAAACAGATATAAATGTAAACTTTTTCAATCACCTATTAAAATGGAAAAACAGGCAAATTATTGTAATAGAGAATAAAAAGTCGATACCAATAGAATTCAGTGAAGGAGCGCAGATCACAAAATTCACTGGAATTAACTCAGGGAAATATGATTTTTTTCCCATTAATAACAGATAAAGGAAAAAATAGAATTTTTAACCTTGCTTCTATTAATTACGTTCCATGTACAACTCTAACTATTTCCTGATATAGCCTAAAAACATGTGTCTTATTTAGTTCTTGTTTTCGATAACACCACCACCAATAACGGTTTGGTACCGCACTCCCCAAGGAGATAAATTAAGCCAGATCTAACCGGAACACTGGATGAGCATGCCATGGCTGCCTTTATGGCCGATGCCGGAGCCATGTTTGGCCCCGTGTTTGGTCAGGTTGGGGAAGGGTTGCTGCAAGAGGCCGTGGCGACCCTGATCGATGGCTCGGGCGGTCATGCAGGCTATTTTGCTGCGCAGCCGCTCAAGTGGCAGCAGGCGCAGCTGGCAGAGGCCGCCAGCCTGCCCAAGCAACTGAGCCAGCGCGAGCGGCCGGATTGGTCGCCAGAGCGCCTTGCCGCGCTCAGCGTGCCCACCTGCATCGTGCAGGGCGCAGATACCAGAGCACTGTATGCGCTGGTCTGCGAGGCGCTTGGCAACGCCATTTCCGCCAGCGAGCGCTTGCAGGTGCCACACACAGGCCACCTCTACCCTATTGAGCAACCCGCGCTGTTTGTGCAGCATCTGCAACGCTGGCTCACCACGCAGCGATAAGCCGGGATTATCTGCCCCCCAGCCGCGCTGGGTGCAGGCCGAGCCAGCCAAGCCAGCCAAGCTGCCATGAAAAAGCCCCGCATCGCGGGGCTTTTTGTTATCCAGGGTGACCGACTCAGTTGACGGCGACCGGCTCGCTCATGCTGGCGGGTAGCGGAGTCTGAAACTCGCGCTCGGCCTCGTCGAAGCGATCCACCATGGCCTTGGAGGGGGCCTTGTCCAGCAGGCTGAACACCAGGATCGCCAACCCGGAGAAGAGGAAGCCCGGGATGATTTCATACAGCCCCAGCCAGCCAAACTGCTTCCAGATGATGACGGTCAGGGCACCGACCAACATGCCCGCCAGGGCGCCATTGCGGGTCATGCGCGACCAGAGCACGGAGAGCAGCACCACGGGACCGAAGGCGGCACCGAAGCCTGCCCAGGCGTAGCTCACCAGCCCCAGCACCCGGTTCTCCGGGTTCATGGCAACACCGATGGCGACCACGGCGATGGCCAGCACCATCAGGCGGCCGACCCACACCAGCTCTTTCTGGGAGGCATTCTTGCGCAGGAACGGCTTGTAGAGATCTTCGGTGATGGCGCTGGAGCAGACCAGCAGCTGACAGCTGAGGGTGCTCATCACGGCCGCCAGAATGGCGGAGAGCAGCACGCCGGCAATCCAGGGGTTGAACAGGATCTTGGAGAGCTCGATAAAGACCCGCTCCGGGTTGCCGGTGACACCGGCTGCGTGCTCGGTGAAGGTGGCAAAGTAGGAGAGGCCAAAGAAGCCGATGGCCACGGCGCCGCCAAGGCAAAGCACCATCCAGGTCATGCTGATACGACGGGCATTGGCCATGGAGTGGTGAGAGTCCGCCGCCATGAAGCGCGCCAGTATGTGGGGCTGGCCGAAGTAGCCCAGACCCCAGGCCATCAGCGAGATGATGGCGATGAAGTCCAGGTTCTTGAACATGTCGAGGTTGCTGGCGTTCTGCGCCGCCACCTGCACCATGGCGGTGTCGATGCCGCCGACGGCGATAATGACGAATACCGGCGTCAGGATCAGGGCGAAGATCATCAGGGTGGCCTGCACCGTATCGGTCCAGCTCACCGCGAGGAAGCCGCCGAAGAAGGTGTAGGTGATGGTCGCCGCGGCACCGACCCAGAGGGCCGTCTCATAGTTCATGCCGAAGGTGCTCTCGAACAGGCGGGCACCGGCCACCACGCCGGAGGCGCAGTAGATGGTGAAGAACAGCAGGATCACCAGGGCGGAGAGGATGCGCAGCACACGGCTCTTGTCCTCGAAGCGGTAGGTAAAGTAGTCCGGCAGGGTCAGGGCGTTGCGGTTCTTCTCGGTGTGGACCCGCAGCCGTCCGGCGACCCAGCGCCAGTTGAGATAGGCCCCCAGGGTGAGGCCGATGGCGATCCAGCTCTCGGAGATGCCGCCGATGAAGACGGCGCCCGGCAGGCCCATCAGGAGCCATCCGCTCATGTCGGAGGCCCCGGCAGAGAGGGCGGTGACCCAGCTCCCCATACGGCGGCCGCCGAGAATATAGTCGTCAAAGTTGCGGGTGGCGCGATAGGCGATAAACCCTATCAGGACCATCCCGAGGATATACACCAAAAAGGTGATAAGCATTGGGGTGCTGGCTGTCATTCAAAACTCCATTAGGTAACGTGTGTACCCGTTCTGACGACGGGCTCTTCCTTAAAAAACCGCCCTAGCTTAATCAGCAGATCCCATGACCTCAACCACTTTTAACAAATAAAAAACACAATATAAACGTTTCAGCTTTAACTAACGAACCACTCAAGGAGCCCTCAGCCAGATTTTATCCTGATGCAGCAAACGCTTATCGGGTCGCCCTCCCCCATGCTCCTACCCGCATGGCGGTAAAAAAAGCCCCGACCAACGATCGGGGCTTGAGACGATGAACGACAGGATCAGCGATTGATGGCAATCGGCATGCCGCTGCGCTGCTCCAGCGCCTGCTTGACCAGCCGGGAGTCGCTGTCGGCATGGGCGATAAAGCGGGTCGCGACCTGGGTCATGGGCAGCGGAGCAGGCAGGCTGGAGTTGAACTCCTCCTGGCTGCGGGAGAGCGGCTGATGCACTTCCAGATAACGGCGACCATCCGGCTCGACGGTGGCCTTGATGGGCTGGTTGACGAACTGCACCCGCGCGCCGACCGGTATCTGCCTGAACAGGTATTCGATGTCTTCGTTACGCAGACGCACGCAACCGTGGCTCACCCGCAGGCCGATGCCGAACTGGGCATTAGTGCCGTGAATGGCGTACATCTTGCCGATGTAGAGCGCAAACAGCCCCATGGGGTTGTCCGGGCCGGCGGGCCAGACTGCCGGCAGGCGCTCGCCACGGGCAGCATACTCGGCATGCATCTTGGCCGTCGGGGTCCAGGTCGGGCCCGCCTTCTTGCGCTGCACGCTGGTCACCCAGTTTTCCGGGGTGTCTGTGCCGAGCTGGCCGATGCCGATGGGCAGCACTTCCACCACCTTCTTGCCTTTCGGATAGTAGTAGAGGCGCATCTCGGCCACGTTCAGCACTATGCCCTCGCGCGGGGCATCCGGCAGGATCAGCTGATGCGGCACTATCAGCGTCTCGCCGGTCTGCAGCAGCAGAGGATCCACTTTGGGGTTGGCCTCAAGCATGTTGGTAAGACCCAGCTGGAATTTGGCGGCAACGGCTTCCAGCGGCTGGCCATTTTCCTCTGCCGGCACCACGTATTCCAGATTTTCACCCACCAGACGGCTGTTGGCCGCAGGCAGGGCATATTCAACAGCAAGCACTGGCGCGGCGGCCAGAACAAGGCTGCAGCACAGAGCAGCCGCACGATTGCGAAGGAGCTTCATAACTTTCCCATGATGATGACTTGATTGACGTCTCAGGGCTGACAGCTGATTCAAGAGGGATCAGGGGCGCGAAGAGAAGGCCGCCATTTTTCTCCTCTGCACACCAAATTTCAACTGGCAACTGGATACGGGTCGATGATTAATATGGCGTTTCCCCTGCCACCTCGACCCGTTTCCTCACTCCGTTTGTCCCCTCTGCCAGGTGCGCATATCGTAACCTGTGGGTGATTGGTGCAACCGCAGATGAAATTGATCAATGATGGCGAAGATATGGTCGAAAACATCGGACTGGATCCCTTCGTAATCGGCCCAGGCGGTGGTCGCGGTAAAGCAATAGATCTCCAGCGGCAGACCGTCAGGGGTCGGTGCCAGCTGGCGCACTATCAGCGTCATGTCCTTACGAATACCGGTATGGGCCCGCAAGTAGGCGTCCAGATAGGCGCGCAGCGTACCCAGGTTGGTGAGGTGACGCCCGTTGATGGGGCAGCTCAAGGCTTCGCTCAGCTGTTGGTTATAGGTGCTCAGCTCCTGCTCCTTGCGGCTGAGATAGGGCGCCAGCAGCTGGGCCTGCTTGAGCTGCATCTGCTCATCCACGGTCAGGAAGCGCACGCTGGTCATGTCGATATTGACGCTGCGCTTGATGCGACGGCCACCGGATTCTGTCATCCCCTGCCAGTTCTTGAAGGAGTCGGAGATGAGCGCATAGGTAGGAATAGTGGTGATGGTCTTGTCCCAGTTCGACACCTTGACGGTGGTGAGGCCGATATCGGTCACCTCGCCGTCGGCACCGTACTTGTCCATCTGCAGCCAGTCGCCAACGGTCAGCATGCGGTTGGCGGAGAGCTGGATCCCCGCGACCAGGCCGAGGATGGGATCCTTGAACACCAACATCAGCACGGCTGTCATGGCACCCAGGCCGCTGAACAGGAACAGCGGTGACTTGCCGAGCAACATGGAGATCATCAGGATGCCGACCATGATGCTGCCGACCAGCTTGACCCCCTGGAAGATACCGCGCAGGGGCAGCTCCCGCCCGAGGCGGGGGGTATAGCGGCTCACCAACAGCATGCAGTCGAGCAGGGCAAACAGCGCCAGCAGCAGGAACAACAGGATCCATAACTGGGCCAGCATCTCGATCCAGTGCAGGCTCTCTGAGCTGCGCGGCAGCCAGATCTCGGCCTGACCGAGCAGCACGACCCCCTGAAACACCAGGGCGAGCCGGAAAAACAGGCGCTGCTGCAGCTGAGGCGGCAGCCACACCTGCTGGGTCTTGCCGAGGATGCCGACCAGCCGTACCAGCAGCACCCGATGCAACAGCATGTGCAGTAGCAGCGCAGTAAGGACGATAAAGCCCAGAGCGATCACCAGTGCCATCAGACCGCTGACTTCGATCCCCATGTCGGTCAGCCAGTGAAAAAATATCTCCTTCATCCCTACCTCCAATGCGTGCAACAGTCGTCAGGGTACGTATCTACTATCCCATGTCAAATGACAAGCTGCTCAACCAGAGGCCGGAAACGACAACGCCCGGCATGAGCCGGGCGTTGATTGAGCGCGCAGGTGGCGTTAGCCGACCAGGCTCAGGGCATCGCGTGCGATCACCAGCTCTTCGTTGGTGGGCATCACCAGCGCCAGGCGGCTGCCTTCGGCCGTGATGGGACCCTCGCCACCGAGCACGGCGGCATTGTTCGCTTCTTTATCGACCTTGAAGCCGAACAGGGCCAGACGATCCAGCACCATCTCGCGCACCATGGCGGCATTTTCACCGATACCACCGGTGAACACCAGGGCGTCCAGACGACCCTCCATGGCGGCGGCATAGGCACCGACATACTTGGCCACCCGGTAGGTGAAGACATCCAGCGCACGCTTGGCGCCGGCGTCGCTCGCATAGTGGGTGGTGACATAGCGGCAGTCACTGCTCACTTCGGTCAGGCCCAGCAGACCGGACTCACGGGTGAGGGTGTGGTTGATCTCGTCCACGCTGTAACCGAGCTGGTCGTGCATGAAGAAGACGATCGCGGGGTCTATGTCGCCACAACGAGTGCCCATTGCCAGCCCTTCCAGCGGGGTCAGGCCCATGGAGGTGTCGACGGACTCGCCGTTCTTGATGGCGCAGACGGAGGCACCGTTGCCCAGGTGGCAGTTGATGATGTTGAGCTCGGCCAGCGGCTTGCCCAGCGCCTTGGCGGCCTCTTGTGCGATGAAGCGGTGGGAGGTGCCATGGGCGCCGTAACGACGGATGCCATTCTCTGTATAGAGCTTGTAGGGCAGTGCGTAGAGATAGGCTTCCTGCGGCAGGGTCTGGTGGAAAGCGGTGTCGAACACGGCCACGTTCTTCTCGACCAGGGCCGGGAAGACCTTGAGCGCAGCACGGATGCCGATGAGGTGTGCCGGGTTGTGCAGGGGAGCGAACGGAATGGCGGCTTCGATGCCGGCGATCACGCCATCATCAATGCGAACGGAGCGGGAGAACTGCTCGCCACCGTGCACGATGCGATGGCCGATGGCCACCAGCTGCTCGGCCAGAGAGGGATCCTGGGGCAGGATATGACCCACTATGTGGTCGAGGGCAGCCTGGTGTGCGGCGCCCGCTCCCAGCATGGCTTCGCCCTTGACCCCGTGGAGTTTCCATTTGATACGTGCATCATCCAGATTGAAGCATTCGGCCAGGCCGGACAGCATGTCCTCACCTGTTTCGGCGTCCATTACGGCAAATTTCAGGGAAGAGCTACCGCAGTTAAGGATCAATACCAACTTGCTCATGTTCTACATCTTCCTGTGCTTCGGCTTTGTGCCAACAGTGTCGTGTCATCCAGAAGTGGATGGGATTCCCCTGCCGGGGGCTTATGGTCGCAGGAAAGTGCGCCCAATTTTTCAATACGTTAAGTGCAGGTTCTGATGATGCCGTGCACTCATCTTCGCCACGCTGCGTAGGCGGTTACAGGCCAGCCAGCAGATCCCTGTGCACCTTGACCACCAGCTTCTTCACCTGAGCCGGCTGGTTGGGGGTGCAGAGGGGGCGATGCAGCTCTCCCGGCCAGAAGATCGCGAAGTCGCCAGGCTGCAACGCCAGATAACTGGTCTGTTCATCGTCGACGAACCAGAGATCGGGATGGGGATGATCGGCGCCTGTATTGACATAGGCATGAGGCCCGACACCTATCCACTCTTCACCGCGCAGCAGCAGCTGGATATCCAGATACTGCTGATGGAACTCGCCACGGCGATCCGCTGCCGACTCGGTCAGCTCTTCACTCACCAGACAGAACAGCGTGAGGCCGTCGATCTCTGTCTTGCCGAGCGGCGCATTCAGCCACTGTTCCACGCTCTTCACCACCTCGACCATGATGCGATCCAGCGGGGCGGGCAGCGGCGTGCGCTGCAGGGTATTCAGACTGCCGGTAATCATGGCGAGCGGATCCTTAGGTGTATTCCGGCAACATCTTTGCCGCAAAATGAAAAAGGACCCTGTTCAGGTCCTTGTGTCACACCGTCTGCAATCCGTGCAGACAAGAGTCGAGCATGTGCTCGTGCCGAGCGTGATGAGGGCACTGTTACACACTCATCCGCAGCTTGCCAAGAGGCGCAAGCGTATTCGCCCAGTGATCGTACCAGCTGAAACAATATTATTCACTACTCCATCGCCGTCGACTTTGACCAGACGCAAAAACGGGAGCATCTGCTCCCGTTTTTTTCGCACAACCGGTGTCATTCAAACCTTGCGGGCGTTTTCCACCGGCTTGGCGTACATGGCGCGCCAGATGCTCTTGTGCTCTTCAGGTACCTCTGACTGACGGGTCAGGAAAGCCGCCTGCTCTATGGTATTGGCCTTGCCGGACACATCTGCAGCCAAATAGTTGCCCGGGAAGAGGCGATAGTTGCCCCAGATCGCCTTGTCGATCAGCGCCGCCAGTTCGTCCGGATCGCTGAAGCCCTCGGTGATGGGGGCGCCGAAGGAGACGTGTACCCGCCCCTTCTGGCCGACGATGCCGGCGACTATGCTTTCGATGTCCTCGAACTCGCCCTTCTCGTAGCTGCCGTTGACTGACTTCTCGTACAACTCGCGCGCCTTGGCCTTGTCGGTGGGATCCACCTCGTAGCTGATGCTGACCGGCACTATGTTGAGGCTGCGCATGTAGTCGACGAAGTCGATTTTCTGCTTCTTGCCGTCCACATAGAACATCTTGAGGATGGCCGGATCCGTCTTGTCATCGCCATTCTTGGCACGCCCTTCCTTCTGGGCGATCCAGATGGAGTGACCCTCGTGCACCGACTGGCCGATATAGGCGGACAGCTCGCCGAGCATTTTCATCATCTCCCGCGGCCCCTTGGCGGAGCGCTTGACGATGAAGCTCTTGTTGAGCTTCATCAACTCGGTGGCGCAGGGTTTGCGCAGCAGGTTGTCACCGATGGCGATGCGCACCGTATCAAACCCATGGGTGTGCAGCCCCCAGTTGACGAACGCCGGATCCATGGCGATGTCCCTGTGGTTGGAGACTAACAGATAGCCCTGCTCTTTCTTGAGGTGTTCGAGGCCGGAGAAGGTCACGCCCTTGGTGGAGGTGGCTATCATGCGGGACATGTAATGGGTCACCCCCATCTGCACCTGATGAATGGTGGTCACCTTGTACCACTTGTAGCGCAGGAATTGGCGGATCAGCGGGCGAATGGCCCAGCCAAGCCAGCTCATCAGGGAGCCGAAACGATACTTGGCGATGGCGCCGATAAATTCATCATCCTGGATCAGCCGTTCTATGGCTGCCGGCACTTCTTCATCGCGGTAGGGGCGAATGTCCGCGAATCTATCTACTTCAGTCACAATGTCAGCCTTGCGTGTAAGGAGCCGCGGCCAACCGAGTTGGCCGGGAAATTCAGGGCGCAATTTTACACGCTTTTATGCCAAGGGGTATGTGATGTGCGCAGATAGTGAGATCTGACCAGTGAAATGAACAAATGGCCCCGTTCGGGCCATTTTTTTTCAAGCTTCCACTGTGAACGAGACCATCATACCTGTGTCCTCGTGCTCCAGCAGGTGGCAGTGCGCCATGTAGGCGCGTTCCCTGGGCGCCGGGTGATCGAAACGCACCAGCACCTCACTGCGTCCACCCTCGACATTCACAATGTCCTTCCAGCCGGCACGGTGGGGCGCCACCGGCTGACCGTTCTCGCTCAGGATCCGGAAACGGGTGCCATGAATATGGAAGGGGTGCAGCATCATGTCCCCCTCCCCCGAGATGATCCAGCGCTCGGTCTGGCCCAGCTTGACCGCAAACTGCGGGTCATTCATGGCAAAGGGCTGACCGTTGATCCGGTTGCCGCCGTGCAGATCCAGCGGCTTGGCACTGCCCTTGCCACCCTGCATCCCGGCCATGGTGCCTTGCATCCCGGCCATAGTGCCGTGCTGCATCTCCCCCGCTGGCATGACCATATCACCATGGTCCATCCCCGCCATACCACCGGCATCGACTTGCGCTCCCTTCCTCGCCCCCATCGCCATGCCCGCCTCGGCACTGCCATGATCCATGCTCATGCCCGCCATGGCAGCGTGACCATAGCGGCTCATCAGCGCCTGCATCCCCTGCCGGTCCAGCTCGGGATCCATCGACAGCGTCAGGGTACGGCTCGGCAGCCCCTG
>NZ_CDBI01000086.1:11888-45456 GCF_000820025.1 Aeromonas popoffii
CCCCTGCCACTCGGGCAGCGCCGGCAGGCGGGCCAGAGTGTCCGGCAGCCGCCCCTTGCCCTCGATGAGAGAGGGCTGGATCCGCAGCACTGGCAAGGCGGCATCGAACGGCGCCAGCGTCATCCCCATCTGGCGCACCGGCAGGGAGATCAGATCGAACGGCTTGCCGTTGCGGGCATCCACCATCACCTCGAACCGCTCCCCCGGCAGCAACGCCAGCTCGCTTAGCACCACCGGCTCCGCCAGCAGACCGCCATCGCTGCCGATCACATAGAGTGCTCGCCCATCGCTGGCCGCCAGCGTGAGGGAGCGGGCATTGCAGCCGTTGAGCAGCCGCAACCTCAGCCAGCCACGAGGAGCGGCATGGCTCGGATACTCGACGCCATTGGTCAGCATCAGATCACCAAACCAGCCGACCGCCGCACTCAACACGTCCAGCTGGTAATCCAGCTGATCCTGGCCGTCCAGCCGCTTGTCCTGCAACACCAGCGGTATGTCATCCAGCCCCCAGCGCTGCGGCAGCGGCAGTCGCAGGCTCTCCTCATCGTCGAGAATGAAGAGCCCCGCCAGCCCCATGGCCACCTGATGACCGGTCTGGCCGTGGGTATGGGGGTGATACCAGCAGGTGGCGGCGGGTTGCTCGATGCGAAATGCCGCTCGCCACTGCTTGCCGGGGGGAATACTGGCCTGGGGGCCGCCATCTGCGGTGCCCGGCACCTCCAGCCCGTGCCAGTGTACCGTGCTGGTCTCGGCCAGCCGGTTGCTGACGCAGATCCGTACCGCCTGCCCCTGCCGGGCTCGCAGCGTGGGGCCGAGCAGGTTGCCGTTATAGCCCCAGCTGTGGGTCGGCTGACGCCGCCAGTGCATCTGACCAGGCTGAGCGATCAGCTGGATCACCCCGCTTTCATCCGGTTCGAGCACGGCGGGAATGGGCAGGGCGAGCCGCTCGGCGGCGAAGGCCCGGCCCCACCAGGGCAAGGCGCTGGCGGCGCCGAGCGCGGTGGAGAGTTTGAGAAAATCGCGACGCTGCATGAGTCAATCCTCGTTGGCAGAAGCTGACCTTCAGCCTAAGCAGCCCCCCTATGGCAAGGTCAAGCCTTATCGGGCAGGATGACGGACAAACGCCAACTTGTCCGCTTGCCAGCTGGGCATCGTGCCCCTCAGGCCAGCGCCAGGCTGACCGCCGCCTCGGCGTGGATGGCCGTGGTGTCATAGAGCGGCACTGCGGCCTCGGCATCCCCCACCAGCAGGGCAATCTCGGTGCAACCGAGGATCACCGCCTGGGCACCCGCCTCGGCCAGCTCGGCGATGATGGCCAGGTACTCGACCCGCGACGATGCACGGATCTCCCCCAGACAGAGCTCGTCATAGATGATGCGGTGCACCCGCTCCCGCTGCGCCTCGCCGGGCACCAGCACCGTCAGCCCGAACTGATCCTGCAACCGCCCCTTGTAGAAATCCTGCTCCATGGTGAAGAGGGTGCCGAGCAGCCCGACCCTTTGTATCCCGCCCGCTTGCAGGCGACGGGCGGTGGCATCGGCGATATGGAGCAGCGGAATATCGATGGCAGCCTCAATCTCGGGCGCCACCTTGTGCATTGTGTTGGTGCCGATCAGCAGAAAATCGGCACCGCCGGCTTGCAGATCCCGCGCGGCCGCCGCCAGCAGGCGGGCGGTGGCGGGCCAGTCGCCGGCGTGTTGCAGACGCTCTATCTCGGCAAAATCGACGCTATTGATCAACACCCGCGCCGAGTGCAGGCCGCCGAGCCGAGCGCGCACGCCCCGGTTGAGCGCCTGATAGTAGCTGACGGTGGACTCCCAGCTCATGCCACCCAACAGACCGATGCATTTCATGTGATCTCCTTGTACAAACCGAGCAGAAGGCGGCGCGCGTCACGTCGCACCGCCCATGGAATAAAAAAGGCCCCGCAGGGCCAACAAGACAGCCGGTAAAGGCCCGGGCTCACAGTCTGGCCCGAACTAAATCCAGATCATCAGCACGCAGGCCGCCGTGGCGAGCCCCATGCCCAGATTGAAACGACGCCAGCCACGGGCGGTGCGGATGATGCGGCGCACCTGGGCACCGAACAGCACCCAGAAGGCACCGGTATAGAGGCCAGTCACGAAAAAGATGCCGAGCACCCAGACCGCGGAGGGCCAGTAGGCCTCTCCCGCCAGGGTGAAGCCGCTGATGGCGGAAAGCGCCATCATCCAGGCCTTGGGATTGAGCAGTTGCAGCATGGCGCCCTGATGGGCCGGGATGAGCGGCCGGTTGCTCTGCGCCGGGCCACTGGCGGTCGCCACCTTCCAGGCCAGCCAGAGCAGGTAGGCCGAGCCGATGAGCTTGAGGCCGTCGTGCAGCAGCGGCACCTTTTCAAACATGACGCCCAGCCCCAGCGCCGTGGCCAGGATCATCAGGTTGATCCCCCCGACGACCCCTACCAGCAGGGGAATGGTGCGGCGAAACCCCTGCGCCGCCCCGGCACTGGTGAGCAACATGTTGTTGGGGCCCGGCGTGGCGCAGGTGATGAGGGCAAAGCCCGCCAGGGGAAACACCCAGTTCAGATCCATCTCAACCTCTTGATGATACAAACGCCGGCTCGGCGGCAAGCCTTCTAATATGCAGAGCCAGCCCCGTGGCGACAAGTCAGAAATGGCTCTTTCTTGCCCGCCAGCACAGCGCGGCTCAATACCAGAGCATGACGACGCAGAGCGCAGTCAGCACACCGAGGGAGCCGTTGAGGCGGCGCCAGCCCCGATCCGTGCTGATCCAGTTGCTCAGCTGATGGCCGAACAAGACCCAGACAAAGCAGACAGGCAGGGCCACCAGCACAAACATGGTCATCACGGCGAGCTGGCTCGGCCAGTAGCTGGCCCCGGTCAGGCTGAACAGACTGATGGCGGAGATCCCCATCATCCAGGCCTTGGGATTGAGAAACTGAAAACCCAGCCCTTCCAGCAGGGTCAGCGGACGGGCGCGTCGGGCCGGATCACCCGGTGTGCCAGCCACGGCGATGCGCCACGCCAGCAGCAGCAGATAGAGGCTGCCGAAGATCTGCAACCCCAGCCGCAGCAGGGGCCAACGCTCGAACAGAGGATAGAGCCCCAGCGCCAGCACCAGTTGCAGCACAGGTTGGCCCACCGCCACACCGATCAGGTGTGGCAGGGTGCGACGCACCCCGAAGTTGGCACCGGAGGCGGTCAGCATGAGGTTGTTGGGGCCCGGCGTACCACAGGTGAGCACGGCAAAGCCAAACAGGGTGGCATACCATTCGATCGTCATCATGACTCCTGAACCGCACACATTGTATCGATACAATGTGTCATTCTTGATTGTTATTGAGTGTTTATTCACGCTATATTGCGAACAAATTTGGATCAATGGATTTATTGTCACCATGACAATCTGGACCCCGGACCTGACCTCCTTCGATGGCCCCCTCTATCTCAAACTGGTGAAAGCCATAGAGCAGGCCATTCAGAATGGCACCCTGTCACCACAGACCCGTTTGCCTACCCACAGGGCCCTGGCGGATCGGCTGGGCGTCACGGTCGGCACCGTCACCCGCGCCTATGGCGAGGCGGAGCGACGCGGCCTGCTGGCCGCCAAGGTGGGACACGGCACCTGGGTCAAGGGAGCGGGCATGGATCCGGCCAACGAGTGGGTGATCCGCAAGGAGGAGGGGCACCGCATCGAGTTGTGGCAGAACCTGCCTGTGCAGCTGGACAGGGCCGCCATCATACGTCCCATGCTGGGGGAGCTGGCCAACGGGGATCTCAATGCCCTGCTCGGCTACGACAAGGAGGCGGGCCAGCCCGGCCAGCGTCAGCTGTTCATCGACTGGCTGGCCGAGCAGGGGGTACACGGCAGCGAGGAGCGCCTGCTGTTCAGCCACGGCGCCCAGCACGGCATCATGCTCTCCCTGCTGGCCACCGGCTGCGTGGGGGAGACCATTTTATGCGAGGGGCTCAGCTATCCCGGCATGTTGGGCAATGCCCGCCAGTTGCAGAATCAGGTAGTGGGACTGGCGATGGACGAGGAGGGGTTGATCCCCGCGGCGCTGGAGGCCGCCTGTCGCACGCGGCGAGCCAAGCTGCTCTACCTCACCCCCACGTTGCAAAATCCCACCACCGCCATCATGAGCCAGGCGCGGCGCGAGGCCGTCGTCGCCATCGCCCGCCGCCACGATCTGCTGATCATCGAGGATGACGTCAACGGCCTGCTGCCCCAGATCCCGGTGGCGCCCCTGATCAACCTGGCGCCGGAGCGGGTCATCTATCTGGGCAGCCTGGCCAAGATCGCTTGCGGCGGCTTGCGGGTCGGCTTCGTGCTGGCGCCGCCCGCCCTGCGCAACGCCTTCGCCCAGGCGATGCGACTGTCGAGCTGGATGGTGAGCCCACTCTTGATCGAGCTGGCCTGCAAGCTGGTGAGCCAGCGCCAGATCATGCCATTGGTCGAGCAGCAGCGGCAGATCCTGGCACGTCGCGGCGAGCTGCTGCGCCACCTGCTGCCGGGAGCCCACTGGCAGGCGGGATCCATGCACGCCTGGCTGCCGCTGCCGGAGCCCTGGCGCAGCCAGGCGTTCGCCGAGGCCGCCAACGCCCTTGACGTCGGGGTGGCGAGCGGGGAACACTTCGCCGCTGGCCAATTCGCCGCGCCGCAAGGGGTAAGGCTGAGCCTGAGTCAACCGGCCACGGATGCCCGCGTCGCCGAGGGGCTGGAGCGGCTGGCACAGCTGCTGCGGGGCTCCCCGCCCCCCAATCCCCTGCTATAAGCCACTGTTTGGCCCTATACGCCCAGATCTGTGGGGCCCCGCCAGAACGACGGCCCCTTCTCCGCAAAAGGTCCAGGCCTGCAGTAGGCTCGACACCAGGCAGCCTGCCCCTATGGTCAGTTGAAAGGCATCGCCACATCTTGTAGCTTGCCTCCATCCCCTTCTCTTGACTCCCTTGGCCGGAAACCGCCCCATGAAACTGACTCCCCTGTGGCTGGCGCTGTGCAGCCTGCCTGTGCTGGCCTGTGGCCCGGATGGCTGCGAAACACCGCTCACCCTGCAACTGACCGCAGCCCAGTGCCATCTGAACGGACTGCCATTTCTCTCCCCCGATAACGACACCCGTACCAATCTGGCCTTGCTGCTGGCCGATGAGCAGGCTTTCTCCCTGCCCGGTGGGGCTCTGCCTTTGCCATTTCGGGTCGATGAGCTGATAAGCCCGGCCGTTGGTGATACCGCACCTGCCGGACCGGATCCCCTGCTGGCGCTGGCCGCGTCGCTCGGCATAGAGGCCGCCACCACTGAGGCGGCCATCACCCGGGCCGGCAGCTGGAGCGAGGGGCGCTGTATCAGCAACAATCCAGTCTCTGCCGAGGCCTTCTTGCAGGCACTGGTGCAAACGCCCGCCCTCACCGCCAGCGATCGCAGCCAGCTGGCAAGCCAGCGGCTGGCCATGCTGGGTCAGTGCGGCCAGGCACAGGACGCGGCAGAAAGCATGCCCCAGAGCGAAAGCAAGACGGCGACGCTGTCCGCCGCCGCCATGGGGTTTGCCGACTACCTGACCGCCAGCCAGCACTTCTATCAGGGGGAGTTTGCACAGGCGGATGCGCTGTTTGGCCTCCTCGCCGAACAGGACCAGCCCTGGCTCAAGGAGACGGCCGACTACATGAAGATCCGGGTCGCCCTCAACCAGTCCCAGCAAAGCGCCTTCGACGATTGGGGCAGCCTGGACCGCAGCCAGATCGATCAGGCTCAGCTGCAGCGCTGCGAGCAGCTCATCACCGACTACCGCACCCGCTACCCACAGGGGCGCTATCTGGATTCCGCCACCGGCTTGTTGCGTCGACTTGCCTGGTTCAAGGGGGATAACGAGCTGCTGGCCAGTCACTATCTGCAGGCGAGCCAACAGCAGAGCCCACCGGATCTGGTCAACGAGATCGATCTCAAATTGCTGATGCAACCCGGCTTCACCGGCTCGGCAACCATGCCCATGCTGACCCTGGTGCAGGATCTGCGCCGGCTGCGGATCCATGACAGCTGGGATGAGTGGCAGCCGCTGCTCGCCGCCGAGATCGGCAAGCAGGCCCCCCAGTTTGCTCGGCACGCCCCCTGGCTGGCCTATCTGGAGCAGTCCAGCCGCTACTATCTCGCCAAAAATTATGCCGCCGTGGTCGCTGACGCCCCTGCGCTGGCCAACGGCCCCCTGAATAATCTGGCCTTCAGCCAGCAGGTATTGAAAGGGATGGCACTGGCTGCCCAGCAGCAGTGGGCCAAAGCCGAACAGCAATGGCGCGCCCTGCTCGCCAACCAGCCGACCCCCTTGCAGGATCAGCTGTTGCAGCTTGCCCTGGCCATGACCCTGGAACGGGCAGGCCAGCTGGAGCAGGTGTTTGCCAAGGAAAGCCCCATCAAGAGCGATCACTACCGCATTCCGCTGCTGGAATATGTGGCGCCCGCGCCTCTGCTGCGCCGCATGGCCCGAGATGAACAGGCCTCAGACCTCCTGCGCCAGCGCGCCAACTACACCCTGAGCTACAAGCAACTGACCCATGGCGACTATCAGGGCTTCTTGCAGGATCTGGCTGGCAACCCTGCCACGGAGCCGTTCGACTGGCAGGGGAGCCAGGATTATCAGTGCCCGGCACTGACCGAGGTGGTCACCATCCTGGCCAGAACACCAGACGCCCCCAGGGCCCTCAACTGCCTGGGCGAATTCTTCCTGGCACAGGGGCTGGACTGGGATCCCCTGTTGTCACGCCCCGGTGCCGATACCCTGGCGGGCACGCCGGATCTGTTTGCTGGCAAGCGAAGCAGCCGCCTCGACTGGTATCAGAAGGTCATTGCCAATCCCAAGTCCGCCAAGGAAGACAAGGCCTACGCCCTCTATCGCGCCATCAACTGCTATGCCCCGAGCGGTAACAACGGCTGTGGCAGTCAGCAGGTGCCCGTCAACCAGCGCAAGGCCTGGTTCAACGCCCTCAAGCAGCAACACGGGAGCAGCCAGTGGGCAAAGCAGCTCAAGTATTACTGGTGATGCTGGCACTGCTCGGCACCGATGCCGGGGCGGCCGTCGAGGCGAACCAGTATCGGCAGTTCTGGCTGTGGGCCGGGGTCAGACCACAACCCGTGTTGCAACAGGCCGAGCGGCTCTATCTGCATCAGGGTGAGATAGGCCCTCTGGATCCGGCCCTGCCCCTGCGTTTTCAGGGGCAGGGCATAGCGCCGAGCAAGCTGCCGGTGGGCGAGCTGTGGCTCGTCTATCGCGTGGAGCGGCTCGACTGGGATGACACCCTGCTGCAGAACCTCGAAAACCAGCTGGAAGCCTGGCAGCGACAGGGCAATGAAGTGCGCGGCATCCAGATAGATTTCGATGCCCGCACCTACCGGCTGGCCGATTATGGCCAGTTCCTGCGCCAGCTAAGGCGCCAACTGCCTGTACGCTACGCCATCAGCATCACAGGCCTGCTGGACTGGACTCGAACCGGTGACATAGGGGAACTGAACGCGCTGGCCGGGGTGGTCGACGAGATGGTGGTACAAACTTATCGGGGCCGCAGGACAGAGCCCGATTACGCCCGCTATCTGCAGGCGCTGCACCGGCTAACCCTGCCGTTCAAGCTGGGACTGGCTCAGGGGGGAGAGTGGGATCCCGCCTGGGAAACGAAATTGGCACAGACGCCCGCCTATGGGGGCGCAGTGGTCTTTCTCATCAATCCTCCGCGATCTTGACCGGAGGAGAGATTGACCCAGGATCGTGGCTGGGCGATAAAAACTAGATCTTTTTGAATCCATCCGCGTACCATACTTCTTCGTACTGTGATCCCGCGAAGGAGTGCCAAAGATGCAGATCCTGTTGATCGAAGACGATGCCATGCTCAGCTCAGTCCTCTACAAGGGGCTGAATGAGCACGGTATTACGCCATCCCAACTGATCCACTGCAAGGAGCTCGCCACCCTGCCCACCCTGCTGCGTCAGCAGTCGTTCGATGCCATCATCTGCCGCCAATATCACCATCAGGCTCATGAAGGGATCCGCTTGCTGCAAGAGGCGCACTATCTGGGCTTGCTCGAACCGGGCTGCGTGCTGCTGTTGCTGGATGAGGATGATGATCTGCTCCAGTATCCCCCCTCGGATCTCTACTTCCCGTTGCACCTGCCCATGCCCTTCACCACAGAGCAGTTGACGCTCTGCCTGCGCGATTTCGTGCTGCTGACCCGGCTGACCCGTCCCCTACCGGCCCCGATGAAGCTGAGAGAGTGGCATATCGGCTGCACCCTGTGTGAAGACCTGCTCTATCAGCAACAGCAGCACAAAGGGCTGGGCCCGCTGCTGGACAGGGTCAAGGGTTACATGTTGCTGCAGCAGCAGAATCACTTCCACGCCACCCAGCACTATGCCATGTGCACCAAGGAATACGACGCCTGGTGGCCGCGCAAGGGACTGATCCACTCACTGCTGGGATTGAACAAGCTGGAGAGCGCGCACAAGGATCTGGCCCGCTATCAGGAGCGGCTGCCGCCCAGCATACAGTTGGAGCTGAAGCTGGCCTGCCTGCTGCACGAGTCAAAGTGGGAATCTGCCTGGGAGGTGCTCAACCAGCTGCTGCACGAGCAACCCAGGCAGCCCGAGTGGCGCCAGGCCGCTATCCTGCTGGCCCTGCTACTCAAAGACGAGGGGAAGGCGCTTGAGCAGGCCAACGCCATCAGTTTGCGCTTCTTTTCTGAACACAAACTCCGGATATCTATCGAGAATTTCATTCTGAACGCCAGCCTGGCCGTGATCTGGCACTACCCCACGGCCGCCCGGATCAGCGCACTGCAGCAGGAGTATCAGTACCTCTGTCATGCCGTGGCCCTACGCGCCCATGAGAATGCCTTGCTGCGGGCCCTGATGCTGAGTCTGGATTACCGCTTCGACGAAGCCCTGGTGTTGCTGGCCAGACACCCGCCGGAGACAGCACGGGACAACCATCTCAACCAGCTGCTCGGTTTTGCCGTCAGCCAATTCTCAGGCCTGCCCCACCACGCCCAGCGCTACCTGACACAGCTCAGCCAGTATGAGGCCAAGGTGGCCCCGGCCCCCCTGATCCAACAGCTGTTCAAGCAGGTGGTCACCGACCAGATGCTGCAACTGGAGCGCCGTGAACAGCGCCTGACCTATCTGCGCCAGGAGCGGCAAAGAGCGATAGTGGCCGACCAGCATCAGCTCGCGGTGCAGTATGCCCTGACCCTGCAGGAGGAGTTTCCGGCGCTGCCCGGCGATGCCTGGCAACTGCTGGAGTTGCTGCAACTGTGCTGGCCCGCCGGCATGCCAGCCCCCAAGGTGGCACTGCTGGTTGACCGGCTGGAGCGGCGTCTGACCCATAGCACCTCCTTCATGGAACACCATGCAGAGTTGTACCAGAAGACGCTGAAGCAAATCAGGTCACACCTGAACCCCCAATTGCCCGCCACTCCCCCCAACTAAGCCCGGCACAGGCTGGGCCTTGCTATCAGCCCCCCAGGCAGAGCACGATTTACAGCAGACCCCGTACCAGGATCCCGGCGATCAACAGCGGCGCCACCAGTCGCCAGCACCAGAGCAGACCGAAGCGCAATACGGGCGACAGGCCGGCGGGCAATATGCTGTCCCCCAGTCGCCAGCCCAGCAGCAGGGTCAGCACCAGGCCGAACAGCGGCATCATCAGGTTGGAGGTGAGGTAGTCGAGCAAGTCGAAGAGGGTCTTGCCAAACAGAGTCAGCTCGCTCCAGGGGCCGAACGACAGGCTGACTGGAATGCCGGAGGCCATGATGAGCAAAGTCAGCAGCCGGCTGGAGCCACGGCGGGACCAGCCCCACTCCTCGGTGGTGAAGCGCACCAGATGCTCCAGCATGGAGATGGAGGAAGAGAGCGCCGCCACCAGCAACAACAGGAAGAACACCACCCCCAGTCCCTGGCCAAACGGCAGATGGTTGAACACTGCGGGCATGGTCATGAAGGTGAGACCGGGACCTGCGGCAGGATCTATGCCGGTCGAGGCCAGCGCCGGGAAGATCATCAACCCCGCCAGCACAGAGATGAGGCTTGCCAGCGTCACCACCCAGACCCCGGAGCGCAGCACACCTTGGCTGTTGGGCAGGTAGGCGCCATAAGTGGTGTGCACGCCAAGACCGATGGAGAGAGAGAAGAAAGCCAGCCCCAGCGCATCCAGTACACTCTGGCCGGTCAGCATGGAAAAATCAGGCAGCAGCAGTTGGCGTACCCCGACCATGGAGCCGGGCATGGAGAGCCCCACCCCCACCAGCAGCAACATCATGATGAAGAGGGTCGGCATCATCCAGCGCAACGCCCGCTCTATCCCCTTCTGAATGCCACCCTGAACGAACCACCAGGTGAGCCCGGCGAACACCAGATGGGTCAGCACGGGCCACCAGGGATCGCTGACGTAGCCGTTGAACAGGGCGGTGAGGGCACTGCCCTCACTCAGGTTGAGCTTGCCCATCACAGCCAGCGCCGCGTAACCCACGGTCCAGCCGCCGACCACACTGTAGAAGCTGTAGATGAAGAAGCCGCACAATATCCCCATGTAGCCCATCCAGCGCCAGTTCGGCCCAACCAGCTTGTTGAAGGCGCCGAGCACCCCGCGCTGGCTGCGGCTGCCGAGCAGGGTCTCCCCCACCAGCACGGCCACCCCCAGGGTGAAGCTGAACAACAGGAACACCAGCAGGAAGGCGCCACCGCCATTGGTGGCCGTCACATAGGGAAACTTCCAGATGGCGCCAAGGCCGATCGCCGTGCCGGCCGCTGCCAACACATGACCAAGACGGGAAGACCACTGAACCTGGCTCATACAACCTCCGGGGAACGCAACATCAAATCGATACTCCATGGGTAAACATCAAACGGGCAACCACAAAAAAGGCCGCCTGTCGGCGACCCTTGCAATGAACATTCAGACAAACTGCACGTACAAGGTCACCTCTCCTGCGAGCGGAAAAATCGGCCTGACAGCGCGAAAACGGATGACATGAGTAGGATGGCCTGAACGCCAAAAAGGAGCCACAGCCTAAACTATGGAAAGAAAAATTGACACAATGAGAAGTAAAAATTTTCAACTTCCATTGAAAAACCTATATTCATCAATCAGGGACTCCCGATTGACCATGATAATACCCCTGTGACCAGCCCTTTGGTTTAATCTTGATGAGTCAGTGACGTCCCGTCACCGATCAGACAGATCGCCTGGTTCGGCCACTTGATTCAGCCTATGCAACAGGACAGTGCATGAAACGAACGCTGCTCATCGGAACACTCCTCAGCCTCAGCCTGACACTGTCGGCACAACCCTCGCTGACCCTGCTCAGCCATGAACTCGTGCCCTTTACTTACCACCATGATGGCCAGCTCGACGGGGTCGCCGTTCGCCTGATCCAGCAAATACAAGATGAACTGGGAGAAACATATCCCATCCGGATTTATCCCTTCAAACGGGCCCTGGCACTGACCAGGCTTGAGCCAGGATATGCGCTGTTTGTCACCCATTGGGCACCCGAGAGAGAGCCCCTCTTTAAATGGGTAGGGCCACTGTTTCTGAATAAAGTGATCATCTATCAACCCCCGTCACCCAGACACAAACTGAAGAGCCTCGACGGCTTGCGTCACTTGCCAAGGGTCGGGGTTGTGCTGGGTAATGCCGATGACGAACGACTCACCCGCGAGGGATATACCAATCTGGTGCGCTACCAAACCGTGGACGAAGCCTTGCAGCGCTTGGTACTGGGCAAAATTGATGCATTTCCAGTCGGCGAAATGGTGCTGGATGCCACCTTGGAACAGCGAGGGTTATCACATCGCATCGTGACAAACTCAGGTGTAGTGCTGCACGAATCATGGCTCTATCTCGCCTTTTCCAGGGATCAGGATGATGCAGTCATCGCCCGTTGGCAGTCCGCGCTCGACAGAGTCAGGTTGAAAAGTGGGAGGGGCTCGCTCCCCCCCCATCAAGATCGAACCTCATATCAAGCCGCGCAGCAGGATCCCGCCGATCAGTAACGGTGCCAGCCAGCGCCAGCAACCCATCACCAGGATACGCCAGTGTTGTGCCAATCCCCGGGGCAACGCCTGCTGACCCAGTTTCCAGCCCAGCAACAGGGTAAGCGCCAGCCCGAACATGGGCATCATCAGGTTGGAGGTGACAAAATCCAGCAGCTCGAAGATGTTCTTGCCAAACAGGGTCACATCCGCCCAGGGGCCGAACGACAGGCTGACGGGAATACCGTTCACCATCACCAGCGCGATGATCAGGCCGCAGGCCGCACGGCGTGACCAGCCAAAGCTCTCGCAGAGGAAGCACTGCAGATGCTCCAACAGCGAGATGGCAGAGGAGAGCGCAGCCACCACCAGCAGGGAGAAGAAGATCACCGCCAGCCCCTGGCCGAATGGCAACTTCTGGAACACCGCCGGCATGGTCATGAAGGTGAGGCCCGGGCCCGCGGCGGGATCTATGCCGGTCGCCGCCAATACGGGGAATATCATCAAGCCCGCCAGCACGGCGATGAGGCTCGCCAGCAGCACCACCCAGAGGCTGGAACGGCCAACCCCGTCGCTGGAAGGCAAGTAGGCACCATAGGTGGTGTGAATACCGAGCCCGATGGAGAGGGAGAAAAAGGCCAGCCCCATGGCATCGAGCACCCCGGACATGCCGAGTTTGCTGAAGTCCGGCATCAGGAAGTGGCGCACCCCGGCCATGGCATTGGGCAGGGTGAGGCCGAAGGCCACCAGCAGCAGTATCATGATGAACAGGGCCGGCATCATCCAGCGCAGGGTGCGCTCCACTCCCTGCTGCACGCCGCCCTGCACGAACCACCAGGTGAGGGCGGCAAACAGCAGGTGGGTCAGCACGGGCCAGAGCGGATCACCGACATAGTCGTTGAAGCGGGCAGTCAGTGCCGCGCCGTCTCCGTGCTGCAAATTACCCGCCAGCGCCATGCCGGTGTAACCCAGGGTCCAGCCACCCACCACGCTGTAGAAGCTGAAGATGAGCAGGCTGCTGAGCAGCCCCATGGCCCCGACCCAGCGCCAGCGCTTGCCCATCAGCGCACCGAAGGCCCCCACTACACCGCGCCGGCTCAGGCTGCCAAGCAGTGTCTCCCCCATCAATACCGCCACCCCCAGGGTGAAGCTGAACAGCAAGAAGACCAGCAGGAAGGCACCGCCACCGTTGGCGGCCGTCACGTAGGGAAACTTCCAGATAGCGCCGAGACCGACGGCGGAGCCTGCGGCGGCCAGGATATAACCGAGCCGGGATGACCATTGGGACTGCTTCATAAGAACTCCAATACAGGTGCCCACCACCTGGGCCCGAAATGGCACCCAGAGTACGGTCAGGGCCCCGCAATCACAACGCTGCTTATCGGGCTAAAACACGATTTATTGGCATTAATACCTAATTAAATTCGATTTAACGCGCTATCGTGCCAACAAATAAAAACCGGAGCGTGTTTGCTCCGGTTTTGACTGTCATGAGTGTGCGTTTTGGGCCTAGATTACCCCCAGCTCCCGCAGCCGCTCCATCAGGTAGCTGTGGGCGGTGTGTCGCTCGGAGAGCACCACGTCCGGCCTCGGGTGAAGGAACAGTGGCAGCGAGATGCGGGACTTGCTGGCGCTGCCGCCGGTGGGGTTGATGACGCGATGGGTCGTGGAGGGGTAGTAGCCACGAGAGGCCTCTTGCAACATGTCACCTATGTTGATGATCAGGGTGCCAAAATCGCACGGTACATCCATCCACTCACCATCAGATCCCTTCACCTGCAGGCCCGGCTCATTGGCGGCGGGCAGTATGGTCAGCAGGTTGATGTCTTCGTGGGCGGCGGCGCGGATGGCGCCCGGTGCCTCGGTGCCGTCGAACGGCGGGTAGTGCAGCACCCGCAGCAGGGTCTTCTGACTCTCTTCGATCATGGAGGAGAGCGGGCAGCTGTAGTGGGCGGCGATATCAACCGGTGTGTATTGCTCCACCCAGCCCAGCAGCTCGGCGGCCAGGTTGTTGGCAAGGTGATAGTACTCCATCGCCTGCTCCCTGAGTGCTGCCGGCATCTGGCCCCAGGGGTAGAGGTGGAAGTACTCCTTGATGTCCTTCTGGCTATGGCCCTTGGCCACCTCGGAGACCGAGGGTGGGAAGTAGCCATCCTGGGTCTCGCGATTGAACAGGAAATCCTGCTTCTGCTCGCTCATGAAGAAGCGATACCAGTTGTCATAGATGGACTGCACCAGCTCTTTGGGGATAGGGTGGTTGGTCAGCACGCCAAAGCCGGTGGTACGCAGGGATTCGGTGAAGCGCTGCGCCGCATCGGGCGAGCGGTAATCGACGGTCAGGACTTTCATTATTTTTGTTACAGGCCAGTTAAAAGGTGGCGCAGTTTACCTTGCCCATGACCACAAGGAAAGTGAGCCCCAGCCCGTCACCAATAGTGACAAAAACATCATAAAACGGCGTCAACCAAGACCCGTCCCCACCCCTTGTCCTGACCCTGCTTCCTCACTAGAATGCCCCCATCATCCATACCGGAGCCCGTTTATGTCCCCCAAAATCCTGTTGCTGACCTTGCCTTTCCTGCTCGCCGGTTGCAGCTCGCTGTCGGAAGAGGAGTGCCGTGCCATGAGCTGGTACAACCTGGGCTATCAGGATGGGGAACAGGGCAAGACCCGTCAGGCGACCCGTGACTATGTGTCGACCTGTGGCGAGTATGGCCTCAAGGTGGATGAAGCCGAGTGGAAGCGGGGTTATGCCAAGGGGCTGGAGCTCTACTGCATTCCCGAGCTCGCTTACAGCAAAGGCAAGTCCGGCGCCGAGTATCTGGGGGTCTGCCCCAACGATGCCAGCTTCCTCACCCAGTACGATCGCGGTCGCAAGGAGTACCAGCTGGAGAAGCAGCTCAGCGAGATCAAGAGCGACATGGAGCGGACAGAGCGGGATATCGAACAGCTGGATCGGCAGATCCGCAATGAGAACGACAGCAAGCAGCGCGACTACTACCGGGCCCAGCGCGAACGCGCCATCCGCCATTACGAGGGGCTGCGCCGCGACTATAACCGGATCCGTTTCCCGGATCGGGTGATCCAGTTTTCCTTCGGCAATTAATGCAAGCGGGCTCGGCCACGGTTCGCCGCGCCGGCCCGGCTTGACCTTTACGCCGGCAAGACCCAGCGCTGCAACGCCAGCGCTATGCCGTCCTCGTTGTGATCGGCTGTCACCAGGTCGGCATGGGCCTGGACATGGGGGGCGGCATTGCCCATGGCGACCGCCAGCCCCACCTGCTCGAACATGCTGATGTCGTTGTTGTTATCCCCAAACGCCACCACGTTTTCCATCCTTATCCCCTCGCTCGCCGCCCACTGGGCCAGCCGGTTGCCCTTGCTGCAACCGGGTTGCACCAGCTCCACCGCATAGGGGGCCGCCCAGTCGCGGGTAAAGGGCATCTGCTCGACCACCTCGCCCATAAAGGTGTGCAGGCGGGCAGGATCCTGATTGAACAGCTCCAGCTTCCAAATCGGGTACTTCAGCCAGCTCGTCAGATCGTCCGCAGGCAGCAGGGAGATCTTGAGATGATCCGGCTGATTGGCCGACCAGTGGCGTATTCGGGTCACGTGATCCTCGCAACCCAAGTAGCCGATCCCGTCGCTCAGGTGAAACAGGGCCCCCATCTGCTGCGCCTCAACCTCTCTCAGCAGTGCGGTGAGCGGCGCGACGGCCAGTGGATCGCCCGCCAGGATCCGATCCTGCGCCGGATCATAGAGATAAGCGCCATTGCTACAGATGATGGGGGTATCGAGGGCCAGCTCGTGGTGGAAGGGGCGTGCCGTCATAAAGTGGCGCCCCGTCACCAGCAGCACCTTGATGCCGTGGGCGCGAGCTTGCGCCAGTGCAGCCCGGGTTGCCGACGAGATCTGGTGATCCCGGGTCAGCAGGGTGCCATCCATATCCAGCGCGATGGCCTTGTACTCACTCATAGCTCCTCCAGCCTCAAACAAATCAGCAAAGAGCCTTACCGTCCCAGACCCGACGCCCCGATGCAAGCCTTGCCCGATAGCGGATCGCCGAACTGTGATCTGACTGGGGCACACGGCAAGTCCCTCGCGTCCACGGCTCCTCAACCCGGCTCGACACAGCTCGCCAGACGCTGGCGTCGATCAGCCCGTTTGCGCAGACCGTAGAAACCGAGGGCACAGAGCAGGCCAGAGATCGCTGCCAGATAGAAGGGCCACTCGGTACCCACCAGCAATGCCAGGCTGCCCACCACGACCGCCAGGATTGAGCCGACCACCGCCAACCCGCGATAGAGCCCCATCGCCTGCCCCTGCTGCTCGGGGTGGCTACGGTTGGAGACCGCCACCGAAGTGGCCAGCTCCCCCAGGCTCATGCCGATGCCGGCCGGGATGAAGGTGAGCGCCAGCCCCCACCAGTGGCTGGGCAGGATAAAGAGCAACATGCCCGCCGCCATCACCAGATGGCCGACGATCCCGAGGGAGCTGCCGCGCCAATGGCGAGCGAACCGGGCACCGAGCCAGGAGCCCGCCATCATAGGTAGGCTCACCAGCACCGAGGCCTGCGCCAACTGGGCCGGATCCCAGGCCAGCCGATCCACCAGCCAGACGTTGAAGTAGGTGAAATAGAGCTGCACCGACCCGTAGCTGAGCAGGGTCAGCATGAAGTAGGGCAGCAGCGCCGGTTGCAGCAAGAGCTGACGGGAAGAGAGCGATGGCGCCTGCTGGCTGGGGGCAACCGGGGCCTTATTGGGCAACAACCAGAGCACCAGCAGCAGGTTGAACAGGGTCATCGCCACCGCCAACCAGGCGGCCAGGCTGTAATCCCCCGAGATCACCGCCGCGTAGCCTCCTATCATCGGTCCTACTACCCAGCCCAGATTCATGCCGATGTTGATCCAGGCGAAGTTACGGGTCTTGGTCTGGCTACTGCTCATATCTGCCGCCATGGCCTGCACGATGGCGATGTTGCCATTGAAGAATCCCTCTACCACCCGACTCAGCAGCAAGAGTGGCAGGGATCGCCAGACGATCCCGAGCGCCATCAGGGCATACCCTGCCAGCACGCCGACCAGACAGACCGTCAGGATAGGTTTGCGGCCGTGGCGGTCCGAGAGTCGCCCCAGACTGGGGGATCCCACCAGTTGAAACAGCGGATAGAGCCCCATAATGACCCCCAGCCACACTTTGCGGCTCCAGTCCGATGCCTCAGCTGTCAGCATACCCTGCGCCGGATCCAGCATCAGTGGCGCCAGCACGGGCGAGGGCAGGCTGAAGCCCGCTATAGCCAGTATCACCGTCATCACCAATACCCAGAGGGTCGCCTGTCCCTTGATCCCTTCCATGTCAGCCTCATTAAATAAAGTTATTTGTTTATTTATACTGAGCAAGGCGCATCATTAAGTAAAGTGAATAGTTGATTTAAATGTAGCAGCTCGCCATAATGGCCCCATGAACCTTCGTACTGACCAGATCCTCTTGCGATACCCCGGATCCTTGGCGTACCTGTCGATAACGGGAAGCCCTCAATGAACGCCAGCACCGACAAGATCCTGTTCCTGCTCAAGAGTCACGGGCCCCAGAGCGCCGCCACGCTGGGCGAGCAATTACAGATGACCTCCATGGGCGCCCGCCAGCATCTGACCGCGCTGGCATCCGAGGGCTGGGTGGGATTTCGTGATGAGGCGCGCGGCCGTGGCCGTCCGGTGCGCTTGTGGCATCTGACCGAGCAGGCCTGGCAGCGCTTCCCCGATAGCCACAGCGATCTGACGCTGCAGCTTATCGATAATATCCAGCAGCTGTTTGGCGAAGTGGGCATGGAGCGGCTGATCCAGCAGCGGGAGCAGCAACAGCTGGGCCGTTATCAGGCACAGCTGACCCAGCCAGCGCTGGCTGACAGGCTGGCCGCCCTGAAAGAGCAGCGCACGCGAGAGGGCTATATGGCGGACATGCGCCAGGAGGAGGATGGCAGCTGGCTGCTATGGGAGAGCCACTGCCCGATCTGCGCGGCGGCGCGGGCGTGCCGCGGTTTCTGTCGTAGCGAGTTGGCGCTGTTTCGCCAACTGCTGGCGCCCGCCGGGGTGGAGCGGGAGCAATACCTGCTGGACGGGGATCACCGCTGTCTCTACCGCATCACGCCGCCGAGCCCTTAATCGCCAAATGCCAGAAACAACAAAGCAGGCGCCGGGATGCCTGCTTTGTTGCCTTCGGGGGAGGGGGTGCTCTCGTTCCAGCCCGTCGTTTCCCGATAAGGTCGGACGGCTGATGGGGTTGGTGACCCGGTAAGGTCCTTCACCACAGAGACCCGGTCAGGTATCTGCTTTGCCACCGGAAGATGTAACCATAATATCCCTCACTGCGCGGTGAGTGGTTGCGAAGTAGCATGTATTTTCAGTTGTTTTTGCAATAGTTCACCCTTAATCTAGGAAAAGTGAATTAGTAATTGCAACGAGGAACGGAGAATGCTGAAACTTGATCGCATAGACAGGCATATTCTGGAGTTGATGCAGGAAAATGGCCGCATCAGCAACCTGGAGCTGGCCGAGCTGGTCGGGCTCTCCCCCTCCCCCTGCTCCCGCCGGGTCAAGGCGCTGGAGGATGCAGGTCTCATCGATACCCACGTCACCCTGCTCAACGCCCGCCAGTTGGGGCTCACCCTCACCGCTTATATTCATATCTCCATGGACAGACACACGCCGGAGCGGTTCGAGAATTTCGACAAGGCCATCAAGGAGCTGCCCGAGGTGCTCGAGTGCGACCTCATTACCGGCAACGACGCCGACTACCAGCTCAAGGTGGTGGTGCGGGACATGGAACACTACCAGCACTTCCTGCTGGACAAGCTGACCCACATTCCGGGCGTGACCGGGGTGCGCTCCAGCTTCGTACTGCGCCGCATCAAGCACAAGACGGCGCTGCCGCTCAATCATCTGGGGTAGGGTCGCCAGCGGCCGCGATGGCAGAGCGGTACTCTCTCTACCATCACGACAAAACCGATAACAAAAAGAGGAGGCTCAGGGCCTCCTCTTTTTCATTTTTGCTTGCTGGATGGCACGTCTGTCAGACCGCAACCTGGCTGACATCCTGCACCTGCAGCAGCCAGCCTGCCTGCTCCTGCTGGGGCTCACCGCTCACCCGCAACCGCTCGCCAGTGGGTACCCGCTGCCCCTGGGGCAGAGAGACCAGCAGACTCTCGCTGCCGTTGTCGAACAGCCAGCGGTCTTCGCCCAGCGGCTCGATCAGATAACCTTCCATCTCCACTCTGGACTCAGCTTGCCAGGATGGCGCTACGGAATCTCGGCTCTCGATGAAATCCCCCTGAACACCAAAACTGGATAGCCCCCACAGAATGGAGAGCCCGACCAAAGATGTTTGCATCTTGTCTCTCCTCTTTTGGAACTGTGGGGCCAGTATGGGAAGAGAAAACTGAGCGCACCATGAATAAGATGGCAAAGTGCAGGCGAGATCGCGAAAAAAGCTGGTCAGCTGGCCAATTGTGTCATTTTATGGCGTCTGGATCACACGGATTGGCGGCATCATCTACTATCCGTTCACCTCTTGGCTGATTCGTCCAACTGGCCACTCCGCCATGCTCCGCGCAGATCCCCTCTTCGACCAGGGCCTGGACCTGGGTACCGTCCTTGCAGATCGCCTGCCAGGCATCATCGTCTATCTCCATCAAGAGCGTATCGGGGCCGGAACTACAAGCTGTCAGCAACAGGGTAAACAGGGGCAACAGAATTTTCATGGGGTGGATCCTCAGACTGTATGGGTTGGCCGCACTCAGCGCCCCAGTTGCGCAGAGATACGATCGCAGAGCTGCTTGAGCTGAGCCAGCTCAGCATCGGCTAAATCCACCTGATTGCGCAAGTTGTCCGCCAGACAGCACTCTTTAACCTCCTGCTGCAACTGGCGCCCAGCCTCGGTCAGACCGATGCATTTTTGCCGCTCATCCTCGCAGGAGATGGTGCGGGTCAGCCAGCCCTTGCTCTCCAGCCGCTTGACGATGGGGGTCAGGGTCCCCGCATCCAGCCCAGTCTCCTGGCCAATCTCCTTGAGACTGACCTCATCTCGTGCCCACAGCGACAGCATCACCAGGTACTGGGTATAGGTGAGATCCAGCCGGTCCAGCAGCGGCCGGTAGGCGCGCATCACGGCATTGGAGGCACTGTAGAGGGCAAAACAGACCTGTTTTTTCAATTCACTCATGGGGGCACCTCGCTGACAAGTGGGGCCAGTATACCCCAGTAAAATTGGGGACCGAATAATTTGCACGCAAAACAGTTGCCAGTCTCCACATTCAGGATTGGCCTGAATTTATCCGCCAACGCCTCACCATGCGGGGGCTCATCGTATTCGAACACTGGCAGCGCTACGGCGAGTTTCTGGCCGAGGTGTCCCCGGCCGTCGACACCGGATCACGCCAGGCTGAAGCGACTCTCTATCAGGGGCTGGCCAGCATGCCGCAGGCCTTCCTCGGTCTGTTCGAGGGATGTCACACCGGCAAAATGCGGGTCCAGCGGGACTGAGTCACCGGACTGATCCATCACGCCGCAGGCGACTTGCATGACGGGCCCAGCCGCCCTAAGGTGGGCACGTTTTTATGGTGCAATACGCCGTTTCAGCAAGGAGCTTTTCTTATGTCTACTCCCTATCCCCGCGTCGGTGTCGGCGTTATCTTGACCAACAGCCAGGGCCAGGTGTTGCTTGGCAAGCGCAAGGGCAGCCATGCCCCCTACTGGTCCATCGCCGGCGGCCATCTGGAGCTGGGTGAGAGCTTCGAATCGGCGGCGATCCGGGAAGTGGCCGAGGAGACGGGGTTCAGGATCAGCAATCCCAGCGTCATCGCCGTCACCAACAACCTGGAGACCTGGCGCGAGAGCGGGCTGCACTACATCTCGGTCACCCTGCTGGCCCGGGTGGAAGGGGAGCCGCAACTGCTGGAGCCGGAAAAATGCGAGGGCTGGGTCTGGTGCGATCCCCGCGACCTGCCAGAGCCCCACTTCGATGCCAGCCGCCAATCAATCGCCTGCTGGCTGGCCGACCGTTGCTACCTGCCTCAACCAGGCCAGCCGACAGAGTGACCATTGCCTGCTGACTGGCAGTACGCTGCTCTTTGCCAGCCACCCCCGATTTGTCATAAAAAAGTCACCGCTTTGTCATATCATCCCAACCGGGTCTATGAGGACAACGAGGAGGTGAACAGGTGGGGCAGGTATTCATTCAATTTCTGTGGTTGGGCTGTGTCAGCTTCGGCGGGCCCGCCGCCCATATCGGTTATTTCCAGCGCACCTTCGTCGAACGGCTGGGCTGGCTGAGTCAGGCCGAATTCGCCCAGCTGCTGGCGTTGTGTCAGTTGCTGCCGGGCCCAGCCTCCAGCCAGCTCGGCTTCGCCATCGGCCGCCACAAGGCAGGCCTGGGCGGGGCACTGGCCGCCTTTCTCGGCTTTACCCTTCCCTCCTTCCTGCTGTTGATGGCCGCCGCCATCGGGGTGGGACAACTAACGGCCAACCTCTGGCTGGATGCCGCCCTGCACGGCCTCAAGTTGCTGGCGTTGGTGGTGGTCGCAGATGCTGTGCTCACCATGAGCCGTCAGTTCTGCAAGACGGCGCTGGCCCAGGGGATCATGGTGGCAACAGCCGCTGCGCTCTGGTGGCAACCCGGGCTCTTGACACAGCTCGGCCTCTTGCTCGGCGCCGCCCTGCTCTGTGCCCGCGTCGGGGAGTCGCAAGCCCAAGGCCCACAGCCCTCGCCCACTCAACCAATATCGATGCGCCAGCCCCACTGGCCCACCCTGCTGCTGTTTGCCCTGCTGTTTGTCGGCCTGCCGCTGCTGGCCACTGGCCCCGCCAGCCAGCTGGTCGCCGACTTCTACCGGGCGGGTAGCCTGGTGTTTGGCGGCGGCCACGTGGTGCTGCCTTTGCTGCAAGAGAGCGTGGGCCACACCCTCAACGAGCAGCAGTTTCTGACTGGCTACAGTCTGGCCCAGCTGGTGCCCGGCCCCATGTTCACCCTGGCCACCTATCTCGGCGCTCAGCTGCTACCAACCACGCCGCTGGCAGGAGCCCTGCTGGCGACCCTGGCGCTGTTCCTGCCCGGCTTTTTGCTGTTGTGGGCCCTGGGGCCTTGCTGGCAGGGCTGGCTGGCCCGCCCCCGGTTGGCAGGGGCCGTGATCGGCATCAACGCCGCCGTGGTGGGCTTGCTGTTGGCGGCGCTCTATCAACCGGTGTGGCAGAGCGCGGTACAGGTGCCGACCGATCTGGCGCTGGCCGCCGTCGGCTTCTATCTGTTGCGAATATTGAAGCTGCCCATTCTGGCCATTGCCGCACTGCTGGTGGGGGCCGCCATGCTGCTGGCCTGAACCAGATGGTGGACGATGCACCATAAAAAAACGGCGCCTCCGTGATGGGGCGCCGTTTTTCATGTTCAAACTGGTCGCTCAGGCCTCGGGATCGAAATCCAGACTCAGACTGTTGACGCAGTAACGCTGCCCGGTCTCGGTCGGCCCGTCGGGAAAGACGTGCCCCAGGTGGGATCCGCACTGGCTACAAGTGATCTCCACCCGCTTCATGCCGTGGCTTCTGTCCTCTGTGTAGGTCACTGTGCCCTCGATGGCCCGATCGAACGAAGGCCAGCCACAGCCGGAGTCAAACTTTGCTCCTGAGTGAAACAGCACGCTCTTGCAGCAGACGCAGAGATAGTCACCACTCTTGCGGTTGTGGAGCAGGGCGCCGCTGTAGGGCTGCTCGGTGCCCTTCTCCCAGCAGACACGAAACTGCTCCGCACTCAGCTTGTTGCGCCACTGCTCAGAATTGTTGTTGCTCATACCGACTCCTTGCCATTTATCACGGCGCCCAGCATAGCCAGTCAGGCCGCTTTGCTCTACCCCGCCAGCGGGAACTGTGATCCCGTTGACAACACGACAGCAACATCCGGCACGGCAACGACCCCCTCTTCGGCCAGCGCCACCGCCGTCAGGGCAACCCGCTCCAGCAACTTGAGGGAGTGGGCGCGGCCCACCGCCACCTGACGCTTGATGTCATCGGGCAGGAAGGGCAGGCCGTCGTTAGTGGCCGTGTCTATGGTCTGGATCCACTCCAACCCCTCCCCCGGCGGCGGCAGGCGGAACTGGATATCGTAATCGCTGGCGTTGAACAGCACGTACCAGCGCTCCCCCTCGCACAGCTGCATGCCGATATCCATGGCAAATGCCTGCCCCATGGGAGCGTGCCAATCCTGATCGGTGAGCTGATGGCCATCCGGGTGATACCAGTTGACCTGATGGCAATGGGTGGGCGTTCCGTTCCAGCTGTCATCACTCAATTGCAGATTGGAGAAGACGGTCGATTCTGCCCGCAGTGCCATCATCTGCTGGGTGAAGGCGAACAACCGCTCGTCTTCCGGCCGCCATTGCCAGTTGACCCAGCTGATCTGGTTGTCCTGACAGTAGGCGTTGTTGTTGCCCAGCTGGCTGCGCCCCATCTCGTCCCCGGCCAGGAAGTGCGGCGTGCCCTGAGAGAGCAGCAAGGTGGCGATCAGGTTGCGCTTCTGCTGCTGGCGCAGGTTGTTGACCCGCGGGTCCAGAGTCGGCCCCTCTACCCCATGGTTGTTGGAGAGGTTGTTGCCATGACCGTCCCGGTTGTCCTCTCCGTTGGCCTGGTTATGACGCTGGTTGTAGGAGACCAGATCCTCCAGGGTGAAACCGTCGTGATAGCAGAGGTAGTTGACGCTGGTGTGGGGGGAGCGCCAGTTCTTGGGGAAGATATCCCGCGATCCAACCAAGCGGGTGGCGAAATCCCCCATCTTGCCGGCATCACCGCGCCAGAAGGCGCGCACCGTGTCGCGATAACGGTCGTTGATCTCCAACCACTGGCTCGGAAACTGGCCAAGCCGATAGCCAAACGGCCCAATATCCCAGGGCTCGGCGATGAGCTTGACTCGCGCCAGCACGGGATCCGCCATCATGGCCTTGAAGAAGGCCCCCATGGGATCAAACTCCCCCGCTTCCCGCGCCAGGGTCACCGCCAGATCGAAGCGGAAACCGTCCACTTGCATCTCGGTCACCCAGTAGCGCAGGGCATCGAGCACCAGCCGCAGGGTGTTGGGATGATCCAGGTTGACGCTGTTGCCACAGCCGGTGACGTTGGCGTGACGGGTGTAGTCTGGGCCGTGGGGGCCCGCTTCGAAGGCGTAGTAACCGGCGTTGTCAAAGCCCTTGAACGAGAGGGTAGGGCCGTCGAAGCCCGAGGCGGCAGTGTGGTTGTAGACCACATCCAGTATCACCTCGAGCCCGGCCCGGTGCAGCTCGCGCACCATGGTCTTGAACTCGGTCACCGCCTCGTCTGCCTTGGTGCTGTAACGCGGCTCCGGGGCGAAGAAGGCGATGGGGTTGTAGCCCCAGTAGTTGGTCAGTCCCAATTGCTCCAGTCGGGGTTCCGACATAAAAGCCGCCACCGGCATCAGCTGCACCGAGGTGATACCGAGGCTCTTCATGTGCTCGAGGATCAACGGATGACAGATGCCGAGGTAGGTGCCGCGCAGCTCGCTCGGCACCCCCTGATGCTGGCGGGTGAAGCCCTTGACGTGGGTTTCGTAGATGACGGTGCGCTCTGATGGGATCCCGGGCTTGCCAATCCCCTGCCAGTCGAAGGCGTCATCCACCACCACCGACTTGGCAATCATCTCTGCACTGTCGCCCTCATACAGCTTGTCATCCCAATGGGTCGCCCGGCTGAGCGCCCTGGCGTAGGGGTCGATCAGCAGCTTCTGCGGATCGAACAGCATCCCATCCTGGGGCGTGCCATGCACCCGATAGCCGTAACGCTGACCGGCCTTGACGCCGCGCACATAGCCGAAGCGGTACTGACCCCGACGGCCGGGCAGCGCCAGCCGGGCCAGCTCCTGCTCCTGTTCGTCGAACAGGCAGAGCTCCACCTTGTCCGATTGCGGGGCCCACACACAGAAGTGACAACCTGTCTCATCGAGCAGCGCACCCAGCGGGTGGTCCTGCCCCTTTTCCATTGCAAACATCAAGACTCCTGTTTGATGAACAAGGTCGCGAGCGGCGGCAGATCCAGCACTATGCTGTGCCCCATTCCCTGCCAGGGAGTCGGCTCGGCGACGAAGGCCAGACCCACATCATAGTTGCTGCCCCAGTAATGCTCGCTGTCGGTATTGAGCACCACGCGATAGCGGCCCGCGGCCGGCACCCCGAGTCGATAGGTGATACGCGGCACAGGGGTGAAGTTGCAGGTCACCATGATCGGATGGGCCCCCTGCTTGTCGGCCCGCAGCCAGGCAAAGATGCTGTTGTCGGCATCGTTGTGATCCAGCCAGCGGAAGCCGACTTGCTCATAATCGGCCTGATACAAGGCAGGCTCATGACGGTAAAGGTGGTTGAGATCGCGGATCAACCGCTGCTGGCCATCGTGCTTGGGGTACTGCAGCAGGTGCCACGGCAGCTGGGCATCGTGGTTCCACTCGTTGCTCTGGGCGATCTCGGTGCCCATGAAGTTGAGCTTCTTGCCCGGGTGGGCATACATGAAGCCCATATAGGCGCGCAGGTTGGCGGCTTGCTGCCACTCGTCACCGGGCATCTTGTAGAGCATGGAGTGCTTGCCGTGCACCACCTCGTCGTGGGAGAGCGACAGGATGAAGTTCTCGTCATAGTGGTACACCATGGAGAAGGTCATGTCGTTGTGGTGGTAGCGACGGTGAATAGGCTCTTTTTGCATATAGGTGAGGGTGTCGTGCATCCAGCCCATATTCCACTTGAAGCCAAAACCGAGGCCACCGAGGAAGGTCGGGCGAGAGACGCCGGCAAAGGCGGTGGACTCCTCGGCGATGGTCATGGCGTGGGGATACTTGCCGTACACCTCTTCGTTGGTCCACTTCAAGAGGCTTATCGCCTCGTAGTTATGGTTGCCGCCGTCAACGTTCGGCACCCACTCGCCCGCATTGCGCGAATAGTCCAGATAGAGCATGGAGGCGACCGCATCCACCCGCAGGCCATCGATGTGGAACTTGTCGAGCCAGAACAGGGCGCTCGCCACCAGGAACTGGCGCACCGTATTACGGCCGAAATCGTAAATGTAGGAGTTCCAGTCCGGGTGCCAGCCACGGCGCGGATCTTCGTACTCATAGAGTGGGGTGCCGTCGAAACGGGCCAGACCGTGGGCATCGGACGGGAAGTGAGCCGGTACCCAGTCCAGGATGACGCCGATGCCAGCCTGGTGGCACTGGTCGACGAAATATTTGAAGTCGTCGGCGCTGCCGTAGCGGCTGGTGGGGGAGAACATGCCCACCGGCTGGTAGCCCCAGGAGCCGCTGAACGGGTGCTCGGAGACCGGCAGCAGCTCGATGTGGGTATACTCCATCTCTTTGATGTAGGCGACCAGATCCACCGCCAGCTCGCGCCAGCTCAAGCTGTCACCGTTGGGGTGGCGCTTCCAGGAGCCGACGTGCAGCTCGTAAATGGAGAGCGGCTGATCCCGCTTGTCATTCTGCTGACTCTCGCGCCAGGCGGCATCCTGCCACTGGTACTGCTCGTGGTCGTAGACCACGGAGGCGAACGACGGGTACTGCTCGCAGTAGAAACCGACCGGGTCGCTCTTGTGGGGCAGCCGATTGCCCATGGGGTCTTTGAGCTCGAACTTGTAGCGATCCCCCGCCTTGAGGCCCGGCACGAACAGCACCCAGTGACCACACTGGCTGCGCTGCATGGGGTGACGACGACCGTCCCAGAAGTTGAAATCACCAATCAGACTCACGGCGGTGGCGCTCGGCGCATAGACGGCAAAGCGCACCCCTTCCACCTGCACGCCAAGGTGCTCCACGGTGCGCAGTTGCGCACCGAGCGTGTGGTAGATGTTGTCCGGCTGGGAGGTCAGTTCTGCCAGACCGGCCCAACCTGCATCCTGAAACTGGTAGGGGTCGACAAATTCGGCTTTGGCATCGGCATAGTCGGCGATCAACTGGTAGGGAAAGGGATTTTTACGGCGGGTGAAAACAGTTTCAAAAAGGCCCGATTCATCGGAGGGTGCCAAGGTGGCAACGATTTTGCCCGACTTGAGATCCCTGACGCGCATCTCGAGGGCATCCGGTAACCAGACAGTCAATTTGAGGCCTGGCCCATCCGGGTTGGTCTGCAGGCCTAAATGAGAGAAGGGATCGGCGCAGCGGGCAGCAACCAAACGTTCAACGAGCATCGAGATTTCCTTTCATAGCTGAACATCCGCTCCGGCCAGGGCCGAAACGGATGTAAGTGAGTCACGTTTTGTCGGCAGTGGCTCAACGACTGGCCTCATCACGGGCCTGGCTCATCTTGCCTGCCAGCGCCTTGAGCGCTTCATTGGCAAAAATATCCTCCAGATCGGTGGACAGCTTGCGACGCCAGTTGGGGTATTGATAACTGGTACCCGGCACGTTGACCGGTTTGTCCATCTCCAGCCAGTCTTCCAGCTGGGTACTGAACAGAGCGCAGCTGCCGCGGGACATATGCAGTTGCAGCCCATGGTTGAGTTCTGTGTTCATGCCAACCCAGTTCACGTCTTGACTGACGTTGTCAGAGATGACGCCATGAGCATGCAGGCTGTCGAGGATCCGCTGTTTTGCCTGATGGCGATCAGCATACAGGGTCTTGAGCACGTCTTCATCCGGATACAATTTCAGCTCGCGGCCCAGCGCCAGATCGTCGCAATGCCAGAAGCCCTTGAGGGTCGGCATGTCGTGCGTGGTCAGGGCCGACATCGCCTGCTCGGTGTAGTGAGCAGGGGAAATGAAGCCCCCATCGGCCTTGGATCGCTCGAAGAAGAACACCTTGTAAGAGTGAACGCCGTTCTCTTTGAGCGTGACGTCTATGCCTTCGGGCACAGTGCCCAAATCTTCACCAATCAGCAGGCACTGATTGCGGTGGGATTCGAGCGCCAGGATCCCCAACAGATCGTTGACCGGATAGTAGATGTAAGCCCCCTTGGCGGCGGACTCTCCGGGCGGCACCCACCACAGGCGCAGCAAGGCCATCACGTGATCGATGCGCAGCGCGCCGCAGGAGCGCATGTTGGCGCGGAACAGATCCACCATGGGCTGATAGCCCGCCTCGAACAGCTGGTTCGGGTTCATGGGGGGCAGGCCCCAGTTTTGGCCGAGCGGACCCAGGATATCGGGTGGCGCCCCGACCGAGGCTTTCGGGCAGTAGAGATCCCGGTTGGCCCAGATCTCGGTGGAGCCTTCAGAGACCCCGACCGCCAGATCCCGATAGATCCCCATCACCATACCGGCGGCCTTGGCGCGGGCATCGGCGTGCGCCAACTGCTCATCGGCCAGGAACTGCAGGTAGAGATAGAAGTTCACGTCCTGCTGGTGCGCGGCGACCCAGGTGGCCACCTCGGGGTTGTGGTAATCGCGGTACGCATCGGGCCATACCGGCCAGCCCCAGGCGTTTTCGCCCTTGCCATAGAAGTAGGCCTGCAGGGCATCAAAGGCCGCCTGCTGTTGCAGGCTGTCGCCACCGGCGATAACAAACTTTTCGAATGCCGTTTGTCGCGCTTGGCCAGGCTTTGTCTGGTCAAACACTTTGCGCAGCATACCGATCTTGGTCTCGATGACGCCGGTGTAATCCACGTTGCTCTTGGCGCGCAGCTCACTTAGGTGCTGCTGGAACGCCGGGTTGGCTACCTCAGCCTTGAGACGATCGTTGGCCAGAAACTCGGGCACTACCTCCACGTTGATGTAGGCCACATTGAGCCAGCGACGGGACGAGGGGCTGTAAGGGCTGGCACTCTCAGGGTTGGCAGGATAGAGGGCATGAATGGGGTTCAGGCCGACGAAGTGGGCTCCCCAGGCTGCGGCTTTCTCGACCAGCTGGCCGAGATCGCTGAAATCACCTATGCCCCAGTTGTGGCGGCTGCGCAGGCAGTAGAGCTGCACGCTCGGGCCCCACACTTTGCGGCCAGCGGCGATGGGAGCCTGCTTGTAACAGGATTTGGGCGCGACGATGAGACGCATGCTGGCGAGCGGCTCATCGTTGCCCTCCTCCAGCAGGGTCAGCTGGTGATAACCCAGTTCAGGCTGCACATTCAACGCCACGCGATAGGCCTGGCACTCCATCTCTTCGAATTCTGCGACGCCTACCAGCTCACCCTCGATGGGGGTGATTTGGCCGGACAACACAGTCCCCTGCTCCAGCGCAAGCTGCCAGCTGAGGGCGTCATTGACGAAATCGATGGGCAAGCGAACGTCGAGGGTAATGGGTTCACCGCTGCGAACCACCATCACGGGATCCAGCGCGCGCAGCCAATGCTGACGATGCTCCTGCTCCAGCTGCTGCGTCAGGGCTACTTCGTCATCGACGCGATAACCCATTGCGCCCAGCATGGCGGCCTTGCTCTCTTCGGATACCTGGGCCGAGTGGCCCCAGGCGTCAACATACTCACTGGCAATGCCTTTGGCGGCAGCCAGATGTTCAATCAGGGTGGTCATAGTTTGAGAATTCCCGCTGTGGATTCTATCTATACTATTTTGATTAATTTTTTATGGGTGGTACTTGAACAATGGCTCTTTGGCCATGCTGAACCGCGCACATTTTTACACATCTGCCTAGCTGGTTGTGTGACCGAACAGGCACTATTGTTGATATCTGTGACGCGAACCAACCGACGACATTTTCGACAAAAGTTGGTAGTCAGTTACATAAACCGAAAATAAATTTCACAGTTTTTCATGATTTAGCGCAATTTCAGACAGAATGTTGGTTGACTCATGGGGGAGTTCTAGTAAATTTACAAACGGAATTTTCTTTGACTACTGAACAGTTAGGTAACCAAATATGACTATCAAAGTAGGTATTAACGGTTTTGGCCGCATCGGCCGTTTCGTCTTCCGTCTGGCCGCTGAGCGTACTGACATCGAAGTGGTTGGTATCAACGACCTGATCGACGTTGACTACATGGCTTACATGCTGAAGTACGACTCCACTCACGGCCGCTTCAAGGGCACCGTTGAAGTCAAAGACGGCAACCTGGTTGTCAACGGCAAAACCGTACGTGTTACCGCTGAACGTGACCCGGCAAACCTGAAGTGGGATGCCATCGGTGTTGACGTTGTTGCCGAAGCCACCGGTCTGTTCCTGGACGACGCGACTGCTCGCAAGCACATCGCTGCCGGCGCCAAGAAAGTTGTTCTGACTGGCCCGTCCAAAGACGCTACCCCTATGTTCGTCATGGGTGTTAACGACGCGACCTACGCTGGTCAGGACATCGTTTCCAACGCTTCCTGCACCACCAACTGCCTGGCCCCGATCGCCAAGGTTCTGAACGATACCTTCGGTATCGAATCCGGCCTGATGACCACTGTCCACGCTACCACTGCTACCCAGAAGACCGTTGATGGTCCGTCTGCCAAAGACTGGCGCGGTGGCCGCGGTGCGGCTCAGAACATCATCCCGTCCTCTACCGGTGCTGCCAAAGCTGTTGGCGTTGTTATCCCGGAACTGAACGGCAAACTGACCGGCATGGCTTTCCGCGTACCGACTCCGGACGTATCCGTTGTTGACCTGACCGTCAACCTGAAGAAAGCGGCTACCTACGCTGAAATCTGCGCAGCCATGAAAGCAGCCTCTGAAGGTTCCATGAAGGGCGTGCTGGGCTACACCGAAGATCAAGTGGTCTCCACTGACTTCCTGGGCGAGCGTCAGACTTCCGTGTTCGATGCCAAAGCCGGTATCGCTCTGAACGACAAGTTCGTTAAAGTTGTATCCTGGTACGACAACGAAATGGGCTACTCCAGCAAGGTTCTGGACCTGATCGCTCACATCTCCAAGTAATTTGGGATGCGCAATCAAGTAGCTTGAAAAAAGGCGGCCATTGGCCGCTTTTTTGTATTCTGGACCGTGGATTTTCCGACCCTCTCTTCTGAATGTGCGCGAGCACAGGAGTCCTCATGCAACCGACACGCTCTCTGACTGCCCACTGTATCCTCAGCCATAATGCCGCTGGCCTGCCCCTGCTCTCCATCGACAATGGCGATGCAAAGGCCGAGATCAGCCTATTTGGTGCCCAGGTGCTGCACTACCAGCGCCACGGCGAACCCGCCTCGCTCTGGCTCAGCGACAAGGCCGTGCTGGACGGCAGCAAGCCCATCCGCGGTGGCGTTCCAATCTGCTGGCCCTGGTTCGGCCCGGCCCCCGCCCGTGTCGGCAGCGGCAAACCGTCCCACGGCTTCGCCCGCACCAGCCTCTGGACCCTGGACGGTGTCTCTGATCACGGCGATGGCACGCTCGTCCATCTCTCTCTGCGTGACAACAACGCGACCCGTACCCTCTGGCCCCACCCCTTCGAGTTGGAACTGGACGTCCTGGTCGGCAAGGAGCTCTCGCTGGTGCTGACGACCCGCAACACGGGCAAGGCCCCCATCGCCTACAATGCCGCCCTGCATACCTATCTGCAGATTGGCGCCCCGGAAGCCGTCAGCGTGATCGGACTGGGTGAGCCTTATGCAGACATGCTGACCGGCCAGGATGCGCAGCAGCAGGGTGCGCTGACACTCACAGAGGCCATTGATCGGGTCTACCACCAACCCGAGGCCATGATCCGGGTTGAGGATGGCGATCGCACTACTCAGGTGGTCAGCGGCAACCACGACAGCATTGTGGTCTGGACCCCCTGGCAGGAAGGTGCCACCGCCATGGCTGACATGAGCAACGACGGCTACCGCACCATGCTCTGCGTCGAAGCAGCCATCACAGCCGAGGCAGGCGTAGTCATAGCACCGGATGAGGAGCACAGCCTCTCTACCGTGATCCTCTGATCTTCACGGCACTCATAACAAAAGAGGGCACCCGCGGGTGCCCTCTTTGCATGTCATGCCACTCTTGTCAGGCGTTACCCTGAGTCTTGAGCCTGAGCTCGGCGGCAAAATCGAGCATGCGATCCAGCGGGAGCAATGCCCTCACCCGCAGGGCTTCATCCACCAGGATCTCGTGACGCTCGGCGCCATCGGTCAACGCCTCCTTGATCGCCACCAGACCGTTCATTGCCATCCAGGGACAGTGGGCGCAGCTGCGGCAGGTGGCACCATCGCCACCGGTCGGCGCCTCGACCATCTCCTTGTCCGGACAAGCCTGCTGCATCTTGTAGAAGATGCCGCGATCGGTCGCCACGATCAGCTTCTGCTGAGGCAGTTCTGTGGCCGCCTTGATCAGTTGACTGGTGGAGCCCACCGCATCGGCCAACTCGATGACCGAGGCCGGAGATTCCGGATGCACCAGCACAGCCGCATCCGGGTTCTGCTCCTTGAGCTCGCGCAGGGCTCGGGCCTTGAACTCGTCATGGACGATGCAGTGGCCCTGCCAGCGCAGCATCTGGGCGCCCGTCTTCTTCTCGATATAGGCGCCGAGGTGCCTGTCCGGGCCCCAGATGATCTTGTGACCCTGGCTGTCGAGGTGTTCGACTATCTCAAGCGCAATGCTGGAGGTCACCACCCAGTCTGCCCGCGCCTTCACCGCAGCCGAGGTATTGGCATAAACCACCACTATGTGGTCGGGGTGGGCATCGCAGAAGGCCGAGAATTTATCGCTGGGGCAGCCCAGATCGAGGGAACACTCGGCCTCCAGGGTCGGCATCAACACCCGCTTGTGCGGGCTCAGGATCTTGGAGGTCTCCCCCATGAAACGCACCCCGGCCACGATCAGGGTCTGGGCGGCGTGATCCCGGCCAAAACGGGCCATCTCGAGGGAGTCACCGACGAAACCACCAGTGGCCTCGGCCAGCGCCTGGATCTCGGGATCCGTGTAGTAGTGGGCAACCAGCACAGCCTGGCGCGCTTCAAGCAGTGCCTTGATGTCTGCGATCAGGGTCGTTTTCTGCTCGGCGGTCAGCGGGGCCGGTTTGACCGGGAACGGGTAGTCCATCTCGACCACCGGAGGGATACTGCTCAGTGCATTGCTCATTGCGACTGTTCCATCAAGGCTCGGAAAGGCAAAAATTATAACCAGAAGCTGGCCACAAACCCATCAACAAATCCGGTGATACGCAAGTGTCCAGATACCCTCACGTGATTCGTTGTCATTCTTGCCAAAAGGAGTTTTCGAATGAAACAACGCCCGCTCAACACCAAGCGGTTGCTCACCATGGGGCTCCTCCTGATCAGCTGGGCGGCATGGTGCAGGGCAACCAGCAGTAGATGAGCACCGGCATCACCCGCTCGGCCAGTACTGTCGAGGGCACAGAGCACTCCTTCGAGGCACTCAACCGGGCGGTGGCACAGATCCAGCGGATCCACGCTCACATCAACCTGGTCGCCAGGCGGCCAAGGAGCCGAGTACCGTCAGCGATACCATCAACCAGAGCCTGCCTGATGCGCATGGGGGATGCCGCAGCCCCTGGGTGCCAGCCATCGCCTGAGCGAGAAGCTGGCGCAGGCCGCAACCACCCAGGCAACCCAGGCAACCCAGGCAACCCAGGCAACCCAGCTGGATCGTCTGACAATCTGATGAGCAACAGCCATAAAAAAAGCCCGCATCGTTGCGGGCTTTTCGATCTGGTGGTCGTTACTGGGAT
>NZ_CDBI01000087.1 GCF_000820025.1 Aeromonas popoffii
GTGATAGTGATAAGCCAAGCTCAGCATCATTACTCACGTCAGCTTTCTGGATTAAGAATTTGCCTGGCGGCCATAGCGCCGTGGAACCACCTGATCCCATGCCGAACTCAGAAGTGAAACGCGGTAGCGCCGATGGTAGTGTGGCATTCGCCATGCGAGAGTAGGACACTGCCAGGCACCCAACATTGAAAGCCCGCTCAGATGAGCGGGCTTTTTTATTGGCTGAAATTCAAGTGCTTGGCTGTAATGGCTAGGTGATGCTTTCCTTCAGGCCCTTTCATTCGTTCATTTTTTCCCTGCTCTGATTCGGATTACTGCGCTATCCCGCGTTATATATCCCCGTCCATTTCGTTTGCTGGAGCTCACTAAAACCAAGATTTGGGTTCTGCTCAATACCACCTCAGCTTTGGGTTCCAATCCATGCTAATGCTAATGCTAATGCGCACCAGGCTTTTCTGCTATTCCCTTCCTTGATAATCACTATTGCTGGGATGGGGGATGACAAGAGGCACGGGATCCATAGACTGTCTCTTTCACGAGCAAGGAGCCGTGTATGTTGGGGATCCACGATCTGGCGTTGTTTATCGTATCTGGTTTGCTGTTGAACATGATGCCCGGGCCGGACTCCCTGCTTATCATGCTGCGCAGTGGCTCTCAGGGCTGGCGAGCGGGTTCCGTGGCTGCGCTGGGGATTGGGACGGGCACCATGGTGCATGTGTTGGCGGCGGCACTGGGGTTGTCGGCTTTGTTGAGCACCTCTGCTGAGCTGTTCGTCGTCATCAAGTTGATGGGGGCGTGCTATCTGGTCTACCTGGGGCTTTCCATGTTTTGGCAAGGTGCCAAGGCTCCTTCTGCCACCAAGGCTGCTGTAGCGTTGCCGGGGCTCTCTTATGGCCGGATCTATCGGCAGGGGCTGTTGACCAATGTGCTGAATCCCAAGGTTGCGCTTTTCTTCCTCGCCTTCGTGCCCCAATTTATCGCCCCCGATGCGCCGCAGAAGGCGCTGGCCTTCATCGTGCTGGGCTGCATCTTCAATTTCAATGGCATGATCTGGTGTCATCTGTTGGCATTCTCAACGGCCTATGCAAGTCGCAAGGTAAGGTTGCCAGCCCGGCTGGGAGCTTGGCTCAACCGTCTGATGGGGGGCCTCTTTGTGGGGATCGGTATCAAGCTGGCTACGGAGTGAGATTCTGCCATGAGAGACAACCGGGCATAGAAAAAGGCGTATCCCATCGCTGGAATACGCCTTCGTCTGCACTGTAGCAGGTCTGATCGAGATCAGTTCATGCCGTAGCGCTTGAGTTTCTTACGCAGGGTACCACGGTTGATGCCCATCATCACAGCGGCGCGGGTTTGGTTACCGCGGGTGTATTGCATGATCACGTCCAGCATGGGAGCTTCGACTTCGGAGAGGACCATATCGTACAGATCAATCACTTCCTGACCGTTCAACTGGGCCAGATAGTTACGCAAGGCCTGTTGCACAGAGTCACGCAGGGGGCGCTGGGTCGGCTCGGCAGCGTGATTGTGAGTAGTTGTTACCAATGCATCAGAAGTCAGGGTTTGTTCGAACATATTCGGTCGGCTCTTTAGTTATGCGTTAACCTAATCCATCGAAATACGCTTCGAGTGCCTCTAGTTGTGCGTCTGCACAATCCAGGGCATTGAAGTGCTTACGGAATTCTCGGCCCGCCTCTTCTTCATCCAGGTACCAGCCCACGTGTTTACGGGCAATGCGCGCTCCCAGATATGCACCATAAAACTGGTGCAGGTTGGTTACATGCTCGTTCATCAGGGTGCGAACCTCTTCCCTTTCGGGAGGCGGCAGCTTGGTGCCCGTTTCAAGAAAATGACGGATTTCCCGGAAAATCCAGGGTCGTCCTTGCGCTGCACGGCCGATCATCACGGCATCAACGCCGGTATAGTCGAGGACATACCGGGCCTTCTCCGGGCTGTCTATGTCGCCATTGGCGACAACAGGAATCGATACGGCCTGCTTAATCGCCTTAATCGTGTCGTACTCAGCGTGACCCCGGTAGAGGCAGGCACGGGTACGACCATGCACGGCGAGGGCCGCGATACCGCAATCTTCGGCGATTCGGGCGATCTCCTCGCCATTGCGGTTATCCGGATCCCATCCTGTGCGGATCTTCAAGGTAACAGGCACATCCACTGCATCCACTACGGCCCGGCAGATGGTTCTGACCAGATCGGGATGACGCAGCAGGGCGGAACCTGCCAACTTCTTGTTCACTTTTTTTGCTGGACAACCCATGTTGATGTCGACGATCTGAGCGCCCTGCTCCACGTTGTAGCGGGCGGCAAACGCCATCATCTCGGGGTCGGCTCCGGCAATCTGGACCGATCGCAAGCCACCTTCTGCAGAGTGATCCATTCTCATCCTGGTTTTCTGGGTATCCCAGACATCCGGGTTGGCCAGCAGCATCTCGGAAACGGCCATGCCAGCGCCCAATCGCAAACAAAGTTCACGAAATGGTCGGTCTGTTACACCGGCCATGGGAGCCACAATCAAGGGAGTTTCAAGCGTGTGGGGACCTATCTGCATTCCACGGTTACCATCGGCTTAGGGCGGCGTATATTACGCATTTTTTAGTCAGGAGAAAAGGTTAGTATTTGAGCGTCAGCCATTTTTTTCTGAAAAAAACGTCGCGCCAAGGCTTGCAAATTCAGGAGTGCTTGAAAATCAGGCATATTGTCGGGGTGAGTTTACGGGGTCAAATGAGAAAGTTACTCGACGATTTGCCTGTCCCCATCCGCTTGGGGTTTGCGCTATGATAGCGAGCTTGAATCGAGCAAAGGCTCCAAACAATTTTATTACAAACAGACTGGGGATGTATGACGTCAAGGTTCATCAAATCTCTCTACCCGTGTCTGCTGGGGGTCGTGCTGGGTTCTGCTCAGGCACAGCCGGTCAGTTTCGGCGAAGCCTGGAGTCGGGTCATCCAGCAGGATGACGGACTGGCGGCGGAACAGGCTGGTGTGGATCGGGCGAAACAGTTGCGTGAGGCTGCCAAGGCCATGTATCTGCCCAAGGTGGACGTGGGGGCCAGCTATACCCACCTCGATCAGCCGATGGAACTGGACATGACGGATCTCAACCCCATTGCCAGCCATCCGGAGCTGGGCGCAGGTCTGAGCAACATACTTGGGAGCATGGGGGTACACCTCAGTCCGGATGATTTTGTCACTCCGCTGACCAAGCAGAATGTGGTGACCAGCTCGGTCAAGATGCTCTGGCCGCTGTTTACCGGCGGTCGTATTGATGCCGCGCAGGATATCCGGCAGGCGCAGGTGAGCGAGGCGCAGCAGTTGCTGGTGCTCAAACAGCAAGCCACCTTTGAGAGCCTCTCCCAGACCTATTTCGGGTTGGTACTGGCGGCGCAGGTGGTGCAGACCAAGCAGCAGATCGAGGATGGGCTGGCTCATCATCTGGATCATGCCAGAAAGCTGGAGGCTCAGGGGCAGATTGCCAAGGTCGAGCGGCTGTCGGCCCAGTCGGCCTATGACAGGGCACGCATTGATACTCAGAAGTCCCGCCGCAGCCTGGAGATTGCCCAGTTGGCACTTGGCCACATGCTCAAGCTCAAGCAGGCTGAACCCAATACCCGGCTCTTCATTAACGACAGCATGCCACAACTCGATGCCTTCGTTGAGGAAACCCTGGCGGTGCATCCCGGCCTCAAGCTGTTGGCTGCCAAGAAGGAGCAGGCTCAGGGCATGATCTCGCTGGAGAAAGGCAAATATGCCCCCGAGCTGTTCCTGTTTGGTAACTACAACCTCTATGAGGATGATTCGCTGGTCTCCAAGACCACGCCGGACTGGCTGGTAGGGGTGGGCGTCAGCATGCCGCTGGTGAGCCGCGACGGCCGCTCCGAGACGGTACAAGCGGCCAAGAGCGCGGAGCTGCAAGTCAATCTGCTGCAAGCCAAGACCCGCCAGGATCTGGAGCTGCTGGTCGAGAAGACCTGGCGCGAGGCGGCGCAGGGGCTGGAAGAGTACCAGTCTCTCTCCTCCACTCAGGCGCTGGCCGAGGAGAACGTGTTGCTGCGGGATAAGGCCTTTGGTCAGGGGCTATCCACCTCGCTGGATGTGGTCGATGCCCAGCACCAGCTGGCTGGGGTCAAGACCCAGCGCGCGGCGGCGGCCTATCAATATGTGATCTCGCTGGCGCGCCTGTTGGCGCTCTCAGGCCAGATGAACAGTTTCAGCCAATACCAGCATGGTCAGGCGATAGAGGTGAATTCATGATCGCGGCCCTGTTTGTCCCGTTTTCCATGTCTGTTTCGACCGCCAAGGGTCGCCCGTTTGTCGAGGTGAATTCATGAGTCATCCCCCCATCAAGAAGACGATGAGCCAGGTCAAGCCGCTGCTGCTGCCGTTGGCGCTGGTCCTGCTGGTGATCTGGCTGGGCTGGCGTTTCTGGCTCGCCTATCAGCCCGAGCCGGTGCGCTTGCAGGGGCAGGTTGAGGCGCAGCAGTATTCGGTCTCCTCCAAGGTGGCGGGTCGCATCGACGAGGTGCTGGTGAAGAAGGGTGACCAGCTGGCCCGGGATCAGCTGGTCTTTACTCTGGCCAGTCCCGAGATCGAGGCCAAGCTGAGCCAGGCCAAGGCGGGACAGGCTGCAGCCGGAGCCATGGCCGAGGAGGCGGAGAAGGGCGCGCGCGCGCAGCAGATCGCTGGCGCCAAGGATCAGTGGCAAAAGGCGAGGGCGGCAGCCCTGCTGCGCGCCAAGACCTATGAACGCATTGCCAGTCTGCACCGGGATGGCGTGATGCCGTTGCAGAAACGGGATGAAGCCTGGACCGCCTGGCAGGCTGCCAAGTACAGCGAAGGCATGGCATGGCAGCAGTACCAGATGACCCTGGAAGGGGCGCGGGAAGAGACCAAGGTGGCGGCGCGCGAGCAGGCCAACATGGCGGCGGGCTCGGTGGCGGAAGTGGAGGCCTATCTGGCCGATACCCGCATCGCCAGCCCGCATGCAGGGGAGGTATCCCAGGTGCTGCTGCGCAGTGGCGAACTGGCGCCGCAGGGCTTCCCGGTGGTGACCCTGCTCGACATGCAGGATGCCTGGGCCCAGTTCCATGTGCGCGAAGATCTGCTGCCCCGCTTCTCGCTGGGCACAGAGTTCGATGCCACCATCCCGGGACTGGGTGAACAGACGGTGCGCTTCAAGGTGACTCACGTGGCTGTGATGGGGGATTTTGCCACCTGGCGCGCCACAGATACCCGTCAGGGTTTCGACATGAAAAGCTTCCTGGTGGAGGCTCGTCCCTTGCAACCGGTTGACGGTCTGCGAGTTGGCATGAGTGTGCTGGTCGAACTCTGATGAGACGTGAATGGCGGCGATTGTGGCAGGATCCGTTCGGTCTGGCCTTGATGAGCTGGGTTCCCTTGCTGTTGATGGGGGTGCTCTGCTGGATCTTCTCGGCCGGGCTGGCCCGGGATCTCAACGTTGGTCTGGTGGATCTGGATCAGAGCGTCCTTTCCCGTCAGCTGGCGTTCTCGCTGGACGGTTCCGCCGGCCTGCGCCTTGCCAGTCAGTTCGATTCCATCGACGAGGGGGCGCGCGCGCTACGCGGCGGTGATATCTATGCGCTGGTGGTGATCCCCAACCATCTTGAGCGGGATGCCCGTCAGGGTACCCAGCCGCAGGTGACAGTGTTCAACAACGGCCAGTTCATTCTGATCGCCAAGCTGGTCAACTCGGCACTGGCGCAGGTGGTGGGCACCCTCAACGGTCAGGTAGGCGTGCTGGCCGCCATGGCCGATGGCAAGATCATGCCTGGCGCGGTGGGGCAATCCGTGCCCATCAGCAACCAGGTGACTGCGCTTTACAACATCAACTCCAGCTATGCCCAGTTCCTGCTGAGTGCCTTGTTGCCGGCGGTGTGGCAGATCCTGCTGGTGCTCTATGGGATCAACGCCCTGGCCCGCACCGATCGATTGGGGCTGGACTGGACCGGCCAAGGGGTCTGGTTCGGCCTCTGGCGCATTTTGCTGCCTCATGTGCTGATCGGGTGGGCCTGGGGTCTGGCGTGGAGCCTGCTGCTGTTCAACGCGTTTGGCTATCCGATGCAAGGCAGCTGGCTGGTGCTGACACTGGGACTGGGGCTGGCTTCGGCCGCCTGCGTCAGCATGGGGGCCTTCTTCTACGGCGTCATCCGGGATCCGGCCCGCGCCCTGTCGCTGGCGGGCGCCTATACGGCACCCGGTTTTGCCTTTATGGGCGTGACTTTTCCAGTCAGCGCCATGGGGGATTTCGCTCGCCTCTGGCGTAGCCTCCTGCCCATCTCCCACTATGTGGAGTTGCAGATAGGGCAGGCCAACTACGGCCAGCCGCTCAGTGCTGCCCTGCCCCAGTTCGGGGCCTTGCTGCTGTTCCTGCTGCCCCTGTTGCTGGTTGTTCGTCGTTACCAGCAGCCGGCCGAGCTGGCGCGCCACACAGCCGATAAGGGGCCGACCTCATGCTAGGTTTTTGGGGGTTGATACGGCTTGAACCGTGCGGCTCTGCCACGCCGGGGAAGGAGTGGATGTCATGCTAGGTTTTTGGGATCTGGTAAGGCTCGAGTGGCGTACTCTGCTGGCCGATCGGGCCATCATGCTGACCCTGTTTGGTGGCGTCTTCTTCTACTCCTTCCTCTACCCGCAGCCCTACCTGCAGCAACTGCCCAGAGAAGAGCCTGTGGTGGTGGTCAATGAGGATGGCAGCCAGCTCTCCCGTCAGCTGGAGTTCATGGCCGATGCTACCCCGCAGGTGAAACTGGTGGCACGGGCCAGCAGCCTGGAAGAGGCGCGCCAGCTGCTGATAGCAGGGAAGGGGAGCGGCATACTGCACATTCCCCGCTACTTCTATCGGGATCTGATGCAGGGCAGGAGCGTCACCCTGAGCTATGCCGGTGATGCCTCCTACTTCCTGGTCTACGGCACCATTGCCGAGGGGCTGGCGCAGGCGGGGGGTACCTTGGCAGCGCAGGTGAAGGTGGCGCGGTTGCTGAGTCATGGCGAGGCACTGCCGCAGGCGGCCATGGGCTGGAATGCGGTCGGGCTCAATGTGCTGCCCGTGTTCAACCCCACCATGGGTTATGTGAACTACGTGGTGCCAGCGGTGTTTGTGCTGATCCTGCATCAGGTGCTGCTGATGGGGACCGGGATCCTGGGGGCAACCCAGAATCAGCGCAGCGGTCGCGGGGAGCCTGGCTATTGGGAGAGCGCCCCTGTGCTTGCCCTGCTGCTGGCCAGAACCCTGGTGGTGGGCGGGCTGTTCGTGCTGCCGGTGACCTACTTCTTCGGCTTCTGCTTCGATCACTACAACATTGTGCGCACCGCAGAGCCGGCCGAGTTGTGGCTGTTCACCCTGCCATTCCTGTTGGCGACCACCTGGCTTGGCATAGTGCTGGGGGCCCTGTTTACCCGGCGGGATCTGCCGACCCAGGTGGTATTGCTCTCTTCCATGCCGCTGGTCTTCCTGGCGGGTTTTATCTGGCCGCTGGAGCTGATCCCTCCTCCCCTCAACTGGCTGGCCCAGTGGGTGCCGAGCACGCCGGCCATCGAGGGCTTCTTGCGCCTCAACCAGATGGGGGCAGAGTTTGCCCAGGTTTCCCACTACTGGTGGCAGTTGTGGGGGCTGGCGCTGCTTTACGGTGGGCTGGCTTGTCTGTTGCTGCGCTGGCGTCAGCGGTCGCTTGGGGGGGAGGTGGTCGCGTCGGGCGGGGTGGCTGCGGAGACGAAAACCGAGCGTGGCCCCTCTGCCAGCTAGACGACATCAGTCTGTAAAACGGTCAGCCCGGGGGCTGACCGTTTTGTTATCCGGCTTGCTCACCCCCGGCTGAGGGTGGGATCGCCGATGGCGTAAATTTGTCCCACTGCCTGCTCATCGCTCAGCAGTTGCAATCCATGGGCTGCCACATCGGCACGGCGTACCAGACCGTGCACTTCGCTCCCCTGACTCAACACGGCTTGCCCGGTGGCCTCGCCATCCTGCAAGCCGGCCGGGCGAACTATGGTCCAGGTCAGCGCACTGGTCTGCAACCAGCTCTCCGCCAGACTCTTCAAACGTACCTCGTGACCGAAGGCGGCTCTGGCTCGTTCGGGCAAATATTGCCAGCTGTCACCACACCCGAGCGAGGTGACCAGCAGCAGGCGTTTGAGCCCGGCCAGCTCCATCTGATCGATTACCTGGCGGTTGCCTTGATAATCGACGGGGGCCGGTTGGCGGAAGCTACCGAGGGTCGAGATCACTCCGGCCTCGTTGCCTGCGAGTGAGCAAGCCTGCGCGACGGCCTGATGGTCGAGGGCATCTCCCTCAACGACCTCGACCCCCAATACGCGCAGCTCGGCGGCCAGCGCGGGGTTACGGACCAGGGCCACGACCCTGTGGCCCTGGCGCAGGGCGTGCTCGGTGAAGGCGCGGCCCAGCCCGCGGCTGGCTCCGAAGATAAGTGTGGTTGGCATTGTGCTGCTCCCTGTGGCGAAAGGGTTAGCCTAGAGGGTTGGCACTGCGCTGTAAATGAGAGTTGTTTTTATTTGAGGGGCAAGCAGGGGAAATACGGCGAGCGGCGGGCCGCTGGCCCGGGCTCGCACAGGATCAGCCGTTGTAGTGGCCTATGTTGGGGCGACGGCTGGGGCCGCTCAGGTGGATATCCACCGGATTGAACGCCTTGATCGCCTCGAAGCTGAAGTCGCCGATGGCTTGATGCAGGCTCTGCGGGCTGTGGTTGGTGATGATGATGACGCTTTTGGACAGGTTGCGCCGGCGGCGCAGCAGGTGGCCGAGGAAGCTGGACTGGCTCTCTGCCATCTTGGCGCGGTTGGCCGATACCTCGTCGATGATCAGCAGGTCGACCTCTTCCAGCGCGCGGCGGTACTGGTTGCGCTCCTCCTGATCCTGGATCACGTTGAAGAAGAGGCGATCCACGATAGAAGCCCACTGCTGGAAGATCACCGATTTTTGGTGGCGCTCGATCAGCTCATGGGCCACGGCGCCCGCCAGGGTCGACTTGCCGGTGCCGTAGTCGCCATAGATCAGCATGCAGCCGCCGCCGCTCTTCTCCCAGTGCTCGAAGCCGCTGATGAAGTAGCGGGCCGTCTCCATGGGGTATTGCAGTGCCGGATCGCTGGCATCCATTTTCTCGAATACCCAGTCCGGGTTGAGGTCGGCCTGGGCGATCAGTTTCTGGATCCGCTCCTGGCGAGCGGCTTTTTGCAGCTCGCGCACCTCGGCGTTGGCCTTGGCGTCGTACTCCTTGCGCAGGGTCTCGTAGTCGTACTGGCTGCCACCAGTCTGGGCCTGCAGGCGACGAATGCGCTCCAGCAAGCCGCCCACGTGCTGGCTCAGCTCGGTGTCGTGCACCCGGTGGTCCTGTTTGGCCTTGGCGATTCTTTTGCGCTTGGCTTCGATCTCTTCCAGCTCCTGGCGCAGGGGATCTTGCGGGTCAGTCATGGAATGCTCCTTCTGCTGGGTCAGGGATGGGGTGACAAGGCACTGATTTTGCCTGCTGGCAGGGGCCGCTATCAATCATTATCCGGCGCCTGTTCCTCGGTCTGCACTTGGGCCAGCCGTTTAGCCTCTTCTATCATCTGCTGTGCCCGCTTGCTCGGGCCTGAATCTGCCGGGGCTGACGTGACCTGCTGATAACCTTTCGCCTCCATCGGCTGGCGACGGACGTACCGGCGGGTCTTGAGGGCTCGAATGAACTTGAGCATCCACTGATGCTGGGAGTCGAACACTTCGGGTCTGCCCAGCCAGTAGGCGATGAACTCCCCCAGATCCTCTTCGTTGTAGCTGGCATCGATCACCCCGCACAGGCGGGCGAGGGCGGGCAGCTCCTCATCCGGACGCCACTGCAGGTGCATCTGAAAGGGGCGCTCCGGCAGCGGGCTGCGCACCTTCTGGGTCAGCAGCGGCAGCAGGAACGGGCACTGATGGTAGTGCTCACTGTCAGCCTGCGCCTCGACCTGCAGCAATCCTGCCTCCATCAGCTCGTCGAACAGCTCGGTCAGCTGGCGGGCGTTGACCTGGAAACAGAAGCCGCTGGGATCGCCGGGATCGACCACCGCCAATGACCGCCCAAGTTCGGGATAGTTGAGCCGGGCCAGCTGATTTTCCTGTACCAGTCTGCGCAGCTGCAGGGTATAGAGGCTGCGAGCCGGATGGGATAATCTGGGATGGGCAAGGGCGCTGTATTCGGCTGGTGTCATGGTGCTCTTCACGATCTGGAGTGGGGGGCATTATCCCCTATGGCGGGGTCTCATACAATTCGTGCTGCTCGGGCAGGGGCCCTGCTGGCCTCTGTTTTTCGGTCGGGAATGAGGTTTGGTTCTGCTCAGGTGGAAATAGCGGGCGTGAGATGAGCCTAGCATTCGTACTTGCATGACGCCTTTTGTGGGGGGCTGGTTGGTCACAATACCAGCATTTTCACCAAGGCCATGGTGCTGTGCGGGAGGTATTACCTGCTCTTTTTCAAATAGTTGGCTGCCAGGATAGTCATATTGCATGCCAGCCACGTCGATTATGCAATCATCTGATTGGTCAAGCCCACTCCTTATGGTCTAGGCTTATTAATCAAATAACTGATTGACTAATAAGAGCTTTATCAAGATGTCAAAAGCCGGACTACGGATCTTGGTGGTGGAAGATGAAGCGGTTTTTCGCCACTCGCTGGTAACTTATCTCGAGCATGACGGGGCGTGTGTGTTTCAGGCCGAGGATGGGATTGAAGGCCTCTCTGCCGCCGCGCTCTACCACCCCGATATAGTATTGTGCGACCTGAACATGCCCAACATGGATGGCCATGAGGTCATCGCCTGCCTGTCTGCCCGCTATCCCCATATCCCCGTTATCATCATTTCCGGGCAAAGCAAGATGGAGGCGGTAGAGCGTGCGCTGCGCGCCGGTGCCCGCGATTTTCTGCTCAAGCCGATCTCGGACTTCGACCAGGTAGGTCGCAGCATAGATCAGTGTCTGGCGGCCAACTATGGTCACGGGCAGCAACTGGAGTTGATGGATCACATCGACTTTTTTCGCGATCACGACAAGGCGGCCACCCGTCTGCTCGCCTGGTTGAGGCCGCCCGGCTTGCAGGAGTGGGGCCCCTGGCAGGTGACGTTCGAGGGGATGGGCAACCTGTTCATTCCGGATACCTTCAAGCTGGATGACAAGCTGCTGGTGCTGGTGATGGAGCTGCCGGTCTTCGGGGTGGATGCCGCCTTCTGTGGCGCTCTGGTGCGTTCCCTGATGAATGCCCCCTATCGCCAGTTTCAGCACAAGGAGAGTCTGCTGCTGACCCAGCCGCACCGGCTGCTCGATTACCTGAACCTGCAGCTCATCGAATCCGGCTTGCGCCACTCTTTCGCCATGGCCGCCCTGCTGTTTGATCAGGAGGATGGCCTGGTGTTTGCCAATGCCGGGCTCACCTCACCGCACTGGTTGATGCGCTCCGGCGGCTTGCCGCTCGGCTTGCTGCGCAGCAGCCATTACGCGCTGCACAAACGCAGTTGGCACGAGCCGTTTGATCTGCAGTTTCGCAGCGACAGCGGCAGCGCCCTCCATGTGCAGGTTCGCCACCACTGAGGCCGATTTCGTCGCAGACAAAAACAAACAGGGCGCCCAGTGGGCGCCCTGTTTGTTCATCACAATCCGAGCCGGTTAGACGGTAGCAGACTGCAGTTTCTTGTCGTGCTCTTCTGGCTCTTTGGCCGGACCTTCGGCACCGTGCATCCAGTAGACCAGGCGGTTGGCCATGGCCAGCAGGATCAGGGCGCTGATCACGGCGGCGATGGCGATGCCGCCGAAGATGGCAATGGCGCCGGACTCACCGACGAAGGAGCCGACGAAGCCGGCGATGTAGTTGGCCAAGGCATTGAAGCCGAACCAGACTCCCATCATCAGAGAAGCCAGACGCAGCGGTGCCAGCTTGGTCACCATGGAGAGGCCGATCGGGGAGAGGCAGAGTTCACCCAGGGTGTGGAACAGGTAGGCTCCGACCAGCCAGAACATGGAGGTCTTGACGGCCTGATCGCCGCCTTGCTGCAGCACGGCACCGATCATGAACAGGAAGCCCACGGCCAGGAACAGCAGGCCCATGGCGAACTTCACCGGGGAGTTCGGCTCTTTGCTGCCGAGCTTGATCCAGATGGCCGCGACTATGGGGGCGAGCGTGATGATGAAGAAGGGGTTCAGGGACTGGAACCAGGCGGTCGGTACTTCGAAGCTGCCGATCATGCGGTCGGTATACTGCTGCGCATACAGGTTCATCAAACCACCGGCCTGTTCGAAGCCTGCCCAGAAGATGATGGTGAACAGACTCAGTACCAGGATGACCTTGATGCGATCCACTTCCTGCCTTGTCAGCGGCGCCTTCTGCTCCTTGGAGCGTTGCTCGGCGGCGCGCTGGGCGGCCGGCACACGACCTATATCACCCAGGAAACGCTGCGCCATGGTGGCCTGGACTACCAGGGAGAGCAGCATGCCGATACCGGCGCTGACGAAGGCGGCCTGCCAGCCGTAGGCGGTGGCGGCGGCGCCACAGATCACACCGGCCAGCAGGGAGCCCAGGTTGATGCCCATGTAGAAGATGGTGAAGGCGCCGTCACGACGGTGGTCACCTTCCTTATACAGGTCACCCACCATGGTGGAGATGTTCGGTTTGAACAGACCGTTACCCAGGATCAACAGAGCCAGGCCCGCGTAGAAGAGGTTGTTGACCATCTCCGGGAACATGGCGTGTGGCAGGGCCAGGGTGAATTGTCCCGCGGCCATGAAGATGGCACCGATCAGGATTGCTCGGCGTTGGCCGAGGAAGGTATCCGCCAGCCAGCCACCTATGATGGGGGTGATATAGACCAGACCGGTATAGATACCATACAGCTTGAGGGCGTCAGCTTGGGTCCAGCCCATGCCGCCGTTGGCAGTCATGTCAGTCAGATAGAGGACGAGCACGGCACGCATGCCGTAATAGGAGAATCTTTCCCACAGTTCGGTACTAAAGAGCAAAAAAAGCCCTTTGGGGTGACCTAAAAAGGTCCCTTTGGACGGATTATTCATTGGAACTTCCACCTGTGTTTTATATTTTTTTAGGAATCTTATGCAAGGGCTAGGAACAAGCCTTAATCCTTATAAAACAAGCGGAATTAAATTACAATATTATGATTTAACGATATTTAATCTATCAATGGTTGAATTTTTGTTTATAAAATGAAAGGGAAGGGCATCGAACGATGCCCAGCATATAATGCTATTAACAGGTCAAATATCCATCCATTACAACTGTTTGACGAACTGTTTCAGCCACGCAATGAATTCACCGTTCAGTTCCGGGTGGCGCACGGCATATTCCACGTTGGCTTTCATATAGCCCATCTTGCTGCCGCAGTCATGACTGCGACCCTTCATGAAGTAGGCGTTGACTTGCTCCTGTTCCATCAGCATGGCGATGGCATCGGTCAGCTGGATCTCGTCACCGGCACCGGCCGGGGTACGTTCCAGCAGCGGCCAGATGTTGGAGGAGAGCACGTAGCGGCCGACCACGGCCAGATTGGAAGGGGCCTCGTCACGGGGCGGCTTCTCGACGATGGCCTGCATCGGCAGGGACATGCCTTCGCTCAGGGCCTCGCCCTTGATGTCGGCGATGCCGTATTTGTCCACTTCACTGTCGGGGACAGCTTCCACCATGATCTGGCTGATCTGATCCTCCTCGAACATGCGCACCATCTCGGCCAGGTTGTCCTGCTTGAGATTGCTGGCCACTTCATCGATCAGCACGTCAGGCAGCAGGACCACAAACGGGTTGTCGCCGATCAGCGGGTGGGCACACAGCACGGCATGACCCAAGCCTTTGGCTTCGCCCTGGCGGACGTGCATGATGGTGACGTCTTTGGGGCAGATGTGTTGTACCTCTTCCAGCAGCTGCCGCTTGACCCGTTTTTCCAGGGTCGCTTCCAGTTCGAAGCTCTTGTCAAAGTGGTTCTCGATGGAGTTCTTGCTCGAGTGCGTGACCAGGATGATCTCCTTGATGCCAGCGGCGATGGCTTCGCGCACCACATACTGGATCAGCGGCTTGTCGACCACCGGCAGCATCTCTTTCGGGATGGCCTTGGTGGCAGGCAGCATGCGGGTGCCCAAACCGGCGACAGGAAGAACGGCCTTGCGTACAACGAGCGGTGTCTTTTTCATGGAGAGAGTCCAGAGATACAAAGTGGACTCATGATACCCGAAGAAAAATAGGGCAGCCACAGGCTGCCCTCATGATGGGGGAGGTCCCAAGCGGTTACTTGACGATGATCATGTCCCGATTTGCTTCCAGGGTTGCCGGCCCTATGCCACTGACATCGGCCAGTTGGTCGACCGTGGTGAACTTGCCCTGCTTCTCGCGAAAATCGACGATAGCTTGGGCCTTCTTCTCGCCGATCCCCTTGAGGGCAGTTAACTCATTGATGTTCGCCGTATTCAGGTTCACCTTGCCGCTCTCCTTTGCGGTGGTGACTGTGGTGGCTGGCTTGGCAACCGGCTTGTCAGCAGCCAGCAGAGGCTGGCTCAGCAGGGGCAGGCAGCTCAGCAGCAGGGTGGCGGTCAGGGTCTTGTAGTTCATGGCTTCACGTCCTTGTGTTGTGTGGGGTTGCTATTGAGAATTAGCCGAGTTACGCCATTTTTTGTCTGTCAGATATGACAGGGTTATAACTCAGCTAAATCGGCTATAACCCATGCCATTCCAAAATGGGTACACTGTGCTAACCATTTGACCAGGATGTCTTTTCGATGTTTTTCCCTGCAATTTCCGAGCTGGAGCCCATAGCCCGCGCCGCCGGTGACGCCATCATGGCCATCTATAGTCAGCCTTTTACGGTGGAGTACAAAAGCGATGAGAGCCCGCTCACGGCTGCCGACAAGGGGGCTCACGAGGTGATAGTGCAGCGGTTGGCCGGGCTCACCCCGCAGATACCCGTGCTGTCGGAAGAGTCCGGTCCCGAGGTGATGGGGTTGCGCCATGGCTGGTCACGCTACTGGCTGGTGGACCCGCTCGACGGTACCAAGGAGTTTGTCTCCCGCAACGGCGAGTTCACCGTCAATATCGCGCTGATCGAGGATGGCAAGCCGCTGTGGGGCCTGGTCTATGCCCCCGTGCTGGACAGGCTCTGGTATGGCGGCAAAGGGGGCGGGGCCTGGCGGGTGGCCGATGGCAAGCGTGAGTCCATCCAGACTCAGCCGCATCAGGAAGGAACGGCATGGCGGGTGGTGGGCAGCCGCAATCACCTGTCCCAGGCAACCCTGGATTATCTGGCGCGCTTTGGTGACATAGGGCGGGGCGAGATTGAGCTGGTTTCCATGGGCAGCTCCCTCAAGTTCTGCATCATCGCCGAGGGGGGCGCGGAGCTCTATCCGCGCCTTGCTCCGACTTGCGAGTGGGATACCGGCGCGGCACAGGCAGTGCTGGAAGGGGCCGGAGGCAGCGTGACCCAACTCGATGGTTCACCCCTTGCTTACAACAAGCCTGACATCCTCAACCCCTGGTTTGTCGCCCGGGCGTGAGCCCGCTTGTGATACCGTAGAATAGAAAGAGGCCGGACTTGGTTGAACACCAGCGTCCGGCCTCTTTGCATCTTGGGAATGGCGTTCTGTTAGAACACCTTTTTGAACGGTTTGATGGTCACCTTGGCGTAGACACCGGCCGCCATATAGGGGTCGGCATCGGCCCAGGCTTTGGCGTCAGCCTGCGAGGCAAACTCTGCGATGACGGTACTGCCGGTAAAGCCCGCATCGGCCGGATCGTCGGCATCGATAGCCGGGTTGGGGCCAGCGGTCAGCAGGCGCCCTTCATCCTGCAGCGCTTGCAGCCGGGCCAAGTGGGCAGGGCGAACCTGCTTGCGCAGTGGCAGGCTATTTGGGACATCTTCGGAGTAGATGAGATACCACATGAGAGGATCCTTTTCTGATGAGGGTTATTATTTCAGCTCGTTCTTTTGTTCGGCAGGGATGTGGCGGTAGAGATAGACGCCACTGAGCAGGGTAAAGACCAGCGTCATCCCCAGCAGGCCGAACACCTTGAAGTTGACCCACATCTCTTGCGGCATGTTGAAAGCCACGTAGAGGTTGAGCATGCCACAGACGGTAAAGAAGCCAACCCAACCGAGGTTGACCTTGTCCCAGACGGCATCGGGGGCTTGCAGCTCTTTGGCCAGCATCTGTTTGATCAGGTTCTTGCCAAAGCCGTAGCGGCTGATGAGCAGACCCAGCGCGAACAGCACATTGATGATGGTCACTTTCCACTTGATGAAGGTGTCATCGTGGAAGAACACGGTGAGGCCGCCGAAGAAGCCGACCAAGATGAAGGTGAAGAGCTGCATTTTCTCGACCTTGCGATAACGCACCCAGCTGTAGATGAGTTGCAGACCGGTCACCACGACCAGGGCGCCGGTGGCCGTGTAGATGTCGTAGAACTTGTAGACCGCGAAGAAAACGATAAGTGGAATAAATTCAATAAATTGCTTCATGTCTGGCGCGTAGCCCTCAAGAGTAGACCTCAAAATTTTGTCCAGTTTACCTGCCCGATGGGCAACGGCAAATGAATAAGACCGCCCATTTTACGTCCCGTTCCCTGATGCGGCGCTAGCCAAATAGCTGGCGGGCAAGGGGCTCGCCCAACCGTTTTTGATCCGCCAGTAGCTCGCGGATGTGGCGCTCTTCGATAAGCGGGTTGAGCAGCACGGCGCGCAGCAGGGTGAGCGGCTGGGCGCCGTAGCGTCCCACCGCCCGCTGGGTGCGGGAGACAAAGCTGTACCCCTCGGCCCGCTGGGCTTTCTGCAGGGCTACGTTGAAGTCGTTGATCTGCGCATTGGCTGCTTCGTTCAGCGCCTTGCCCTGCAGGTGGGGCGGAATGCAGCGGTAGGAGAGCAGGTTCATCACCGGTGCCGACATCAACTCGAAAGCGGGGTCGCTTGCGATGAGCGCTGCCATCAGACGGGCGCGGTCGTAGTTGGCCTCGATGAGATGGGCGTAACCCTGCTGGCCAAACAGCTGGAAGGCGGCATCCAGATAGAGCGCATTGGCGGGGCGGGTGCCCTCCAGGGTAAAGCGGCCCTGATCGAACGAGGTGGCTCGAATGGCGTAGGGAGCCTCTCGCTTGACCGCCATCATCAGATCGGGCTGGCGGCAGAGCAGCATGCCGGTGCCGAGCGGCACCAGTAGTTGCTTGTGACCATCCAGCGTGACGGTGTCGGCCCGCTCAATGCCGGTCAGCAGGTTCTGATAGCGGGGGGAGAAGAGGGTCGGGCCACCCCAGGCGGCATCCACATGAAAATGGATCTGCTCGCGCTCGGCGATGGCCGCCAGCTCTGGCAGCGGATCGATGGAGCCAAAGTCGGTGCTGCCCGCCACGCCAATCAGTGCCAGCACTTTGAGTTTCTGTTCCTTGCACTGGATCAGCGCTTGCTCCAGCGCAGCCAGACTGAGCCGGTTCTGCTCGTCGGTTTCAAGACGCCAGACACTGTGCGCCCCCAGTCCCAGCAGGTCCATCCCCTTGTCGAAGGAGTAGTGCATCAGCCGGGAACCCAGAATGACAGCGCCGCGATAACCCTGCTCATAGAGGGCGAACAGGTTGTCGCCGCAGGCGCGGTTGCGGGCCAGCCACAGCGCCGTGACGTTGGCGATGGTGCCGCCGCTGGTCATGACGCCGAGGGCGGCATCCTTGGCATGCATCTGCTCGCTGTAGAAGGCATCGTCCCAGCCATAGATGAGGCGGTGCAGCTTGGCCAGCACCTCCCGCTCCAGAAAGCTGAGCAGGCGGGAGGACTCCATCTTCATCGGATTTTGGTTCAGCATCACCAGCAGGCGCGACAGCTCGGCGGTATAGGCCGGCAGTGGTGCCGTCATGTGGCCCATGTAGCGTGGCGAGGTGAGGTGAGAGGCGCCGGGTACCAGGGTGGCCAGCCGCGCCAGATAGTGCTGGATGGAGAGGCCGACCGCAGGCATGCGGGATTGATCGAGCTGGTGGGCGAACTGGTCGCGCTGGTAGGGGGCCTGACTGTCATCCGAGTGGTGAAATTGTGCCAGCATGGCGCTCATTGCGTCGCCAAAGGCTGCATCCGGTTGTGTAAACAGCTCAGTCAACTTCATCAGGTTCTCCAGACCGGGTTGCCAGGTAGCCACTGTGTGGTGAGCCGCCGTGGCGGCAACAGCTACGTGGGCATCGGCCGCAGAGCATACACCAAAGGCAAACGGGTGACAGCCATGAGCGCTGGCCAAATCAGATCCCATCCTATTTAAGCTAACACTTGTACTCTGAAATGGCGGCGGCTAGAGTGAGCCCAGTTTGGGCAGGAGTATGCAATGAGCAGTGTGACGGATTATTCTCCCCGCGAGGAGTTGGCCAATCGCCTCAGCCACGGTTTGGGGCTGGTGTTTGGGATCCTGGGATTGATCTTGTTGTTGAACAAGGGCTGGGAGCAGGGCACCCAGGCGCTCATCAGCTATAGCCTCTATGGCGGCAGTCTGGTGCTGCTCTATCTCGCCTCGACCCTGTATCACAGCATGGCTGAAGGGGCCGCTAGGCGCTGGTGCAAGGTGTTTGATCACTGCGCCATCTATCTGCTGATCGCCGGGACCTATACCCCCTTCCTGCTGGTGGCGCTCGATACTCCGCTGGCCCAGGGACTGATGGTGGTGATCTGGGCGCTGGCACTGGCGGGGGTGGTGTTCAAGTTGCTCTTCATCAATCGCTTCAAGAAGTTGTCGCTGTTTACCTACTTGATGCTGGGCTGGTTGTCGCTGGTGGTCATTTATCAGCTTTACCTCCATCTGGAGGGGGAAGGCTTGCTGCTGCTCGGGCTCGGTGGTCTCATCTACAGCCTTGGGGTCATCTTCTATGTGGCCAGACAGATCCCTTATAACCACGCCATCTGGCATCTGTTTGTGTTGGGTGGCAGTGTTTGTCACTTTATGGCCATTTATGGTTATGTCGCTTAACTAGCCCTTAATTGGTATATATTGCCGCTCAAAAGGATAAATTCGTGCGGTATCACACAGTTGGCGTTGGCGTTTGCTGACAAGCTAAGGACAGTTCAATTCGCAAAGGATGCACGAAATGAGTGATATCGCGCTTTCCATCAGCATGTTGTCGCTGGTGGCAGTGCTGGGGCTCTGGCTGGGCAACTGGCGAGTCTATGGCGTTGGCTTGGGGATCGGAGGTGTGCTATTTGGTGGCATCATAGTTGGCCACTTCGCCGGCCTCTCCGGTCTCGCACTGGATGAACAAACTCTGCACTTCATTCAGGAGTTCGGCCTTATCCTGTTTGTCTACACCATAGGCATCCAGGTCGGTCCCGGCTTCTTCTCCTCCCTGCGCAGTTCTGGCCTCAAGCTGAATGGCTTCGCCGCCCTGCTGGTGCTGCTTGGCTGCTTGGTCGCGGCTGCGCTGCATCAACTGTTTGACGTGCCGCTGCCAGTGATCCTGGGGGTATTCTCCGGCGCCGTGACCAACACGCCTTCCCTTGGTGCGGGTCAGCAGATCCTGGCCGAGCTGGGCGCCGCGCCCGGTTCGACCGGCTTGATGGGCATGGGATATGCCGTCGCCTATCCGTTCGGCATCTGCGGCATTCTGCTCACCATGTGGCTCATTCGCATGTTTTTTCGCATCAAAATCGACGAAGAAGCAGCCCAGTTCGAGCAACAAGCCGGCAAGACCAAGGAGAGCCTGCAGACCATCAACATCGCGGTGCGCAACCCCAACATGCACGGCCTGATGCTGGGGGAGATCCCGAGCCTGGACGAAGCCGATGTCATCTGTTCCCGCCTCAAGCGCGGCGATGAGCTGATGGTGCCGCGGCCGGACTCGCGCATCGAACTCGGCGACCTGTTGCACCTGGTGGGTGAACGGCATGCGTTGCACAAGGTGCTGCTGGTGCTGGGGGAGGAGGTGGATACCTCGCTCTCGACCCGAGGCACCGATCTGCGGGTGGAGCGGGTGGTGGTGACCAACGAGCAGGTGCTCGGCAAGAAGATCCGCGATCTCGACATCAAGCAGAAGTACGATGTGGTCATCTCGCGCCTCAATCGGGCCGGTATCGAGCTGGTGCCGACCAGTCAGACCAGTCTGCAGTTTGGTGACATCCTCAATCTGGTGGGGCGACTCGACGCCATCGAAGCGGTGACCAATGTGGTGGGCAATGTGCAGCAAAAACTGCAGCAGGTACAGATGCTGCCTGTGTTTATCGGTATTGGTCTTGGCGTGCTGCTCGGTTCTATCCCCTTCTATCTGCCCGGGTTCCCGGCGGCACTCAAGCTCGGTCTGGCGGGCGGCCCGCTGGTGGTGGCATTGATCCTGTCGCGGATCGGCAGCATCGGCAAGCTCTACTGGTTCATGCCACCGAGCGCCAACCTGGCGCTGCGGGAGATCGGCATAGTGCTATTTCTGGCCGTGGTGGGCTTCAAGTCAGGCGCCGGTTTCATCGACACCCTGATCAACGGTGATGGTCCGGCCTGGATGATGTACGGTATGGCAATCACCCTGATCCCGTTGCTGGTGGTCGGTGTGCTGGCCCGCCTGTATGGCAAGATGAACTATCTCACCCTGTGCGGATTGCTGGCCGGTTCCATGACGGATCCTCCCGCCCTGGCGTTTGCCAACGGTATGCATCCCACCAGTGGCGCCAGCGCCCTGTCGTATGCCACTGTTTACCCTTTGGTGATGTTCCTGCGGATTATCTCCCCCCAGTTGCTCGCCATTTTGTTGTGGGCGGGCGCCTGATCATGACCTGGACGGGAACACAGCCATGCGCTCCCGTCATCTAAATGCAAGATATTGATAATATTTATTTTATTGATTTATTCCCCCCGTCATTAACTCTCCTGTTTAACCGGCCGTTCCAGCTTCAAATCAGGCTATCCATTCGAATTTTCTAACTGGTTTCTGGCGTCGTTCACAGGCACATTAGACAGTGGAATATTGCATGCCAATAGAGATTCAGGAGAGAATATGAGCAGCCACAATATCGCATTGGATCAGGACGTCGTCGTTACCCAGTTGACAGGCAAGGTTTACCTGGTCGCCGCAGATGGCAGCCAGAGGCCGCTCGCCGAAGGCGATATCCTGCCAAAGGATGCGGTGCTGATCACTCCTGAAGGCGCCAGCTTCAAAGGCGGCAATCAGACGTTCACCCTGAGCCCGACCAACGAGCAGCAGGCTGAGGATGACATGTCTAAAGAGCTGCTGCTTGCCCAGAATGTGCCGATCGGCAATCCCGATGACATAGCGGCCCTGCAACAAGCCATTCTGGCTGGCGCCGATCCGACCAAGGCATTTGAAGCGGCGGCGGCCGGCGGTGCTGCCGCAGGCGGCGGCAATATTGGCGGTGTGGCGGGCGCTAGCGGTAACGGGGGTTTCGTCACCATAGAGCGTACCGGCGATGCCACCATAGCGGAAGCGGGATTTGATACCGCCACCCAGGCTGACACGGGTGTGATTGGCGATGCGTTCGCGGGCGAGGAAAATCAGCTGTTCGACCTGGTGCCACCGGTGATCACAGTCTTTGCTCCGGACAATACCAATGACACGACCCCGACCCTGACTGGTACCACTGATGCCCCCGCAGGCAGCACTGTGACCCTGCTGGTTACGGATGCTAATGGCAATCAACAGACCCTGACCACGACCGTCAATCCGGATGGTACCTTCAGCGTTGATGTCACCACACCGCTGGCGGACGGATCCTACACTGTCACCGCCAATGTCACAGATCCTGCCGGCAACACCGGCACAGCCACCGATGATGGCAGCGTGGACAGCACGGCTCCATCCATCACAGTGGATGCGCCCGACAACACCAACGACACAACCCCTACCATCACAGGGACCACGGATGCTACCCCTGGCAGTACAGTGACTCTGGTGGTCACGGATGCCAATGGCAACCAGCAGACCCTGACTGCGACTGTTCAGCCGGATGGGACTTACAGCACGGATGTGATCTCTCCGCTGCCGGACGGTGACTATGACGTAACCGCTAGCGTGACCGACCCTGCCGGCAACACAGCCACTGCTACCGATGATGGCAGCGTGGATGTGACAGCACCAACGCTGGCCATCACGCTGGATGC
>NZ_CDBI01000088.1:0-3942 GCF_000820025.1 Aeromonas popoffii
GGGGATTGGGGCTAGAGTCGAGGGGCTGACGGGGGGAGAGTATCTCTCGACCGCCAGCCTGACTGCGCCGGTTATCGATGTGATCGGCAACGCGGCGGCCCTCGATGTGGCCAATCTGTTGCTGCTCGAAGCTGACGGCAAACGGCTGGTGGATCTGATCCAGGATGGCGATACCTCCTCCCTCGTCGCCTTCACCAAAGATAAGGTTCAGCTGGAGGCGTGGTGTGATGGACTCTCCCAGGCCCTGGTCGGTGGCACATTGACTACTCACACCCTGGCCAAGCAGACCTACTTTCCCGTGGATAGGGGATACCACCTGCTGAGCCCCCTCTTTGCCAGCTCGCTGTGTCATGCCTTGTACCAACGCATCGATCAGTCTCGCTTCGGGGATGAGGCGAAGGCGGCGCGCGAGGCTCGCCGTAAAAACGAGTTTTCCGATCTGACTGTCATGGACTTTCCCCATCTGGCGGAGCAGCACTTTGGCGGCACCAAACCCCAAAATGTCTCTCTGCTGAACAGTAAACGCTATGGCCGCGCCTATCTGTTGAGCTGCCAACCTCCTGCGTGGCAAGACCGGCTTACGGCGCCCGAGAGCCAAGAGCACTTCTGGATACGCTACGAGTATCGGGCTGTGACCACTCTCGGTGAGCTGAGCCGTTTTCTCAAATCAGTGGTGCAGGCAGACAATAACGCCGCCATCAAACAGCGCCGAGCTGGGCTGGTGGATGACTTGATGGGGGCGCTACTCCACTACGGCGCCGAGCTGCGTACCCTGCCTGCGGGCTGGAGCAGGGCGATGACCGAGCCGATGAGTGAGGCATTTTGTCGCTGGCTCGATCCCATTGACGGCCAGACACTCTCCGATGAAGAGGCCAATCAGATAGCTCTGGAATTTGGTCGCCGACTCAATCGGCGGCTGCAAAAGAGATTGGCCCATATCGGAGATGCTGAGCTGCATGTCTGGCGTCGTCAGCTGGCGCGTCAACTGCGTTTGTTGCAACAGGATCTGGAGGAATGGGCATGAAATCGACCCTGCTGCTTCGCCACCTCAAGGTGGAAAATGCCAATGCTATCAGTGGGCTGACCTATGGCTTTCCGGCCATCAGCCATTTTTTGGGTTTCACTCACGCTTTGTCCCGCCGCCTTGAGCAGGCCTTCGGACTGACACTGGGGGGCTGCGCAGTCATCGCTCATCACACCGGGTTACAGAGTCAGCCGCTTGGCAACCGCCGTGAGCAGGTCTTTGCTCTGACGCGCAACCCTTTGACCAAAGAGGGGAAGACGGCTCCCTTTAATGAAGAGGGGCGTGTGCACCTCGACATCAGCCTGTTGATTGAGTGTGATTTTGACGCCGACCAGCTACCTAAAAAGGGCGCGCTGGATCAACGAGTCCGAGAGCTTCAAGCTTGGTTTGAACGCACCGTGCCGACCCTGCGCTTGGCCGGGGGAACTATCACTAGCCTTGAGCTGGTGCAGTGGCGCGAGCGTTATGAGGAGCGCGAGCTACGCCGCTTGTGTATGGGCTTGCTACCGGGCTTTGCCCTGGTCTGCCGTCATGACCTGTTAACCCTTCACCATCAACAGCGGTCCAGCACCGAGACTGGGGGGGAGTTGCTCGACAGCCTGCTCGATTTTGTCACCCTGCGCCACCAGGCTCAGCAAGATGAAGCCGGTGTGGTGAGCTGGCAACAACTGGCCAAACCGGCGTCCGGTTATCTGGTACCACTGGCCGTGGGTTACCAAGGCATCTCCTCCCTCCATGAACCGGGTTCTGTTCCCAGCAGCCGCGATAAGGAGACCCCTTTTCGGTTTGTGGAGTCCATCTACACCTTGGGTCAGTGGGTCAGCCCACATCGCATCCAAAATCTCGATACCCTGTTATGGCGCTATCGCCATCAGGACCCCTATTACCTCTGTGAGAATCGTTATCAAGCCCCGGAGTCGGAGTGGGACGAGAACGACGCAGAACCGTTTATGGCAAATGACCTCTTCTGATAAGGAACTTCATCATGGCAAAAGCAACAATCAAAACCGCCTCTGTCCTGGCTTTCGAGCGCAAGCTCGCCAACTCGGATGCTCAACTCTATGCCGGCCACTGGCAAGATCGTGACGATCCCTTCGCCCAATGGCATCCCATCACACTTCAGGAGAAGGCGGTGCGCGGCACCATCTCCAACCGTCTGAAGAAAGCTACTGCCGAAGACTCGGCCAAGCTCGATAACGAGATCCAGAAACCCAATCTGCAGCGGGTCGATGTGGCGACGCTGCCCTTCGATGCCGATACCCTGCGGGTCAGTTTTACCCTGCGCGTGTTGGGCAACCTGGCCCAGCCCTCGGCCTGTAACGATCAGGCTTATCAAGCGGTACTGGGAGAGAAGATCGGCGGCTATGTACGCGAACACCAGTTCCATGAGCTGGCTGCCCGCTATGCCGAGAACTTGGCCAATGGCCGCTTCCTGTGGCGCAACAGAGTTGGGGCCGAAGCAGTGGAAGTGCGCATCAGTCAGTTGGAACAAGGTTCGGCTAAGCAGTGCTGGGTCTTTGATGCCCTGAACTTCAACCTGCGCATCTTTACCAAGCCAGAAGGCGCGATGGCCGAACTGGCCGAAGTAATCCGACAAGGGCTGCTTGGCAACGACTTCGCGCTGTTAAGTGTCGAGGCATTTGTTCGTCTAGGGGCCGGTCAGGAAGTGTTCCCTTCTCAGGAATTGGTGCTCGACCAGAGTGGTGGCAAAGAGGGGAAAAAGAGCAAGTACCTCTACCAGGTGGATGGCATTGCCGCGATGCACTCCCAGAAAATTGGCAACGCCCTACGCACCATCGACACCTGGTACCCTGGTTCAGAGGAACTGGGGCCGATCGCAGTAGAGCCGTATGGTTCGGTCACTAGCCGTGGCACTGCCTATCGCCAGCCCAAGGAGAAGCTCGACTTTTATAACCTGCTCGATGGTTGGATGCTGAAAGACAATGTTCCATCAGTGGAGCAGCAGCACTACGTGATAGCGACCCTGGTGCGCGGCGGCGTCTTCGGCGAGGCAGACTAAGGAGCACCTATGGATCACTACCTTGATATTCGGGTACTGCCCGATCCCGAATTTGGCCAGGTGGAGTTGCTTAATGCCCTCTATGCCAAACTGCATCGGGTGCTCCCCTCCCTGACCCAGGGTAGGGTAGGGGTCAGCTTTCCTGGCCATAAGCGCACGCTTGGGGAGTGCTTGCGTCTGCACGGCTCCCTGGCCGACTTGCTTAACCTCACTGAGGTGAATTGGTTGCAAGGGATGCGTGATTATATCCATATCGGTGAGCCTGCCCCGGTGCCTCAGGGGACCAGTTTTCGGGTTGTCAGGAGGGTGCAGGCCAAGAGTGCTCGCAACAAGCGCCTCCGTTCTGTGGCAAAAGGTTGGTTGACCGAAGAGGAGGCGCTAGTGCGTATCCCTGATACTCAGCAGAAAGTGATGGCACTCCCTTATGCCGAGATGCACAGTCTCTCCACTGGTAGCAGGATGCGCCTCTATATCGAGCACGGCCCCTTGCTCGATAAGCCGGTGGCGGGTGGGTTTAACGCATATGGGTTAAGTGCTATGGCCACAATCCCCTGGTTCTGACCCTTTTTTTGAGGGTGTAGCTAACTCATTGATCTTTCGATGTGTTCTACGCCCTTATTGCAACAGGGTCTGATAGCCATTCCCAGACAAGCTCTTTAACAATCAGTAAGATAGCTTTAGATTACAACACCTCGCTGCCGCACAGGCAGCTCAGAAGGCATAAGAAAGCTGGGGTGGAACTGCGTTACCCCTCGCTGCCGCACAGGCAGCTCAGAAGTGAGCACCGCCTTTGAATCGGCGGGTTCTGCCCCTCGCTGCCGCACAGGCAGCTCAGAAGCAGGAGTGGAACGCATGAGCGCCCCCCAGACCCCTCGCTGCCGCACAGGCAGCTCAGAAG
>NZ_CDBI01000088.1:4131-50354 GCF_000820025.1 Aeromonas popoffii
CCTCGCTGCCGCACAGGCAGCTCAGAAGTCCGCCACAATCTCGTCGTGTACGTGCATCACCCTCGCTGCCGCACAGGCAGCTCAGAAGAATGCCGCAATCATGCAATGCGCGAATCATGACCTCGCTGCCGCACAGGCAGCTCAGAAGTGTTTGCGGGTCTACCATCAGGCTGATGTCGTCCTCGCTGCCGCACAGGCAGCTCAGAAGCAGGCCCATCGACAACACTAATGCGATGATAGCCTCGCTGCCGCACAGGCAGCTCAGAAGAGATGCACGATTACCAGGTGGAGGGGGCCGACCCTCGCTGCCGCACAGGCAGCTCAGAAGAGGGGCCGCCGATGCGGACGACATCATCGGGACCTCGCTGCCGCACAGGCAGCTCAGAAGTGGCCCGGGAGCACCATTGTCTCTACAAAGTCCCTCGCTGCCGCACAGGCAGCTCAGAAGAGGAGCGTGAGTTGGTTGCCACCTGTACTGACCCTCGCTGCCGCACAGGCAGCTCAGAAGAAGCACGGCCCTGACGTTCTTGGGCTTCCTGGCCTCGCTGCCGCACAGGCAGCTCAGAAGCTTGAGAGAATGCGGAGTTCCGCATCTAATAACCCTCGCTGCCGCACAGGCAGCTCAGAAGTTCGGGGCTGGGCATTGAGCATCACCAGAGCCCCTCGCTGCCGCACAGGCAGCTCAGAAGGAGAACGCAGGTCAGCGAGCACCGTGGCCGTCCCTCGCTGCCGCACAGGCAGCTCAGAAGGCGTGGCAGCTCGACTATCTCGTCCCCTGACACCTCGCTGCCGCACAGGCAGCTCAGAAGAGAGGCGGTACAAGCGGCGGAGCAGCTGCTCGCCTCGCTGCCGCACAGGCAGCTCAGAAGAAGGGCGAAACGGTAGCAGGCCACACCTTCGCCCTCGCTGCCGCACAGGCAGCTCAGAAGTTGCCGGTGCCTGATGTGTGGGCTCCATTGTCCCTCGCTGCCGCACAGGCAGCTCAGAAGATCTTCCCGCCGTGGGATGTGACCTCTACCCACCTCGCTGCCGCACAGGCAGCTCAGAAGGTCATGCCAATGGTTCCCGAACCGGTCAGGGTCCTCGCTGCCGCACAGGCAGCTCAGAAGTGGTTGAGCTGCTGCCGGTGCCTGGTACGTTGCCTCGCTGCCGCACAGGCAGCTCAGAAGGTACCGGATCGACATCACCCGCACCTCGACCACCTCGCTGCCGCACAGGCAGCTCAGAAGACCAAACAGTTTTCAACCAACCAAAGGAAATCCCCTCGCTGCCGCACAGGCAGCTCAGAAGAACTGAACATGGCCCGGGCGCGCGCTACTGGCCCTCGCTGCCGCACAGGCAGCTCAGAAGCGCAGCGTTTGTCTGTAACACCGAGTCGAGTTCCTCGCTGCCGCACAGGCAGCTCAGAAGTCGGAAGCCAAGCCGATTGCCTTCTGCTCGATCCTCGCTGCCGCACAGGCAGCTCAGAAGTCTGGTCACAGAAGGGAACCGGTGGAGCCACACCTCGCTGCCGCACAGGCAGCTCAGAAGAGCTCCATGACCTCACCGCTCTCACCTTCTGTCCTCGCTGCCGCACAGGCAGCTCAGAAGTGGCCCGGGAGCACCATTCGCTGTTTGCGGTCCCTCGCTGCCGCACAGGCAGCTCAGAAGGTAACCTGGACGATGAGCCGGCCCCGGAAAGCCCTCGCTGCCGCACAGGCAGCTCAGAAGAGGATGATGGAGATCCCCCAGCGCGAATATCTCCTCGCTGCCGCACAGGCAGCTCAGAAGAACTGAACACAGCCCGAGTGCGCGCCGCTGGCCCTCGCTGCCGCACAGGCAGCTCAGAAGTGGACTGGTTGGGTCACCCACTGACCGGCTATCCTCGCTGCCGCACAGGCAGCTCAGAAGAAGGTTCGCTGGCCTCACCCCAAGCGCACTTTCCTCGCTGCCGCACAGGCAGCTCAGAAGTCGGTCAGCTTGGTGGTAACGGCGGCATCAACCCTCGCTGCCGCACAGGCAGCTCAGAAGTGGCTGAAGAGACACATCACAGACCTGAAGAACCTCGCTGCCGCACAGGCAGCTCAGAAGATCGAACAACTGGCCGCAGACTACCACAACGCCCTCGCTGCCGCACAGGCAGCTCAGAAGGCTGATCTGGGCCTTGGTGTACCAGCCTGCCTCCTCGCTGCCGCACAGGCAGCTCAGAAGATGGGTGCCAGCTGGTTTGTGCAAACCTCCTACCTCGCTGCCGCACAGGCAGCTCAGAAGACCGACACACCTGGGTGCTGGCCAGCAACCCACCTCGCTGCCGCACAGGCAGCTCAGAAGTTTACCCAGCGCCGGATGCTGATGGGTGGATTCCTCGCTGCCGCACAGGCAGCTCAGAAGTGGCCAGCCTGTGCCGCCTTGGTCGTCACTGTCCTCGCTGCCGCACAGGCAGCTCAGAAGTGCTGGGGGCTCTGGTAACCAGGCGGAGCAATCCTCGCTGCCGCACAGGCAGCTCAGAAGGACAGCAGGCCATTGAAGATGGCCAAGCGAAGCCTCGCTGCCGCACAGGCAGCTCAGAAGAACGGTATCGAACTGCTCGGCAGTCACGTTGACCTCGCTGCCGCACAGGCAGCTCAGAAGAGGCCGAACACGGCGCGGCCCAGCGGCCCCATCCTCGCTGCCGCACAGGCAGCTCAGAAGTCGCCAGTGGCCAGTACCAGCAATACTTTAAGCCTCGCTGCCGCACAGGCAGCTCAGAAGTGTGAGACCGATGAGGAGTTCGATTACCTTGTACCTCGCTGCCGCACAGGCAGCTCAGAAGCCGGAGCCGTCCGCGTTCTGTAGCAGATACTCCCTCGCTGCCGCACAGGCAGCTCAGAAGCGGCCCCGCTGCACGTAGACCGTGCTAGCCATCCTCGCTGCCGCACAGGCAGCTCAGAAGAAAACGGTAAGCCAAAGAAATGATGGGGATGACCTCGCTGCCGCACAGGCAGCTCAGAAGGTTCGATGAGCGAGATACTCCCACGGCTTATCCCTCGCTGCCGCACAGGCAGCTCAGAAGCGGTCAACCCAGAGGTCCCGACATGAGCATCTCCTCGCTGCCGCACAGGCAGCTCAGAAGTGGTTAAGGTGGAAGATTAAGCGGGTAGTGATCCTCGCTGCCGCACAGGCAGCTCAGAAGTTGGCGAGGAGTGGCAACCAGAGCCTATCAATCCTCGCTGCCGCACAGGCAGCTCAGAAGGATTACGGCGGCATCAGTGCCAGCCTCGGTCACCTCGCTGCCGCACAGGCAGCTCAGAAGTCACCGGTAAATGACCCTTCTGAGGTATAGAGCCTCGCTGCTGCACAGGCAGCTCAGAAGCGCGACACCCCCAGCCGGCGGGCAACTTCGGTCCTCGCTGCCGCACAGGCAGCTCAGAAGGCTGAGCAGATAGCCGCGTTCAACGCAGCCAGCCTCGCTGCCGCACAGGCAGCTCAGAAGAACGAGTTCAACGTCAACGTTGCCGACCTGTTCCTCGCTGCCGCACAGGCAGCTCAGAAGTGGTGCCTCAAGCCCAGCAGCGGCATTAAGCCCCTCGCTGCCGCACAGGCAGCTCAGAAGTGAACACCAGCGATGAACGTGGCTCTGTTAGTCCTCGCTGCCGCACAGGCAGCTCAGAAGAGCTCGCCCGGCGCCGTATCGAAACCCCAGACCCTCGCTGCCGCACAGGCAGCTCAGAAGTGTTTCAGCAGTACATCGGAAGGCCGGCAGAACCTCGCTGCCGCACAGGCAGCTCAGAAGAGAAACAGAGGCGTTCATGGATGAAATGACCACCTCGCTGCCGCACAGGCAGCTCAGAAGCCGTTCATCTTCACCTGCGAGCCGGAGTAGTACCTCGCTGCCGCACAGGCAGCTCAGAAGAGACACCGGGATGATTGCTATACCGTCTCGCACCTCGCTGCCGCACAGGCAGCTCAGAAGAGGACTCGCTGGCTCAGATTGCGGCGGAGACCCCTCGCTGCCGCACAGGCAGCTCAGAAGATCCCGAGCCAGCTTATCAAAGCGCAGGTGCTCCTCGCTGCCGCACAGGCAGCTCAGAAGTGGAAACATCCAACGGCAAGACCCGTATCGAACCTCGCTGCCGCACAGGCAGCTCAGAAGAAGGCCCAGCTTCAGAACCTGCGCAACAAGAACCTCGCTGCCGCACAGGCAGCTCAGAAGTTGCCCCAAGTGCCAGCCGTCACGCCGCTGTTCCTCGCTGCCGCACAGGCAGCTCAGAAGAGTGAAATCACCATCGAGATCAGCAATACCCACCTCGCTGCCGCACAGGCAGCTCAGAAGAAGGCTGACGTAGCCCTTGGCAGTGTCAATAACCTCGCTGCCGCACAGGCAGCTCAGAAGTGACGACGACTGGGGGGAGTGTTCACCTCGGGAATATCTGCTCAGTCGGGTATCACAACCCTAAGCGGGAAAAAGTGTCTGGATCTATGTGGCCAAATCCAAAAGCATAGTGACAATTTCGAATCAGACCGATGTCAAGGGTTTACAACTAGTTAGTTTGCCAGCGAAGGTAAGGGGGCATCCGAGTGGATGATATGTCATTAGCATCAACTCTCGGCCACATACTAGGGGGAGCAGTCGATGGTGAAATGAATTGATATCGTGGAATACCTACTAGTTGCTAAATGTGGTACCCCACGTGGTACCCCAATCCAAAAAGCACAAAGGGCTAGCTTCACTGTTAAGCTAACACTTTGTTTTATATGGTGCCGATAAGGGGGATCGAACTCCTGACCTTCGCATTACGAATGCGCTGCTCTACCAGCTGAGCTATATCGGCGTGGCACTAGATTCCCGAAAACAGTGGGTCAAGTCAATGAGTCCCTCTTCTTTTTATGAATAAGCTCATGGAGTTAGCGTCGGGATCAGAGATCGGCAAACTCCGGGATATGGGCTCTGCCGCGGCTCTCGAGAAAATCGAGCAGGGCGCGTGGGGATCGTGCCAGGATCCTGTCCTGCGGGAAGTTTGCCTCGGTCACCAGCCGATGACAGTGCTCGAAATCCCCCAGGCTGAAAGCCACGTGGGAGTCGGAGCCGAAGGTGAGATAGGCGCCCAGATCCCGCGCTGATTCTACGATGGCGCGGCAGTTTCCTTCGCTACCCGGGCGGGAGTGACTGAAGGAGGAGTTGTTGAGTTCCAGCGCCACTCGGTATTCCGCGGCGGCTTTGACCACGGCCTGGATATCGATGGGGAAGGCGGGGTTGCCCGGGTGACTTATCATGTCGACCCGACCGCTCTTGATGGCGTTGATCATGGCCTGTGTATGAGTTGCCTGATCGCAGGGGGGAAATACAGGTTCGTGGAAGCCGGCCATGATCATGTCGAGCCGTGATTCGTAACGTTCGGGGAAGTCGATCTCGCCATCAATGTTTTTGATGTTGGCTTCGATGCCACGCAGTATGCCGACCCCGTCGACCATCCGCGGCAGCACATGCAGATTGACGAAGTGCCAGAAGTGGGGAGCATCGGCCATGTCCGGGCCGTGATCCGTGGTGGCAAACAGCTTGATCCCCTTCGCCCTGGCGATGGGCAGATAGTCGTGAATGGTACTGTAAGCGTGGGTGCTGGCGACGGTATGGGTGTGGGTATCGACCGTATACTTCATCTTATCTCCCCTTCTGGCGTGAGGCGCCAGCATAGCAAAGGCGGCGGGTCGAGACCACGTTGTGGCTTGTCATACTTTGTCACAAATTGCGTGGGCGTTGACAAAGTTTGAACACGCTTGGCCGCCATGATGGATGAATCGATGCAAGCCTGAACTCGCATCGATGGGTTGGATCCGGATGGTGCAACCTTTTTTTCCCCGCCGTCGCTCCCTGCGACGGTTTTTTTATCCGCGTATCGGTACCAGTGCCAACAGGGCAAAAAAATGCCCAACTAGCATGGAGCAGGTTGGGCGAGACTTAATGCTTAATTACAGTGGCATAGATATAGAGTGTTGTTTGCCCGATAAGTTCCCGCCTTGTTCTCCATTTTTAGCAAAAACATTCCACTAACACCTGTTCACATTCTCTTGACATAAAAGGTTGTGAAACGTACTTTTTAAACATTCGTTTAAGAGAGGTGTTCTGTGAGTAAAATCGATACCAAAAACCGTATTCTCGATGCCGCCGAGGTGTTGTTTGCCGAACGGGGGTTCGCCGATACCTCTTTGCGTCTGATCACCAGCGAGGCCGATGTCAACCTGGCCTCGGTCAACTATCACTTCGGCTCTAAAAAGGAGCTAATCCAGGCGGTGCTCGACCGTTATCTGAGCCTGTTCATGCCTGAGCTGGATGCGCGCCTGAACACCTTGATGGAGCAGGAGCAGCTGACACTGCTGCAACTCTTTGAGAGCTTTGTCGAGCCGCTGATGAAACTCTCGGCAGTGCGGGCCAACGGTCCGGCCATCTTCATGCAGCTGCTGGGGCGCGGCTATATCGACAGCCAGGGTCACCTACGCCGCTTTATCACCGCCCACTATGGCCCGATCTTGATGCGGATAACCCAGGCGATCTCCAAGGCCAATCCGGCCCTGTCGCCAGCGGATCTCTTCTGGCGCCTGCACTTCACCCTGGGCACGGTCGTGTTCACCATGGCCTCCGCCGATGCGCTACGCGACATTGCCCTGGCCGATTTTGGCCAACAGCTCGATGTGGAAGGGCTGGTGCGCAACGTTATTCCTTATCTGGCGTCCGGAGTCGGGGCGCCCGTGGAGTCGACCAGGCTCTCCCTGGCCGTGTAACAACCAACAATAAATCAACGGAAACAGTGAAATAGAAGGAACTTGAGTATGATCACATTGCTTGTCCTGCTGGTGCTGGCGATAGCCGTTGTGCTCGGCGTACCCTCCATCCGTAAAAAGGTGGTAACCCGTCCGGTGTTCGGCATCTTCAAAAAGATATTGCCGCCCTTGTCAGCTACCGAGCGGGAGGCCATGGAGGCCGGCTCCGTCTGGTGGGATGGCGAGTTGTTTCGCGGTAACCCCGACTGGAAAAAACTGCACGGTTACGGCAAGGCCGAACTGAGCGCCGAAGAGCAGGCCTTTATCGACAATCAGGTCGAAACCCTGCTCGCCATGGTCGATGACTTCAAGATCGTCAACGAAACCAAAGACCTGCCGGAGCCTGTGTGGGACTACCTGAAGAAGGAAGGCTTCTTCTCCCTGATCATTCCGAAATCCTACGGCGGCCGTGAATTCTCGGCGATTGCCAACTCCACCATCGTTACCCGCATCGCCACCAAGAGCCTGAGCGTAGCGGTCACCGTCATGGTGCCCAACTCCCTTGGCCCGGGCGAGCTGCTGATGCACTACGGCACCCAGGCCCAGAAAGATTTCTGGCTGCCGGGGCTGGCCAATGGCAAAGAGGTGCCCTGCTTCGCCCTGACCGGGCCGGAAGCGGGCTCGGATGCGGGCGCCATTCCCGACAAGGGGATCGTCTGCAAAGGGATGCACAAGGGTGAAGAGGTGCTGGGTATTCGCCTCAACTGGAACAAGCGCTACATCACCCTGGCGCCCCGCGCCACCGTGCTGGGGCTGGCGTTCAAACTCTATGACCCGGAACAACTGCTGGGTGACAAGGAAGAGCTCGGCATCACCTGCGCGCTCATCCCCACCAGCCACCCTGGCGTGCGCGTTGGCGATCGCCACTACCCCATGGGTCTGGCGTTCCTGAACGGCCCGACCTTCGGCAAGGATGTGTTCATTCCGCTCGACTGGATCATCGGCGGCCCGGATTACGCCGGTCGCGGCTGGCGCATGCTGGTCGAATGCCTCTCCGCCGGTCGCGGCATCTCGCTGCCTGCCCTGGGCACCGCTTGCGGTCACATGGCGAGCCGCACCGTGGGGGCTTACTCCTACGTGCGTAAACAGTTCGGCATGTCCATCGGCAAGTTTGAAGGGGTGCAAGAGGCGCTGGCTCGCATCGGCGGCCTCACCTATCAGCTGGAAGGGGCCCGTCGCATGACCGCAGGTTCCCTGGACTTGGGTCAGGCTCCGGCCATCGTCACCGCCATCTCCAAGTACCACATGACCGAAATGGCGCGCCAGATCATGGATGACTCCATGGACATCCACGCCGGTCGTGCCATCCAGCTCGGCCCGAAAAACTACACCGGCTACGCCTACATGGGTATTCCGGTCGCCATCACGGTGGAAGGGGCCAACATCCTGACCCGTAACCTGATGATCTTCGGGCAAGGGGCCACCCGCTGCCACCCTTACGTGTTTGCCGAGCTGGAAGCGGCCGCCGACACCGACGTGGAGCGCGGTCTCGAGAAGTTTGACGCCCTGCTGATGAAGCACATCGCCTTCGGTGCCGGCAACTTCTTCGGCGCCCTGTTCCAGGGGCTGACCCTGGGTCAGTTCAACGGCGCACCTGTGGCTGGCGAGACCGCCCGCTACTACAAGCAACTCTCTCGCATGAGTAAAGGGCTGGCGCTCTGTGCCGATGTCTCCATGCTGATGCTAGGTGGGGAGCTCAAGCGCAAGGAGATGATATCCGCCCGTCTTGGCGATGTGCTGAGCCACCTCTATCTGGCTTCCGCCACCCTCAAGCACTATGAGGATCAGGGGCGCATGGTCTCCGATCTGCCGTTCGTGCAGTACGCAGTGGAGCGTAACCTCTATCTGATCGGCAAGGCGTTCGAAGGTTTCTTCCAGAACTTCCCGAACAAGGTGGTGGGTGCCGTGCTCAAGCGGGTCGTCTTCCCGCTCGGCGTTGGCTACAAAATGCCGGCAGACGATCGCTGCCACGCCATCTGTCTGGCCATGATGAAGCCGGGCGAGTTCCGCGACCGTCTGACCGCCCTCTGTTATGTCGGCAAGGATGATGCGGATCCGGTCGGTCTGATGGAACGCGCCTTCCAAGCCATGGTGGCGGTACAGCCCTACGAGAAGAAGCTGGTGCAGGCCCAGAAAGAGGGCAAACTGCCCCGCAAGATGGCACTGCCGGAGCTGGTTGCCGCCGCGCTTGCCGGTTCCATCCTGAGCAAGGATGAAGCGGACAAACTGCTGGCCGCCGATGCCTTGCGCTACGAAGCAATTCAGGTAGACAACTTCGCCCCGGGCGAGCTGGAAGGTCTGTCTCAGCCGAACCCAGTGGTGCATGCCGCCTGAGTTTATCGCAGTCACTGAACCTCATGAGAAACCGGCCTGTTTGGCCGGTTTTTTTGTTTGTTCACCATGCATTTACAACCGCGATGACTTCCACCTCCCACCCTGGAGGCGAGAAGCAAGGCCAGCGGAATGGCCGATAACAACAACTCAGGGAGAGTGAATGAATCTCGCCAAAACGGCGATAGAGCGACCTGTCTTGGTGGCGGTCTTGATCGTGCTGATTTGTCTGCCGGGCCAGCTCAGCATCCGGGGACTGCCCATTCAGAATGGCAATCCCGCCATCGCGGTCAGAGGGGCAGGTGGGGCAGCCTGCCCCTCTGACAAGGTCGCGCTGTTTCGCGGCTGAAGCGGCCGCTGCACAATGAAAAACGGCTCCCGCGGGAGCCGTTTTGGTTGCAGTCAGATGGGCTAATTACTCGACCATCATCACCTTGCAGGTGTTGGTACTGCCGACGGTTTCCATCTTGTCACCGTGGGTCAGCAACACCATGTCGCCACTTTGCACCAGCCCCTTGTCCTTGAGCACATCCAGCGCCTCGCGGCACACTTCGTAGACCGGCTTGGTCTCGTCGCCGTCGAACAGCACTGGGGTGACGCCGCGGTAGAGGTTGGTCCAGGCCAGGGTCTTGTTGTGCGGTGACATGGCGAAGATCGGCAGGCCGGAGCTGATGCGGGACATCAGCAGCGGTGTGGTGCCGGATTCGGTCAGTGCCACGATTGCCTTGACCCCTTCCAGGTGGTTGGCCGCATACATGGTCGACATGGCAACCGCCTCTTCCACCGAGGTGAAGGTGTAGCTCATGCGGTGGTTGGAGACGTTTAGGCTCGGGTGTTTCTCGGCGCCCACGCAGACACTGGCCATGGAGGTCACTGTCTCGATGGGGAACTGGCCTGCGGCGGTCTCGGCGGAGAGCATCACTGCGTCTGTGCCATCCAGCACGGCGTTGGCCACGTCCATCACTTCCGCACGGGTCGGCAACGGGGCGTTGATCATGGACTCCATCATCTGGGTCGCTGTGATGACGACGCGGTTCAGACGGCGGGAGTGACGGATCAGCTTCTTCTGTACGCCGACCAGCTCGGGATCGCCGATCTCGACGCCCAGATCGCCACGGGCCACCATGACGGCATCGGAGCCGAGGATGATGTCTTCCATTGCTTCATCGGTGGCGACGGTCTCGGCGCGCTCGACCTTGGCCACTATCTTGGCGTTGGAACCGGCTTCACGAGCCAGTTCGCGGGCGTAGCGCAGGTCATCGCCACAACGGGGGAAGGAGACGGCCAGGTAGTCCACGTTCATCAGGGCGGCTGTCTTGATGTCTTCCTTGTCTTTCTCGGTCAGGGCCGGGGCGGAGAGACCGCCGCCTTTCTTGTTGATGCCCTTGTTGTTGGAGAGGGGGCCCGCCACCGTCACAGTGGTGTGAATGCGGGTGCCTTCGACCAGCTCCACCTTCAGCTGCACGCGACCGTCGTCCAGCAGCAGGATATCGCCGGCTATCACGTCATCGGGCAGGCTCTTGTAGTCGATGCCGACCTGTTCCTGACAGCCTTCGCCCTTGCCGAGCGCGGCATCGAGAATGAACTTGTCACCGATGGCCAGATAGACCTTGCCATCCTTGAAGGTGGAGACGCGGATTTTGGGGCCTTGCAGGTCCCCCATGATGGCGACGTGACGACCGAGTCTGGCGGCGATGTCGCGTACCTGCTTGGCGCGCAGTATGTGGTCTTCAGCAGTGCCGTGGGAGAAGTTCATCCGCACCATGTCGGCGCCGGCACGGATGATCCCCTCGAGGATCCCCTCGCGATCGGTCGCCGGACCGAGTGTGGTTACAATCTTTGTACGTCTTGGCATGAAAGACTCCAGTTTGAAGTTGATATGACTTGGGATACTGCCCCGTCAAGCGCATGGCCCATTGCACCCGCTTGCAAGCCATCTGGGTGGCTTTTGTTACTAAATTACAATACTACACCAAGGAAGGTGGCATAGACAGCCGGGGGCCAAGGCCCCCGCCCGTCAGGAAGCGTGGGGGGTATCAAAGCGGGATTCGCGCAAACCTTCTTTGACTTTCTTCAGGTTTTCGCGAAATTTCATGCCACGGCGCAGGGTAAAACCGGTCGCCAGCACGTCTACCAGAGCCAGCTGGGCAATACGCGATGCCATTGGCATGTAGACATCAGTGTCTTCCGGCACGTCCATGGAGAGCACCAGATTGCACTCGCGGGCCAGCGGGGAATCCTTGGCGGTCATGCCGATGACAGTGGCGTCGTTCTCGCGGGCCAGCGCGGCAATTTCCACCAGCGCCTTGGTGCGCCCGGTGTGGGAGATAAGTACCACCACGTCCCCTTCGCTGCTGTTGATGCAGCTCATGCGCATCATGACGATGTCCTCGAAGCTCACCACTGGGATGTTGAAGCGGAAGAATTTGTTCTGGGCATCGCGGGCGACGGCGGAGGAGGCGCCCAGCCCAAAGAAGCTGATCTTCTTGGACTGGGTCAGGATATCGACGCAACGATTGATGGCGGAGATATCCAGGCTGTTCTTGGCGGCATCCAGACAGGCCATGGTGGATTCGAAGATCTTGGCGGTATAGGTCTCCGGCCCGTCTTCCGCTTCCACGTGGCGGTTCACATAAGGGGTGCCGTTGGCCAGGCTCTGGGCCAGATGCAGTTTGAAGTCGGGAAAGCCCTTGGTATCGAGACGGCGGCAGAAACGGTTAACGGTCGGTTCACTGACGTCGGCCATCTTGGCGAGGGTAGCGATACTGGAATGAATGGCCGTCTGCGGGGAGGCCAGAATGACCTCGGCAACTTTACGCTCTGATTTACTGAAACTTTCCAAATTATTAGTAATTTTATCAAGGGTATTCATCATCACCACCAGGCATTTTTGTAATTTAGCTTCAGTGTCTTTGCACTAAACTCACGGCTAAGCAGGTTTCCAATCAACTTGATGACTATACAAGACAAGCTCTTATCGAAACTAATCTTGGCCCTGCAAAGTATGACTCATGTCTAATTATTTCGTCTTTTTGGTTACAAACTTCCACCCTTCCCGTGAAAACGCTTACAAATGTTGCAAAGCAACAACACTGTGAGCGGGCGCACACTTGCATCCATCAATTGCGCCGCGGGGGGAGGGGCTCGGGTAGAATTGTTGCCAAATAATAATTGCGGGACGGTAAGGGCCGCCCCGACCCAAGTAACGAAGGAGTTGTTTTATGCAGCATACCCATGCACTGGTCGGCGACGTAGGCGGCACCAATGCGCGGCTGGCCCTGTGCGAGCTGGCGACTGGTACCATTTCCCGGGCCAAGACCTATTCCGGACTGGCTCACCCCAGTCTCGAGGCTGTAGTGCGCCTCTATCTGGATGAGCATCAGGTGCAGGTGAGTCAGGCCTGTATCGCCATCGCCTGTCCCATCAAGGGCGACTGGGTCGCCATGACCAACCACTGCTGGGAGTTCTCCATCAGCGAGATGCAGGCAAATCTGGGCCTGACCCGCTTGCAGGTGATCAACGACTTCACCGCCGTCTCCATGGCGGTGCCCGTACTGGCTGATACCGATCGCCTTCAGCTGGGCGGCGCTGCGCCCGTGGCCGGCAAACCCATCGCCATCTATGGTGCGGGCACTGGCCTGGGGGTTGCCCACCTGGTGCAGGCGGGTGAGCAATGGCTGAGCCTGCCGGGCGAGGGGGGTCACGTGGATTTTGCCACCAACAGCGAAGAAGAGGATGCCGTGCTGCAGGTGATGCGCGCCGAACTGGGTCATGTCTCGGCCGAGCGACTGCTCTCCGGGCCCGGTCTGGTCAACATCTATCGCGGTCTGGTGAAGTCCGATGGCCGCGAGCCAGCAGACTTTGCACCCAAAGACATCACAGAGCGGGCGCTGGCGGGCGAATGCCTGGATTGCCGGCGTACCCTCAGCTTGTTCTGCGTGCTGATGGGCCGCTTCGCCGGCAACCTGGCGCTTAACCTGGGCACCTTTGGCGGTGTCTACATCGCCGGTGGCATAGTGCCGCGTTTCCAGGAGTTCTTCATCGGCTCGGGCTTTCGGGTGGCGTTTGAAGACAAGGGACGTTTCAAGTCCTATCTGAAGGATATTCCCGTTTTCCTCATCACCCACGAGGGGCCGGGTCTGCTCGGTGCCGGTGCCTACCTGCGCCAATCGCTGGGCATCAAGTTGTAAGCCGAAACAGGGGCGGCAGCCAATTGTCCCATGGTACAGCTTTGATTCAGTGACCATGGGATAGAGTAACCACACGTACTCAAGAGGCCAGGGCACCATAAGGAATTGGGACTTGTCTTCATCCACTGGGTGCGTTTGTCACCTGACAAGCCTGAACTGTTTCACCGGCCCTTGCGGCCGGTTTTTTTATCTTTTGATCTCCTCCCTGCTCCCGGATTGTCGCTTCCCCTGCGTGATGTGAGCTTGCGGATGCCGGGCTGGGGGAAAAAGGGCGGGATAAAGCACAACGCCTGCGGGCAGGCGTTGTTATTCGTGTCGGGGCTGAGGCAAACTCAGGGCAGGTCCAGGGTGAAGCGGGCGCCCCCCAGCGGCGATTCATCCACCATGATCTGACCGCCATAGCTGTGCACTATCTCGGTGACCACGGCCAGACCTATGCCCTGGCCGGGAGAGCTGTCGGCGCGCACGCCGCGCTGGAAGATCTGTTGCGACTTGCTCGGGTCTATGCCCGGGCCATCGTCCTCAATCGCGATCCGCAAGCGGTCGTGGCGGCGGCTCACCGTCACCCGGATTTCGCTGATGGCGAACTTGAAGGCGTTGTCGAGCAGGTTGCCCATCAGCTCCATCAGGTCCCCCTGTTCGCCGGCGAAGAAGACGTCGTCATCGAATGTGAAGCGGGTCTGCAACTTCTTGTGGCGATAGACCTTGGCGAGGCTGGCCAGCAGCTTCTCGATGAGGGGCACGGGTTCCGTGCCCTTGCTGGCGAGGCGCTTGCGGCCGGTGACAGCGCGGCGCAGCTGGTACTGGATGATCTGATCCATGGTCAGGATCTGCTCACTGATGTTGTCATGGATGTCGTGCCCCAGCTTGATCTCCTGCGCCGTCATCTGGATCAGCGCTAGCCGGGTTTTCAGGCTGTGGGCCAGATCGTTCAGCGCGTGCTGATAGCGCTGGGTCTGTTGGCGTTCGTTCTCCAGCAGCTGGTTGACTGATTCGGTCAGCGGCGTCAGCTCTCGCTCGTAGTCGTCGGAGAGCGCCTCCCGCTTGCCCGCCCGGATCTCGTCGATCTGGCGCGCCATGGTGCGCAATGAGGTCAGGCTCCAGAAGCTGGTGAGCAGCAGCAGGGCACCGAGCAGCGAGTAGGCCAGCAGGGCCTGGCGGATGCACTGATAGAGGTAGCTGCGGGTCTGGATCAGGTAACGCTTGGCCGAGTCGACCATCACCACGTAATAGGTGGTGGGGCCCTCACCGTGATTGCGCAGAAAACGCAGGCTGTAGATGAAGTAGCTCTCGCCATTCTGGATGGTGTGACGCTTGAAGAAGTAGTCCTGATCCAGGCCGCCGAGGTACTTCATCAGATCCTGACAGATGGTGCCCTTGGCGCTGATCACCTCCGGCATGTGCAGGCTGGACCAGCTCAGCTGGCCATCGGCCCGGCAGATCAGGGTATCCAGATTGGGGTCGATGGCATCCGGCGTGATCTTGCCGAGATCCTTGGTGGTATGGAGATCCGGCAGCTTGGATGAGAACAGCTTGGAGAGGTTCTCCTGCATGCGGATGCTGGCCTTCTGGGCCTGCTCCTCGGTGTGGCCCAGATAGAGGATGTAGACGGAGAAGGCCATGATGAGCGCTATGACCAGCATGGCGCTCAGCATCAGCTTGATATGCAGCGAGCGATGGATCAGTCTCATGGGCCGTGGCAGGCGAAGGCGCATCAGCTGCAGGAGAGGTTGAAGATGTAACCCTGGCGCCGGATGGTGGAGATGGGCTGGGTGGTCCCCTCCGGGTCCAGCTTCTTGCGCAGTCGGCTCACCATCACCTCTATGGTGTTGGGGTCCCCTTCACCATCGCCGTAGAGCTGGTCCAGCAGTTGCTGCTTGGAGACTACCTGGCGGGCGTTGCGCATCAGGTATTCGAGGATCAGGTATTCGAAGCTGGTGAGCACGGCTGGCTCACCCGCGATGGTCAGCTCCTTGCGGGAGAGATCCAGCTCATAGTCGCCGGCTTTGACTTTGGGCGAGATGAAACCAGCGCTGCGCCGCACCAGGGCATTGAGCCGTGCCAGCAGCTCGTCTTTCTGGAACGGCTTGACCAGATAGTCGTCCGCCCCGGCTTCCAGCCCCTCCACCTTGTCCTGCCAGTTGCCACGGGCGGTCAGGATGATGATGGGGAAGGGGATCTGCCGCTCGCGCAGCTGTCTGATGAGTTGCAAGCCGTCCATGTCCGGTAGCCCCAAATCAATGATGGCCACGTCTATGGGGTAATCGGCGGCGTAATGCAGGGCCACCTGGGCACTGTCCGTGCTGTGGACCTGATTCTGGGCCTCGGTCAGCAGGGTGGAGAGGTGGTGATTGAGCAGCTTGTCGTCTTCGACCAACAATATTTTCATAAGGTGCGCGATCATGGGGATCCAGGCTGTCAATTAGAGGGTTTATGCCGGGGAGAGTCAATCCGGATCCTATCAGGAGTGCCTGTATCGGGACTGAATCAGGGCATTTTTATTCGCTGGTTAATCATCAAGGGGTGAGGACCTTTGGGTGCTCCGCCTCTTCCCCGGTCTGCTGGTGCCACAGCCGGGCATAGAGTCCCGGTCGTGCCAGCAGCGCCTCGTGGCTGCCTGACTCCACTATCTGCCCCTCGTCCATCACCAGGATGCGGTCGGCGTTGCGCAGGGTGTTGAGGCGGTGAGCGATGCTGATCAGGGTGCGGCCCTGGCGAATGGCCGCCATGTTGGCCATGATGGCCGCCTCGGATTCGTAGTCGAGGGCCGAGGTGGCCTCGTCGAGCAGCAGTATCCTGGGGTTGGCCAGCAGGGCGCGGGCTAGGGCGATGCGCTGGCGTTGTCCGCCAGAGAGGCGGGCGCCCTTCTCGCCCACCTGCTGCCCAAAGCCCTCGGGCAGCTCGCGAATAAAGCCGAGCGCGCCGGCCAGCTGCGCCGCCTGTTCCACCTCGGCCTGGCTGGCATCGGGGCGACAGATGCGGATGTTGTCGCCGATCGAGCCACAAAACAGAATGCTCTCCTGCAGCACCACGCTCATGTTGCGGCGCAATGAGACGGGGTCGGCGATGGCGAGATCCATGTTGTCGACCAGCACCTGGCCGTGCTGGGGCACGTAGAGCCGTTGCAGCAGGCGGGTGAGGGTGCTCTTGCCACAGCCGGAAGGGCCCGTGATGCCGATGAACTGCCCGGGCTCGATGGAGAGGGAGAGATTGGCCAGCACCTCGGGGGCATCCGGCTGGTAGCGAAAGCGGATATGGCGAAATTCGATGGCCCCCTCAAGGGCGGGGACGGAGGCGAGACCGCCATTGCCGTGTTCGGGCGTCTCGTCGAGTATGTCCCCCACCCGGCGCAGGGCGATCAGGGTGTGTTGAAAGTCCTGCCACACCTGAGCCAGCCGCAATACCGGCTGGGTGACGTGGCCTGCCAGCATGTTGAAGGCCACCAGCTCACCCGGGCTCAGCCGACCGTTCAGTACCTCGCCAACCCCGAGCCAGAGCAGCAGGGCAGCGGTGATCTTTTGCACCAGATCGATGCCCTGACCCGCGGCAAGCCCCACCTTTCTGGCCTGAAAACCGCGCCGTAGCTGGCGTGCCAGCAGACGCTGCCACTCCTGATAAAAACGTGGTTCCGTGGCCGTGGTCTTGATGGTTTCGATGCCGGTGACAGCCTCAGTCAGGAAGCTGGTGGCATCGGCATCCGCCTGATACTCGGCCTCGACCCGCTTGCGCACCAGAGGGCCAATCAGCAGCCACAGCAGAAAATAGACGAGCAAGGAACCCAGCACGCAGCCGGTCAAGACGGGGGCGTAATGGAACATGACGCCGACAAACAGCAGGATGAACACCAGATCCAGCACCAGCATCAGGGTGGAGCCGGTGAGGAACTGGCGGATCTGGGCCATCTCCTTGACCCGGGCGATGATCTGGCCGGTCTGGCGCGCCTTGAAATAGTCGATGGGCAGGCCGACCAGATGGCGATAGAGCTTGCCGGACAGCTCGGCGTTGACCTGATTGGCCAGATGGCCGAACACCTGGCCGCGCAGAAAGCTGTAGAGCGGCTCGGCGCAGGCCAGTGCCAGCATGGCCAGGGCAAGCACTTGCAGGCTGCCGAGGCTGCGCCCCACCAGCACCTTGTCGATGATGTTCTCAAACAGCAGCGGGCTGGCGAGGGCAATGAGCTGCAGCACGATGGCGAAGCAGAAGACGTCCCGTACCTGCTTCTGCTGGCGCAGTACCGCCGGGCTGAACCAGCCCAGCCCGAACTTGACCTCGGCCGGGGTGAGATCCTGCTGGGCCAGCAACAGATAGTGCCACTGCGCCGCCTGCGTCGGGCTAGGTAGCGGTTGCAGGCTGCTGGCGCCAGTCGCAGGATCAAACAGCTGCCAGCCGTCCTGTGCTATTGCGGTGATCGTGAACCAGCGTCCCTCCCGTTTGAGCAGAGCCGGCAGTGGCAGTGCCGCCAGCGGGCAACCCGGCCCCTGTGACAGGGCGCTGCGCAGGCCGAGCCGGGCGGCGGCCTCGCGCACCGTCAGATCTTCTGGCGTCAGATCGCACCCCATGGCGTGGGCCAGTTGCCCGGCATCCGCCGCCATCATCAGCTGATGGGCGGCATGGGCGAGGGCGTCCAGGGCGCCATTGGCGATGGGTGCAGGGTCGTTCACGGAGGCCTCGCAGGCCGGTAAAGCGTGCGTCATGGTCATCGCTCCCGCAGTGCCTCGGCCTGGTATTCACGGATCGGGCTCAGCAGGTAGTCGATCACCCGGCGCCTATCCGTCTTGACCTCTGCCACCACCGACATGCCCGGGGTGAGCCGTACCGGCTGATTGTCTATCTGCATCTCGCCCCGGCTCAGCTTGACCCTGGCGGGAAAGACCAGCCCCAGCTGCTCATCCGTGGTGGCATCGCGCGACACGCTGACCAGCTCGCCATCTATGGTGCCGTAACGGGTATAGGGGAAGGCATCCACCTTGATGCTGACTGTCTGCCCTTGGTGCACGAAGCCGATGTCCTTGTTGAGGATCTTCACCTCGGCGTACTGGACTCCCTCATTGGGGACTATGACCAGCAACTGCTGGGCCGGTTGTACCACGGCGCCCTGGGTGTGAATGGCCAGCTGCTGCACTGTGCCCGCCACCGGGGCGCGAATGACCTCCAGATGCTCCCGCTCGCTCAGCTTGGCGAGCTCCTGCTCGATGGCGGTCAGTTGCAGCTGGGCCTGCTGGCGTTTCTCGATCCACTCCCGCTGTTTCTGCGCCTTGAAACCGGCCAGCCGCTCCTGCAGGCTCTGCTGCTGGGATTGCAGTACCTCGAGTTCGGCCCGTTGCTGGGCGAGCTGGCGCTGGGTTTCCAACAGCTCTTTCTCCTGCTCCAGATATTCCACCCGTGAGATGGCCTGGGACTGGCTCAGGGTCCGGCGCGCTTGCAGGCGGGGCCGGATGTTGGCCAGCAGGGTCGTGAGGGAGGCCATGTCTCCCCGTCGGGCGGCCTGATTGGCCTGATTGACCCCAAGCTCGGCCCGCAGGTTGTTGAGGGTGCTCCGGTACTCGTGCAGCTCGCTCTGGTGGTTCTCCGCCAGCGCTTGCTGCTGCGCCAGGGTGAGTTTGGTGTAGTCGGGGTGCTGGGTGACGGCTTGGTTGCCATAGAGCGCCTGATAACGGATCAGGGTCTGATACTGGAACGCTTGTTGCTCACGCAACCGGCTCAGGTCCTGGCTCACCCCCAGGGTGTTGAGGGTCAGCAGCGGCGCGTTGGCAGCGACCGCCTGGCCGTCTTCCACGTGAATGGTGAGCACCCTGGCCTGTTCGTAGGACTGGATAATCTGGCTGCGGCCAAAGACCAGCAGACGCCCGCTGGCGGTGGCCTGGATATCGAGCTGGCCCCAGCAGGTCCAGAGCAGGGTGAGCAGCACACCGGCGCTCAGGGTGAGCGCCGTGATGCGGGCAAAGGGGGAGGGCGGCGTCTCGGCCAGCGCCAGATGGGCGGGCAGGAAGCCGTAGTGGGTCTCCTGCTGCCGGGCCGGACCGGGTTGGCGCAAGCGGCTCAGCCAGGTGCGCAGATTCATGGGGTCTCCTCGTGCAAGTCCTGTTGTAGCTGCCACAGCCTGGCGTAGTGCTGCCCCAGTGCCAGCAGGCTGGCGTGGTCGCCCTGCTCCACTATCTTGCCGCGCTGCAATACCAGGATGCGGTCGCAATGGCGCACGGTGGAGAGGCGGTGGGCAATGGTGATGACGGTGCGGCCGCTGGCGATGTGGCGCATGTTGTGCTGGATCCGCGCCTGGGACTCGTCATCCAGGGCGCTGGTGGCCTCGTCGAAGATGAGGATCCTGGGGTCTGCCAGCAGGGTACGGGCAATGGCCAGCCGTTGGCGTTGACCGCCCGACAGCGAACTGCCCCCTTCCGCCAGCACTGTGTCGTAGCCAAGGGGCAGTCGCAAAATGAACTCATGGGCGCCTGCCAGGGTTGCGGCCCGTATGATGTTGTCCAGGCTGGCGTGGGGCACCGACTGGGCTATGTTGTCGCGCACCGACTTGTTGAACAGGTGGTTTTCCTGCAACACCACCCCCATCTGCTGGCGCAGGTGGGCAAGGGGGATCCGCTGGATGGGCTGACCATCGATGAGGATCTGCCCCAGCTCCGGCTGATAGAGCCGTAGCAGCAGACGGGCCAGGGTGCTCTTGCCCGAGCCTGAGCCGCCGACAATGCCCAGCGTCTCGCCAGGGGCGATGGCGAGGGAGAGATCGTTGATGATGAGGGGGGCATCCGGTTGATAGCGAAAATGCACCCGCTCCAGCACTATGGCGCCTGCGTGGATGCGGCCATCCCCATCGCGCTGATGTTCCGGGGGGAGGTTGAGCATGTCACCGAGTTTGTCTACCGCGATCCGGGTCTGTATGAACTGACCCCACAGCTCGACCAGACGCGATAGCGGCTGTGCCACGTGGCTGGCCATCATGTTGAAGGCGATGAGCTGGCCTATGGTGAGTTGCAGCGCGATCACCTCGCTGGCACCGAGCCAGAGCACGCCGACTGTCACCAATTTTTGCAGCCACATGACCCCGTGCTGGGAGGCATTGTTGAGTTGCTGTACCCGGTAGCCAGCCTCCACCATCTGGCGGGTCTGCTCATCCCAGCGCCGCACGAAACGCGGCTCCAGCGCCAGGCTTTTCAGGGTCTCTGCCCCGGCGACCGTCTCGTTCAAGAAGGCGGTGTTGGTGGCCGCATGGCCAAACTGCTGCTCGACCGCCTGCTGCATGCGCGGCGTGATCCACCAGGCGATCAGCACATAGGCAGGTACCGAGAGCAGGATCACCAGGGTCAGCATGCCGGAGAGACTGGCCATGACGGCCAGGAAGACAAACATGAACAGCACGTCCACCGTCAGGGTGAACAGGGTGCCGGTCAGGAATTCGCGGATGGTGTTGAGCTCCTGCACCCGGGTCACAATGGCGCCCACCTGGCGACGCTTGAAATAGAGCAGCGGCAGGGCAAACAGGTGCTGCACCATGCGCAGACCGAGCTGGATATCGATCCGGTTGGCGGTGTGGGCATACTGATATTCCCGCAATCCGCGCAGGCAGACCTCCACCAGGGCCGTGATCAGCAGCCCGAACACCAGCACATCCAGGGTCGCCCAGGCCTGGTGTACCAGCACCTTGTCCATCACCACCTGAAAGAAGAGCGGGGAGATGAGCGCCAGGATCTGCAACACCAGCGAGAACAGCAATATCTCGCCGAGCAGGCGTTTTTGCTGCAAGAAGGCGGGGATGAACCAGCGGATGTCGAAGCGTCCCTGCCGTTTGCCGACCTCGAGCAGGCGGCCACCCCAGCGTGCCAGCAGGGCGTCTTGTGCTATGACTTGCGGCTTGCCGACTGCCGGATCCAGGATCAGCGCCTGTCCACCCTGGCGCTGGGCCAGCACAAACGCCTCGCCAGAGGGGCTCAGCAGTACCACCGGCAGGGTCAGTTTATCGAGTTTGCGAGGGGGGATATGACGCTGACGAATGCGGGACCCTGTCTGTTGTTGCAGCGTATCGACAATATTGTCAAAGGTATCGTCTGGCGTGGGTGCTATATCTTTAGAGGGACAACCCTGCATCCCGATAATAATATTGAGACACGCTAAAACAGACTCTTCGCTCGCCGTCATAATATATCCGTATGCCGCTGTGACACCCCTCCTGTTTATATGGGGTAAGGTGGCCTGTTGCAGGCAGGGCGCGCATACTAACGAGTCATTTTTTCACTGTCAAATATTATCTTGACTGATAGCCTGCATGATAAAAATGGCCGCACCCACTCAGCTAATAACTTATTACATAATACCAAGACATTAACCTTAATGATTGAGTTGATATTTGTGTTGACATTTTAATTCTGTTTTCAGGTCATTGTTTAATTGAACCTGAGAATGATTTCAAATATGGTAAATATAGTGAAAAGCAAAATGTTAACCTCATGTTATTTTACATGGGGACATTCTTTTCTTTTTTTTTTGTCGTTATGTTTATTGATAATGGAATTTATATGACAGAGCAGTTTGTACAGACAGTATCCAGCGTCAACTATAACAAGGGGATCTTCTCGCTCTATTTCGTCGGACAAGATCCGCTGAAGATGGCGCAAGGTGTCATGGCTGAAAGCGACAACGAGCTGATGCTGAAACAGACGGTCCATATGCCTGCAGCTGGCTTTATGTATATGGTTTCAATGATAAAAAATATGCTTGAAGATCCGCGTATGGCCGCCGAGTTTGACAATTTGATCGCCGCAGGCCTGATCCCGTCAGCCCCCGCTGACGAGCCGCAAGCCGCACCGGCTGCCACAGCACAGGCCGCGCCGCGCAAGAAAAAATAATGTTCCGGTTGGGGATCCAATGAGCTTGGTATTGCAATCAACGGAACCGAACTGGCAACAAAATCAACATATGTTGGGGGGAGTTATACTGCTGAGTCAGCACTCCTCCCTGCACCGGCGTTATTCCGTCGCCGAGTGGCAGCAGCGAATATTGCCTGCCTTTGAATTGAACCAGTTCAGCTATTATGAAGACGCACAAGGACGCCCGGTTGCATTTTGCAACTGGGCGTTTGTCTCTTTATCCATTCGTGACACCTTGCTGGCCGCCGAGCGGGAGCTGATCCGTGAGGATTGGCAATCCGGCAACCATATTTTTATTCCAGAGATGATAGCGCCTTACGGACATGCCCGTGCCGTGGTGAGCGATCTGCGTCGCCGGATATTTTTGCCATGGAAAGGGCAGCGGGTCTGTACCGTGCGTGGTCATGTTCATGCCGAACGTGGTCATTGTGTGCGCAGGGTGCAGTGGTTTTCCATTTAATCATAATGAGTTAATACATGGGACAGAGTGTATGGAGAAGTATTGAGTACTTCTTTACCGGTAATTACACGGCAGATGATGGCAATAATGACATCGATGCCGTTGGCTTTGGCGGCGTCATCCGTGCCTATGGCGGTGACGATACGATCAAAATCGGCTCTATTGGCGCCACCGTCTATACCGGCACGGGGAATGACAGCGTGTACGGCGGCGCCGCCTACCTCAAGGTGGTCGACGAATCCGGCAATCTGACCGTCAAGGGGGCAGCGGGCTATGCGGACATCAGCAAGTCCGAGTCGGGCAATATCCATTTTGCCGGTGCCAGCGGCGGCACCAACATTGATCACCAGGGGCGCGAGGGCGACATCCGCTATCAGGGGGCGGCCTTTGCCAACTTCCTGACCCGCAAGGGGATCAGTGGCAACGTGAGTTTTGAGGGGGCCGGCGGTTACAACAAGCTCTGGCACCAGACAGACAGGGGCGATGTGACCTTCAGCGGTGCCGGGGCGGCCAACCAGATAGATCGTACCTGGCACAGCCAGTATCAGGGATCGCGCGGCAACATCAGCTTCCATGGCGCCGGCGCGGCCAATATCATCAGCTCCCAGGTGGAATCCGGCAACCTATCCCTGAACGGGGCCGGGGCCTACAACAAGGTGTTTCGCAAGGGACGCGAGGGAGATGTCATCTTCAACGGCGCCGGCGGCTGGAACGAGATCTCCCGTCTGCGCCATGAGCATGATACCTATCTGCAGACCCGTGGCGACATCCGTTTCATCGGCGGTGGGGGTTACAACCGGCTGCTGTCCGATGTCGCCGAGGGTAACATTCACTTCAAGGGGGCCGGGGGATGCAACCACCTCTCCCGCCAGGGGGCGGGCAGCGACAGCTCTCCTTTTGCCGGCGCCCGCGCTGACGAGATTGTGCTGACCACGGCCACCATGGGCGGCAGCTGGATCAACCAGTCCCACGCCGTCACGGCCATCAAGTCCAGCCTGCAACCCAATACCTACCTGTTTGCCTTCTTCGACGGCATGTATACCAAGGTCAACCGGATCACGCTCTCCAATGAGGGCGAGCACGGTGCCCTGCGCTATCTCTCCACCTCCTGGTACAAGGAGGGTAACCAGCTCGAAGGGCTTGCCAGCCAGCAGATTGACGATCACCACGGCTTCATCTCGACCCAAACCGATGGCGCCTACCGGCTGAGCGATCTGGTGTTTGAGCGGCGCCAGCGCATCAAGCTGGATGCGGTGGAAGCGGATCTGACCGAAAACAGCTGGATCAACTACGGCGGTGGCGTGAACGTGGCGGCCGCCGACGTGACGCTCTCCAGCGCCAAGATGAGTGGCTACGCCATTTTTGAAGATGGCACCAAGGTCGATGTGAGCGCGATCACATCCCAAGTGCAGGCCAACACCTATGTGTTTGCCAAGCAGCTTGGCCCCTACACCAAGATAGTGGTGGTGGAGCTTGCCAATGACCAGGAGACAGGGGCGCTCAAGTATCTGTCCAAGGCCTGGTACAAGGAGGGAAACCATCTGGCAGGGTTGGCCAATCAGGTCATCTCTGAGCGCACCGGCTTTACCTCCATGGGCAAGGGGAGCTACTCCCTGAGCGAGGTGCACTATCAACTCGATACTGTGACTGCGGTATCGGATCGTCTGCCTGCCACCCGGGAGTTCTCCAGCCAGCTGTTGCTGCCCCGTCAGCAAGACGGCGGCAACAGCAAGGGGGACATCTTCTTCGACGGTGCCGGTGCCGGCAACCTCATCGAGTCCGACGTGACCGAGGGCAACATCCACTTCAATGGCGCCGGGGCGGCCAACGTGCTGATCAAACGCGGTCAGCGTGGCGATCTGGTGTTCCGTGGTGCCGGCCTTGCCAACGTACTGGTGCATCAGGGTGCGCAGGGGAAGATGGATGTCTATGCCGCCGGTGCGGCCAACGTGCTGGTACGCAGCGGGGACGGGGAGTACCTGGCCCGCCTGCTGGCCTATGGCAACATCTCGGTGCAGCAGGGACGTGGCGACAGCCAGGTCGTGATGCTGGGCGGCTACAACACCCACACCCAGCTCGGCGATGGCAATGGTCTCTGGCTGGCCGGCGGTGGGGCAAACGTGCTGACCCAGGTCGGTGAGGGGCAGCTTGATGCCATGCTGGTCGGCGGCGCCAACGTGCTGACCAAGCTGGGTGCTGGCCAGCTGACCGCCGGACTGTTGGGGGGCGCCAATGTGCTGACCCACATCAGCCAGGGGGACGAGGCAGCCGATACCCGCGCCGTGTTGCTGGGGGGCGCCAACGTGCTCACCAAGCAGGGCAACGGCAAGGTGCAGGCCATTCTGGGGGGCGGCGTGAATGTGCTGACCCAGATTGGCCGGGGTGATACCCAGGCGCTGCTGCTGGGGGCCGCCAACGTGCTGACCCGGGTCGGTGACGGCGATCTCTCTGCTGTGATGCTGGGGGCGGGCAACGTGCTGACCCATGTCGGCGATGGCGTAACCCTGGGGGTCATGGGGGCCGCTGGCAACCTGTTCACCAAGGTGGGCGACGGCACGGCCATTGCCGCCATGATAGGCGCGGGCAACCTGTTTACCCAGATAGGCAAAGGCGACGCCTGGGCACTGATGGGCGGGGTGGCCAACGTCTTCACCAAGGTGGGGGATGGCAATGCCCTGGCGCTGATGGTGGCCAAGGCCAACGTCTTCACCCATGTCGGTGACGGCCTGACCGTCGCCCTGATGCTGGCCCAGGGCAACCTGGCGACCAAGGTGGGCAACGGCATGACGCTGGCCGCCATGGTGGGCAATGCCAATGTCTTCACCCATGTCGGCCGGGGCGAGACCTTTGCTGCCATGTTGGGGCAGGCGAACCTGATGACCAAGGTGGGGGATGGCCTGACCGCCGCGCTGATGATTGGCAAGGCCAACGTCTACAGCCACATCGGCAACGGCACCAGCCTGGGGCTGTTCGCCGGTGAGCTGAACGTGATGACCAAAGTGGGCGATGGCACCACCCTGGCGGCCCTGTTTGGCAAGGCCAACATAGTGACCCATGTGGGCAGCGGTCTGACCGGGGTACTGGCGCTGGGCAAGGCGAACATCATCACCAAGGTCGGGGGTGACTTCCTCGGCGTCCTCGCCAAGGCCGATGCCAACGTGTTGACCCACGTGGGCAATGGCACCACGGCCGCCGTGTTGTGGGGCAAGGGCAATCTGCTGACCAAGATTGGTGACGGCACCACTGTGGGCCTGCTCATCTCCGAGGTGGGCAATGTCATGACCCATGTCGGCGCTGGCAGCACCATAGGCCTGGCCAAGGGCCGGGCAAACTTGATCACCAAGGTGGGTGACGGCCTGGTGGTGCAGGGGGCCTGGGGGGAGGCGAACCTGCTGACCCAGGTCGGTGACGGTGACCGTTACAGCTTCGCCAAGGGCCACGCCAACGTGCTGACCAAGGTCGGCGATGGCCGCGAGCTGGCGGTGCTGCAAGGGGAAGCCAACCTGGTCACCCAGGTTGGCGACGGTGACAGTTACACCGGTGCCTGGGGCCGCGCCAACATCATCACCAAGGTGGGGGATGGCCGTCAGGTCGTGCTGGCCAAGGGGGAGGCGAACATAGTCACCCAGGTGGGGGACGGCGAGAGCTATCAGGCGCTGCTCGGCAAGGCCAACGTCGTCACCCGGGTGGGCGACGGCATTCAGGTTACCCTCGCCAAGGGGGAGCTCAACCAGACCACCACAGTGGGGGATGGCCTGAGCGTCACCGCCGCCTACGGCAAGTTCAACAACAACATCAAGGTCGGCGATGGCAGCTCCATCAACCTGGCCTGGGGTGATTACAACCTCAACACCAAGGTGGGGGATGGGCTCAACGTCGCGGTCATGAAGGGCAAGGGTAATGCCAATGTCCAGATTGGCGACGGGCTCGACGTCACTGCGGCCTATGCCCGCCACAACGTGGCCATCAAGATAGGCAATGGCGACTTCTACAGCCTGGCCCTCGCCAGCAGCAACACCAGCAGCAACAAGCTCGGCACCCTGTTTGACAACATCAAGCAGACCCTGCTCGGTGCGGCAGGCAACCAGGCTATCAACTATCTGGTACAGGGCGATGAAGAGGGCCCGCTCAAGGCGCCACCAGCGGCCAGTTTGGGGGATGTACAGGCCCTGAGCGGCTTTGGTCTGGATGAGATTGGCGAGGTGAAATCCTCGCTGGCGAGCGGCCTGACCGGCCAGGTGAGCCAGACTGGCGAGCGGGATGAGCAAGCCATGGACAAGGGGTTGCAGCTCGATGAGCAAGGCCTGGCCAGAGGCGGCGAAAACCTCATCGTCAACGGCGATTTCGAACAGGGCGCCCACGGCTGGCAGCATGCCGGTGAGGGGATCGAAGCAGAGCATTCCGCCACCGCCTACGGGTTGGCTACCGAGGGGCACGGCGCTCGCGTCAGCGAACTCTCTACCGACCGAAACACCCAAATTTCCCAGGATCTTGTCGGCCTAAAGGCGGGCGAGACTGTCACTCTGAACTTCGATTTTGCCCGTCGGGCCAACATCTCGCTGCAGCACGGCATCGAGGTGCTGTGGAACGGCGAGCGGGTGTTTGCCAGCACGGGCGACGCCGACAGCTGGCAGAACAAACAGTTGACCCTGACTGCTCGCGCGGGCAGCAATACCCTGGCGTTTAGCGGCACGGGGGAAAACAACGGCTTTGGCTACCTGCTCGACAACGTGGTCGCCACGGCGGCTGGCAAGGCCGAGATCGGCCAGGTTAGCGCGCAGCTGGTGGAAGATGGCAACGCTGCCCGGGCCCAAGCCGATCGGGCGAGTGCCGATGCCGACAAACAGCGGCTGGAGCAGGAGAAAGCGCAGCAGCTCGCTGCCATCTCGGGCGCTCAGGCCCAGTTGGACGCCACCGACGAGGGCAAGCTGGCAACGAATGGTCAGGCGCAGCGTACCGCCATCGAGGCAGAAGCGCGCGACATCACGGCCCAGCTCGACACCCTGGCCCGTCAGTTTGAACCGCTCAAGCAGCCCGAAGCGGCCACCATCCCGTCCGGCCAGCACTGGCGCCATGGTTTTGCCGACCGCTTGCTAACCGATCTACAAGGCGACCTGGAAAAGGCCAGTGGCACGGCAGGTGAGGCGATCGCGGATGCCAGATCCCGCCGTGAGCAGCAGAGCCAGCAGGTCGATGCCGCCCTGGCCCAGTCCAAATCTGGCCAGCAGCGCAGCGAGCAGTTGCAGGGCGAGGCCCGGGCGCAGGGGCAAAGCCGGACCGAGCAGGCCGAGCAGCGTCGTCTCGATGCCCTGACCCGCGATGCCGATGCCCGGCAGCGGCAGCAAGAGGGCGAGTCGAGCGCCAGCAAGGCGCAGGCCGCAGGCGAGCAGGCGAGCAGCCAGGCCAGTCAGCAGGCAACACAAGCCAGGCAGAATGCGGCAAGCCTGAAACAAAGCTGCGACAAGCCGAGCCATCAGGAAGTGAATAACGGCCAGAGTCCGATTGCGGCACCCCGTCTGCCGCAGGCCGGTGAGCTTGATGTGCCGAATGCCACCGGCTTGTCGACCGATGCTTCCGCCAGCGCCCAGCCATCGGCCATCGATGCCGCCAATGGCGTGAGTGAACAGGAGCAATCCGCGCTCGATGGCGCCTTGGCTGCCGTCAATCGCCTCCAGATCAATGCCGGGCTTCGGGCTCATGGCACGCCCGCCATCACCCTGCCCGGCATGGTCGGTGAGCGCGAGGCGGACACCACTACTGTGCCGGCGAGCCATGCGTCTTCGCGCCGCAGCGCCGAGTTGGGCCTGTCCGGGGTCTCCCTGGCCGGGCTGGGGAGCCCGGTGCGAGGCCCGGCCGTGGCTGTCCCCGAGACCGCCGGTTTTGCCTTCGAGCTGCTCAAGCGCGAAGACAACGACTTCATCGACTCCACCCGTCGCCAGCTGGGCAAGCTCTCGACCGACTTGCCAAGCGAGCGACTCAAGGCGGTACGCGAGGCCGTGGTACGGGTGCAGCAACAGCCATCGGAGGCGAATCTGGGGCTGTTGGAGCAAAGCCTGTCCCAGTGGCAGGCTCGTGACCCCAAAGAGTTTGCCCAGCGCGGTGAGCTGGTGACGGCGCTGCGCTTCGAGGTTGCCTCCTTGCAGAGCCACACCTTCGCCTTCAGGGCCAAGGCTGCCGGTGTGTATGGTCTGGCACTGCCGCCGGAGCAGACAGCCCGCTTTGAACATCAGCTGCTGTTCGACGGCATAGGCCGGATCACCGGCGCTGTGGGGGAGTTGAGTGCCACCGACATCGCCCGGGTGACCGAGCTCAGCATTCGTCCGCTCACCGACACCAACTCCAACGCCGAGCGGCAGGCGCCCCGTACCGAACATGACAGTCTGATCGCGTTTGCCCATCAGCTGGGTCAGTTCGACACGCCGCAAACCCGCTTGCTGGCCGACGAGGTCAAGGCGATCTGGTTCTCTGGCGAGGTGAATGGTCCTCGCACCATTGCCTTGTTTGAGACCGCCAGCAAGACGCTGGGCGATCAGCCGCAGCTGCAGGTACTGGCACAAGCCTTGCTGGCCGATGCGAACAAGAGCAAAACGACCGGCCAGTACATAGACAACCTGTTTGGCCGTCGTTTCGACTCTGAGATTGCCCATGCGCTGGTGACCTCACCGTCGCAGGCGGCGATCGATACCTCTGCGCAACTGGGCGCCAGGCTGGTGAAGGAGTTTGGCGACTGGATCCAGACACTGCAGCTGGACGAGGCCACCCAGAGCCAGCGCATCGACAAGAAGATGGCGGCATTCGCCGAGGCCATCAAGAAGGAGACCCGTCCCTGGTTCAGCCGGGTGCCCAGCCTGACCGATTTTCTGGCCGAGCCGAATCTGGCCACCTTCAAGCAGATGATGACCCGGGTCGACAACGGCTTCGATGTCATCAAGGTGCCCTTCCTGGCGGTGAAGATGGCCACCCATCCCGAGCTCGGCATGGACATGGCCGACTGGAAGAGAGAGGGGGATCACTTCTATAGCAACGTCATTACCAAGGCGCGCTCGACCAGCACCGAGATCGCCTCTGCCAAGGACGGTTTGCTGCAAGTCGACTTGCCGGATCGCACCACCAGTGACTACGGCACGGGTCTGCACTACCAGCCTGCCGGGGAAAAGTACGACGACTTCCTGAGCGGGCGCAGCGTGGCCGATGGCCGCATACTGACGCCGGGCAAAGAGACCACCTTCGAGCGCAACGCGCTGGACAAAGGCTTGCCCGTGGTGACCGGGGCCTCCGGTTCCACCAACATCATGGTGCACCTGAACAACTACCTGGCGGCGAAAGAGCCGGGCTACTCCCCGAGTCAGGCCTACCTCAACACCCTTGCTTTTCTGGTATTCGATGGCGGCCACTCGGTGAACGAGAGTCTGGCGGTCTATCAGGCGTTGCAGGCGAGCGGGGATGCGCTCAAGCAGGTGCTGGAGAGCTACACCGCCAACTACCGGGATCTGGTGATGCTGGCGGGGGATGCCGGCAAGGCGGCGGTGCAGGATGCCCTCGATCGTGCCTTTGGCCGCACCCTCGATTTTTATCAGCAACACGCCCACTCGGCGCAGCTGGCTGAGCTGGCTGAGCTGGCCGCACTCGGGTCGCCGCGCAAGGTCACTGCCCCGGTCGAGGTGGTTGAACCCGCATCATCCGGCAAGCCCGTCTCTATGGAGAGCGACGGCTCGGCACCGGTAGACAGGCAGTCACTCAACCCTCTGACCCGGTTTCTCAATGACAACCTGTATGGCACTCGGGATGAGCGACGTCAGGTGGATGAGATGACCCGGCAGTTGCTCGACCATGCGGTGAGCAAGGGGGAGGCTGCACAAGTGACCCTCCAAGGGGAGGCTGGCCGTCTGTCGGGTTATCTGCACAAGGGCGCCTCTCGTGACGGTCAGGGGCAGAAAAACCAGCCTGGCGCCAGTCCCGAGGTGGTGCTGTTCCTGCACGGCTCGGGCTCTTCTGCCGAGGAGCAGGCCGATGCCGTTCGCAGTCATTACCAGAAGCAGGGCATCGACATGCTGGCAGTCAACCTGCGCGGCTACGGGGCCAGCGATGGCGGCCCCAGCGAACAGGGGGTCTATCAGGATGCCCGCACCATGTTCCGCTATCTGGTGGAAGAGCGGGGTGTGGCACCGGACAAGATCCTGATCCACGGCTACTCCATGGGCGGCCCCATCGCCGCCGATCTGGCCCGTTATGCCGCCGAGCAGGGCAAGCCGGTGGGGGGGCTCTTGCTCGATCGCCCCATGCCCAGCATGAGCAAGGCGATCAGGGCCCATGAGCTGCCCAATCCGGGCGGTCTGGTCGGGGCGATCGCCAAGGCGGTCAACGGGCGCTTCTCGGTTGAGAAAAACCTCGACGGCCTGCCCAAGAGCACGCCCATCATGCTGCTGACCGACAACGAAGGGCTTGGTAGCGAGGGTGAAAAACTGCGGGCCAAGCTGGCCGTGGCCGGGTATCAGGTTAGCGGTGAGCAGACCTTCTATGGACATCTGGCCAGCAACCGGCTGATGGGCCAGTACGCCGAGCAGATAGTCGGCGATCTGTTCAACCGCAGTCAGTCAGAGGCGGGTGCCGAGGCGTCGCTCAAGGGCATCGATGGCATCAAGCGCGATCTCAAGCGCTACCAGGAGGCGCTCGCCCCGCAAGTGGGCAGCAACGGCGTGGCCAAGGACATACGTACCACCAAGGCGTTCCTCGCGGGTTACCAGCAGGGGCTGGCTGGCAAGGTGGTTGACGGCTTCCAGCCCGACATGAGCATGACCCAGCTGGTCGATCTGTTCACTCAGCCGACCCTGACGCCACAGCAGCAGGGGGCGCTCGCCTGGGAGATCGAGAACCGGGCGCTCAAGAGCACCATCAAGCCCAAGGTTGAACAGTTCAACCGCCTGTTCCGTGACGTGGCCTCGCAAGGGGGCGCAGATCCGCTGGCAAGGGAGCACCTGGCTCCCCAGTTGCTGCTGCTGAACCTGGCGGATGACGGCTTCGGCGGTCGCTGCGATCCCCTCTCCAAGCTGGTGCTGGTCGCCAAGCAGCTGGAGAGCGAGGGGCAGCCGGATCTGGCGCGGCGCATGATGGAGAAGCTCTACTCTGCGGCCGCCGTCATCAACAATCCGGATCGCTACTCGGCCGCCGAGCTGGACAACGCCCGCAAGCTGGTGGGCAGTCTGGCAGAGATCCACAACAACACGCCTGCGTCCTACAACTACGACAGCCTGCGCAGCATCAAGTACGACATCGTCAAGGATAAGTGGGAAGGCAAGAGTGCCATCTCGCTCGATAGTGTGCTCGGCAAGCTGACCGCCAAAGGGAATGCCGCCCCCGTGCTGCTGGAGCTGGATGCGCCGGGCCACGCCATGGCCGCCTGGTCCAAGCAGGGTGAGTCGGGCCGGGTCTACGGTTTCTACGATCCCAATGTGGGCATAGTCGAGTTCTCCTCCGCCGAGAAATTCAGTCGTTACATGACCCGCTTCTTTGGCAAGGAGGGGCTCGACATGGCGAAGGGCTACCACCTGACGCCGGGAGCGGATGGCAAGCCGCTGTTCTCCCGGGTGACCGAGATGAACGGGGATGCGCTTGCCCGCTTCAAGCCGTCGAAGGATCTTGCCAACAAGATCACGCTGCAGGAGATCCTGCAGTTGCCGGTGTTTGATGAGAGCCCGATGACGGGGCAGCCGGGCAAAGGGGTGAAGCAAGAGCGGGCAACCAGCCTGTTTACCGACGTCTACAGCCCGGATGAGTTGAAAAAAGCCGCCCAGGTGTTTGCCAAGCCGATTGGCGAATCTTATCAGGGGATCCTGGATCAGCTCACCGTGTTGCACAGTGCGACCGGGCAGGCGCAGGTGGAGGCTGCATTGCGGTTGAACAACCTGATCGACGGCTATCTGGCCAGGCACGAGAGCTCTGGCAGAAACCCGGCGCTGAGCCAGTTGCAGAGCCAGCTCAACGACGGTCTCTATCGCGGTGAGCTGGCGTCACTGCAAGCCGATGTCGCGGCACTGGCCAAGCGTCGCCCCGATCTGGCGGCCCTTGTCATCGGCAAGGCTGCCGAGGAGGCGAATGGCAAACATCCGGGTCTCACCCAGATGTTGCTGCGCTGGGCGGCAGAAGATCCCTATCTGGCGGTCAAGGGGGGATACCAGGGGCAGGCGCCTGCGGATCTGCCGTTTGATGCCAGCTTCCATGTCGTGCTCGGCGAGCAGTATGACGAGCTGAAGAAGTGGCTGGCAGACGCCCAGTCGAAGGGGCTGCTGAGCAAGGCCGTGCTGGACGAGACCGGCAAGGTGCTGCATCTGGGCTACTCCTATCAGGAGTTGCAGGACATGACGGGGGATCAGTCTGCCCAGATGACTGTCTACTTCATCAAGGAGGCAGCCAAGCAGGCTGCGCCCGGCTCCGAGCTCTCTGCCGAGATGATCATGCTGGACCAGTTTGCCGACCGCCGCTATCTCGGCGAGCTGGAGTCACGCCGCCTCGAGCAGGTTGAGAATATCTATCACAGCAGCAAGCAGACCGATGTGGCGGCCTGGGATGCCCGCTATGCCGGGAATGCCCTGCGGGATCTGCACGATCAGGTGGCACAGGAGAGCACGCTGGCGGGGCAGCTGTCACGCCTGCTGGAGAACCGTAACGGCCTGCTGATCGGGGAAACCCATGGCAGTGACGTGAATGGTTTGCGCTTCGTCAACGAGCAGATGGATGCCCTCAAGGCGCAGGGGGTGACCGTTATCGGTCTGGAGCACCTGCGCGGTGAGCTGGCACAGCCGCTGATCGACCGCTATCTGGCGGGGGGAGAGATGTCCCCCGAGCTGGCAACCATGCTGAAAACCAAGCATCTGGATCTCTCCCTGTTCGAGCGAGCGCGTGAGAAAGGGCTGAGGATTGTGGCGCTGGACGATGGCAGCACGGCAAGACCCGCGATTGCCGGGACTGAGCACGGCCTCATGTATCGCGCCGGGGCGGCCAACAACGTCGCAGTCGACGTGTTGGGCAAGTTGCCGGCTGGCGAGAAGTTCGTCGCCATCTACGGCAGCGCGCACCTGGCTTCCCACAAGGGGATCGAAGGCTTTGTGCCCGGTATTACCCACCGTCTGGGGCTGCCCGCCCTGAAGGTGGATGCGGATAACCGCTTGCACCTGCAGGAGGATGACACCCGCCAGCGGGTCGAGTACGGCGATGTCGCCAGGAAATGGACGCCTTTGGCGGGCCTGGACGGTGTGGATCAGCCGGTACGCAACCAGCAGGTTACCCAGTGGCAGCAGCCTGAGGTGACACCGGTCCGCCAGGGGGGGGAGACCCGCTTCGATGGCCAGATCATCATCCAGACCGAAGATGATCCGGTTGCCGCCAAAGCGGCGGCCAGTCTGGCGGGCAAGCACCCCGACCACAGCGTGGTGATGCAGTTGGATGCGGATGGCAACTATCGGCTGGTGTATGGCGATCCTGCGCAGCTGGCTGGCAATATTCGCTGGCAGGTGGTGGGTCACGGTCGCGACGGTGACGAGCAGAACAACAGCCGACTCAGTGGCTACAGTGCCGATGAGCTGGCCGGGCGTCTGCGCCGGTTTGGCGATCGCCTGCAAGAGGCGGGGGTGGCGAGCAAGCCGAGCTACGTCAGTCTGGTGGGTTGCTCCCTGGTGAGCGACGATCAGCAGACCGGCTTTGCGAGTCGCTTCATCAAGGCATTGAAAAATGAGGGGATCAACGCCCAGGTATCGGCCCGCAGCAGTGAGGTGGCGGTCGATCTGGCTGGTCGCAAGCACACCCGTGGTGAAGATGATGTCTGGGCCCGCAAGGTGGCTGGCAACAAGGTGGTGCTGACCCTTAACGAAGCCGGCGAGCCTGTGGTGCACACCGAGCTGGTGCGCGGCGGCGTGGCCGAAGGGGATATCGATCTGGCCAAGGTGGGCCGGGGTGACGGCGAGCGCCGCGCCCGTGGTGCCATCGCCGACAACGACGAAACCTTCGTCGCCCCCGAAAAACAGCATCAGTCCGAGCCTGCTGCGGAAAGGACCGACAATGCCGTCAGCTACTCCGGCAATATTCAGGTCAATGTGGGGGATGGCGAGTTCACCGCCATCAACTGGGGCACCAGCAACCTGGGTGTCAAAGTGGGTACGGGGGGCATGAAGTCGCTGGCCTTCGGCGACAACAACGTCATGGTGCACATCGGGGATGGCGACAGCAAACACAGCCTGGACATTGCCGGTTACCGGGCTCTGGAGGGGGCCCAGCTGTTCGTGGGTCAACGCAACGTCAGCTTCAACCTGGGGCGCAGCAACGATCTCATCGTGATGCTGGAGAAATCCATCCCCACGCCGCCCATGGTCAACCCCTTTGGCGGGGCGGCCCGCATCGCCGGTGCCCTGCAGCAGATTGCCGGTGATGGCTCCCAGCCGGACTGGGTTGTCAGCCAGTGGGAGCAGTGGACCCTGGCCGGGGCTGACAAGTTCGTGGCGGACATGGCCGGGCTGGATCAGACCAGCAGCGTCAAGTACGGCTCGCTCACTGCGCTCGATAGCGACCATGAGCGCAGCAGTCGCGGCCTCAAGAGCGATCTGGAGGCGACCCTCAACAAGGCGTTCAACAAGCGCATTTCTGGCGGTGGTCAGGGCGAACAGGGACCTCTGAGCCGGGCGGACAAGCTGCGCCAGGCCAACGAGAAGCTGGCGTTCAACTTCGCAGTTGCCGGGCAGGGGGCCGATATCCAGGTCACCACGGGCAACTGGAACTTTGTGTTTGGTGACAATATCCAGGCGATTCTGGACACCAACCTGGGCTCCCTGTTCGGGATCCTGACCCAGGAGTTCACGTCGACCGGGCAGGCCAAGACCACCTTTACCTTCACTCCGACCGATCTGCCGCGCCAGTTGCAAAACCGGCTGCTGGGCCGACTGGCCGGGGTCGGTGCCGACACCACGCTGGCGGATATTTTCGGGGTGGATTACAACGCCCGGGGCCAGCTGGTGGCGCGCGATGGCGCGGCCATCGATGCGCCTGCGCTATTGCAGGAGATGCTGGGGGTCATCGCCGAATTTGGTGGTGATCAGCTCAAGAGCCTGACCGATCCTGCCAAGTGGCTCGACAGCCTCAAGGCCGGGCTGGATATGGGGACAGATGCCCTCGGCGACTTTGCCCGCACCCACGGCTTGCAGGCGTCGGCGCCCGAGGAGGCCAAACCCGGTGAGGTGACGGTGCAGCAAGGGGAGGGCCAAGCCAAGGCCGCTACCCAGCCGGCCGCCACACAGGAGAAGGCGTTCGGTTTCAATGCCCTGAACCTGCCGAACCTGTTTGCAACCTTGTTCAACGGCGACAAGCAGGCGGAGATCAAGGCGCTGGCCAGCAACCTCAAGCAGAACCTGACGGCGGACTTGCTCAACATGGAGGAGCAGACCTTCGACTTCCTGCGCAGCAGTGGTCACCTGCAGGGGGATGGCGACATGCACGTCTCCCTTGGCAACTACAACTTCAACTGGGGGGGAGACGGCAAGGATCTGGGGGCCTACCTCGGCGACAACAACAACTTCTGGGGTGGGCGCGGGGACGATGTCTTCTATGCCACCGGTACCTCCAATATCTTCACCGGCGGTGCCGGTCAGGACACAGGCATCATGATGGGACGGGAGAACATGATGTTTGGCGGGCAGGGTGACGATGTCGCCGTGCTGGCTGGCCGTGTCAACCGCGCCTTCATGGGCGATGGCAACGATCAGGTCTTTATCTTCGGTGAAGAGGGGATAGTGGAAGGGGGCGCAGGCCAGGACTATCTGGTCACCTCCGGTAACTACAACCAGATCGATGCCGGTGCGGATCAGGACTTTGCGGTGACCATAGGCCATCACAACCAGATCCGGCTGGGTGAGGGGGATGACGTTGCCATTGTGTTTGGCAACCACAACCGCCTGCTGGCGGAGCATGGCAACAATCAGGTCAAGCTGATGGGTTATCACGCCACCATCCGGGGTGGTGACGGCCGGGATCGACTGATCGCCGACCGGGTCGCCAAGTTCAGTCAGCTCGATGGCGGCGACGGCGATGATCTGCTGGTGCTGGGCGGTTATCAGAACCGCTTCAGTGGCGGCACCGGCGTTGACAGCTTCGTGTTCAGTGGCGAGGTGATAGAAAACCTGGTGCAGGACATCGGCAAGGAGGATTTCATCGTCTTTAACGACGTCAGCTGGCGGGATCTCTGGTTCAAGCGCAGCGGCTACGATTTGCAACTGCTGGTCAACCGTCACACCGACGGGGCGAGCGAGCAGGGCAAGTTCGAGCAACTGGGCTGCGCCACCTTCAGCAACTACTTCGCTGACAACCGGGCCCAGCTGGTCATAGGCCTTGGCGAACAGCAGGCAGAGGGCGAGCGCGCCTACACGGCGCTCTCGCACCATGCGGTCGACAGCCTGATCCAGGCCATGAGCAGCTTCGCGCCCGAAGCGGGCGACATGGGACTGATCAATCGCCTCGACAGCCAGGCCAACAGCCTGGTGCAGTCTGCCTGGGGGGATGTGATACAGGGTCGGGCGCGCGTCGCCTGAGCGACCTGAAGCTAATCCAATGACATGCAAAACCTGCTCTTCGGAGCAGGTTTTTTTATGGGAAAACAGTGGGAGTGAGCCGCCTTGCCGGTGAATAGGTGGGGGCTGCCGAGCTCAAGAACCATGAAATGGCGATATTTCCCGAGTACGAATATTGGTTAGGTGGGGTATATGTCGTTGAAAAAGCGCGCGGGCAGGGTGACGCCAGGCGCAGCAGTTTGCGCCCCGGTTCAGCGCGCATAACCATTTCGTGCGATCAATAAAAAAGCCAGTCAGGGTCACTGACTGGCTTTTTAGCGACGCTTGCCGGGCAGGCGCCGTCACCGACTGCGGGCTTAGCCTACCAGGCTGGCCCACAGGTCGTATTCGTCCGCTTCATCGATGCGAACCTTGACCAGATCGCCGGGTTTGAGGCCGGTTTCACCGTTGAGGTAGACCAGACCGTCGATCTCGGGGGCATCGGCGGCGGAGCGACCGGTGGCACCCTCTTCGTCCACCTCGTCGATCAACACCAGCATCTCTTTGCCAACCTTGCGGGCCAGCTTGCGGATGGAGACCTGCTGTTGCAGCTCCATGAAACGCTGGAAGCGCTCTTCCTGAACCTCTTCCGGTACCGGATCCGGCAGCTCGTTGGCTTTGGCGCCTTCGACCGGGCTGTATTTGAAGCAGCCGACCCTGTCCAGCTCCGCCTTGTCGATGAAGTCCAGCAGCATCTGGAACTCTTCTTCGGTCTCGCCGGGGAAGCCGACGATGAAGGTGGAGCGCAGGGTGATCTCGGGGCATATCTCGCGCCACTTCTGGATCCGCTCCAGGGTGCGCTCGACAGTACCGGGGCGCTTCATCAGTTTCAGGATGCGCGGGCTGGCGTGTTGCAGCGGGATGTCGAGGTAGGGCAGCACCTTGCCATCGCGCATCAGCGGGATGACGTCATCCACGTGCGGGTAGGGGTAGACGTAGTGCAGGCGTACCCAGATGTCGAGCTTGGCCAGCTCTTCGCACAGGGCCACCATGCTGGTCTTGACCGGCATGCCGTCGTAGAAACCGGTGCGGTGCTTCACATCGACGCCGTAGGCGGAGGTGTCCTGGGAGATCACCAGTATCTCTTTGACGCCCGCCTCTTTCAGGCGCTTGGCTTCGGCCAGCACGTCGCCAATGGGGCGGCTCACCAGATCCCCGCGCATGGAGGGGATGATGCAGAAGGTGCAGCGGTGGTTGCAGCCTTCGGAAATCTTCAGATAGGCGTAGTGGCGCGGGGTCAGCTTGACGCCGTGGGCCGGCACCAGACTGGTGAAGGGGTTGTGAGTGGGCTTCTCCACATATTTGTGGACGTGACCCAACACCTCTTCGTAGGCGTGGGGGCCGGTGATCTCGAGCACCTTGGGGTGGATTTCGCGGATCTGGTTCTCTTTGGCGCCGAGGCAACCGGTGACGATTACCTTGCCGTTCTCGGCCAGTGCTTCGCCGATCGCTTCCAGCGACTCTTGCACCGCGCTGTCGATAAAGCCGCAGGTGTTGACGACGACCAGCTCGGCATCGTCATAGCTGGGCACCACGTCGTACCCTTCGGTACGCAGCTGGGTCAGGATGCGTTCTGAATCGACCAGGTTTTTGGGGCAACCCAAGGAGACGAATCCTACTTTGGGGGCCTGTTTTGTGTTGGACATCGCTCAATCACTCTTAGGTGGCTCTTCTTTTAGGGCGCGGATTTTACCGGAATGGTTAACCAAAAACTATACAGCCAGCACGGCAGAACCGAACAATATCTCTGGCGGGGCAAGATTGCCTGGGGGTGACCTCAGTCACGACGCCACTTTGGGGGGATCTCTCTGGGGCAGAGCGAACTGTCTACCCGATCACATTTTGTTGAGTTTTCAGTTAACAAGATGGGAGCTGATTGGTGGGTTTCATTATACTCCCATCAGGCAGGCTCACCAGCAGGGAGAACGGGATGGATAGCTCATTTGGCGAGAGAATGCAGAATGTGCACGCCACGCTCAGGCAACGTTTTGACAAGGTGAGCCGGGTGGCCATCGCTATCTATGACCAGCACACGGATCGGCTCAAGACCTTTGCCCACAGCACCGAGGGGAGATCCCCCCTGATGCAGTACGAGGTCAAGTTGAGCGAGGTGCCCTCTCTGCGCTATCTGGCCGAACATCAGCAACCCAGGGTACTCGACAGCCTTGACTCTCTGCTGGGCTCGAGCTCGGAGCACAGCCGCAAACTGCTGGAAGCGGGGTATGCCTCCAGCTATACCGAGCCGCTGCTGTTTAACAGCAGGCTGTTTGGCTTTCTGTTTTGCGATGCGATGGAGCCGGGTTACTTCAACGAGCCCATTCGCAGCGAGCTGTCAGCCTATGCCCAGGTGCTGTCGGCCATCATGGCGGTGGAATTTTTCTCCATTCAGACCCTTGGCGGTGCGCTGATTACGGCGCGGGAGTTCAGCCGCTATCGGGATGAGGAGACCGCCAACCATCTGCACCGGATGTCGGCCTACTCCCGGCTGATCGCCAAGACGTTGGCCCCCACCTGCGGCCTGAGCGACGAGGAGGTGGAGTTTATCTATCTCTTCTCCGGGCTGCATGACATCGGCAAGATTGCGGTGCCGGACGCCATCCTGCTCAAGCCGGGCCAGCTGACGCCGGAAGAGTTCGAGATCATGAAGACTCACCCCGGCAAGGGGCGGGAGATGATCAGCCTGATGATCAACGAGTTTGGCCTCGATGGCATTCACCACACCGATATGCTGACCAATATCATCGCCAGCCATCACGAGCGCTTTGATGGCACGGGCTATCCGCAAGGGCTGGCGGGGGAGGCCATCCCGCTGGAGGCGCGCATCGTGACGGTGGCCGATGTGTTCGATGCGCTGACCAGCGAGCGCCCCTACAAGCAGCCCTGGCCGTTCGAGACGGCGTTTGCCTATCTGGAGGCGCATGCCGGCAGCCAGTTCGATCCCGCCTGTGTCGAGGCGGCGCTTCGCAACAAGGAGGCGTTTCGCGTCATCCATCAGCAGTATCAGGATCTCGCCACCCAATAGAATGTGGCCATTGCGCCCCCCCTCGCTCAAGCCTGTTATCCGCCCTATCCGCAAGCCATGCCGGTCACGGCACTCCTCACCTGCCTGGGCAGGGGATCAGTAGCAGCTGTGACGTGGGCTTTCCTCCTTGCCCTGGCTCAGACAGTCCACACAGTAGCGAGCTTTTTTCAGTATGTTGGCCTGGGTCTGACGGGAGATGTTCATTACCCCGGCGCCCTGTTGCTGCATGCCTTCCAGATCCACCAACTGCAGCGCCTCAAACTCGTCGGCGGTCAGGGTTACCTGTTCCAGCTGGTGCATGGAGCGGCCATTGGGTTTGAAGCCGTTGTGGGCGGGGTGGCCACCGAACTGGCGGGCAATTTGGGGTCTGGGCATGGGGGATCCTGATTGGCATATGGCAAGTTAAGGGAAGATGTGACTCGGGTACATGATCGGTGGATCTGAACGAGAAGCACAAACAGCGCCAGCGTATCCCCTGATGTCAGGAGGCATGGTGAAAGGGGGAGTTCATCCGTCGATCCAGGCTTGTAACTTGATCATTTCAATGTTTCTTGTATAGTTGAAATTATGAATCTGAGAGCGAAGGTGAACAGCATGAACAAAGAGACGGCCACCAAGGTGTTTGAATCGCTCGCCTCCGGCATTCGGCTGGATGTGTGGCGGTTGCTGGTCAAGGCGGGGCTGGATGGGCGGGTCGCAGGCGAACTGGCCAGCGAGCTCAATATCGCCCCCAATACCCTCTCGTTTCACCTCAAGGCCATGCTCAATGCCGGCCTGTTGTCGGTGGTGCAAGAGGGGCGTTTTTTGCGCTACCGCGCCAACATTCCCCTGATGCTGGATCTGATCGGTTATCTCACCGAGGAGTGCTGCGCCGGTCACCCCGAGGCGTGCGGCGTGATGCGCGCCGAGTCCACCTGTTCCCCCCATGTTCTGCCTGCGCAGCCCTGCTGCAACAAGGAGTAATGCCATGTCAGCCATTCAGGTTTTTGATCCCGCTCTCTGCTGCTCCAGCGGTGTCTGCGGCACCGAGGTCGATCAGGCATTGGTCACCTTTGCCGCCGACGTGGCTTGGGCCAAGGAGCAGGGGGTTGCCATCGAGCGCTTCAATCTGGCCCAGCAACCCATGCAGTTTGCCGAGACCCCGGCCGTTAGCGCCTTTCTGACTCATGCCGGGGAGGAGGGATTGCCGCTGGTGCTGGTAGAGGGGCAGGTGGTGTTGACCGGCCGTTATCCGAGCCGCCGCGAGCTGGCCCGCTATGGGGGTCTGCCCGTGCCGCAGGCGGCGATCAAGGGGATCGTCAAGGGTGATTGCTGCTCCGGCAGCGGTTGCTGCTGATCCTCTGAGTCAACCCAGATCCCCCAGCCGGGCTAGCCACTCTGTCGACAGGAGTTCGTCATGTTTCAGTTTCTGACCGATCCGCCCCCCTTTTTCTTTTTCACCGGCAAGGGCGGGGTGGGCAAGACCTCGCTGGCCTGCGCCAGTGCGGTGGCCCTCTGTGATGCCGGCAAGCGGGTGCTGCTGGTGAGTACCGATCCCGCCTCCAACGTGGGGCAGGTGTTTGCCACCGAGATTGGCAATCGCGTCACCGCCATCGCCGCTGTGCCCGGCTTGTCGGCGCTGGAGATAGATCCCCCTGCGGCGGCCAAGGCTTATCGGGAGCGGATCGTCGGGCCGGTGCGGGGCAAGTTGCCCGAGAGCGTGGTGCGCAGCATAGAAGAGCAGCTCTCCGGCGCTTGCACCACTGAAATTGCCGCCTTTGACGAGTTCACCGCCCTGCTCACTGACCAGGGGCTGCGCTCGGAATATGATCATATCGTGTTCGATACCGCCCCCACCGGCCACACCATCCGGTTGCTGCAACTGCCGGGGGCCTGGAGCGAATTTCTCGAGCAGGGCAAGGGGGATGCCTCCTGCCTTGGTCCGCTGGCGGGGCTGGCTAAGCAGCGCAGCCAGTATGCCGAGGCGGTTGCCGCATTGGCAGACGGGAAACAGACCCGACTGGTTTTGGTGGCCCGCGCCCAACACTCAACCCTGCGCGAAGTGGCCCGCACTCACGAGGAGCTGGCCGCCATCGGTTTGTTAAACCAGCAGTTGGTGATCAATGGCCTCTTTCCCGAGGACGCCATTGCCGGTGACTCGCTCGCCTTGGCCCTCTGGCAGCGTGAGCAACAGGCCCTTGCCCAGATGCCGCAGGGGATCAAGGGGCTGGCGCAGGATCATATCCCGTTGCTGGCTACCAATCTGGTGGGGGTCGAGAGCCTGCGCCAACTGCTGCAACCAGCGGCGATGGCCGAGCTATCCCCTGTTGCATCATCCTGTATCCAGCATGAGCAGCCTGAGCTGGGGTCGCTGGGGTCGCTGGTGGACGAGCTGGCCGCCGATGGCCACGGCCTTATCATGCTGATGGGCAAGGGCGGGGTGGGCAAGACCACGCTGGCGGCCGCCGTGGCGGTGGAGCTGGCCAGCCGCGGCCTGCCGGTGCACCTCACCACCTCGGATCCTGCCGCGCACCTGAGCGAGACTCTGGCAGGCGCCTTGTCCCATCTTGAGGTGAGCCGCATCGACCCCCACGCCGAGACCGGGCGTTACCGCGCCCAGGTGCTGGCTACCAAGGGGGCCGCGCTGGACGAGCAGGGGCGGGCACTGCTGGAGGAGGACTTACGCTCCCCCTGCACCGAGGAGATCGCCGTGTTTCAGGCCTTCTCGCGCATCATCCGCGAGGCGGGCAAGCGCTTCGTGGTGATGGATACCGCCCCCACCGGCCACACCCTGCTGCTGCTCGACGCCACCGGCGCCTACCACAGGGAGATAGCTCGTCAGATGGGCGGCAAGGGGATGCACTTCACCACGCCCATGATGCAGTTGCAGGACCCCAAGCAGACCAAGGTGCTGATCGTTACCCTGCCCGAGCCCACGCCAGTGCAGGAGGCGGCAACTCTGCAGGCCGATCTGCGCCGCGCCGGCATCGAGCCCTGGGGCTGGCTTATCAACCACAGCTTGCAGCAAGCTGCGGTCAGCTCGCCGTTGCTGCAACTGCGGGCCGAGCGTCAGTTGCCCCATATCGAGGCGGTCGAGCAGCAGCATGCCAGCCGCTACGCCGTGGTGCCGCTGCTCGCCGAGGAGCCGGTGGGGCCGGACGCGCTGCGCCGCCTCTGCCAGCACCATGAATTGCCGCCCCGGCCCGCTGTCGGGGCGGCTTGGCTATGCCGTTAACTTGTTATGAATCCGTGTTTTTAACCTTTTTTTAACCTTGTTTTGAACCTTTGTTGAACAAATTGGAGATGCGGGATTGCGCCGCATCGGGAGCTGTGATGTCTGCAATATGTGATGCCAAGGCAGTGCCTGCCATCGGCTTTTTTGAACGTTATCTGACCGCCTGGGTCGCCCTCTGCATTGTGGTGGGGATTGGCCTCGGGCAGGGGTTGCCGGATCTGTTCAAGGCGATCGGTGCCATGGAGCTCGCCAAGGTCAACTTGCCGGTGGGGCTGCTTATCTGGGTGATGATCATCCCCATGCTGCTCAAGATCGACTTTGGCGCCCTGCATCAGGTGAAGGGCCATATGAAGGGAATTGGCGTCACCCTCTTTATCAACTGGCTGGTCAAGCCCTTCTCCATGGCCTTCCTCGGCTGGCTTTTTATCCGCGTGCTGTTTGCCGACTGGCTGCCGGCGGATCAGCTTGACAGCTACGTGGCGGGGCTGATCCTGCTGGCGGCGGCCCCTTGCACCGCCATGGTGTTTGTCTGGAGTCGCCTCACCAACGGCGATCCTTACTTCACCCTGTCGCAGGTGGCGGTGAACGACCTCATCATGGTGTTTGCTTTCGCGCCGCTGGTGGCGCTGCTGCTCGGGGTCTCCAGCATAGTCGTGCCATGGGATACCCTGCTTACCTCTGTGGTGCTCTATATCGTCATTCCGGTCATCATTGCCCAGCTGCTGCGCAAGGCGTTGCTGCGAAAGGGGCAGGCCAGTTTCGATGGTGTCATGACCCGTATCCAACCCTGGTCGGTGGCGGCCCTTTTGCTCACCCTGGTGCTGCTGTTCGCCTTTCAGGGCAACGCCATCATAGAGCAGCCGCTGGTTATCGCTCTGTTGGCGGTACCGATCCTGATCCAGGTGCTGTTCAACTCGGGATTGGCTTACTGGCTCAACCGCAAGGTGGGGGAGAAGCACTCGGTTGCCGGCCCCTCTGCCCTGATCGGTGCCTCCAACTTCTTCGAGCTGGCGGTGGCCGCCGCCATCAGCCTGTTCGGCTTTCACTCTGGCGCCGCGCTCGCCACCGTGGTCGGCGTGCTGATCGAGGTGCCTGTCATGCTGCTGGTGGTGCGCGTCGTCAACGCCAGCAAACCCTGGTACGAGGCGGGGCTGAGCCGTTAACTGATGGCCGCTAACTGATGCTATCCATTTTCTATTCACTTGATTAATGAGAGACACGCAAATGAGTGCAATCACCATCTATCACAACCCGGAATGTGGCACCTCTCGCAACACCCTGGAGCTCATTCGCAACAGCGGCGTGGAGCCCACGGTTATCCACTATCTGGAGACGCCCCCCTCCCGCGAGCAGCTGGTGACGCTGATCGCCGCCATGGGCATGCCGGTGCGCGAGCTGCTGCGCAAGAACGTGCCCCCCTACGAGGCGCTCGGGCTGGCGGAAGATCGCGTCAGCGATGAATCGCTTATCGATGCCATGCTGGTCCATCCGATCCTTATCAACCGTCCCATCGTCGTGACGCCCCTTGGCACCAAATTGTGCCGTCCGTCGGAAGTGGTGCTCGATATTCTGCCCTCCCGGCAACAAGGGGCCTTCGCCAAGGAGGATGGCGAGCAGGTGGTGGATGAAAGTGGCAAGCGCCTCAAGTAGTACCCGCGCTCAGGCGTAGCGCAGACATGATAATGACCACGAGGGCGCCTGGCGCCCTCGTGCACAGGTGCAGCAGCCAGGGCCGCGTCACTCGTTGACCGCGCCGTGAGCACCGCCTTATCCGGCGTCATCCAAATCTGCTACTGTGACTATCGACTCATCACAGAGGGTAGATAACAGCATGAAAATTCGATTCCTGGTGATTGCAACGACGCTGGCACTGGCGTCGACCCCCGGTCTGGCCGATTGGGCGAAGCTGAAGGCTGCCGCCTCCGATCTTGGTACCGCGGTGAGCGAAACAGGCAAGGAGGTGTGGCAGGATGTCAGTGACTTCTCCAAGAAGAGCTGGGCCTCCATCTCGGCCTGGGGGGAGGAGGCGTTCAATACTGCCGGAGTCTGGACCGACAAGAGCATAGCGACCGGCAAGGAGTGGCTGAAGGTCGCTGACAAGAAGCTTGACGAGATGTTGAATCCCAAGACGGCGCAAGAGGCAAGGGTGGCGCTCAATACCATGGCCGATACTGCGCTGGTGCGACTGTTCAACGAGCAGCCCTCAGCCAAGTTGTTGTTTGACAAGGCCTATGGCTATGCGGTGTTCGATTCGCGCAAATTCTCCCTGATGCTCCATACCAACCAGGGGGCTGGCGTCGCGGTCAATCGTAACAGTGGCGAATACACCTATATGAAGATGTTTGGCGCGGGGCTCGCGGCCGGGATCGGGGGTAAGTTCTATCAGCAGGTGATCCTGTTTGAAGACAAGGCCAGATTCGATGCCTTCGTGACCCAGGGCTGGGAAGCCACCTCGGAAGTGGGCGTGGTGGCAGGCAAAGAGAGCGCCGAGCTGACCGCCAAATACAACGGTGGCATGGCCATCTACCAGATCGGCGAGAAGGGCTTGCTGCTCGATGCCAACATCTCGGGATCCAAATACTGGATAGATGAGGAGCTGACGGAAAAGAGCCGGTAACGGTGTCGTTATCGGCTGATCACAGCAGGTAATGGCGTTGCCATCATCTGTCTATCAAGGTTCGCATGGCGGGAACGGTGCCAGGGTGAACGCCTCAATAGGGTTGAAACCTTTGCCCTGACTGGTACCCAATAAAAAAAGAGGGAGGCATCATGCC
>NZ_CDBI01000089.1 GCF_000820025.1 Aeromonas popoffii
CACCCAATTTGTTGAGGCCAGCATTGAGTACCTTTTCCAGGTATTCACTGCTCATTCCTGCAATCTTTTGCTTCCGTCTGATGCTCGCTTTGCGTGAAGTTTCAGCCCTGAGCATGTTCAGCCCCATGTGCCGGATGCACGCAAGGATCTCTGCGGCATCACCGCGATAAATTGGGCAATCGTCCTCGCCCATCGTGACGTCCAGCACCCAGTGCAGGCTATTTTCGATGGCCCAGTGCCCACGCACCGATCGTGCAAACTCATCCCGCGTCAGTGCTTTGGAACTGATGTAATAACGCTGTTCAATAGTGATTTTTTCCCTTTTTTCAATGCGATAAGAGATGGCCACGCCAATACTGCGCAACTGTTCCCAATGAGGAAACTGGGCGGCTAACTCACCCGCCGCCATGATATGGTACTCACGACCATCGATGCGCCCATGAGCCTTATCAAGAGTCATCGTTGCTGCGCATAATGGGGTAGCCGCCAGCGGGGCCAGGGCTTGCCGGACCGCCTCGAACAACTTGGGCTGGTTGCCTTTGACGGCTAACAAGTAATCGCCACTTTGCTGGAGGATGGTCTCGGCGATCTCGGTTTGGCACCCCATCGCATCGATGGATACCAGGCAGCCTTTGATGTCGAGCAACGCCAACAAGTCGGGAATGGCGGTGATTTCATTGGACTTGGCGTCGGTTTTTATCTGTCCGAGCACCAGTTTATTAGCGGCGGCATAGGCGCTTACCATGTGAATGGTCGACGTTCGATCTTCACGGTTATAGGAACTGCGCAGGGTTTTGCCATCGATAGCGACCAAGGCGCCTTCGGTGTGCTGGTTGATGGCTTGAGTCCAACGTACGAACGCGGCCTGAAACGGCTCTGGTTTGATACCGGAGATGATCCTGGCGATGGTGTCATGGACAGGAATACCATTTTTAAACAGCCCCTTGGATTGAAACCAAGGAAGATGAACCTCACCGAAATCTTCAATATCTTCCCACCCGTCTGCGCCACCGATCACTGCGCAGACGGTGAGAAACAGGACATCGTAGAAAGGATAATAAATCTTGGCATGCTGGCGAGGGTCGGGAATATCATCGAAAAACTGAGCAAAAACAGCATCAATAGACATGAAGGCACTCCTGAAAAAGGAGCATAAGATCACAGCTGGATCGCAGGGTCAAACCTGTTTTTCTTGGTCAAAAAACGTTCGCGATCTTGCCCTG
>NZ_CDBI01000090.1:0-454 GCF_000820025.1 Aeromonas popoffii
GAAGCCCAACATACGAGATAGTTAACAAATACATCATGATATAAACTACCCCCTTTCTTGAAGGAGGAGTAAAGAGATGGAAACCTTTATTTTTGTGTTTGCGGTAAATGCTCTTTTTGGTCTGGTGATCGGTTATATAGCCAAGCGTTTAGGTCTTTCTTTTAAGATCTTTTTTTGTATATCGCTGTTTTCTTCGTTCTTTGCTCTAGTAGGATTGCTGTTTTATTACTTGTTCGACAAATACAGGACGAACAGAGTTAAGGTAGAAGATAAGATGGCATCTTTTTTTAAGGATTTTGCTAAAAAATGTCCGTATTGTGCCGAGTATGTAAGAGCTGAAGCGATAAAATGTCAGCATTGCGGTAGCGACCTAAAATGATGAGCTGGGTCGTTCAATCACGCCCTCAACCTCTCTGCCATCCTGACCACCAGGGCCGTAGGTTCGATTAGCGCA
>NZ_CDBI01000090.1:656-1239 GCF_000820025.1 Aeromonas popoffii
ATGGCGAGACCGCCCCCTTCTATGTGGATCGGCCGGTGACGGTGTGATGATAGGGGAGGCTGTGGAACGAAAAACGGCGGGGAGGCCCGCCGTTTTTATAGTGATTTGCCAAACGTCTTCAAGGGGAGCTGTAACTGTTGAGGTAGAGATTTGGTTTTAACGCAGTGCCAACCGTCTTATCATGGCCAGTGGCTGAGATGAGGCGGAAAGGGGGAGGATGGCGTTCTCTAACCATTGCCAATCCAGTGGTGGAGTGCCTTCCTTGAACTTCTGGTATGGCACGCCATCCTTGATGGTAAGAAACAGGGTGCATGGCGTGTCCGCGCGACAAATGTAGCGCACCATCACCTCTCCCTTCAGGGATTGCAGCAGATGTTTCAAAATCGGCAATCCATGGACCGTCTGATGTCCACCTTCATGCCAGACGCCAAATTGATACATTCCTTCAATACCTTTTGCTCAAGTAAATCTGAGTATTGATTCCCTAGGCAAACTTGCCACTGTCAGAAATGACAGGTCATTGGGGTCTCAGGAAGCGAGCTGTAGAGGAGCTGCTGTCGTGAATGGCGAGACCGCCCCCTTC
>NZ_CDBI01000091.1:0-25074 GCF_000820025.1 Aeromonas popoffii
ATCCACGACTGTCTGCTCGCCACCAGCCAGTCCCCCGCCAGCCCTGGCCCCTTGAGGGATGCGGCCCTGCGCCACACCCGTAGCACCCGCACCGAGCTGCTCGCCTTCGTGCGCAAACATGGCACCCAGGATGCCATTCAGCGCTGTCTCGGTCAGTGTCTGTGTCAGACCGAGCCAGCCTATCAACTGCATTAATCACACTAAAAAGAGGTGATCATGAGTCATACCCTGCCAGCCCTTGCCTACGGCTACGACGCGCTGGAACCCCACATAGACGCGCTGACTATGGAGATCCATCACAGTCGTCACCATCAGACCTACATCACCAACCTCAACGCCGCCCTGGCCGATCTCCCCGAGCTGGCGGCCCTGACGGTGGAGGCGCTGCTTGCCCGTTTCGACAGCCTGCCGGTGAACGTGCAGGGGGCGGTGCGCAATCACGGTGGCGGTCACGCCAACCACAGCCTGTTCTGGCAGGTGATGAGCCCGCACGGCGGTGGTGAGCCGAGCGGCGAGCTAGCTGAGGCGATCCATCGGGATCTGGGCGGACTGGAGGTCTTCAGGCAGGCCTTTACCCAAGCGGCGCTAAGCCGGTTTGGCAGCGGTTGGGCCTGGCTGGTGGTGGATGAGGAAGGAAGATTGCGGGTGGAGAGCAGCGCCAACCAGGACAGCCCCCTGATGCAGGGCCTTGTGCCCATACTGGGACTGGATGTGTGGGAGCACGCCTATTACCTCAAGTACCAGAACAAGCGGTCCGATTACATCGCCGCCTTCTATCGGGTGATCGACTGGCACGAGGTGGCACGCCGCTATCGTGCCGCGCTGGCATGACAGTCGGCAGGATTGTGCACGCAGCCAAATGAAAGAGACCCGCCTGATGGCGGGTCTCTTGTTTCTCTCTTGTCAGGGCGTCGAAGCGGGGGCGGCGCCACTGGTTGCCGGGCCGGTCGAGAGCGCCGCGCTGGTTGCGACGGCAGCCTTGGCTGCATCGGCCTCCTTGCTTGCGGTGGCCGCGCTGGTCGACATGGCGGAACTGGCGGTGAGCGCGGTGTCAGTGGCGGCACTGGTCGCCGTGGCCGTGCTGGCGGCAGGCGCAAGCGGCGGCTTGTGGGCCACTGGCGGGATGGGCAGACAGGGCTGGCTTGCACCTATGGTGCTCAGGGTCTGGCAAGGGGTGGGGCCGCCGATGACGATGGGCTCGCCGAGGAACTTGGGCCCCTTGTCCAGCACGTAGAGATCGAGCAGTCCCATCAGGCGGGCGAATACCTCGCGTACCCGGGTCTTGATGCCTTGATAGGCGCTGGGATCCTTGGCGTTGAAGCCGACGGCCTCGATGCCGAAGTGGCGGGCGATAAAGATGGCGCGCTCGTTGTGAAAGGCTTGCGATACCACGGTGAAGTGGGCCTGACCAAACACTTCTTTGGCGCGCACGATGGAGTCCAGAGTGCGAAAGCCGGCGTAGTCGCTGTAGATGGCCTTGGCCGGGATGCCGGCCTGGATCAGGGCCCGCCGCATCTGGCGTGGCTCGTTGTATTGCACGGTAGCGTTGTCACCGGAGACCAGGATGTAGTCCACTTTGCCGTTGTTGTAGAGCTCGGCGGCAGCCTTGATCCTGTACTTGAAGTAGTGGTTCGGACTGCCCCCTATCAGGTACTTGGAGGTGCCGAGCACCAAAGCGACCCGGTTGTAGGGGACCGCATCGACGTCGTCATAGGTGTAATGACGGGCATCCGAGATGGTCCACTCGCTGTAGCCCAGCAGCATGGCGGCAGATGCCAGCAACAGGCAAAAGCAGGCGAGGAGGATCTTGGCAAACTTCTTCATGCGCGGTGCGGTTCAGATCTGAAGTAATAGGTGACAGGGGGTCATTCTATTACAAGTTACCGCTGCGCGTCAGGCTTGATAGCGGCCGATGGCATCACTCGGGCAAAGGTTGTCGCATCCTGTGGCTGGCTAACCGGTTGATCCTGCACCGATAAAAACCTCTCGTATAAAAACAAGGGGCAGCCGTGGCTGCCCCTTGTCGCTAGCGTCTCATCCTCAGTGGGAGGAGTCGTTCGCCTTGCACTCGTCAGACTCCTTGTTGGCTTCCCACCAGGGCAGCAGATCGCGGCTCAGCCAGCTCTGGTAGGCCTCGCTGTCGCTCGCGATCAACTGATCCAGCTCGGCCTCGAAGGCGTTCATCGCCTGCTGCTTATCCGGGTTGCGCAGGGCTTGGGCCATGGCCAGCCAGCTGGCGCCGCGGCCGGTCTCGTTCAGGAAGCGATGCACCGTATAGGACCAGGAGTAGACCATATCGCCACCCTTGTCGTAATCCAGGTGCAGTATGTCGGCCAGGCTCGGTCGCTCGGCCGCCGGGCTACCCGAGACGTTATCCATGCCGCGGGCGAAACACTGACCGTGGGCGATGAACTCCGCCAGCCCTTCCGACCACCAGGTGGTGCGGTTGAGCGGGTAGTGACCGAAGCTGCCGTACTGGTTGAAACGACCATCCAGGTAGTGCACGTACTCATGGCGCAGGTTCCACACCTGGAAGGCCGGGCGCTTCCACTCCGCCTCATAGGCGAAGAAGCGGGCCTGGTTGCCGGGACGCGCCGGATCCCCTTCGATGTAGATGCCGCCGTTGTCGGTGGAGACACCACCAAACAGGGCGCCGCCGTAGCGCTTCCAGTCGGCGGAGGAGTGGAAGATCACCAGCTCCAGCACCTCGTTGTTGTCATCACTCACCGGCTGCCAGCCTGTTTCCATCTGCTGATGGAACTGCTGCTCCTCGGCGCCCAGCTCGCGGCAGATGCCGTTGGCCTGATCCTGGCTCAGTTCCTGGGCCCGCAGGCGCAGGGTCGGCGAGCAGGTGTGCTCGAACGGCAGCACGTTTTCCACTCGGATCGGGGTGCAGAGTCCGGCAAAGTCACCGCTGATACAGGCCTCGCTGGTGCGATCCGTGTAGGTCAGATAGTAGGTGGAGAGGGTCAGTGACATGTCTTCCAGCAGGGCCGGACTCTGTTGACCGCCGGGGATCAGGTCATGATGACGGATGAGAGCGATGACGGAGTCATCCAGCAGCTTGCGATAGCCTTCGCTCTCGTCGGGACGGGTATAACGGGCGACCCGGTAGAGGCGGGTATAGGCATCCAGCACGTTGCTGAGCAGGAAGAGATCCGGACCATCCCGTTCTTGCCACAGCGACAGCTCGCTCATGCCAAGGGCGTGCAGCTGTTTGCGCAGCTCGGCATCCTGCTGGCGGAAATCGGCGGCGAAGGCATCGCTGTAGTCGCTGGCGAAGTCGAGGAAGTTGAGCAGATCGAACAGACCGGTTGCCCAGGCATGCTGACCATTGATCTCGCGGGCATGTTGGGTGCTGTAGGCCAGCATCTGGTTGAACTGGCCGAGCAGGGTACCAAACCGGCTCTGCACCGCCGGGCTCTTGAACTGGCCATGCAGGGCGATACTCCAGGCGCCCATGACGGCTCCCACCTCATCGCTGACCTGCTTCGGATAGAGCCGTGGATGGGCGCCGAGCGCGGTCAGCGCCTTGGCCAGTGCCTCGGCTGCGGCCGGGCCGTCTTCCTTGTGCTTGCCGTAGTTGTGATAGTTGTGGGCGCGCACATATTCGAGCAGCAGCTTCATGGCCGGATGGGCGGGCTGATTGGCCGCCAGCAGGCTCTGGATGCCGCGCGACACGGCTAGCAGCTTGGTGTCATCGTGGCCATAGTTTTCCTGCCAGACGGGAGCGGGCTGGCCGCTGGCATCCTGCACTATCTTGGCTGCGTCGGCATCCAGCAGGTCCGTGCTCGGTTGTTCCGGCTCGGAGCAGGCGCGGCCATCGGCGCGGCGGCAGTCGATCTGCTCCTCCTTGCTGGCCAGCACTATGGGGCGATTGAGCACCCGGCTCTCTTGCCACTCGTCAGTTTCCGGCAGTGTCTGCCATTCGCTGCTACCGACCGGGTATTGATAGCCGGAGTCTTTCAGTACCACCTGCACCTTGCTACCGGCGGGCAGGGTCTGGCGACAAACCCGGTAGCTGATGGTCTTGTCCCCTTCCTGGCGGGTCTGGGGTTCATCACACTCCTGCTGGGTTTTGGCCTGATCCAGTTGCCAGCTGTACTGGCGCCAGACGTGGAGCTCTTTCACCTGGCGGGCGGCCTGACTACCGGCCACAGGTTGCAGGCGGAAGAAGATCTGCTCGAGGCGGCCATTCCGCTCGTTGGGAGACTCTTCCAGTACATTCAGTTGCTGCCAGTTTTGCGGCTGATATTGCCAAACCTGTTCGGTACAGCGGCCCTGGGCATTGAGTTTGCAGCGATCCAGCTCCTGCTCGCTGTGACTCAGGATGATGCGCTCGGCCAACGACAGACGATCCTGACGCGGAGCGGTCGGGGTGCCCGTCAGCGGTTCCCAGCGGCCCTGTTTCATGCCGTAGCCAAAGTCATAGCTGCTGGCAGGGATGGCCTTGCCTACCGGCACTACCTGCTCGCAGAGGAGGTAGCGGATCTGCCAACCCTGCTCGATTTTGAGCTGCGGTTTGCCGCACTGCTGCTCTGCCAGCGCGGTCAGATTGGCACCGCTCCAGTCGAAGCGGCGATAGACCCGCAGTTGCTGATAGGGGGCATCGTCATTACGGGCGCTGAGCTCGTAGTTGACTTCGGTGATCCGATCGTTAAGTTGGCGGCTCGATTCACTGTCCAGCCGGTATGCTTGCCAGTCGGTGGGGGAGTAATTGGCCAGCGCCGAAGTGGCGAGCAGGCCCGGTGCTGCCAGAAGCAGCAACCTTGTACCCAGATAGTTCATTTTTATCCCTTTAGATGAGAGTCTGCGTTGTTATCGCGGGCAATGTACTAAGTTCCAAAAGGCTATCAACTCACCAATCAGGCGATATAAATCATTTATTTAGCTGGGATCATAACAAAACAAGCCCCATTGGGGGCTGCAGTGATAGCAAGGACTCATCTGCCATCTGGGGGGGCTAAGCATCACAGCCTGTGAAGGCCAAGTGTCAGGTATCGCTGGTACGGCGTGAGCCATGGCTCCTGCGCTCGCACAGAGAGCCGGTTGGTGCATGCGATTAGAGGGGGGAGGTAGAGAAAAGGCACAAAAAGGAGGGCCCCCTGGTACAGGGGACAATAACAGTATGGGAGGTCAGGACGCGGGAGATCGGTGCTGACAAGAGCACAACAAGGCAGCTGAGGACCCCGGTCCTTCTGTCTACAGCCCTTGGTCAGCAGGTCATGGACAAGCTGGTGCACTTGCCCGGGAATGCAAGCGATCTGGCGCTGCGACTTCGTGCTGTTAGAGGTAGCTCACAGTCACTATGGCCATCTTGGCGCTGCCCTCTGACAATTTGTAATTCAGGGTGCTGTTGAAAGTGTTGAGGCTGCCAGCTTTCTGCAGGCTGGCCAAATCCAGGGTCTGGCGCTGAATGCCTGAATAGCAGGTCACGCTGTTGTCAGAAAAATCACACGGCGTTTCGTAGATGGTCCCGGTGAAGGTCACGCTGCCATCGTGAGCTGAGGCTGTGCCGGGCAGCAGTGCGGCGCCAAGCAGCAAGGCGGTGGCGGCAGAGGAAGCGTAACTGAGAATGCTTTTGCGGATGGAACCGGCAGAGGCGTTGGAAGTGTTCATTTTATGTCCTTTTCGTTACATGTGTTGTACGAAAAGGGCAACGCAATCAAAGAGAATGGCATACAGCTTATGACATCACTCTTCTCAGATGGCAGCTCCGCTGTCTTAGGTATTGAAACCCTTAGACCGGTGGCTTTGCGTCCCGACCTTTCGACCGGTTTGCCCTTTACTCTATGTCTAGATGATAACACCCTATTTCTAGAAATCAATCAGCATAAACAACATGAGATATAGGTCACAGATAGCAGGAATCATGAGTGTCCAGATGAGAGATATATTGGTGACCTACTGCGGAAATCGAGTCGTTGAATGTCAATATGAACGTTATAAAACAGCGCAACAGTGAAAACATACTCGTCTATTTCACAATCTCTGGCTTTAATAGTGAGGTTATTCATCCGTAGCACATAACTGCGATATTTATTTTTCTTATATGCCATGTGTTTTATGATGATTACCTGATTACCTGATTACCTGATTACCCAGCGAAGAGGAGAGAGGCTGCCAGCTTGGTCATGGTGTTTATTTTTAGTGAGTTATGTTGGTTTTTTGTTAATTTGATTTGTAATGTGAGGTTGCTGTAAAAATGGCCATGTTGATCGCGCAGTGTATAAAGTAGTTAATTGTTTTTCATTATTTGTAAATGTCGATTTTGTTTTCAAGTTAATGATTTTTAAGTGTTTATTTTTGGATTTATAAAAATCAAAATGTATTTGATGTGCATCAAATGTGTCGTTAATTTGACCGCCAAGCAAAGTTGAATACAGTTGAATTCAGTTTTCTGTACGGATGACATGGATGTGTGTCGTCTTGCAGATGAGAGGTGGCGGGAACTGCCTCTAAATATTGAAAATAGCCTTTTCCTTTGCTTGTTTAACATGCCCGGATAATTGTACTGGTGACCATCTCTCATTAATGAGGCATCGGTCTGCTGACAGTTGCTGAGCAATGATATGGCGGCATCATCGAACATCATGACTCCAGCTTGATCTCGATGATGCCGCATAACAACACACGTTAATGTAGGTATATACGAATGAAAGCTAATAAAATTCTGGTTGCTATGGGTGTTGGTTCCATGCTGCTGTGCGGCTCTGCTATTGCTGCCGGCACTACTGGGTCAGGTAAAGTCACCTTTAACGGTGAAATCATCAATGCACCTTGCTCCGTAGACAGTAATTCTGTTGACCAAACTGTATATTTGGGCCAGATCAGCACCAAACAGCTGGCCAACGGTGGTGAGTCCAATGAAGAGAATGGAAAGTTCAGTATCAAGCTGCTGAACTGCGAACTCAGTGAGACTGACGATGCCATTAAAGTGACCTTCAGCGGTGCCAAAGATCCTGTCGACCCCAGCCTGCTGGTGATCGGTGGTCAGGCTGCTGGTGCCGGTATCAAGATGATCGCTCCGGGTGGTGCTACCGTTGTTTTGGGTCAGCCTACCGCTGCCTACGCACTGTCACCGGGTGACAACGAGCTGCCCTTCACCGCCGTGCTGAAAGGTTATGCCAACCAGACAGCCAACCCGCTGAGAGCTGGTGACTTCACTGCAGTGACCAACTTTACTCTCTCCTACGAGTAATAGTCTGCCTTAACGTGTGACAAGGGTTGTGGTGGTGAAAACCACCACAACCTCACTCCACTTTCTCTCTTCACATCGGACCTTGATCATGAAGATCTCAATGCTGGTGCCAGTAGTGCTGCAGGTGGTGATGATGGCAGGCCCTGCTTGTGCAAATGAGCAGACGGATGGTCTGGCTGAATCAGGTTGCACCCTGGATGAATTGCACAGCATTTCCTTGCAACAGGCACGTCACGGCACGCTGAAATTCAGTGGTTGCCAGACAGGCGGCTCTGTGAGGGGGGCATTGTCTCTTATCTCCATGTCGGTGCACGGGGCCATAAGTGACGATCTGGGTATTGTCAGCAATGGACAATATCACAAGGTATCGGGTGCGAACTTTATTGCCTCGGATATTGTCAATGGTGATATGGAATTCAATATCAGTCTGAATGACAGCCAGATAGTATATCCAAATAATATGGCACTGTTCGAACTTAGTTATATGTAAGCAAGCCGATTGCTTAGTGTAGACACCTCATTATGTGAGACCGTTATGATATCCCTAGAGTGAAATTATGAGCGTTGCAACATCAAACTCTGTTAGAAAACATTATCTAAAAAAAGCTTTTATGCTATGCGTGCCGTGCCTGTTGGTAATGGGTAATAACGCATTGGCAGAAACGGAGTTTAATATTGATGCGCTTGATGTGGATGAGCGAACCAAGATAGATCTTTCCCAGTTTGCAGATGCCGGTTATATCATGCCTGGCGATTACTATCTTGAAATTGAGGTCAACAAGAACAAGTTGCCACTCCAGAAAATCCCGTTTTATGAAGTGGAAGATGGCAAGGGAAAAGGCGGCGTCGCCTGTTTGCCGCTGGATATTGTGCCCAGAATGGCACTGACGGATGAGGCCATCGCCAAGATAGATACCTGGCATCAGGGCCAGTGCGCCAACCTGCTGGCGCTTGATGGGGTGGTTATTTCCAACGATATCGGTAATGGACTGCTCAGAATTGCAGTCCCGCAGGCATGGATGAAATACAGTGATCCCAACTGGATTCCGCCCGAGCAGTGGGACGTGGGTATTACCGGTCTGATGCTGGATTACAATATCAACGCCCAGGTCAATGAAGGGAGCGACTATGCCAATAACAATATCAGCAGTTACGGTACCCTGGGGGCAAACTATGGCGCCTGGCGCCTGCGCGGCGATTATCAGGCAAGCTCCTATTGGGGTGATGATGAGCGGTCGTCAGCCGAGCTGAACCGCATTTATGCCTATCGTCCGCTATCGCACATGGCCGCCAAGTTGACGGTCGGCGAACAACAGCTCAACTCCCAGCTTATCGATGGGTTTCGCTATACAGGCGTGAATCTGGCCAATGATGAACGCATGTTGCCCCCGAGCTTGCAAGGGTATGCCCCCGAGGTGAGCGGCATTGCCAAGACCAACGCCAAGGTCACTATTTCCCAGTCTGGCCGCGTCATTTATGAGACCAACGTGCCTGCCGGCCCATTTCGCCTCCGGGGGTTGGACAGTTCGGTGCGCGGCAGGCTCGAGGTGCGGGTAGCGGAGCAGGATGGCAGTGTCCACTCCTTTCAGGTGGATACCGCGACAGTGCCCTATCTGACTCGTCCCGGCTATGTCAGGTATAACCTCTCGGTCGGGGCACCCTCCGAGCGGAGGAATTCGACCCATGATGTCCATGGTCCGGGTTTCGTGACAGGGGATTTCTCATGGGGGGTGGCGAACTCCTGGTCGCTTTATGGTGGCAGCATGGTCGCTGGCGAATATAACTCCATGGGGCTGGGGATTGGTCGAGACCTGTATGCGTTTGGCGCAGTTTCTGCTGACCTGACCCAATCCATTGCGAAATTGCCGAGCTTGTCCACCAAGAGTGGCCAGTCATTTCGGTTGAACTATGCCAAGCAGTTCGATGAATACAACAGTGCCATCAGCTTTGCGGGTTATCGTTTTTCCCAGCATGACTTCATGACCATGTCGCAGTTCCTGAATAACAAGGACCGACTGGAAAGGAATGAGTCAGCCGCCAGTGACGATTACAAAACCTGGGGAGACAAAGAGCTATATACCATCACTGCCAACAAGACATTCTGGGCCGATGATGCGGCCAAGGCATTGACTGTGTATCTGGATTACACCCATAGAACCTATTGGGATCATGAGGCGGAAAATCGTTACGGTCTGTCAATAAACAAGAGTGTGAATATTGGCACTTTCAAAAATGTCTCTCTCTATTTGTCTGCCTACAAGACCAAGACTGAGAATTATGAGGATGACAAGAGCGTCATGCTGTCGGTCACCATGCCGATTGGGGACAGGAAGAGCGGGGGATACAGCGTGCAGTCTTCCAATGGCAAGGTCACCCACCTGGCAACCTATCAGGATTACAGCCGGCCTGATGATACCTATCAGCTGGGGGCTGGGGTGCAAAGCAACGGTCATGCCGTCGCTCGCGGCTACTACAGCCACAACAGCGATATAGGTACTGTCAGCCTCAACGCCTACAGCGTACAGAGTGAGTACACCTCGCTGGGGGCAAGCATGCGGGGTGGCCTGACAGCGACCGAACATGGGGCCGCCTTGCACCAGGCAAGCCGACGCGGTGGCACCCGCATGATGGTGGATACCGACAAGGTGCCTGACGTCTCTTTCAACAATGGCCGTGCTGTCACCAACCGGTTTGGGGTCGCAGTGATCAGCGACATGAGCGACTATCGCAAGACCGATACCCGGATAGACGTGGATCAGCTGAGCGATGACATAGATGCCATGAATGCGATCAAGCAAGGTACGCTGACCGAAGGTGCAATTGGTTATAATGCCTTTGAAATTGCTCAGGGTTTCAAGCTGTTGGCGAGTGTAACATTGCCTGATGGCGCCAACCCTCCTTTTGGGGCAACCGTCGTCAAAGAGTCCGGGCGAGTCATTTCAGTGGTGGATGAGGATGGCCTCATCTACCTGACGGGGGTCAAGCCGGATGAATCCTTTGATGTGTCCTGGGGTGGTGCTCGTCAGTGCAAGATAGTGGCGCCGCACGAAGTAACCGATCTGTCGATGAAGACTCTCACTTGCAAGTAATGGGATACCGATGAAAAAGCTGCTCTCTTTTACCTGTCTGGCCGTGCTGGGCATGACGTCAATCAATGCCAGTGCCGCCATAGTGCTGGATCGTACCCGTGCCGTGTATCCTGGTGGTGCCAAATCCATCAGTCTCAATATCAAGAACGAGAGCCAGAAGTTGCCTTATCTGGCGCAGGCCTGGATGGAAGATGCCCAGGGGCAGAAGATCTCTTCGCCTTTCGTGGTGTTGCCACCGGTACAAAGGGTCGATGCCAATCAGAAGTCGATCGTCCGGATTGCCAGCGTGCCAGCTATCGATGCGCTGCCAAAGGATCGTGAATCTATCTATTACTTCAACCTGCGCGAGATCCCGCCCAAGAGCGAGAAGAGCAACGTGATGCAGATTGCGGTGCAGTCCAAGATCAAGCTGTTCTACCGCCCCGAGGCCATCATCCCGGAGCGTGGTGCCGTCTGGCAGGATCAGGTGACGATCACCAAGCAGGGCACGACCCTGAAGGTCAACAACCCGACCCCTTACTACATCACCTATGTCGGTCTGGCTCATCCGAAGGGCAAGGAAAAAACCGCCATCAAGGGCTTCTCGGCGTTTATGGTGTCACCCAAGTCGGAGATGAGTGCCACGATTCCCGAAGCCTTGCCGGATCAGTTCATTATCAGCTACGTCAATGACTACGGCGGATATATGGATATCACTTACCAGTGCTCGGCCAACGTCTGCCGCGCCGTGAAGAGCGAGTAAGCCAATGCGCTATTCCCTGTTGGTGGCCGGTTTGCTGTTGAGTTGCCAAGCCCTGGCCAACGGTTATGTGGTGCCTGACTCGACCCATGACTACTACATCGGCCTTGATAAGGCTGATATTCAGAATCAGGCAGGTTATGTGACCAATGCCTTTACCTGGGATCTGGGTAGCACGTATCCCGGTACCGTGACCTGTCCGGCAGGAGATATTTCCAAATCAGCGATTCACTACAAGGCGGTCATGAGCAGTGGCTTGCCTTCGGCCGGTAATGGATTCGTCCGGCTTAACGACTTTCTCGATATGAAGGTGGAGATCTGGATCGCCGGTACTCGCAACGCGTATGTGGTGGCTCCCTTCGATAACGAGAGCAACAACTACGTTAGTCATAGCTGCAAGCGGGGAGAATCGACCCGAGTCGACAACTTTGGGAGCGGCAGCAAGGGCAAGGTGACCTTCCGGGTACGCAAACCCATCATCAATGGGGTGCAGATCTCCGATCGCCAAGTGGTTGAAATGTTTGGTCGCTTGGGGTTCACGGTAGGTGATTTCAACAGCGTACCCATGTCACGGATCACCATTTCTTCAGCCATTCTTTACGTTCCCGAGAAGTGTGTCATCAATGGCGGGCAGACCATAGAGGTGGAGTTTGGTGATTTACCAAGCACCGGGCTGGATGGCAATAACTTTGAAAAGACGGTTCCCTTGACGTTTCGATGTGAAGGCGGGGTATTTGAAGGCCCTGCGCTCAAAATCAACCTGGGTATTTCTGGACGACCGACATCCTTTAGCCAGGAGTATCTGAGGACCACCAAGGAGGGTTATCAGAGTGCCACGATCATCCCCAATCTGGGGATCAAGTTCAAGCAGCTGAATGGGGACTCACTCAAGTTGAACGAGTTCTATCCCGTTACCATGCAAGGGAATATTGGTGAATGGAACTTTATTGCCGCGCCGATATCGCCTATGGGTGAGGAAGTGGCCGCCGGTGACTTTTACGCCACCGCCACCATAGTCGCCGAATTCCAGTGAGGTATAGCGATATGTTGCGCAGAGTATGGTTTGGACTACTGATGACACCAGTGCTGGCTGTGACGGCAGCGCCCGGCGCCAATGATTTGGAGTTACTTGGCAATACGATGCGGCTCCATGGCCGGATTATTGCCCAACCCTGCATCATCTCTCCCGAATCGGCCGATCAGTCGGTCGACTTGGGGGTGGTTGACGTCAGGGAGCTCTACTCGGCAGGTGCCGGGGAGAAGGTGAAATTTTTTATCCGTCTCACCAACTGCAAACCCGGTATTTTCCGCATGGCCAAGGTGACCTTCAGCGGTACTGCAGACCCGCAGATGAGCGGTGCCCTGGCGTTTTCTGCCGGTTCCGCCAAGGGGGCCGGGATCAGGCTCTATAATGCCGCTCAGACCAAGCTGGATTTGGGCACTGCTTCTAGCGGCTATGCATTGGGTGATTCAACGGAAAATGAACTGCTGTTTTACGCTCGGGTTGAGGGTCACCCGAAGGCGATCGCCGACAAGAATATCACGCCTGGGGATTATACCGCCGTGGCTAACTTCATCGTCTCCTATGAATAACCTCAAAGCTCATTACGCTGGATGACATTTAAATTCCCTCTGCTGGGCCAAGAGATAACACCCCCCATATAGCTGGAAAGATATATCCCGCCTGGCAGCTGAATAAATAGCAACTTCTGTTTGGGTGGGGTCAGGGCAGCCACCAGGGTGGCGACCATGCCGTTGCTGGTCAACGCTTTCTGGTCGATAAAGTTGACGATGGTATTCTTTATTTCGATTGCAACATCACCCTGATCCCGCTCTATATTGCCAACGGAATCCAGATTAAACAGGGTTTGCCCCAGATGATCGGTTGCTATCACAGTGGCCACCACAATTTCTCTGTTCATAGCCACTATGATTTTGCTTTTTCTGGCGATTTCGACCCAGTTATCAGGCGCTTGGCAATTGCTGTGATATCTGACAGTGGTATTCGGATAGTGATAGTAGTTGTGGGAAACGTTTTCGCCCTGCAATGCCATGGTATTAATGACGCACTGCAGCTCCTCCGCGACGGAATGGCCGGCTCTCAGTAGGAAGACATTAGCTAACAACTCTTTATTTTTATTATCAATAGAGAAGTAGCTGATAGCTTCCTTTCCGATGAGAATGGAAACACGTTCCTCTTCATTACGCTGCACTTTTTTAACAAGCGGTGCCAGCATATCAATCTTCAATTTTAATGCATTCTCAGTCTCGCTGGTCGTAGAGAGAGAAACGTGGCCGAGATTAATCGTTCTAAGGGTATTTTTATTGCTGTAATGATAAATAAGCGCTGCCAGCGAGCAGGCCACCACAATCAGCAGTACGAACAGCATAATGCGCTTTGGGCTGAAATAGCGATCGGATTTTCTGCGGGAGTATTGTCGTCTGGCCCGCGGCGCGTCCCCTGACGTTTCTGCCCTTGCCTCCGTATTCTCAGCCTCCCCGGTGACCTCAATGGGTGCACAGAAGATATAACCTACCCTGGGGATGGTATCAATTGCATCCAGCAAGCCAAATGATTCCAGTTTTCTCCTCAGGGAGAGGATCTGTCTATTAAGGTTGGTGTCAGTATTGTCCTGATTTGGCCACAAGGCTTCCTGCAGTATGTTTCTGGGAATGACACTGCCTGCCTCCTCACACAGCATTTCGAGGAGCTCGGCCTCTTTGTTACTGAGCTTGATGTCTTTTTCGTTCTTTGAGAGCCTGAATGTTGCAGCGGAGAAATAGATATCCTCTGATATTTTATAAATTTTGTTACTCATGTGTGACTCACCTTACTGCCAAGGCGTGCATTTTACCACCATGTCGCAGTTGTTCAAATAACGCCAAATTAACAATTTCTTTTACTATCAATCGATTATGTCCCCATCGAAGTGCTGGGCGAGTGACATGGTACTACAGTCGATTAACTTGGTTCAAAAAATGCCCAAAAAGATGACCATTTATGTCATCGTTCTCACTCAGGATGAAGGCAGGGGATAATGTTGGCCTTGAGCGGGGTTTCTCTTCAATGAAGGAGTGAATCGACGGCCCCAACTGTATCGGAAACTGTCGTATGACGCCTTATTGTTTGCAGATAGATGGCTGATACGGTTTTCGTTGTGGCTTGAGGGCCCCGCCCATGTCGGGCCAGGGTTGCCAGAGGTCCGGCACCATAAAGCCGGGCAGGGTTGCGCGGATCCAGGCGGCGAGCTCCGGATAGGGCACAGGCTCGCCGTGCCAGTCGATGAAGGCGGCGGGGCGTTGCCCCCACTCGTCGTTCGGCATGGGCACCACCAGTGCCTGCGCCACGGCGGGATGATCCACCAGCCGCTGCTCTATGGTTTCGGGCTGTATGTTCTCACCCCCCGAGATAAACAGGTTGTCGATCCGCCCCTCTACCACCAGCTCGCCACCGGCGGTGAAATGCCCCTTGTCGCGGGTGTGAAACCAGCCAGCTTCGTCAAGTGGCCGCTCCAGCACGCCCTCCTGGAAATAGCCGGCAAACAGGGTGTCACCGCGCACGCAGATCTCATCTTGCTGAATGCAGACTTCTCGCCCTGGCAGCGGTTTGCCAACCACGCCAGCGGCGGTCGGCTGGCCGGTGCAGACCTGGCTGCCCATCTCGGAGAGACCATAACTCGACTTGGGGGTGAACCCCATGGCCGCGAGGCGAGCAACCAGCGGCTGCGGGATGGCGGCGCCCCCGAGCAACAGCTCGCGCAAGCGGGTACGAGCTGGGTCAAAGCCCTCTGCCAGCAGGCGCCAGAGTTGGGTCGGCACCAGTGAGAGGTGGGTGATGGGCAAGTGTTCGAGGCGCGTCTTGAGGGGCTGGCTGCGATCGTCCAGTACCAGGCTGGCGCCCGCCAGAAAGACCCGAAACAGGATGGCGTAGCCACCGATGTGAAACAGCGGCAGGGAGAGCAGCCAGCCACACTTCTCATCCAGCGGGATCAGGGAGGCTGAGCCTCGCGCCGAGGCCAGGTGATTGGCGAGGCGATGCACCACGGCTTTCGGTGTGCCGCTGGAGCCCGAAGTGAGGATCATATTGTTGAGCCGGGCGGGATCCAGCGGCCAGGGCTGATCGGCCGCCGCCAGTTCAGTGTTGAAATCCAGCCGCAGTGGGTACCAACTTCCAGCCGGAATGTCGTCGGCCGACCAGAAGGCGGCCACAGCCAGCTGCTGCGCCAGTTCGGCTTGTCTGGCCGCTGGAAAGGCGGGGTTGAGCGGGCAGAAGACGATGCCGCTGCGTACGCAGGCACAGGCCAGCAAGACGTCCGGCAGGGCGCCGCGTACCACGGCAGCCAGCCGGTCGCTGGCTTTCAAGCCAGCGATCTTCAGCTGCAGGCACAGGCTGTTGAGCCGTGCATCCAGCTGCTGATAGCTGAGGGGGCTGTCGGTGTGGATGGCAATGTGCTGGGGTGATGCATGTGCCCAGTGACGCACCGGGCAGGGCTCCAGGGGGGCGTGATGGTCAGATGTCGGCAGCATGAAGGCCTCTTCAGTCACGGTGAAACAGGGGCTCCAGCAGGCCAGGATCGGGTTTACCTTGCTGGTCCAGCAGATCGCTTGCCAGCCAGCGTTTGGTGTCCAGGCCCGGTGCCTGATCCGGCGCCCACTCACCTGCGAGACGGGCGAGCTGGCCGAGGCCGACTCCGGACTCGAAGCAGGAGGAGACGACCACTTTCAGGCGCAGCTCGCGGGCGCGGGCCACCAGTGCCTCGCTGTTGGCTAGCGAGCCGAGCAGCATGGGCTTGAGCACCAGGGCTCTCAGCTGCGGGATCGGCTCCCAGGATTTACCCTGTGCCAGCAGTTCGTCGATGGCCACCGGCATGCCGGTGCGGCTCGCCACGAAGGCGATGTCGTCAAAGTTGGCGCAGGGATCTTCCAGATATTCGATCCTGTTTGGATCCAGGTGACCGCAAAAGGCCCAGGCCTCCTCGCGGGTCCAGCCCTGGTTGGCATCCAGCACCAGCTTGAGGGTGGGGATGCGATCGCACAGCAGGCGGATCAGCGCCAGCTCGTCGCGCATGGGATAACGGGCCACCTTCAGTTTTGCCTTGCTGGGTGTCTGGTGCAGCCAGTTCTTCCAGTGTTTGAGCAGCTCCTGGGGGGAGCCTTGAATGAGGGGATAAGGCTCGGGCAGTGCCGCTGTCTGTTCCGGCCAGACCCGCCGAGCACAGTCCAGACCAAATTGCACCGAAGGCAGCAGGGGCGCGATAGGCAGCCCCTGAGCCAGCTGCTCCAGACAGCCGAGTGCCTCGGTTTGCGCCTCGGCCAGGGTCTCTCTGGAGAAGCCGGGCAGGGGGGCGATTTCCCCCCAGCCGTCGTTGATGCGCACCAACAGCCCCTCTCGCACCACCTCCACCTTGCCGTGAAAGGTCAGTGGCTGGGTAAAAGGCAGTAGATAGCGATACAGGGCAAGTGTCATCAGGGGTTCCGCTTGTATTTGGAGAAGTCGGGACGGCGTTTCTCGTTGAACGCGTTGCGCCCTTCCTGACCCTCTTCGGTCATGTAGAACAGCATGGTGGCATTGCCCGCCAGCTCCTGCAAGCCCGCCTGGCCATCACAGTCGGCATTGAGGGCCGCTTTCAGGCAGCGCAGCGCCATCGGACTGTTCTGCAGCATCTCGCGGCACCAGCGCACGGTTTCACGTTCCAGTTCGGCCAACGGCACGACTGTGTTGACCAGACCCATGTCGAGGGCTTGGCTAGCGTCGTACATGCGGCACAGGAACCAGATCTCGCGGGCCTTCTTCTGGCCGACGATACGGGCCATGTAGGAGGCACCCCAGCCGCCGTCGAAGGAGCCGACTTTCGGACCTGTCTGGCCGAACTGGGCGTTGTCGGCGGCGATGGTCAGGTCACACATCATGTGCAGTACGTGGCCCCCCCCGACCGCATAACCGGCCACCATGGCGACCACGGGTTTCGGGCAGGTGCGGATATCGCGCTGGAAGTCGAGCACGTTGAGGTGATGGGTGCCCTCGTCATCCCGGTATCCACCGTAGTCGCCCCGGATCTTCTGGTCGCCACCGGCGCAGAATGCCTTCTCGCCGAAGCCGGTGAGTATGATGGTGCCGATATGATCGTCATAACGGGCATCGGCCAGCGCCTGCAGCATCTCTTTCACGGTGCGGGGGCGGAAGGCGTTGCGCACCTGAGGGCGATTGATGGTGATCTTGGCAATGCCATCGCCGGACTTGTGATAGAGAATGTCCTCATAACCGGCGGAGCAATCGCGCCACTCGACAGGTGCGTACAGTTCCGCTTCCGTCATTGCCTCAATCATGTTGTTTTCCTTCTGGTCTGGTCGTACTCAGATTGAGCAATCGCGTCATCTGAACGGGGGCATACAGTTCAGATTTCGTCATTGCTTCCATCATGTGCACGCTCTTTTTCTTGTTGGTGATAAGCCCGCAATGCCGGCTCAGGTAAATTGTGTCGTGCCGTGTTATGGCGTACTCGCAATCCAGTCGCGCAGGCACGAGGCAAATCGCTCGGGCTGGCTGGCGTGCAGATTGTGGCCACCATCCAGGGTCAAGTGATGGATATTGCAGCCCTGCTTCACCAACTGGCAAGCCAGCTGATGGAATTTGTGATCCCGGCTGCCGGAGAGCCAGCTCACCGGCAGCCGGGCTCCGACCAGCGGTTTTGCTCTTAGCCAGGCGGCGAGATCCGGCTGCTGGCCCAGCGAGGTGGCGCGCAGCATGGCCGCGATAGCGTGGCCCTCGTTGCCCAAACGTCTGGCGATCTGGCGGGCGCGGGCCGCTTCGTCGAGATCGGCGAAGACCCCTTGTCGATACCAGTCGGCCAGCACGGCGGCCAGCGGTTCGCGCTCGAAGCGCCGGGCCCAGCACTCGTCGTGTTCGATGCGAGCGGCCCGCTCGGCCAGCGGCAGGCCGGGATGGCAATTTTCCAGCAGCAGGGCCTGCAATCCGGCAGGGGCTCGACTGGCGTGATAGAGGGCGAGCCGCCCACCCAGCGAATAACCGGCCAGTCGGTACTGCGCGATGCCGAGAGCCTTTAGTGCATCGCAGAGCCACTGATGGGTCTGCTCGAAGCCGGTCACGCTCAGCCCCCGGTTGTTGCCGTGACCCGGCAGATCCAGCGCGTGGCAATCTACTCCAGGCAAGGCTTCTATCACTGGCTGCCAGTCGCGGCCATCGCCGAGCAGACCGTGCAGCAGTACCAGAGGCAGTTCCTGGCTGTTCGGGTTAGAGGCCACGAATAGCCGCCCCCAGTGCTTTCAGATCTTCGGCCACCTCGCTGCTCGGTACCTTGATTTCAATCAGAGTTACTTTCTTTTCCAACGGCGGGTTTTTCAGGGCTGCGCCGTAGGCCTGCTCGAATTCAGCCAGCGTGGTCGGCGCCCGATAGTGGAGGCCGAACATGGCGGCGGCCTGCTCGAAGTGCAGGCCGTGGGGCAGGCAGTAGTAGGTCTCCAGCAGCCGTTCGCCGGTGGGCACCGGCAACATGCGAAAGATGCTGCCGCCGTCGTTGTTGAGCAGGATCACCACCAGCGGTCGGCTCGATTTGCCGAGCAGAGCCAGGCTGTTGAGATCGTGCAGGGCGCTGAGATCCCCAATCAACAGGGTCGTCGGCTGGTCGCTCGACTGGGCGAAACCATAGGCGCTGGCGATGAGGCCATCGATGCCGGAGGCACCGCGGTTGGTCATCACCCTGCTTGGTCCCTTGCCCGCTTCGCCGAGCATGTCCATCAGCCGGGCCGGCATGCTGTTGCCAACGAATAGCTGACCTTGAATGAGGGAGCCCAGCCGATGGCAGACACCGAGCTCGGAGAAGCGATCGCAAGCGCTGCGGATCTGGCGGGTGGCACTCTGCTGGCGCTCCGCCAGCCGGTGCCAGGGCAGGTGGCGAGTGCTCACCTTGTGGGTCGCGGTGAAGGCGGCGGGCTCGCACACCAGACGGCGGCGCAGCCGGTAATCGGGATCGAGCCGCGCCGGCTGCGGCTCCACCAGCCAGTAATCCTGCCAGGGGTGCTGCTTGATGAACTGGCCGAGCCGCTTGGAGATGAGGCGGGCACCGAATTGCAGCAACACTTCGGCGCGGGCCAACTCGGCCACGAAGCAGCTGTTTTGCAGGGCGAGATCCATGTGAACTAGGTTGCGGGCATCGAAGCGGATCTGGCTCTGCAGATCCGCCAGCAGCGGCCAGCCGAGGCGCTCGGCCAGCTCGGCCACCACTTGCGCCTGGGCGGGATCCTGAATACGGCCCGCGACTATGACGCCGCGTTTGCCCTGCAAGGCCGCCCAATCGGGCTGGCGGGGACAGATCTGCTCGTTTTGCTGCCAGGGGCTCCAGGGCTCGCCTGAATGCAGCCAGTCACCGAGCGGTGCCAGATAGTCGGAAAAATCCAGGTACTCATCGCCGGGATAGAGCGGCTCGGGGTACATGCAGTTGAAGTGCACAGGCCCCGGCGTCAGCGTCTGCTGGGCCAGGGCCTGATCCACCGAGCTCAGCACGAAGGCTGCGGGTATGGTCGGGGTGGGGCTCGGCAGGTTCTGCTGATAGACGGGGTAGCGACCGAAGATCCCCTGCTGATCGATCGCTTGGTTGGCGCCGTTGTCGATAAGCTCGGGTGGCCGATCGGCCGAAAGAATGATGAGCGGCACGCCTGTGAGCTGTGCCTCGGCCACCGCTGGCCAGAGGTTGGCTACCGCCGTGCCCGAGGTCATGATCACCGCCACCGGTCGGCCGCTGCCCTTGGCCAGCCCCAGCGCCATAAACCCCAAGCCGCGCTCGTCAAAGTGGAGATGGCGACGAAAACCGGGGTGGGCGGCGGCAGCCATGGTGAGCGGCGCCGAACGTGAGCCGGAGGCCAGCGCTATGTCCCGCACGCCGAGGCGATGAAGCTCTTCCAGCAAGAGGGAAGACCAGACGTGATTGAAGGTGGCATGTTGACTGGCAAACACGGGGCTCGCAAACATGGGGCTCTCGCTGAATGAGGGGTCGATGGGAAAACGCTATCCCAGCAGGGAGAGCACGTTGGCGATCTTGTTGTCGAGTTCGGCCCACTCGGCGGCGGGCTCGGATCCCGCCACTATGCCTGCCCCGGCGAACAGGGTGATGGTCTGCGCCGTGACGCGGGCACTGCGGATGGCGACGGAGAACTCGGAGGTTTCCCGGCTCAGCATGCCGCAGGCACCGGCATACCAGCCGCGATCATGGGGTTCGAACTCGCGGATGAAGGCCAGTGCGGCTTCGCGCGGGGCGCCGCCCACGGCGGGGGTGGGGTGCAGGGCATCCAGCAGTTGCCAGTCACACACCCCGGGCTTGAGTTCGGCCTCTATGTCGCACTTGAGGTGCTGTAGCAGCCGCAGTTTCAGAATGCGCGGCTCGGTCAGGCTGGCGCTCGTGGTGAGCGGTGCCAGCCGGCTGAGGATGTCAGCGTGCACCAGCCGGTTTTCCAGCTGATTCTTGCTGTCGGTCAGCAGTTCGGCGGCCAGGGCCGCATCGGTCGCTTCGTCGCCGGATCGGCGAATAGTGCCTGCCAGCGCCTCGGTGAAGAGGTGGTCTTGCTCCCGGCGGTAGAGTCGCTCGGGGGAGCAGGAGATGAAGCTCTGCTCGGGGGAGAACTGAAAGCCGAAGTGGAAGCACTCCTGGGCGTGTTGCGCCCACTGTGCCAGCAGTGACCAGGGGCAGAGTTGATCGTCGTGTAGCTGGCGGGAGAGCAGGCTCTCCCGCGACAGCACCACCTTGGGGGTGTGCGCCTGAAAGTCTGGCGCCGTCACCCGCTCGACCAGCGTCTGCCACTGGGCGGGGCCGGGGCAATCCTGGCGCTGCCAGGGCTGTTTTTGCAGGGCAGGCAGCGGGGCTTCCGGGTGCAGGGCATCGAGGGCCGCTTCGGCCGCCTGCAGCTCGGCATCAAGATTGTCGTCGGTCAGCCAGAGATTGAGGCAGAGACTGACGCATTCGCCACGGCGCACCAGCTCGATGCGGGGCAGCACGAAACGGCAGGGGCCAAATCCTTGCCAGCCGGATTGGGCCGGATCGAACGCCAGTCCGCCATAGTAGCGGGGGCTGTCGTCGTGGGGCTGGTTGGCGTGCTCGCAGACCTGCTGTATGTCTTGCGGCCGGGTCAGCTCACGAATGCTGCCCAGCGCCACGTATTCGGGCTTGTCGTGCCCTCTGGCATGCCAATAGATACGGGGATAGAGGGTCTGCGCCGCGAGCCAGCCCAGGAAGGAGCGGATCTCGACAGCCACGCGCAGCCGCACGAAGCCGCTGGCGTTGCTGTGACGCAGGGCGTCCAGTTGTTGCTTGATATGGGTCTGAGCCAACATGGATTTCGTCTATGAGCCGATAGTGACGGTCAATCCTGCAGAAGGATGCCGTTGGTTTATGCCAAAGGAGCGATTATTCCTATATATTATCTGCCCATTCGTCCATGTAAATCGCCCGGGGAGCTGACTCCCGAGGGGCCAAGTATACCGAAATCCGGTTCGATAACCCTTAACACGATCAATATCTGATTGTTTGGCCATCACAATATGACAAATACCTTCTCTATCTGGTTGCTGGCGGCGCGTTTGCGAACACTGCCGCTCGCCTGCTCTTCCATCCTGCTGGGATCCGGGCTCGCGGCCAGCCGTGGCGCCTTCGATGGCACCATCATGGCGCTCTCCCTGCTGACCGCCATCCTGTTGCAGATCCTCTCCAACCTGGCCAACGATTACGGGGATGCTGTCTCCGGTGCCGACAATGGTGAACGGATCGGTCCCCAGCGCGCCGTGGTCTCTGGTCTTATTACCGAAAAGCAGATGCGCATAGCCATGGCGCTAACCGCGCTGGCGGCGGTGGCGAGCGGTCTGCTGTTGTTGGGTTGTGCCTTCGGTGGCCAGTGGCTGCAGATCCTGGCGTTTGTGGTATTGGGCGGCGCAGCCATAGTGGCGGCCATCACCTACACGGTGGGCAAGACCCCTTATGGCTATCGTGGTTTCGGCGATATTTCGGTGTTTCTGTTCTTCGGTTTGTTGGGGGTGCTCGGCTCCTACTACCTCTTCACCAAGAGCCTGGAGTGGGATCTGTTGCTGCCTGCCACCGCTTGTGGCCTGTTGGCCACCGCCGTGCTCAATATCAACAATGTGCGTGACATCGAGACCGATGCCGCCAGCGGCAAGATCACCCTGGCGGTACGCCTTGGCCGTAATCGTGCCATCGCCTATCACTGGGTGCTGCTGGGGGCGGCGCTGCTGGCGACCATCGCCTTTATCCTGACCCAGCCCGCCAGTGTCTGGCCCTGGATCTTCCTGCCCGCCATGAAGCCGCTCACCGACGCCGCCAAGACCCTGCGTACGAGTTTCGATGGCGAGGTGCTGACCGGTGCGCTCAAGAAGACCGCCATCAGCGCCTTCCTGTTCAGCCTGCTGCTCTCCATCGGGCTGGCACTCTCCTGATGAACTGCCGGCTGGTAGCATGTGAAGCGGGCTCCCTGGATGGGAGCCCTTTTTGTGTGTCGACGAAGCGTGTTGGCACTGAATCTGTCAGACAGGAACCCAGTCATGCGTGAATCACTCAAACGGAAAATCATTCAGGTCTGCCAGCAGAAAATTGCGCAGAAGGGGGACGCGGTGGGCGTCTCCTTCTATGCGTTTTTTGTCAACCGCAATGATGATCCCGAGCTGCTGATGGAGGCAGCGACCTGGTGGATCCAGACCCACGGACTCGACCATTTCGAGAAGGCCAGCAAGATCCTCCTGCTGGTCGAGCAGGAGTGAACGTAGGTTGTAATGGAACACAGAGGGCTCCCAAGCGGGAGCCCTCTGTGTTGGTCGATGATGCTATCGACTAGCTGGCGCGCGCCACCTTGAGGGGGCGGCGGGAGAAGAGCAGGGTATCCAGCAGCCAGATAACGACCATGGAGGCGCCCACCAACGGGAAGCAGATGCCGAGCAGCACCAGCACGGCGATGGCGCCGCGCATGGGGGGCAGTTTTGCCGGCAGCGGCGGGGCTGCGAGACGGCCCTGCGGGCGGCGGCTCCACCAGATCCAGAGGCCACTCACAGCGCTCAGCAATACCATCAGGCAGATGAGCAGCATGGCGAGTTGATGGGGCCAGCCGTAGAGCTTGCCGGTGTGCAGCATGACGCCGGTTTCCACCGTCTTGGCGACCAGGCTGTAATCCTGCCAGCGCACGTCGGCCAGCACCTTGCCGCTGTACTGATCTATGTGCAGGGTGGCATCGTTGCGCGGATCATCGGCGAACAGGGCTATGGTGTAGACGCCGCTCTTGCTGGCCGGCGGCGTGATGCTGTAGCCCGGGGTGACCTGGCGCTCGTTGGCAAGCTCCACCACCTGTTGCAGCGAGATGCGGCGCTCGGCCATCACCATCCCCTCGTGTTCCCCGCCATGGTTCATGGCACTGTGATCGTGCCCTGCCGAACTCGGCGGCATGGCCGTGTCAGCCATCGCCATGGAGGCCATCTCATCGGGCAGTGTCGAGCTCGGCATGGGGGTGTTCTCCATCGCCCAGGGCACAGTTTGGTCGTGGGCCTGGTTCAGGCTGCGGGCAAGCGGTGTGGATGCCGGCACCTGGTTCCACATGGCGGCGGGGAAGCGGTTCCAGACGTTGGCGAACTGATCCCCCCAGAAACCGGTCCAGGTCATGCCGCTCAGCAGCAACAGCAGCAGGAAGCCCGCGCCCCAGAAGCCGACCACGGCGTGCAGATCGCGCCACCAGAGGCGTCCGCGCTGGTTCATTCTGGGCCAGAGGATGCCGCCCACACCGGGCCCCTTGCGTGGCCACCACAGATAGAGGCCGCTGATGAGCAGTACTATGCCCCAACCGGCGGCCAGCTCGATCACTCTATCCCCGGTGGTGCCGAGCAGCAGCTCGGCGTGCAGGGCACGGGCCACCGCCTGCAGATTCCATTGGTTGTCCAGGGCGCCGAGCAGGGCGCCGCTGGCGGGATCGAGGAACAGGGTCAGCTCGCGGCCCCCCTGGCGGACGATGAACTGGGCGCTGGCATCCGGGCTGACCGGTGGCAGGTACTTGCTCAGGCTGGCATCCGGCATGGCGGTCCGTGCCTCGGTCCACAGCGCATCGGCGCTCAGGGTCTGGCTGGCAGGCGTCACCTTCATCAGCTCGGGATACATGAGATTGTCGAGCTGGGGCTTGAACAGGTACACCATGCCGGTGAGGGAGAGCAGGATCAGGAAGGGGGCGACGAAGAGGCCGGCGTAGAAGTGCCAGCGCCAGATCCGCTGGTAATGACTCGAGTCCCGGTTTTTCATCTCTGATCCTTGCGTTAATGACCAACGTTTCTGTTGGTGGAATGTTCATGGCGGCGCGGATAATAGCAGCAACGTTTTGTTAACTGCAACAGAACATGATGGGAGGGGCGGCCGATCCATATTGCTTGGGTATCTGTGCCCGCCATGGGCTGTCAGGCGCTAGCACAAAGGCTTGGTCATCGGGGGTGGCATGGAATGTTGATAGATAAATCCTTACCTTGTTGCAACATGTCACCGTTCTGGTGCCGTGGGAAAGGATCCAGGGAAGGAGACTGGCGTGAAGGTGCAACCACACGGCCATGTTGAGATACAGCGGCGCTGACAGGTGTTGATCTGTCCGCCGAGCGGCCCCTTCAACCTGATGGGGGCCATGGGCTATGAGACTGCCTTCAGCCAGCAGATAGCTAAATTGCGCGATGCGCCCATGGGAATTGCCGAGGTGGCGACCGAGTGCGAGACTGCAGGGCGCCGAGGTGCTTACCCGCTCATCGATGCAGTCGGGCTCACCCATTTCGAACTCGCGGCAGATCAGCGGTCGCACTTCATAGAAGCTGCACGTCGTTGATAGGGCGGTCCAGCGCCGCTTGCTATCCCTTGGTCAACTCAGGTTGATAAACCATTTGTCCCGCTCATCGATGCAGTCGGGCTCACCCATCTCGAACTCGCGGCAGATCAGCGGTCGCACTTCATAGAAGCTGCACGTCGTTGATAGGGCGGTCCAGCGCCGCTTGCTATCCCTTGGTCAACTCAGGT
>NZ_CDBI01000091.1:25389-72938 GCF_000820025.1 Aeromonas popoffii
CAGCGGTCGCACTTCATAGATACGGCACATCATGGTATTGCGGTCCAGCGCCGCACACCAGCCATCTTCTAGCCGGTGCATCACGGGCACCTGTCCCTCTATCTCGTCCACGTAGCGATCTGGCACGCCGGTATCGGTAAACAGCATGACTTCGAGGCGGCAGCAGCAGGCTTCGCAGTTCTGGCAGCTGACGTCGGCTTGGGGTTCTCTGTTCATCTGTGTTGTCCATGCCATGGGAAGGGCACATGTTCGATAAAAAACAGGCGCCTGCAAAGGCGCCCGTGCTGTGGTTCGTGACGCGTCGGGCAGGGTGCTGCCCGGCATCCTCCTTAACCCAGTTTGCGGGCGCGGTAGGTGCGCCCCTTGATCTTGCCTTCCTGCAACCGCTTGAGGGCGGCGCTTGCCACGCTGCGCTTCACCGCTACGTAGGAGTACTGCTCGGAGATCTGGATCTTGCCAACATCGGCCCCGGCAATACCGCCTTCGCCGGTCAGGGCCCCCAGGATGTCACCGGCCCGCACTTTGGTCTTGCGGCCCGCATCGATGGAGAGGGTCACCATCTGCGGCGCGATCGGCTTGATCTCGCGGCCTATCTCGGCCAGATCTCCCTGCGGCATCGGGGCCTGCTGGTACTCTTCGATGAAGTTGACGCGCTGGGCTTCGTTCGGCTGATACAGGCTCAGGGCCAGACCCTGCTGGCCGGCGCGACCGGTACGACCGATGCGGTGCACGTGCACCTCGGGATCATAGGTCAGCTCGAAGTTGATGACGGCGCCCAGCTCCTTGATGTCCAGACCACGGGCGGCCACGTCGGTGGCGACCAGTATGGTGGCGCTGCCGTTGGCAAAACGCACCAGCACCTGATCCCGCTCGCGTTGCTCCAGGTCGCCGTTCAGCGCCAGCGCCGAGAAGCCCTTGGCGGCCAGGTGATCGGCCACATCGTTACAGGCGCGCTTGGTGTTGCAGAACACCACGCAGGAGCTTGGCTGATAGTGGCTCAGCAGCCAGGTCAGGGCGTCGAGGCGCTGACCGGCAGGCACTTCGTAGAGCTTCTGTTCGATGGCGCTCCCCTCGTGCAGGGATTCCACGCTCACCTCGACCGGATTGCGCTGCACGCCACGGCTCATCTGGGCGATCCCCTCCGGGTAGGTGGCGGAGAAGAGCAAAGTCTGACGCTGCTGGGGAGCATGGCTGATGACCCGGTTTATCTCTTCGCCAAAGCCCATGTCCAGCATGCGATCCGCTTCATCCAGCACCAGCGTCTTGAGGCCGGAGAGCTCCAGCGTGCCCTGTTCCAGGTGCTTGAGAATGCGACCTGGGGTGCCGACGGCGATGTGGGCACCAAAGCCTAGGGTGGCGGATTGCGGCGCGGTCGGGGTGCCGCCACACAGGGTCACCAATTTGACGTTGGGCAGGGCGCGCGCCAGACGACGGATCTCCTGGGCCACCTGATCTGCCAGTTCGCGGGTTGGGCAGAGCACCAGCGCCTGCACCTCGAGCCGGTTGACGTTGAGGCTGGAGAGCAGGCCCAGGGCGAAGGCGGCTGTTTTGCCGCTACCGGTCTTGGCCTTGGCGATCAGATCTTTGCCATCAAGCACCAGGGGCAGGCTCTGGGCCTGGATCGGGGTCATCTGCAGATAACCCAGACTGGTGAGGTTTTCGAGCAGGGCGGGGGAGAGGTTGAGGCTGCTAAATTCGCTGTTGTTCACAAAAGGACTCTATTTCGGAGAAAACGGGGATGCGCTAACGCTAAGGCCGCGCATTGTACCAGAATGCGGCCTCGGGTGTGGCGGATTTTTGAACGCCTGAGCAAAGGCATGTGGTGAGGCGTGTGAAGGAAAAAGCGGCGCTTTTCCTGTTTGTGTGCGAGGAACCGCATACAAAACAGCGTCAAAAATAGCGCGATGAAGCTGACCCCGTTCATCGAAAATAAGATAAACGTTTTTCAATCTGGTTTGATTAAATATTTTTCTATAAAATTTAACCTGACCGCTACGATGGGGCGGAGAACGCTTTGAGTGGATGTTGAAATGAGGTGGTTTACCAGCTTTAAAACTGAATGATTTATTTATAAGTGACTGTTTATTGGTTATTTTATATTTAATTAACGATGATTTAATGCCGCGCTTGGCGTTTAATTAATTTAAAAACGTTTGTATTATCCCGCATGCATAATATTGCGCGGGATTGTGATGGTTATCTGATTTTTAAATGTGCAAATGTCTATGATGGCGCCGGTCAAAAATTACAATTCACTCAGGTGCTACAGGTATGGAATTCGTTCACTTTGTGCTCGGACTGGTCATGGTCCTCGCTCTCGCGTTGCTGGCTAACCGCCACAACTGGAAACAGATCAAACTGCGTTATATCGGCCAACTGCTGGTGGTCGAACTGGCGCTGGCCTGGTTCATGCTGAACTCCGAAGTGGGTCTGGCCGTGGTGGGGGGCTTTGCGGCTGGTTTTACCAAGTTGATGGAGTTTGCCAAACAGGGTACCGACTTTGTGTTCGGTGGCCTGGTCAACGAAGGGGCCTTCTCCTTCTTCCTGATGGTGTTGATGCCCATCGTCTTCATCTCGGTGCTGATCGGTATTTTGCAGTACATCCGTCTGCTACCCATCGTCATCCGCGGTATCGGTACCGTGCTGGCCAAGATCAACGGCATGGGCAAGCTGGAATCCTTCAACGCCATCAGCTCCATGATTGTCGGCCAGTCCGAGAACTTCATCGCGCTCAAGAACACACTGCCGCACCTGAACGAGAAGCAGATGTACACCCTGGCGGCGACGGCCATGTCCACCGTTTCCATGTCCATCGTCGGTGCCTATATGCAGCTGATCGAGCCGCGTTACGTGGTCGCCGCGCTGGTGCTCAACATGTTTAGCACCTTCATTGTGCTCTCGCTGATCAACCCGTATGAGCCCGACAACTCGGTCACCGACCTGAAAGCCATCGTCGAGGGCGACGAGCACCACACGCCGAAGAGAGAGAACTTCTTCGAGATGTTGGGCGAGTACATCATGGCCGGTTTCTCCGTGGCCGTGATCGTGGCGGCCATGCTGGTGGGCTTTATCGCCCTGATCGCCCTGATCAACTACCTGTTCGAGCTGGCGTTTGGCGTCAACTTCCAGTACGTCATGGGCTACCTCTTTTATCCGATCGCCTGGATCCTGGGTATCCCGAGCGGTGAAGCCCTGCAAGCCGGCTCCATCATGGCAACCAAGCTGGTGACCAACGAGTTTGTGGCCATGATGGATCTGGGCAAAGTGGCTGCCGAGCTTTCTCCACGCACCGTCGGCATCCTCTCCATCTTCATGGTGTCGTTCGCCAACTTCAGCTCCATCGGCATCATTGCCGGGGCGGTGAAGGCACTGAATGAAGATAAGGGCAACATGGTTTCCCGCTTTGGCCTGAAGCTGGTGTACGGTTCTACCCTGGTGAGCCTGCTCTCTGCTGTGATTGCCGGTGTGATGATCTAATCGCACCTCGCCATCACCAGGACAACCCCCTGCCTCGGCAGGGGGTTGTTTTTTCAGGGGGGAGCAAAGGTGCCTCCCGCTGATCTGCCGTGGTGCCGGGTCTGGGCCCGCTCAACCGGCCCAGTGGTTCCAGTAACCGGCCGCCAGCAGGGTGAGGGTGCAAAAGCCGGTCTCGATGGCACCGCCGCTCTTGAGCGGCCAGCCCGGCAGCCGGTAGCGCTGCTTGAGCGGCCAGAACAGCGGAATGCCGGCGGGGGTGAGCCAATCCCCCAGCAGGTGGCTGAGGTAGCCGATAATGAGCGCATCCTTTACCCCGACGGGCAGCAGGTCGGGTGCCAGGCTCTGATCCAGCCCCCACACGGCCACGGCCACCGCCAGCAGGCTGTGGGTGAAGCCGCGATGGCCGAACAGCCGTGACAATGGCTTGGAGATCCAGGGCAGTCGCTGACCTAGCACGGACTTGGGGTGGTCGAGATCCGGCAGCAGGGCGCTGGCCAGCGCGGCGGGTATAGTCTGCCACAGGCTGGCATCGGCCAGTGCCGGTGTGAGCTGGAGCTTGTGGGCGAGCAGGGTGCAGGTGACGGAAAACAGCAGGTGCCCTTGGGCTGTCATGGTGGCTACGGCATGGAGAAATGGCGGCGCATCTTACCAGCCTGATGGTTGTGGTCAGCTGTTATTTTAAAAATCAGGATGTTACGGCGAAAAAGCGCCCAAATAGGGCGCCTTTAGGGTCTCTTTACAGCTTGCCCTTGATCAGCCACTTGTCGAGGGCGTTGGCGAAGCGCTGCTTGTCGGCGGCATTGAAGGGGGCCGGGCCACCGGTCTGCACGCCGGCCGAGCGCAGCTCTTCCATGAAGTTGCGCATGCCGAGCCGCGCCTGGATGGTCTCGCGGGTATAGATCTCGCCGCGGGGGTTGAGTGCCTCGCCACCGGCATCGATCACCCAGGAGGCGAGCGGTATGTCGCCAGTGATCACCAGATCCCCCGGCGTGACCTGTTGGGCGATGACATGATCCGCCACATCGAACCCCTTCTCCACCTGCTGGGTCTTGATGAAGGGGGAGGGGGGCACGCGCAGTCCCTGATTGGCCACTAGCGTGGTGACGACCTGGGCGCGGTGGGCGGCGCGGTAGAGGATCTCCTTGACCGGGAGGGGGCAGGCATCGGCATCGACCCAGATGGGCATGGCATGGCTTCCTGTGTCTGAAATAAGGCCGCATCTTAACATGGCCAGCGCGGGTCGGCCCCTAGGGCTGAGTCAGGCCGGGCTTTAGTGTAAGCTGGCCCGATGAGACTGAATGAAAAGGACGAGCAGATGGATCGGGTACCCAGTGATGTGATTTATGCCCTGACCCTGGATGGCAAGGGTGGGATGCAGCCACTGGCGGCGGGGAGCGAGATCCCGGGGAAGAGCCCTGGCTGGCTGCATCTGGATTACGGCAATCCGGAAGCGGCCCGCTGGTTGCTGCACACCCCCTTGCTCAATGAGGCGGCCAAAGAGTCACTGCTTGGCCAGAGCAACAGGCCCAAGCTGGTGCGGATGGGGGAAACCGTGCTGCTGATCCTGCGCGGCATCAATCACAACAAGGATCACAGGCCCGAAGAGATGGTGGCGCTGCGTATCTTTATCACCCCGGATCTCATCATCAGCAGCCGTCGTCGTCCGCTGCTCTCCGAGCAGGATGTGTTCAACCAGCTGACGCTGGGCGGTGGTGCCGATACCCCGGCCGACTGGCTGGTGGAGGTGTGTGATGCCCTGACCGACCGGGCGGGGGAATTTGTCGAGGAGCTGCATGATCAGATCCTGGATCTGGAGGAGATGGTGCTGATGCGCGACCTGCCCGCCAACGGCCGACTGGCGCTGATCCGCAAGCAGCTCATCATGATCCGCCGTTACCTCTCCCCCCAGCGGGATCTGGTGGCGCGTCTGGCCAACGAGAAGATCAGCTGGCTGGACGAGGATGACCGCCGCCGCCTGCTCGACATTGCCGACCGGTTGCGGCGCTGGCTGGATGATCTGGATGCCGGGGTAGCGCGCACCGCCGTGCTGGCGGACGAGATCAACAACCTGATGGCGGAGGCAACCAATCGCCGGGCTTACCAGATGTCGGTGATGGCGCTGCTATTTCTGCCCGCCAGCTTCCTGACCGGTCTGTTTGGTATCAACCTGGGGGGGATTCCGGGGGCCGAGAGCCCGACCGCCTTCTGGGTCTTCTGCGGCTCGCTGGTGGCACTGGCCACCGGGCTGGCCGTCTGGCTCAAACACAGACGCTGGTGGTAAGGAGTCGTCATGACCATATGGCAATCTTTTGGTGTAACCCTGCTGCTGTTGCTGTGCCACACCCAGATCCGGCGGCTGATCCACAAGAGCCTGCTGGCGCTCGGCCAGAGCAGGCAGGTGAGCGAGAACCGGGTGCTCTACGTGGCCCATGTGTTCCACTTCCTGCTCGGTTGCGCCACCCTGCTGATCCTGGCCGGGGTGTGGGGGCTCGACTTCTCCCGGCTGGTGGTGCTCGCCTCCTCCTTCTTCGCCGTGCTCGGGGTTGCCATGGTGGCGCAGTGGTCGATCCTCTCCAACATCACCGCCAGCATCACCATCTTTTTCGCCTTCCCCTACAAAATTGGCGACCGGATCCGCATCCTCGACAAGGACGATTCAGTCACCGGTATCATCACCGAGATTGGCCTGTTCTACCTGCAGGTGCGCGATGACAATGGCGATCTTGTCACCTATCCGGCCAACCTGATCCTGCAAAAACCGGTCAGGCGGCTGGATGGCAAGGGGGCAGAACCGCAGCAACCGGAATGAAAAAAAGCTCCTTACGGAGCTTTTTTTGTTTTGAATGTCGCTCAGCGTTCGAAGAAGCGATAGAGATGCTCGACCTGGATCGGGCAATCCGCCACCAGATGTACGTGCTGGCGGGCCTCTTCGACCGAGCCGAAATAGCGGGGGCAACCCAGGGTGTCTGTCATCTCGTACAACCTGCCATCCTGGCCCCTGAACTCCACTATCCAGCCCGGCAGTATGGCATCCTGCAGGATCTCGGCTTCCTTGAAGGTTTGCTGCTGGTAGAGCAGGCGAAGTTCGCTGACTGTCATGACGTCCTCCTGTGACTCATAGCGTCTCTTCAAGTCTAGTGGCTGGGGCAGGTGGCGGCCCGGATCATTTGGCCGTGTTCAGGCACTCCCAAGCCCAGCGAATGCGGATGAAGGTCTCGGCATCGCCACCGCGATCCGGGTGGTGCTGCAGTGCCAACTCGCGCCAACGGCGGCGGATTGTCTCCTGGCTGGCATTGGCGGTCAGCTCGAACAGGGCCAGTGCCTCCACCCTGTGCCCCGCGCCATCATAACGACGCCAGAAGCGGGTAAGCAGTGCTTCAACCTCTGCTCGGTCGGTCTGCCAGAACACCTGCCAGTCGAGATAGTAGCTGCGCAAATTTTCGCCAAGGGCAAAGGCGTGGCTGGCATCTGGGACATTCGTCAGCGGTTCGAGCCGGATATCCAGGGTGCTGATCACCAGCCACCACCCCTCCTGCCAGAGTTCGGCTTGCAGCTGGTAGAGGGCGTTCATGATCAGGAAGTTGACCCGAAACAGCTGCAACTGCTCATCGTCGGCCAGCACCGGAATGGCCCCCTGCTGGCGCAGGGCGGACATCAGCTCGTGCACCTTGTAGCTGCCCGCCGCCTGTTGCAGCAGGGCTAGCAGAGGGGCTATCAGAGGGTTGGTGCTCTGGTCACTCATCACATTCGATTCCTCCGGGTGAGGTGGCTCTCTGTCTGTGGTGTCCGCGGTGCGCTACGTACAGACGAGGTGGTGATGGATCAGAGTGACATTCACGACGGGGCAGGGCAAGGCGCTGTGGCAAGGGAGGCGAAGAAAAAGACCGCCAGCTGGGCGGTCATGAGATTGAGCCGGATTAGATGGGGCTCTCTTTGTGGAGATCGGTGACACAGTCGGCCACCGCCAGCACCAGCGCCGAGCGCACCACCTGATCGAGCCGGTTGAGCTGCATCTGGTAGAAGGCCCAATCCTCTTCACTGGCCGGGGGCTCAAGTTTCATCATGCCACCCTGATTGACGCCGTGCAGACGGTCGAGCAGGTCGCGGATCGGCTTGTCGCTGAAGCGGTAATCCTTGGGGTCGCGCACCAGAAAGTCGCGGATCTTGAGATAAGCCTCCAGATCCTGATAGCGCTCGAGGGAGATGAGGCCGAGGGCGAAGATGAGCTTGAGGCGCACCTCCAGCTGGCCGAGAGGGCCGCTCTGGTTGAGCAAGGGTTCGATGGCGTATTTGACGGCATACTCCTCCTGACGGAACGCGCGTCGCATCAGGGAATCGACCGCTTCTTCCAGGATGGTCACGGCTTCGAGAAAGAAGCCGCGGGGGCCATCCTGCTCGTTCAGTCGTTCCAGTACTTCATCTTCCTGGTGTGTGGTCATAGGTGTATAGGGTCCAGCTGACAAAGGAGAGAGAGTGCCTCTCTCCCGGTTTTTATCGTATGGGGCTCATCCCCTTGCCATTCAAGCGCTTGGCACGCTATCAGGGCTGGCTGAATGCGCCGCAAGCAGGGTCATTACAAGGTTTCGTAACGGGCGACAATGGCGCGAACCACCTCGCTCTCTTCATCCAGGCCGGTGACGTGGGCCAGCGCTTTGGCCGGGCCAAGCTCCGCCAACAGGTGTTGCAACTCCACCGCCTGCGGGTCATCGGCATTGCGATAGTGCAGCGCCGCGGCGATCCCCTCCTGCAACTGCTCGCTCGGCAGGCCGTACTCCAGCGTGCCGAGCAGCGGCTTCACCAGCCTGTCTCCCGCCGCCAGTTTGCGCAGCGGTTGACGGCCGACCCGGTCAATTTCGTCCACCAGATAGGGGTTGGCGAAACGGGCCAGGATCTTCTCTATGTAGGCGGCATGCAGGCCGGGATCGAAGCCGTAGCGTTTCACCAGTACGGCCCCGCTCTCCTCCATGGCACGGCGCACCTTGCTGCGGATCAGCGGATCCTCGATCGCCTCGCGGATAGTGCGATAGCCCCGCAACTTGCCGAGATAGGCGGTGACGATGTGGCCGGTGTTGAGGGTGAACAGCTTGCGCTCGACGAAGGCCATCAGGTTGTCGGTGGGCTCCATGCCCGCCACCTGCGGCAGCTCCCCCTTGAACTGGGTCTGATCGACGATCCACTCGCTGAAGCTCTCCACCGTCACTTCCAGCGGATCATCGTTGGCAGCCGCGGCGGGCGGTACGATGCGATCTACCGCCGAGTCGACAAAGCCGACGCAGGATTCGAGCGTGGCATGATACGCGACCGGCAGGTGCTTGAGTACCTCCTGCTTGAGATGCGTGGTGCCGCGCACCATGTTCTCGCAGGCGATGACGTTGAGGGGGGTCAGGTTGCCGGCATCGAAGCGGGCCTGCAGCCCCTTGGCCAGGGTGCTGGCAATCTTGTCCAGAATATTGGGGCCGACCGCGGTGGTGACCAGATCGGCGGTGATGATACGGGCGATCACCTCGTGACCGGCGGAGCTGACCGCCGCCACGTTGCGCACCACGTCCAGTTTCTGATCCGCCCCCACCACGTGCACCTTGTACTCCTGACGGTGGTTGAGCTGATCGATCAGGGTCTCGTTGACGTCGGCGAAGGTGACTTGATGGCTGGCATCCGCCAGCAGTTTGCCGATGAAGCCACGACCTATGTTACCAGCACCAAAATGCAATGTTTTCATAATATTAACCTCTTTAACCAAAGACGATGAAGGACGATTACGCCGCATGCTCGGCACCCAGCAGATCCAGAAACTCCTGGGGATCCGTGGTGCTGGCCAGCCGGTCGATGAGACCGGGTTCATCCAGTGCATTGGTCAGGCGGGTTATCACCTGCATGTGTTCGTCGTTGCACGCGGCGATGCCGATCACCAGTCGCGCTACCTCGTCCGCCGCTTCACCAAAGGCGACGCCGGCCGGATACTGGCAGATGACGATGCCGGTACGCTTCACGAACTTCTTGGCGGCGATGGTGCCATGTGGCACGGCGATAGATTCGCCGAGGTAGGTAGAGACCAGCTGCTCGCGCTCCAGCATGGCGTTGACGTAATCGGGTGCCACGTAGCCCCGCTCCGCCAGCAGCTTGCCGGCAGTCCGGATGGCGGCCTCCTTGTTGTCCGCTTTCAGTCCCAGATGCACGTCCTGACGGCCCAGGGTGAACACCTCGCTGGCCTGCGGTGCGTAGCTGTCGTCGTTGGCCGCGATCAGCAGCTGCGGGGTGGCGACGTCATCGTTGGCGGCCCGGGTCAGGCTCTGTACCAGCTCCTGATAGAGGCCGTTGTCGAGGAAGTTGGTGAGCGAGATATGGTGGGCGTTCGGCGCATGGCGACGGGCCCGCTCGGTCAGATCCTTGTGGGTGATGACCCAGTCCACCTGATCGTCGAGCTGATCGATGGCGCGGTTGGTGACGCTGATGTCGAGCCCAGCGGCCTGCACCCGCTTGCGCAGCATGCCGGCACCCATGGCGCTGGAACCCATGCCCGCATCGCAGGCAACCACGATATTGCGCACCGCCATCAGTTCACCGCCCGGCTTCTTGGCCGCTGCGGTCCCGGGCTTGCCGCCCTTCATGGCTTTCATCTTGCGAGTGGCTTCACCCAGCGCATCGGCCTCGTCGGCTTCCGGCTGTTGGGCACGGACGAACACGGCGGCGACCAGGAAGGAGACCAGGGTCGAGCTGATGATGGAGAGCGCGACCCCGATCAGGGAGGCTTTCGGCGTCATCAACAGCACGGCGAAGATGGAACCCGGTGAAGCGGGGGAGACCAGACCGGCGTTGAACAGGGTCAGGGTGAAGACCCCGGTCATGCCACCGGCGATCACCGCCAGAATGAGGCGCGGGTTCATCAGCACATAGGGGAAGTAGATCTCGTGAATGCCGCCGAAGAAGTGAATGATGGAGGCGCCAGCCGCGGACTGCTTGGCGGCGCCACGGCCGAACACCATGTAGGCCAGCAGCACGCCCATGCCCGGGCCCGGGTTCGCTTCAATCAGGAAGAAGATGGAGCTGCCGTGCTCGGTCGCCTGCTGGATCCCCAGTGGCGAGAAGATACCGTGGTTGATGGCGTTGTTGAGGAACAGGATCTTGGCCGGTTCGACGAAGATGGAGGTGAGCGGCAGCATGTGGTTTTCCACCAGGAAGCCGACGCCACCGGCCAGCACGCCGGAGAGCACCTTGACGAAGGGGCCGATCACGAAGAAGGCGAGGATCGCCAGCAGCATGCCGATGAGGCCAGCGGAGAAGTTGTTGACCAGCATCTCGAAGCCGCTCTTGACGCGCCCTTCCATCACTTTGTCGAAGCGCTTGATGGCCCAGCCACCGAGCGGGCCGACCATCATGGCGCCCATGAACATGGGGATGTCTGTCCCCACGATGACGCCCATGGTGGTGATGGCACCGACTACGCCGCCGCGCTCACCGCCCATCAGTTTGCCGCCGGTGTAGCCAATCAGCAGTGGCAGCAGGTAGGTGATCATGGGGCCGACCAGCTTGGCCAAGGTGTCGCTTGGCAGCCAGCCGGTGGGGATGAAGAGGGCGGTAATGAAGCCCCAGGCGATGAAAGCGCCTATGTTGGGCATGACCATATTGGACAGGAAGCGTCCAAAATTCTGTATCTTGACTTTGGTATCCGGTGATAACATGTCGGGACCCCGTTTTAAGCCTGTTTGATTAAAAGTGGTAGTCGGGATGACGGGTTTTGCCGAACCTTCATCCCAGTCGTCTAAGCAACTTCAATCTACCAGCTTGTGATCACATTAGGTTGAAAACGGGGTGCCTTGTGACACACCTCTCAAATATCCAGGCTACCCCCCTCCCTTGATAGTGACCCTGATCACATACAGGTGTTGTAGTTTGGCTACATATCGATCTTTCCTGCTAATAACACACATTTAATGTGATTAAGATCACCTTATTTGGCTTGCGCAATCCCGCAGTCAGTGTGATTTCTGTCACAAATGCATTATTTGTATTCAAATGGGGCAATTGAAGTGACCTCCAATGAGAGGGGCAGGACGATGAATCCTTCGCTTTACACTGTTAATGACCAATGAATCAATTGTTTTGTAACCCACTTTCAGCTTTTCACGATTGGCATTCAATCACACAAGCGGCGCATTATCCCCTCCAGTGGTCCTCTGGCGAAGCGTTGGTTCCACAGATTGGCGAACAACAGAGCCGTCAGGGCAAAGAGGGTGGCGGCCAGTACCACTTTGGGCAGATCTTGCCCCTGCAGCCAGCCCAGTCCCCCCAGCACGCCCATGCCTAGCATGATATGGGCAATATAGAGTGTCAGCGTCTGCCGTCCGACCGGCAGCCAGACTTGCCACCAGCGAGCTGTGGGCAGTGCGCGGCCGAGCCAGAGGCAGAGCGCGATCAGGGTGCTGGCCGCCCCCATGCCAAACAGCAGGTAGAGCGGGGCAGGAGGAATGGGCCCTGTCGCGAACAGGGGGGCCAGTTCGGGCTGGGGGAACAGTGTCAGCAGCCAGAGCGACAGCCCCCTGGCCAGCACCATGGCGCCCACACCGCCGGCCAGCAGCCATCTCTGAACGCTCTCGCTCGCGAGGGCCTGACGACTCAGCCAGAGGCCGTAGAGCAGAAAGCCCAGCCAGGGCACCACGGGGTGCCAGCCATTGAACAGCAGATTGCGGACGAAGCCGTTCAGGGTCCAGAACTCGGGGTAGCTTAAGCTGTGCCACTGCCAGCCCTGATCGTAATTGAAGTGAAACAGCAGGATGACGAAGCCCGCTGCCAGCAGGGGGATCAGGGAGAGCAGCCAGAGGGAGGGTAACCGCAGGCAGCACGCCCCCAGCAGGAAATAAACGGCGTAGTAGTGGATGATGTCGGCTGGAAACACCAAGTAGTTGAGCAGCCCCAGGATCAGCAGAAACAGGGCCCGCTTGGCGGTGTGCTGCATGGCTGTCGGCCAGCTCAGCTTGCGGGTCGAGAGACCGAGACCTATGCCGGCCAGCACCACGAAGCTGGCGGCAGAACGACCCTCCAGCGCATCCAGCATGACTTTGAGCCAGTCAGGTCCGCCTGTCAGCACACCCATGGCGATGCGAAAGTTCACCAGCACCATGCCGAGGAGGGCCATGGCGCGGGCCAGATCCAGCCCCTCCAGTCTATTGGATGACGATGTCATGAGCGGTTTGCCTCTCAGTAGATGAATCTATGGCTCAGTTGGCCGGCCCCAGCAGCAGGTCCAGCAGCTTTGGCAATCGTTGCGCCGCTGAGGGCTGATCCGGATGGAGAGCAAGTGCATCGCGCAGTGCCTGCCCCTCCAGCCCGTCCAGCAGCATTTGGGCGGTGAGAGCGGGGTCCAGTCTTGCCTCCAGACATCCTTCCTGCTGTCCCCGCCGTACCGTATTGGCAAGGGCATCGCACAGCTGGCGCTGGTTGCTGGCGAAGGTGGCGGCCATCTCGGGGTGGCGGGTCAGCTCGGCCAGGATTTCGGTGCCGAGCAGCAGATTCTCCGGCGTCTGCGACCAGGCGAGATAGCCGGCGGCGAAGCGGGCCAGTGCCGCGGGGGCGGAGCCCTGATCCAGCTCATCCAGCAGGGGCTGCAACTCGGCGGCTTCCAGCGAGGCGATCAGCGCGATCAGCTCCTCTTTGCGGGCGAAGTGGTTATAGAGGTTGCCCAGACTCACCCCTGCGGCGGCGGCTATGTCGCGCATCCCTGTTTGGTGGAAGCCCCGCTCGATGAAGCAGCCGAGGGCTGCCTGGATGATCAGATCCCGCCGCTGCTCCAGGCGGTTGTGATTGATGGACATGGTCAGTTTCCTCTTTGCTGGTCGATATTTTATGAGCGAACGTTCGTTCATTTTCGGTGTTCACCTTATCCCCAGTGTGAAAAATAAGCAAGCCACAGGTAGCCAAGAGGAGGCATCTCCTTGGTCGGCCGACTCCGGGGCAAGCCATGCGTCCGCCGAGTGGTCAGTGACGTTCCCGAATAATCCGGTCCCCAAGCTGGTCAACGCCATGACAGGTAGAGGGTCATGGCACTCCTGGCCATCTCCTCGTCGGGCCACCCGCTCCTCAGAGCGTTCGTCTGTTGGCTCAAGGGGGCTTGGGGGCGGGGCATTGTCTTCCGGCTGGCCATGAACAAGGGGTATAAAAAAGCCCGCAGAGTTGCGGGCTTATGGATATCCAGTTGTTGACGCCGGGTTTAGTCCGCCTTGGGAGCGGTCTTGGCAGGGGTCTCAGCGCTCTCGGCCACCGGTGCTTCCGGTGCCGGGCCCGGCACCAGCTCGACCGCCGGTTTGGCGATGAGGGAGCGAGTCTCTTCCACCGCTTCGCTCAGCTTGACCTCGATGATCTGGCCCAGCTCGTAGACCACCTCGGTCTTGTCCAGATAGACGCGGCCGTTGTCCCAGTTGCATTCCAGGCGATCCTTGTTGTCGAGGATATGGCGAGCAGGCATGAAGACCACGGCTCCGTTCTCCTGCAGACGCAGCTTGAGACCGGCACGCATCACGTCGATGATCTCGGCGTTGAACACCTTGTCGGTGCCGGCATCGGCCTTGAGGTAACGGACATAGAGCCAGTCACCGATGTCGCGCTCCACCATGCGGTGCAGGCGGCGACAGGCGGTCAGGTGATCGGTCAGTTCCTGGCTCGGGCGCTCGCCCGGGGTCTTGCCGGCGATGACGGCCTTGAGCAGGCGATGGTTGACCATGTCGCCGTATTTGCGGATCGGGGAGGTCCAGGTGGCGTAGGCATCCAGACCCAGGCCGTAGTGGGCACCCGGCTCGGCGGACATCAACGCATAGCTCTGGAAGCGGCGGATCTTGCCATCCAGCCAGCGGGTATCCAGGTTGTCGATCCAGCGGCGCAGGGCGCAGAAGCCCGACAGGCTGGCGATCTCGTCGCGTTCGAACGGGGCGTCGGCGCTTTTCAGCAGGTCGATGGCGCCGTCGAGGGACTCTTCATCGAATCCTGTGTGGACGTTGAAGATGCCGTAGCCGACACTTTTGCCCAGCACGCGACCGGCGCAGATGTTGGCGGCGATCATCGACTCTTCGATCATGCGGTTGGCGATGCGGCGCGGCTCCACGTGGATGGCCAGCACGGCGCCGTTCTCACCCAGCTCGAAGTCGTAGTCGGGTCTGTCCGGGAACACCAGCGCATGCTCGGTGCGCCATGCGATGCGCGCCTCTGTCATGGCTTTCATCAGCGGCAGCTGGGCCATGACGCCTGCGTCTATGGTCAGCTCCTTGCCATGCTCGGCCCAATCGGAGACCTCGTCATAGTTGAGGCGGGCATGGGAGCAGATGCGGGCGGCGAAGAATTCGGTCTCTTCCAGCAGCAGGCCATCTTCGGCGATCAGCAGGCGGGCGCACAGGGTGTTGCGCTCCTCACCCTCTTTCAGGGAGCAGAGCTCGTCGGAGAGGGTGCGCGGTATCATGGGCACGTTGCGGCCCGGCATGTAGACGGTAAACGCGCGCTGGGCGGCTTCCTTGTCCAGCTCGCTGCCTTCGGCCACATAGGCGGTCGGATCGGCGATGGCGACCAGCAGTTCCCAGCCGTTGTCCAGCTTGCGGATGGCCAGGGCGTCATCCATGTCCTTGGTTTTGGCGCCGTCGATGGTGAAGAAGGGGATCGCAGTCAGGTCGGTGCGCGGCAGCTCTTCCTCCTCGATGACGTTCCACTCGGGCAGATCGGCCGGTTCAATCTGGGCCAGGTTGTGGCGCGCCAGCACTACCCACCAGGGCACGTTGTGGTCTTCCTGATCGGCGATCTTGTGGCTGATCTCGGCGGAGAAGTTGCCATCACTCAGGGCGTGACGCTTGAGGGTCGCAACCACCCAGTCCCCTTCCTGGAAGGACTTCTCATCCAGACCCTTCTTGGCGCGGGCCTTGATGGCATCCTTGATCAGCGGATGGTCCGGCACCACGTTGAGGCGATCGCGGAACATCTTCACGCGACCGACGAAGCGGGTCACCGCCTGCTCCAGCAGGGCATCCGGCTCGGCCACTTCCTTCTCTTTTTCGGTACGGATCAGGGCGCTCACCCGGTCACCGTGCATCACCTTCTTCATGTAGGGAGGCGGTACGAAATAGCTGGTCTTCTCATCGACTTCCAGAAAGCCGAAGCCCCGGTCCGAGGCGCGGATCACACCCTCTTTCTTGGGGATGTTTTCGCGGATTTGTTGCTTGAGCTGGGCCAGCAGCGGATTGTCTTGGAACATAAGTGAGGAACCTGAGTGGAGACCTGATGAAGAAACGCCCAGCACTATACGTTTTTACCCCTCCAAAGCCAAGGTGAATGGCCCCGTCAACCCCTGTACAGTGCGTGGCGCCCCTGATCGATCAGGCGCTGGGAGATCTGTTTGTGCAGCCCACGCTCCAGCACCCAGCGGTGCCAGTAGAGGCGCTCGACGAGCTGATGCTGAGGGCTGAGATCGAGCAGGCTCCCCTGGGCCAGCTGCTGGCGGATCTGCAGTTCGGGGATGAGGCAGTAGGCGAGCCCCTGCTCGGCCATGGCGACGAAGGCCTCCGACGAGCGCACCGTGTGGCAAGGGTAGCCGCCGGGTTCCAGCCCGAAGTGGCGCGCCATGAAGCTCACATGCATGTCGTCGCGCTGATCGAAGGCCACTGCCGGCGCCTTGGCCAGCGCTGCCTGGGTCATGCCATTGGGAAAATGGCGGGCGACGAAGGCAGGGCTGGCGGTGAGCAGGTAGCGCATCTCGCCTAGCTCGTCGACGCAGCAGCCCGCCAGTGGCTGGCCGTGCAGGCTGACAGCGCCGAAGGCCTGCCCCTCACGCACCCGGTCCAGGGTGCGGCACTCGTCATCCACTAGCAGGTTCAGTTCGATGGGGTGCTGTTCCAGCAAGGGGGCCAGGGCGGGCAGGAACCAGGTTGCCAGGCTGTCGGCGTTGACCGCTATGCTGACCCGGATCGGGGCCTGCGGTTCGTCAGGATCGATCTCGCCGGCCAGCTCCAGTTCCAGCTGGCGCACCTGGCGGTAGTGGGCCAGCAGCTTCTGGCCAAGGGGGGTCGCCTGCAGCGGCTGGCTGCGAATGAGCAGCGGCTCGGCGAATTGCTGCTCCAGCTGCTTGATGCGCTGGGAGATGGCGGACTGGGTGATGTGCAGACGCTGGGCGGCCCGCTCGAAGTTCTGTTCCTGCATCACGGCATCCAGCGCCAGCAGCAGCTTGTAGTCCAACGCCTTCATCAGTATTCCTTATCCGTAAAGGTATTTAGAAGGGATGCTACTGGAGTGGCGGCGGCAGGACAACGCTGCGCTGGCCATATCGCCGACAGGCCCGGCTGGCGTGGTGTGCGGGGTGAAGCAGGTTTGTCACTGTGAGATGTGACAGTGGTGGTCAAAAGATATTCAGTGGATACTCCTTTTCGTCCGTTTTTGCATGGGGTGGAAACGGGCCATAGCGAGCACTTTTAATCCCGGGCCTTACCCCGGGATTTTTTTATGGTGATTATCACTCAGTGACCAGCTCACGGGCATCGGCATACTCGCCCTGCATGGGCTGGCTGACAGCACGGGCGAAGCGCTCATCCAGGTGAAAGCGTATACCGACCCCGCGCACTGCGCCCAGATCCACCGCCTGACGGTGGCCGAGTCGCTCTATGGGCAGGCCGAGACGGCGGAAGATGCGCTCCACCGGTAGGCTGACCACGGCGACCAGTTCCCTGATCCCCTTCGCCTTGGCGAAGGCATAGACCTCGCGGAAGATAATACAGGTCAGCTCGCTCACCCCGCAGCCCATGCGCGGTGCCCGGTTGGCGTCGATGGCAAGGCGGGTCAGCTCCCACACGTCGTTGCTGCGCGGTGGTGCCTCACCGGCGAGGGCGCTGGGGAATATGCTGGGCAGCATGTAATCCTGGGCGCAACTGAGCAGCCGGATGCAGCCACACAGGCCTTCTTCGTCCTCGATCAGCACCCAATGGGTGTCCGGGGTATCGAAGCTGTCCTGCTCCAGGCCACGGTGGGACTCCACATCCCAGCCGAGGCGATCGGAGAAGACGCGATTACGGAAGCGATAAAGCTCGTTTTCTACCTCCCATCTGGGGTGTTCTTTTAATTTTCCTTTGAAAACAAGCATTCAGGTGTCTCCATTTTAGTGTTCGGCGCTATAATCGAGGCCCTGGCCAGGGGGGCTAGCATATGAAACAAGACCAACTGCTTGAGTACCTCGAACATTTCACTTTGGTAACGGACGGGGATCGTTTGGCCGAGTTGATCGGTCGGTTCACGCTCGGTATGGGCTATGACTACTACCGGTTCGCGCTGATCATTCCCATGTCGATGCAAAGGCCCAAGGTGGTGCTGTTCAATCAGTGCCCCGATTCCTGGGTGCAGGCCTATACGGCCAACCATATGCTGGCCTGTGATCCCATCATTCAGCTGGCCCGCAAGCAGACCTTGCCCATTTATTGGAACCGGCTGGAAGGACGGGCGCGTTTTCTGCAAGAGGGCAGTTTGGATGTGATGGGGCTGGCGGCGGAGTTCGGACTGCGCAACGGCATTTCGTTTCCGCTGCACGGTGCGGCGGGGGAAAACGGCATACTGTCGTTTATTACCGCCGAGCAGGCGTCGAGCGATCTGCTGCTGGACTCCTCGCCCATCCTCTCCTGGATGTCCAACTACATCTTCGAGGCGGCGATCCGGATTGTGCGGGTCAGTCTGCGGGAAGATGACCCTCAGGAGGCCCTGACTGACCGGGAGACCGAATGCCTGTTCTGGGCCAGTGAAGGGAAAACGTCGGGTGAAATTGCCTGCATCCTGGGGATCACGGAACGTACCGTGAACTACCACCTCAATCAGGTCACCCGTAAAACGGGGTCGATGAATCGCTACCAGGCCATCGCCAAGGGGGTGAGCAGTGGCATTTTGCTGCCCAATCTGGAGCAGGTCCTTGTCACCAACTTCCCCAAGCTGATGCAATAAAACCTGCTGATTTTCGGGGCAGAGCGACAGGCTCACAATTGTCAGATCATGCAATTGACAGTTGGTGCCGGATGGGGGTCATTCCTGCCATCAGGAATTCGCTTGATTAGAAAAATGAATGTATCAGAAGATTTATGAATTTCTCTGAACACTTCGTTGCCCCTTATAGTGCCGTCCAACCTCTCTTTTGGACGGTTCATTCATGTTTGCAACTATCCTGCAAGGCTTCACTCTCGGCCTTGCCATGATCATTCCCATCGGTGCCCAGAACGCCTTCGTGTTGAGCCGGGGCATCCACCGTAACCACCATCTGTTGGCGGCGACGCTCTGCTGTCTGTGCGATCTCATCCTGATCGGAATTGGGGTCTTCGGTGGGGCCAATCTGCTGGCGGCCAGCCCCCTGGGTCTGGCACTGCTGACCTGGGGTGGCGTGCTGTTTCTCGGCTGGTTCGGCATTCGCTCCCTGCGCAGTGCCTGGCGGGGGCAGGGGGCTGCACTGGCGGACTCGCCCCGGTTGATGGGGTTAAAGAGCGTGCTGGCCATGACGCTCGGGGTGACGCTGCTCAATCCTCACGTCTATCTGGATACCCTGATGCTGCTCGGCTCCTTCGGCAGTCAGTTTGCCGAGGAGTTGCGACCGGCCTTTGCAGCCGGGGCCATGTTGGCCTCCCTAGTCTGGTTCTACAGCCTGGCATTTGGCGCGGCTGCGCTCTCGCCCTGGCTTGCCCGCGGCAGGGTCCAGCAAGCTATTGATACTATTGTTGGTTTCATCATGCTGGGGTTGGCGTTGCAACTGGTTAGCGGAACTTTGCTGACCTCATAAGGCTTTTTTTGTGTCGTACCTCATAAAAATTAATCCCAGCTTCATGCCCTGACATATTCGTCTGTTAAATTCCTGCCGCTGGTAAAGCGACACTCATAATAAAAGGAACAAAACAGTGAATAAAACCATGAAGCTGGGTGCTATTGCAGCCATAGTGCTGTTGTCTGCCTGTAGCAACGAAAACGACAGCAAGGCGCAACCGGGAACGGTTGCCCTGCGTCTGATCCAGACCTCCGATATTCACTCCAACGTGCTGGGGTTCGACTACTACCAGAACAAGGAGGATCGCAAGTTTGGCTTCTCCCGCACCGCGCTGCTGATCCGCGCGGCCCGCGCCGAAAACCCCAACAACCTGCTGCTCGACAATGGTGACCTGATCCAGGGCACGCCGCTGGCGGATTACATCTTCGAGCAATCCGGTGCCGGCTACCTCGACAAGCAGGCCCATCCGGTGTTCAAGGCCATGAACGAGATGGGCTATGACGCCGGCAACCTGGGTAACCACGAGTTCAACTACGGGCTGGATTACCTCGCCAAGACACTGCAGGGCGCCAAGTTCCCCTATGTGAACGCCAACGTGTTCGAGGCGGGCGCTTTCAAACGCGATGCCAAGGGGCAAATAGACTGGAGCGGCAACAAGTTCAAGCCTTACCTGCTGCTTGAGCGCAAGGTGAAGGATGACAAGGGCCAGTTGCAGACTGTCAAGGTGGGCATACTGGGACTGACCCCGCCGCAGGTGCTGCAGTGGGACAAGCGTCATCTGGAGGGCAAGGTGGTGGTGGCCGACATGGTCGAGACCGCCAATCATTATGTGCCCGAGCTGCGCGCCAAGGGCGCTGACATTGTTGTAGTGGTGGCGCATACCGGCATCAACGCCAGCAGCTACGAGGCCATGATGGAGAACTCCGCCTGGCATCTGGCCAAGGTGCAAGGGGTGGATGCCCTGATGCTGGGTCATGCTCACAAGAACTTCCCGGGCGATTTCCCGGATCTGCCGGAGGTGGACAACCAGGCCGGCACCCTGCGCGGTGTACCGACAGTGATGCCTGGCTACTGGGGCAATCACCTCGGTATCATAGACCTCACTCTGGAACAGGTGGGCGGCAAGTGGCAGGTGAAACAGAGCCAGGCCAGCCTGCGCAAGATTGACTCCAGCGAAGGCAGCGCCGTGGATCAGCGGGTTGTGGATCTGGTGCAGGCGGATCACGACGCCACCAACCAATGGCTGGATGAGCCGCTCGGCAAGATCACCTCCTCCATCGACAGCTTCTTCGCTCTGGTGCAGGACGACCCTTCGGTGCAATTGGTGAGCGATGCCCAGCGTCGCTACGCCGAGCAGCTGCAACAGGACGGTCTGCTCAAGGAGCCCTACCCGATCCTGTCGGTGGCGGCGCCCTTCCGTGGCGGTCGCAATGGCATCAACGACTTCACTTATGTGGCCCAAGGTGACATCTCCTTGCGCAACGTATCTGACCTCTACATCTATCCGAATACTTTGCAGGTGGTCGAGGTGAATGGTGCCACCGTCAAGGAGTGGCTGGAGATGAGCGCCGGTCAGTTCAACCAGATCGACACCGGCAAGACAGAGGTGCAGTGGCTGGTGAACGAAAAGTTCCCCACCTACAACTTCGACGTGATCGATGGGGTGAACTACGAGGTGGATATCACCCAGCCGGCCCGTTACAGCAAGGAAGGGCTCAAGGTCAGCGATGGTCAGCGCATCAGCGCGCTTACCTTCAACGGCCAGCCCATGGATCCGGCCCAGAAGTTCTACGTGGTGACCAACAACTACCGTGCCAGCGGTGGTGGCCACTTCCCGGGTGTCGACGGCAGCAACATAGTGCATGAAGATCCCTCCGAGACACGGGAGATCATAGCCCAGTACCTGAAGGCCCAGTCTGCTGACAACCCGGGTGGTTTCAGCCCTGCGGCCAACAACAACTGGCACATGAAGGCTCTGCCGGCCAACGTGGACGTGCGGCTCTACTCCTCCCCCCGCGAAGAGGCCAAGCAGCTGGCTGGCGCGGATCTGGAGTACAAGTCCACCCTGCCGATGGACGATGCCCAGCACCCCGGCTACGCTATCTTCCGGCTGATCCGTCAGTAATACCTGACTGAAACCGGCGATAAAAAAAGCCCTCGCAGTGCGAGGGCTTTTTCGTGGGCAGCTGGTGGCGTGTGTTTAGTTCACCACAGCCACGTTGACCCTGCCGTTGCTCTGGGTCATACGAACCCGTGCGCCGGTAGTGAAGGTGGGGCTGGCTTTTTGTACCACTACGATGATTTCGCCGGTATCTCTTTTGATCTCGAGCTCGACGCCGTCGACCTGATTCAACCTGTTGCCGATGGCGTTGCCTGCCGCCGCGCCGCCAATGGCACCGCCGGCAGTGGCAATGTTACGGCCGGAGCCACCACCTATGGTGCTGCCTAGCAGGCCACCGACTACGCCACCACCTATGGTCCCCAAAACAGACTCATCTTGGGCTTGGATCGTGACGGGACGGGTGGAGGTGATGGTGCCGAAGCTGACAGTTTGCACCTGTTTGGCGCGATCCCTCGTGTAGACGTCGCCAGAGAAAACATTGCTATTGGCGCAGCCAGTGACGGTCGTTGCGGCCAACAGGGCAATAAGAGTCGTTCGTTTCAACATGAGGGGCCTCCTGGGCTGGCATCTGATCTGGTTAATTCGGTTAGTGAGTTTAACTTTACGCTAAGCGGATTGAGCATGACACCCGCAAAGTGTAACCAATTATCAGACTCGGGGGGAGAGACGTTGTCAGCGGCCGGGTCAGCCAAGCCGTTTTTCCAGCAGCAGGCGAGCTTCATCCGGGCCAAAATAGTCGCGCTCCTCGGCAAGTTTTTGATAACCAAGTCGAAAGTAGAGGCGTTGGGCCGGATTGGCGGGATCCACTGTCAGCCTGACGTGTTCGACCCGCAAGTCTGTCAGCGCCTGCTCCACCTTTAGCATCATGCGCTCGGCGAGGCCGAAGCCGCGCGCCTCGGGCAACACAGCCAGTGAGAGCAGCCAGCCTTGCGACCGATTCTGTCCCAGCCCGCCCAGGGCATAGCCCAGCAGCCTGCCATCCAGTTCGGCGACCAGCAGCAGCTCGGGCCACAGATCCATGGCCTGACGGAAGAAGAAGCCGGGGTAGGTATCCTCCCCGAAGACGTCGACATCGATCTGCCAGATGGCGTGCATGTCGGTGTGGCGAGCCACTCTCAAAATGGGGGGCTGATGCATCCGGGCTCCTGTCATTGCATGCGTGCTGCCGTGCGGCAGTCAAAAAAGGAGCACAGGTTAGTGGGCCAGCCGGACTGATGCAAGCTGGTCTGGTGATGGGGCCGGCGCCGCAGCTGCCCGATTCAGGGTGGCAGGGGCCGATTGCTGGGCAATCTGGGGGCCTTGCGACGGCTGTCCAGCAGGTGGTGCAGGGCGAGCCAGGGGTGATGCCACAGCATGCGCAGGCCGCTCCACTTCATGATCAGTTGTATCTGTTTGCGCATGGCCGGGGCATAGCAGTGGATGTTGCAGTTGGCACAGGTGGGTTTGTGGCCGTGACCATAGCGGCAGCGCCGCAGGCGCTGGTGGGCGAATGCTTGCAACTGCTGGCAGTGCCGGCAGGCGGGATCCTGATGATGGTGGTCGCAGTAGAGGCGGATCATGGCGCTGACCGTCTGCTGCTCGCGCATGAGTCTGGGGTGGTCACTCGCCTGTTTGCTGACTGCGGCGTGTGAGCCCCGGGCTGGGCTGGCATGATGACTTTTCATGGCCGCCATTCTCCTGACCTGCTCGTTTGGGGTGTTGATACAGGTCAAAAGGGGGGAGAAAAAACAGGGCCCGCAGGCCCTGTGTCATCAGATGAGGCTGGTTGCCTGCTCCAGCCAGGCGAGATCCTCGCCCTCAAGCAGTGGGCTCAGGCGGCGGAACACCTCGACATGGTATTCGTTGATCCAGCGGAACTCTGCCGGGCTCAGCAGACTGCGGTCGATGAGGCGAGTATCGAACGGCACATAAGTCAGCCGTTCGAAGCCCAGCATGGGCAGCTCGCCGACCTGTTCCTGCTCGGTCACCACCACCAGGTTTTCGCAGCGGATGCCGAACGCATCTTCCCGATAGTAACCCGGCTCGTTAGAGAGCACCATGCCCGGTTGCAGGGCGACCATGCTCCCTTTCGGCGCGATGCGCTGGGGGCCTTCATGGACACTCAGGAAGTGGCCGACCCCGTGACCGGTGCCGTGGTCATAGTTGTAACCGGCTTGCCACAGCGGCATGCGGGCCAGTACGTCGAGCTGGATGCCGGCGGTGCCGCGTGGGAAGCGGGCCTGATCCAGCGCGATATGGCCCTGCAGTACCCGGGTAAACATCGCTTTCTGCTCGTCACTCACCTTACCCACCTTGATAGTACGGGTGATGTCGGTGGTGCCATCCATATATTGCGCGCCGGAATCCAGCAGATAGAGGCTGTCCTGACCGAAGGGGCGCGGGGTGCCGTTGGTGTGACGGTAGTGGCACATGGCGGCGTTGGGGCCAAGAGCGGAAATGGTATCGAAGCTCGGCTCGACATAGTGCTCCTGCTCACGGCGGAATGCTTCCACCTGATCGGCCAGGGTGCCTTCATCCACCCCCTCGAACTCGCCGGAGGCGATCAGCCGATCCAACCAGGCAAGAAAGCGGGTGACGGCGACGCCATCGCGCAGATGGGCGGCGCACATGCCGGTCAGCTCGACCTCGTTCTTGCACGCCTTCGGCAGCATGGTCGGATCCTGGCCGGCCACCAGGATGGCGCCAGCCTCTTCCATGATGAGCTGGGTCCAGGCGTTGGCCGTGTTGGGGTCGGCCAGCACTTTTTGCTGGTCTTCACCAATGCGTTGCAGCACGTCACCCAGCTTGTCGATGGGGTAGACGGAGACGTCTTGGCCAACGTGTTGGGTGAAGGCGAAGCAGTCAATTTTGTCGGTGTCGACGAAGAAATCCATGCTGGTGTTGGCGTAGAGCACGGCAAAGCCCAGCACCACCGGCAGCCGCGCCACATCGCGACCACGCAGGTTGAGCAGCCAGTTGATGGGCTCAGCCTGGGTCAGCAGCACAGCATCCAGCCCGCGCTTGCGCAGATCTGCCGCCAGCAGTTCACGCTTGGCCTGGCTCGACTGGCCGGCCAGCTTTTCGCTGTAGAGGATGACCGGGGTCTTGGTCGGCACGGGGCGATCGCTCCAGTGCAGATCGATGGGGTTCTGTTCCACGCGTACCAGCTCGATACCACGCTCGGTCAACACGGCCTTGGCGTGTCGATACCAGGCCAGGCTGTGCAGGCGGGCGTCGAAGCCGACCCGGGAGCCGGACGGCAGCTGATCCGCCAGCCACTGGACGTGGGGATCTTCATTGAGGTGGAGAAACTCAAACAGCTCGGCCGGTGCCTGCATACGGGCCTGCACAGTGTAACGACCGTCGATGAACAGGGCCGCCCGCTGCGACATGATGATGGCGAGCCCGGCGGAGCCGTTGAAACCGGTGATCCAGTCCAGACGCTCGGCGTAGGCGGGAATGTACTCGCCCAGGTGCTCGTCATCGTGGGGGACGATAAACGCGTCCAGCTCCTGCAGGGCCAGCACGGCTCTGACTTGGGCCACGCGGGTTTCAATTATCTCGAAATGATTCATGTCGTTAGTGCCAGATGGTTGCTATATGAGTGTTCAGTTTTTATGGCCACTATCCAGGATCCGTTTGATCGACTGGCCTGCCGCTTCGATATGTTGTTTGAGCAGTACCACCGCCTCGTGCTTGCGCCGGGCGCGGCACAACTCCAGCAGTTGGGCGTGTTCACGCTCCGCCTTGTCCACGCCGTCGCTGGCAAACAGCAACTCGAAGCGGACATAGCGGTCACAGCTCAGATTTATCTGGGCGATCAGTTCAAGTGCCTGGGGGCGACCGGCTGCCTGATAGAGGGTGGCGTGAAAGCTGTGGTTCAACTCGGCCCAGTGCTCGATTTGGGTGCCTGATTCGAGCGCCTGATCAAACTGGGCAAGGATCGCCTCCGCTTGCGCGAAGGTGGCTTCCGTCATCTTGTCGACGGCGTGAAACAGGGTATCGGCTTCCAGCAGGGCTCGCAAATAAAAGAGCTCCTCGATGGCCGAAGTGTCCAGCATGGTGACCACTGCGCCGCGGTGGGCCTCGAACTTCACCAGCCCCTGGGCCTCCAGCTGCATCAAGGCTTCCCGCACCGGAATGCGGCTCACCGCCAGCTCCTTGGCGATGGCATCCTGACGCAGGGGGGCGCCGGCGGGGAATTCGCCACGCAGGATCCGGCCACGGAGGTTTTCCATCACCATCTGGGTTCGGGTCTTGTAGGGTGGGGTCATGGTCGGGTCACAGGGGAATCGTTACGAAATTGTATATTGTATAAAGTTGGGCTGAATCTAACGTGCAACCGCACACAAGGCAAGGTTTGGCGGGGATCAAACGCCGCTCTCTGGTTAAAAAAATACCGGTCAGCAGGGCTGACCGGTATGGATGTCGGTAAGAGAAGGGGGCTGGTGTTACAGCTGCGGACCCGCAGCAATCAGGCGCTTGCCCTCTTCGTTATCGGTGAAGCGCTCGAAGTTCTTGATGAAGCGCTGGGCCAGATCCTGGGCCTTGGCATCCCACTCTGCCTTATTGGCATAAGTGTCGCGCGGGTCGAGGATCGCCGGGTTCACGTCGTGCAGCGCGGTCGGCACTTCCAGATTGAAGATCGGCAGCACCTTGGTCTCGGCCTTCTCGATGGAGCCATCCAGGATGGCGTCGATGATGGCGCGGGTATCCTTGATGGAGATGCGTTTGCCGGTGCCGTTCCAGCCGGTGTTGACCAGATAGGCTTCTGCGCCGGCTGCTTCCATCCGTTTCACCAGTTCCTGGCCGTACTTGGTCGGGTGCAGACTGAGGAAGGCTGCGCCGAAGCAGGAGGAGAAGGTCGGCGTCGGTTCTGTGATGCCACGCTCGGTACCGGCCAGTTTGGCGGTGAAGCCGGACAGGAAGTGGTACTTGGTCTGCTCCTTGGTCAGCTTGGAGACAGGGGGCAGCACACCGAAGGCATCGGCAGTCAGGAAGATCACCTTGTTGGCATGACCCGCCTTGGAGATCGGCTTGACGATGTTCTCGATGTGATAGATGGGGTAGGAGACCCGGGTGTTCTCGGTCTTGGAGCCATCATCGAAGTCGATGGTGCCATCGGCGGCTACGGTCACGTTCTCCAGCAGCGCATCGCGACGGATGGCGTGGTATATGTCCGGCTCGGCTTCCTTGGAGAGCTTGATGGTCTTGGCGTAGCAACCCCCTTCGAAGTTGAACACGCCGTGGTCATCCCAACCGTGCTCGTCATCGCCGATAAGCGCACGCTTGGGATCGGTGGAAAGGGTGGTTTTGCCGGTGCCGGAGAGACCGAAGAAGACGGCGACGTCGCCGTCCTGACCCACGTTGGCGGAGCAGTGCATGGAGGCAATGCCGCGCAGGGGCAGGAAGTAGTTCATCATGGAGAACATGCCCTTCTTCATCTCGCCACCGTACCAGGTGCCACCGATGAGCTGCATCTTCTCGGTCATGTTGAAGGCGACGAAGTTCTCGGAGTTGAGACCCTGCTCCTTCCAGTTCGGGTTGGTGCACTTGGCCCCGTTCATCACCACGAAGTCAGGTTTGAAGGTTTTCAGCTCTTCATCGCTCGGGCGAATGAACATGTTTTTCACGAAGTGAGCCTGCCAGGCCACCTCTGTGATGATACGCACGGCCAGGCGGGTATCCGGGTTGGCGCCGCAGAAGCCATCGACCACAAACAGGCGTTTGCCGGAAAGTTGTGTGGTCACCAGGGATTTCAGATCTGACCACACTTCCGGGGTAATCGCTTTGTTATCGTTTTTGCCCTGATCAGACCACCACACAGTATTCTGGGTGGTGGCGTCTTTGACGATATATTTATCTTTCGGGGAACGGCCGGTGAAGATGCCGGTATTGACGTTGACGGCACCCAGCTCGGTCACCACGCCGCGCTCGAACCCTTCCAGGTCAGAACGTGTCTCTTCCGCGAAAAGCTGATCGTAAGAGGGGTTGCGAACGATTTCTTGGCTGTTTTTGATACCGTACTGGTCCAGTTCTAATTGTTGGGCCAGGGTGGGTTCTGCCACGATTGTCATTGTATTCTCCTGGGGTCAGAGGTGTGTAGGGCTCTATCTGGCGTTTATCCTATCACTTAGGTGGTAGGGTTTAGCGATCGCCATCAAACTTTATAAAATAGGGTGTTTTTTTGTTATTTAAGTTAAAGGCGGGTTTTGCCCGCCTTCAATTAGTGTAACTTGTTTGCATCATTATCGGGAGCCCTGCTGAACAGGGTTTCGACGTCGATCCCATCGAATTGGTACTGGGCGCCGCAATAATCACAATGCATGTCGATCTTGCCGAGCTCCTGCACCATCTCCATCACCTCTTCCTTTTCTATCTGCAACAGGGCTCCTTCGCAGCGTGCGCGGGAGCAGGTGCAGCGGAACTCGACCGCCTGCGGATCGAACACCCGCACCTTGTCCTGATGGTAGAGCCGGTAGAGGATCTCTTCGGCTTCCAGGCCGAACAGCTCTGCATCCTTGATGGTGGCGGTGAGCTGGGTCAGGTGATCAAAATCTGCGCTGTGATCCTCGCTCTGGGCGGGCAGTGCCTGCAGCAGTATGCCGGCGGCACGCGGTGCGCCTTCGTGGTAGCCGGTACGGATCCACAGTTTGGTGGCCAGCTGTTCCGACTGGGCAAAGTAGTGCTCCAGGCAGCCAGCCAGGGTGTCTGCGTCCAGCGCTATGATGCCTTGGTAGCGTTCACCCTGCTCCGGGGTGATGGTGATGATCAGCTGGCCTTCACCGATCAGGCTCTGCAGCTTGCCATCGTTTGGCAGCTCGCCCTCAAAACGGGCCACACCGCGCAGTTGCTGGTTGTTGTCACCGTTGATGACGGCGAGGCGCACCGGGCCATCGCCCTGCAACTGCACCGTGATGGAGCCTTCAAACTTGAGGGTGGCGGTCAGCAGGCTGGTGGCAACCAGCAGCTCACCCAGGAGTTTTTGCACCTGCACCGGGTAGTTCTGGGCTTCCACTACGTGGCGGTAGGTATGGTCCAGCTGGACCAGCTCACCCCGGACTTCGTACTCTTCAAACAGATAGCGATACAGGAGATCTTGGTTACTCATCATGCATTCCTGGGTTCTTAGGTGAGGTAAATAGATAAAAATATTATTAAACAGTTGGTTAGGAACTTATCCCGCCTCCTGTCGTCATAAAAGGGCCACGTTGGCGAGTCAGTATTGCTTGACCTTGATCAGCTGGCGTCGCTCTTGCTTGTCGGGGCGGCGCTCGGGGCTTGGGGCAAACTGGCTGTTGAAGCGGCGCGCCTCGCTGTTTTCGGCCCGTTTTTTCAGGCTGGCTGCTGTCTCTTCATAGAGCAGTTGGGCCAGCGGTGCGGACTTGCGCTGTTCGCTCACTTGCAGCACCCGCACCTCCCGTTCATCCTGGCCTTGCCAGACACGGATGAGGGCACCGGCTTCGACGGCCTTGCCCGGCTTGCTGCGCTGGCCGTTGTAGTGCACCTTGCCCCCTTCAATCTGATCGCGGGCCAGGCTGCGGGTTTTGTAAAAACGCGCCGCCCACAACCATTTGTCGAGGCGGACCTGGGTTGTGGTTTCTGCGGGATTCGGCATGAATCGACTCCGGGATGGCTGAAAGGGGAGCCTGATTATACCAGAGGCAGGCCTCGGGATAGAAACGGGGGGGCTTATGGTGTGACGCAATGTCAATTTTCGCAGCTTCATCCCATCCGGTCGGTTGTCTCTGGGTCCATTGCCGTACACAATAGCCAACCGATTTGGATGCCAGAATATATTGATAAACATGACGCTACCGTTCAGGGATGACTTGTTGAGCTCCCTTCTGGCCCGTTGCAAAACCGTGCCGCTCTCCCGTTTCAGCCAGCCTCTGTTCTGGCTTCTGCTGCTGTTGCTGGCCCACCAGTGTGCCGGTCTTACCTGGCGTCTGCTGGATCTCGGCAGCCAGCCAGCCAGCCAACCCTGGCAACCGGCCATGGTCTCCAGTCCGGGCCAGGGAACGGCCCGACTCGATCTCAGCGGTATCAGCCGGCTGGCGCTGTTTGGCAAGGCGAAGCAACAGGCCCAAGCGGCCGATGCTGTCGCCGCCGATGCTCCCAAGACTCAGCTCAACGCCCAGCTCAACGGTGTGCTGGCGAGTTCTGACCCGGCCAAATCCATCGCCATCATCGCCCACAACGGTGTGCAGAACTCCTATGGCATCGGTGATTTCATCGATGGCACCCAGGCCAAAATTCGTCAGGTGTTTGCCGATCGTGTCATCATAGAGCGGGACGGGCGGGACGAGACCCTGATGCTGGACGGGGAAGAGTACGGCAAGCCACTGCCCAAGGCGGGCAATCAGGATGACAAGCTCTCCTCGGTGCGCACCGAACTGCTGGGCAACCCCGGCAAGATCACCGATTACCTCAATATTTCCCCAGTACGGGTGGATGGTCGCATGGTCGGCTATCGCCTCAATCCGGGCAGCAATCCAGAGCTGTTCAATCAACTCGGTCTGGTCGCCAACGACATGGCGGTCAGCATCAATGGCCTCGATTTGCGGGATAACGCTCAGGCCATGCAGGCAATGCAGCAGGTGGCTGGCGCCACGGAAATGACCGTCACCGTCGAGCGGCAAGGACAGCTCTATGACGTTTATGTCGGCTTGTCAGAATAATGATTTGGAGTAGCACCAAGAATGATAAATAAAAGGAATGGCTGGCGTCTGGCCACGGTTGCGGCGGCGCTGATGATGGCAGGTTCTGCCTGGGCCACCGAGTATTCTGCCAGCTTCAAGAATGCCGACATCGAAGAGTTCATCAACACGGTCGGCAAGAACCTGAGCAAGACCATCATCATAGAGCCTTCGGTGCGCGGCAAGATCAACGTCCGCAGTTACGACCTGCTCAACGAGGAGCAGTACTACCAGTTCTTCCTGAGCGTGCTCGATGTCTATGGTTTCGCTGTGGTGCCTATGGATAACGGTGTGCTCAAGGTGGTGCGCTCCAAGGATGCCAAGACCTCTGCCATCCCTGTGGTGGATGAGACCAACCCGGGCATAGGTGACGAGATGGTGACCCGGGTGGTGCCGGTGCGTAACGTCTCGGTGCGCGAACTGGCTCCTCTGCTGCGTCAGCTCAATGACAACGCCGGTGGCGGCAACGTGGTCCATTACGATCCCTCCAATGTGCTGCTCATTACGGGCCGTGCCGCTGTGGTCAACCGTCTGGTGGAAGTGGTACGCCGGGTCGACAAGGCGGGCGATCAGGAAGTGGACATCATCAAGCTGAAATATGCCTCCGCCGGCGAGATGGTGCGGCTGGTGACCAACCTCAACAAGGATGGCAACAGTCAGGGCGGCAACACCTCCCTGCTGCTGGCCCCCAAGGTGGTGGCCGACGAGCGCACCAACTCGGTGGTGGTCAGTGGTGAACCCAAGGCGCGGGCCCGCATCATACAGATGGTGCGCCAGCTCGATCGGGATCTGCAGAGCCAGGGCAACACTCGGGTCTTCTACCTGAAATATGGCAAAGCCAAGGACATGGTGGAGGTGCTCAAAGGGGTCAGCTCCAGCATAGAAGCGGACAAGAAGGGGGGCGGCTCCACGGCCGGTGGCGGCAACGCCAGCATAGGGGGGGGCAAGTTGGCCATCTCCGCCGACGAGACCACCAATGCGCTGGTCATCACGGCCCAGCCGGATGTGATGGCCGAGCTGGAGCAGGTGGTTGCCAAGCTGGATATCCGCCGTGCCCAGGTGCTGGTGGAGGCGATCATCGTCGAAATTGCCGACGGTGACGGTCTCAACCTCGGGGTGCAGTGGGCCAATACCAACGGTGGTGGTACCCAGTTTACCAATGCCGGCCCAGGCATAGGTTCAGTGGCCATCGCCGCCAAGGATTACAAGGACAACGGTAACACCACGGGTATTGCCAAGTTGGCGGAGAATTTCAACGGCATGGCGGCCGGTTTCTACCAGGGTAACTGGGCCATGTTGGTGACGGCGCTCTCCACCAATACCAAGAGCGATATTCTCTCCACTCCGAGTATCGTCACCATGGACAACAAGGAAGCCTCCTTCAACGTCGGCCAGGAAGTGCCGGTGCAGACGGGCACCCAGAACTCCACCTCCGGTGACACCACCTTCAGCACCATAGAGCGCAAGACGGTGGGTACCAAGCTGGTGGTGACGCCGCAGATTAACGAAGGGGACTCTGTGCTGCTCACTATCGAGCAGGAGGTCTCCAGCGTGGGTAAACAAGCGACAGGAACGGACGGCCTGGGCCCCACCTTCGATACCCGCACCGTCAAGAACGCCGTGCTGGTGAAGAGTGGCGAAACCGTGGTGCTGGGCGGCCTGATGGATGAACAGACCAAGGAGGAGATCTCCAAGGTGCCTTTGCTGGGCGATATCCCTGTGCTGGGCTACCTGTTCCGCTCTACTTCCAACACCACGTCCAAGCGCAACCTGATGGTCTTTATCCGACCCACCATATTGCGCGATGCCAACGTCTACTCGGGAATATCCAGCAACAAGTACACCATGTTCCGGGCCGAGCAGCTGGAAGCGGCCGCGCAGGAGGGTTATCTCACCTCGCCCAAACGTCAGGTGCTGCCTGAATATGGCCAGGATGTGGCCCAGTCGCCCGAGGTACAGAAACAGATTGAGCTGATGAAGGCGCGCCAGCAGGCGACGGCCGACGGAGCGCAGCCGTTCGTGGGTAACAAGTAATGGCGGCATACCAGCTCGATAACACGAGTTTGCCGGCGACCCTGCCCGAGCTGCCGTTCGCCTTTGCCCGCAACTTCGGTGTCGTCCTGACCGAGCGGCAGGGGACCCCCTTGCTGCAGTGCCGTCCGGGGGTGGCGCCGCAAACCCTGCTGGAGGTGCGGCGGGTGGTGGGATGCGCCTTTGAGGTGGAGCAGCTCGGCAATGATGAGTTTGAAGAGTTGTTGATGGCGCACTACCAGCGCGACTCTTCCGAGGCGCGCCAGCTGATGGAAGATCTCGGCAACGAGATGGACTTCTTCGCCTTGGCGGAAGAGCTGCCCCAGAGCGAGGATCTGCTGGATGCCGATGATGACGCCCCCATTATTCGCCTCATCAACGCCATGTTGAGCGAGGCGATAAAAGAGGAGGCGTCTGACATCCATATCGAGACGTTCGAGCGGGTGCTGGTCATTCGTTTCCGCATCGATGGCGTGCTGCGGGAGATACTGCGCCCCCATCGCAAGCTGGCATCGCTTTTGGTATCGCGCATCAAGGTCATGTCGCGGATGGACATCGCCGAGAAGCGGGTGCCGCAGGATGGCCGCATCTCGCTGCGCATCGGTGGCCGGGCGGTGGACGTGCGGGTTTCCACCATGCCGTCCAGCTACGGCGAGCGGGTGGTATTGCGTCTGCTTGACAAGAACAACGTGCGCCTCGAGCTCAAGCAGCTTGGCATGACGCTTGCCAACCGTAACATCATCAGCGAACTCATTCGCAAACCCCACGGCATCATTCTGGTGACGGGCCCGACCGGTTCGGGCAAGTCCACCACCCTCTATGCGGCGCTCTCCGAGATAAACTCCCGGGATCGCAACATTCTCACGGTCGAGGATCCCATCGAATTCGACCTCGAAGGGGTGGGCCAGACCCAGGTCAACACCAAGGTGGACATGACCTTCGCCCGTGGCCTGCGCGCCATTTTGCGACAGGATCCGGACGTAGTGATGGTGGGGGAAATTCGCGACCTCGAGACCGCCCAGATAGCGGTGCAGGCGTCGCTCACCGGTCACCTCGTGATGTCGACCCTGCACACCAACACCGCCATCGGTGCCATCACCCGGATGCGGGACATGGGGATAGAGCCTTTCCTGCTCTCCTCGTCGCTCTTGGCAGTGCTGGCACAGCGGCTGGTGCGCACCCTCTGTCCGGATTGCCGCGCTCCGCGCCCGATCACGGAGCAGGAGCGCCTGGCCATGGGGATGGCGTTGGCACCGGATCAGCAGGTGTGGCGCCCGGTGGGCTGCGAGCAGTGCAACCACACCGGCTATCGCGGCCGGACTGGCATTCACGAGCTGGTGGTGATCGACGAGGCGGTGCGCGAGGCGATCCACAGCGCCAGCGGTGAACTCGCCATCGAGCGATTGATCCGGGACCATACCCCCAGCATACGCCGCGACGGTATCGACAAGGTGCTCAAGGGCCAGACCAGCCTGGAAGAAGTGCTGAGAGTGACCCGGGAAGATTGATGTGCGGTCAGGCAAGCGCGGCCGGACAGGCTCAGGAACACAATGCCTGATGGCAGCTAGCTGAATCGGGATAACGAGACGTCACAGTGTTAGGGCAGAGGAGCAAGAGTATTGTCAGCATTTGAATACAAAGCCCTCGACAGCAAGGGGCGCCAGAAGCAGGGGGTGACCGAGGGTGATTCGGCCCGTCAGGTGCGCCAGCAACTGCGTGAGCAGGGGCTGACCCCGCTCGAGGTGAACGAGACTACAGAGAAAGCAAAGCGGGAAGCGAATCGCTTCGTGCTGTTTCGCCGTGGCGCCTCCACCTCCGAACTGGCCCTCATCACCCGTCAGCTGGCGACCCTGGTGGGTGCCGGTCTCACCATCGAAGAGGCGCTGCGGGCGGTGGCCGAGCAGTGCGAGAAGGCTCACCTGCGCAGTCTGGTGGCAACCGTGCGCAGCAAGGTGGTAGAAGGTTACTCGCTGGCCGATTCGCTGGGGGCCTTCCCCCACGTGTTCGATCAGCTGTTTCGCTCCATGGTGGCGGCCGGTGAAAAATCGGGCCATCTGGAGAAGGTGCTAAACCGGCTCGCCGACTACACGGAGCAGCGCCAGCACATGCGTACCAAGCTGCTGCAGGCGATGATCTACCCCATAGTCCTCACCCTGGTGGCGGTCGGGGTCATCTCGATCCTGCTCACCGCCGTGGTGCCCAAGGTGGTGGCCCAGTTTGAACACATGGGCCAGCAACTGCCTGCGACGACCCGTTTCCTCATCGGCACCAGCGAGCTGATGCAGCATTACGGCCTCTGGTTCCTGCTGCTGCTGTTTATCAGCGGGTTTGTCTGGCGCTGGTGGCTGACCGACGAGAAGCGTCGCCGTCACTGGCATCAGGTGGTGCTGCGCCTGCCGGTCATTGGCCGGGTCAGCCGTGGTCTCAACACCGCCCGCTTCGCCCGTACCCTGAGCATACTCAACGCCAGCGCCGTGCCCCTGCTGGAGGGGATGAAGATCGCCGGTGAGGTGCTCTCCAATGATTTCGCCCGTACTCGCATCAGTGAGGCCACCGAGCGGGTGAGGGAGGGGACCAGCCTGCGCAAGGCGCTGGATGAAACCAAAATTTTCCCGCCCATGATGCTGCACATGATCGCCTCTGGTGAGCAGAGCGGCGAGCTCGACAGCATGCTGGAGCGGGCGGCGGACAACCAGGACAGGGAATTTGAAACCCAGGTGAATATCGCCCTTGGCGTGTTTGAGCCCCTGCTGGTGGTCTCCATGGCCGGGGTCGTGCTGTTTATCGTGATGTCGATTCTGCAGCCGATCCTTGAGCTCAACAACATGGTGAATCTGTAAGGTTCGGGTGTTCGAATACGCTTCGCTATTCGAACCTACAAATCCAATCGAACTCGCAGGTTCGATTAGCCGGCAGGCGTAATCGAACGATCGTGGTTTAACAGTTAATCGTTGATGGTTCATGCCATCTCATTTCGTTAGGGAGTAAGTCATGCAAAAGCGTCGTCAATCCGGTTTTACTCTGCTGGAAGTCATGGTGGTCATCGTGATCCTCGGGATCCTGGCCAGCCTGGTGGTGCCCAACCTGATGGGTAACAAAGAGAAGGCTGACCAGCAGAAAGCGGTCTCCGATATAGTGGCGCTGGAAAATGCCCTCGACATGTACAAGCTGGACAACAACCGTTACCCGACCACAGAGCAGGGCCTGGATGCCTTGGTCACCAAGCCGACCGCCGCCCCCGAGCCGCGTAGCTACCGTGACGGCGGTTACATCAAGCGCCTGCCGCAGGATCCCTGGGGCAACCCGTACCAGATGCTGAGCCCGGGCCAGTTTGGCAAGCTCGATATCTTCTCCATGGGGCTGGATGGCGAAGCCGGTACCGATGACGACATCGGCAACTGGAATCTGAAGGATTTCCAATAAGTGACTGATTGCGCTGCCATCAAGGTACTGTGGATGAGGCAGCCGTGAGGGGCTCGTCATCGCGTCATCGCCAAGCCGGTTTCACCCTGCTGGAGGTACTGCTGGTGGCCATGCTGATGGGGCTGGTGGCCACCGCCGTCACCCTCAGCATGGGAGGCGCCAGGGGCGATCGCGAGCTCGACAAGCAGGCGCGCCGCTTCATGGCGACCCTGCAACAGGCTCAGGAGTATTCGGTGATGGATGGCCGGCTAGTGGGGCTTCGCATCGAAGAGCATGGCTGGCAGTTCATGCAGCGCGGGGCCAAGGATCGAAAGTGGCAGGCGCTGACCGGCGACAAGATCCTGGGACAGGTACAACTGCCTGACACCATGCTGCTGGCCATCGAGCTCGAAGGGTTCAGCTGGCGGAGCGAGTCCGACGAGAAAACCGAGCAGGGTCGGGACGAGAAGGAGCGCACGCCCCAGGTGTTGATCTTCCCCGGTGGCGAGCTCAGCCCCTTCGTATTGACCCTGACCCAGCAGGATGAGGATGTGCGCTACCTGCGTACGGTCAAGGCAGATGAATTCGGCCGTTTGCAGCTGTTGCAAGATGGCGAGGAGGGGGCTGAATGAACATCGGCGGCGTGACGCTGTTGTTGAAGGCCGGGGTGATGGTGGTGCCGCTACCGGGTCCGGGTCGGCACTCCGGGTCGGGGGTGATCACATGAACGCCCGTGGCATGACCTTGCTGGAAGTGATGGTCGCGCTGGCGGTGTTTGCCATCGCGGGTCTGGCTGTGATGAAGGCCGCCAGCGAACACCTCTCTGCGCTCAATTATCTGGAAGAGAAGACGCTGGCAACCTGGGTGGCGGAAAACCAGTTGGTGCAGCAGAAACTCGACGCCAGGTGGCCCGGCGATAGCTGGGTGGAAGGGGACGAGAAGATGGCTGGGCAGACCTGGTATTGGCGCTATCGCGGCGTCGCCACCGCCGACAACAACTTCAAGGCACTGGATATGGAAGTGCGTACCGCGCCCAAGGCCGAGAGCCCTGTGGCCATGCTCCGGACCTATATCAGCCGATGACAACAGCCAAGGACCTATCCGCGACGCGAGCACACCCGTCTGGCTTCACTCAGCGGGAGAGATCGATGCGGACATCGTCATTACCCAGGCCGAGAGTGCGATATCGCGGCCGTCAGGACGGTTTTACTCTGCTGGAGATGCTGGTGGCCATCGCCATTTTCGCCAGCCTCAGCATGGGCGCCTATCAGGTACTGCAGGGGGTGCTCACCAGTGACGAGGTGTCCAAGAAGAAGGAGGCCCGTCTCTCCGAGTTGCAGCTGGCCTTTACCCTGATGGAGCGGGACATTACCCAGATGGTGCCCCGCAGCGGCCGTATCGACGGCGAGAACAACAAGGTGCTGCTGGCGGCATCCCGCTTCGGCCAGCAGAGCGACGATTGGGGCATGGCCTTCATTCGCGGTGGTTGGCTCAATCCGGATGGCATGCTGCCACGATCCGGTTTGCAGCGGGTCGGCTGGCGCCTCAAGGATCACACGCTGGAGCGGCTGAGCTACCTCTATCCGGATCCCGTGATCGGCACAGAGCCGCGCATCCAGCCCATGCTGGATCGGGTGACTGCGCTGCGGTTCTATTTTTACGACAAGGGTGTCTGGAAAGAGGAGTGGACCCAGCGCAACGTGCTGCCTTACGGCCTGGCGGTGGAGCTGGATCTGGAAGATTACGGCACAGTTCGCCGCCAGTTCCTCATCGGGGCCGGTGGCCAGCGAGCAGAAAATGGGAACTAAGCGGACAGGGGGCGGCAGCATGCACTCTTGCCGCCGTCAGGGTGGCATGGCCCTGCTGGTGGTACTGCTCATATTGTCGGTGATGGTGATCATCGCCAGCAACATGAGCGGTCGCCTGCAGCTGGAGCTGCGCCGTACCGGCAACCTTACCGCCGGCAAGCAGGCCTGGTGGTATGCCATGTCGGCGGAAGCCCTGGTGAGCAAGGTGCTGGCTCAGGATTTCAAGGATGACCCCAATGTGGTGAGCCTGGGTCAGAACTGGGCCAAGCAGGATGCTGTCTTCCCGGTGGATGACGGCAAGCTGACCGGCCGGGTACGGGATCTGCAATCCTGCTTCAACCTCAACAGCCTGAGCGTGCCCCTGAAAGAGGGGGAGAGCGGCGAGGACCTCGAGAAGCAGCCTTATCCGGTCAAGGTGTTTCGCGCCCTGCTCAAGCAGCTCGAGGTCGAGGATTACGAGGCGGTGCAGCTGACCGATGCCATCCGCGACTGGACCGACAAGGACACGGCGCTGGTCTCCAGCTACGGCGCCGAGGATGCCTATTACGAGGGGCTGACACCCCCTTATCTGACCGCGAACCAGTGGATGCTCAGCACGGACGAGCTGAGGGCGGTGCGGGGTGTGAGCGCCAAGTTGTATGCCCGGCTGGCGCCTTATGTCTGCGCCCTGCCGAGCGAGAAGCTGGTGGTGAACATCAACACCATCAAGCCGGAACAGGCGGCGCTGCTGGTGGCGCTCTATCTGGACAAGGTGGGGCTCGATGATGCCAAGCGGGTGCTGACCAGCCGCCCCCAGAAGGGGTGGAAGAACAAGAAAGAGATGACGGACCAGATGCCAGCGCAGGTGAGCGGCATCCTGGGGCTGGATGCGGCGCTGGACGTCAAGAGCAGCTACTTCGAGGCCAAATTGATCGCCGAGGTGGGTGATACCCGGGCCAGGCTGGAGAGCGTCTTTTTTCGTAGCAAGGACAACAAGCTGGTGATGCTGCGTCGCCTCAATGGCGGCGCCGAATGACAAACAGGTGTGGGGAGCGGCGACTGGCCGTACCCGCCCTGACCTCGTATTGGACAGCAGCCGAGGGCTGCGCTCCCGCCCATCCAGAGGGATGCGGACGGGAATGGCAGGAGAGATATTTGTGAGCGAGAGTCTGGTCATCCGTTTGGGGACCAATGCGCAGCAACCGGTCGAGTGGCTGGTGTGGTCGGCCAAGGAGGAGGAGATCATTGCCTCCGGCACCCTGGCCTCGGCCCATGCCCTGAGTGAGCTGCAGGAGCGCGCCGGTGGTCGCCCCGTGGTGACCCTGGTGCCGGGCAGCGATCTTATCTTCCGGCGGGTGAGCCTGCCGGGCAAATACAGTCGCCAGGCCGCCGCCGCCTTGCCCTACCTGCTGGAGGAGCAAATCGCATCCGATGTGGATGGACTGCATCTGGTGGTGCTGGGCCACGAGGGCCACGATGTGGACCTGATGGCGGTCGACAAGGAGAAGATGCAGATCTGGCTGGGTTGGTTGCAGGAGGCGGGCCTCAAGAGCCAGCAGCTGTTGCCGGACGTGCTGGCCTTGCCGCCCACCGCCGACGGCTGGTCTGCCCTGCAGCTTGGCAAGGAGTGGCTGCTGCGTCAGGGCCCCTGTCAGGGCATAGTGGCCGATGAATCGCTGCTGGCCATGTTGCTGGCGGCGGAGGCCGACCCCGTCACCATCCACAGCCATACTCCCTTGCCGGCGATCCCGGCGGCCAACTGGCTGGCGGCGGATCCCGAACTGCCCATGCTGCTGCTGGCCAAAGGGGCGCTGAACTGCCAGGCCAACCTGTTGCAGGGCCCCTACCGGCCGCAGACCGAATACTCCCGCTACTGGCTGCAGTGGCGCAAGGTGGCCGTGGTGGCCGGGCTCTTGCTGTTGGTGGCGTTGACCCAGCGCGGTGTGCATCTTTATCAGCTGACGGAGCAGGACAAGGCCCTCAAGGCCGAGATCCGGCAGGTCTACACCCGCATCTTCCCGGGGGAAAACCGCATCGTCAACGTGCGCAGCCAGATGGCACAGCATCTCAAGTTACTGGGACAGACCCCGCAGGATGGCGTGCTCTTGCTGCTGACCGAACTGGCTCCCACCTTTGCCGAGGTGCCGGGGCTCAAGCCACAGGTGTTGCGTTTCGACGCCGCGCGGGGCGAGTTGAGATTGCAGGTCACGGCACCCGGTTTCGCCGAGATAGAGCGCTTTCGCGAACTGGCGGGCAAGCGTTTCTCGGTGCAGCAGGGCGAGGTGCGCAGCACAGAGGGCAAGGTTGAAGGGACACTGGTGCTGAAGGGTAAATCATCATGATGGACAAATTACAAGGCTGGTGGCGCAGCATCAGTGCTCGCGAGCAGCGGTTGGTGGCCGTGGGTGGCAGCTGCCTGCTGATCGGGCTCTGCTACTGGATGGTCTGGCAACCCATCGACAACCGCATCGCCGAGCGCGAGCGGCAGGTGCTGAGCCAGCAACAGACGCTCGCTTGGCTGAAAGAGAAGGGGGAAGAGGTGCTGGCGATGCAGGGCGGTCAGGGCCGCCAGATCGACACCAGCGGAACCCTGGAAGGGGTGGTGAACCGCACCGCTTTCAACCAGAAGATCAAGATTGCCCGTCTGCAACCCCAGGGTCAGGAGCTGCAGGTGTGGATCGATACGGTTCAGTTCGATGATCTGCTGATCTGGCTGGCGACCCTGGCCGATCAGTATGGCGTACAGGTGCAGGTCATCGAGGTGGCCCGCGAGAATCTGGCGCCGGGTCTGGTCAAGGTCAGACGCTTGCAGCTGAGTCGTCCCCAATGACAGCAAGCGGGCTGAGCGCCGTCCGGTTTCCGGCATCTCGTCCCGGTGTGGTACCGGGCCTGGCCAAGGCCAGATATTTGCAATCGAGTCGTTTTCTATGAAGCAAAAAGTACTGATCGCTGCCCTCTTCCTGGTGGCCTATCTCGGTTTTCTGCTGGTGAAACTGCCAGCCACCCTGGTGGTTCGCCATCTGCCGCTGCCACCCAACCAGGTGCAGCTGGAAGGGGTGAGCGGCACCCTCTGGAGCGGCCAGGTCGCCCGGCTGCAATACGCCAGTGAGTCGCTGACCCAACTGCGCTGGGAGCTCAACGGCTGGTCGTTGCTGCGCTTTGCCCCCGAGGTTTCCCTGCGTTTTGGCGATCGCAGCGGTCTCAACGGCCAGGGTGTGGTTGGATGGAACGGCGCCGCCTTTGGTCGTGATATCACCCTCAACGTGCCAGCGCCCTGGGTGCTGGAGCGGGTGCCCGTGCAGCTGCCTTTCCCGCTGACGGTGGCGGGTCAGCTGCAGCTCAAGGTCGATCAATTTGCCCAGGGCAATCCCTGGTGTGACAACCTCTACGGCAGCCTTCACTGGTATGGTGCCTATGCCGATACTCCGGCCGGCAAGCTGCCGCTGGGGGATCCCGAGCTCAAGCTGACCTGCATTGACTCCCGACTGGTGGCCGAGCTCAAGCAGGGCTCGGAGGCGGTCCAGGTACAGGGCAAGCTGGAGCTGCAGCCCAATCGCCAGTACCTGTTCCAGGGCACCCTCAAACCGGGTCCCGAGCTGCCGGAGCAGATGAAGCAGGGGCTGCCCTTCCTCGGTCAGCCCGATGGTCAGGGGCGCTTTCCGCTGCGCTATCAGGGGCGCATCTGACGACATCGTCTGCCGGTCTGGAAAAGGATAAATACGACCCCGCGTTGGCGGGGTCGTGTCGTTATGGGGTCCCAGTCTCACCGCTTGGCGCCGTGATGAGATGGTTCAGAAAGAAGCTGAACAGCTCGGCGCGTGAGCCGAGGCGCAGCTTGCCGTAGAGGTGTTTGCGGTGATTCTTTACTGTGCCGCTGCCAATGCCGAGCTCGGCGGCGATCGCCTCGGTATCCAGCCCCTGCAACAGCAGACCTGCCACCTGCCGCTCCCGGCGGGTGAGTCGATCCCCGCCCACGCTGGCGATGGCCTGTGCCACCGCCGCCTTCAGGCTGGCACTGTCAGGCAGCGCCGTGCTCTGGGCCAGCAGCGGCGGGCTCTGCTGCCACTGCTGACGACACAGCGAATGTACCAGCGGAAACAGCTGCTCCAGCCTCGCCAGCTCGCTCTGGCTCAGGGTGCTGCGCTTGTCGAGGCGGCCGAGAAACAGCATGAGCGTGAGCCCGTCCCGCACCGGCAGGATCAGCCCCACCTCCTCCTGCCAGCCGGTGGCCTGATAGAAGTGGTGGCGATATTCGGGATCGAGCCGCCCTTGGGAGACCTGCGCCAGGGTCCAGACGCCGGCAGGCAAGCCCTGTTCCAGCGCCTGCATAAAGGGATCCTGACTGAAGTGGCTGGTGAGGTAGCGATCAAACAGCAGGGCCCGCTGATGGTTGAGGTTGTCGTAGAGGTAGACGGGTCGCTGCCCCACCCCGAGCAGCAGGGCGCAATCAAACGCCACCTGCTGCTGGATCAGGCGCACCAGCGCCGCCGCAAAGGCACGGCTGTGCAGGGCATCGACCACCTCGGTCATGCTGCGGGTCAGGGTATCTGTGGCGAATGGCTGGGTCATGGTTGTTGAGTCATGCGAGTGGGTTCACGGTGGCGGGGAGCAGCTCCCCACTATGGCTGGATGCTAGCACGAGAGTGGCAAAACTGTCCCCGAGGGGACATATCCGCCACCGGCCAGAACGGCGAGGATGACGGCTTTTCCCCTGCTGTTGGAGCACCCATGATCAACCCCCACCTGCTCGATGAGCTGACCGAGCGCGGCCTTGTGGCCCAGAATTCCGATCCGGCGGCCCTGGCCGATCATCTTGCCACCCCGCGCACCGTCTATTGCGGGTTCGATCCCACCGCTGGCAGCCTGCATATCGGTCATCTGGTGCCGCTCTTGATGCTGCGCCGCTTCCAGTTGGCGGGCCACACCCCGGTGGCGCTGGTGGGCGGCGCCACCGGTCTTATCGGTGATCCCAGCTTCAAGGCGACCGAGCGCAGCCTCAACAGTAGCGATACTGTGCTGGGTTGGGTCGCCAGCCTGTCGGCCCAGATCAAGGCACTGCTGCCCGCAGATGAGGGCCTGTCGGCCCCGCAACTGGTCAACAATGGCGACTGGATGGGACAGATGTCCGCCCTCGATTTTCTGCGGGATATCGGCAAGCACTTCTCGGTCAATGCCATGCTGGCGCGAGAGTCGGTGCGCCAGCGGCTGGCCCGCCCGGATCAGGGCATCTCGTTCACCGAGTTCTCCTACGCCCTGCTGCAATCCCATGATTTTGCGGTGCTGCACCAGCGGCTCGGCTGCACCCTGCAGATTGGCGGCAACGATCAGTGGGGCAATATCACCAGCGGCATGGATCTCACCCGTCGCCTCCATCAGGCGCAGGTGTATGGCATGACGTTGCCGCTTATCACCAAGGCGGACGGCACCAAGTTCGGCAAGACAGAGGGCGGGGCCGTCTGGCTCGATCCGGCGCTCACCTCGCCCTACGCCTTCTACCAGTTCTGGCTCGGCACCGCAGATGAGGATGTCTACCGCTTCCTGCGTTACTACAGCGTTATGTCGTTGGCCGAGATTGCCGAGCTGGAGGCGGAAGATGCCCAGCGACAGGGGCGCAAGCAGGCGCAGCAGGTCTTGGCGGACGAGCTGACCGAACTGGTGCACGGCAAGGCGGCGCTGGCGGCGGTGCAGCGCATCAGCGAGCTGCTGTTCAGTGGCGACGTGGCCCGCCTCGGCGAGAGCGATCTCGCCCAGCTGGCGCAGGACGGCATGCCGAGCAGCACCGTCAGCGGCGAGACGGATCTGGTCAGCCTGCTGGTCAGCTGCGCTCTGGCTAACTCCAAGCGCATCGCCCGCGAACTGCTGACGGCGGGGGCCATCAGTCTCAATGGCGCCATCAAGCAGGATGAGCAGCTGAATGCTGCGGATCGGCTGTTTGGCCGCTACCTGCTGCTGCGCCGGGGCAAGAAGCAGTACCGGCTGGTGGCGTGGGTGGGCTAGCCTGCCGCGCCATATCAACGAGCAAGGGCTGCCCGGGCAGCCCTTTCCATTGTGCGCCTCGGCCTGTCAGCCGCTCGGTATGCAGGGGAGGGCGGTCAATGGTTTCCCCGTCTCTACCCCAACAGCCGAATCACGCTGTCAGCGGCAGCCATTCTGCATAGTCACGGAATACATCGGGGAAGGCGGTGAATTCTGCCCCCGTGCTGGTATCAAGTAGTCAGCGGCAGCCATTCTGCATAGTCACGGAATAGATCGAGGAAGGCGGTGAATTCTGCCCCCCTATCGGTATCAAGTAGTCAGCGGCAGCAGTTCGGCATAGTCACGGATCGCCGGGAAGGCCGTAATACTCTGCTCGGGCTGGCGACTGTCCGGGTTCTGGATGGCGAGCTGATAGCCAATGCCGTAGTCGGCGGCGGCCCGCAGGATCCGCTCGCTGTCATCCACAAACAGGGTACGGGCGGGATCGAACGCCAGCCGCTCGGCCAGCGCCTGCCAGCAGTGCTGGCTCTCCTTTGACCAACCCAGCTCGTGGGTACTCACCATCAGATCCAGATGACCGGCAAGCCCGAGCTGCGCATCCTTGACCGACAGGCTGGCGGGATGGGCGTTGGTAAAGAGCACCAACTGCTTGCCCGCGGCGCGCAGCTCGGCCAGGAAGGGGATGGCGTTGGGCCGCCACCGGATCTTCTCCAGCAGCTCCTGCTTGAGGGCGCGAATGTCCAGCCCCAGGGTCTGGCTCCAGTAATCCACACAGTACCAGTCGAGGGTGCCGCTGACGGCGTGATAGTGCAGATCGATCTGCTCTTTGGCTGCCACTGCTGGCAAGCCGAGTCGCTCGGCGTAACGCGCCGGTACCAGCTGCTGCCAGAGGTAGTTGTCAAAATGAAGGTCGATCAGGGTGCCATCCATATCGAGCAACACGGTATCTATCTGGTGCCAGGGTAAGGTGTTCGACATGCAGCCTCTTGCTCTTGGTGTCGCGAAAACGTCGCGGGAAAAAAGGAGCGGCAGTATAGCGGATTTTTCCTCCCCCTTTGCCATCCCTGTCCCGTGGTGTTCAGTGTGAGAGTCGTTTACTCTTGAAGCACTATTTTTTAACGAGCAGCCAGCGCCCGATGAGTGACCACCACAAGAGCAAGCCCGAATACCTCAGTGTCGAGAACATGGCGCATGACAAGAGCAAGCCGGAGATCCTCAAGGCCGAAATCGTGGCCGAGAGCCGGCTGTTCAAGGTGGAATCCCTGCATCTTAAATTCAGCAATGGGGAGGAGCGGGTCTACGAGCGGATGCGCGGTGGCAACCGGGGCGCCGTCATGGTGGTGCCCTTGTTTGATGCCCACACCCTGTTGCTGGTGCGCGAATACGCGGCGGGTACTCACTCCTACGAGCTGGGTTTCCCCAAGGGGCTGATCGACCCGGGCGAGAATGCCTTTGAGGCGGGCAACCGGGAGCTGATGGAAGAGGCGGGCTTCGGTGCCAACAGCCTGATCCCCCTCAAGCAGGTGTCGCTGGCGCCGGGTTACTTCTCCAGCCGGATGGACATACTGCTGGCGCGGGATCTCTTCCCGGAGCTGCGGGTCGGTGATGAGCCCGAGCCCCTCGAGGTGATCCCCTGGCCACTCAACCGTATCGATGAATTGCTGGCACGACCCGACTTCAGTGAGTCGCGCAGCATCAGTGCCCTGTTGCTGGCCCAGAAGTGGCTGGCGGAGCAGGAAAACTAGCCCAAGCGTGGGCGAAGGCAATAAATAAAAACAGAGGATAACAAGATGCAGGAGTTGTTGGCCTGGGTGCCAGGGGTCAAGGAGATCGCCCGCGAAGCGGGGCGTATCCTTCACGAAATCTATCACGGCGGTCAGTTCGAGCGTCAGCTGAAGGAGGATGCGACCCCGGTCACCAGTGCCGATCTTGCTGCCGATGCCTACCTCAAACAGGCGCTGTCGGCGCTCACTCCCCATGTGCCCGTGTTGACCGAAGAGGCGGCGGATGTCCCCTTCAGTCAGCGATCCAACTGGCGGCAGTATTGGCTGGTGGATCCCCTCGACGGCACGGGGGAGTTCATCGCCGGCAGCGGCGACTTCGCCACCCTGATCGCGTTGGTGCGGGACCATGTGCCTGTGCTCGGTGTCATCTACGCTCCCGAGTCCGATGTGCTCTACTGGGCGGTGCGTGGCCACGGCGCCTTCAAGGAGGTGAATGGCGAAACCTTGCCCATCAGCGCCATGCAGCACGAACACAACCAGCCCGATTCGCTGGTGGTGGCCATCAGCCGTCGCCAGAAGCTGGAGACCCTGACCCGTCGCCTCAATCCTGCCATCAACTACGAGCTGATCCCGCTCGGTTCCAGCTCCCTCAAGTCCTGCCTGGTGGCAGAAGGGGCGGCCGACTGCTACGTGCGGCTCGGTCCCACTGGCGAGTGGGACACCGCCGCTGCCCAGTGCATCGTCGAGGCGGCGGGTGGTCGCATCCTCAGCCTGACGCTGCAGCCGCTCAGTTACAACGAAACCGAGTCGCTGGAGAACCCGGACTTCATCGTGATGGGGGACCCGGATCTCGCTTGGGGCAAGATCCTGGCTCGTCCGGCGGGTTGATCATCTGTCGCCAGACGACACAAACAGGCGGCCTCATGGCCGCCTGTTTGTTTGGTGTGATCCGCTAGTTTCATCGCAGATGAGCAGGGATATCCGCTGGCAAAGTACGAGAATGACAGTGGATGATCACGAGCGTTCAGCGGTAATTGGCATTTTTTCAGGTAATTCTGAAAACGCTCTGTTGTCCAAAATAAAAAAGTAAGTATGAATGAAAATTTGGTTTTATATTTCGCCATGTTTGGTTTGTGCAGTTTTACCAGGTTATGTGCCCCCGATTGGATTCCCAATCTCACTGGCTAAGGCCAGTAATGGCAGTGATATGTTTCAGTCTCGCTTTTTGAGAATTAAATCCTAATAAACCACAATAGGAACAGATTAAAATACTGACAAAATGTGGATTGGTAATGAGTTTATCTGTAGATGTCGTAAAGGATTTGTCCGCTTCCCAGCCCGCCGTTGCCAGCGCCACCCGTTGGCGCCGTCACGACACCCACTGGGTCATCAGCCTGTTTGGCACCGCCGTTGGCGCCGGCATCCTGTTTCTGCCCATCAATCTGGGTCTGGGCGGGATCTGGCCCCTGGTCATAGTGGCTGTGCTGGCCGGTCCCATGACCTTCCTGGCCCACCGCGGGCTGGCGCGCTTCGTGCTCTCCTCGTCACGCCCTCACGCCGACTTCACCGAGGTGGCCGAGGAGCACTTCGGCAAGATGGCTGGCCGTCTCATCTCGGCGCTCTATTTCCTCTCCATCTTCCCGATCCTGCTCATCTACGGGGTTGGGCTGACCAACACGGTGGAGAGCTTCATGGTCAACCAGCTCGGTATGGCAACCCCGAACCGGGTGATGCTCTCCGGCCTGCTGGTGTTTGCCATGATTGCCGTGATGCTGGCAGGGGAGAAGGCAATGTTGCGGGTGTTTGCCTTCATGGTCTATCCGCTGGCGGCCATTCTGGCGGCACTCTCTTGCTACCTGATCCCCCAGTGGCAGTGGCCGGAAGTGACCGCGTTTGAAGGGGTCAGCTTCCTCAACACCGTCTGGTTGGCGCTGCCAGTGACTGTGTTTGCCTTCAGCCACGCTGCCGCCATCTCCGGCTTTGCCAACGTGCAGCGGCGTGAATATGGCGAGCAGGCCGAAGCCAAGAGCGGCCTGATCCTGCGCAACACCACAGTAATGCTGGTGGGCTTCGTGCTGTTCTTCGTCTTCTCCTGCGTGCTGAGCCTCTCGCCAGCCCAGCTGGCTGAGGCCAAGGCCCAGAACGTCTCTGTGCTCTCTTACCTCGCCAACATCACCGACAACCCGGTTATCGTGACCCTGGGGCCGCTCATCGCCTTTATCGCCATTAGCTCCTCCTTCCTCGGCCACTTCCTCGGTGCCCGCGAAAGCCTCAAAAGCCTGATCGCCAAGCCCACTGGCCTGCCGCAGGCCAAGGCGGACAAGCTGGGCATCGCCCTGATGTTCTTCGCCATCTGGGGCGCCGCCGTGATCAACCCGGGCATTTTGGGACTGATGGAGACCCTCTCCGGCCCGGTCATCGCCATGATCCTGTTCATCATGCCGGTGATTGCGATCTACAAGGTGGAGGCGCTGGCCCGCTTCCGTCACGGCTGGACCAACGGCTTTATCCTGCTGACCGGGTCGCTTGCGGTCTCGGCGCTGATCTTCAGCCTGTTGAAGTAACAGCGAGCTGCGGCAAAAAATGAGAGAGGCGACCCCG
>NZ_CDBI01000091.1:73058-147152 GCF_000820025.1 Aeromonas popoffii
CGGGGTCGCCTCTCTCATTTCATGGGGCCAACGGCATCAGCCCAGCTTGGCGCGGCCCTCCACTCCCTGCTCCGGGATGGCTATCACCACGGCAACTTTCTGGCGTACCCGCTGGGCGATGTCGTGGCTGTGGTTGCAGATGTTGCTTTGGTAGTGGCGCAGGCGCCAGATAGCAATGACGCGGCCCGGGGCCGCGTCATCTTCAAAGAGGGTTTGCTGTTTGGCATAGATCGCAGCTATTACTCTGCGTCGAAATCTTCGATCTCTTTACCCAGCGCTTCCATGATGGCGCGCACCTCAGCGGGAACGCTGTCCGGATGATCCTTGCGCAGATCGTCGTCGCAGGGCAGCGGTTGGCCGGTGAAGGCGTGCAGGAAGGCTTCACAGAGCAGCTCACTGTTGGTCGCATGGCGCAGGTTGTTCACCTGGCGACGGGTGCGCTCGTCGGTCAACACCTTCAACACCTTGAGCGGGATCGAGACGGTAATCTTCTTGACCTGTTCGCTCTTCTTACCGTGTTCCGCATAGGGGCTGACGTAGTCGCCGTTCCACTCTGTACCCATGTTCCACCTGTTCTCGTTTGGCCGTGAGCACGGATTTTAACCCTTAAGGAAATTAATGGCAATCCAACAGCAAAGCCATTTAGACGTCTAGAAGTGTTGACGGCTTTTTTATGCTGGCGTATGGTGGTTCACCATAGGCCAGCAATGGCAGGATAGCCGTGGCAGAGGCAGAGCGGCCATCGCCCAGAGACAGTTCAAGGAGAGAGTGACATGACCCACAAGGCCACCCAGGCGGTACGCACCGGGATTGAGACAGACACACAGCACGGTGCCGTGGTGCCGCCCATCTACCTCTCCAGCAACTACACCTTTGCCGACTTTGGCGAGCCCCGTCAATACGATTATGCCCGATCCGGCAACCCGACCCGCACCAATCTGGCGGACGCACTGGCGGCGCTGGAAGGGGGCGCCGGCGCCGTGGTGACCGGCACCGGCATGGGCGCCGTTCATCTGGTCACCACTGCCCTGCTCAAGGCGGGGGATCTGCTGATCGCCCCCCACGATTGCTACGGCGGTACCTGGCGTTTGTTTGAGTATCTGGCGGCCAAAGGCCACTACCGGGTGCAGTTCGTCGATCAGGGTGATGCAGCCGCGCTGGCCGAGGCGCTGGCGCAGAAGCCGGCGCTGGTGTGGGTGGAGACCCCCTCCAACCCCCTGCTGCGGGTAGTGGATATCGCCGCCATCGCCGCCGCCGCCCATGAAGTGGGTGCCCAGGTCGTGGTGGACAACACCTTCCTCTCGCCCCTGCTGCAACAGCCGCTGGCGCTGGGTGCGGATCTGGTGGTGCACTCCACCACCAAGTACATCAACGGCCACTCCGACGTGGTGGGGGGCGTGGCCATTGCCAAGGAGCAGACACTGGCCGAGTCGCTGGGGTGGTGGGCCAACTGTCTGGGGCTCACCTCCGGGGCGTTTGACTCCTACCTCACCCTGCGCGGTCTGCGCACCCTGGCCCCCAGATTGCGCGCCCATCAGGAGAACACGGATCGCATCCTTGCCTTCTTGCAGCAACAGCCTCTGGTCAAAAAAATCTATCACCCCAGCCTGCCGACCCATCCGGGCCACGATATTGCGCGCCGTCAACAGTCCGGTTTCGGCGCCATGCTAAGTTTTGAACTCGATTGCAGCGAGGCCGGATTGCGTACCTTCCTCGCAGCACTCACCCTCTTTTCGGTGGCCGAGTCCCTCGGCGGGGTGGAGAGTCTGGTGGCCCATCCAGCCAGCATGACCCACAGGGCCATGACCCCGGCGGCGCAGCAGGCAGCAGGCATCAGCGCCCAGCTGCTACGGCTGTCGGTTGGCATAGAACACGGTGAAGACCTGGTGGCCGATCTGGCTCAGGCTTTTGAACAGGTGCAGCAGGCAGAGCAGGTAGCGAAGTAATGGAACAGCAGCAAGGAGAGATCGCGGTGGTAACAGTAGCAGGATTGAAGCGGCGCCATGTGCACAAGTTTGGTGGCAGCAGTCTGGCGGATCCGGTCTGCTATCGCCGGGTCGCGGCGATAGTCGAGCAACAGGTCGGCGGGAACGAGCTGATCGTGGTCTCCGCCGCTGGCAAGACCACCAACCGGTTAATTCAGCTGGTGGAGCTGGCCGAGGTGGGGGATGAGGCCGCCGGTGAAGCCATCTCCGCCCTGCAAGCCTATCAGCAGAGCCTGATCGACGGCCTGCTGGAGGGGGAGCTGCAGCTCGATCTCAGCCAGCAGCTGGCCGACGACATGCAGCTGATCGCCAAGACCCTGGAGGGGCAGTTTGACCGCTTCGCCCGCAACGGCCTGCTCGCCTTTGGCGAGGTGTGGTCGGCGCGCCTCTTGGCGGCCCTGCTCACCAGCCGCGGCGACAAGGCCATCTGGCTCGATGCCCGCAGCTTCCTGCGCGCCGAGGACGGTGCCCTGGTCAAGGTGGATACCGCCCTTTCCAGCGAGCTGCTCAAGGCGCGGCTGGCCGAACATGCCGGTCGTATCGTGGTGACCGGTTTTATCGCCGCCGACATGGAGGGGCGTTCCCTGCTGCTCGGGCGCAATGGTTCAGACTACAGCGCCAGCCTCCTGGCCCTGCTGGCGGATGGTGAATCCACCACCATCTGGAGCGATGTGGCGGGGGTCTACAGCGCCGACCCGCGCCGGGTCAAAGAGGCGCGTCTGCTGGAGCGCCTCAGCCTGGCAGAAGCGAACGAGCTGGCTCGGCTTGGCTCCTCGGTATTGCACTCGCGCACCCTGCAACCGGTGGCTGACAGCCGCCAGCGCCTCACCCTGCGTTGCAGCTACAACCCGGACGAAGGCTGCACCCATATCCTGCGCCGTGCGCCGCGCTCCGGCGGTGCCCGCATCGTCTCCTCGGTGGATCAGATAGCCCTGATCGAGCTGAAAGTGCTGCCGCAGACCCACTTTGATCAGACAGTCGCGGTCATCGAGGCCCATCTGGCCCGTCATCGCCTCAATCCGCTCACCCTGCAACGCCAACCGGATCGGCGGGTGCTGCGTCTGGCCTACACCCTGGAAGTGGCGGAAGGGGCGTTCGAGATACTGCGCGACTTCCAGTTGCAGGGCAGCTTCACTGGCCTCATCCAGAAAGAGGGGTTCAGTCTGGTGGCTCTGGTGGGGGCCGGGGTAACCGATAACGCCGAGCAGTGTCACCGCTTCTATCAGCTGCTGGCGGATCAGCCACTGGAGTTTGTGCAGGTAGCCAGAGATGGCCTGAGTCTGGTGGCTGTAGTGCGCCAAGTGGTGCTGGAGCCACTGCTGATCGCCCTGCACAGCGCCCTGTTCAGCCGCCCGACCCGGGTTGGGCTGGTGGTGTTCGGCAAGGGGAATATCGGCGGCCACTGGCTGAGCCTCTATGGCCGCGAGAAGGCCCGACTCGAACATGAACTCAATCTGGCGCTGACTCTCTACGGGGTGTTCAGCTCGGAAGGGGGCTTGCTGGACGAAGAGGGGATGGATCCCCTCAAGGTGCAGGACAAGTTCAACCCCAAGCCGCTGATCTGGCCCGAGCTGCTGGCCCAGCTGGAGCAACACAGCTTCGATACCCTGATAGCCCTCGACATGACCGCCAGCGAGACGGTGAGTCGCTACTACCCGGATTTCGCCCAGCTCGGCATCCACATCATCGCCGCCAACAAGTTTGCCGGTGCCGCCGACAGCGAGTTTTACCAGCGCATCAAACAGACCTGCCGCGACCATCAGGTGCAGTGGCGCTATAACGCCACCGTGGGGGCCGGGCTGCCAATTCAGTCCAGCATCCAGATGCTGCGCCAGAGTGGCGACCGCATTCAGGGGGTCTCCGGCATCTTCTCCGGCACCCTCTCCTGGCTGTTCCAGCAATATGACGGCACGCGCCCCTTCTCCGAGCTGGTGGACGAGGCGTGGCAGCACGGCCTGACCGAGCCGGATCCCCGCGAAGATCTCTCCGGTCAGGATGTGAGGCGCAAGCTGCTCATTCTGGCGCGGGAAGCGGGCTTTGAGCTCGACTCCGCCGACATCGAGCTGGAAAATCTGGTGCCCGTCTCCCTGCGCAAGGCGAGCACGGATCAGTTCATGGACAGGCTCAAAGAGCTGGATGGCCCGATCCAGACCGCCTTCGAGGGAGCCAGGCGCCTGGGCAAGGTGCTGCGCTACGTGGCCCGCTTCGAGCACGACGGCAAGGCCAGGGTTGGACTGGAAGCGCTGGAGCCCCACCACCCGTTCGCCAACCTGCTGCCGTGCGATAACATCTTCGCCATCGAGAGCGACAGCTATCGCACCAACCCGCTGGTCATTCAAGGGCCGGGCGCAGGCCGGGAAGTGACGGCTGCCGCCATCCAGTACGACCTCTGGCAAATCTGCGCCAGCCTGTAAGAGCGGATAAGCAGTTCAACAACAGAGGCGCCAATGGCCAATGCCAGTCAGTTAAGCATTTTTTTGTGACTGAATATTCTAAATTTTGAATAACAGAAACGGTGCCATGGTTAACGCGTCAATTTGGCTGAAACCTTTGCCCTGACTGTCATCCAATAAAAAGAGGGAGGCATTATGCCTCCCTCACTCTCTGACCCTTATACCTAGCGGGTTGGTACTCAAACTCTCTTAACTGACTTGCATTAGAGCCACTGGCGCTTTTTTTTATTTCGGGTCAGCCAATTTGCAAGAGGATGCGCCTTTAATGCGGAGTGCCGGTAACAGCTGCTGAGGGGAAGTATGGCAGGCAAAGGCGTGGACTAAGCACAATACAGGAAATCACATGGCAGGCCACTGGCCGTTCAAGGTAATGCAATCCTGACGAAATTTTTCCCATGGTACAGGATCCTTGACCCCGTTCAGGTTCAACCCCATGTTGATCAACATGCTTTGAAAGATGCGCAACTGACGCAGAACATGGAATTCCGCTTGTTCCCGAGAAAGGTTGGCCACAAGCACTTGGGCAACCACGTCGTCAACGGCGTAACCGTACTTATGACGAAAATCATCTAGGGTGCTCTCGAATGTCGAATCTCTGAGCTTTTTGAGGGTGGCTGGTGGCATTGTGGAATAGGCTTGGGCTTTAGTAATCAGACCATCACAGATCATGATGGTGTCAGCGGTATTGGCACCTGCAGCGAAAGAGGCGAGGAGAGCCAGCAGATAGAGTGGGCGCATGGAGAGGGGTCATCCGTTGAAGATGAAGTTATTATGCTGCAATCAAGTACCTGTGAAAAGGGCGCCAATCTGGCGCCCTTTTCCTATTTGCATTGCTGCCAGCCATCAACCCGTGTTGCGCATACCTGCCGCAATACCGGCGATGGTAACCATCAGCGCCTGATCCAGCTCGGGGTGCAGGGTCTCCGGGTTCTTGCGCGAGCGACCCAGCAGCTCGACCTGCAGCACGTTGAGCGGATCCGTGTAGGGGTTGCGCAGCTTGATGGACTCCTTGATCCAGGGCTGGTCGTCGAGCAGATCGCCCTGCGGGCGCAGCTCCAGCACCACCTGAATGGAATCGGCAAGCTCCTGGCGCAGCTGTTTGCCCAGGCCCCACAGCTCCTTGGGTACCAGACGGGTGTCGTAGTACTCGGCGAGCCAGAGGTCGGCCTTGAGGAACACCATCTCCAGCATCTCGAGGCGAGTGCGGAAGAAGGGCCACTGGCGGCTCATCTCTTCCAGCACGCTCTTCTGACCGTCGGTGATGGCCTGTTGCAGCCCCTTGTGGGCACCGAGCCATGCCGGCAGCATCAGCCGGTTCTGGGTCCAGGCGAAGATCCAGGGGATGGCGCGCAGGCTCTCGACGCCGCCGTTGGGCTTGCGCTTGGCCGGGCGCGAGCCGAGCGGCAGCTTGCCGAGTTCCATCTCGGGGGTGGCGGCACGGAAGTAGGGCACGAAGTCCGGGTGGCCGCGAACTATGCTGCGGTAGTGATCGCAGGAGACGGTGGCCAGCTGCTCCATCACGGCGCGCCAGCACTCCTTGGGCTTGGGTGGCGGCAGCAGGTTCCCTTCCAGCACGGCGCTGGTGTAGAGGTTCAGGCTGTGGATGGCCACTTTCGGCAGGCCGAACTTGAAGCGGATCATCTCGCCCTGTTCGGTCACCCGCAGGCCACCGCGCAGGGATCCCGGCGGTTGTGAGAGGATCGCCTGATGGGCGGGGGCGCCGCCACGGCCGACGGTGCCGCCACGGCCATGGAACAGGGTGAGGCGCAGCTTGTTGGCCTCGGCCAGTGCCACCAGGGATTCCATGGCGGCGTACTGGGCCCAGCCAGCGGCCATCATGCCTGCATCCTTGGCGGAATCCGAGTAGCCGATCATCACGTACTGACGACCCTGGATGTAACCGCGATACCAGTCCACCGACAGCAGGCGTTCCATCACGGCGGTGCCCGCCATCAGGTCTTCCTGGGTCTCGAACAGGGGGGCGACCGGCATGCGGAACTTGCAGCCAGCCTCTTTGAGCAGCAGTTGCACCGCCAGCACGTCAGATGGTGCGCCGGCCATGGAGATGATGTAGATGCCGAACGCATCCGGGTCGTGTTGGGCGATCACCCGACAGGTGTCTATGGTCTCGCGGGTCTCGTCGCTCGGTTCCCAGTCGGTAGGGATCAGCGGGCGGCGGGAGTTCAGCTCGTTGAGCAGGAAGGCTTGCTTGTCGTCCTCGCTCCACTCGGCGTAGTCGCCCATACCGAGGTAACGGGTCAGCTCGGAGAAGACCTGACCATGGCGTTCACCATCCTGACGGATATCCAGCTTGACCAGATGGATGCCGAAGCAGGCCAGCTTGCGCAGCACGTCCAGCAGCATGCCGTCGGCGATGTTGCCCATGCCGCAGGCGTGCATTGAGTGGTAGCAGAGCTCCAGCGGCTCGCGCAGCTGGGCCGTGGTCTTGACCAGATCCCGGCTCTCGCTCACCTGACCCTGCACCTTGGCGGTGAGAAATTCCTGGGTTTCGCGCAGCTGTTCACGCAGCTCACGCACCAGCGCGCGGTAGGGCTCGGGGTGATCGCCCACCCGCTCGCGCACGGCGTCGGTGCAGTCTGACATGGAGAGCTCGGAGGTGAGCTCCTTGATGTCCTTGTAGAAGAGGCTCACTGCCATCCAGCGGCCCAGCTCCAGTACTTCTGCGGTCACCTTGGCGGTGACGAAGGGGTTGCCGTCACGGTCACCGCCCATCCAGGAGGTGAACTTGACCGGTGCGGCATCCAGCGGTAGCCGCACACCCAGGTGCTGTTGCAGACGCTCGTCCAGGTTGCGCATGAATTCGGGAATGGCCGGCCACAGGCTGTTTTCCACCACGGCGAAGCCCCACTTGGCTTCGTCCACCGGGGTCGGGCGCTGCTCGCGGATCTCGTTGGTGTGCCAGGCCTGGTTGACCAGCTGTTCGATGCGATTGAGGATCTTGTCCCGTTCGCGGGGCAGCAGGTCGGAGAGTTCCAGCGCCTCCAGGCAGTCGTTGAGCTGGACGTGCTTGTGGATCAGGGTGCGACGGGTCACCTCGGTCGGGTGAGCGGTCAGTACCAGATCGATATCCAGCTCGCGCACGGCCTGGATGATGGCCTCCTGCGTCAGGTTGGAGGCCTTGAGCTTGGCGAACATCTGCTCCAGCGGGTCCGGGGTGCAGACCTGCTCTTCGCAGCGACGGGAGATGGTGTGGAACTGTTCGGCCACGTTGGCCAGGTTGAGGAACTGGCTGAAGGCACGGGCTACCGGCAACAGCTCGTCATCGCTCAGGGTGCGCAGGGTATCGAGCAGACGTTCCCGGTCAGCCTCATTACCTTTGCGGGAGGATTTGGCCAACTGGCGAATGGTTTCGATCTTGTCGAGGAAGGCTTCTCCTTGATGATCCTTGATGGACTTGCCCAGCAGTTGACCCAGCATGCCTACGTTGGCGCGTAGCGCGGCGTACTTTTCGTTCATTCCACATCCTTATCTGGTTGGTGTCTCTCTCCATCCGAGGTGAGAGACAGCCTCACTTATTGTTGTGTGATTACAACATATGCTCCGTCATCTTAGGGCGACAATCTACCCAGATTATCTGCGCAAGGTCAAATAACAGGCCGATTCAGAACATGTATTTCCCTCACCTGTCCCGAGGCGGCATGTTATGTAACTTACTTACATTTCCGTCAACTCAGAGGCAAAACCGGCGGATCAGGTGTTGCAGCACCGCCGTGGTCGGCTTGACGAAGGAGAGATCCAGGTATTCGTCCGGTTGATGGGCCTGAGTGATATGGCCTGGGCCCAGCACTATGGTCTGGCATCCCAACTGCTGGATAAAGGGCGCCTCGGTGCAGTAGTTGACCGACTCGGCGGCGCGACCGCTCGCCTTCTCGGCCTCGCGCACCAGCTCTGAGTCATCCGCGCAGGCATAGGCGGGGATGGGTTCGTGCAGGTGTTGCAGGTGCAGGCAGCCCGGCTGGTGGATTTCGATGGGGGAGAGCGCCTCCTTCAGCATGCCCATCAGCTCGTCTGGCCCCACCTGCGGGGTGGGGCGCATATCTATGTGCAGTTCACAGCAGCCGCAGATGCGGTTCGGGCTGTCGCCACCCTGGATGTAACCGAGGTTCAGGGTCGGTTGCGGCACCGCGAATCGGTAGTCGGCATAGGTCTCTTCCAGATGCAGCTGCAGGCGCAGCACCCGACCCATGGCCTGATGCATGATCTCCAGCGCATTGACGCCGTTGGCGGGATCCGAGCTGTGACCGCTCTTGCCGGTAATGCGGATCGCCTCCGACATATGCCCCTTGTGGGCCACCACGGGCACCAGTCCGGTGGGTTCGCCGATCACCGCGTAGTCGGGTTTGATCTCGGCTGCGGCGGCGATGGCGCGTGCCCCCGCCATGGTGGTCTCTTCGTCGGCGGTGGCCAGGATGCGCAGCGGCTTGCTCAGCTTGGTGAGATCGATTTCTTTGAGCGCTTCCACTATGAAGGCGAAGAAGCCCTTCATGTCGATGGTGCCGAGGCCATACAGGCGGTTGCCCTCTTCGGTCACCTTGAAGGGATCTTTGCTCCAGGCGCCCTCGTCGAACGGGACAGTATCGGTATGGCCAGCCAGTAGCAGGCCGCCCTCGCCCTGGCCGATCGTCGCCACCAGGTTGAACTTGCCGGGCAGGTCCGGCAGCGCCGTCACTTCACACTGAAAGCCGAGCTGGCCGAACCAGTCGGCCAGCAGCCTGATCACCGCCTCGTTGCTCTGATCCCAGCGGGGATCCGTGCTGCTAATAGAGGGAATCGCAATAATATTCTTATAAAGTGCAAAAAAATCCAGATTGGCCATCAGCTCCTCCTTGCGTCCCCGGAACGTTTCTGTTAGAAAATACAAATGCAAAGTGAGTGCATGAATATTCTGTGAGTTTGCCTGAATTCGTGGCTCATCAACAAGGCTTCTAGTTGTAAGGGAAAGTTAATGTTCTGTCACCTGATCTATAACCGACGACACAACCCCGCCTGAATTGCCCCTCCGCACTCGTTGCATTGAAGGGGCGGTTCCTCACCCCTTGCACTGTCTGCAGCGCCATGCTGTGAATTTCGAACCCTGACTTGGAATACTCAATAATGCTTAACACCGTTATCGTCGGTGCCAGTGGCTACGCGGGAGCCGAACTGGCCGCACTGGTCCAGAACCATCCACAACTCAAGCTGTTCGGCCTCTACGTGTCGGCCGGCAGCCAGGATGCGCACAAGCCTTTCTCTTCTCTCCATCCCCAGTGGGTCGGTGCGCTGGATCTGCCGCTGCTGCCGCTGGACGAGGATGGCATGACCCGGATCCTGACCCAGGCCGATCTGGTGCTGCTGGCCACCGCCCACGAGGTGAGCGCCACGCTTGCGCCCCAGTTTCTCGCCAAGGGTCTGCCGGTGTTCGATCTCTCCGGTGCTTTCAGGGTCAAGGATCAAGGCTTCTACGACAGCTTCTATGGCTTCACCCACGACAGCGAGCAGTGGCTGGATCAGGCCGCCTACGGTCTGGCGGAATGGAACAGCGATGCCATTGTCGCCGCCCAACTGATCGCCGTGCCGGGTTGTTACCCGACCGCCTCCCTGTGTGCCCTCAAGCCGCTGCAGCAGGCTGGCCTCATCGCCAAGGGGTGGCAGCCGATCATCAACGCCGTGTCCGGGGTCTCCGGCGCCGGTCGCAAGGCGGCCATCAACACCAGTTTCTGCGAAGTGAGCCTCAACCCCTACGGCACCTTCAACCACAGACATCAGCCGGAGATCAGCCACCACCTTGGCTGCGAGGTGCTGTTCCAGCCTCACCTTGGCAACTATGTGCGCGGCATCCTGGCCACCATCTATGTGCAGCTGGCGGATGGCGTGACGCCGACTCAGGTTGAGCAGGCCTACCTCAAGGCCTACGAAGGCAAGCCGCTGGTGCGCCTCACCGGCCAGATGCCCTCCATCCGTGGTGTGGCAAGCACCCCTTACTGCGATATTGCCTGGCAACAGCAGGGCAACATGCTGGTGGTGGTCTCTGCCATCGACAATCTGCTCAAGGGTGCCGCCTCCCAGGCTGTGCAGTGCATAAATATCAAATTCGGATTTGAACCGGCCACCGGCCTGATTTAAGGACTTAAGGAAGGATTGCAACGATGGACAAACAGACGCTGGTTATCAAGCTGGGTGGCGCCCTCATCGAGAACGACGAGGCGCTGACCGCCCTGTTCGCCACCCTCAAAACGTTTCTGGATGAGCAACACAGACCCCTGGTGCTGGTGCACGGTGGCGGCTGTCTGGTGGATGACCTGCTCAAGGGCTTGGGTCTCTGCTCCACCAAGAAGAACGGCTTGCGGGTGACCCCGTTCGAGCAGATCCCCTTCATCGCCGGCGCCCTGGCGGGGACCGCCAACAAGCAGATGATGGCCAAGGCCATCGCCACCGGTATTCCGGCCGTGGGGCTCTGTCTGGCCGACGGCGGCTTGTGTCAGGTAACCCAGCTCGACCCGGATCTCGGCGCTGTGGGCGACTGCAAACCGGGTAACCCGGCGCTGGTGACCGGCATCCTGGGGCAGGGTTTCCTGCCGGTGGTGAGCTCCATCGGCATCACGGCCGACGGCCAGCTGATGAACGTCAACGCGGATCAGGCGGCCACGGCGATTGCCGAGGCGCTCGGCGCCGATCTGGTGATGCTGTCGGACGTGAGCGGCATTCTGGATGGCAAGGGCAAGCTGGTGCCGCAGCTGAACAAGGCGACGGCACTGGATTTGATGGAGAAAGGGGTGATCAGCGACGGCATGGCGGTCAAGGTGAAAGCTGCGTTGCACGCGGCTGAGACCCTCGGTAAGCCGGTTTGTGTCGCCAGCTGGCGCTACCCGGATCAACTGCTCAAGCTGCTGGCAGGCGGTGCCGTCGGCACCCAGGTCACCCTCTAACCCGGTCGTAACAAGGAACATCCGATGCAACATCTTCTGAAAGACAGCGATCTGAACAAAGCCCAGATCGAGGCGCTGATTGCGCTCGGCAAAGCGGTCAAGGCCGATCCGAAAAAGTACAGCCAGGCACTGGCAGGCAAGAGCGTGGTCACCCTGTTCGAGAAGCCCTCCCTGCGCACCCGGGTCACCTTTGACATCGGTATCGCCCGGCTCGGTGGCCACAGCGTCTATCTGGATCAACAAAACGGCGCGCTGGGCAAACGGGAGTCGGTGAAGGATTTCGCCGCCAACCTGTCACGCTGGTGTGATGCCATCGTCGCGCGGGTGTTCGACCACCAGACGCTTGTTGGATTAGCGGAGCACGGCACTGTCCCTGTGGTGAACAGCCTGTGCAACCTCTACCACCCCTGCCAGGGGCTGGCCGACTTTATGACCATTGCCGAGCACTACGACGATCTGTCGAAGGTGAAGCTTGCCTACCTCGGTGATGGCAACAACGTCAGCCACTCTCTGCTGCTGCTGGGGGCGACCCTGGGCACAGACGTGACCCTGATCTGCCCCAAGGGCCACGGCCCGGATACCCAGATCTTCCTGCAGGCGCAGGCACTGGCGGCCAAGTCGGGGGCGACCATCCACATCAGTGATGACGTGGCAGATATTGAAGGGTTCGACGTGGCCTACACGGATACCTGGGTCTCCATGGGCGACAACACCCCGATGGAGCAGGTCACCGAGCTCTTTATGCCTTACCAGATCAACCAGGCCCTGCTCGACCGCACCGGCATTCAGCATGTGCTGCACTGCCAACCGGCGCACCGGGAGCTGGAGATCACCTCGCAGGTGATGGATGGCTCGGCCTCCCTCATCATGGACGAGGCTGAAAACCGGATGCATATCCAGAACGCCGTGTTGCTGACCCTGCTTGGCAACAAATAGCGGAATCAGTAACGCGGCACTCAACCTGAATCACGACACCTTTATCGAATCATCATGGAGAGAAGTAAAATGAGCGGAATCAACAAGATCGTACTGGCTTACTCGGGCGGACTGGATACCTCGGCCATCATTCCCTGGCTCAAAGAGCACTACGATGCCGAAATCATCGCCTTCGTCGCCGACGTGGGTCAGGAGCGTGACGATCTGGAAGGGATCGAGCAGAAAGCCATCGCTTCCGGTGCGGTCAAATGTATCGTCAAGGATCTGCGGGAAGAGTTCGTCAAGGAGTACGTCTACCCGACCCTGAAAACCGGTGCCGTCTATGAAGGCACCTACCTGCTGGGCACCTCCATGGCCCGCCCGATCATTGCCAAGGCGATGGTGGAAGCGGCCCTGGCAGAAGGGGCTGACGCCATCTCCCACGGCTGTACCGGCAAGGGCAACGATCAGGTGCGTTTCGAAGGTGCCGTGGCAGCCCTGGCGCCCCAGCTGAAAGTGATTGCCCCGTGGCGGATCTGGGACATGCGCTCCCGGGAAGATCTGCTGGCCTATCTGGAGACCCGCAACATCCCCTGCAAGGCGACCCTGAAGAAGATCTACAGCCGCGATGCGAACGCCTGGCACATCTCCACCGAGGGTGGTGAGCTGGAGAGCACCTGGAACGAGCCGTCCGAAGCCGTCTGGCAGTGGACCGTGCCGGCCGAGCAGGCACCGAACGAGCCGGAGTACGTCAAGCTGACCGTGGCGCAGGGTGAAGTGGTTGCCGTTGATGACCAGCCGCTCAGCCCGCACCAGATCCTGATGACCCTGAACGAGCGTGCTGGCAAGCACGGCGTGGGCCGTATCGACATCACCGAAAACCGCATGGTGGGCATGAAGTCCCGCGGCTGCTACGAGACCCCGGGTGGCACCGTCATGGTGGCGGCACTGCGCGCCGTGGAAGAGCTGGTACTGGACAGACCGACCCGCGCCTGGCGCGAGAAGCTGGGTGCCGAGTTCTCTCACCTGGTCTATGACGGTCGCTGGTTCACTCCGCTGTGCAAGGCCATCGTCGCCTCTGCCAACGCCATCGCCGAGGATCTCGACGGTGAAGTGGTGCTGAAGATGTACAAGGGTCAGGTTACCGCGGTGCAGAAGAAGTCACCGAACAGCCTCTACTCCGAAGATTTCGCCACCTTCGGTGCCGACGAGGTGTATGACCAGAGCCATGCCGAAGGGTTTATCCGTCTCTTTACCCTGGCCAGCCGGATCCGCGCCATGAAGGAGCAGCATCAGGCCATCGGTGGTGATCACACCCACGGTTGATTGGCGACATTAACCCGTAGCATAGGTGGGGGGCTGAGCCCTCCACCTAATACCAATACTCGGTGATTCAGGCCTCTCCCAACGTGGGCAGGCCTTGATTTTTTCACCTGAACCAACAAGGACATTAGGGCATTTATGGAATTTTTTTGGGCACAGTTAGCTGTCGTGCTGGTATGTATCGCCATTGGTGGAAAATTCGGCGGTATTGGTTTGGGTGCCGCAGGGGGGCTGGGGTTATTTATCCTATCCTTCATATTTCATTTGGCACCAGACTCTCCCTCTGTCAGCGTCATCCTCATAATCATCTCCGTTATTACCTGTACCGCGATTTTACAAGCCGCAGGGGGGTTAGATCTGCTGGTGGGATTGGCAGAAAAAATATTACGGGCCAGACCCAATTCCATCACGTTTCTCGGGCCATTAATTTGTTATATTTTCACCCTGTTGTGCGGCACCTCCTATATTGCTTTCTCGGTTTATCCGGTCATTTCTGAAATAGCAACAGATGCAAGAGTGCGTCCCGAAAGAGCCATGTCCATGTCGGTGATTGCCGCCAATATGGCACTGGTCGCAAGTCCAATTAGCGCCGTAGTCGTGGGGATGCTGGCAAAAGCTGCCTCATTGAATATCTCGCTCCTGGATATTTTATCTATTACGATTCCCGGAACCCTGCTGGGTTGTTTGGTTGGCTGCCTGTTCGTCTATAAAAAAGGCGCCGAACTCGCTGATGATGAGGAGTTTATCCGTCGCCAGAAAAGTGGTGAATTCGACCAGCAAAAGGTGTCCGCAAAGCAAGTCGACAACCCGGTGCAAGCCAAGCTAGGCCTTGCCATTTTCGCGATTGGGGTATTGCTTACCGTCATTCTGAGCTCTTTTGAGGGACTGCGGCCTGTTTTTGATAATCAAACCATGACAGTTGCCACCACCTTGCAGATCGTGATGCTGACAACAGCCTGCCTCATTATGCTTCTTTGCCGGATTTCACCTGATGCACTTCATGAAGGCTCAACCTTTAAATCAGGGTTGGTCGGCGTAGTGGGTATTTTTGGTTTGTCGTGGATGACCGGCACCTTGTTTGGGCATTACAACGATGTGTTCATCGTCAATTTTTCGAGTGTTCTCAATGAATATCCGATGCTGTTTGGTCTGATTCTATTCTCGCTATCCATATTAATATATAGCCCAGCGGCAACCATTATTGCCTTAATGCCACTGGGGGTTTCAATGGGATTGCCCGCATATACCCTGATTGCATTGTTACCCGCTGCCTGTGCCGTATTTATTATCCCGGGTGGCGCTCAAATTGCTTGCGTGGCATTTGACAGGACGGGTTCCACCAGATTGGGTGGATATGTTGTAAACCACAGTTTCTTAATGCCAGGCATGGTATCATTGGTCATGTCGGTCATATTTTGCATGATAATAGCGAACACACTATTTTGATTATCTGGGTATGACAAATTAGTGCAGTACAAGATTATTTCACGCTCGGGGGCCAAGCTGCCGCCGACAACGCATTCAAGGAGAGCAGTATGGCACTTTGGGGTGGACGCTTCAGTCAGGGAGCCGATAGCCGGTTCAAGCAGTTCAACGATTCGCTGCGGTTCGATTACCGGTTGGCGGAGCAGGATATTCAGGGCTCCATGGCCTGGGCCAAGGCGCTGGTGAAAGTGGGCGTTTTGACCGCCGATGAGCAGGGCAAACTGCAACAGGCGATGGAGGTACTGCTCGCCTCGGTGCAGCAGGATCCGCAGCAGATCCTCAATTCGGACGCCGAAGATATCCACTCCTGGGTCGAGAGTGCGCTTATCGCTGCCGTCGGCGATCTCGGCAAAAAGCTGCACACCGGCCGCTCGCGCAACGATCAGGTCGCCACCGACCTCAAACTCTGGTGCAAGGCGCAGGGCGAGCTGCTGCTCGGCTCCATCAGTGCCCTGCAATCCGGGCTGGTCGCCTCTGCTCGTGCCAATCAGGCCGCTGTGCTGCCGGGTTACACCCACCTGCAGCGCGCCCAGCCGGTCACCTTCGCCCATTGGGCGCTGGCCTATGTGGAGATGCTGGAGCGGGACTACTCCCGTCTGCAAGATGCCCTCAAGCGGCTCGACACCAGCCCGCTTGGCTGCGGCGCGCTGGCGGGCACTGCCTATGCCATCGACCGCGAAGCCTTGGCACTCGACATGGGCTTTAGTGGCGCCACCCGCAACAGCCTGGATTCAGTGTCGGACAGGGATCACGTGGTGGAGCTGATGCACGTGGCGTCGCTCTCCATGACTCACCTGTCGCGCTTTGCCGAAGATCTCATCTTCTACAACACAGGCGAAGCGGGTTTTGTCGAACTCTCCGATGCGGTCACCTCAGGCTCCTCCCTGATGCCGCAGAAGAAGAACCCCGATGCGCTTGAGCTGATCCGTGGCAAGACAGGCCGGGTGGTGGGCGCCCAGATGGGCATGTTGATGAGCCTCAAGGCACTGCCGCTGGCCTACAACAAGGACATGCAGGAAGACAAGGAAGGGCTGTTCGATGCCCTCGACACCTGGCACGACTGCCTCGACATGGCGGCGCTGGTGCTGATCGACTTGAAGGTAAATGGCGAGCGCACCATGGCGGCGGCACAGGGCGGTTATGCCAACGCGACTGAGCTGGCGGATTATCTGGTGGCCAAAGGGATACCCTTCCGCGAGGCGCACCATATCGTCGGCGAGGTTGTGGTTTATGCCATTGGCGCGAAGAAGCCGCTGGAAGATCTCTCTTTGCCTGAGTTCCAGCGCTTTAGCCCGGTGATTGGGGCAGACGTCTACCCCAATCTGGAGCTGGAAGCGACCTTGGCCAAACGGGTCGCCAAAGGCGGCGTCGCCCGCGAGCTGGTGGATGCAGCACTGACTGCCGCCGAACAGTGGCTGGCAAAACGGGCGGGTTAAGCCAATCGGCTTGTTATCCAAAGTAGAAAGCAAAACGGCAACCCGAGGTTGCCGTTTTTTATATACCCTCGCGCACGGAGTGGCCCCTAACAAGGGCATTCAGCCCCTGCACATAGGACGGGTCTGATGCACTGCATTTGTGAGCAGGCGTTGCAATAAGAGTTCGGCCTCATCGGCCTCATGGCTGGCGCTGAGCAGCACGACACCCAAGGTGCCAGGTGACGGCAACACGCTACCTAGGGTAGCGAGGCTGGCCGGCATGCCGATGGCCGAGCGCACTGTGATCCCGAGCCCTGCCTGCAAGGCTGCCCAGATCCCGCCCAGGCTCTGGCTGGTGAAGGCGATGCGCCACGGGATACCTGCGTCGTCCAGAGCCTTGATGGCCCGTGAACGCATCAGGCAGGGGGCATCGAAGAGCACCAGGGGCAAGGGCTCTCCGCGTGCCAGCAGGGGCGCCGGATCCCAGTTCGGGTGAGCAATCCATTGGAGTGATGCTATGTCGATTAGAGCGGTGTCCATCCTCTCTTCAGTGGGCTGCCAAGCTAGTACAATGTCGAGGGTTCCCTCCCTGACCCCTTTCATCAGCGGTGCATTGCGGTCGATGCGCGTCGTCATGCGCAGCGCGGGATGCTGACGACAGAAGGGGCCCAGCACAGCAGGCAATAGGGATTCACCAAAGTCTTCCTGAACTCCCAGCCGGATCTCCCCTTGCAGCAGCTCCCCTTTCAGAGCGAGTACAGCTTCGTCATTTAGATCCAGCAGCCGTTTGGCATAGCCCAGCAGTCTTTCTCCACTGGCCGTAGGGACTAAGTGGCGACCCTTCTTCAGGACCAGTTCTGTTCCACATTGCTGTTCGAGTTTCTTCAACTGTGCACTGACCGCCGAGGTAGAGCGGCACAGCCGCTGTGCTGCCAGCGCAAAGCTGCCGCACTCCAGCCCCAATACGTAGCTGCGCAGGGCATCGAGATCCAGGCTTTGGGGAAGAGGTGACATAATAATCCTCATAATCAGGACTATCACTCCTGAATATTTCGATTTTATAAATAGTATCAGTGAGCGAAAGTTGCGTCACCAACCAAGGAGACTGCAATGGTACACCCTGCACTTAACCCTGATGACCTCGCGCTGATAGCGCCGAAACTATCCCAGTTAGCAAAAGAAGTGCTATTTGGCGATATCTGGCAAAGACCGGCTCTGTCTGCACGCGAGCGTAGCCTGATCACCCTGGCCATACTGGCGTCGCTGGGCCGGGTGCAACAGCTGCCGTGGCACATAGCGTTTGCCCAGCAAAACGGCCTGACACGGGAGCAGCTTGAGGAGCTGTTCACCCATCTCGCTTTCTACGCCGGATTGCCAGCAGCGGTTACCGCCGTGAGCTACCTGCCTGCCCAAGGGGATGCTGCATAATGATCGCAATGCATTACAGATTTACCCTGCCTGCTAACTACGACATGGCTCTGATCGAAGAGAGGATAGCTTCGAATGGAGCAAAACTAGACGGCTTTCCCGGATTAATATTCAAGGCATACCTCTATAGCCGGCAGGATAACGATGAGTCACATAAACGGGAAAATCGTTATGCCCCTTTTTATGTCTGGGAAACTCTAGAGGCTATGCATAGTTTTTTGAATAGCGAAGGATTTTCCGCATTGATAAATCACTTCGGTCGGCCACACATCGAAACATGGTATGTAGTGTCATCTCCTTCATTGGAGGCGGTGCATAACGCAACCATAGCTGTATTGCAGCGTAAAAACATGGTGGCTCCATGCAAACCAGCAGACATTACAACCCCACAAACGCTCAGTGGATGGGATGTATCTCGGTGGCAATGGTTAGACATCTATTTCCTACAATCCCCCCCATCAACGCTGACAACAGAATCTGATGTTTATCAGATTGGATATGTAGCCAGAGGAAAGATATTAAGCACAAATAAATGAAGGCATCTGTGATACCACCAGTCTGTAACTTCTAGACACAGTCCAGATAAATGTATTGTCTGTTAATTCACTATCACCAAGTTACAACGGCAACCCCGGTTGCCGTTTTTTTATTGCTCACCACCGGTCAGACACTGGCATTGAGCAGCTTGCCCACTCCTTCCCCCTTGCCATTGGGCAGGGTCTGTTTAAAGGCGCCGAGCAGCTGATCCAGATTGAGATCGCTGGCACCAAGGGTGCCCTTGAGGGTATTAAGCTCGCTCTGCAGGGCGTCGAGACGGGTGCTCTGGGTGCCGTTAGCCAGCTGACTGCGGGCCGTGTTTATGGCCTCGGGCAGGGACTGGCCATTGTTCTCCTGCCCCAGGGTTTGCAGCAGCTCGCTCATGAAGTGATTGATGGCCGAGCGGTTCTGCTCGCTGTCGGCATCCTTGACCCCCAGCCGCTGGAACAGGCTCTGGACTGTGGGCGGCAGGCGTTCTTCCTGTACCGGCTCAGGTGCGGGCTGGGCTTGGGCGTTGCTGCTCAGCAGATAGCTGCCCAGCTTGAGGGCGATCGAGGCGATGGGAAGCAGGGTGCTGATCATGGTGTCACTCTCCGGTACGGCTGGTGACAGTGATAGAGCAGGGATTGGGCCAGTTTGGTTAAGAATGCGGCAGTCGTGGGCAGGTCGCTGATCCTGCTTCGAATTTAGTTTTTGGGGCGAGACGGGGGAGGGGGAAGGAGTGCGGGAGAAGCGGCAAACCCTTGCAGCGCCAGGCTGGCCGGTTTGCCGCCGTGGCTGCCAGCTCACAGATTCTTGAACGGGCGGCGCTTCTCCTCTTCGATGACGATGGCTTCCAGATTGGCAATCCGTTCCTGCAGCTCCTTGATGAGCACATCTTGTTTGCCGAGGCGATCCGTGATGCGGATATCCCCCAGCTGATAGCGGGCGCGCTTGCTGAGATAACCAAACAGCATGCTGATAAAGACGATCAGGACTATGCCTGTCCACATGGTCATGGGTGACTCCTTGTCGATAAACACGCGAGAAAACCTGCTTTGCAGGCCCTTTGTTGTCTCATACGCCGGGATGGGCCGCAATGCCCGCGCTGGTAGGAAGTATGAGCCTTCAGCTCAGGACAGTGCCGATGCACAAACCGCCTCACTCTTTTGATTGTCTGGCCGCTCGTAGTGCTGGCGCTCCTTAAATCCCTTGCCAGAGTGGTCGGCCGAGCCAGAGTCCCCACAGGGTGAGGTGCAGCAGCACGATAAACCAGAACACCAGCCGGTAGCTGCCCTTCTGGGTCTTGTGGCGCAGCCAGTGACGGGCCACCAGGGCCCCGGGCCAGCCGCCGCACAGCTCAAGCAGGTGGAGGCGGGATTCGGGAATGCGCCAGCCACCGCGAATGGCTTGCCGCTTGTCGTGGGCATAGGCCAGCGCCGTCAGCAGGCTCATGGTGGTGACGATGGCCAGCGGCCACCAGTTGGCGTCAGCAAGACCAAGCCAGGCCGTCCCGAGCAGGGGGAGCAGGGCAAGCCAGATCACAGTGCCAGCTCCTTGTTACGGTGGGCATCCGGGGTCAGGGTGCGGATCACCTTGGCGGGGTTGCCCACCGCTACCGAGTCTGCCGGTATGTCGCGGGTGACCACGGCACCGGCGCCTATGATGGATCGCGGTCCTATGGTGACGCCGGGGCAGATGATGGCGCCACCACCGATCCAGCAGTCGTCGCCTATGTGAACCGGCTTGCTGTAAGCGGCCCAGTTGCGCCGCTCCAGATACTCCGTACTGTGGGTGGCGGTGTAGATCTGCACGTTGGGGGCCAGCAGCACATGGCTGCCGATATGCACCTCGCCCACGTCGAGTATGGTGATGTTGAAGTTGAAGAAGGTCTTCTCGCCGATATGGATGTTGCGGCCAAACTCGCAGGTGAAGGGGGTGCTGATCCAGCAGGAGTCGGGGCAGTGGCCGAACAGTTCACGGCAGATCTGCTGGCGCAGGGGCTGATCCCCGGCCGGGGAGGCATTGAGTTGTGCCAGCAGCGCCTGGCCGCGGATCCGGTCGTTCGCTATCTCCTCGCTCTGGCTATCCAGGGCGCCGCCCGCCAGTACCTTGTCCCAATCGCTTGCCATGCCTACCTCCGAAAGATGCAAGAGGCGCCATTATACGCGAGCACTCCGGCGGCGTCAGGCTGTCACTTACAGCAACATCAGGCTCCCGGCCAGATGAGCGGCAGGATCAGCAGGGCAGAGATGAAGTAGGGCAGCAGCACCCTCAGCCCCAGCCTGCGCCCGCCGATCCCGAGCGCCAGCAGCCCCTTCACCAGCGAGTTGACCAGCCCGGCGAGCAGGATGCCGCGGGCAGCCACCTCCAGCGCCAGCTCCTTGTGGGAGAGCTGGGAGAGCGACAATGTGATGGCGTCCACGTCCGTGATCCCTGATACCAGCGCGAGCAGATAGACCCCGGAGTTGCCCACCTTGCTCTGTAGCAGGGTGGCCATGAAGCCGATCAGCGCCAGCAGCAGGCCGAACTTGATGGCGGTGGCGAGATCGAGCGGGTTGCTGGTTTGGGGCTGCACCGGGCTATCGGTCAGCTCCTCGCGCTGGCGCCAGAACCAGAAGGCGAAGCCGTAGACGGTCGCCGCCAGCAGCAGCAAAGGCGCCGCCAGGCGCATCGCCAGCTCGCTGTGAATGAGCAACACCAGCACCAGCAGCCGCAGCCACATGGTGGCTCCCGCCAGCAGGATGCCGGTGGCTAGCAGCCGCTCCAGCCCGCCCTGTTCCCTGTTGAGGCGGGCAAACTGCAGGGTGAGGGCGGTGGAAGAGGCGAGCCCGGCCAGTATGCTGGTGAGCACCAGTCCCGACCGGGTGCCGAGCAGACGTACCGCGAAGTGTCCCGAAAACGAGATGCCAGCGATCACCACCACCATCAGCCAGATTTTGAAGGGGTTGAAGGCATTGAGGGGGCCCATCTCCTCGTTGGGCAGCACAGGTAGCAGCACCAGGGAGATGAGCAGAAAGCGCAGGGTCGCGTGGAATTCGGTCTCGCTCAGAAACAGCATCCCCTGCTGGATCTTGCCCTTGAGCCCCATCAAGAGGGCCGCCAGCACGGCGCAGGCCACCGCCTCGCTCGGGCTCAGCAGCACAGACATCAGGCCAAGCAGGTAGGTGAGCAGCATGGCGACCGAACTGGTGAGGCCGAACTCCCCCTGCCAGCGCTGTGCCAGCCAGACCGAGAGGCCGCAGCCCGTCACCACCGCCAGCAGGCCGAGCAGCGGCAGCCAGGGGCCCAGCGTCGGTAGCAGCAGGGCGCAGACACCGCCGAGCAGACCGATGAGGCCGTAGGTCCGCATCCCGGCGATGCGCTGGTTGTCTCCCAGCTGGCGCACCTGCCAGCCGCGTTCCAGCCCTATGATGAGGCCGATGGCCAGCGACACCATGGCCCCATTGATGGGGTCTGCATTGATCCACATAACGACTTCCTTTTCGCTGTGTCATGGCCTGGATCCCATGATGGCACAGCCAGCCGGGGGGCAGGGAGTCATGGCTCACAGAGTGTGCGAGCGGCGCCGGTCGGCGGGTTGATATGAGCAAAAGAGATAAGCAAAGCGTTATTTCTTGGTTCTCGGCATAACAAGCCCACGGCATGCTGCATTCAACCCAACGATATGGAGTATCACCATGACACTGCGAATGACCGCCCTCACCCTGTTTTCTCTGCTGGCCCTCGGCCAGGCCAACGCCGCCGAGATCCGCCTGCTTAACGTCTCCTACGATCCGACGCGCGAGCTGTTTCAGGAGTACAACGGCGCCTTCGCCAGGGAGTGGAAAGCCAAGACGGGTGACGACGTCGTGGTGAGTCAGTCTCACGGTGGTTCAGGCAAGCAGGCCCGCGCTGTGGTGGACGGGCTGGAAGCAGATCTGGTGTCGCTGGCGCTGGCCTATGACATCAACGCCGTCGCCAGGCAGGGTTTGATCGCCGCCGACTGGCAGAGCCGGCTGGCCAACAACGCATCTCCCTATACCTCCACCATCGTCTTTCTGGTGCGCAAGGACAATCCCAAGCAGATCAAGGATTGGGGCGACCTGGTGCGCAAGGACATCGCCATCGTGACGCCGAACCCCAAGACCTCCGGCGGGGCGCGCTGGAACTATCTGGCGGCCTGGGGCTATGCCCTGAAGCAGAGCGGCAGTGAGGAGGGAGCCAAACAGTTCGTCGGCGATCTCTACAAGAATGTGAAAGTGCTGGATTCCGGGGCCCGTGGTGCCACCACCAGCTTCATCGAACGCGGCCTCGGCGATGTGCTGCTGGCGTGGGAAAACGAAGCCCTGCTGGTGCTGGGTCAGCCCGGCAACCGCGACAAGTTCGAGCTGGTCGTGCCGTCGGTCTCCATCCTGGCGGAGCCGCCGGTGGCCGTGGTGGACAAGGTGGCCAAGAAACATGGCACCGAAGCGGTTGCCAAGGCGTACCTCGAGTACCTCTACTCCGACGAGGGGCAGCGCATCATCGCCAAATATCACTACCGCCCCAGCAATCCGGCGATCCTGAAGGAGACTGCGGCCCAGTTCCCGCAACTGACTCTGTTTACCGTCAAGGATCTGGAAGGGGATTGGGACAAGGCCCAGAAGAAACACTTCGCTCAGGGTGGTCTGTTTGACCAGATTTACCAGCCGGGTCGTTGATAGCCGCCATATCCATCACTGAACTGGCCCCTGTGCCAGCTGATAGGAGTACCAAGATGAACAAGATCCTCCTGGTTCCCGGTCTGCACAACAGTGGGCCGGATCATTGGCAGAGCCGCTGGCATCAATATTTCCCTCACTGGCAGCGTATGACTGGCCTGCCGTGGGACAAGCCGGATCTGACGGTCTGGAGCGCCAAGCTGGCGAGCAAGCTGCGCAGTCGGCGCGGCCGGGCCCATCTGGTGGCTCACTCCTTCGGTGCGCTGGCGGCCATCATGGCGGCGCGTCAGCAGCCCGACAAGGTGGCCTCGCTGTTTATCGTGGCGCCGGCCGACCCGGCCCACTTTGGCATAGTGGATGAGGCGCTGGCGGGTTCGCTCAAGGTATCGGCCCAGCTGATCGCCAGTCGCAACGATCCCTGGATGAGCTTCGAGCGGGCCGAATACTGGAGCCGCCAGTGGCAGGTGCCGCTGTTCGATGCCGGCGAAGTGGGCCATATCAATGCCCAGTCCGGCCATGGAGAGTGGAAGCAGGGGCTCAATCTGCTCGGCACTCTCTATCGGCGGGCCGAGATGGTGGTCGAACCGGCGCCGGCCATGTGGGGGCCGCGCGCAGCTCTCAGTTTCCGTTGATGTTCTCGCGGATCCAGTTCAATACGCTGACAAGGAGAGAGATAGCGCCAGACACCATAACAGTTGATGTGTGATGGCTTGATACATTGCACGACGCGCCATTTTTTAGGTCTTTTATTTATATAAAAGACCTTTTTTTCATTTTATGGCTCTAAAAGCCTGATCCGCCGTTGTTAGATAAAAAAGTGCTTAGCAAAGGCATTATTGGTGTTTGTTGCCCCAAACAGGAATGCGCAGAATCGCGATATCGAATGTTTTTCATAACAAACGGAAGCGTTATGCGATTTGGTTCTTACTCCGTCCTGCCGGGCTTTGGCCCAACCCTCGGCTTCAGCCTGCTCTACCTGGGCGTGCTGGTGCTGCTGCCGATCTCCGCGCTGGTGCTGTTCGCGGTGAACAATCTCACCCTCGCCGAGTTCTGGCAGGTGATAGGTTCTCCGCGGGTGCTCGCCTCCTTTCGCCTGAGTTTCGGGGCCGCTTTTATCGCGGCGCTGCTCAACAGCCTGTTCGGCCTGATCCTGGCCTGGGTGCTGGTGCGTTACACCTTCCCCGGTCGCCGGCTGGTGGATGCGCTGATCGATCTGCCGTTCGCCATGCCCACCGCCGTCTCCGGTATTGCCCTGTGCGCCATCTTCGCCCCTAACGGCTGGATCGGACAGTGGGTTGCCCCGTTTGGGATAGAGCTCGCCTACAACCCTATCGGGGTGGTGATTGCGCTCACGTTCATCGGTCTGCCCTTCGTGGTGCGCACCCTGCAGCCCGTGCTGCGGGAAGCAGAGACAGAGCAGGAGGAGGCTGCCGCCAGCCTGGGTGCTGACCGCTGGCAGACCTTCCAGCGCGTGCTGTGGCCTACCCTGGTACCTGCGTTGATCACCGGTTTTGCGCTGGCATTTGCCCGTGGGGTGGGGGAGTACGGCTCCGTCATCTTTATCGCTGGCAACCTGCCCATGGTTTCCGAAATCGCGCCGCTGATGATCATGAGTCATCTGGAGGAGTACGACTATGCCGGTGCCTCCGCCATCGCGGTGGTCATGCTGCTCATCTCTTTCATCCTGTTATTGCTGATCAACAAGTTGCAGGCCTGGAGCTGGGCGCGCATAGGAGGGAGCCGGATATGAGTTCATCTGCCATCACCATTGAGGTTGCCCCTGTGGAGGCGACGTCCGGCCGCAAGGCACCGACCGTGATCCGTGAACCCCAGTGGGTCAAGTGGTTGCTCATCACGGTCGGCCTCGGCTGGTTTGCCGCCCTGCTGCTGCTGCCGCTGGCCACCGTCTTCATTCAGGCGCTAAGACCTGGGCTGGCCTTCTTCTGGCACGCCATCAGCGAGCCGGATGCCCTGAGTGCGCTCGGGCTGACCGCCCTGGTGACGCTTTGCGCGGTTCCCCTCAACCTGCTGTTCGGGCTCGCGGCGGCCTGGGCCATAGCGCGCTTCCGCTTTCCTGGCCGGCAGCTGCTCATCACCATCATAGATCTGCCGTTCTCTGTCTCGCCTGTGATTGCAGGGCTGATGTTCGTGCTGATGTTTGGCAGCCGCGGCTGGTTTGGCGACTGGCTGAGCGAGCACGACATCAAGGTGATCTTCGCCACCCCTGGCATCATTTTGGCGACCACCTTCATTACCGTGCCCTTCGTGGTCCGCGAGCTGCTGCCCCAGATGGAGGCGCGCGGCCCGGAAGAAGAAGAAGCCGCCATCATGCTGGGGGCGAGCGGTTTGCAGATGTTCTGGCGGGTCACCCTGCCCGGCATCCGCTGGAGCCTGATGTATGGCCTGCTGCTCTGTACTGCCCGGGCGGTGGGGGAGTTTGGTGCCGTCTCTGTGGTCTCAGGCCATATTCGTGGCCAGACCAATACCCTGCCGCTGCACATCGAGATCCTCTACAACGAGTACCAGACAGGCGCCGCCTTCGCGGTGGCCAGCCTGTTGGCCCTGTTCGGGATCTTCACCCTGCTGGGAGAGACACTGCTGGCCCGGCTGCGTGGGCAGCCCACCAAGTCCCATTGATGTTATTGCGACACGGGTCTGGCTGCACGGTCAGCCCGACCCGGATACCCCATTGATATGGATTGGGGAGTGATGGCGAGCATGGCCAGCTGAGCGGGCTGGCCAGCTCAGAGACGCCATCCACCCCGATTTAACGGTTTAGAGAGGCAGCCATGAGCATTCAGGTTCAACAACTCAACAAGCATTTCAATCAGTACGCGGCCCTGGCCGATATCAACCTCGACTTTCATGATGGCGAGCTGGTGGCCCTGCTCGGCCCTTCCGGCTGCGGCAAGACCACCTTGCTGCGGATCATCGCCGGGCTGGAGCAGGCCGACAGCGGCAGCGTCATCATTCGCGGGGAAGATGCCTCGGATCTCCATGTGCGCGATCGCAACGTCGGCTTCGTGTTCCAGCACTATGCCCTGTTTCGCCACATGACGGTGTTCGAGAACGTGGCGTTCGGCCTGCGGGTCAAGTCGCGCAGCGAGCGTCCGGCCGAGGCGGCGATCCGCATCCGGGTCAAGGAGCTGCTGGATCTGGTGCAGCTCAGCCACGTGGCCGAGCGCTATCCGACCCAGCTTTCCGGTGGCCAGCGCCAGCGGGTCGCCCTGGCCCGCGCCCTGGCGGTGCAGCCCAAGGTGTTGCTGCTGGACGAACCTTTCGGCGCCCTCGATGCCCAGGTGCGCAAGGAGCTGCGCCGCTGGCTGCGCGAATTACACGACGAGTTGCACGTCACCAGCCTGTTCGTGACCCACGATCAGGAGGAGGCGCTGGAGGTGGCGGATCGGGTGGTGCTGATGAACGCCGGCCGGGTCGAGCAGATTGGCACCCCGGCCGAGGTCTATGACCAGCCCGCCAGCTCCTTCGTCCACAGCTTTCTCGGCAGTGTGAATCAGTTTCGCGGCCGGGTGGCTGAGCAGGGCCTGGGTATTGGCGAGCAGTGGCTGGGCGGCCCCATCAGCGCTCATCATCTTGCTCAGGGCAGTGCGGCTATCGCCTATGTACGCCCCCACGAGCTGGAGATACTGCCGGCGGATGCGCCCGGCGGGATCAGCGCCACCATCACCCGTCTGTTACCCATGGGGCCGCGCATCCGGGTGGAACTGCGTGGTAATGGGGATACAAACGGTGCACACTTCGAGGCCGAACTGAGCAAGGAGGAGGCCAAAGCCTTCACATCGGGTCAGGGGGTACGACTGGTCGCCAAACAGGCTCAGCTCTATCCGGACTACCAGATCTGACGGTCATCGACGATTGAAATGGACAGATAGGATGGCGGTGTGAGCCCGCCTGGGATACAAGGGTGTCAGGCCGTTGCCGGACTCGATGAGGAGTCAGGTCAGGCAGATAACAAGAAAACGGCGGCGGGGTCGACCCCGACCGGCCAGTCAGCGCAGGAGGCGATGACGTGAATTTTCAGCAGTTACGTATTATTCGGGAGGCGGCGCGGCGGGATTACAACCTGACCGAGGTCGCCAATGCCCTGTTCACTTCCCAGTCCGGGGTCAGCCGCCATATCCGCGAGCTGGAGGAGGAGCTGGGGATAGAGCTGTTCATTCGCTATGGCAAGCGGCTGCTCGGCATGACGGAGCCGGGCAAGGAGTTGCTGGTGATCGCCGAGCGCATCCTCAACGACGCCAACAACATCCGCAAACTGGCCAGTACCTTTGCCAATCGCGAATCGGGCAGGTTGCTGGTGGCGACCACTCACACCCAGGCACGCTACGCCCTGCCACGGGTGGTGAAGGCCTTTCGTGAGCAGTTTCCGCTGGTGCAGCTGGAGCTGCACCAGGGCAGCCCGGAGGAGATAGTGCGGCTGGTGCAGGCTGGCGAGGTGGACATAGGTATCAGCAGCGAGCAGCTCGACAAGAGCGAAGGAGTGGTGGCGTTTCCCTATTACCGCTGGCACCACAACATAGTGGTGCCCGAGCAGCACCCCCTCACCGCCGAGCGGGAGCTGACACTGGCGGCGCTGGCGAACTGGCCCATCATCACCTATCAGGCCGGGCTGACCGGACGGGCGCGGGTGGATGAGGCGTTTGCCGAGGCGGGGATTGCGCCGCAGATCCTGCTGACCGCCCAGGATTCCGACGTCATCAAGACCTATGTCGAACTGGAGATGGGGGTCGGCATACTGGCGGACATGGCGTTCGACACCCAGCGTGACAAGGGGTTGGTACAGCTCGACGGCAGTCGGCTGTTTGCGCCGCACACCGCCTGGATCGGTCTCAAGCAGGGGCAGTTCCAGCACAACTTCGCCTGGCAGTTCATCCAGCTCTGCAACCCCGAGCTGGCGCTGGCGGACATTCAGGCTCGCGCCATGGGCGGCGAGCCGGCCCTCGACTTCCAGATCTGAGGCTTGCCACACCATACACAACGGGGAGCCAGTGGCTCCCCGTTTTCGTGATGGCGTGATGGCTTGGCGCTGGATCAATTCAGCACAATCCAGGCGCCTTGCCAGTGGGTACCGATGCCAGGTTCATATTGGGTGGTGCTGGCTGACCACTGGCTGCACCAGCCACTGGAGGGGAAGGGCCTGCACTGATAGACCTTGCCGTTCTTGGGTTGCAGCACCTTGGTGCCGTCGGTGTAGGACTTGAGCCCTTCCGGGAAGGTGAACTGGTAGTCACCACCGGACGGATCCTTGAACATCAGATCCAGCGTCTGCTGCAGGGCTTCGCCACCCGCCTTCGGCTTGGCCTCGATCACCAGCTGATGGTGGCCGGCGCTGAGTCCCGCGAGCGGCATGGTGAAGTTCTGGCTGCTGTCCTTGATGTCGGCAGAGGAGTGGCCCTTGGCCACACCACCGTGGTCATACAGGGTGTTGGTGACGGCCAGATCCCCTTGTGCTGTGACGGTGAAGTCGAGGGTCAGCCTGCCGTTGTCGAGCAGGTATTCGCTCTCCAGACCGCTCACGCTGATGTCGTTGCCCACCGGTGGCTCCAGCTGTTCGAGCTGGATCTCGACCCGTTCCAGCGTGCTGCCTGCCTTGAGGTAGACGGGGTTCTGGCCGTAGACAGGGTTGAATTGGCCGTCGGCGTTCTGCTGACCGGCGCGGATCTGGCTCTGCTCGGTATTGATTTTGCTGGCCAGGGCATGGGCCCAGTTGTTTTTCTGGCCCTGTTCCGTGGTGGTGATGGTCAGCTCGGTCTGCAGATCGGGGCGTACGCCATTGGCGTCGAATACCAGGGTTCTGGCTCTGTCACCGGCCGCCAGATCGGTGGAAGGGTAGATGGTGCCGCCCTGGCTCCAGCTCAGTGGTGGCTGGGTGCCACCCTTGAAGTTGGCGTCGATCAGGTTGTAGAAGCTGTTGCTGGTGTCGCCCACTTCCCACACCCCCAGGATCAGCTGATAGCCGGTACGTTCTGGCAGGGTGCACCTGTGTGTGACCTGTTTGGGCGGCTGTACCATGTTGCCATCCACCACGCAGAAGGGGGTGAGATCGAAGGCCGCGCGGGTCAGCGACTGGTTCGGGTTCCAGTCCTGTTTAGTGAGGTAGTAACGCCAGTTGCGGGTGACGTGGTTGGCGGTGAAGGTCCAGCTGATGGCGAAGGGGCCGGCCTGCACTTCCCGCCGGGCCCAGCGATCGCTGGTCTGGGCGTTGAGTTCGCTCCAGTTCGGACTGCCCGCCGAGGCAATCTGACCATCCTGAGGGCCGGATTGCGGGAAGCCGGAAGGGCCTTCCACGCTCTGGGGCTCCCACTGCACCGCGCCACACTGGCTGTTGCCACCGGTCTTGCACAGATAGTTGCGCGATTCCGGCTGGCTGATATAGCCGTGGGCAAGCACGCCCCCGCTGGCCAGCAGTGCCAGCGCCGTCGCGATATGATTGAGTTGGATTTTTGCTGCCATACAGTCCTCTGTTCGATAGATGTGGGCAGTCAAGTTGGCAGGGGAGTTCCCCGATACACACCTGCGTGTGGCAACCCCGCTATCCTGGACGACATGTCTTTAGACCGGAGGCTTTGCGTCCTGGCCTTTCAACCAGTTTGCCAAATGACTACATAAAGAGTCATGCCGTCTCGTTTGACGACAATCCCATCATGACTAGTTTTGATTAAATAATTAAATATAAATGTTTGAGCTTAACCGCCTTGGCGTGGTGCGAATGCCTAACTTGATGTTCTTAAATGTATATTTAAGCTACTCACCTTGCTGAATGTCGTGAATCATGTCGATAAGATGCAAAAAGACGACATTTTTTATCAATAAAAAAATCCCTGCCAGCGAGGCTGGCAGGGATGGGCATTGCGACAGGGCCGGACGGATCAGTGGCGAATGCGGGGACGTTCGGTTTGACCGGTCTGCGGATGCAGGGGCGCCCGTTGCCGGTCTATGGTGTTGCCGAGTTTGAACACCGCCAGCCGCTCGTCCAGGCTGCGGGAGAGGCCGGCCAGCAGCTCGCTCTCCTGGGCCAGTTGCGAGGCGGACTGGGACATTTCCAGTGCCGAGTCGTTGATGCCGCTGACGTTGCGGTTCATGTCCTCGGCCACCATGCTCTGCTGTTCGGCGGCGGTGGCTATCTGGGTTGCCATATCGCTCACGTGCTGGATGTGATTGACGATGAGGGAGAGATCCTGCCCTGCCTTCTCCGACTGGCTGACGCTGCTCGCCGCCAGCTTGCGGCTGGTATCCATGGCGCTGGCTGCGGTGACGGCCCGCTGTTGCAGTTGGGCTATGGTGCTCTGGATCTCCTCGGTAGACTGGCGGGTACGGCTCGCCAGGTGGCGCACCTCGTCGGCCACCACGGCGAAGCCGCGTCCCTGTTCTCCGGCGCGGGCTGCCTCGATGGCGGCATTGAGCGCCAGCAGGTTGGTCTGTTCCGAGATGGCGCTGATGACGGTGGTCACCTCGCTTATCTGCATCACCCCCTCCTTGAGCTGATTGACCTGCAGTGTGGCCTGCTCCACCTCGGTGGCCAGTGCCTGAATGCCATGCACGCTGGCATGCACGTCCCGGTTGCCGAGCCCGGCCTCGCTGGTGGCATCCTGGGTATCGCGGGCAGTATTTTCCGCGTGGCCCGCCACATCCGAGATGGTCGCGCTCATCTCGTTCATGGCGGTGGCGAGCTGAGCCAGCTGATCCCGCTGGCTGTTGACCGCCTGATTGGTCTGCTCGGCGGCTGCGGCGATGCGCAGGGCGGCATCCGCCACGTTGCGGGCACCCTGGCTGGCCTCGATCAGCGCGTGACGGATGGCGTCGAGCCCCTGGTTGGTGCAGGTGGCGACGACCCCCAGCTCATCCTTGCCGTGTATCGGTATGCTGACCACCAGATCCCCGGCCGCCACCTGCTGCATGGCCCGCTTGATCTCGGCCAGCGGATTGACGATGGATCGGCTGATGGCAAACCCCAGCAGCCCCATCAGCAGGATCACCAGCAGGGTGGCGCCTCCCATCAGCTGGTACTGGGACCAGATGGTGGCCTCGATGTCTTGCAGCGGCACGCCGGATCCCAGGATCCAGCCCCAGGGCTGGTAGCCCGCCACCAGCGACATTTTCTGGGCCGTCTCACCCGTGGGGGCAATCCATTGATATTCCAGCCGGCCACGCTGGCCCCCCTTGCCAAGATCCACCATGCGCTGCCAGTGCGCCCCGGTGGTTGCGCCGCTCTCTCCCATCTGCTGGCCGACCAGCTCCGGTTTGGTGGGGTGCACCACCACGTGGCGGGTCTCATCGATCACGAACAGATAGTTGTCGCCATCGAAGCGCATGCTGCTGAGCATGGCCTTGGCTTCGGCCTGGGCCTGAGCGGCGGGCAGTGTAGTAGCGAGGGCCTGGATCCGGCTCATGGCGAGATCCAGCACAGCCTGCAGTCGTGCCTCCCGCTCACTCATCAGATTGCGATGCAAGGCACTGGCCGAGATGAGCAGCAGTGCGATAAAGCCGACCAGTGCCAGTGAGAGCAGCAACATCAATTTGCGGCTCACGGCGATATCACCGAGCTTGAACATAAGCTATTCCTTCTTTCCCGTACGGGTCTGGTTATGGCCAGTCATGACGATGGCCCTGATTATTTCGGCGTTAACATTTAATTAACTTTCAATGATTTGTGGTGACTGAACGCTAATTGAGCGTGTTGACAATTAGTATAGCCAGCAGACAGAAACCCTCACTTTTGGTAGTGTGGTTGTGCGCATCCCGGCGCACTATTTGCCTGCCCTATTTGCAAAAAGTGTGAATGAGTTGGCATTTCACCAAAAAAAGGAGTGGGCGCCCCAGGGGGCTGCCCCATAACAAGAGGGAATTTATGAGTTCCATTGCCAGGAATTACTTGAACCAGCTCAACGCCGACTACCTGCAGGTACACAGGCGCAAGGAGGACCTGTTCTGGTCCACCTACATGGGCACCAGTGACAATCAGGCCGGTTTTACCGCCGCCGAGCAGGCCTATAAGGCCTTCTGTGCCGATCCTGCGCGCCTGCCGGTACTGAGGGAGATGCAGGCCCTGGCCGAAGAGACAGATCTCAAGCGAGGTCTGGGGGGCTGGATTGCCTTCTTCGAGTGCAATGTCATCGAGGATCCGGCGGCTGCCGCCCTGATGGACGAGCTGGTAGCAGCCGAGGCGGCGCTGTTCGCCCGTCGCCGGGAGCTGAAGCTGACCTTGCTGGACGAGCAGGGCCGCCAGGTGTCCGGCAGCCTGCCCGCCGCCAGCACGGCACTGGCTGCCAGCGCCGATGAAGCGGTGCGCCAGAGCGCACTCGCCATGTTCCATACCCTGGAGCAGTGGGTGGTCGACAACGGCTATCTGGAGATAGTTCTGCTTCGCAACCGCTTCGCCCGCGCCATGGGCTATCGCGACTATTTCGATTACAAGGTGCGCAAGAACGAGCAGATGAGCCCGGCGCAGCTGTTTGCTGTGCTGGATGACTTCATCGCCCGCACCGAGCAGCGGGTGCAACAGAGCCTGGCGGAACTCAAGGCGGCCAAGGGGGAGGCGGCGCTCTTGCCCCACAACCTGCGTTACTTCGTCAGCGGCGACGTGACCCGTCAGCTCGATCCCTATGTGCCCTTCTCCCGGGCGCTGAAGGATTGGGTCGAGAGCTTCCGCCGGCTCGGCATCCAGTATCGGGACGCGACCCTCACCCTGGATCTGCTGACCCGGGAGGGGAAATACGAGAACGGCTTCTGCCACGGCCCTGTGCCCAGCTTCTGGCAGGAGGGCAAGTGGGTGCCCGCCGTGGTCAATTTCACCAGCCTGGCCAACCCATCTCAGGTAGGCAGCGGCTGGAGCGGCCTCAACACCCTGTTCCACGAGGGGGGCCACGCAGCCCACTTTGCCAATGTGACCGGCAACGCACCCTGTTTCTCCCAAGAGTTCCCGCCCACCTCCATGGCCTATGCCGAGACCCAGTCCATGTTCTGCGACAGCCTGCTGGACGATGCTGACTGGCTCAAGCGCTATGCCAGAAACGAGGCGGGGGAGGCGATCCCCGATTCGCTCATCAAGGCGATGATAGAGGCGCGCCAGCCCTTTCGTGCCTTCAACGAGCGCCAGATAGCGCTGGTCTCCTACTTCGAGCGAGATCTCTACGCCATGGCCGACGGCGATCGCACCCCGGCCGCCGTGCTGGCGCTGGCTCGCCAGTGGGAGCGCAAGATCCTCGGCACTGAGAGCCCGCGTCCGCTGCTGGCCATTCCGCACCTCCTTAATCAAGAGTCGGCTTGTGCCTACCACGGCTATCTGCTGGCGCTGATGGCGGTGGAGCAGACCCGCGCCTACTTCCTCAAGCGTGACGGCTATCTCACCGACAACCCGCGCATCGGGCCGGATCTGGCCGCCCACTACTGGGGGCCGGGCAACGGCATGACCCATGACCAGACGCTGCAGAGCCTTACCGGCGAGGGCTTCAGCGCAGCCCCCCTGGCCTGGGTATGCAACCAGAGCGTGGCTGATGCCTGGGCGCAGGCCCAAGCCTGCATGGTTGCGGCGCAGCAAAGGCCGCCGGCCGGTAAGGGGGCGCCGCTCAATGCCCGCATCCGGGTGGTGCACGGGGATCTGCTTGTCGCCGACAATAGCCACTCGGAGGCGGCCATGCTGGCCGACTTCGAGGCCTGGATCCGGCGCTATGGCGAGGCCGAGCACGCCACCCTGAGTTAGGAAACCCCGCCTGCAAAAGAGCCCTGCCAATTGGCAGGGCTCTCTTTTTAGATGACGAGCGGGGGCGTCACATCTTCAGCAAGGTCACCGGCTTGCCCTTGAGGGCGACCAGCAGCTGCCTGCCCGGCAGCTTGTGGCCATCGAGTATCATAGTGCTTTGGCTGAAGTTGGCCACCAGCCGGCTGCCATCGGAGAAGTGGGTCTCCTGCACCCGGCCCACCCCGTCCCGCCAGCGGAATCCCACCAGCGCCTTGTCCCACAGCGCCTCGTGCAGCGGGGCAAACTGGCTGTCGAGCCTCACCAGCTCCGGCAGGCGACTGTCCAGCGTACTGCGGCTCAGGTTGACAAGCGGTGGCGTGTTGTAGAGCAGGCCGAGCAGGGCGCGCTCCTCCTTGATGCCCGGGAACTTGAGGTTGTCCAGCAGCCAGTGGTGGCTATTGAGCACAGCGTCGTGGAACACGGCCTGGTAGAGGGGCAGTCGATCCGCCGGGTTGAACACGGTTTTCAGGTAGCGCGGCTTGAGCCGGGCAGGCTGGAAGAAGAGCTGCGGCGCCTCGTCCGGCCACCATTTGCCGAGGTAGTAGGGGGACTTGGCCTGCTGGCGCATGGCGGCATCCTCCCAACCGAAGCCCCAGCTCTGGATGCCGTGGGCAAACATCAGCGGCTTGCTGGTGAGGGCGTTGCCATCCTCCGAGCCCAGCACCAGCCCTAGCCGCTCCCCCACCCAGCTCATGCGGGCGTTGCGGTCGGCGATCATGGCCTGGCTGCCCTGCTGGTGAGCCGGGTTGTCATCGTTGGAGGCCATGGCGGTGCCGTCCACGTCGAGGAACAGGCTGTTGATGCCGCTGGCTTTGGCTAGCTCGCTCATGCGGCTCTTGGCGAAGGGCAGGGTGCAGCCCGGGTTGAGGTAGACCCCTTCTCCGCCGAATCCGGGCTTTGGTTTGCCGTTGGCCTCGACGATGGCGCAGCGCTTGCCGATCTCGACAGGCAGCTGGGCGGTGAGCCAGCTGTCGTTGCTGCCGGGGGGGATGGCGGTATCGTAGGAGTCATAGCTGCTCACCAGATAGCCCAGGCGCTGAGCGGCGGTGAGGGCATCACCCTGTTGCAGGGCAGCCGTCCATTGCGGTGTGCCGAGCCAAAGCTTGCGCAGCCCCGCCTGTTGCAGCGCCTCTACCACAGGCAGTGATAGCCCCTGGCCCCAGCGCTCCTGCGCCACCAGCTGCTCGCCGAACTGGCCCTGGACCCACTGCTGGCGCAGTGCCAGCACCTTGCTCTGGCTCAGGGGGCCCTGCTGGGCAGGCAGGGGCAGCAGGCTGGCAATCAGCCGGTTGAGGCCGGCCATGATCAGCGTCTGCTGCCAGGGCTCGGGCGCTGAAGCCGCCAGTGCCGCTCGCTCCTCGCCGCTGAAGCCTTGCAGCCAGGCCGGCTGTTGCCGGAGTGTGGCCTGCAGGCCGGGCCAATCCTTCACATCCTGCCTGTCGAGCAGGGCATCGCCCCACAAATAGACATGGCTGGCGCCGATCAGCCGCCGACCGGCAGGAATGCGGGCAAACTTGTCGGCGAGTGACTGCCAGGCTCCCTCGCCCTGCAACCACTCCCGGTAGCGGCGGGCGCCGGCCAGCCAGTCATCCCCCACGCTCAAGCGCACCACCATGGGGGCCTGCCGGTTGACGCTGCTGAACTCGTGCTGGGCGCTCAACTGCAGCCGTCCCCCCTTGCGGGTGAAGCTGAGCTGGTTGTCATAAGGCGTCTGCAGGATCCAGCTGTAGGTCTGCTTGCCCGCATCCTGGCTCCAGAGCGGCAGCTTGAGGTCGTGGTGGGTGTTGAGCTCGGCCAGCTCGTCGCCGACATAGCCGAGCCAGTCGCTGTCGCGTACCGAGAAGCGGCTGCCCTCGCCAAAGGCCAGCGACAGGTGGGTCTGGTTTTTCGGCAGGCTGTACCAGGCCAGTTGACGGGGACTGTCGCTGACCAGCGTCAGCAGCAAGTCATCGCCGTCCAGCTTGACGTTCACCCTGGCGTCCTGGGCGGGCCAGTGCCAGCTGGCCTGCTGCTCGTCCTGTTGCAACTGATCGACCTGGCGGGCGGGTTGGCCCGCGCTGACCGGGATCGTGTTGACCGAAATGGCCAGGGTGTCGGGATCTATGCTGTAACTTTGTGTCTCACCCTGCAGCGTCAGGGGGGCGGCGGCCAGCGGTGCCGCCAGCAGTGACATCAGCAGCCAGCCCAGTGCGGGTGACGTTGTCTGTAAACCCTTCATTCAACATCCTCGACCTGATTGATGGCTCAGGGTACGCCGTTGCCAGCACCCCGGTACAGCCAAATTTGCTTAACCCATATGGGGTGAATGGCATCGAGTCCGCCGTTTTTTAAGTCGTTCCATTTCGAATAAAAAGCATCATTTGAACCCCTTTGCAGCCCCCGCCAGCACTGGTTTCATTGACCTTCACAGGGGGCTGGATCTGCCACGCCTCCTTTTGATAGACGCCCCATATAGGGGGATGCCAGCCTGGTCACCAGTTTCTAGCATGCCGGCTCATTTTGAACTCAAGACCTTGTTTTATAAGATTTGTTTCTGACTGGAGTATCAATATGAAGGCGACAAAATGGGGTGTGGGGCTGGGGTTGTGCACCCTGCTGGCCGGGGTGATCGGCTGGTGCCTGTGGCCGCAGCCGGCGACGCCGGACCTGGAGGCTGGCCACAGCGGCGAGCGGTTGGTGGACTCCCCCGAGCTGGTAGAGCCGGCTCAGCTTGCCGTGATGTCGGCACCCGAGATCAAGTCCGCGCCGGCAGAGGCGGCCGCCAAACCTGGCCGGCTGCGTGCGGATGGGAGCCAGCAGCTTGATGTTCCCTGGCAGGTGGCCGAGGTGGATGCCGACTTTCCGCTGGTGGAGCCTGGCGAGGGGGTGGAACAGCTCCTGCCGATCGCTTTGCAGGGCAGCGAGCTTGGGCAGGCCCAGGTTGGCGACCACGTGACCCTGCTGCTGCCGGACAGCAGCACGCTGGAAGCCAGGGTGACCAAGGTGGAGCTGCAGCGCGGCGGGGAGCGCAACTGGCAGGGTGAAATACGAGTCGACGGTGACAGCTATCCGGTCAATTTCACCGTCGGCAAGCAAGCCACCTTCGGCTTCATCGGCACGCCGCAAGGCAGTTACTCCGTCGAGACGCTGGGGGGCAAGGGCTGGGTTTACAAGAACCCGCCACTGGATCGGGGTCATGGCGGCAGTGACGCCCTGATCCCGACTCATCAATAACAACAGCAGAGGGAAAATCACATGCAGAAAACGACATTGGGGATCATGATTGCGGGTTTGCTCGGTGCCACGCCCGTACTGGCGGAAACCATCGACCTGATGGTACTGCACAGCCCGGGGCTGGCGGCCCGTTATCAGGGGGATGCCCAGACCCGGATCCAGCACATGATCAACGTCACCAACCAGATCTATGCTGCCAGCGGTCTGGATCTGACGGTGCGTGCCGTGCATAGCCAGCAGGTGAACTATCCGGATAGTGGCACGGACGGCCAGGCACTCAGGGATGTGACCAAGCAGCGTGTGCCAGCCTTCAAGGATGTGCCTGCCCTGCGGACCCGCTATGGCGCCGACATGGTGGTGCTGATGCGGCCCAACACGGGTGACCACGGCAGTTGCGGGCTGGCCTGGCTGGGGGGCTCGGCCACCTATGCCGATGGTCGCAAGGCGTATGCTGACGGGGATGTATCCAAGGAAGCCGACAGCATGTTCAGCCATATCACCGCCACCGGCTGCGGCGACGTAGTGCTGGCGCACGAGCTTGGCCACAACATGGGGCTCAACCACTCCCGTCTGCAGGATGGCACGGGTGGCACCTACCATTATGCGCTGGGGCACGGGGTGCAGGGCTCCTTCGCCACCGTGATGGCCTACCCCTCCAGTTTCGGGGTCTACAGCCACGAGTACAAGTTCTCCAGCCCGGATCTGGTCTGCAAGGGCCAGCCCTGCGGCGTGGATCACCAGGATCAGGCCAATGGCGCTGATGCGGTGCGGGCGCTGCGGGTCACCACGCCCCAGATCGCCAACTTTTATCCCACCATGGTGACGGAGGAGATACCGGATATGGGTGAGCTGGAACGCTCGCTCGAGGCTCGTCGTCAGGATCTGGCGATGGCTCAGGCCCACTACAGCCAGCAAGTGGCAGCCAGTACCGCGCTGCAGGACCGGCAGCAGGCGCTGCTGGCCAACTTCGATCGCTACCCGCGCGAGCAGGCCTCCCTCCATCAGCGCAGCAACCAAGCCCTTCAGGAACGCAACCGGCTGGTGCAGCAGCACAACAGCTACAACGGCAGCTACAGCCCTGCCGAGTATCAGCGGATCCGCACCATTCAGGCGGGGCTGATTACCCGGATCAACCAGTTGTGTGACGAGAGCAATGCACTGATCCGCCAGTACAACGAGATCAGCCAGCGCTTTAATGATGAGGTGGCCGAGTACAACGGCAGCTGGGATCGCTACAACCAGCTGATGGCGGCGGTGAAGCGTGCCGAAGACAAGGTAGGAGAGGCGCGTCGCGAGGTGGAGCTGGCCGAGCACAGATATCAGCTGGCACTGGCCCGTCAACCGGTCAAGACGCTGTCTGCCTGATATGAGCCGCGCCCTTGGCTGCACGCAGCCAGGGGCGCGGTGACTCATGTTGTTGCTGCCTGCCATACCCTCGCCCTTCTGCCATGGCGTCAGCGCCCCTGATCCCGAATTGCCCCGCTTTCCCCACGTGACAGGCCCATTGTTCCCCTATCTTGCCCTGTTGCTCGGCATCTTGCTGCTGAGCGCCAACTACAATCGGCTGCTCTCTCGCCTGATGAGCAGGCGGGCATTGCGCAAAGCCGGTTAACCATGGGGCCATAAGGCCCCATTTTTGGGTCTGCCCTCTTGTCACACTCTGTCACCAAGTCGCCTCTGGCTGGCAAAGTCTTGTCATGGCACAGGCGTGTAATGGGGCAAGGATACTAGCGTGGCCGTTGGGTGAGCCGGGCGAGCAATGCACAATAAGACGGGACAAGGAGCAACAAATGGTGACCAAGCGGGCGTTATGGCTGCTGCCGGTGTTGGCGACAGTGATCTGGTGGGCGGGATATGCAGGGGATGCCAATGGCGTCTGGCCATGGCGCCATGAGATGTTGTTGCTGACCGGCCTGCTGGGGTTGGGCTACATGGCGCTGACCCTGTTGCTGGCGCTGCGTTTGCCGAGGTTGGAAGTCTGGTGTGGCGGGCTGGATCGCATGTTGCGATTCCATCGTCACAGCGCCATGGCCGCGACCCTGGCCCTGACCAGTCACTGGTTGCTGGTGGAGGCGCCCAAGTGGGCGGTGACGGCCGGCTGGTTGACCCGGCCTGTCCGCCGGGCTGCGGACAGCGGAGCGGGGACAGGTAATGGCCTCTCCCTGCATGCCCTTGGCAATACGCTGGGAGAGTGGAGCTTCTATCTGCTGATCGCCCTGGTGGTGGTGAGCCTGTTGTCACTGGTGAGCTATGGCCGTTTTCGGGTGATCCACCGTCTGGCGCCGCTCATCTATCTGGCGGGGTGGATACACGCTCTTTGCCTGTTGCCCCAGATTGGCCTGCTGACACCCGTGGGGCTCGGCATCGCTCTGCTGGGCGGTGCAGGGGCGGTGGCTGCCGTTTACTCCCTGCTGGGTTTGACCGGTCAGCGGGATCGTCATCAGGGCCGCATAGTGGCGCTGCGCACCCTGGCGGACAGTACCCGTGAATTCACCTTGCAGCTGGAGACGCCGCTGTCGCACTACAGGCCAGGCCAGTTTGCCTTCTTCGAGTTTGATGCGAAGGAGGGCCCTCATCCTTTCACGCTGGTGCGGGTGTCGCCGGACAAGCGTCAGCTGGTGATCGCGGTGCGGGCGCTGGGAGACCATACCCGTCAGTTGGTCGAGGCGGCCCGGTTCGATGACGCTGTGACGGTGACAGGGCCTTATGGTGCCTTTGTCTGTCCCGCTCGCCGGGGGCAGTCGCTCTGGCTTGGCGCCGGGATCGGTATTACGCCCTTCGTCGCCTGGCTGGAGGGGTTGGTAGCCTGTGGTGAACGGGGGGAGGGGATCACATTGATCCAGTGTGCACCGGATCTGGCCGGCGCCGTCTATCACCAGCGATTGGCCGAGTTGTGTCAGCGTACCGGGGTTCGCTATCAACTGCACCTGGACCGGGAGGCGGGGCGGCTGGACTTGGCCAGCCTTGCGCAGAACAAGCCTGCTGCCGTCTGGTTCTGTGGGCCGGAAGGGATGGCAGACGCCCTGGCCCGGTTGTTGCCGGGCGGGCGTCTGCATCGCGAGCTATTTCGCTTTCGCTGACAACTGGGCGAGGGCGGCCTCTACCGCGGCTTCCAGCTGGGGATCTCGCCCGCCTACCATGTCGGTCGGGGTGAGCGCCACCTGCACGTCCGGGATCAGCTCCTGATTTTCGTAAAGGGTGCCGTCCGGATTGCTCAGCCCCAGGGTCGGGATGCCATAGGCCAGTCCCGGGATCAGTCTGGATGCGTGGGCATAGACCATGGTGCCCGTGCCCGGCACAGGCTCGCCGACGATGGGGCCCACCTTGAGGGTGTGGTAGTACTGGGGGAAGGCCGAGCCTTCCGAGTAGCTGCCTGCGTTGACCAGTACCACAGAGGGCTTGGTCCATTGGCGGGTGGCGGCGTCCGTCTCCCCCTTGCCGAGCCGTGGCCAGCTGCGTGCCATCCCCTTGGCGCTGCCGTTGCCCGTCAGAAATTCCACCAAGGTGTTGGCCAGGTAGCCGCCCTTGTTGAAGCGCACGTCCACGATCAGTGCCTCGCGATTGCGCTGACGGCCGAGGGCATCGGCAACCATCTCCTCATACACGGCGCTGCTCATCTCCGGCAGATAGACATAGCCAACCCGCCCCTGACTCAGTTGCGCCACCTGTGCGCGGCGCTTGGCGACCCAGCCATCCAGTTGCAGACGGTACTCCTGCGGCAAGTCCATGGCGGTGACATCGAGCTGCACCGTATCCTTGCTTCCCTTTGGCAGCAGGGTGAGGGCCAGTCGCTGGCCGGCCTGGTGATTGAGCAGGGCATCCAGCTCGTTCAGGCTGTGCAGCGCTGCGCCGTTGATGGCCAGCAGGCGGGCGCCCGGTACCAGATCCGTCTCCTGATCCAGCGGGCCGCCAGCCAGCAGGGCCGTCAGTGTTACCCCGTGCTTGTCTTCGTGCCAGTAGCCGCCGAGGCTGGCGGTCTCATCGGGCAGCCGCGGGAAGGGCGCCGGGCCATAGCCCCAGGTGTGGGAGACGTTCAGCTCGCCGGCCAGCTCCGCCAGCAGATTGCCAAAGTCCCGACCATTGCGGATGCCGGGCAGCTGGCGACGATAGGCGGCCACATAGCCATCCCAGTCCACCCCGTTCATGTCGGCCCGATAAAATTCGTCCCGGGTGAGCCGGGTGATCTGGTCGAAGACGGCAGTCATCCGATCTCGCCAGCTGGCGGTGATCAGCAGGTTGTAAGGGTGTCTGCTGGCTTCGCCGGAGCGGGGGTCGATGAGGGCAATTTCCCCCTCCCGCACCAGGGTGGCTAGGCTGGCGTCCTCATTGAGGCTGGCCAGCGCAGGGCCAGGCTGTTCGGCGAACAGCAGCCGGGTCTCTCCCTTGCGCAACGCCTGGGCGTATCCCTTGATCTCGCGCTCGCCATTGGCATCTGTCTCCTCCACCAGATAGATCAGGTGATCATCGACGATGCGGCTGGCGAGGACAGGGCCGCGTGGTTGCAGCTGCAGTGCCTCCCTGTGGGCCAGCTTGTCGCTCTCGAAGCCGTAACCCGCCTTGGGGGGCGCCTGTTCAGCGAGGAAGTCGCTCTTGGCGGCACGGCTGCTGTAGAGGCCGAGCAGGCTGCCATCCAGCGGCTCGCCGTCGGCGCCGAGCTTGCCGTATTTGGCGGATTGCCAATAGAGGATACCGCCATCCTGACTCCAGGCCGGGCTGCCGTCCTGATAACCGTTGAGGCTGACGTTGACCGGCTTGGCTCTGGCGTCCCGGGTGTCGATGACGGCGATCTCCTGCTGGGCCGAGTCGGGCTGTATGGTCAGTGCCAGATGGTGAGCGTCGGGGGCGAAGGCCAGCTCCACCGCGTGGCGAGAGGGGTTGAACTCGGCGGCGACCAGCGGTCGCTGCTTGCCGCTGGCCAGATCCAGCAGGTGCACGGCCTGACCGTCCACCACGAAGGCGAGCTGCTTGCCGTCGGGGGAAAGGGTCGGCTTGCTGATGGCAACGCCCGGCATGGCCAGCAGCTTCTCTTCGATGAGGGGGCCGGGCTCGCTGAACAGCCGGTCCGGTTGCGCCTTCTTAAGGCGATAGAGGGCGGCCGGCCCCTCCTGCTCGGAGAGATAAATGAGCTCCTGTTCCTTGTCCACGTAGCGCGGCGATGACTGCTCGCTGGGGTGGCGGGTGAGCTGGCGTACCCGCTCACGGCGGGTGTCGACCGCAAACAGATCCCCCTGACTCACCAGGATCACCTCCTCCCCATCCTGGCGGGCGAGGGCCTCGTCGATGACGACGGGGGCGTCGCTCTGTTCGTCGGGAGCCTGGGCCCAGCGCGGCCGGATCGCCAGCTTGCGGGGCGCCTCGCTGCCGGCATCGAGCCGGTAGAGCTCACCTTGCCAGGACCAGACCAGATCGCCGTATCGGGAGGCGCTGAGGCCACGTACCGGATGGCCCTGATAGTGGGTGAGCTGGCGATCCTGACCGCTGGTCAGCTCCCGTTGCCAGACGTTGAAATCGCCGCTGCGCTCGCTCAGGTAATAGAGTGCCTCGCCCTTGTCATCCCAGACGGGATCGCTGGCGGCGACCCTGTCTTCGGTCAGCTGGCGATGCTGTTTGCCATCGAACAGCCAGAGGCGAGAGACGGCAAAGGAGCGCTGGTGCTTGCGAAATGGCTGATCCATGCCTGGCATCTGATAAGCCAGCTGGCTGCCATGGGGACGAGCCAGGGTAGCTGGCAGGGGCTGCGCCGGGGTCAGTGCGCCGCCATCTATGGGGGTCCAGTAGAGGGCGCTGGCTTGCAGCCCCTCTGCCACGAAGTGATCCGCCTCCGGACTGGTCAGGCGCTGGCTGCTCAGCAACAGCTGCTTGCCATCGGCGCTGAATGCCTGGGGCAGATCGGGGCGCGAATCCCGGGTCAGCCGCACCATTTCGCCCCCCTCGCTCGGCACCACGAACACATCTTCATTGCCATAGAGATTGGCGGCGAAAGCAATCTGCTTGCCGTCCGGTGACCAGATCGGGCGCTGGCTCAGGTAGTCGCTGCCGGTGAGCGGCGTGGCGAGGCCGCCGTCCCCTGCGCTCAGGTAGATGCGTCCCTGCCAGGTGAATGCAAGCTGCTTGCCATCGGGGGAGAGAGCTGGCTCGCGCAACCAGATCGGCTCGGCAGCCTGCAGGGGGGCGCAGATCAGCAAGATCAGCAAGGAGAGTCGGTATCGCATCATGGAGATTTCCTGATAGGTGAAAAGCGCCTTATCTTCCCCCAATCGCCAGGGGGGGACTATCCCGAGATAGGGGGGATATCCCATTGTTTTGGCTGTTAATTGTAACAATTCTTAAAAGCTGGCGCGGGATATGTTTCTCTGGATATATTGAGTATTGATGGCGATCCAATATGATGGCGCTCGCCCGCCGCTCGGGGCGGTGCAGTTCAGATGATTTGGTAACAAGAAAAGCCCTTATCAGAGGCTTGTCGAGGGATGGAATGAGAGTCGTATTACTGTGTTTGCTGGGGCTGTGGCCCGCACTGAGTTTTGCCACCCTGTCCGCCGATATGGTGGTGGTGAAAAAGTCGAGTTATAGCCTGACCCTGATGAAGGACGGCAAGGAGGTCAAACGCTACTGGATCGCCCTGGGGCCGGCCCCCAAGGGTCACAAGCAGCGGGAAGGGGATCAACGTACGCCGGAAGGGCGCTACATCCTCGACTACAAGAAGACCAACTCCAACTATTACAAGGCCATCCACATCAACTACCCGAACCTGGACGACATCAAGGCGGCCAACGAGATGGGTGTGTTACCGGGTGGCATGATCATGATCCATGGTCAGCGCAACAGCATAGGCAACACCCGTTTGCAGCCGTCCAACTGGACCAATGGTTGCATCGCCATGCTCAACCATGATCTGGACGAAGTGTGGAACGCCATCGAACCCGGAACCCCCATTGTCATCCAGCCCTGATTGCCTGTCGCGCGCCACCATCAGGGTGGCGCGCGACTGTTCGGCTGCCTCCATACCTTCTCTGTCTGCTGTCCCCTTGCTGTGCTAGTTTTCCGGCTTGCCGTAGATGTAACAAGGATGATCCCATGCCGTCAGCAACCAGTACCCAATCAGTTGTAGCCGAGCGCACCCACGTGCTCTGGTGGCGCGCCACCCTGGATATGCTCCCGCTCTCCATTTCGGTGATCCCCTGGGGGATCCTGTGTGGCGCCCTGGCGCTGCAGGCGGGGCTTAGCCCATTGCAGGCGCAGCTGATGTCACTGCTGGTCTATGCCGGTGCCGCCCAGCTCTCGGCCACCACGCTGTTCGGGGCGGGCACGCCTCTGCTACCTATCATGGGTTCCACCATGGTGATCACCTCCCAGCATCTGCTCTACGGCTTCACCTTCCGCCGCGATGTCTTGCCGCTTTCTCTGCGCTGGCGGGCTAGCCTGGCCTTCTTCCTGACCGACGAGATGTTCGCGGTGGCGCTCAAGGATAGGGAGCGCAGCGGCAGCTTCAACCCGGCCTATGCGCTGATCGCCGGTTTCATCTTCTACCTGTTCTGGAATCTGGCGACCCTGCTCGGTATCGCTGCTGGTCAGTACATAGACGGGCTGGACAAGATGGGGCTGGACTTTGCCATCGCCGCCACCTTTATTGCCATGACCATACCCGCCATGAAGAACCTGCCCATGGTGGCGGCGACCCTGGTGAGCGGCGGCACTGCGCTGCTCACCAAGCCACTGCTGGCGGAGGTTTACATCATCATCTCGGCACTGGCCGGCATGGTGGTGGGTTATGTGCTGCATCGGATGAGGAGGTGACCATGAGCTGGCTGATGATAGGCCTGCTGGCCCTGATCACTTTCTTCAACCGCTTCGCCTTCTTCTCGCGGCTGACCCGCTATCAACCGGGTGCCGAGATGGGGGCGTTTCTCAGCTTCTCGGCCCAGTCGGTGTTGACCGCCATCTGGCTGCCCATCGTCTTTAGCTATGAGTCGGGCAAGGGGCTGGTGTGGGATCAGGACTACCTGGCCGCCACCCTGCTGGTGACGGCGCTGACCCTGCTGCGGCTACCGACTCTGCTGGTGGTCGTGGTGGGCATGGGGGGCTTCTTCCTGCTGCGCTGGCAGGGGGGGTTGGCGGCGCTGCTGCCCTGGTTCGGCTGAGCCGTGATCCCGCATGGTGGATGTCTTTTATGGATATCCACCATGTTGTGAATGTCACTTCAAAAAACACCTCTCAAGTGTGAGGATTTAGGGACCATCCGCCAAGGAGCTCCCCCATGTCTTTCACCGAAACCTGTCAGCGCATAGTGCGTGATCACCACCTCTCTGCCGCCCAGAAGAGTCATGCCCTGGCGCTGGCCGCCGAAAATGCGCTGCCTTACCCCGAGCTGCCACCGGCGGTCGCCGAGGCGATGGTGCAGGGATTTATCTGCGACATGTTCGAGGGGCATGCCCCCTACAAGCCGCGCTATGTGCTGCCGGACTATGAAAAATTCCTGAGTCAGGGATCTGCCTGGCTGGAGCTGGCGCCGCCTCGGGATGTTGACGAGGCGCTCGATGCCCTGCGCATTCTCTATCACCATGTGCCCTCCGTCACCGGTATGCCGGTCTGGCTGGGGCGCCTCGATCATCTGCTGCTGCCGTTTGTCAGGGATCTGGATGACGAGACCCTCTATCGCAAGCTGAAGGGGTTCTGGGTCTATCTGGACAGGGTGCTGCCGGACGCCTTTATGCACGTCAACATCGGGCCGGATGACAACCGTATCTGCCGTCTGATCCTGCGTATCGACAACGAGCTCAAGCAGGTGGCGCCGAACCTCACCTTCTTCCACGATCCCGGGCAGACCCCGGACGATCTGTTGCTGCAGGCGGTGAAGAGCATCGCCGAGTGCAGCAAGCCGCACATCGCCAACTACCCGATCCACCGCGATACCTTCGATGCTCGCGGCTTTGGCATCGTCAGCTGCTACAACGCCCTGCCGCAGGCCGGTGGCGCTAATACCCTGGTGCGCATCTCTCTCAAGCGGGTCGCCGAGCAGTGCCAGGGGATCGATGATTTCCTCGGCTGCCTGCTGCCTCACTATTGCCGTCTGGCCTCCCAGTTGATCGCCGTGCGTGCCGCTTTCCTGCATCAGGAGTCCGGCTTCTTCGACAGCTTCCTGGTCAAGGAGGGGCTGCTGGATGAGGATCGCTTCGTCCCCATGTTCGGCATCTATGGCATGGCGGAAGCGGTCAATATCCTGATGGATAAAGAGAACCTGCCGGATCGCTATGGCTATGGCGAGGAGGCGAACCAGCTTGGCTATCGCATCTCGGCCCAGCTCTCGGAATATGTCACTGCGACGCCGCAAACTCACGCCTGGGGGGGCCGCGCGCTGCTGCACTCGCAGGGTGGCCTCAGCATCGATGTGGCCGTCACCCCCGGGGTGCGCATCCCTTACGGCCATGAGCCGGATCCGGCCAGCCATGTGCTGGCGCTGGCGCCGCACCACAGTTATTACCACTCGGGGATCAGCGAGATCCTGACACTGGATCCCACCATCCGCCAGAACCCGCAGGCGCTGTTGCAGCTCTGCAAGGGGGCGCTCGCCATCGGCATGCGTGAGTTCACCGCCAACGTGGCCGACAGCGATCTGGTACGGGTGACCGGCTACATGATCCGCAAGAGCGACGTGGCCCGTTTCGCAGAGGAAGGCTCGCGGTTGCAGACCACCTGCCTCGGTGCCGAGGCGAGTGAAGTGACCGCCATCCGGCAGCGGGCGCCGCGGGTGGTCGCCCACGAATCGACCATCTGCGAGTATTGAGCTCGCTCCTGATGGCTGACGCCTTGCCAACACGCAGCGCCCTGGTGAGCAGGGTGCTGCCGTTTTCCTGCGTCGATGGGCCGGGCAACCGGCTGGTGCTGTTTCTGCAGGGGTGCAACTTTCGCTGCCCCGGTTGCCACAACCCGCACACCATAGGGCTGTGCGACGATTGTGGCCACTGCCTCGCGGTCTGCCCGAGCTGTGCCCTCACTCTGGATGAGGGCTGCCTTGGCGAGCGCAGAGTGTGCTGGCAGGCGGCGCTCTGCACCGATTGCGACGCTTGTCTGGATGCTTGCCCCCGTAGTGCTAATCCCAAGACCGCCACCATGACGGTGGCCGAGGTGCTGGCCCTGCTGCGCCGCTACGGCCCCTTGCTGACCGGGATTACCGTCTCCGGCGGTGAGGCGACCACCCAGCTCCCCTTCGTGGTTGCACTGTTTGCCGCCATCAAGGCCGCGCCGGATCTGGCCCATCTCACTTGCCTGCTCGATAGCAACGGTTCGCTGGCCGAAACCGGCTGGCAGCGACTGCTGCCGGTGCTCGACGGCGCCATGATCGATCTCAAGGGGTGGCGCGACTCGGTGCATCACGCTCTGACCGGTTATGGTCGCGAGCGGGTATTGGCCTCGCTGCACCTGTTGGCAAGCCACGGCAAGCTGGCCGAGCTGCGGCTGCTCCATGTGCCGGGACGCAGCGATTTCATCGATGCCGATGGCAAGCTGGAGGCTGGCCTGGCCAGCTTTCTGCAGAGCCTGGGGCCAGTGCCCATTCGCCTCAACGGTTTTCGCCATCACGGGGTGCGCGGGGTGGCGACGAGCTGGCAGGAGGCGGACAGGGAGGCGTTGACCCGGCTTGCCACTGAGCTGAGCGCAAGGGGGCTGGGGCCTGTGTCCCTGCCGGCGTTCTGCTGAGTGGTCACTCGATGCTAATAAACTGATCGCATAGGTATTTTGGTGTTTTCTTGGTTGGTATCCGGCGAGTAGGCCGCAAGTTTGTGGCCTGACCCCGGGCTTTTGGCGCCGTGAGTCTCAAGATGACGTAACTGTGATTGCTGTCTATTTGAGCTCCGCGAAGGGGCGGCTAGAATGGGGCATTCGCCCACTATCAACAGACGAACATGAGTAAATCCAACGTCCTATACCGAGTGCAGTTCATTTGTCACAATGAGCGTTACGAAGTCTATGTCAGGGAAGTGAGTCAGGGTCAGCTGTTCGGCTTCATCGAGATAGCGAACTTCGTGTGGGACACCCACACGGCGCTTATCGTCGATCCCAGCCACGAGAAATTGAAGAGTGAATTTGCCGACGTCAGCCGCACCCTGGTCCCCATGCACCATGTGCTGCGCATCGATCAGGTGCGCAAGCAGGGGGCGGCCCGCATCACAGAGCTGGGCAACAAGGTCACGCCCTTTCCCAGCCCCATCTATACCAAGAAGCCGTGAGGCTTGCTCCTCTCTGAGCGCCTTGCCATGGGGATCCCCTGGCGAGGCTCTCCCCTCTTCGGGTCGGTCATGGCGCCCGCAGGATCTGCAATGTGTGCAGCCTGGGTGCGCTAACCCAGGTCCCGGGCCAGTTGCAGGATCCGTTGGCGGAACCAGCACCGCGCGGGCTCTTCACCTGCCGGGCCATACCACACCAGGCTGTGAGTGACGGCGCCATAGTCGAACGGGACGGGGCGGATCACCAGATCCCGGCTCATGGCTTGCTCGGCCCAACCTTTGACGGCGGTGAGGATGAGATCGCTCTGGCGCAGCAGGGCTGCCGCGCTGCCAAAATCCGGCAGGGTGGCACTGATCTGGCGGCGCACCTGCAACTGGGCCAGGCTCTGCTCGAAGAAGGGGTTGGCCAGTTCCTGATCGCGAATGGCGATATGGCGCCAGCTCAGGTAGGCATCCAGATCCCAGGGTTTGTCCAGTGCCGGGTGGCCCGCACGCAACAGGCAGACCAGCTTGTCTTCCCGCAGCGTCTCCCATACTAGACCCGGTTGGCGGGGCAGGGGCTGGCTCTGATCGTGGGGCAGGATAACAAAGTCGAGCTTGCCCGCCGCGAGCGCCGTCAGCCCCTGTTCATCCTTGTTCCAGATGTCGGGCACCAGGCCGGGCACCTCCCGCATCAGCTGGCCTAGAATGGGGCCCATGGGCCAGACCATGCCGCTTTCCCGCAGTGCAAATTTCAGTTGTCCCTGCCAGGTAGCAGGGTCGAAACCACCCTGGCTGGTGAGGCTGTTCAGCTCGCTCAGCAGCCGGTGCAGGGTGGGGCCGAGTCGCTCGGCAAACGGGGTCAGCAACAGCTGGTTGCCCTGGCGGTAGAGCAGCTGATCGCCGAGCAGACCCCGCAACTGGTTGAGGGTCTTGCTGACGGTGGAGGGGGTGGTACAGAGCCGCTCGGCTGTGCGGGTGACGCTCTGGCTGTCGAGCAGCAGGTGCAGGGTGACCAGATGACGGCCTCCCAGCCTGGACAGTGCAATCAGATCCATGACAGCTCCACAACATAGGGACACATGAAAAGCCCCGCTTGAGCGGGGCTTGCACGGATTAGCCTTTGAGCACGGCTGCCATGGCGTCGGCCACATAGTCGACGTTGCGGCTGTTAAGGCCAGCCACACACATGCGACCGGAGCGCACCAGATAGACGGCGAACTCTTCGCGCAGGCGGTCAACCTGCTCCGGCGTGAAGCCGGTGTAGCTGAACATGCCACGCTGGCTGATGAAGTAGCCAAAATCACGGCCCGGCACCTTGGTGCTCAGCACCTCGAACAGCTTCTGGCGCATCGCCTTGATGCGGGTGCGCATCTCGGTCACCTCATCGACCCACAGGGCGTGCAGTTCAGGCTGGCTCATCACAGCCGCAGTGATCTGGCCACCGTGAGTTGGGGGGCTTGAGTAGTTGCGACGCACGGTCGCCTTCATCTGGCCCAGTACCCGGCTCGCCTCTTCGGCATCTTGGCAGATGACCGACAGGCCGCCGCAGCGCTCGCCGTAGAAGGAGAGGTTCTTGGAAAACGAGTTGCTGACGAAGAAGCTGACGCCGGCGGCCACCATGGCGCGGATGGCGTAGGCATCCTCTTCCAGCCCATCACCGAAGCCCTGATAGGCGATGTCCATAAAGGGGATCAGGTTCTTCTCGACCACCAGCGCGATCACCCGATCCCACTGGGCAGAGGAGAGGTCCACCCCGGTCGGGTTGTGGCAGCAAGGGTGCAGTAGCACGATGCTTTTCGCTGGCAGGGCGCTCAGGCAGTCGATCATCCCATCGAACTGCACGCCGCCGGTAGCGCCATCGTAGTAGGGGTAGTCGTGGACCTTGATGCCAGCCCCTTCGAACATGGCCTTGTGGTTGTCCCAGGTCGGATTGCTGACCCATACCTCGGAGGTCGGGAAGTAGCGCTTGAGCAGGTCTGCGCCGATCTTGAGCGCGCCCGAGCCGCCTATGGTCTGGATGGTGGCGATGCGGCCGGCCTTGACCGCCTCATGCTCGGCGCCAAACAGCAGGTGCTGCACTGCTGTGCGGTAGTTGGCGGCACCCTCCATCGGTTGGTAGGGGCGCGGTGCCGGGGCGGCGGCGCGCTGCGCTTCGGCCTGCTGCACCGAGGCCAGCAGCGGAATGCGGCCCTGCTCGTCGTAATAGAGACCGATCCCCAGGTTCACCTTCTGTGCGCGGGGATCTTTGTGGAAGGTCTCGACCAGGGTCAGTATGGGGTCGCCAGCGTAGGCATCGACGTGTTCAAACATGGGGGGTCCTTGCGAAGTGGAATCCAGAATAAGGCGATCAACGATCGGCGGTCATGATGGCGTAAAGCGGGCGAGGGCTCAAGTCTGAAACGGGCCAAGGATGCCCGGTCGGCTCAGCTTTGCTGTCAAGCGGCCCGCGATGCCGACGCGTTTAACAACCGGCATGCAAGCTGGCCATCCTGGCGCTGGTGGGGGGGATGCTGTGGGGGGCCGACTGGCTGGATCCCCTGATGGGCATAGCGGGCGCCGTGCTGGTGGCCGTGTGGGCCTGGGGTCTGCTGCGCGACTCGGGCCGGGTGCTGCTGGATGCCGAGATGGATACCCCGCTGGTGGCTGAGATCCACGAGGTAATCGCCGAGCTGCCGGGCACCGAGATCCGCGATCTGCACGTTTGGCGGGTAGGGCAGGAGCAGTATGCCTGCGTGCTCTCTCTATTGATGGCGACGCCCATCCCGGCTGGCCAGATCCGTGAGCGGCTCGCCATTCATGAGGAGCTGGTGCACGTCACCATAGAGATTGCCCAGCCCTGATCATCCCAGCTTGCCAGCATGAGATATGAAGAAGGGGCCCAGGTCCCTTCTTCATCTCAATGGTGCTGGCCGTGGTCATCGTCCGGCTTGTGCTGCCAGATGGCCCCCAGCAGCAGCTTGAGTAGCAGCTGGGGCGGGTTGTCCAGCAAGGATCCCGACTCCAGCAGCAGGTGGCCATCGGCCCGAAAACCCAGGCTGGCGTGGACGACGCCATCTTCGCTGCGTACCTGGATAAGGCCGGTCAAGGTGCCACGCTCCCCCGGCTGGCAGCGCAGGTGCAGCTCGCGCGGCTCTCCCAGCAGGGTGAAGGCCCGGCAGAGGGGCGGTGTGTCTTCATAGTCGGGCCAGTTGAAGAAGTGGTACTGTTCTGCGAGAAGGCCTGCCTGCTGGCAAAATTGATCAAACAACAGCGCGATCGCCTGATACTCCTGATCCAGTCGTTTGGCTTGTTCCTCAATTCGCTTCATATGCTGTGACTCCCTCTTTATCCATATCCATTTGATCGGAAATTGATTTTTCCGGCATGGACCCGTCTGTCTGCTGGTATGGGCCTAAAGTGAGGCCGGGTCTGTGAGCCCGATCCAACTTTCGTTATGAAAACGTTATCTTGTTGAAAAGGGTTGGTTTTTTGCCCTGCCGCTCACATTTCAAACGATTCCCGCTGATTAATATGGCACCGCTCGGCAATGACCGGGTACTCGACTATCGAGATTAACTACAGCGGGAATTATAAAAAAATGGATATGAAAAAGACCAAAGTGGCGCTGGTAATAGCCTCACTGCTCGCGCTTTTGTCCGGCTGCAATGACAACAGCTCCTCCCCCTCTACCCCTGACGGCCCCGTTGCCCGTCTGCCCAATGTACAACCTCCTGCCGAGCAATTGGTGGCCGGGCCCGATCAGGCGGTCATTGCCCTGGTGGATACCCAGACCAGCGCCGCGCGCGGGGTGGATGGTCCCTTTGCCAATTACAGTCTCCACCTGTGGAACAACGACGCCTGCAACGCCACCGCCGGGAGCGGTATCAACGCGGGCTGGGATGACAAGGTCAATACCCCGGCGGCGGCCGACGGCTTCGGTCCCAGCTGGGTGGTACCGCTGGCCAAGCTGGAAGGCTGTATCAACTTTATTGCCCGCAACGGTGACCTGGCCAACCTGACCGGTGCCAACATGAAGGTGATCTTCAGCGATCATCCGGATCGCACCGTGGCCATCGTCGCGGGCAAGAGCGAAGTCTTCGGCAGTCGTGCCGACGCCTTTAACGCCGCCTTTGGCGTGGCGGGGGCCAGCGCCCATCTGATTGATGGCAACACCCTGATCTGGCAAGGGGGCAAGGACAAGCCTCATGTGCGCCTCTATTACACAGCGTCGGGCACCATCAAGGCCAATGGGGAAGGGGTATTCGACTTCCCCTACATCACTCTAACGGCTACCAGTCTCACTGCCGAGCAGCAGGCCAAGTATCCGCACCTCAAGGATGCCACCGCCTTCGCCCTGCCTTTGGCTGCAGATCTCAAGCCTCTGCTCAAGGGCGAGTTGGTGGCCATCGGCACAGATACTGACGGCATCTTGCAGGGGGCGACCCTGGTGCAGAGCGCCGGTGCCCTCGATGCCCTCTATGCCGACGCCGCCGCCAAACTGGCCTATGGCGCCATCGTCGAGGGGGGTAACGTCACCTTCCGGCTGTGGGCGCCGACCGCCAAGTCGGTCAAGCTGGCGCTGTTCGATGCTCAGCATAGGGCGCTGGGCGTGCGCACCATGACTCGGGACGAGGCCAGCGGCAGCTGGAGCGTGCAGGGGGGTAGCGAGCTTGTCGGCAAGTTCTACCGCTACGACATCCAGGTCTATCACCCGGTCAGCCGCAAGCTGGAGTCCTATCAGGTGACAGACCCCTACTCCCTGAGCCTGGCGATGAACTCCGAGTTCAGTCAGGTGGTGGATCTCGACGATCCGGCCCTCAAGCCGGAAGGGTGGGACAGCCTCAAAGCGCCCCACAGTCAGCAGAACCCTGCCGACATCACCATCTATGAGGCCCATGTCCGCGATCTGACCGGCAATGACGACTCCACCTTGCCTGCGCACCGCGGCAAGTTCCTCGGCCTGACCGACAGCGACAGTGCGCCGGTCAAGCACTTGCAGGCGCTGGCCAAGAGCGGCGTCAGCCACCTGCATTTGCTGCCTGTGTTCGACCTTGCCACCGTCAACGAGGATCCGGCCAAGGTGGCCAACCTTGGCGATGATTTCAGCAAGTTGTGTCAGATCAACCCGGAGGTGCTGGGTTCCAAGTTTGGCGGCTACTGCGGCGGCGGCCAGACCATAGCGGCTGTGCTGACCGATCTGCAGGGGGCCGACAGCAAGGAGAACCCGCAGGTGCAGGAGCTTTATGGCTATCTGCGCGGGGTAGACTCCTTCAACTGGGGTTATGACCCTTACCACTACACCACGCCGGAAGGCTCCTACGCCACCAATGCCGAAGGTAGCCAGCGCATTCTGGAGTTCCGCGAGATGGTCAAGGCCATCAAACAGAACATCGGCATGAACGTGGTGATGGACGTGGTCTACAACCACACCCACGACGCTGGCCTGGGTCCCAAGTCGGTGCTCGACAAGATAGTGCCCTGGTACTATCAGCGCCTCAATCCGGAGACCGGCTCGGTCGAGAACTCCACCTGCTGCTCCAACACGGCGCCGGAACACGCCATGTTCGCCAAGCTGATGGATGACTCGTTGGTGACCTGGGCCCGTGACTACAAGATCGATGCCTTCCGCTTCGACCTGATGGGCCACCACCCGAAAGATCAGATGGTGCAGGCGCTGGCCGTGGTGAAGCAGGTCAATCCCGAGATGTACTTCTACGGCGAGGGCTGGAACTTCGGCGAGGTTGCCGATGACAAGCGTTTCGTGCAGGCGACCCAGAAGCATCTGGGCGGCACCGGCATCGGCTCCTTCTCCGACCGGCTGCGAGATGCGGTACGCGGCGGCAGTCCGTTTGACGGTGGCGACACCATTCGCAAGACCCAGGGTTTTGGCAACGGCGCCCTGGTGGATGCCAACGAGATGGACGGCGTCGATCTGGCCACCGCATTGCACCAATCTGACCTGGTTCGCCTCGGCATGGCCGGTAACCTCAAGGATTTCGTGCTGACCGACAAGGATGGCATACCGAAGAAGGGCTCAGACATCGACTACGACGGTCAGCGCGCGGGTTATGCCCAGGATCCGACCGAGATCCAGAACTATGTCGACAAGCACGACAACCAGACCCTGTTCGACAACCTGATCTACAAGGCGCCGGAAGGAGCCGATCTGGTGCGGATGCAGGGGGTGTCGCTCGCCACCGCCATGTTGGGACAGGGTATTCCGTTTACCCACGCCGGTGTCGAGCTGTTGCGTTCCAAGTCCATGGAGCGGGATAGCTTCGACTCCGGTGACTGGTATAACAGGGTCGACTACACCCTGGCCGACAACAACTTCGACAAGGGGTTGCCGCGCAAGGATAAGGATGGCGACAACTATCCGCTGATCGAGCAGGTGCTCGGCAAGCATGTCAAGCCGAGCGGGGCCGACATGGCGACCATGGTGGGCTTCTACCAGGAGCTGGCCGAGCTGCGTCAATCCTCCCGTCTGCTGCGTCTGGGCAGTGGCGCCGAGGTGATCAAGCGGGTCGATTTTCGCAATACCGGGCCGGATCAGGTGCCGGGCCTCATCGTGATGACGGTGGATGACGGCGTGACCTCAGGTGCGGATCTGGATCCTGCCATCGAGGGTCTGGTGGTGATGATCAACGCCACCAACCAGCCCCAGAGCATTGGCGACTTCCGTGACGGCAAGGATCAGCCCATCGACCTGAGCACTCTGCAGCTGAGCCCGGCCCATCACGTCGGCGAGAGCATAGCCCGTGACGCTGCCGCCAATGGTGGCACCCTGACGCTGGGGGCCTGGTCGGCGGCAGTGTTCGTCAAGCCGCAGGCCGGTGCCCAGGGCGCGGGTCTGCCGGTGAGCAAGAAGATAGATCTGAGCACTGTGCCGTCGTTCGGTAACGCTGCGACCAAATAAGTACACCCATCGAGTCCGGGGTTGGCTCGGCATCCCCGGGTTGAATTCCACCTTGCCAAGGGTGGGATAACGCCGAGAGAGTAAGCAAAGCGCGACTGCCAACCGGCAGCCGCGCTTTTTCTTTGCTGGTGTCAGAAGGAGGGGAAAGGGAAAAGCCGTCCCTGGCGGGGGACGGCTTTGTATATGGGTACTTCGCTTGCGGGCTGGATCAGCGCTTGCGTAGCAGGCGCAGGGCGTTGGCCGTCACCAGCGCGGTGGCGCCAGTATCCGCGAGTACGGCAATCCACAGGCCGGTGAGGCCGAGCAGGCTGGTGACCAGGAAGATGGCCTTGAGCCCCAGCGCCAGTGCTATGTTCTGGTGGATGTTGGTCAGTGCCGCCCGCGACAGGCGGATCATGGCGGCGATGCCACCGAGCTGGTTGTGGGTCAGGGCGGCATCGGCCGTTTCCAGCGCTACGTCTGTGCCGCCGCCCATGGCGATGCCAATGTTGGCACGCTTCATGGCGGGGGCGTCGTTGATGCCATCCCCTATCATGGCGACCTTCTGGCTGGTGGCCAGCTTGGCTATCTCCTCGACCTTATCCTCCGGCAGCAGGCTGGCACGCCAGCCCATGCCGAGTTCGTTGGCAATTGCCTCGGCGGCGCGGGGGTTGTCGCCGGTCAGCATGATGCTGCGCAGTCCCAGCCCCTTGAGCTCCGCCAACGCCGCTGCTGCGTCGGGCCGGATCTGATCTCGCAGTGCCAGCAGGGCCGCCGGCGCTGAGCCCGGCTGGCCGAGCACGACCACCGTCTTGCCCTGCTGCTCCAGGGTGGCTATCTGTGTGTTGAGGGCATTGTCCAGCGAGGCAACCCGGTTCGGCGCCAGCAGTTGCCAGAGGGTGCCGTCGATGCGCCCCTCAACCCCCATGCCCGGCAGGGCGCGCAGATCCTGAGCCGTGGGCAGGCTCAATCCCTGCTCCTTGGCGTTGGCTACCACGGCCCGGGCCAGCGGGTGGTGGGAGCCCTGCTCGATGGCGGCCGCCAGCGCCAGCAGTTCGGCCTCCGGTCGGCCATTGAGGCTAACGAGCTCGGTCAGTTGCGGCTTGCCCAGCGTCAGGGTGCCTGTCTTGTCAAACGCGACTGTCTCGATATGGGCCAGTCGCTCCAGCGCGGCGCCGCCCTTGATCAGGGCACCCTGCCGGGTGGCCGCTGCCAGGGCGGAGGTGACCGCTGCCGGGGTGGAGATCACCAGGGCGCAGGGGCAGCCGATGAGCAGCAGCGTCAGCCCGCGATAGATCCACTCATCCCAACTCTGGCCGAAGGCCAGTGGCGGCACTATCACCACCAGCAGGGCGACCAGCATCATGGCCGGGGTATACCAGCGGCTGAAGCGGTCGATGAAACGCTCTATGGGCGCACGCTGGGTCTCGGCCTCCTCGATCAGATGCAGTATGCGGTCGATGGCGTTATTGCCGGGTTCGGACACCACCTCGAGACGCAGCACCCGATCCGCCGCCACACTGCCGGCGGGCACCTTGTCGCCCTGATGACGTTCCACCGGAATGGATTCACCGGTCAGTGCGCTTTCATCAAACGTCCCGAGGGCGTCGAGCAAACGGGCATCTGCGGCCAAGCGGGCACCCGGGGCGATTTCTATGATGTCGCCGGGACGCAGCACGTCGGCCGCCACCTCTTCCCGGATGTCACCGTCAACCCTGGTGCGGATACGCATTGCCTTGTCGGGCACCAGCGCCATCAGGGCCGTGACGCCAGCGCGGGCACGGCTGGCGGCGTAGGCCTCCAGATGTTCCCCCAGCATGAAGAGCAGCAGCACCATGGCTGCCTCGGCGGTTTCGCCGAGGAAGAGGGCGCCCAGCGCCGCTACCGTCATCAGGGTCTCGATGGCGAAGGGGGAGCCGCTCTTGGTCAGCGCCCAGGCCTTGCGGGAGATGGGCCACAGGCCCCAGAGGGTGGCCAGGGTAAACAGCGGCTGGCCGAACTCTTTTGGCAGCAGGGCCGCCACCCCCATCAGGCCGGCCAGCGACAGGGGCTGCCAGTATTTGCCGAAAAAGTTGCCGAGCAGGGTCAGCAGCGGGCCGCCCTTGCTGGTGGCTTGCTGTTTGCCCCTGTTTTCCCCCTTGAGCCGGAAACCGGCGGCCAGCACGGCGGCGGTGACGGGATCAGGGGAGAGGCCGGGGGCCAGATCCACCACCAGTTTCTCGGTGGCAAACAGCACGCGAACCTGCTGCACACCAGCAACGCGGCTGACAGCGGTCTCGATCTTGCGGGCACAGCTGGGGCAATCCATTCCCAGCACCTGCCAGCGGTGGCGGCGACTCTCCTGCTCTGGCGCAATGAGTGGCTCGGCGGTGTCGGTGGTTTGCTCATGATGGTCATGGTCATGGTCATGAGGCAGCTGCGGGCTGCAGCAGCTGCCCTGGCTGTGACAGCCTGCTCTGGGGGGCTCTTCATCCCCCGGTGATTCACTGACCCCCTGATCCTGATGATCATGGGGAGCCTTGCTGGCACAAAGGCTGACCGGCGTGGCACTGTCACAGCAGTGGCTGTCGTGCTGATGCTCGTTCTGGCGGGTGGCAGACTTGCTGACGGCCCTGATGGGGGCGGCGGCTTGATGGCTACAGCAGGATTTGCTCATGATGAGTTCCTCTTGGATGGATCCCGCCGGTGCGAGATCTTCGATGACTGAATCGAGTGTAAACCTTGGTGTTAAGTCCAAGGTCAAGCCTCTTTGCTCTTGCTGTCTGAGCCAGCAGGGGTGATTTGTCCGGGTCAGGGTAAAGCGCGCTTATATCCTTGTGGTTGGCGGGTGTTTGTCCCGTCTCGGCGCGCCTATACTGGGGGGCCCTATCCTCCCTCGATAATCAAGGACATAACATGAGCCATTCCGTTACCCTGCAAGGCAACCCCGTCTCCGTCGCCGGCCACTTCCCCGTTGCCGGTGAGCAGGCCAAGCCCTTCTCCCTGGTTGCCAAGGATCTGTCTGACGTGACCCTTGCTAACTTCACCGGCCAGCGCAAGATCCTGAACATCTTCCCGAGCGTCGATACCCCGACTTGCGCCACGTCCGTGCGCAAATTCAACGAGCAGGCCAGCGCGCTGGAGAACACGGTCGTGCTTTGCATCTCCGCCGATCTGCCGTTCGCCCAGTCCCGCTTCTGCGGCGCCGAAGGTCTGGACAAGGTGGTGACCCTCTCCACCCTGCGTGGTGCGGCCTTCCTGCAGGACTACGGCGTAGCCTTCTCCTCCGGTCCGCTGGTGGGCCTGACTGCTCGTGCTATCGTCGTGCTGGATGCAGATGACAAGGTGCTGCACAGCGAGCTGGTGGCTGAGGTGGCCGACGAGCCGAACTACGCTGCCGCCCTGGCTGCCCTGTAAGCTCCCGAGCGCAAAAAATCCCGCCACGGCATGCCCGCGGCGGGATTTTTTATCGGTGAAATTCAGTTATCAGGGGGTCTTTACAGGCTTGGCTGCGGGTAATGGCTCCGGATGTGGCTGCCAGTGTTCGTAGGGGCTGTGGATCTTGCTGTATATCGCCTCCAGCTTGCCTGATTCGGCCAACTTTTCTATGGCCTGTGCCAAAAACGCATCCATCTCATTGCCGGCTGCCCCCTTCTGAATAATAAACACATCTTCAAAGTCGCCAAAAAACTCTCGCTGGATATTGGTCAGCCCCAGCTGGCGCAGCATCAGGTCTGCCTCTTCCTGTGCCCAGATAAAGGCATCGATACGGCCACGGGAGAGCTTGCGAAGGGATTGCTCGATACTCATGGAACGTTGCACTTGAAAGGGGAGCTCACCTGGTACGGCCTCGATTAACAAATCCCGTTGCGTCGCTTCGATGCCATAGGCCATGTCGGTAGTGACCGGATTCGCTGTGTTGCTGTAGATGACATGGGCTACCTTGCCAAAGCTGCGGGTGCTGAAGCGATAGGGCAGCATGTCTGCATCGTGCAGATTGCGAATGGCGGGCAGGCTGAAATCGGCCTTGCCATTGATCACGCCCGCCATGGCGCGTGCAATGGGGTAGATGGTGATCTGGATGGTCACATCGGGGTGGAGATCATCGATGGCGCGCACCAAATCGACGAAGGGGCCCGTCTTGTCGGCATTGATCAGCCCCGGCAGCTCACCGAGGTGGGCGTTGAGGATGCGCACCGGTTTGGCTGGATTGGTTGCGAGGTCGCTCGCCATGCTCTGTGAGAGGCCGAGGGTTGCGCTGCCGAGCAGTGCCACCAGGAGCAGCAGGTTGGGCATATGTCTTATCATGGCCTATCTCCCTTTGTGATGGGTCAAGTGTAGTCAGCCGCTGCCCCAACCTTGCTCTGGTCACCACGCACTCGGCTTTGCCTCCCACTGCGTTATTGAGCCGATATCTGCATCCCCCCATGGCCTTTAGCGAACTCGACCTCAATCCCGCCCCTTGCTCTGCATCTCCACCGATCTGCCGTTCGCCCGGTCCCGCCGCTGCGGCGCTGGGGGTGTGGTAAGGTGGCAAGCCACAAAAAATCCCGCTCCGGCGGGATTTTTTGTGTGGGCAAACAGGCGGTATCAGGGGGAAGAGGAGGGCGGCTTGGTGGTGGCTGGAGACACGGGTTGCCACTCCACATAGGGCCGGTGGATCTTGTTGTAGATCTCGGCCAGTTTGCCGGAGGCGGCCAGCTGATCGATGGATCGACTCATAAATTCGTCAGTCTCATCCCCCGAGGCCCCTTTCTGGATGATGAAAACATCTTCGAAATCGCCAAAGAATTCGCGGTGAATATTGGTCAGCTTCAGGTTTTTCAACATGAGATCAGCCTCTTCCTGCGCCCAGACAAAGGCGTCGATGCGGCCGCGAGACAGCTTGCGCAGCGACTGCTCTATGCTCATCGAGCGTTGTACCGAGAAGGGCATATAGTCCGGTACAGCTTCGATCAGCAGATCCCGTTCGGTGGGGACAATGCCATAGGCCATATCGGTGGTGACCGGATTGGCTGTGTTGCTGTAAATCACATGGGCCACCTTGCCAAAGCTGCGGGTGCTGAATCGGTAGGGCAGCATATCGACATCCTTGAGATTGCGGATGGCAGGCAGGCCCAGGTCGGCCTTGTGGTTGATCACGCCAGCCATGGCGCGGGCAATGGGATAGATGGTGATCCGGATGGTCACATCGGGGTGGAGATCATCGATGGCGCGCACCAAATCGACGAAGGGGCCCGTCTTGTCGGCATTGATCAGCCCCGGCAGCTCGCCGAGGTGGGCGTTGAGGATGCGCACCGGTTTGGCCTGATTGGTTGCGAGGTCGCTCGCCATGCTCTGTGAGAGGCCGAGGGTTGCGCTGCCGAGCAGTGCCACCAGAAGCGGCAGGCTGGGAATATGTCTGGTGAGGTTCATGGCCGGTCTCCCTTTACGATGGGTCAGGTCAAGTGTAGTCAGCCGCTGCCCTCACCTTGGTCTGGTCACTATGGATAGGGTTTTACTTCTCTTCCCCCGCTCACTAGACTTCGCCTCCCACTTCTTTATTTAGCCGATATCAGCGTAGCCCCATGACCTTTAGCGAACTCGACCTCAATCCCGCCCTGCTGGCGGCCCTGCCTGCCACCCTGCAGACGCCGACCCGCGTCCAGCAGCTTGCAATACCCGTGGTATTGGCGGGGCGGGATCTGCTGGCGCTGGCCCAGACTGGCAGCGGCAAGACACTGGCGTTCGGGCTGCCGCTGCTGCAACGGCTGGATCCCGCCTCCAGTCTGGTGCAGGGACTCGTACTGGTGCCGACCCGCGAGTTGGCCACCCAGGTGAGCGCCGCCTTGCAAGGGCTCGCCGAGGCGCTGGGGCTGCGCATCGTGACGCTGTGTGGGGGCGTCGCACAGGAGCGACAACAGGCCGAACTGGCGCTGGGGCCGCAACTGCTGGTGGCGACGCCGGGGCGACTGCGGGATCTGCTCACCCAGCAAGTGTTGGGACTGGATGGCCTGCAACAGCTGGTGCTGGATGAGGCGGATCGCCTGCTGGAGATGGGCTTCTGGCCCGACATCCAGTGGCTGATGAATGAGATGCCCTCACAGCGTCAGACCCTGCTCTTCTCCGCCACCCTGCCTGCCGAGCTGGATGCCCTTGCCAATGGCCTGCTGACAGAGCCGACCCGCATCGAGGCCAACCCCCTCAATAGCCTGGTGAACGAGATCGAGGAGCGGCTCTATCTGGTCAACAAGAGCAGCAAGGTGCCGGCGCTGATCAGCTTGCTCAAGGAGCAGGACTGGCCGCAGGTGCTGGTCTTCATCAGCGCACGGGATGATGCCGACGGCGTGGCCAAAAAGCTGGCCAGGGCGGGCATTGCGGTTGCCGCCCTCCATGGCGAGAAGGAGCAGGCGGTGCGGGATCAGGCGCTTGACGATTTCAAGGCTGGCAAGGTGCGGGTGCTGGTGGCCACCGATCTGATGGCGCGGGGCATACATGTGGAGGCGCTGCCGGTGGTGATCAATCTGGACTTGCCGGCCAGCGCCCCCGTCTATGTGCACCGTATTGGCCGCACCGCCCGCGCCGGGCGCGAGGGGCTGGCCATTTCGCTGGTCTGCCACGGCGAGAGCGATACCCTTGCGGCGATCCGCACCCTCACCGGTCGTGCGCTACCGCTGGGGGAACTGGCCGGTTTCCCGGTGACTGACTTGCCCGCCAGCGGGGAGGGCAAGCGTCCCCCGCGTGACAAGCAGGCCAATCGTCGTACCGCCAACAAGCGCAGCGTCAAGCAGTTCAAAGGCAAGGCCTAAAGGGGGCTTGCCCGATGGGCAGGTAAAAGCAAAGGGCCCTGTTTTCTTGTCAATATCAGGCTCCCCGGGCGGTTTCATGCTCAGGGCTTGCCCTGTGCCCGGGCGAAGAAGTCGCGCCTAAACTGGCCGAGCACCTCCTCCCTGTGCTGCTGCCAGCGCTCGGGATCCATGTTTCCCTGACTGGCCGCCAGTTGCTGTTCCAGCTCGGCCAACTGTTGCTGGTAGTGAGCGCGCTGATCCAGCTGCTGCTGGCGTGCACCGGCAAACGCCACGCTGGCCTCGGCCCGATCGGCAGGCAGGAAGTGGCGAGCCAGTGTCTCCAGCTCTTCATCCCCCCACAACTGGCGTGCCTGCAAGAGGCGGGCATCCGGGTTGAACAGATCCTCCGCCAGATCCGGGTGATCCGCCGCCCACTCATCCTGCAGTCGGGTCAGGGCCGCCAGCCGCTCCGCCAGGGTCAGCTGTTCACCCTCGCTGGCCAGCTGCGCCAGCGACTCGGCATAGCGCCCCTGCAGCCGGGTCAGGCTCTCCCCCTCACTCATCCACTGGGATTCCAGCGCGATCAGATTGACCAGCCGCTCGCTCAGTGGCTGGTCGGTGTCGCTTATCTCGCTGGCGAGCCGCTGGCTCAGCTCCGCAGGCATCTCTCGCCAGCTGGGGGGCTGTTTGGTGGACTGGCCCCCGCTGGCCGTCGGGGTGAGCCCGGTCACAAGGGCTGTTATCTGGGTGGTGGGTGTCTGCTGCTGACTGCTCCCACGCTGATAAACCTCGGTGCTGGCCGGGGCCGACTCTGGCTCATTCTGCCAGCCGAGGTTGAGCAGCAAGAGCGAGAGGGCCGCCAGGGCCAGGATCCCGTAGCGGCGCTTCATCGACGGATCTCTCCCTTGACCGGGAAGTGATCGGAGAGGTTGCTGGCGGGCCAGAGGCTGCCATCGCTGCTGCGGGGGATCCAGACGGTGTTGATGTTATCACTGGCGGTGCCGTACTCCCGGCTCACCAGCAGATAGTCCAGGTACTCGACATTGGGGCCACCGGAGAGGAGCCCGCCTGCGTAGGGGTTGATCCTGGGATCGAAGGTGGCTTCTGTATAACCGCCATAGCCGGGTTCATGGGCGTCAAGGTTGGCCAGCATGCTGGCGTAGTCGTCGGCGAACTTGCGCTTGTTGACGTTGAAGTCACCGCCATAGATGACGGTGTCGCTGGTCGGGATCTTGAGGCTGGCGGCCAGGGTGCGAATCTGGCCGAACTGGATCTGGCGCAGCCGTCTCGCCTCGTCGGTGTCGAAGCTGGCGGTGTGGGTGGCGAACAGATGCCAGGCCTTGCCTCCCTTGATCACCTCGGCGTACATGACCCCCTTGTCGGCGAAGCAGTCGGTGCCGGTGCACTGGGGATAGACCAGCTGGGCCTCGCGTACTATGGGGTAGCGACTGACGATCACCACGCCGCCGTCGTGAATGTTGACACCCGGCTTGTCGAGCACCTTGGTCTGATAGGGATACTCTTTCGCCAGCGCCTGCAGAAAGCCCTCGCGGCGGCTGTCGAACACCTCCTGCAGCAGCAGGGCGTCATAGCCCTTGAGATGGTCGGGCAGCAGGGCCAGCCGCTTACCTATGCTGGAAGCGATGACAGGCAGTGCCCAGACGTTGTAGCTGGCTACCTTGAGTGTGCTCTCTGAGGGTTCTGGCTGCTCCTGCGGTTGTGGCGGCGTCAGCATGTAGTGCAGGTCGTCGTAACGGCCGGTGAACTTGGCGGCGAAGGCCAGCTCCTGAGGGCCCTGGGTGCGATGCAGTGCGCGATCGCTCTGCCAGCCCGAGCTGGCGGTCGGGGTGTCGCCACCGTGCTGCAGTGTGGTGTTCCACCAGGTGCCCTCCATCAGCTGGTTGAGGCGATAGGTGTCGCCCCCGGCCGTGGTGACACGGGTTTCGAACAGATAGCTTTTGCCCGCTTTTACCCCCTCGTAGCGATTGAAGCTGAGCACCATGGCGCTCTCCCAGGGGCCCAGCGCTGTCCTGTGCTGGATCCACTGGCTGCCTGCCTGAAGCTGGCCAGTTCCGCTTTGGCGGATGTCGATCTGGAGCGGTTCAGGGCTGTTGTTGGTGAGGTAGACATCGGTATCGGCCAGCGCCTGCAACGGAAACTGGCTGGCCAGCAGCAGGGCGGCATAACTGAGGGGCTTGTGCATCATGAAGTCCTTTTGGTTGAGGCACGATGGAAAGTGACTGTTATGGCGGGTACAGATGTCATTTCATTTACATTTTCGTTACAAATAAATGAAAGGCCCCATATGGGGAGAGGAGATGGCATTGAGGGGAAGGCGCTTGGGCGGAGGGCCGTGCAGGCTCGGTTATCTCTTGGCTTGGTTCAATGAATTGACACGGGATCCTGGCAAACAAGTGTAAACAGAAAGTCTATATCGAGCGGACAGACCGCTGGCTGGGGGGGAAGAAGAGGGAAACAAGGGCGCCCCGGGCGGGGCGCCAGGGATCAGCGACTGGCCAGCGGGTAGGTAAAGAGGGCCAGATGGGCGAAGTTGAACAGGAAGTGGATCGCGATGGCGATGCTCAGACGGCCACTGAACTGGAACGCCAGGCCGTAGCAGGCGCCTGCCAGGGCGGCAAACAGCATCAGCAGCGGGCCTCCGGCCAGGTGGGCGGCACCGAATAGCAGGCTGGCCACCAGGATGCCGAGCCAGAGCCGGCTACGGGTGGCCACCCCTTGCTGGATAAAGCCGCGAAACAGGGCCTCTTCCGCCACGCAGGTGAACAGCAGGTTGTTGAGAGCAAACAGCCACCACCAGTGGGGCAGGCCCACTTCGGGCTTGAGTGCCCCGAGTTGCCAGGCGGTGACCAGCAGCGCGGCCAGCGGCAACAGCAGCAAGGCCAGTGCTCGCCAGCGGATCGCACCGCCCTGGCCGAGCAAGGCAGGCCAGGCCAGCAGCAGGCCGAAGAAGACCAGCGGCTTGTCCAGATTGAGGTACATGTTGAAGGGCACGCTGGCGGGGCCAGCCAGCACCTGGTCCAGCACTTTCAGATTGCTGAAGCCGGGGATGAGGTGCAGCATCAGCGCTATGGCCCACAGCAGTATCAGGGTCAAGGCGGCGCCACGCCATGGCTGGGGCAGGCTGGGAGTACGCCAGGCCAGCAACAGGCCCGCCAGCGTGATCAGCAGGGCGAACAGGCTGAGGTGGTCGAGGTAGCAGGCGGCCAGCAGGGCGACCCCCAGCAGGATCAGGCCGGGCAGGCGTTGCCGGGCCAGACAGAGCAAGACGGCCAGCGTCAGGGCTCCCCAGATGAGCGAATCAGGTAGAGGTAACATTGAGTCTCCAAGGCCGATAAAAGTCCCGCACCTTAACAAGCCGTCACATCATGACACAAGGCTCAATAGGCAGGTTCAAATCCCTGTCTGGGCGGGTCAGCTGCGGGGCACAGCCATGAAAAAGCCGGAGCTTGGGCTCCGGCTTTTCTGATACTGCATTGCCAGTTCGGAGGCGTGTTAGCGACCCGCACCGGCAATCACACGGGATTTATCGACCGGATTCGGCGATGACGCGGGCTATGATATCGGCACGCTTGGTGGCTTCCAGCTCGCCCAGGGCGATGAGGCCAGCCTTGAAGATGACGTTCTTCGGCAGGCTGACGTCGTCCAGGGTGGTGATGGCTTCGACATGCAGGCCGTTCAGACGGCTGGCATCGCGCGGGCTCAGGTTGACCTGAGTGTTCATCACCTGCTTGCCTTTCTTCTTGGCAGGCACGGCGTGTTTGGTCTGGTCCTGTTCGTCTTCCGGCTGTTCTGGTTGTTCGCCGTCAAAATCATAAATAGACATAGTCAATCCTGTTGGGTTGCAAGGGGCATGCTCGCCCGAAATGTGGGTATTCAGCCCATATCCTCGTTGCGGATAAAGGCGCGCCAGGAGCCGAGCACCTGGGCAAAGTCTTCCAGTCCGCACATGGCCAGCTGCTCATCATCGTAGTAGGCGAGATCGTCGAGATCCTCATCCAGCTCGATATTGAGGACGTTGGCCTTCACTTCGGCCTCCTCATGGGTGAGCAGCAGTGAATAGTCACCGCCGTGCAGCAGGTATTCTGTGCGGGTGCGATTCGACAGCTGGTCGATGATGGAGAAGAGTTCGTCGAGCTTCTCCTCATCCTTGCCAACTTCATCGATCAACCACTGACCAATGGCCTCATGGCCCATGGAGAACCGGGCGCGATAGCCACCGAACGGGTCGCGGCGAAATTCATAGTCCATAGTGGAGCCCATATCGGAAAGATGAAGCCACCACGCCACACAGCGGCATAACGCCAGATCCATGATCCATGGTGGGGCACATATAGCGTAAAGTGGCCTATTCTAGCGATCCCCCCTGCGCTTGTCTTGATGATGTGGGATCTTTGCGCGTCGGCCTGTGCGATTGTGGGCCCCCAGGCGTCATGCCAGCTTGTTGTCCGGAGATGTTATGCAGCTAAACGATACCCTGGCCCGTCAGATAGTGAGCAGGGCGATGAAGATACTGTCGTTCTCGGTCAACGTGATGGATGAACACGGTTTGATCATCGCCTCCGGCAATCCCGAGCGCCTTCATCAGCGCCACGAGGGGGCCGTGCTGGCACTGACCGAGAACCGGGTAGTGGAGATCAGCGAGGCGACCGCCCGGCAACTCAAAGGGGTGCGTCCCGGCATTAACCTGCCCATTGCCTATCAGGGGGAGCTGCTCGGGGTCATCGGCATCTCGGGTGATCCGGACATCGTTCGTGCTTACGCCGAGCTGGTGCGTATGACGGCCGAGCTCATTCTGGAGCAGGCGGCGCTCACCGAGCAGTTGCAGTGGGACAAGCGCCACAAGGAGGAGCTGGTGCTGCAGCTCATCCGCGGCGAGGGGCGAGTCGATCAGCTGCAACAGGCGGCCCGTTTCCTCGAGCTGGATCTGGCCCAGCCTCGGGTGGTGGCCGTGCTGGCGCTGGAGGAGGCAGATCCCGCCCGCCTGCGGGAGCTGGTGCATCTGCTGGAAAATCCGGAGCGGGACAACCTGGTGGCCATCAATGGTCTGGACGAGATAGTGGTGCTCAAACCGGCCCAACTGAGCGACGGCGTCTGGCAATCTGAGCAGGAGCGCAGTCGCATCAAGCAGTTGCTGGCCCGCATTCCCCACTTCAAGGTGCGCATCGGGGTGGGTGATTACTTCGGCGGCATAGACGGGTTGGCACGCTCCTATCAGACGGCGCGGGACACGTTGCGCCGGGGCATGCGGCAGGCGCCGCGCAAGCAGGTCTACTTCTTCGAGGATTACCGGCTGCCTGTGCTGCTCGGCAGTCTGGCGGACTCCTGGCAGGCGGATCAGCTGCGCGCGCCCCTGCTCAAGCTGGCGCAGGAGGACACAAAGGGAGCGCTGCAAAAAACACTGCGCCAATATTTCTTGCTGGATTGTGATCTGCATCCCTGTGCCGAAGCGCTGTTCATCCACCCCAATACCCTGCGCTACCGGCTGACCCGGATTGAGCAAATAACCGGTTTGAATTTCAACAAGTTAGATGACAAGTTTTTGCTCTACCTCGGGCTCAATCTCGATAACTGATTTGTTGTAATGCACAAAAATAATCTTTTTAAAGAGATATTATTTGGCTTTTAAACCAAAGCATTCCGATCCCGGATCACCATAATGGCCACCATTCACTCCCACTCAAGGTGCCCGTCATGATCCCTGTATCCGCGCTCGGCGCTCTCGCCGCGCTCTCCATCGCCATCTTCCTCATTTTGAAGAAGGTTCCGCCCGCTTACGGCATGATAGTCGGCGCCCTGGCCGGTGGCCTGATCGGCGGTGCCGATCTGACCCAGACCGTCGCCCTGATGATAGGTGGCGCCCAGGGGATCACCACGGCCGTGATGCGGATCCTGGCGGCCGGTGTGCTGGCGGGCGTGCTGATCGAATCGGGCGCGGCTACCACCATAGCCGAGACCATCGTCAAGAAGCTGGGCGAGACCCGCGCCCTGCTGGCACTGGCCCTCGCGACCCTGATCCTGACTGCGGTCGGTGTGTTCGTGGATGTGGCGGTTATCACGGTTGCCCCCATTGCGCTGGCGATTGCTCGCCGTGCCGACCTCTCCAAGGCGGCTATCTTGCTGGCCATGGTCGGTGGTGGCAAGGCGGGCAACGTGATGTCCCCCAACCCGAACGCCATTGCAGCCGCCGACGCCTTCCATCTGCCTCTCACGTCCGTCATGGCGGCGGGCATCATCCCGGGCCTGCTCGGTCTGGCGATGGCTTACTGGCTTGCCAAGCGCCTCAACAATAAAGGCAGCAAGGTCGCTGCCGATGAGGTGGTGAGCTTTGCCGGCACCAAGCTGCCCGGCTTTGCTGCGGCCATCAGTGCACCGCTGGTCGCCATCCTGCTGCTGGCCCTGCGCCCGTTGGCCGGTATCGTGGTGGATCCGCTGATCGCCCTGCCCCTCGGCGGCCTGGTTGGCGCCCTGATGATGGGCAAGTTCAGCAAGGTGAATCAATTTGCGGTCTCGGGCCTTTCCCGCATGGCGCCGGTAGCCATCATGCTGCTGGGAACCGGTACCCTGGCGGGCATCATTGCCAACTCGGGCCTGAAGGATGTGCTGATCAGCGGCCTGACCGCCTCCGGTCTGCCCTCCTACCTGCTGGCCCCCATCTCGGGCGCTTTGATGTCGCTGGCGACCGCTTCGACCACGGCCGGGACAGTGGTGGCCTCCAACGTGTTCAGCGCCACCCTGATTGAGCTCGGCATCAGCAGTCTGGCGGGGGCCGCCATGATCCATGCGGGTTCCACCGTGTTTGACCACATGCCCCACGGCTCCTTCTTCCATGCCACGGGTGGCAGCGTCCACATGGGCGTGGGGGAGCGCCTGAAGCTCATCCCCTACGAAACTGCCGTCGGTCTGACCATCGCAGCTGTCTCCACCCTGATGTTTGGCGTGTTTGGCCTCGCCTAAGGAACTGATATGAAAATTGTTATCGCACCGGATTCATTCAAGGAGAGCCTGAGCGCCATGGCGGTGGCTGATGCCATCGAGGCGGGTTTCAAGCAGGTGTTGCCAGATGCCACCTACATCAAGTTGCCCATGGCCGATGGCGGCGAGGGGACAGTGCAATCCCTGGTGGATGCCACCGGTGGTCGTATCCTGCCGGTCGAGGTGACCGCGCCGCTCGGTAACAAGGTGCAGGGCTTCGTCGGCCTGCTGGGGGATGGCGAGCGCGCCGTCATCGAGATGGCCGCCGCTTCAGGGCTGCATCTGGTCGCGCCGGAACTGCGCAATCCGCTGCTCACCTCCAGCTTCGGCACTGGCGAGCTGATCCTGGCTGCGCTGGAGATGGGGGTGAAGCACCTGATTCTCGGTATCGGCGGCAGTGCCACCAATGACGGCGGTGCCGGCATGATCCAGGCGCTCGGTGGCAAGTTGCTGAAAGCGGATGGCACTTCTATTGCGCTGGGTGGTGCTGGTTTGGCCGAGCTGGCGACCATCGACCTGAGTGGCCTGGACTCCCGTCTGAGCAGGATCACCATAGAGGTGGCTTGCGATGTGGACAATCCACTGTGCGGCCCGAAAGGCGCCTCCGCCGTGTTTGGTCCGCAGAAGGGGGCCAACCCCGACATGGTGGCGCAGCTCGATGCCAACCTTTCCCGCTATGCCGACTGCATCGAACAGGCGCTCGGCAAACAGGTGAAGGATATTCCGGGGACGGGCGCCGCTGGCGGCATGGGCGCGGCCCTGGTGGGCCTGCTCGGTGCCGAGCTCAAGCCAGGTATCCAGATCGTCATAGCGGCGCTGAAACTGGCCGAGGCGGTGGCTGATGCGGATCTCGTCATCACCGGCGAAGGGCGCATCGATAGTCAGACTATTTATGGCAAGACGCCAATCGGTGTCGCACGCTGTGCCAAGCAGTTTGGCAAGCCGGTGATAGGTATTTCGGGCTGTCTCACCGACGATTACGGTGTCGTGCATGAGCACGGACTGGACGCCGTGTTCGCCGTGGTCAACCGCGCCATGTCGCTGCCGGAAGCGCTGGCCACCGCCACCACCAACCTGCAGCTTACGGCCCGCAACGTGGCCGCGCTCTATATGATGCGACGCTAATCCTGTTCTGGCCGGTGCCTGGCACCGGCCAAACCCTGCCCCGTGTAGCGGTAATGACCAGCATCTGCTGCCGGTCTGCCCGACACACCTTGCCGATCTGTCGATCGGCTTTTTTCATTATCCTGCTGTATCCCCGCCACTTTTCTGCGGTTTCTGTGTTCCGGTTGCGCACTTTGCGGCATAGTGATCTCCCATAGTACAAGGAGCCACCCATGATCTTGCTGACCCTGGGGGTACTGCTGTTTACCCTTATCCACCTCTACCCCTGCTTCGCCGCTTCCCACAGGGACCGCCTGTGCGACCGGCTGGGGGAGAACCGTTACAAGGGGCTCTTCTCGCTGCTGCTATTTGTCGCCATTGGCTTTATTCTTGCTGGCTGGCGTTCGTCCAGCCCCATGCCGCTCTACTTGCTGCCCACCTGGGGCCCGACCCTGATGATGGGCGCCATGCCAGTCGCGCTGATCCTGTTCTTCTCCGGCCAGGGGCCCAATCACCTGCGCCGTTGGCTGGTGCATCCCCAACTGCTCGGTACCCTGCTCTGGGCCGGCGCCCATCTGACGGTCAACAGCGAGGCCCGCTCTCTGGTGCTGTTCGGCGGTATCGGTCTGTGGGCGCTTATCAGCATCATCTGGATTTCGGTGCGGGACTGGCAGCGCTATCCCCGTCCCGCAGCGAACTGGGTGGGTACTGGTATCAGTGTGGGAGCTGGACTCGCGGTCACGGCTGTCTTGATCTTCTGGGGTCATGGCTGGCTGACCGGCATACCCTTGCGCTAAATGATGGGGATGAACCGGCTGCGCCACCTGTGCGTATGACGCTCATCTGTTCAAAAGGAGTTGCCCGATGAAATGGTTCACTTTGTTATTACTACTTGGTGTTGGGGCTGTGTCTGCTGCCTGTCCCGACTACTTCAATGTGGAGATGCGGGAGCTCAACAACACCCAGCGCCACAACCTGTGTCAGCTGACCGAAGGCAAGGTGGTGCTGGTGGTCAACACAGCGTCTTATTGCGGCTATCGCGGCCAGTTTGGGGATCTGGAGACGCTTTACCAGACCTACAAGGATAAAGGACTGATAGTGCTGGGTTTTCCGTCAAACGACTTCTGGCAGGAGTCGGGGGATGAGGACAAAACCGCCGCTGTTTGCCGCCGTGACTACGGGGTGACCTTCCCCATGTTCAACCGGTTGTCTGTGCGCGGTGACGATGCCAGCCCGCTCTACAAGGGGCTGGCCGCGGCCGCGGGCGAGGCGCCGGGCTGGAACTTTCACAAGTACCTGATAGGGCGTGATGGCAAGCTGATCGCGAGCTATGGTGCGAACCAGAATCCGGCCGACGATCCCCTGCAAAAAGAGGTCAAACGGGCACTCGGGCTTTAGGTCTACCCCGCTGCGGGCGGCTCTGGAATAATGGAGGCCCGCTTTCCTATCTGGTAATCCCGTGTTGCAACGTCTGCCCCAAATGGTGATCTTCGATGCCCTGGTCCGTGAACAGGGCATCTCGGCGGCCGCGCGGCGGCTCGGCGTCTCCAAATCCCACATCAGCAAGCAGCTGGCCCAGCTTGAGACCGAACTCGGTGCCCAGCTGGTGCAGCGCACCACTCGCCGCTTCTCCCTGACCGAACTCGGTCAGGAGTATGCCCGTCACTGCCGCGCGTTGGTGGCGGTGGCGCTGGAGGCTGACTCCATGGTGGCAGAGCGCCGTGGCAAGGTGAGTGGCGTCCTGCATCTGGGAGTCGGTCAGTCCTTTGGCCGGTTGCACGTGATCCCGCGCCTCAAGGCGTTTCAGGATCGCTACCCCGAGCTGGAGCTGGAAGTCTCCCTGTTCGATCACAGAACCAACCTGGTGGATGAGGGGCTGGATCTTTGGATCACCACCTATGAAGACAAGCCCGAAGCGCTGGTGGGGCAGCGGCTGGCGGATATCCACTTCGTGCTGGTGGCCTCGCCGGACTATCTGTTGAGCCACGGCACCCCGCTGCACCCCAAGGAGCTGGCCCAGCACAACTGCATCACCTACCAGAGTCGGGAGCGGCGCTACCACGAGTGGTCGTTTCGCCAGGGCAAGGAACGCCAGACGGTGCAGGTGGCCGGCAACTACCGGGTGGATTTGGCGGAGGCGGTGCGGGATGCCGCCCTGGCCGGACTCGGTATCGCCTATGTCGCCAATTACTTGCTGGACCAGGAGTTGCAGTCCGGTCAGTTGATCCCCCTGCTACCCCAGTGGCGGCCGAACCAGAAGATGGCGGTGCACGCCGTCTACGCCAGGCGCGAACATCTGGATCCCAAAATCCGGCTGTTCATCGATTTCCTCAAGGAGAGCTTCGGTCCCAATCCCTATTGGGAGCAGCGACTCGCCCCCTGGCTCGGCGGCAAATTGTCTGGCATAGAGGAATGATCGTTTTTATATAAGAACGCTGGCTTTCGTGTGATACCAAAATTGAACCAAATCAGCGGGTTGGCGCAACCGGTATCGTGCAAACGTTTTTGCTAACAGGGCTGTAACCAAGCGGGCTTGCAGTGACGGAGCGTGGAGCGCAGAATCCGCGCCCATCTTTTGCCCCACCTGATGGAGTCCCTATGATAGCCCTGCTCGGCATACTGAGTATCTTGGCGCTGGCCGTGATCTGTTCTGAAAATCGTCGTCGTATCCCGCTGCGAACAGTCGGCCTTGCCCTCTGCCTGCAAGTCCTCTTCGCCGGTCTGGTGCTCTGGCTGCCTGCCGGTCAGCACGTGCTGAACGGGGTCAGCGAGAGCGTCAGCAGCGTGATAGGTTACGGCCAGGAGGGGATCGCCTTCCTGTTCGGGGACCTGGCCAAGTTCAAGCTGGGCTTCATCTTTGCGTTCAACGTGTTGCCGGTCATCATCTTCTTCTCGGCGGTGATCGCCATCCTCTATCACATAGGCTTGATGCCGCGGGTCATCGCCCTGCTGGGCGGCGGTCTTCAGAAGCTACTGGGCACTGGCCGCGCCGAGAGCCTCTCCGCCACCGCTAACATCTTCGTCGGCATGGTGGAAGCGCCGTTGGTGGTTAAACCCTACCTCTCCAAGATGTCTGACTCCCAGTTCTTCGCCGTGATGAGCTGCGGTCTCGCCTCCGTGGCTGGCGGCACCCTGGTGGGCTACGCCAGTATCGGGGTCGAGCTGAAATACCTGATCGCGGCGGCCTTCATGTCGGCGCCCGCCGGTCTGGCCATGGCCAAGATCCTGGTACCGCCCGGAATCGGCGAGGTGGATCACCATCAGGACGTGGAGATCCCGCGTGCGACCAATGTCATTGAAGCGGCGGCCGATGGCGCCATGGCTGGCCTCAATATCGCGGTCGCGGTCGGTGCGACCCTGTTGGCCTTCGTTGGCGTGATCGCTATGCTCAACGGCCTGCTGGGTTGGGCTGGCGGTCTGGTGGGGCTGGATCTGAGTTTCCAGATCATCCTGGGCTGGCTGTTTGCCCCCGTCTCCTGGCTGATCGGCGTGCCCTGGGATCAGGCCCAGGCGGCCGGTGCCCTGATCGGGACCAAGATAGTCATCAACGAATTCGTCGCTTTCATCGCCCTGGTGCAGGATCAGACTCTGAACGAATCGAGCAGGGCCATCGTCACCTTCGCCCTGTGCGGTTTCGCCAACATCTCCTCCATGGCGATCCTGATCGGTGGTCTGGGCGCCATGGTGCCGGAGCGCAAATCCTTCATCGCCCGTTATGGCATGCGCGCCATATTGGCAGGTGTGCTGGCAAACCTGATGAGTGCCTCGCTGGCGGGGCTGTTCCTCGCCCTCTGATTAACCTCGACGCTAGCACCTTACGGTCAGAGCCCGCTTCGGCGGGCTTTTTTGTTGGCCGCGTTCGGGCAAAAAAAAAGCGCCTCAGAGGAGGCGCGGGGAAAAAACAGATTGGAAGCGTCACATGGGTGCCACTTGAATGAGGGATGAGCCATGCCATCCAAGTGTGAAGCCATGATGCCTGACCCTGTCTGAAGCCCTTCTGAGGCGATTCTTCATGCTGCGTTCATTTTACTAAACGCGAAACGGGACCAATCCAGTGCCAGCAACCAGTGTTTTAC
>NZ_CDBI01000091.1:147522-241599 GCF_000820025.1 Aeromonas popoffii
GGGTCAGCCTGAATGAGTTGGTGTTCTGTTGTTGCAGAGCCAGTAACCAGTGTTTTACAGGGATGCCGCTGTCATCCCATCAGGGGTCAGCCTGCATGAATGGCCGTTCTGTTGTTCCAGAGCCAACAACCAGCGTTTGATGGGTATGCCGCCGGCATAACCGGTCAGCTGGCCGCTGCGCCCAATCACCCTGTGACAGGGCACTATGATGCTGAGGGGATTGCGGCCATTGGCGGCCCCCACTGCGCGTACCGCCTTGTGATTGCCGATGGACTGGGCTATTTCGAGATAGCTGACGGTCTCGCCGTAGGGAATGTCGCACAGGGCGCGCCATACCGATTGCTGGAAGGGGGTTCCCTTGGCGGCGAGCGGCAGATCGAAGCGCTGCAGGTGGCCAGCGAAATAGGCGGCAAACTGCTCGACGTAGGGCGCCAGCGCCAGATCATCCTGGCGCCACTGCGGGGCTGGCATGATGGGGCGTTCACCCTGCATGAACTCCACGTGGCGCAGGCCATCCCGATCGATGGCGATGAGCAGGGGACCGTGGGCGCTGTCGCAAAAACTGTATCTCATCTTCTCTCATCCTTGGCGTGGGCAAGTCGTAAGGCTGGCAGCATTACTCCAGCACGGGTTTGCCGCGGGCCGACTTGATGTCGCCCTTGCGCTTCTTGGCGTCGACTCGTTTGCGCTGGGAGCTGCGGGTCGGCTTGGTGGCATGACGGGCCTTGGGACGCCAGGCGGCTTTTTTAAGCAGCTCCACCAGGCGGCTCATGGCCTCCTTGCGGTTCATGTCCTGGCTACGATGGGTCTCGACGCGGATCTGGATAAAACCGTCGTGTACCCGGCTGTCGCTCAGCTTGTCGAGTCCCTCCTTGTAGAGATCTGGCAGGCTGGGGGAACTGCGGTAATCGAAGCGCAACCAGACGGCGGAGTCGGTCTTGTTGACGTGCTGGCCGCCGGCGCCCTGAGCTCGCATGGCTTGAAACTGCAGCTCATGCCAGGGCAGGGTCACGCTGTTGGAGATGACTAACATACTGCTGTGCTCTTGTTTGGTGCATCGGGAGAGGCTGGTTCAGCTTGGTGCCTCATTATGGGGCGAGATGCGCTCCCTGAGTGATATTGTGGGGTGCCTATCCCAGAATAAAAAACTATCCTTTTGAAATTTAACAATAAAAAGACTTGGCACGAGAATTGACTCCCAATTCATGACATACCATGGATTGGGAGCAACCAGATGAAGCTGATTACTGCGATTATCAAACCGTTCAAGTTGGACGATGTGCGCGAAGCGGTCGCCAACCTGGGGATCGAGGGCCTGACCGTGTCCGAGGTCAAAGGGTTTGGTCGTCAGAAGGGGCACACCGAATTATACCGGGGAGCCGAGTACCAGGTCGACTTCTTACCCAAGGTAAAGCTGGAAATAGCGACGGTCGATGACAACGTCGAAGGGGTGATAGAGGCGATCTGCAAGGCGGCCTACACCGGCAAGATTGGTGACGGCAAGATCTTCGTCTATGACTTGCTACAGGCGGTGCGCATTCGCACCGGCGAGAGCGACGACGAGGCGCTCTGAACTCTCGCGCGTGATGCTGGTTTGAGCAAGGGGACTCTGTTGCGGATTGGCCAGACCGGACAGATTGCCGATGTGAAGTCGCGGATGGACTCCATGATGGGGCTGGATAGGATTCTATCCGGCCCTTTTGTTTGCAAGGCGTTTAAATATGTGATCCCGCACTCGATGTTTTCTTGATCCCGCTGTCGAGGCCAATGCAAAATACAAACAGCAATGGTTATCACTCGATATAGCAACTCAAGGAATGGATGATGAAAATGAAGATGTTGGCACTGGCTTTCTCGACCCTGGCTGCTCAGGGAGCGTTGGCGGCAGGGGAAGTGAATGTCTACTCCAACCGGCAGGATGAGCTGATCAAGCCCATCATCCAGCAGTTCGAGAAGGAATCGGGCATCAAGGTCAACGTGGTGTTCGCCAAAGAGGGGCTGAACGAGCGTCTGGAGCGGGAAGGCAAGCTTTCCCCGGCCGATCTCATGCTGACTGTTGATATCAGCCGGCTGACCGATCTGGTGGACAAGGGGTTGGTGCAGCCGGTAGACAGCAAGATCCTGCAGGAGAATATTCCCGCTATCTATCGTGACCCGGAGAACCGCTGGTTCGCCCTGACCACCCGGGTGCGTGCCATCTATTCGAGCAAGGATCGCCTCGGCAAGCTGGACACCATCAGCTACGAAGATCTGGCCAAGCCTGAATTCAAAGGGAAAATTTGTACCCGCAGCGGCAAGCACGAGTACAATGTGGCGCTGGTTTCTTCCATGATCGCCCATCACGGCATGGCCGAGACCAAAACCTGGCTGGAAGCGGTCAAGGCCAACCTGGCGCGCAAGCCGCAGGGCAACGACCGGGATCAGGTCAAGGCGATCAAAGATGGCATCTGTGACCTGTCGCTCGGCAACAGCTACTACCTGGGCGCCATGCTGAAAGATCCGGCGCAGAAGTCCTGGGCCGATGCGGTCTATATCAACTTCCCGAACCAGGCTGACCGTGGCGCTCACGTCAACGTGAGCGGCGTGGCCATGACCAAGCACGCCAAGAACAAAGATGAAGCGCGCAAGCTGATGGAGTTTCTGGCTGGCGACACGGCCCAGCACATGTATGCGGACGTGAATGCCGAGTATCCGGTCAAGGCCGGGGTCGAGCCGTCCGCCATGGTCAAGGCCTGGGGCAGTTTCAAGTCTGACGCGCTACCGGTCAGCGATTATGCCAAGCACCGCAAGGACGCCTTGCAGCTGCTGGATGAAGTGAAATTCGACTTGTAATCAGATGGGGCCAAGGGCCCCATCAACTTCTGTGGTCTCATGAAAAATTGTGGATGGATTGCCGGCAGCTGGGCCACCGCCCTGCTGCTGGGTTTGCCGGTGCTCGCCCTGATCTTCTCTGCCTTCTCGGCAGATGGAGACCTGTTTCGTCACCTCGTCGATACGGTGCTGCTCGATTATCTGGCCAATACGCTGGCGCTGGTGGCGGGGGTTGTGCTGCTCAGCCTGCTGTTTGGCGTACCCACCGCCTGGCTGGTCGCCATGTGTCAGGTGCCGGGGCGCCGAGCACTACAGTGGGCGCTGATGTTGCCCATGGCCATGCCCTCTTATATCGTCGCCTACGTCTATACCGATCTGCTCGACTACTCGGGTCCGCTACAGGCCGGATTGCGCTCACTCTTTGGCTGGAACAGTCCGGCCGATTACTGGTTTCCGGCCATTCGCTCCCTGGGCGGCGCCGCTTGGGTGCTGGCGCTGGTGCTGTTCCCCTACGTTTATCTGCTGGCCCGCGCCTCCTTTCTGGAGCAGTCGGTCAGCCTGATCCACTCCAGCCGTCTGCTTGGCTGTACGCCCTGGCAGAGCTTTCGTCGCCTCAGCCTGCCGCTGGCGCGCCCCGCTATCATGGTGGCCGTGTCGCTGGTGGCGATGGAGACCCTGGCCGACTTTGCCACCGTCCACTTCTTTGCCATCAATACCCTGACCACGGCGGTCTACGATACCTGGCTCGGCTACGGCAGCCTGGCCACTGCCGCCAAACTCTCCTGCCTGATGCTGCTGGCGGTGGTGCTCTTGATCGCGTTGGAGCGCCGCTCTCGCCGCCGGCAGCAGGTGTTCCAGAAATCCATGGGCCATGAGCAGCCTCTACGCTACCCGCTCAAGGGGGTGAGTCGCGCAGCGGCCGGGCTCTGGTGCTGGGGATTGGTGCTGGCCGGTTTCGGTCTGCCATTCGTCATCCTGCTCGATTACGGGGTGCGCTATTTCGAACTCTCCTGGACGCCGGAGTTTGTCCGCTTCGCCGGCAACAGTCTGCTCATCTCGACGCTGACCGCCCTGCTTGCCATGGGCATCGCCCTGCTGCTCGGTTTCTTCCGTCGCCTCGATGGCGGGCTCAAGAGTCTGCTGCCCCTGCGCATCTCTGCCATGGGGTACGCCATGCCGGGTACCGTGCTGGCCATCGGCGTGCTGGTGCCGCTGACGGCCCTCGATTTTGCCATCAATGATCTGGCCGAGTGGCTTGGTCGCCAGGGCCCCGGCCTGCTGTTGACCGGCACCATCACCGCCATCGTGTTCGGCTATCTGGTCCGCTTCGTGGCCATCGCCATCGGCTCGGTGGAGACCAGCATGGGCAAGATCTCCCCCAGCCTCGACATGGCTGCCCGCTCCCTGGGGCAAGGGGATGGCGGCATGCTGCGCCGGGTTCATCTACCGCTGGTGCGGCGAGGCCTGTTTGCCGGCGCCATGCTGGTGTTCATCGAATCGATGAAGGAGCTGCCTGCCGCCCTGCTGCTGCGGCCCTTCAACTTCGACACCCTGGCGACCCACGTCTATCAATTCGTGTCGGACGAGATGCTGGAGCGGGGGGCGCTCGGCGCCATCGTCATCGTGTTGGTGGGCTTGCTGCCGCTCATCTGGGTCAACCGCAGTCTGGATAGTCCGGGTCACTGAGCGGGCAGATGAATATCTGCAATGTTGTCCGGCCGCAGGTCGGTCTGAACCAAAAGAATATGAGGAAGTCAGCCGTGTCTTGCTTGCAGGTTGAAAATGTCAGTTGCCGTTACAACGGCCGCAATGTGCTGGAACAGCTCTCGCTGATAGTGGCCGACAACGAGATCGTCTGTCTGCTGGGCGCTAGCGGTTGTGGCAAGACCACACTGCTCAAGGCCATCGCCGGTCTGCTGCCGCTGGCAGAGGGCACTATTCGCCTCGGCGATACCCTGCTCGACGGGCCGGATGCCAGCGAACCCCCAGAGGCGCGTAACATCGGCATGATCTTTCAGGATTACGCCCTTTTTCCCCACCTGACGGTGGCCGAGAACGTCGGCTTCGGCCTGACCCGACTCGATCGCCGCATTCGCCAGCAGCAGGTGGATGAGGCGCTGACGCTGGTCAATCTGCAGGGGCTGGGTGCGCGTTATCCGCATGAGCTCTCCGGCGGTCAGCAGCAGAGGGTCGCCATCGCCCGCGCTCTGGTGTGCAAGCCCAGGCTGATGCTGTTGGACGAGCCCTTCTCCAACATAGATACCCAGGTGCGGATGAAGCTTATTCTCGAGATCCGCGCCCTGCTCAAGCAGCAGGGGATTGGCGCCATCTTCGTCAGTCACAGCAAGGAGGAGGCGTTCGCCTTCGCCGACCGGCTGGCGCTGTTCCGTGCCGGCCACATAGAGCAGGTGGGTCAGCCGGAGCAGCTCTATCGCCGCCCGCAGAACCGCTTCGTGGCGGAGTTTCTTGGCGGGGTCAACTACCTGGCCGCCGAGGTGGTAGACAGCCACTGCGTGCAGACGTCGCTGGGGGTGGTGTGCGGCACCGAGCCTCACGGCCGTGCCGTGGGCGAGTTGCTGCAATTGATGCTCAGACCCCAGCAACTGTTGCTGGAGGCCGTCGACGGCGGTGAGCTGGTGGTGCTGGAGCAGCAGTTTCTCGGTCATCACTGCCGGGTGTTGTTCGAGTGTGGCGGCCAGCGGCTCGAGGCCAGCATTGGCGAGCCGCTTGGCGGGATGCGGGCACGGGTCAACCTTGCCCCGCATGCGCTCGTGCTGTTTGATCCACTGCCGTGACAGAGCTGATATCGTTGTGAAATCAAGGAACTGGATTCACTCTGGTTTATAATCGCGCAACGCAATGCCAACATCGCTAATGCCTGTTCAGGGGAGAGAGATATGAAAGCCCAAGCCGGGATCTGTGCAGAGTCGAATCTGCACGCCCTCTATCTGATGTTCAATCGCACCGGCGACGGCGCCGAACTGGTGGCCCGTCTGGCCAGCTTGCCCGCCCTGTGGGCGGCGGTTGCCGCCGATTTTCCCGATGCCGGTTTCAGCGGTCTGGTCGCCGTCGGTGCCGATGCCTGGGATGGTCTCTACCCTGCCGCCCGTCCGCCCCAGTTCCGTGGCTTCATGGCGCAATCCGCCAACGGTCAGCAGGCGCCGAATACCCCGTTTGATCTCTTCGTGCAGTTGCGCGCCGATCGGGTGGATGTGCTGCACCACGCCGGTCAGCGCGTGATGGCTTTGCTGGCGGGGCTGGTGGTACTGGCTGAAGAGGTGCGCGGTTTCCGCAATCTGGATTGCCGGGACCTGACCGGCTTCGTCGATGGCACCGAAAACCCGCAGGATGAGCACAGGGCCGAAGTGGCGCTGCTGGGCGGCGGCGAATTTGCCGGGGGTTCCTATATCCACGTCCAGCGCTGGGTGCATGCCATGAGCGACTGGGAGGCGCTGGCTCTGAAGGAGCAGGAAGACATCATAGGTCGCACCAAGGCCGACAACATAGAGTATGAGTCGGCAGACAAGCCGCTGACCGCCCACATCAAGCGAGTCAATCTCAAGACCCCCAAGGGTGAGTCCATGGAGATACTGCGCCAGAGCATGCCCTGGGGCACCATGACCGAGCAGGGGCTCTACTTCATCTCCTGCTGCAGCACGCCGCTGCACTTCAACGCCATGCTGGCCAGCATGTACAAGGGGGAGGGCAGTCACTTCGACCATCTGCTGCGTTTCACCAGGGCCGTGACCGGGGCCGCCTTCTTTGCGCCTTCCGAGGATTATCTGGTTTCCAGGGGCAAATAAGCGCGGTTGACGTCACCAACAAAAATCCCGGCCTTGGCCGGGATTTTTCGTTCAGGGGGCGTCACCACAGCGGGACGGACGAGCCTGATTAAGGGGTCTGTTCGAACAGCTCGAGGGCGGAGAGGTAGAGCTCTTCGATGTCGGTGTCGCTGGTCGGGGTGATGAAGATGGTGTCATCACCGGCGATGGTGCCGAGGATCCCTTCCGCCTTGCCGAGGGAGTCGAGCAGGCGAGCGATGAGCTGGGCTGCACCCGGGCTGGTGTGGATCACCACCAGGGCGCCGTTGTGGTCGACGTCCAGTACCAGGTTTTTGAGCGGGCTGGAGGTGGTGGGCACGCCCAGTTCCACCGGCAGGCAGTAGACCATCTCCATCTTGGCATTGCGGGTGCGAACGGCGCCGAAGCGGCTCAGCATGCGTGATACCTTGGACTGGTTGATGTTCTCGAAGCCCATCTCTTGCAGGGCAGTCACTATCTCTGCCTGGGAGCCAAATCGTTCTTCTTTCAGCAAGGCTTTAAAGGCCTTGGCCAGTTTTTCTTGCTTGTCGTTATGCTTCATCTTGGACTCACGAATGAGGAGGTATGGCGGCCTGTCACGCTCAGGCGGCAGATATGAACAGCGAGTCCATTTTGCATTCATGTGCCTAATTTTGCAAGGAAGCGGCGCTTGTTCTGCATATTGATTCAAAATTAGCTTGCATCCACCCATCTTGGGGCTAAAATCGGGACGAAATTTTGAAAACTTATTCAATTGGGCTGTATGGGTATTGAATTAATCGGTATCGAAAAATCCTGGCACAAGGTGCCGGTACTGCAAGATGTCAGCTTTCGGACTGCTCCCGGTGAAACCTTGGTGCTGCTGGGCCCAAGCGGTGCCGGCAAGAGTTCGCTGCTGCGCATGATGAACCTGTTGGATACGCCGGATGCCGGTGTATTGCGCATAGGTGAAAGTGAATTTTCTTTCCCGTCCAGCCTCTCTGCCGCCGAATTCAACCGTCAGACACAGGCGCTGCGCCGCAAGGTGGGCATGGTATTCCAGCAGTACAATCTGTGGCCACATCTGACCGTGATGGAGAACCTGATCGAGGCCCCCGTCAAGTTGCTCGGCATGAGCAAGGCGGCTGCCATCGAGAAGGGCGCCTATCTGCTGACCCAGCTGCAACTGGCGGATAAGCGCGATGCCTGGCCTGCCCGGCTGTCCGGCGGTCAGCAGCAGCGGGTGGCCATCGCCCGTACCCTGATGATGGATCCGCAGGTGCTGCTGTTTGACGAGCCGACGGCGGCCCTCGATCCCGAGATCACCAAAGAGGTGGCGGAGATCATCCGCAATCTGGGCCAGACCGGCATCACCCAGGTCGTGGTGACCCACGAGGTGGAGTTCGCCCGCAAGGTGGCCAGTCAGGTGATCTATCTGGAGAAGGGACGGATCATCGAATCCGGCTCTGCCGCCATTTTCAACTCTCCGCAAACCAGCCGGTTTGCCGAGTTCTTGATGCATTGATATTCAAATCGATAAGGAAGCTGTGATGAAAAAAAGTCTATTGCTGGTTGCTGCCATGGGCCTGTTGAGCACCTCTGTGCTGGCCAAGGAGATCAAGTTCGCCACCGAGGCAACTTATGCTCCGTTCGAATACCTGGATGACAAGAACGAGTTCCAGGGTTTTGACATCGATCTGGCCCGCGCGATCTGCGCCCAGGCCAAGCTGGAATGCAGCTTCCACAACCAGGCCTTTGACAGCCTGATCCCCAGCCTCAAATTCCGTCGCTATGACGCCGCTATCGCCGCCATGGACGTGACCCCGGAGCGCTCTGCCCAGGTCGACTTCTCCGACATCTATTACGAGAACTCCGCCGTCTTTGTGGCCAAGAAGGGCGCCTTCAAGGGACCGGAAGAGCTGGTGGACAAGACTGTCGGCGTGCAGAACGGCACCTCTCACCAGTCCTATCTGGTGGATAACTGGGTGAGCAAGGGTCTGCTGACCGTGCCTTATGCCAGCTACCAGAGCGCCTTCCTCGATATGATGAACGGCCGTACCGACGGCGTCTTTGCGGATACCGCCGTCGCAGCCGACTGGCTCAAGCAGCACAAGGAGTATGCCGTGGTGGGTACGCCGGTGACCGATGCCAAGTACTTCGGTACCGGCTTTGGCATCGCGGTCGCCAAGGGCAATCAGGAGTTGCTGACTCAGCTGAACAAGGGGCTGGCCGAGATCAAGGCCAACGGCACCTATCAGAAAATCTTCGACAAATACTTCGCGCAGTAAGCCATGTTGAGCCTGTTGTTGGATGCAGCCTGGATGACCCTCGGGCTGGCCTTGGCATCACTGGTCGGGGGCATGGTATTGGCACTGGCGTTCAGTGCCGCCGAGCTCAGCAAGCAGCGCGCGCTGGTGTGGCCGGTGGCCACACTCACCACGCTGATCCGTGGCCTGCCCGAGCTGCTGGTGGTGCTGTTCATCTACTTCGGCTCGACGCAGCTGCTGTTCCTCATCACGGGTGAGTATGTCGAGTTCAGCCCGTTCGCCTGCGGTGTGCTGGCGCTCTCCCTGTTGTTTGCCAGCTATGCGACCCAGACCCTGCGGGCGGCGCTCAATGCCGTGCCTGCCGGGCAACGGCTGGCGGCGCTGGCGCTCGGCTTTGGCAAGAGTCACATCTTCTTTCGCATCGTGCTGCCGCAGGCGTGGCGTCACGCCCTGCCGGGCCTTGGCAATCAGTGGCTGGTGCTGCTCAAGGATACGGCGCTGGTCTCCCTTATCGGGGTGAACGAGATGATGCGTCAGGCGCAGATGGCCTCGGCCAGCACCTATGAGCCGTTCACCTGGTATGCCGCTGCTGCCCTCATCTATCTGGCGATCAGTCTGGTGAGTGAATATGGCTTGAGTCTGGCTGCCCGCTATACCCGCCGCTACGGAGGCTAACTGATGCAAGAGTATTTCATCACCCTGCTGGGCGGTTTGGTTACTACGCTGGAGCTGACTCTGCTCAGTCTGCTGCTGGGGATTGCGCTGGCGCTCCTGATGACCTGGGTGCTGGAGTTGCGCATTCCGGTGGCGACCCAGCTGGTACAGCTGTGGGTGCTGATCTTCACCGGCACGCCGCTGCTCATCCAGATTTTCCTCATCTACTACGGGCCGGGACAGTTCGAGTGGCTCAAGTCCGGGCCGCTCTGGCCGCTGCTCAAGCAGCCCTGGTTCTGCGCCGTGTTGGCCCTTGGCTTTAACACGGCGGCTTACTCTACCCGGCTGTTCAAGGGGGCACTGGATGCCATTCCATCCGGCGAGGTGGAGGCGTGCCGCGCGCTCGGTTTCTCGGCCGGGCAGACCTTGTGGATGAAGGTACGCCACGCCGCCCGGCGGCTGGTACCCGCCTATTCCAACGAGGTGATCCTGGTGCTCAAGGGGAGTTCGCTCGCCAGCACCATTACCATCATGGATGTGATGGGTCTGGCCCAGCGTCTCAACGCCCAGACTTATGACACCCTGGCGGTGTTCACTGTGGCCGGTGCCCTCTATCTGACCATGAACGGATTGTTAACAATTGGGTTCCGCTGGTGTGAGCGGCGAGCCCTGGCATTCCAGGCCTGAGTTCGGTATATCTACCTATTTATGGTCGGGGGAAGTGCAGGAAATCTGTGCTTTCCCTCTGATTTTCTGCATTTTCCCCCATTTTTATTCGCCGCCTGTTTCTTGGCTCACAGAACCCGTGATTACAACTGTTATCAGATTGTTTTTTAGGGGGGGATCCATTAATGTTGGGCCCACAACAAGAAACAACCTTAAACCTACGCTTAAACATGGAGTTGATCATGAAAGTTGCCGTTCTGGGTGCCGCCGGTGGCATAGGCCAAGCCCTCGCTCTGCTGTTGAAAAATCGCCTTCCTGCTGGCTCCGAACTGAGCCTGTATGACATTGCCCCGGTGACTCCGGGCGTGGCGGTCGATCTGAGCCATATCCCGACTGACGTGAAAGTAAAAGGTTTCTGCGGTGAAGATCCGAGCCCGGCTCTGGTCGGCGCCGATGTGGTGCTGATCTCCGCCGGTGTGGCGCGCAAGCCCGGCATGGATCGTTCCGATCTGTTCAATATCAATGCCGGTATCGTCAAGAATCTGGTGGAAAAATGTGCTGCTACCTGCCCGAAAGCACTGATCGGCATCATCACCAACCCGGTCAACACCACGGTCGCCATCGCCGCTGAAGTGCTGAAGAAAGCCGGTGTCTATGACAAACGCCGCCTGTTCGGTGTCACCACCCTGGACGTGATCCGTGCCGAGACCTTCGTGGCTGAGGCCAAGGGTCTGAACGTCGACAAGGTGCGTGTCAACGTGATCGGTGGCCACAGTGGCGTGACCATTCTGCCGCTGTTGTCCCAGATCGAAGGGGCCAGCTTCTCTGCCGAGGAAGTGGCTGCCATGACCAAGCGTATCCAGAACGCCGGTACCGAAGTGGTGGAAGCCAAGGCCGGTGGCGGATCTGCCACCCTCTCCATGGGCCAGGCGGCCTGCCGTTTCGGTCTGTCTCTCATCAAGGGCCTGCAGGGCGAAGCCAATGTCATCGAGTGTGCTTATGTCGAAGGGGATGGCAAGCACGCCGCCTTCTTCGCGCAACCCATACTGCTGGGCAAGAACGGTGTCGAAACCGTGCTGGACTACGGCAAGCTGAGTGCCTTCGAGCAAGCGGCGATGGATGGCATGCTAGCCACCCTGAAAGCCGATATCCAGCTGGGTGTCGACTTCGTCAAGTAAGCCGTATGGCTGACAAACAAGGGGAGCTTCGGCTCCCCTTTGTTATGGGTGACAGATGCAGATGGCGACGGGCTAAGGGGATGGGGCCGGCTGCCGATAACAGAGAGCAGCAGGAGAACCTTATGATGAAACCACTTACCCTTGTCGGCCTTGTCTGTTTGCTGACCACCCAGGTACAGGGCGCGGAGCCTCAGGCATCCGCCGCCGCATCCACACCGAGCCGCGCGGTGTCAGCGGCCGAGCAAGCGATAGCATCCCCCCTGCCCGCAGTGTCTGCCGCCGAGTCGCCAGCAGTTGCATCCCTGCCCGCAGTATCTGCCGCCGAGTCGCCAGCGGTTGCAGCTCCGCCCGCAGTGTCTGCCGCCGCCCAGCCTGCTGGATCTGACGCAGTCCCCGCTGCCGCACCATTGCCTGTGGCGTCCGAGTCGACACCAGCAGCGGAGCCCGCTGCCGTTGTGACTGAATCTGCGCCCGCGACCTCATCCCCCGCAGCCACAGCGGAGAGCGGGCTCTCTCCGACCAGCCGACCCATGACCAGCACCCCATCGGGTGGCGGCGGTCTGGGTATCGACAGCCGCAATTTGCAGGCAGTCCCCCTCTACCGCCAGGATGAGTTGCTCAACTGGATTGCACAGGGGCGTCACTTGCAACAGGTGAAGCAGGACAGGTGCCAGCTTACTCAGGATATAGAGGTGCGGGCCGAGGTGATGAAGGTGCCTGCCTATCAGTTCCTGTGGGGCGACATGTTGGCCTGGGGGGTGTGCATCAAGCCCAATGCCGAGCTTGGGGTCAAATTCATGTGGGACGCGGCCAATCAGGGGCTGGCACCGGCGCTGGAACAGCTGGGCCGCTACTACTGGAAGGGCACCCTGGTGCAGAAAGATCTGGTCAGGGCCGAGACCCTGATGCGTGAAGCCGCCAGACTGGGGTTTCAACGGGCACAGGTCGAGTGGGTCGAGATGCTGCTGCAGGGGATGGGCAGCCCGCTGGATTATGAAGAGGCCTATCACTGGCTGCACAGCACCGTCATTGGTGACAAGGCCCAGCACCAGAGGGCGGCCACTCTGCTGAGCCGGCTGGGCAACCGGATGCCGGCCAACGCCATCGCCCGAGCCAAGGCGATGCACTGACCAAAAAAACGACCCACGGATCTGCATCCGTGGGTCGGGAGGTGCCAGCCGCCGTGCCGTGACAGGCTGGATCCTCCTTGCTTTATACGTGGCCGCCCCGTTTAAAGATCCTGATGGGGGCCAAAAACTTCGTAGTGTAGCTGATCGGCTGGAATGCCCATCGCGCTCAACTGCGCCTTGATCGCCTGCATGAAACCAAGCGGACCACAGAAATAGTAGTGGGCCTGCGGTGCCAGCAACTCGGCCACCTGGCTCACGTTCATGGTGCCGTGGAAGTCGTAGTCCTTCCCTTGCTCATCCAGAGCCCCCGGCTCCCGATACCAGACCCGGCTCTGTAGCAAGTCGTGTTGTTCGTGCTTGCGCTGGATATCCTCCTTGAAGGCGTGCAAGGAACCCTGTTCACAGGCGTGCAGCCAGCAGATGTCGGCAGCATGGCCTTTGGCCAGCAGCTGGTTGAGCATGCTCAGCATGGGGGTGAGGCCCACACCGGCGGAGAGCAGCACCACGGGGGTGGTGGCATTGGCCTGGAGGAAGAAGTCGCCGGTTGGCGGCATCAGATCCACCTGATCGCCAGTATGCAGATGGTCGTGCAGCAGGTTGGAAACCTGACCCTGCGGCTCGCGCTTGACGCTGATGCGGTAATCGCGACCGTTCGGCGCATCAGAGAGAGAGTATTGGCGGATCTCCTGATATTCGAGCTCTGGGTGGGCCAGCTTGATGCTGAGGTACTGGCCCGGTTTGAAATGCAGTACGGGTTTGCCGTCGACGGGCGCCAGCACGAAAGAGGTGATGAGTGTGCTCTCGACCCGTTTCTCCTTGATGATGAAGGCGCGAGGACCCTGCCAGCCACCGATCTCGCTCGCCTTCTCCTGATAGATCTCGCTCTCCCGGCCGATGAAGATACTGGCCAGCACACAGTAAGCCTTGCCCCAGGCATCCAGCACCTCCTCGGTGACCGCACTTCCGCCTAATTCTTTGAGCGTGGCCAAGAGATGACTACCTACAATGTGATATTGTTCCGGTTGGATCAGGAAACCCGTGTGCTTGTGGGCGATGCGTTCTACCGCTCCGGCCAGGGCTCCCAGGTTGTCGATATTCCTGGCGTAAGCCGCCACCGCGTTGAACAGCGCCAGCGGTTGACCGCCGCTTCGCTGGTGCGCCAGGTTGAAAATATCTTTCAGCTCAGGGTTGTGGCTGAACATGCGTTGGTAGAAGTGCTGGGTGAGGGCTGGCCCCGCCGATTCGAGCAAAGGGATGGTGCTTTTGATGACGGCGATGGTGGCTTGGTCTAACATAGGAGGTCCTTACTAATTGAACATCTAAAATGTCACTTAATAAGCTGCATCCTAGATGTTTATTTGATATGAATCAATAATCAATTTTTCGCGTTATGCGACACAGGCACTATGAGACTAACTAGCTATACCGATTTTGGATTGAGAGCTCTGCTCTATCTGGCGACCTTGCCACAGGGTGAATTGTCGAGCGTGGCCAAGGTCTCCGCCTTGTATGGCGTCTCCCGCAACCATATGGTCAAGGTGGTGAATCAACTGGTGAAGCTGGGCTATCTACAATCCCAGCGCGGCAAGAATGGCGGGATCCGCATGGCCTGCGCGCCGGAGACAGTTAATATCGGTCAGGTGATCCGGGCGCTGGAGGGCAATCTGGATGGCATCGACTGCAACTCACCCGTCTGCCACATCGTCTCTGTCTGCTTGCTGAAGAATGCACTGAAGGGGGCGATGAATGCCTTTTTGGCGGTGATGGACAGCTACACGCTGCAAGATCTGCTTGCCAATCGCGAGGAGTTGCAGAAGGTGTTCGGTGACGTGATCCCGACCCTGGTGCTGGAGCCGGATGAGGAGAGCGAGTGAGATAAAAAGGCTGCCATCGGCAGCCTTTTTTCAATCTTCGAATCTCGACTCGTTACGGTATAAGTCCGGCATGATCCGCGCCATCTTGACCATGTTGTTCTCCACTTCCAGGATCTCGATGGGATAGCCGGCGAGCCGCAGGCTGATGTTGGGCTGGGGGATCTCCTCCAGGTATTCCAGGATGACACCGTTCAGGGTTCTGGGCCCGTCGATGGGCAGTCGCCAGCTCATCTCTTTGTTCAGCTCACGAATGCTGGCCGAGCCTTCCACCAGAAACGAGCCATCCGGCTGGGGGTGGATCTCGTCGCTGGGCGCCGGTGTCATGGAGGTGGTGAAGTCGCCGACTATTTCTTCCAGTATGTCATCCAGGGTGATCAACCCCTGAATATCCCCGTACTCATCCACTATGAGGCCGATCCGCTCCTTGTTGCGCTGGAATTTGGCCAGTTGCACGTTGAGCGGCGTGCCTTCCGGGATGAAGTAGATCTCGTCCACTTCCCGCAGCAGGCTCGACTTGTTGAACTGATCCCTAGCCATCAGCCGCAGTGCATCGCGGGCGTGCAGGAAGCCCACCACATCGTCGATGTTGTCGCGGTAGAGCAGGATCTTGGTGTGGGCACAGTGGGCCAGCTGACGCAGTATGGTCTTCCAGTCATCGTTGATGTCGATGGCATAGATATCGCTGCGCGGCACCATGATGTGCTCCACCGTCATCTTGTCCAGATCCAGAATACTGAGCAGCATCTCCTGATGGCGCTGGGGGATCAGGCTGCCCGCCTCGTTGACTATGGTGCGCAGCTCCTCGGTGTTGAGGGCGTCATCCTTGCTGGGATGGAGCCGAAGCAGCTTGAGCAGGCCACTGGTGATGCCATTGATAAGCCAGACAAAGGGGTAGAGCGGCACCATCAGCCCCTTGAGGATCCAGGAGGCGGGATAGGCGATCTTCTCCGGGTACATGGCGGCCAGTGTCTTGGGGGTCACCTCGCCAAACACCAGCACTATCAGGGTCAGGCCGAAGGTGGCAATGGCTACCCCGAAGGCGCCAAACAGTCTGATGCAGACGATGGTGGCGATGGCCGAGGCGAGGATGTTGACCAGGTTGTTGCCGATCAGGATCAGACCCAGCAGGCGATCCGGGCGGGACAGCAGCTTCTCTACCCGACGGGCAGCCTTGTGCTTGGTTTGAGCCAGATGCCGCAGTTTGTAGCGGTTGAGCGACATCATGCCGGTTTCAGAACTTGAGAAAAAAGCAGATAAGAGGATCAAAATAACGAGAACAATCAATAATGTGCTCGTTGATATGCTGTCCAAGAAGGGCTCCTGTGGGGGGTGGATGAGTAAAGGGGGATGGGTATCAGCTCAGCAGGACTTCTTTGACGAAGCGGCTGCCGAAATAGGCCAGGGTCAGGATGAAGCTGCCGATCAGGCTCAAGGTGATGACCTTGCGACCGCGCCAGCCACGGGTGTGATGACCCCACAGCAGCAGCATGTAGACGCACCAGGCCAGGATCGAGAGGATCGCTTTGTGGGATTTGCCTTGGGCGAACATGTCTTCCAGAAAGAAGAGGCCGGAGGCGATGGAGAGGGTCAGCAGGAACAGGCCCGCCGAGATGAGCTGGAACAGCCGCTTTTCGACCGTCATCAAGGGCGGCATGGCTGGCAACTGGCTGATCTTGCGGGACTTGAGCTGTCTGTCCAGACAGGCAAGCTGTAGCGCGAACAGACAGGCGATCATCAGCACCGAATAGGCCATCAGTGCCAGTCCTATGTGCAGCAGCAGCTGGGGATGGGCCTCCAGATGGGTGATATAGCGGCCCGGGATCAGGGCGCTGGCGGCCAGCAGCAGAGCGGAGAAACTGTAGACCACCGGCAGCAGGATCCAGCCGTTGAAGCGGCGGGTGACGCAGGTCATGAAGCAGCCGATGATGAGACTCACGAGAGATGCAACGTTGAGCATGCTCAGGTTCTGGCCGGAATGGGTCACCAGCACTTCGCCGGCCACAGCGGCGCCGTGCGCGATCAGGGCCAGTCCGATACAAGCAAACAGGGGAACTTGCCCCACAGGTTTGGCACTGAGCAGCAGGTGCAGCGAGGCGATGATGGCCAGCAGATAAAACGCCAGGGCCAGAACAGAGATCACGATCATAACCAGGTCGTTGTTGAACAGGCTGTTGGGAATAAGAGAGGCAGTATACCTTGCACAAGATGTGCTCGCCAGTTGTGCAGCCGCCGATCTGCCCATATATAAAGAGAAGGTCCCCATGGCTGCCGCGCGGTGAATAATCGTCCTCGCGTCTGCTCTGGGTTATAATGCCCCCAATTTATTACGCCAAGAACCGGAATCCGTCATGTTTGAGAATTTGACTGAACGACTCTCGCGCACCTTGCGCAATGTCAGTGGGCGCGGTCGCCTGACCGAAGAGAACATCAAGGATACCTTGCGCGAAGTCCGCATGGCGCTGCTCGAGGCGGACGTCGCTCTGCCGGTGGTGCGGGACTTCGTGGCTCGCGTCAAGGAGCGGGCGGTTGGCCAGGAAGTGGCCAAGTCCCTGAGTCCGGGCCAAGCCTTCATCAAGATAGTACACGGTGAACTGGTCTCGGTGATGGGCGAAGCCAACGAGCAGCTCAACCTGGCCGCCCAACCGCCGGCCATCATACTGATGGCGGGTCTGCAGGGTGCCGGTAAGACCACAACCGTAGGTAAACTGGCCAAGCTGCTCAAAGAGCGCAGCAAGAAGAAGGTGCTGGTCGTCAGTGCCGACGTCTATCGCCCCGCGGCGATCAAGCAGCTGGAGACGCTGGCGAGCGACATCGGCGTCGATTTCTTTCCAAGCGACGCTAGCCAGAAGCCGGTCGACATCGCCACTGCCGCCATCGATCAGGCGCGCAAGAAGTTCTATGACGTTGTGATAGTGGATACCGCCGGTCGTCTGCACGTCGACAGCGACATGATGGACGAGATCATCCATCTTCACGCCACCATCAAGCCGATCGAGACCCTGTTCGTGGTGGACGCCATGACGGGTCAGGATGCCGCCAACACAGCCAAGGCGTTCAACGAGGCGCTGCCGCTCACCGGCGTGATCCTCACCAAGGCGGATGGCGACGCTCGCGGTGGTGCAGCCCTCTCCGTGCGCCACATCACCGGTAAGCCGGTCAAGTTCATCGGTATGGGCGAGAAGACAGATGCGCTGGAGCCGTTCCACCCGGATCGTCTCGCCTCCCGCATCCTTGGCATGGGCGACGTGCTGTCGCTGATCGAGGAAGTGGAGCGCAATGTCGACAAGGAAAAAGCCGCCAAGCTGGCCAACAAGGTCAAGAGTGGCAAGGGCTTCGATCTGGAAGACTTCCGCGAACAACTGGCCCAGATGCGCAATATGGGCGGCATGATGGGCATGCTCGACAAGCTGCCCGGTATGTCCGGTCTGCCGGACAACGTCAAGGATCAGATGGATGACAAGCTGACCGTGCGGATGGAGGCCATCATCAGCTCCATGACGCCCAGGGAGCGTGCCCATCCCGACCTCATCAAGGGCTCCCGCAAGCGCCGTATCGCCGCAGGTTCCGGCATGCAGGTGCAGGACGTGAACAAGCTGCTCAAGCAGTTCACCGAGATGCAGCGCATGATGAAGAAGATGTCCGGCAAGGGCGGCATGCGCAAGATGATGGGGCAGATGAAGAACATGTTGCCACCAGGATTCGGTGGCGGTCGCGGCCCCTTCTGATCCCGACCGTTTCAGCCAGGCCAGGGGCTCACCAGAGGTGGGCCCTTTTCATTGTGAGCCTTGTGCAAAAAATGGCTGGCTTGGTTGCAATTATTACGAATCCAAGTAGAATTACGCGGCTTATTTTAAGCTAGGGTCCGCGTGTTTGCGGGCCTTGTTCATTAGATGTTAATGAGGACGATATGGTAACCATTCGTTTACAACGTGGTGGCGCGAAAAAGCGTCCGTTTTACCAGGTAGTAGTTTCTGACAGCCGTTGCGCCCGTGACGGTCGCTTCATCGAGCGCGTTGGTTTCTTCAACCCGGTTGCTTCTGGTTCTGCCGAAAAGCTGAACCTGGACCTGGCTCGTATCGAGCATTGGGTTGCTACTGGTGCCGCTGTTTCTGACCGCGTTGCCAAGCTGATCAAAGACGCTGCCAAAGCTGCTTAATCAGCCCAACGGTAAGGAGTTAAGGTGGAAAAACCTATAGTTCTGGGCACCCTGGGTACCGTTTATGGCATCAAGGGCTGGCTTAAAGTGAACTCCTTCACCGATGTTGCCGAAGCGATTTTCGATTACAACCCCTGGCTGATCAATCAGAACGGGGGGTGGCGTGAACTCAAGGTTTCGGCCTGGAAGCGTCACAACAAGGGTCTGATTTGCAAAATCGATGGTATCGATCTGCGTGAAGATGCCCTGGCATTGACCAATGTCGAGATTGGCGTACCCGCTGATCTGTTGCCTGCGTTGCCTGAAGGTGAGTTCTACTGGCGTGACCTGATTGGTTGCTCGGTATCGACCACCAAGGGATACGACCTGGGCAAGGTGACCGAATTGATGGAAACCGGCTCCAACGATGTGTTGGTGGTTGAGGCCAATGTAAAAGATGCCTTTGGCGCAAAGGAGCGGTTGATTCCGTTCCTGGAAGAGCAGGTGATCAAGCATATTGATCTGACTGCTCGAACAATCGAAGTTGATTGGGATCCTGGTTTCTAGTTTCCCGCGCTAACACGGGTGCCGGAGGTTTCTTATGTGGATTGGGGTCATTAGCCTCTTCCCTGAAATGTTCCGAGCCATTACCGAGCACGGGGTAACGGGTCGGGCCGTCAAGAGTGGCCTGCTGCAGATTGAGTGCTGGAACCCCCGGGAGTTTACCCACGACAAACACCGTACGGTCGATGATCGTCCTTATGGTGGTGGGCCCGGCATGTTAATGATGGTTCAGCCGCTGCGTGACGCGATTCATGCAGCCAAGCAAGCGGTGGGAGACGGGGCGAAAGTCATCTATCTCTCCCCTCAGGGACGCAAGCTGACTCAAGCGGGCGTAACCGAGTTGGCGACGAATCAGAAGCTGATTCTGGTAGCCGGTCGATACGAAGGTATCGATGAACGCGTGATACAAACCGAAGTCGACGAAGAGTGGTCTATCGGGGATTACGTGTTAAGTGGTGGCGAGTTGCCTGCCATGACCCTGATCGATGCGGTTTCGCGTCTGGTCCCGGGGGTTTTGGGTGATCAGGCCAGTGCCGAGCAGGACTCCTTCACGGATGGCTTGCTGGATCATCCCCACTACACTCGGCCGGAGGTGTTGGATGGATTGGCGGTGCCAGAGGCGCTGACAAGCGGCAATCACGAAGTGATTCGACGCTGGCGTCTCAAACAGTCGCTCGGACGAACCTGGCAAAGAAGGCCGGAACTTATTAACAACCTAGCTCTGACTGACGAGCAAGAATCACTTCTTGCCGAGTATGTCCGCGAAGTGCGTGACAGCGTTAAGTAGAGTTTTCAGTTTATCCTAGGTAAGGAAAGACAATGAGCAAGATTATTCAGCAGCTTGAGCAAGAGCAACTGCGTACCGACATCCCGGCATTTGCCCAGGGCGACACTGTACGTGTTCAAGTTCGTGTTAAAGAAGGTGGCAAAGAGCGTCTGCAGGCTTTCGAAGGCATCGTTATTGCCAAGCGTAACCGCGGTCTGCACTCTGCTTTCACCGTTCGCAAGATCTCCAACGGCGAAGGTGTTGAGCGTGTATTCCAGACTCACTCTCCGCTGATCCACAGTGTAGAACTGAAGCGTCGTGGTGATGTTCGCCGCGCCAAACTGTACTACCTGCGCAACCTGTCCGGCAAAGCTGCTCGTATCAAAGAGAAGCTCAACTAATTCGATTCGAATTGGTGTCGATATGTCGGCAAATAGCTCGACAGGTAGTGAAAAGGCTCGCCAATGGCGAGCCTTTTTTGTGTCCGCAATCCGGGGGCTGGCCAGATGTGCCAGTGTTCTGGTCGTCGCCTACTGGCTGACACGCACCACTGAGTTGTCACGTCCGAAGGGGCCCGGCACATAGTCGTCCGCCTCCCAATCGTTGTCGTAGAGTGTCTCTCCGTTCGGTTTCACCAGCTGGTAGCAGTATTCGAAATGGCTGGGACCATCGGTGGGCAGGTTGAGGGTGGTTCTAAACTCTCCGCTCTTCATCCGTTTGAGCTCTATGGGTTGCCACTGGCTAAATTCCCCCAGCAGCAGTACCTGTTCTGCCTCACCGGCAGCCACTTTTTCCACCGCGAAGGTCACCTTGACCTCGGGACGGGACTTGAGGAATTGCTTGTTGATCGGCATGACGCCTCCTTGTCATTGGTGCGAAGAAAGGGGTTCTGCCTATTTTTATATCACTTTATGACAAGGATGTTGATAGAACAGATCAAACGGGCAAGGCAAAGTGGCGTTGCAGCAGGCCGTGGGTGAATCCTGTCTTGAGGTAAAAGCCCCGTGGCAGGGTCAGGATCGGCTGGCCATTGCGACCGATGGCGCGGGTCAGCGCCTTGTTGTTAGCGGCCTTTGGGCGCAGTTGCATCACCTGACCGTGGCGAGCGCTGATCTGCTCCACCTCTCCCAGCACTATCATGTCCATCAACTCCTCCCAGTCCTGGCGCAGCAGCCGATCCTCCTCCTCATTAGGGCTCCACATCAGCGGCATGCCGACCCGGCGCTCGCCTATCGGGATATCGCGACTTCCCTCAACCGGGATCCAGAGCACCCGCGAGAGTTTGTTGCGCACGTTTGACTGCTCCCAGCGCTGGCCGCTGACGCCGATCAGCGGCGCCACGCAGACGAAGGTGGTCTCCAGGGGTTTGCCCTGAGGATCGATGGGGATCGTCTTGAGCTCTATGCCAAGTTCCGGGAAGTCCTGCTCTGGCTTGCTGCCGGCGCTGGCACCCAGTTGCCACTCGATCAGCTGGCCGACCCAGCCTTTGTCCCGTCTCAGATCCCGGGGGACGGCGAGGCCTGCATCGGCAGCCAGCTGTGCCAGTGTGAAGCCTGCCATGGCATGGGCTCGGCTCAATAACTCCTGCTCGGACTGGGGCTGGGTGGGCATGAATGACTCCTGCAAAGGGGATTATTCTAGCAAGTCTGCTCCTTGGTGAGGATCGCTGTTTTTATAACCGATCCTGCCGAGGGGTTGCACTGGGGGGGGGATTTTGCACCTTATTACTTATCATAATGATTTTTAACGAATTTGTCTTTATTGTACCGATCTTTTCCACGCAGGATCCCGGCTTGGAATAGTTGTCCAAGGGTTTACTCATGCTGTTGCACACAGTTATCCACAGAAATCTTGGATAACTGGCTCAAAGTGGTGATAGTGGGGGTGTTGTTACAAAAAAATGTGAAACGGCAGCGATTTTTGCTGCGATGGCAGGGCAGATAGTGTGCCACTCCTGTGGATAAATTAGCCGTGGTGGATCTTTGAGCAGATGAACTTGTTCACAATCAGGATCCCGGATCTTTGGCCGGGAAAGACATGGATCTTGATCCAGTGAAGTGCGCATAACACATTGTATTCAAATGGATTTTTAGTTTTATAAACCATGCCGCATGCTGGTTCCTTGAGTAGAGCAGATAAAAAAAACTACTGTATATACCTGCTTGATCACAGGCTTATGCACAGTCTGGGTGGGCAACTTGCGGGGTTTGATCCTTGGATTTGTTTATAAGTCGGCTTGAAATTGAAAGTTATTCATGAGTGGGGGATTGCAGTCCTTGTTTGCTGCCACGGGGTGAATGTGGAACAATCTCCTTATAGATTCAGCCTTTATAAGGTGATCACGTGATAGATGGCGACGGGTTTCGTCCCAATGTCGGAATCGTGATCTGTAACCGTGACGGGCAAGTATTGTGGGCTAAGCGCTATGGGCAGCACTCCTGGCAGTTTCCGCAGGGGGGAGTTGATGACGGTGAGACGCCTGAGCAGGCCATGTATCGTGAGCTGTATGAGGAGATAGGCCTCAAGCCCGAGGATGTGACCATCATGGCCACCAGTCGCAACTGGCTGAAGTACCGCTTACCCAAACGCCTTGTTCGTTGGGACAGTTCACCGGTCTGTATTGGCCAAAAACAAAAATGGTTCTTGCTACAACTGGATCCTGACAGGGAGTCCAGAATCCAGTTCGGTTGTCATGGTCACCCCGAGTTTGATGATTGGCGTTGGGTCAGCTTCTGGTATCCGGTACGCCAGGTTGTCTCTTTCAAGCGAGAAGTCTATCGACGGGTGATGAAAGAGTTTGCTCCGCTGGCGATGCCAGTGCTCGTGGTGCAAGTTAATCGGAAAGATGGGCGGCGCAACCGCTCTCGCTAAGGAGCACACCTAGTTGCTGACGGAACTCAGACGCATCGTCGAAAGCATGGCCGAAGCCAACACCTTGGAGCTGGCTCTGCAGGCATTGGTCAGTCAGACCCGGCTGGCCATGATGGTGGACTGCTGTTCCGTCTATGTTTCTGAACCGGACATGCGCCGCTACCGGCTGGCCGCGACCGATGGGCTGGCCGAGTCGGCGGTGGGCAAGGCGATCCTGCCATTTGAGCAGGGTATAGTCGGTCTGGTGGGTCAGCGGGAAGAGCTGATCAACCTGGCTGATGCCCCCTCCCATCCCAGTTTCAAATTTCTGCCCGATGTCGCCGAAGAAGCGTTTCGCTCCTTCCTTGGCGCCCCCATCATGCATCAGCGCCAAGTGGTGGGCATTTTGGTGGTGCAACAGAAGGAGTGTCGCCTTTTCGATGAGGGGGAGGAGTCCTTCATGGTCACGCTGGCGGCTCAGCTGGCGGCCCGCATCGCCCAGGCGCAAGCCAAGGGGTGGTTGCAGAAGACCGACTGGAGCAAGCCGCTGCGCGGTATCGCCGGGGCCAGCGGTATTGCCATGGCCAAAGCCTGGGTGTGGCGGCCCCGCAAGGAGCTCAGCTCCATCACCCCACGCAAGGATGAGGAGCACGCCAAGCAGCTGGAGCGGCTGAACGTCGCGGTGGAAGAGGTACGCCACGATCTGGAGAGTCTGGCACTGCGGTTTCGCGAGAGCTACGGCGAGGATTCGGTTGCCATCTTCGACATTTATCTGCATCTGCTCAACGATCCCGGTTACATCAAGCCCATCCGCAACAAGGTGAGCAAGGAGCACTGGACGGCCGTGTCGGCGGTCAAGCTCATCAGCGACCGACTGATCGACCAGTTCAAGGGGATGAAGGATCCCTACCTGCAGGAGCGCTCCACCGATGTGAAGGACATAGCCCAGCGGCTTATCAGCCGGCTGGTGCAGAATGAACCGGAACATATCACGGTCGGCGAGCCCGTGGTGTTGGTGGCCGACGAGGTGACGGCCACCATACTTGCCGAGGTGCCGAGGGAATTCCTGACCGGGGTGGTCTCCCTCAAGGGCGGTACCAACTCCCATGCCGCCATTTTAGCCCGTGCCATGGGGGTCGCGGCTATCATGGGGGTGGATCTGCCGCTCGGCGACATCGGCGGTCGCATGCTGGTGGTCGACGGCTACAGCGGCGATCTCTTCATCGAGCCCAATCAGGTGATCCTGACCGAGTATCGGCAACTGCTCAACGAGGAGCGGGCGCTCGATACCCTGGTGCGCAGCGTCGACAGTCAGCCATCGGAAACCGCCGATGGCACCCCTGTCTCCTTGCTGCTCAACGCTGGCCTGAGTGCCGACACCGAGATCTCCCTCAATCATCTGGCAGACGGGGTTGGGCTCTATCGTACCGAGATCCCCTTCATGCTGCAGGACAGCTTCCCCTCCGAGTGGGAGCAGACGGCGCGCTATCGCGGCATTCTGGAAACCTATCGCAATCGTCCTGTGTGCATGCGCACGCTGGACGTGGGGGGAGACAAGCAGCTGCCCTATTTCCCCATCGTCGAGGAAAATCCCTTCCTTGGCTGGCGGGGGATCCGGCTCACTCTGGATCACCCCGAACTGTTTCTGGTCCAGCTCAAGGCCATGCTACGAGCGAGCGAGGGGCTGGACAATCTGGCCATCATGCTGCCGATGATCAGCAGCGTCAGCGAAATCAGGGCTTCCCGTCGGTTGCTGGACCAGGCTTGGCGAGAAGTGTCGGAAGAGGCGGCCAGCCGCGATGCGGTGATCCGCTACCCCAGCCTGGGAGTGATGATAGAGGTGCCGTCCGCCCTCTATATACTGCCCGAGATGGCGCCGCTCATCGACTTCTGGTCGGTGGGCAGCAATGACCTGACGCAATACCTGCTGGCGGTGGACCGCAACAATGCCCGCGTCGCCAACATCTACGACGCTTTCCATCCTGCGGTGATCCGCGCCCTGCAACAGCTGGTTGATGCCTCCCATCGCTACCAGAAGCCGGTGTCGGTTTGTGGCGAACTGGCCGGCGATCCGGTCGGTGTGCTTTTGTTGCTGGCCATGGGCTATCGCCGCTTCAGTATGAACACCCACAATATCGCCAGGATCAAGTACGTGCTGCGTCAATCGACCCTGAGCGAGCTGACCGCGCTGATGGCCGACGGCCTCAAGCACGACAATCCTCACGTGCTGCGCGGCCTGTTCGCCCGCTACCTGGAAGAGCACGGTCTGGGCGGCTTGCTGCGGGCCGGTCACAAAACGAAACAGACTGATTGATAATCATGCCTTGTCCCTGCTGACGAATGATCGGAAAATGCGGCTTTTCTTATGACTGGGGCCGCATATGCAGCACGATGGATATTGGGTTTTCTCGCAGGTTGATCCTGTCGCATTCAGTTTGGGGCCACTATCGGTACGCTGGTACGGTCTCATGTACCTGTTTGGTTTCGCTTTTGCTATGTGGCTGGCGGGGCGTCGCGCAGACGCACAGAACAGCGGCTGGACCCGCAACGAGGTATCCGACCTGCTGTTCTATGGCTTCCTCGGGGTGATCCTGGGTGGTCGGGTCGGTTACGTGCTGTTCTACAACTTCGACATGTTCTTGGCTGACCCCCTCTACCTGTTCAAGATCTGGACCGGAGGCATGTCGTTCCACGGTGGTCTGATCGGGGTTATCACCGCGATGATCTGGTTTGCCCACAAAACCAAGCGCCACTTCTTCACCGTGGCCGACTTTGTGGCTCCGCTCATTCCGTTTGGTCTCGGTGTTGGCCGGATCGGCAACTTCCTCAACGGTGAGTTGTGGGGTCGGGTCACCGATGTGCCCTGGGCCATCATCTTCCCGGAGGCAGGCCCTGAGCCGCGCCATCCCTCCCAGCTCTACCAGTTTGCACTGGAAGGGGTGGTGCTGTTCATCATCCTCAACCTGTTTTGGCGCAAGAACCCGCCCCGTGGTGCCATCTCAGGCATGTTCTTGCTGTTCTACGGCCTGTTCCGCTTCCTGGTGGAGTTTGTGCGCCAGCCGGACAGCCAGCTGGGTCTCTATTTCCAGGAGATCAGCATGGGCCAGATCCTCTCCACCCCGATGATTATCGCCGGTGCCCTGATGATTTGGGCCGCCTACAAGCGCCCGCAGTTATTTGGTAATAGGGTGAAGGAGGCAAAGCAATGAGAGTCTGCCTCGTTCTTATGCAGAATAACCTGCCCCAAGATGCCTGCGGTAGCGTGAAGATGTTTGGTAATGCCGTGAAGGAGGCGAAGTAATGAGAGCTTATCTCGACCTGATGCAGAAGATCCTCGATGAGGGCACCGCCAAGTCAGACCGTACCGGCACCGGTACCGTCTCCCTGTTCGGCCATCAGATGCGCTTCAATCTGGCGGACGGCTTTCCACTGGTCACCACCAAGAAATGCCACCTGCGTTCCATCATTCACGAGTTGCTCTGGTTCCTCAACGGCGACACCAACACTGCCTATCTGAAAGAGCACGGCGTCAGCATCTGGGATGAGTGGGCCGACGAGAATGGCGATCTGGGGCCTGTCTATGGCGCCCAGTGGCGCTCCTGGCCGGCGGCCGATGGCACCGTCATCGATCAGATCCAGCGAGCAGTGGATGACATCAAGCACAATCCGGATTCGCGCCGCATCATCGTCTCCGCCTGGAACGTGGGCGAGCTGGATAAAATGGCGTTGGCACCCTGCCACGCCTTTTTCCAGTTCTATGTGGCAGACGGCAAGCTCTCCTGCCAGCTCTACCAGCGCAGCTGTGATGTGTTCCTCGGCCTGCCGTTCAACATTGCCAGCTACGCTCTGCTGACCCACATGATGGCCCAGCAGTGCAACCTGGAGGTGGGTGACTTCGTTTGGACTGGTGGTGATGTGCACCTCTACTCCAACCACATGGAGCAGACCGCGCTGCAGCTTTCCCGCGAGCCACGGTCCTTGCCGCAGCTGGCGATCAAGCGCAAACCGGATTCCCTCTTCGACTACCGGTTTGAGGATTTCGAGATCCTGGGGTACGACCCCCATCCCGGCATCAAGGCGCCCGTCGCTATCTAATGTCAAAGGCGCCTTGAAGCGCCTTTTTTATGCATAAAAATAACTGAAAATTCATTTTATTGATTGCGTCATCAAGGGCGCCGGCGCACAGTGAAGCCTGCTTATAGCAGGTATCTTCTGTTTCTTCCTTCGGTTTTCTCGTGGTATTCAGCAGTAAGAAACGATTTTCCATTAATTGTTATGGGATATAGACTTAAACTAAAGTAATTCTGCGGATAATTTAACCATGAACGACGTAATAAAGAAGTTTCTGAAGCTGGAGGCCGCCTCCGGAATAATTCTGATCATGGCAGCCATAGTGGCGATGGTATTGGCCAACACGGTTCTGGCCGGTGGCTATCAGGCATTCCTCGATACGCCGGTGCAGGTGCGCATCGCCGCTCTCGACATCAACAAGCCGCTGCTGCTCTGGATCAACGACGGTTTCATGGCAATCTTCTTCCTGCTGGTCGGGCTTGAGGTCAAGCGCGAGATGCTGGAAGGCGCGCTCTCCTCCCGCGTGCAGGCGACCTTCCCGGCCATAGCCGCGGTCGGCGGCATGTTGGCTCCCGCGCTCATCTACACCTTCTTCAACTACTCGGATGAAGTGGCGCGTGCTGGTTGGGCTATCCCCGCCGCGACCGATATCGCCTTCGCCCTCGGGGTGATGGCGCTACTGGGCAAGCGGGTGCCGGTCAGCCTCAAGGTGTTCTTGCTGGCGCTGGCCATCATGGACGACCTCGGGGTCATCATCATCATTGCGATCTTCTATACCCAGCAGCTGTCGCTGACGGCGCTGGTGGTCAGTATCCTGGCGATCCTGACCCTGCTGTGGATGAATCGGCGTGGCGAGGACAGGATCGGCCTCTACATGCTGGTGGGTCTGGTGCTCTGGGTCGCGGTACTCAAGTCCGGTGTCCACGCGACCCTGGCTGGCGTCATCGTGGGCTTCATGATACCGCTCAACGGCAAGCGTTATGCCTCGCCGCTCAAGCATTTGGAGCACTCGCTGCATCCCTGGAGTGCTTACCTGATACTGCCGCTGTTCGCCTTTGCCAATGCGGGCGTTCCACTGGGCGGAATAAGCCTGCCGTCCCTGCTGAGCCCTGTGCCCCTTGGCATCATGCTGGGGCTGTTCGTGGGCAAGCCGCTTGGGGTATTCACCATCAGTTGGCTGGCGGTCAAGCTGGGTATCGCCCAGTTGCCGGCCGGGGTCAACTTCAAGCAGATTTTTGCGGTCAGCATACTGTGTGGCATTGGCTTTACCATGTCGATGTTCATTGCATCGCTGGCGTTCGAGTACGGCGGATTGGATTACGGCAGCTATTCACGCCTCGGGATCCTGGTGGGATCTACGCTGGCGGCAGTGGTCGGTTATTTTGCCCTGCGGATGTCGCTTCCCAACCGTGCGGCGGATCAAAACACGGAGGGGTTATGAGAAGACTGTTATGGCTGGTTATGCTGGCGAGCCCGGGGCTCTGGGCGGCCAGTCTGGAAGATTGTCAGCAGGATCCGGCATCAAGCAGCTGCTCTGCTTACCTCAATGGAGTGGTCGACAGCGCCGTCATGCTGGGGGACAAACAGGCCAAGGCCCAATTCGGTGAGACCTTCGCCGAGCGGGCCCTGAGCAGCCGGGCCGGTGAGCGGGTCAAGCAGTCCAACAAGCGCTACTGCGGCGAACGGATGCCTGACAAGGCGCGCCTCAAGGCCAGCCTGCAGACGCAGTTCACCGCAAACAAGGTTGACTCGATCAGCGACATGTATGACATTCTGGCGGTTGAACTCAGCTGCTACCGGAGTCCGCGTACCGCGGGAACCCCATCGGATGTCACACCTTAATTACAACCATCTCTATTATTTTTGGATGACTCAGAAAAAGGGCTCCGTCACTCAAGCGGCGGAAGCCCTCTTTTTGACCCCGCAGACAGTCACCGGCCAGATCAAACTGCTGGAGCAGCGCCTCGGTGGCAAGTTGCTCAAGCGCAAGGGGCGTTCTCTCGAAGCGACCGAACTGGGCCAGCTGGTATTCCGCTACGCCGACAAGATGTTCAGCCTCTCCTACGAGATGCTGGATATCGTCAACTACCGCAAGGAGAGCCAGATCCTGTTTGACGTCGGCATCGCCGATGCGCTCTCCAAGCGCCTTGCCAGCCGGGTACTGCTCTCCGTCATTCCCAACGATGGCTCCATCCACCTGCGCTGCTTCGAATCGACCCACGAGCTGCTGCTGGAACAGCTGAGCGAGCACAAGCTCGACATGATCCTCTCCGACTGCCCGGTGGACTCAGGCCAGCATGCGGGCCTGTTATCCAAGCGGCTCGGCGGTTGTGGCGTCAGCTTCTTCTGCAAGGTGCCGTTGCCCGAGAAACCCTTTCCCGCCTGTCTGGAGGAGCGAAAGCTGCTGATCCCGGGGCGCCGTACCGCCATGGGACGCCAGCTGACCCAGTGGTTCGAGCAGCAAGGCATCTCCCCCAGCATCCTTGGGGAGTTCGACGATGCGGCCCTGATGAAGGCCTTCGGTTTCTTCAACCAGGGCATCTTCATGGCCCCCACCATCTATCGGGAGGAGATCCTGGAAGGGGAGGGGGTGAGGCTGCTCGGGGAGACTCAGGATCTGATGGAGGAGTATTACGTCATCTTTGCCGAGCGAATGATCCAGCATCCGGCGGTAAAACGGGTGTGCGAGAGCGATTTCTCTTTCCTGTTTGCCGGGGAAGAGGACTTCACCACGATTCAACCGGCAACCCTGTCATTTTAAATCGACGGGTCACAGAGTATGATTCTTGCCTCGGACGAGAGGGGATGAGATGCAACTGGAAGAGATGGAGGCGAATGCGAGCCGCGCTGTGGCACTGCTCAAGGCACTGGCCAACGAACGACGATTGTTTATTTTGTGTCAGCTGCAGGATCGGGAGCTGTCGGTGGGGGAACTCAACGAGGTGCTCGGGTTGAGTCAGTCAGCCCTGTCACAGCACTTGGCCGTGCTTCGGCGGGATGGGTTGGTGGAGACGCGAAAAGAGGCCCAGACGGTCTACTATTCGCTGCGCAGCCATGAGGTACGCGAAATGATTGCCCTGCTGCACAAACTTTACTGCAGCGCAGATAAATAAAAACCGGCACTGAGGCCGGTTTTTTTAGCTTTATGCAGCCGAAGCTGATTAAGCCATAGCTTTGATCTGGGCAGACAGGCGGCTCTTGTGACGAGCAGCTTTGTTCTTGTGGATCAGGCCTTTGGTAGCCATGCGATCCATGATCGGCTGAGCGGTAGCAAAAGCGGCAACAGCAGCAGCTTTGTCGCCAGAAGCGATGGCAGCAATTACTTTCTTCAGATAGGTACGGGTCATTGAACGACGGCTGGCGTTGTGTTGACGACGTTTCTCTGACTGAATCGCGCGCTTCTTAGCAGATTTGATATTAGCCAAGGTAAAACTCCTAAAACTGTCTTAGCGAGTGTATTGAAAAGGCCCGGAAATATGCCTTCTCAACCACATATTGTCAAATGATTTGTGCAAATAAACACCGCCCCCCGGTGGTGTGTCTGTTGGGAGGCGGTTAAACTGTCGGCCGATTCTACCAGCATTCTTTCCATTCTGACAGTTCCAGAGGCTTCGTCTTGAGTAAGAAATTGATCAAATCCGGCATGATAGTGTCCGTAATGACGCTGGCGTCCCGTGTGATGGGCTTGGTTCGCGATGTGGTCATCGCCAATCTGCTCGGCGCCGGGGCGGCTGCAGACGTCTTCTTCTTTGCCAACCGTATTCCCAATTTTCTGCGCCGGCTGTTCGCCGAAGGGGCCTTCAACCAGGCTTTTGTTCCCGTGATGACGGAGTACAAGAAGAAGGGTGATGAGCGCGAGGTGCGCGAATTGCTGGCTGCCGTGGCGGGTACGCTCGGTGGCATAGTCACCATAGTCACCCTGCTCGGGGTGCTGGGCTCGGGCGTGCTGACGGCCCTGTTCGGCTGGGGCTGGTTCTGGGACTGGTTACATGGCGGGCCAGCAGCCGAAAAGTTCGAGCTGGCCAGCCTGATGCTCAAAATCACCTTCCCCTATCTCTGGTTCATCACCTTCACCGCCATGGCGGGGGCCATACTCAACACCTTTGGCCGCTTTGCCGTCGCGTCCTTCACGCCGGTGTTTCTTAACCTCACCATGATAGCGGCGGCCTGGTGGATCGCACCCTTGATGGAGCGGCCAGAGATAGCTCTTGCCATCGGTGTCTTTCTGGGCGGTCTGGTGCAGTTCCTGTTCCAGTATCCCTTCCTGCGCCAGATCAACATGCTGGTGTGGCCCAAGTGGGGTTGGCATCATCCCGGGGTGATCAAGATCCGCACCCTGATGATCCCGGCGCTGTTTGGCGTCTCGGTCAGCCAGATCAACTTGCTGATCAACACTATGCTCGCCTCCTTCCTCGCCACTGGCGCCATCAGCTATCTCTATTACTCGGATCGCCTGCTGGAGTTCCCCCTCGGCCTGTTTGCGGTGGCCATCAGTACCGTGATCCTGCCTGCGCTGGCCAAGAAGCATGTGGATGAAGACCCGGCCGACTTCTCCCGCACCATGGACTGGGGGGTGCGCATGGTGATGCTGCTCGGCCTGCCGGCCATGGTGGGCATAGCCGTGTTGCGCGAGCCCATACTGCGAGTGCTCTTCATGCGCGGCGAGTTCGGTATGCATGAGGTGAGCATGTCCAGTGCCAGTCTGCTGGCCTCCACGACGGGCCTGCTCTCCCTGATGCTGATCAAGGTACTGGCGCCGGGTTATTACGCCCGCCAGGATACCCGGACCCCGGTGCGGATCGGGGTGATGTCCATGGTTGCCAACATGGTATGTAACCTCATTTTCATCTTTCCGCTCGGCTATGTTGGGTTGGCGCTGTCGACCGCTTGCTCAGGCACCTTGAATGCGGCCTTGCTGTTCAAGGGCTTGTATCAGCAATCGGTCTACCGTCCGTCCCGCAATACCGGGATCTTCTGCCTCAAACTGCTGGTGGCCACTGTGCTGATGGGAGGGCTGCTTGGCTATATGTCACCGGATCTCGCTCAATGGGGCGCCTGGGGCATGGGCAAGGCTAGCCTGCAGCTGACTATGTTGCTCTGTCTGGGTGGGGCCGTGTATGGCGTCATCCTGCTGGCGCTTGGCATTCGGCCAAGACACCTGAGATCGGGTCAGTAGCAGGGGTGACCCTGTCTTAATGGGCGGGTGAACCTTGTACGGGATAGTCCTGATGGCGTTCGGCATTCGGAATTTGGCCAGGATGCCTGAAATCGGGCCATGAGGGCTGACCCTGCCTGCCGGCTGATATATAATCCGCCGATTTCCATGGCAGCAACGCACAAGGCACTGATGGAGCTTATTCGCGGCATTCACAATCTCAAGCCCCGTCACCGGGGATGTGTATTAACCATTGGCAACTTTGATGGGGTTCATCAGGGTCACCATGCGGTATTGGCACGTCTCAAGGAGAAAGCGGCCCAGCTGGGATTGCCCGCCTGCGTCATGCTGTTCGAACCGCAGCCGCTGGAGTTGTTCGCAGGCAGCGAGGCCCCTGCCCGGCTGAGCCGGTTGCGGGAGAAGTACGAAGCGCTGCAGGGGCTGCATATCGATCGGATGCTCTGTGTGCGTTTCAGCCACCGTTTTGCCGAGCAAGTCGCCTCGACCTTCATCGAGCAGTTGCTGGTGGAGAAGCTCGGGGTGCGCTATCTGGTGGTCGGTGACGATTTTCGCTTCGGCAAGGAGCGGGAAGGGGACTTCCACCTGCTGGAGGAGGCGGGGCAGCGCTTCGGCTTCGAGGTGATCAGCACCCAGAGCTTCCAGCTCGAACGGCAGCGAGTCAGCAGCACCCTGGTGCGTGAGGCCCTCAAGGCGGGCCGCATGGCCGAGGTGGAGTTGATGCTTGGCCGTCCCTATACCATCAGCGGCCGGGTGGCCCACGGCGACAAGCTGGGGCGCACCATAGGTTTTCCTACCGCCAATCTGGCCCTCAAGCGTCAGGTGATCCCGGTCGGTGGCGTGTTTGCGGTGGAAGTGATATGTTCCGGCAAGACCTTCCCCGGTGTCGCCAATGTGGGTGTGCGGCCGACCTTGAGCGGTACACAAGCCAGATTGGAAGTACATCTATTTGATTTTTCTGGTGATCTATATGGTCAGCAGGTCAAGGTGCTGCTTCGCCACAAGCTGCGCGAAGAGCAGAAGTTTGCCTCTTTCACTGCCTTGAAAGAGCAGATCGAACGAGATGCCCTGGCGGCCCGAGCCTGGTTCGGGCTGCCACAATTCAATTTACCCAGCACTCTTTTAGAAAAGAAGGGAACCCAGGACTGATGAGCGACTATAAACACACCCTGAATCTTCCGGAAACCGAGTTTCCGATGCGTGGCGATCTGGCCAAGCGCGAACCCAACATGCTGAAACGTTGGTACGATCAGGATCTCTACGGCGCTATTCGCCGCGCCAAAGCGGGTAAGCCTTCTTTCATTCTGCATGATGGCCCCCCCTATGCGAACGGCAACATTCACATCGGTCACTCGGTCAACAAGATCCTCAAAGACATCATCATCAAGTCCAAGGGCCTTTCTGGTTTCGATTCCCCCTATGTGCCGGGTTGGGATTGCCACGGTCTGCCCATCGAGCTGAAAGTGGAAGGCATGGTCGGCAAGCCGGGCGAGAAAGTCTCTGCTGCCGAGTTCCGTGCCGAGTGCCGCAAGTACGCCAAGACACAGATCGACGCGCAGAAAGTCGACTTCATCCGTCTGGGTGTGCTGGGCGACTGGGAACACCCCTATCTGACCATGGATTTTGGCACCGAGGCCAATATCATCCGCTCCATGGCCAAAATTGTTGAAAACGGCCACCTGCACAAAGGCTCCAAGCCAGTGCACTGGTGTACCGATTGCGGCTCCGCCTTGGCTGAAGCCGAAGTGGAGTACTACGACAAGAACTCCCCCTCCATCGACGTGCGCTTCAAAGCCGTCGACGAAGCTGCCGTTGTCGCCAGGTTTGACTGCGCCGAAGGCCACCCCGGTAAAGGCCCGATCTCTGCGGTGATCTGGACTACTACCCCGTGGACCCTGCCTGCAAACCGTGCCATCGCCATGCATGCTGACCTCGATTATGCGCTGGTGCAGGTTGAAGGCGAGCATCCCGAGCGTCTGATCCTGGCCGCCGAGCTGGTCAAGGATGTGATGGATCGTGCCGGTATCGAGAAGTTCCACAATCTGGGCTACGCCAAGGGCGCTGCGCTCGAGCTGCAGCGCTTCAATCACCCCTTCTACAGCTTCGACGTGCCGGTCGTGCTGGGTGACCACGTCACGCTGGATGCCGGTACCGGCGCCGTGCACACGGCTCCTGGCCATGGTCCGGAAGATTTCGTGGTCGGTCAGAAGTACGGTCTGGAAGTGGCCAACCCGGTTGGCAGCAATGGCGTTTACCTGCCAGATACCGAACTGTTTGCCGGCCAGCACGTGTTCAAGGCCAACGCCTCTGTGGTCGAGGTGCTGACCGAGCGCGGCGCCCTGCTGCATCACAAGGTGTTCAACCACTCCTACCCGCACTGCTGGCGTCACAAGACCCCGATCATTTTCCGTGCCACCCCGCAGTGGTTCATCAGCATGGAACAGAAGGGTCTGCGCAAACGCGCGCTGGAAGAGATCGAGCGCATCGAGCAAGACGGTTTCAAACAGCACGGCCAGAGCGGCTGGGTACCTGCTTGGGGTAAAAACCGTATCCAGGCGATGGTCGAGAACCGTCCTGACTGGTGTATCTCCCGTCAGCGTACCTGGGGCGTGCCCATCTCCCTGTTTGTCCACAAAGAGACTCAGGCACTGCACCCGGACTCCGTGCGCCTGATGTTTGAAGTGGCCAAGCGGGTCGAGCAGTCCGGTATCCAGGCATGGTGGGATCTGGACAAGGCCGAACTGCTGGGCAGCGACGCCGACATGTACGACAAGGTGCCCGACACCCTGGACGTCTGGTTCGACTCGGGTTCAACCCACTCCTCCGTGGTAGATGCTCGTCCCGAGTTCAACGGGCACTCCGCTGACCTCTATCTGGAAGGCTCTGACCAGCATCGCGGCTGGTTCATGTCCTCCCTGATGATCGGCGTGGCCATGAAAGACAAGGCTCCCTACAACCAGGTGCTGACTCACGGCTTCACCGTGGATGGTCAGGGCCGCAAGATGTCCAAGTCCATCGGCAACGTGGTCAGCCCGCAGGACGTAATGAACAAGCTGGGTGCCGACATCCTGCGTCTGTGGGTAGCGAGCACTGACTACACCGGCGAGATGACCGTCTCCGACGAGATCCTCAAGCGCTCTGCCGATGCTTATCGCCGGATCCGCAACACTGCCCGCTTCCTGCTGGCCAACCTGAACGGCTTCAATCCGGCGACCGACATGGTGGCACCTGCCGACATGGTCGTGGTGGATCGCTGGGCAGTGGGTCGTGCCAAGGCGGTACAGGCCGAGATCGTGACGGCATTCGACGAGTACAACTTCCACGGCGTGACCCAGAAGCTGATGCAGTTCTGCTCCATCGAGATGGGCTCCTTCTATCTGGATGTCATCAAGGACCGTCAGTACACCGCCAAGGCTGATAGCCTGGCCCGTCGCTCCTGCCAGACCGCCCTCTATCACATCGCCCAGGCCATGGTGCGTTGGATGGCACCCATCATGAGCTTCACCGCTGATGAAATCTGGGCGCTGCTGCCGGGTGAGCGCGGTGAGTTCGTCTTCACCGAAGAGTGGTATGACGGCCTGTTCGGGCTGGATGCCGGCGAGCAGATGGGTGATGCCTTCTGGGCCGAGATCCTCGCCGTTCGAGGTGAAGTGAACAAGGCGCTGGAAGCGGCCCGTGGCGAGAAGCGCATCGGTGGTTCCCTGCAGGCCGAACTGACCCTGTTCGCCAAACCGGCTCTGGCCGAGTGCCTGAATGCCCTGGCAGACGAGCTGCGCTTTGTGCTGCTCACCTCCAAGGCCAAGGTCGTTACTGCTGACAGCGCACCGGAAGGTTCCGTTGCGACCGAGCGCGATGACCTCTGGCTCTGCGTGGCCCAGTCTGCCGCCGCCAAGTGCGACCGCTGCTGGCACCATGTGGAAGACGTGGGCACCATTGCCGGTCACGAAGAGATCTGTGGCCGCTGTGTGACCAACGTTGAGGGTGACGGCGAAACTCGTCAATTTGCCTGATGAACATGACTCACAACACTATGCATAACAAAACCGGCCTGCGTTGGCTGTGGCTGGCGGTGCTGGCCTTTGTACTGGACCAGGCGAGCAAGCTCGCCGTGGTCAAGTTGCTGCCATTTGGTTACCCGGGGGTGGAGATCACCCCCTTCTTCAATCTGGTCCACGTTTACAACAAGGGTGCTGCATTCAGCTTCCTGGCTGATCAGGGGGGCTGGCAGCGCTGGTTCTTCGCCGTGCTGGCGTTTGCCATCTGTGGTTTGCTGATCCACTGGTTGCGCAAGCAATCCGTCACCCAGCGCTGGAGCGGCATCGCCTATTCGCTCATCATCGGTGGCGCCCTTGGCAACGTGTTTGATCGACTGGTGTTGGGCCATGTGGTCGATTTCCTCGACTTCTACTGGCAGCGTTCCCATTGGCCGGCATTCAACCTGGCCGACAGCTTCATCTTTATCGGGGCCGCCATGATAGTGCTGGAAGGCTTCCGTTCCGAGAAGAAGAAGGAGGAGATGGCATGAGTCAGCCTATCGCCACCGGGATTACGGCCAACAGCAGCGTGCTGTTCCACTTCACCATCAAGCTGGAAGATGGTTCGGTTGCCGACAGCACTGCGCTGCACGGCAAACCGGCCCGTTTACGGATGGGCGATGGCAGCCTGACGCCCACCTTCGAACAGTGCCTGCTGGGCTTGTACGAGGGCGAGAGCAGGAGCTTCACGCTGGCGCCGGAGCAGGCGTTTGGCCTCTCCAATCCCGACAACATCTACCATCTCGATCGTGCCAAATTTGGCGCCGATGTGGAGCCCAAGGTCGGCACCATCATACTGTTCGACCAGCCCAACGGCAGCGAGTTGCCAGGGATCATCCGGGCGGTGGAAGGCATGTCGGTGACGGTCGATTTCAATCATCCCCTGGCCGGTCATACCGTCACCTTCGAGGTGGAGATCCTGGGTGTTGATGATGAGGAGAAGGTGCACTAATGGATATTCTGCTCGCTAATCCTCGTGGTTTCTGCGCTGGCGTTGATCGTGCCATCAGCATTGTCGAGAGCGCGCTGGAGAAGTTCGGCGCCCCCATCTATGTCCGCCACGAAGTGGTGCACAACCGCTATGTGGTGAACAAGCTCAAAGAGGCGGGGGCCGTGTTCGTCGAGGAGCTGGACGAGGTGCCGGATGACAGCATCGTCATCTTCTCCGCCCACGGCGTGGCCAAGACGGTCCGCGAGATGGCCAAGGCCCGCGCCCTCAAGGTATTCGATGCCACCTGTCCGCTGGTGACCAAGGTGCACATGGAGGTTCATCGCGCTAGCCGTAAGGGCTCCGAGGCCGTGCTCATAGGTCATGCTGGCCACCCCGAGGTGATCGGCACCATGGGGCAGTACGAGAATCGCGAGGGTGGCATGTATCTGGTGGAGACACCGGCCGATGTGGCCAAACTCAAGGTGAAGAATCCGGATGACCTCTGCTTTGTCACCCAGACCACCCTGAGTGTGGATGAGACCTCGGATGTGATCGACGCGCTGCGCAAGCAGTTCCCCAAAATCCAGGGGCCGCGCAAGGACGACATCTGCTACGCCACCCAGAACCGTCAGGATGCGGTGCGGGAGATGGCGGGGCTGGTGGATGCCATGCTGGTGGTGGGGTCTCGTAACTCTTCCAACTCTAACCGGTTGCGCGAGCTTGCCGAGAAGGTAGGCAGCAAAGCCTATCTTATCGACGATGCCTCCATGATCGAAACCGGCTGGCTGGAGGGGGTCGAGCGTATCGGGGTAACGGCTGGCGCCTCGGCGCCGGACGTGCTGGTGCAGCACGTCATCGCCCGCCTGCGCGAGCTGGGTGGCAATATGGTCGTCGAGCACCCGGGTCGTGAAGAGAATGTGGTGTTTGAAGTGCCGCCCGAGCTGCGGATCCTCTAGAAGAGTGCTGGCTTTGGAGCCTAATGCCTGTTAGTTAAGCATTTTTGTGACTAAATACTCGAGATGTTGAATATCCAAAGTGTCTCCATGATTAAAGAGTCAATTTGGCTCCAACCCTTGTCCTGACTGGCATACAATAAAAAGAGGGAGGCATCATGCCTCCCTCATTCTTAGACTTTATACCCCGCGGGTTGGGACTCAAATTATCTTAACTGACTTGCGTTACAGTTCTGGTGCCGGCATTTTTTCATAGAGAGCGTTCTCTGGTCATCGTGCTTTTTCGCTACGTGGTCGTGACTGCTTTGGTGGCCTTGTGTGCGCTCTCCTTATTTCTTTGCATTCATGCCGCTATATAACATTATCTCTTTAGTCTTGCTGTGTCTGACCATAACGTCCTTGCCCGATGAATACGCCAATTTCCTTTCCATTATGGCTGCTCAGCCTTCTGCAGAATGCTGGCGTTAAGAATAAAAACGGGGATTTTGCTGTCAACGGATGTATTTTCAATATCTTAGAACAATATTCTTCGTCCCATAGTGAAAGGCACAGATAGTAACGAAAGAGGCATATTATCAGTTCAGTCGATATGCGAGCTGCCCGGTTTCCTGTTCGCTTTTCTCCTGTTGACTCAGCAAAGTGAATACATAGTCCAGTGCATTATGGACACCCCAGATATCGTGATAGTCGTAATTTTCCTCTAGCGAGAGTGTGTGGGCATGCATCTCGCGCAGCCTGGCATAGTCATACCACTGTCGAACGGTTCCGTAGCGATGGTGCCAGTCATGGCAGACCAAGGAACCTTGGACAATCAGCATGCGGCTTGGCAGGTGGACCAGCAGATGCATCGCCAGCCACTTGGCCCATTGCGCGGCGTACTTGGGCGCAAAGCTTTCTGGGCATCTCTCCCCACAGAAACGGGCAAGACTGTTATTGATGTGGCTATCCCGCACAGATTCTCCCTCACCGCGCACAATCCATACGTGTTCGGTCAGTAGATGCAGCAGTGATGCGATCTGATAAAACACCACGAATGGCAGCAGCAGGATCAGGATGGCATTCGAGGTGCCCACAACGGTACAGATTCCTGTCAGGGAAGCCCACCAGCCGAGAGTCATCACCAAGCGATAGAAGGGTACCCCAGCCAGATTGGATTTTAGGCGGCCATAGAAGAACACTAGGTGGAATTTGGGGCTGAGCAGTGTCAGGAAAAGATGTGTGTGGAGTCCGGCTTTGCTCTTACCTGGCGTGAAGCCCAGTTGGTAGATCGCCGCCAGATCTTTGTCCTCAAAGGTCGAAAATGCACGACCGTGGTGTTCATAGACATGGAACTGGCGATAAGATTCGTATGGCTGCACAATGAGCAGTGTCGAGAGTATCTCACACAGTGTCTTGTTCACCTTTTGTGACTTGTATAAATGACCATGGACCCCATGGTGGATAATGGTTGCCACGATATAGCGTGCACCAGCCGTGGAGAACAGGGCTCCGACAATATACAAGGCTATCGATGCACTAAGTGTGGGCGCATAAAAAATGGCTGAACTGGTTAACCACACGCCAATGAATATCCACAGTACTGACCAGAAAATCAACTCTGAGGAATTACTTTCCCAAAGCGGTTTGCGACCCAGTATTTCTTTTCCTGTCAGCCAACTCCATACTCCCTGGAGGGGTAATATTTCGTAGCTCTTTCTTATGTCCGTTGAGTGATGATAATATTTTGCCACGCGGTCCATACGTTATCCTCTGATAGCAGGGCTAGATGAAATAGTTAATGGTGTAAAAGGCAGCAAGGCTTAGCAAGACGGCGCTGACGATGTTCTTAATGTAAAATGAAATAACGATGCTGATCAGTGCGCCCAGAAAATACGGGTTATTAGGGAATTCCCTTATGGCGCCATGCTCCATGAGTATAATTGGGCCGCATATCGCAGTCATGAGGCATGGTGCAGAATACTTAAGCGCCCGGTTGACAAGGTTAGGTATTTTTAATGGTACGTTAGGTTCAAGAAAGATATAACGATTAAAAAACACAATTGTTGCCAGTGCTAAAATAAGAAACCAACTCATCTTCTATCCTTATTGAGTCATTCTTGAGATTGCTCTTCATTCAGTAGTACAGATGCCAGTACTGCAGAGAACATGCCGCAGAGCCCGGAGATGACAATGGCACCCTCTAGTTGCCAATAGCTAAGAAGCATGGAGAGCAACAGTGAAACAGCGACACCAACCAGGGTGCTCATTTTTTTCACCATAGGTACCACAATGGTGATAAAGGTTGCGACAATAGAGTAATCGAGATGGTATTTTTCAAGGTCCGGTACCGAGGAAGCCATTAAAATACCCATCAAACTGAACGCATTCCAAGAGAGGTAAAAAGTCAGTCCGGCACCGATTAAATAACTGGGTGTCAACTCAGATTCTTTGTTTTTTGTCTCGCTCAAGGCGAACAGCTCATCGGTGAGCAAAAAACCAATAGGAAGGCGGAGCTTAATCTTAAGATAGGACACAAACTCTCTGAGAGTGAGGCCGTATATGAAGTGCTGTGATGTGATGAAAAATACTGAAACAAGAATTGTAAATAAATTTGCTCCTGCCATTATCATGCCTAAGGTAACCAGCTGGGCCGCGCCGGCAAAAACAATGGCCGACATTGCTACGCTTTGCCAGAAGGTTAAACCGGCCTGTATTGCCATTGACCCCGCCAATATTCCCCATGGGATTACGGAAACGCACAGTGGAAGCATCTCAATAGCCCCACGCATAAACGATGAGCTCGAAGATGACTGTTCTGAAGGAGAGGAACAGGTGCCTGATTCAATCATTGCTTTTCTCACGGATTAGGTAAGTAAAAAGAGTAGGTAACATTAACGGTCGCGGAGTCGGCAGTATTGAATGATCTTGCTACTGGTAGTGAGATTAGGCGAATTCAGACTGAGTGAGCGGGTAGAGCGGCGGGTGGGGGCGATCTGTGCTTGATGCCCTTGTCGTCACTGTCGTGAGGCGGTGGCCTGTTGTGCTTCTTGGGTCGAACAACAACTTTTGTTTGTTTTCGAGAGGTCAGGCCTTGATGAATTCGCCGGGAGTCAGACCCACAGAATTTTTAAAATGGCGGTGGAAATGGCTTTGATCGGTAAAGCCACAGAGGATGGCTGTGTCGAGGATGGTGGAGCCTTGACGCAGTAAGGCACGGGCTTTTCGAAGGCGCGCCTGTACCAGATAGGCGTGTGGTGTCATGCCAGTTACTGCCTTGAATTGCCGGAGAAAATGCCACTGACTCAGGCCTGCCAGATCCGCGAGCCGTGTCAGTGTGTGCTCCTCTTGTGGGCAGCAGTCCATCAACTCTTTAGCTAGAAGGATCGGTTGTGTAGTGGCTGGCAGCGTCGCCGGAGTTTTACGCGTTTTGCTGTAGCGCAGGCTCAGCAGCATGAGTGAAGAGAGCAGCAGGCTTTCTTTAAGCAAGTGATTGCCTTCTTTTCCCAGCATATCGAAGGTAAGCAGTAGCTGTTCCGACAGACCGGCATCGTGAATAACTGCATCGGGGAACCAGGGGATAAAATCTGTGTTGTCAGGTGTTTGTCGCAGAATATTGCGTAGCATCTCTGGATGGGGATAGATGGCACGATAGCCCCACCCTTGCTCCAGTTCCGAGCTACCAGTATGCACATCGTCTGCGTTGACAATGATGATATCCCCGCGCGGTGCAACGTGCTCTGTCCCTGAACGGTAAAATCGCTGTGCTCCCTGATCGATAACGCCAATGCAGAAAGTGTCATGGACATGCCGAGCAAAGCGCTGCTTGTAATAGCGCGCCTGAAGCATATCAACGCCACCTAGCGCATCGATGCGTTGGAAATGAGTCTTCTCTTTCATTTTTTATCTCTGCTGTAACGATATCAACCCGTGGTTTTTGTATAAAAGTGCTACTTCCAATTTAATGGTATCTGGAGTTTCCCAGCGTTCTCTTCGTGAACTGAATGTGGTTCAATCGGTTCCGATCTGGCGTGATTGCAAGATGCCAAAAAAATTATGACTTCATATTACTTATCAAAAAGTCATTTTGGGATGGGTGAGTGTACCTCTCAATTGGTTTTGTATGAAGCCATCCTGACATGATTGGACCAAATGACACTCTACCTAGGTTCTGGGCTCTACTGTACCTGTCTACTACCGCACATAACGCGTTCGTACAAACACGACACCAAACTGAAGGGGGTCGGGACGATCCTGACCCCTGCTTCGTTACTCAGACCACTCTGAGCATGGATGAGACTTCTGACGTGATCAATGCGGTGCGGGAGATTGCGGGGCTGGTGGACGTCATGCTGGTGATGGGGGCTCGCAACTCTTCCAACTCCAACCGTCTGCACGAGCTGACCGAGAAGGTGGGCGTCAAAGCCTACCTTATCGACGATACGTCGATGATCGAGGCTGGTTGGAAGGTGTGAAGGCGATCGACACTACCACTGTTGGTGTATCTGTACCCGAGGTACTGGTACAAAACGTGACTGCCCATCGGCACGGCTGGGTGGCAAGGTGGTCGTCTAGCCCCCAGGTCGTGAAGAGAGCGTGGTGTTGGAAGTGCCGCCCGAGCTTATAATTATTTGAGTGCAGCCAGGAAGGCTTAAGAATAAAGTATGATGTTATTGACGCCGAGTTTGTCGTGGTGACAGGCTCGGCGTTAAGCTTGTAAAGCCGTCAATCACCAAGGATGGGATATGATTGGGTTCTTTCGAGGCTTCTCTCTTATTGAGCTGATGATTGTTGTCGCCATAGTTGCGATCCTTGGCACCATCGCTTACCCCTCTTATCAGCAGTACCTGCTGACCAGTCACCGTGTTGATGCCAAAAAAATGTTGCTGGACGCTGCCAACCGGCAGGAAACCTACTTTATGGATTTCAATCAATACACCTCCTCGGCTGCAGACCTCAATCTTTCTGAAAGCTCGGATGCTGGCCACTATCGTCTGGAACTGTCTGCCGCTGGCAACTCTTTCCGGTTGTCAGCAACCGCATCCGGTGCGCAAGAGGCTGATAGTGACTGCGTGGTGTTTTCAATCGATCAAAATGGTACGAGAAGTGCGCAGAACATCAGTAACAGTGCCAACAGTGATTGCTGGGACTAGCTTATGATGCAACATACTGCCCCACCCAGAAGCGGATTCAGCCTGCTGGAAGTGATGATTGCGGCTGTGGTGCTCTCATTTGGCTTGCTGGGCTTGGTTGCTTTGCAGACGACCTCGAAATTTTCTGGCTATGAGGCCCGACAGAGAACAATAGCCAGTTGGCTAGCCACAGATATCGTCGAACGAGCAAGGATCAATCGTGCCGTCTGGGAGTTGCAGAGTACACAGGCCTGGATGGTAAGTGCTGGCTCGGCCATTAATAAACCCAATTGCGGCAATGTGGATGGCACCATGGCTAGTTGTAGTCAAAGCGACCTATTCACCTTGGATATGTTCAATTGGCAGCAGTCATTATTGGGTGTTGGAGTATCAGGATCCTCGTCTTCAATTCAAGACCCTTTGGGTTGTGTTATTCGTGGTAATAACAACGCAATGACAGTTGTATTAACATGGAACGGTCGAGAGGCATTATCAGATGGTACTTCCGCCATCTCTAGTAATGTTCGTAATTTGTGTGGTTTTGGTAATGCCATGATTCAGTCTCGGCATTATTATATGTTAGAGACCACACTATGAACGCCAGAGGATTTACACTCGTTGAATGGTTGATTGCCATGGTTATTGGGATCTTTCTGTTAGGTGGTGTTTTAAGTGTTTTTGTTGTTTCTCGGGCAACGACAGAAGATGTATTCGATCAGAGTGAGCTACAGGAAAATGGTCGTTTAGCGATGCGTCTTATTACTCAGGATCTGCGTTGGGCTGGTTTTTGGGGTGATTATACTGGCATGCCGATGCAGAGAGATGTCGGTGTCAGTTTGAGCACTGGTGCCGTTGTTTCTACTACCAGTGATTGTATCGATGAGAGAGGGGAGGGAAGTATTCCTTCTACCGCGACTGTCACTCGTGCACTTTGGGTGGGTCGGGTTGATACCAGTAAAAACATGAGTGGCTTTTCATGTATTACCGCAGCCTCACGGATCGCTAACTCAGATGTTATCAGTATTAAACGATTGATCGGCCCACCCTTAGAGAGCGGCTTTGATACCAATCGATTTTACATGGCCACAACGACTCAAGCTGCCTATATCTTTCGTGGAAATGAAGTTGCTCCGACGGAGGTTGCGATGCCGACTCGGCAAATATGGGAGTATCAACATTATATTTATTACCTTGCACTTGGTACAACAGGTATTCCAGAGCTACGCAAGAGGATGTTGACTGCAAATGGTGGTTCCTTTTTGATCACGGGTCCAATGGCAGAAGGTATTGAATATATTGTTGTTTTGTATGGTGTAGACACCGATCTTGTACAAGATGGTCAGATTGATAAATATGTTGGGACTACCAATGTATCGGCACAAGAATGGAATGAAGGGCGTGTTATTTCTGCCAGGGTATTCATTTTGGTTCGTTCTCTACAGGCTTCCAGTAAATATAAGAATAACAATACTTATCAAGTCGGTAATGTATCAGTGTCTGGGGGGAATGATGGTTTTCGCCGATTACTTTTGGAAAGTAGTGTAGCTATCCGTAATCCGGCGGTGATCGCGGGAGGCGGAAAATGAAGGCAATCCATGGAATTGCATTGATTGTAGCGCTGGTTATTTTAGTACCATTAACATTGATTGCTGTCGTTGTAATGCAATCTAGTGGTATTGATTTAAGAATGGCAGGGGCTTCTGCCAGCGTTCAGCAAGCAGAGCATCAAGTGGAAGGCATAATTGAAAATGCTTTGCAGCAGAATGGTCTATCTACTCGCATTTCCACAATGGGTGCCAGTGCAGCCTTGAGTGTATACGGCAACAATATATCTACAACCGTTAATATGACGCGGCGTGCGGAAACAGTATGCAAGCGTAAATTTAATGCGAGTAGTCAGAATGTTATCCCTTCCTGTCGTTATATAGAGATGCAGGCGGGGGTTAATTATGGGAAAAATGCCCGTCCTTTGAATTGGATTGCAGGTGTTGAGCAACCACTGCTCAAATCTGAATAAGGAGCATAGGATATGCTTAAATATATATGTACATCATTATTTTTTTGCCTGATAGCGGTCATGCCGGCTATCGCAACAAATAGTTACTCTGATGATACTGAACTTTTTATCTATGACTTCTCAAAGGCGGGTGATTTTAGGCCAAAGATACTTATTATTTTTGATAATTCTGGTAGTATGAGTCAAACCATGGAGGTAGTGAAAGAAGAGTATAATCCTCTGACAAATTATGCTGCATTAAACCTGGACCCTGATAGCGCCAATACTAAAAAATACATATATTACTCTACTGATGGTACTGTCCCCGTTATTACCAGTACAAAGCGATTCTCTGATAAAATAAATGCCTGTGATTCTTCAAAAACGCCACTGAGCAATATAGGGTATTTTCAATCTCAGGTTTGGAGTTATTTATTTTCAAGTTTTAATAATAGTAAGGTGCCACGGCAAGGCTCCTGGGTTTCAGTTTCCCCTTATGTTGAAAATGAAATTTATTTGGTTGACTGCAAGCAGGATATTACAGTTAGAAATACAGCAAACCCATTTACTGGAACTTTACCAGTAGGCAGTATTACCACAGGCTACCCTATAAATAAAACAGCTAATAACTCAGGTGTTTGGTACTATACAGCTAATGTTGCCAATGCTGCTTCGGGTAGTAATACTAGTGTGACGCTTTACTCTGCTAACTACCTTCGCTGGTATTATGGCCCTACAGGTTATAGTATTCAATCTCGCCTTAAAATTGCCAAGGATGCGGTAAAGGGAATTATCTCATCAACTCCAGGCGTTGATTTTGGATTGGCTGTATATAACTTCAATGATAGTAATGGTGGCAAGAACGGTGGGCGTGTAGTTAGACGAATACTGAGTAATGAGGAAGATATGGGAGGAGGGGTGACAGCTGAGCAAAACCTATTATCAACAATAGACAATCTTGGCGCTGAAACAAACACCCCATTGTGTGAGACATTATATGAAGCATACCGTTTATTTGGTGGTCAGAGCGTTTTTTATGGTGACGATGATAGTTCACGTAAACCGGTAAGAGATACGTTAGCGGAAAATCCTCTAGGAACCTATAAGTCACCTTATGACAAGTGCTCTAATAATGGATATGTTATTTATATTACTGATGGTGAACCAACACAAGACACAGCAGCAAATACATTAGTCCAAGGTCTTATAAATACCCTTAGTAGTGACGAGAAAGCTGCTTATGGTACGACAGTTGGTTATGGGTCTAGTGGGAGTAAAAGCTATTTGGCTGCTCTTGCTGGGTATATGAAACACAAGGATGTTAATAGTGGTTCACCTGGCGTACAAACCGTGACTACCTTTACTGTAGGGTTTGGTGATGATGCTGTCAGCGGAGCTGGAAACCTGTTGGCTGAGACAGCCCGCCGTGGTGGTGGAACTTATTATCCAGCGACAGATTCAACTGCATTAACTCAGGCTTTGAAGTCATCTTTATTAGCTATTTTGCGGATTAACACATCGCTAGTTTCTCCAGCTATTGCAACCAATAACTTTGACCGCACACGTAGTCTGAACAATATTTACTATGCCATGTTTGAGCCTGATTCAGGACCGCGCTGGAAAGGTAATCTCAAAAAGCTGATGTTTTCAAATAAAGGATATGTTGTAGACGTCAATGATCTGCCCGCAATTAAAGCCGATGGTTCAATAATTGAGAGTGCGCAAACCTATTGGTCAAATGAACGTGATGGGAATGTTGTGGTTAAAGGGGGGGCGCAAGCTATGTTGGCAGATAAACCCTCAAGAAATTTATATGTTGTTAATCGTTCCCAAGTAAGATTGGATACTCTTAATCGAACAAGTCTGGAAAGTATTGCAGGTAGTGCCTCTGTATTGAACACTCATCTGAAAGTGGCTGACTCAACGGAGGCAGATACATTGATTAACTGGACTCGTGGGGTTGATGTTGACGATGAGGATTTTGATACAACGACTACGACTCGCCGTTTTATTCTTGGTGATCCGTTGCATTCCCGACCACTCGTTATTAACTATGGCCCACCCTCTGGTAATTTAAATGATAGCCCTGACTTGAGGGTTATTATGGGGACCAATGCTGGTTTCTTGCATATGTTCAAAGACTCAGGAGTTAGTATTGATGAAAGTTGGGCTATCATTCCATATGAATTCATGGGGAATCAGCAAGATCTTAGAAAAAATGTGGAATCGTCAAGCCACATCTATGGAGTTGATTCTTCACCCGTCGCATTAATTAAGGATGCAAATAATAACGGCGTGATTAAGTCTTCTGAGGGGGACTTTGCTTGGTTGTTTATGGGGTTGAGAGGAGGGGGGAAGAGTTACTACGCATTTAATATATCAAACCCAGATGTGCCAGCTTTGAAGTGGAGTATCAATAGTCAGACTGCTGGTTTTAGCCAGTTAGGGCAGACTTGGTCGGTACCAGAAGTCGCTTTTGTTCCTGGTATTACTGATCCTGTTCTGATCTTTGCTGGGGGTTATGATCTTAACAAAAGTAGTATCGGCTTGGGAGTGAGTGATGGCTCCGGTGCAGGCATCTATATGGTAAATGCTAATACTGGAGCTTTGATTTTCAGTGTAACCCCTGCGTCAGGTTCCATAATTAATCTGAGCATGCCTGAGATGGCAGATAGCATGCCTGGTACTGTTGCTACGTTGGATAGTGATGGTGATGGAAAAACAGATAGAATTTATGCTGGTGATACTGGTGGTAATATCTGGCGGGTAGATCTTCCTTCTGCCAACAAGGCTGACTGGAGTGCTTTCAAGTTTGCTAGCTTGGGCTCTGATTCTGTGCAGGGGGCGGATCGCCGGTTCTTTACTCAACCAGTCATTGTTCGTACCCTTAACAAGGAAGTGACCCGAACGATAGTAAATGGGAAGGATCAATATACTTATAAGGAACGCCCATTTGATGCCGTACTGATTGGTAGTGGAGATCGTAACAGGCCATCTTCTGAGTCTACTGTTCAGAATGCCTACTTCATGCTGCGAGATTATAATGTGGTGGCCAAGAATTATAAAACCAATACCCCGACTGCATTAGTTGTTTCTGATCTCTATGATGTGACCAACGATCCTTTTGTTGGGAAGGCAACTGATTCAGAAATATTAAATATGAGAGCTGCAATAACTAGTAAAAAGGGATGGGTTTACTGGTTAAATGAAGCTGGGGAGAAATCGATGGGTGCTGGAGTTGTATTGCAAGGAAAGCTTTACTTTACTTCATTCCTGCCTCAGGTTCAGTCATTTCAAGAGTGTACAATCCAATCGATAGGGGCCATGCGTCAATATATGATTGATATGCATTATGGTACTACATTTCGGTACGTTATTGACCAAGATGGAAATGAAACGCCAGTCCGTTATGTAGAAGTTAACAATAAAGTTGCAGACGACCTTGTTGTTCATGCTGGTGATGATTCCAAAGTTCGCATTATTGGTGGTGCTCCAGGCGAAGAGGTTATCCTGAAGGATGAAGGCAAGGGTGAGCCTGAGCGTTGTACTGCTGAGGGAGAATGTTCCCAAGGTGCTGATGAGGCTGAAATGGACATGGCACCCAAGAAAATATATATATATGAAGGAGTGCAATAATGAACGCTGTATATGGACTATTCGTACTTCATTTATCCTTTTCTGTCATGGCCGCGGATATAAAGTGCTATGTAGAATTGGATAATGGGAAAAAAGTGGTGTTGCAGAGTCCAGTGAAAGGTAGTAATCAATCAGAGATTTATCAGCACTTTAAAAAGAAAGGGTTTGAATATAATGGTAAGATAAGCAAGGTGAAGGAGGTCTTGGAATGTGTGGCTGTAAGTAGTCCATTTAGTTTGGATGCAGCTTTACACCAAGAAAAAATTCAGCCTCGTTGATGTTCATGGGCATACAGTGGCCTGAGGTGAGCTGGAGCTGCGACCTGATTGGGCTGTGACAAGGTTTATTTTGAATTGTCCTGTTTCACATAAGGAAAGGGTTGCATTAGTGCCTATACTCGTGCCATCCAAACTATAAGTGGTGGAAATTCTATTTGCTGTCGCAGTGATCCCGTCAGCCAACTGCTGGCTACTTGATAGTAATGTTTCTCCTGAATTAAGTTCATTGTTATTATTACTGTCTATGAAGACGAGATAGTAGGTCGGATTATTTTGCACACATTTATTTGATGCATCGGCTAAACAAGCGGTTACCGTTTGCTGATTGTCAATCGCTTGTGAGCGGGCAAATCTCATATGCTTTAACAGCATTTGTGATTGAAATGACAGGCTATTCTCACTGAGCAGGCTCTTGAGGGAGGGGATACCTATCCCAAGAAGAATAACCAGTAATGAAATCGTGATCATCAGTTCTAACAGGGTAAATCCGTTATTTTTCATATGAACCTGAATATGTCGTTCCATGAATCTCTACAGCTTATCCCCCCTGGGGCCTGCTGTCACACAGAACTCCTGACTTGAACTGGCAGATTGCCCCCCTTTTCTTTATCATTCCCCATCATTTTTGATTTTAAGATGCATTGCCATGGCAAAAGCCCTCTCTCTGATGCTTGCCCAGTTGAATCTGACGGTAGGCGCCATCGAAGATAACACTGACAACGTGCTCGCTGCGGCTGCTCAGGCCGAGCAGCAAGGTGCTGATCTGCTGGTCTGCTCCGAGCTGGCCCTGACCGGCTATCCACCGGAAGATCTGCTGCTGCGTGCCGATCTGATGATTCGGGTCGATGCCGCACTGGCTCGTATTGCCGAATGGCAGGGAAACTGTGCCATTTTGGTGGGACATCCCTGGCGTGAAGGAGAGGCTCTCTACAATGCGGCTTCCCTCTATGAGCACGGCAAGCTGATTGCTCGTTACTTCAAGCAGGACTTGCCCAACTACGGTGTGTTTGACGAGAAGCGTTACTTCACCGCTGCCACTGAGACCTGCGTGGTGCCGTTCCGTGGTCACAAGCTGGGGCTGCTCATCTGTGAAGACTTGTGGCAACCGGGCCCGGCGCTGGCCGCCAAGGCAGCGGGAGCCGAGCTGCTGCTCACCATCAATGCCTCGCCCTACGATCAGGAGAAACCCTGGATCCGCCATGAGCTGATGACGACACGCTGTCAGCAGACAGGTTTGCCGCTGGTGTATCTCAATCAGGTGTGTGGCCAGGACGAGCTGATCTTCGACGGTTGTTCCAAGGTGTTCAACGGTCAGGGCGAGCTGACCCACAAGTTGGCCCCCTTCGCCGAAGAGCTAGCGCTAGTGCGCTTTGCCAATGGTGAACCGGTGAAAGAGTGTGAACCGGCTGCCCCGCTCGATCCTTTGGCCGAGACCTATCAGGCGCTGGTGCTGGCGGTGCGTGACTACATCACCAAGAACGGCTTCCAGGGCGCAGTGCTGGGTCTCTCCGGCGGGATCGATTCCGCCTTGACGCTGGCCATCGCGGCCGACGCCATCGGGGCCGACAAGGTGCAGGCAGTGATGATGCCGTTTCGCTACACCGCCCAGATGAGTGTGGAAGATGCCAAGGAGCAGGCCGAGCGAATGGGGGTGGAGTTCAACATCATCTCCATCGAGCCCATGTTCGAAGGCTTTATGACCCAGCTGGCGCCGCTGTTTGAAGGCACCGCCCGCGACACTACCGAAGAGAACCTGCAGGCGCGCTGCCGCGGTGTGCTGCTGATGGCGCTCTCCAACAAGCGTCGCCGCATCGTGTTGACTACCGGCAACAAGAGCGAGATGGCGGTCGGCTACGCCACCCTGTACGGTGACATGGCGGGCGGTTTCGACGTGCTGAAAGATGTGCCCAAGACGCTGGTCTTCAAATTGTGCGAATATCGCAACTTGGTCGATTATGTGATCCCGCAGCGGGTCATCGATCGTCCCCCTTCGGCAGAACTTGCGCCAGACCAAGTGGATCAAGACAGCCTTCCCCCCTATGACATCCTGGATGCCATCCTCAAGCGTTACGTTGAAGAGGATGCTTCGGTCGCCGATCTGGTGGCGGAAGGCTTCGAGGAGGCTGTGGTGCGCAAGGTGATCCGGCTGGTGGATCTCAACGAATACAAGCGCCGTCAGGCCGCCGTCGGGCCCCGTATCACGGCCCGCAACTTTGGTAAGGATCGCCGTTACCCCATTACGTCGGGGTTTGGCAAACAGAACTGGTAAGGAGTCACCATGAAGAAGATTGAAGCCATCATCAAACCGTTCAAGCTGGACGATGTGCGCGAGGCCCTGGCCGAGATCGGCATCAACGGCATGACAGTATCCGAAGTCAAAGGCTTCGGTCGCCAGAAGGGGCACACCGAACTCTATCGTGGCGCCGAATATATGGTCGACTTCCTGCCGAAAGTGAAGGTGGAGCTAGTGGTGCAGGACGAGGATCTCGATGCCTGTCTGGAAGCCATCCAGAACACAGCCCGCACCGGCAAAATTGGTGATGGCAAAATCTTCGTCTGCGAGGTTGAACGGGTCATTCGTATTCGTACCGGCGAAGAGAACGAAGACGCGATTTGATGTGATGCATGTGCCTCGTAACGATCAAGAGAACGAAGATACAAGCCTTCAGATGTCATGGATGCGCCTCTTCGTGGCTGCGGGCCTGTTGATTAGCCTGACCGCCTGCAGTACCCGGCCGCCGGCCCAGCCAGAGAACCTGTGCCAGATCTTTCGGGAAAAACCCGAGTGGCACAAGGCGGCACTCAAGATGAACGAGACGTGGGGCACACCGATCCCGGTGGTGATGGCCATGATGTATCAGGAGTCCTCCTTCGTGCATGACGCCCAGCCGCCGATGGGGTACTTCCTCTTCATCCCGACCGGGCGGGCCAGTTCCGCGTATGGTTATGCCCAGGTGAAAGATGAAACATGGGACGATTACCAGCGGGAAACCGGCAATAGCTGGAGCAGCCGCGACGACTTTGCTGACGCCATCGATTTCATGGGCTGGTACACTAACAAGGCCCAGCGGCTGAACGGCACCTCCAAGTGGGATGCCTATGGCCAGTACCTCAACTATCACGAAGGGTGGGGTGGCTACCGGCGCGGCAGCTACCGCAGCAAGGGGTGGTTGATGAAGACCTCCCGCAAGGTAGAGGCTCGTGCCCAGCGCTACGGCGCCCAGTATCGACAATGCAAGGATCAGCTCTCCAGCGGGGGCTGGTTCTGGTAACCAAATCAGGAGTCAGAAATGCCGTTATTGGACAGTTTTACCGTTGACCACACCCGCATGGAAGCCCCTGCGGTACGCGTGGCCAAGACCATGCAGACCCCGAACAAGGACACCATTACCGTGTTCGATCTGCGTTTCTGCGTGCCGAACCAGGAGATCCTCTCCGAGCGCGGTATCCATACGCTGGAGCACCTGTTCGCCGGTTTTATGCGGGATCACCTGAACGGCAACGGCGTGGAGATCATCGACATCTCCCCCATGGGTTGCCGTACCGGTTTCTACATGAGCCTGATTGGTGCTCCTGACGAAGCCCGTGTTGGCGCAGCCTGGCAGGCCGCCATGAGCGACGTGCTTACTGTGCAGGATCAGGCCAAGATCCCCGAGCTGAACGAGTATCAGTGCGGCACCTACAGCATGCACTCGCTGGAAGAGGCGCACGCCATTGCTCGCCATGTGCTGGAGCGCGGCGTTGGCGTCAACCACAACGACGAGCTGGCCCTGCCGGAAGAGAAGTTGAAAAGCCTCTGAGGTTAGTGTTGCAACGATGAAAAAGGCCGGTCATTGACCGGCCTTTTTGTTGCCAGGAAGGATCAGGAGGGCAGTGGCATCACGCGGTTGCGGCCCAGCTCCTTGGCCTTGTAGAGCAGCTTGTCGGTACGTTCGACTAGGGCATCGCCCGTCTCCTGGCCATTATACTCGCCTACCCCGAACGAGGCCGTGATATGGTCGATGCGGCGGCCGGACTTGCGATCCAGAATGGACATTTTCTCGATGGCCCGGCGCAGGCTCTCGGCCATTTGGCGGCTCAGGGCCAGGCTACGCATGGGTACCAGCAGGGCAAACTCCTCGCCACCGAGCCGGTAGGCGGTGACACCCTCCTTGCAGGTTTCCCGCAGTCGCTTGCTGAAGGCGCGCAATACCTGATCCCCCAGCAGGTGGCCATATTCGTCGTTGAAGTTCTTGAAGCGGTCTATGTCTGACAAAATGAGCGAGAAGGGCCGCTTGCTACGGATCAGGCCGTCTATCTCCAGATCGAAGGCGCGCCGATTGAGCAGTGAGGTGAGGGCATCCTCGTTAGCCAGCTTGCGAGTCTCATTCAGTGTCTCACGCAGCTCCTTGATCTCCTTCTCGGCGTTACTGAGCTGATTGCGAAAATGCATGGTCGACATGCGAATATCTCGCGACTCGCGTACCAGATCCCGCAAGATACCCATGGTATCCTCCAGGCTAAGCCCCTCATCGTCGATGAGGCTTAGTCGATCGAAGCTCTTGTCGAGTATCTCCTGGAACATGCCGGTGTCGGAGATGGCGTCCTGCATGGTATGGCCGAGCTCGTTGGCCATGGCGGCCAGACTGAGTTTCATCGCTTCCATCTGCTGCTCGTCCTGGGCGGCGAGATGCTGGTGATAGAGCCGTTCACAGGTGATGAGAGAGCAGGTGCCCTGTAGCTTGATGGCCTGTTCGATAGCCTGATTGAGCTCGGGCATGCTGGCGGCCACATAGTTATACCAAAGGGTGTAATTATCCGGTGTCGTGGGAATTTGATACTTGATCATCAGGGGAACCGCCTGCTTCAGATAGGCGGCAGATTGGGCAAACGAGTCCTTGCTCATGAGTTCCGTGTCTCATCATGACTGCAAACTTTGCATAGTATGACAGAGAGATTGGCCAAAAGGCAGCCGATGGATGCCATTAGCTCCCCCCTTCGATATAATGTCTGCGTTATTACCTACCCTAAGGCCTGCTTATGTCTCAAAAAGATCCTTTCCTCCAACGCGAGGCCGAAAAATACGAAAACCCCATCGCCAGTCGCGAGATGCTGCTGGAGCTCATCAAGGGCCATGAAAAACCCATGTCCCGGGAAGAGCTGGCCAAGGCACTCAAGCTGACCGACGAAGAGCCGTTGGAAGCATTGCGCCGTCGTCTGCGCGCCATGGAGCGTGATGGGCAACTGGTATTCACTCGCAACCAATGTTATGCCCTGCCGGATCGTCTGAATCTGGTGAAGGGGTATGTACTCGGCCACAAAGATGGTTTCGGTTTTCTGCGCCCGGAAGGTGGTGGACCGGATCTCTATTTGAACAACCGCGAGATGCAGCGCCTGATGCATGGCGACTACGTGCTGGTGCAGCCGACCGAGATTGACCGCAAGGGTCGTCAGGAAGCGCGTCTTGTACGTCTGCTCAAGTCCCGCGAGGCGGATATCGTCGGCCGTTACTTCGTCGAGAATGGCGTCGGTTTCGTGGTGCCGGATGACAGCCGCATCGGCCAGGACATCATCATCCCCGAAGGGGAAAACAAGGGTGCCCGCCAGAGCCAGGTGGTGGTGGTGCGCATCAATCAGCGTGCCACCTCCCGCATCAACGCGGTCGGTACCGTGCTGGACGTGCTGGGCGAGAACATGGCGCCAGGTATGGAGATCGAGATCGCCCTGCGTACCCACGGCATTCCACATACCTGGCCGGAAGAGGTGACCAAGGAGGTTGCCGGTCTGGGCGAACAGGTACCAGAGAAGGCCAAAGAGGGTCGTATCGACCTGCGTGCCCTGCCGTTGGTCACCATAGACGGGGAAGATGCCCGCGACTTCGATGACGCTGTCTTCTGTGAAGCCAAGCGCGGTGGCGGCTGGCGCTTGTGGGTGGCCATCGCGGATGTCTCCTCCTATGTGAAGCCCGGCACAGCGCTGGATGCCGAAGCGTATCAGCGCGGCAACTCTGTCTACTTCCCCGAGTTCGTGGTGCCCATGCTGCCGGAGGTGCTCTCCAACGGTCTCTGCTCCCTGAACCCGCAGGTCGACCGCCTGTGCATGGTGTGCGAGATGACCATCTCAGCCGCCGGCCGCATGTCCGGTTACAAGTTCTACGAAGCAGTGATGAACTCCCACGCGCGCATGACCTACAGCAAGGTGGCGGCGATCCTGGATGGCGAGCCCAAGCTGCGTCAGCAGTACGAGCCGCTGGTGGGCCATATCGAGGAGCTCAACAACCTCTACAAGGCGCTCAAGCACGCCCGTCACCAGCGTGGCGCCGTGGAGTTCGAGAGCGAAGAGACCCGTTTCATCTTCAACGCCCAGCGCAAGATTGACCAGATAGTGCCGCTGGTGCGCAACGACGCCCACAAGATCATTGAAGAGTGCATGATCCAGGCCAACGTGGCCGCGGCCCGTTATATCGAGAAGAACGAAGCCTTTGCCCTGTTCCGGGTGCATGACCGTCCGGGCGAAGAGCGCCTGACCGGTTTCCGTGACTTCCTGGCCGAGCTGGGTCTGGAGCTCAAGGGTGGCCTTGAACCCGAGCCGAAAGACTTTGCCGAGCTGGCCGCCAAGTTTGAAGGGCGCCCCGATGCGGAGCTGCTCTCTACCATGCTGCTGCGTTCCATGCGTCAGGCGGTTTATCAGGCCGACAATATCGGCCACTTCGGTCTGGCATTAAAGTCCTACGCCCACTTCACCTCGCCGATCCGTCGTTACCCCGACCTTATCCTGCACCGCGCCATCAAGTACCAGACGGCCAAGGAGCAGCAGGGCAATCTGCGCCACAAGTGGACCCCGAGCGGTGGTTATCACTACCAGCTGGAAGAAGTGGACCCGATGGGCGAGCACTGCTCCATGACAGAGCGCCGTGCCGACGATGCGACCCGCGACGTGGCTGACTGGCTCAAGTGCGAGTACATGCTGGATCACGTGGGTGACGAGTTTGACGGCGTCATCGCCAGCGTCACCGGCTTTGGTTTCTTCGTCCGTCTGGCGGAGATCCACATCGATGGTCTGGTGCACGTCAGCACCCTCACCAACGACTACTACCAGTTTGATCCCCTGCACATGCAGCTGATCGGCGAGAACTTCCGCCGTCGCTACCGTCTGGGTGACAAGGTACGGGTCAAGGTGATGGGCGTGAATCTGGACGATCGCAAGATCGACTTCGTGATGGTGGAAGCGCCACTCACCGGCAAGGATGGCAAAGAGGTGGTGCGCAAGCCTGCCAAGGGGGGCCTGCGTCACGATAAACGCAAAGAGGGCAAGGAGACCGGCAAATCCGACAAGGGTGGCCGCGCCAAGCCCAGCAACAGACGACCGAGCAAAAAGGCTCGTGATAAGGCCAAGGGGTAAGCCCTCGTCTCATGTCTTGGGTCCGGCGACCCGGGCTGAGGTCGTAAGGGGCTGATGGCCCCGGGTTATCTCCTCCAGAGCCCGATAGTCCCGGAGACGAAAAAAATCCGAACCCTGTTACCGGGGTTCGGATTTTTTATGGTCAGCGAAAAGGGGAGGGGCTCAGCCCTTCGGCGGAGTTCGGCCAAGCTCCGTGCCTATGGCGAAGAGTACACTCCCTGCGCGATTGCCATTCTATAGGTCGCTACGAGGCGCTCAGAAAGGTGGGTGTCCTATTTTTCTTGTGAGTTACACCTGACATCCATGTGCGTCGTACTCCTATTTTTGCTCAGACCCTAACGCCCGCCTAAGGGGCTGGCAACGCATGACACTACACTCAAACACAACAGCTGCAACCACTGCGGCTCATTGGGACTGGAAACGCCGCGCGTTGACAGTCCCTCTTGAGGCGTTTGTTATGTGCGTAGTTTCAATCAACTACAAACAACCTAGCCCCACACTTTGTAGAAGAACGATGAGCCTCAGCGTTGTCAGCAACTTGATAACTCATTCCTGGCTTTAGAACAAAAACACGCCCATCTTCAAGTTCAGTGGTTAGCTCACCTGACAAACAAAACAAGATATGCCCTTTCGAACACCAGTGATCTGCCAGATAGTTTTCAGAATAATCAACCATTCGTACACGAAGTTGACCAAAATGTTTGGTACGCCAGTACGCAACACCCGTTTCACCTAAATGTTCCGTAGCCTCTACGTTACCCCAATCAGTTACTCCGAAAGGAATATTCTCAATATCCATATTGCTCGCTCATTCCTATTGATTGCTAAAAGCACATAACGTCAACGCTCACCGGCGGCAACTCGCGTAGCGAGTTGTCGTCCGTGTGCAGCGTTTCGTTGGGCGTATGGTCACCATGCTTTGCTGAGAGCCAGACTTGGGGCGCTGATAGAGACGGCCAGGCCAACAGCTACAAACGCAAAGAAAGAGCCGAGCCAGAAACCGCTGGAGTTTGGCTTAGAAGAGCGAAGGAGGAGAAATGCAGCTCCGCTGTTTGATACGAGCCCCATGGACACAACGCCCCAAGGAAACTGGCCGCTCTCGGCAGTGGGGATGCCGAAGCCATAGCCGACAAGAAGGGCAGTTATTGCAACGCCATAGAGGCGAAAGAAGAGCGCACTCTTTGCGCTGACTCGGGTAGTTGCCTCAAGTTTGGCCTGTGGCATGACGAGGAACGGCAGCGCAACGAGTAGCGCAGATACAGCAATTTTTGCGACAAGTAGCAAAGCAAGATAAGACAAGATGCACTCCTATGAAGACGCCCAACAGTGATTAGATGGAAGGCGGTGCTAATCCGTTAGCAGAGCATTCCATATAACTCCGTAACACCTTTATCGCCGCCAAGTAAAAATTATCATTAAATCAACACATTACCAGCTTGCTTCTCGTGCCGAGCGTATTCGATTGACTTCCTCTTTCTGCGCCACCATTACGACTGTGTAAAAAAACAGTACGTGGGTTGCTTATGGACGGCACGGCCAAGTCACGGCGGCGTGAACAGCTCAGAAATCCACATAAGGCCGTCACCATGTTCAGTGATCGCGCCACTCGTGCTACTCGCTTATCCATTCCATCCGGCAAGGCTACCGCCCTGAATGTCAGCCTCCAGTCTGCTGCTTTTTACCTGCGCGGTTTCGCTGGCCTGGCTCATGGGTGACTCCGACGAGGCTGTTGCCAAACGGCTATATTAGCGAGCGATGCAGGAGAGGGAAGTGGGAGATGATAGTTTTCTGGGCAAGATCAATAAATTAGTCATCCTGAGCCGTGTTGAAGTCGAACATCCACAACGAAAGGGCTGATCTCCAAGGGCTGAAAATGGGACTGCGACCGTTTTGTGCACCGCGTAGCGAGCCCACTTCGTCACTGCCGGGCAGGGTCAGGTACACCATCAAGGATGATGGCGCAGCCGCATCAAGAGGCCTGTCACAGATCCGGAGCTTGGCCGAGCAGCTTCCTCCTCCCTAGATGCCGGTCTCTCTGGTATGATGCGTCATCATTTAGCGACCGGTGACGACGCCAGCATCATGGTGGTCAGGCTGCCGGTACGGCCATTTTTCTTCGGGGCGCATTCATGCGACCTGACACCACGGATCTTGAACATGAGTACTGAACTGATCTACGGCATTCACGCTGTCACCGCGCTGCTGGAGCGCACTCCCGAGCGTTTCATCGAAGTGTGGGCCCTCAAGGGCCGGGATGACGACCGGCTGCAACCCTTGCTGACCGAGCTGGAGTCCCTCGGCCTCAAGGTGCAGAGCGTGAACCGCAAGACCCTTGATGACAAAGCGGAAGGCAACAATCACCAGGGCATCATGGCCAAGGTGATAGAGGCGCCCAAGCTGGCCGAGCACGATCTGGCCAGCCTGCTGGACGAGCTGGTGGCACAACAGAGCCAGCCCTTCCTGCTGGTGCTGGACGGGGTGACAGATCCGCACAACCTCGGCGCCTGCCTGCGCAGCGCCGATGCAGCTGGCGTGCATGCGGTGATAGTGCCGCGGGACAAGGCCAGCGGCCTGACCTCAGTGGTGCGCAAGGTCGCCTGTGGCGCCGCCGAAGTGGTGCCGCTCATCCAGGTCACCAACCTGGCTCGCACCCTGCGTGAGTTGCAGGAGCGCGGCGTCTGGCTGGTTGGCACCGCTGGCGAGGCGGATCACGATATCTATCAGGCCAAACTGACCGGCCCGATGGCACTTGTTATGGGCGCCGAAGGCAAGGGCATGCGCCGTCTGACTCGCGAGCATTGCGACGAGCTGGTGAGCATCCCGATGGCCGGGGCCGTCTCCAGCCTCAATGTGTCGGTGGCAACGGGCGTCTGCCTGTTTGAAGCCGTGCGTCAGCGTCGCGCCTGAGGCGAACGGGATGGACAGACCCCCGTTTAGCCGGGATCGGGTCATGAATGAGCAGGAGGCCGCGCGCCTCCTCTCTTTTGCCCGTCCGCTGACATTAACCCCCCGCACCTGTCTCTGGCATGCGGGCGACAGGCCCGACCTGCTGGTCAGGGTGGAGCAAGGGCTGCTACGGGCCAAGGTGGTGCTGGCGGATGGCCGTGAGTACATCAAGGAGTTCTACTGGGAGGGGGACGAGTTTATCGATTTCCACCATCTGCTCAGTGGTGAACCTGCCCGCTACAGCGTGGAAGCGCTGGAGCCCTGCCGTTTGCAACTCTTCAACCTTGGCGACTTGCGTCAGCTCTCTTGCTGGCCCGCCTGGTATCACCACCTGCTGGCGGTGCAGTTGCGGATCAAAGAGGAGAAGGAGTTGCTCTTGCTGACCGAGAGCCCTCAGGCCCGTTATCAGCACTTTCTGCAACGCTTTCCCGAGCTGGACGCCAGGGTGCCGGATCACCAGATCGCCGCTTATCTGGGCATCACCCCCATCAGCCTGAGCCGTATTCGCAAACGGTTGAAGGATCTTAACAAAAGTTAATGCTTGCGCCTGCGCGGCTGGCTATGCTGCCCTTCTCATCATGAGCAAGGAACTTCCATGAACTGGTCCCTCAAGTCTTTTGAACAACTCGACGTCAACGAACTGTATGAACTGCTCACCCTGAGATCCCGCGTCTTCGTGGTGGAGCAGACTTGTGTTTTCCTCGATATGGACGGGGTCGACAAGCGTCCCGACGTGCAGCACCTGCTCGGCTGGCAGAATGGCGTGCTGGTGGCCTACGCCAGACTGATGGCGCCCGGCGTGGCCAAGTCGCATCAGGTGGTGATCGGCCGGGTGGTGACGGCGCCCGAGGCCAGAGGCGATGGTCTGGGTCACCAGCTGATGCAACAGGCGCTGCAAGAATGCGAACGGCTGTGGCCCGGGATCAGCATCTATCTGGGCGCTCAGGCGCACCTGCAGGGTTTCTATGGTCGTCATGGCTTCACCGCCGTGGGCGAGCCCTATCTGGATGATGACATTCCCCACATCGGTATGACCTCCTTTTAATATCTTTTAGGCATAACAATGAAATTATTATGTCTTGAGGTAGTAAAGAAAACGGGTGCTCGCCGCCATATTACTGGGTACCCTCTGAATGATTAATCGGCAACTGTTGATGGATATGTTTAAAAATGGTTTTTTACCCCATTAATACTGAACAAGATTCAGCGATTGAGCCGTTGAGCCATTTTATCTGCGTTCGCCACACGAGTGGCTGTCGCTGATGGAGCTGTTGCGCAAGCGGTTCGCTCTGGACCTGCAAACCTTCGCCATCATCACTCTGGTGCTGGGCAATCTGGCCCAGGCCTTCTCCGATGTGCTGGTCAAGCTGATCGGCCCCGGTTTCAGCCCCTTCCAATACATGGTCCTGCGCCAGCTGCTGACCCTGCTGGTGCTGCTGCCCTTCATGCTGCGTGTGCCGAGAGCGGCTTGGGGACTGGGTGCCTGGAAATGGCACCTGCTGCGCGGTCACCTCTGTCTGCTCGGCGGGGGTGGCATGATGCTGGCCCTGACCCAGCTGCCGCTGGCCACGGCCAACGCCATCTTCTATGTCTCTCCGCTGCTGACCCTGCCGCTGGCGGCCTGGTTGCTCAAGGAGAAGATCCACTCCCGGGTCTGGCTGTTGGGGGGCATAGGCCTGCTCGGGGTCGTGTTCGTGCTCAAGCCGGGGGATTTTCATCTGGCGGGACTGGGTGCCTTGGTGACCGCCTTCACCCTGGCGCTGTTCAACGTGACCGGCCGCAAGTTGCCAGCGGGTATCTCTGTGGTGGCAACCCTGTTCTGGGCCAACCTGCTGGCGTTGCCGTTGACGGCGGGGTTGGCGGTGAATCAATGGCAGCCGGTGGACTGGCGTCTGCTGGCGCTGATCGGTGGCAGCGCGGTGATGCAACTGCTCTACCATGCCAGCTGCATCTACGCCTATCGGCAGGTGGAGGCCAACCGTATTGCGGCAACCGAATATTCAGGCCTGATGTTCGTGGTATTGCTGGGGATCTGGCTGTTTGGCGAGATCCCGGTCTGGAACCTCTGGGTCGGGATGGGCTTTATCCTGCTGGCCATCCATTGGCAGCGTCGCCTGAGCTAGGTCACTCTGCTCTCCTCCCTATGACAAACCGGCTGTTGGCCGGTTTGTCATATGAGCATCTTATGAAGCCGATCTCGGTTGTTGCACCGAAAGTAGGGTAGTCTGTCCCGCTCTTAGTGACAGGAACCCGTCGTGACACCCACCCTCTTTGCGGCCATCCTGCTGGCCGCGCTGTTGCACGCCCTCTGGAATGCGCTGGCCAAGCGCCAAGCCGAGGGGCGCGTCAGCGTATTGCTGGTCTCCCTCTGCTCCGGGCTGTTTGCCGCCCCCTTCTTGCCGCTGGTGGGACTGCCTGTGCCTGCCGAATATCCCTGGCTGGCGCTATCCATCCTGCTACATTGCGGTTATTGCCTGTTTCTCGGTCGGGCCTATCGGCTGGGGGAGTTCGGCCAGATCTATCCGCTGGCCCGTGGCAGTGCCCCCCTGGTGACCCTCTTGCTCGGGGTGCTACTACTGGGGGAGGTGCCAGGTGGAGTGGCGGTAGCGGGTGCTGTGGTGCTGGTCAGCGGGGTGTTGCTGATGGCGTGGCGTGGCGGCATCAGGCTGGTGCCTGCAGCTCTGCGTGCCGTGCTGATCACGGCGCTGTTCACCGCCGCCTATACCCTATCCGATGGCGCTGGCGCCCGCTCGGCCGGGGCGCCTGTGCGCTATACCCTCTGGTTGTTTGCCCTGACGGCTTTGATGATGCCGTTGCTGATGCGCTGGCAGAGTCGCACCGCCTGGCACGCGCACGATCTCGCGGCATGGCGTACCGGTGCGCTCGGCGGCGCCCTGTCACTGCTTGCCTACGGCATCGTCATCTGGGCCATGACCCAGGCGCCCATCGGGCTGGTGGCGGCGCTGCGCGAGAGCAGCGTGTTGTTTGCTGTGCTGCTCTCCTGGTGTTGGCTGGGGGAGCCGTTGGGGCGGGTGCGGCTGTGGGCCGCGCTGGTGATCCTCTGCGGTATCCTGCTGATCCGCCTCGGCTGATTGATGACGACGTCAGGCCGGGATACGTCCGGCCTGACGTTTGACTTAAGGAGTGACCCGGGTGACCAGGGTGAAGCCTTCCTCGCAGGGGGCCAGTTGCACCCGAACCTGGCCCAGTTCTGCCAAGTTGCTGACGTGGGTGCCGCCGCAGGGGATGGTGACCTCCGCTCCTGCCAGCATGCAGTGCCAGTAGCGCGAATCTATGATGGCTTCGCCGGTCCGGCTGCGGCGGATCTCGCCACCGGCTGCCAGCCAGTCGGCCAGCTGCTGGTTGATCCTCTCTTCTATCTGCGCCAGCTCCGCCAGCAGCGCCTCGCTGTTGACCCCCTTCTTGCGCAGGCTCTTGCCGATGCGGTACTGCTCTTGGGAGCCCATGGGCTCGACCCGTGAGCTCTGGATGGCGAGGCGGTCAAAGTCGGGCTGATCCAGCGAGTCGCGCTCGCTCACCTCTTTGCGCCAGTAGGGAACCAGCACCCGGTTGAGGGCCAGCGCCGCCAGATGGCAGCCGCTGTGGCCCAGGCTCAGGGCATCGCGGGCAGCGGCATCTACCTTCAGTTCAACCCTGGAACCCACCGCCAGAGAGTGCTGGCCTGCCAGGGGATGTACCACCACGAAGGCCCACCCTTCGGCGCCACGCTTGACCGGAATATCGGTGTCCACGAACAGTGCTCCTTCGGGGCTGATGGCCCCCATGCGGCAGGGGCCCACGCTGGCGTTGCCGCCATCCCAGCAAACCGTGCCCACATCGCCTGGCTGATCGGGCCAGAGGTGGCTCTGGGGATGGAAAGGGGTGAGGTCGGTCACCAGCAGGCTGGTGTCGCCGCTCTGGCAGAAGACCACGCTGGCCTGTTCATGATGGTGGCCCAGTACGAAGCTGGCTCGAGTGTGTTCCATGGATGGCTCCTGCGAATCGAAGAGGAAGAGAGAGCCGCAGCATACGCCAAAGTGCAGACCGGCTCATTAACCTGGGTTAATAAGCCGGCCTGAATAGCGGGTTGTGAGCGCTAGATCATGGCGACCAGCAGGTAGGCGTTGAGCCCGATCACCAGTGCGACGATGAGGCGGCCGACTGCCTGAGTCACCGGATGGTTGCGATACTCGCCCATCAGCGCCCGATCGCCGGTCAGGATCAGCAGTGGAATGAGCGCGAGCGCGATGCCGAAGCTCAGCACCACCTGGCTCAGCACCAATATTTCGGTGGTGTTGAGCCCCATAGCGATCACCACAAAGGCGGGGGCCATGGTGATGACGCGGCGCAGCCAGAGCGGTATGACGAAGCGCACGAAGCCTTGCATCACCACTTGACCGGCGAGCGTACCCACCACGGTGGAGGAGATGCCGGAGGCCACCAGTGACAGGCCGAACAGGGTGGCGGCGGCCTGCCCGAGCAAGGGAGTGAGCGTCTGGTAGGCGGTTTCGAGTTCGGCCACTGGCTGGTGAGCGCCGTGGAAGGCGGCGGCCGCCACGGCCATCATGGCCAGGTTGACGAAGCCGGCTATGGTCATGGCAATGGCGACGTCCACCCGGGTGGTGTGCAGTCGCTGGGGCACTGTGCCTTGATCCAGGGTGTGCTGGGTCAGCGCCGAGTGCAGGTAGATGACGTGAGGCATGACTGTTGCACCGAGCACGCCAGCGGCCAGGTAGACGGCGTCGCTGTTGGGTAGGCCGGGGAAGAGGGCGCCTTCCAGCAGGCTCGGCAGATGAGGGCGGGAGAGCACCAGCTCGACGATATAGGCCGCTGCCACGCACAGCAACAGGCCGCCAACCACGAACTCCAGCGGCTTCTGACCGCGGGATTGCAGCATCAGAATGCCCCAGGTGACCACGGCCGTGATGCCGGCACCCTCCAGCAGGGTGATGCCGAGCAGCAGCTTGAAGCCCACGGCCGCACCGATGAACTCGGCGAGATCCGTGGCCATGGCGATGATCTCCGCCTGTACCCAGTAGGCCCAGACCGCCGGTTTGGGCAGCCGGTCGCGGATGTGCTCCGCCAGGTTCTTGCCGGTGACTATGCCGAGCTTCGCCGAGAGGGTCTGCACCAGCATGGCCATCAGATTGGCCCATACCACCACCCACAGCAGTTGATAGCCGAAGGTGGAACCGGCCTGGATATTGGTGGCGAAGTTGCCCGGGTCTATATAGCCGATGGCGGCGATAAAGGCGGGGCCAAGCAAGGTCAGTTTGAATTTGCGGGCCGGAATGGCCGTGGTCAGCGCGGGTTGCATGGCAACACTCTCCATAAGATGATGGAGAGAGAATAGATCTAAATGATAATTATTATCAATTGTTGTGTCGTATCATACCCATAGATAAAAACATCTGCGGCGGCCAGTTGCAGTGGGGGATGTGATTTCGTACAATACGCCGCCCTAGAAAGCAGTGTCTAAACACACCATACGTTCCTTGCCTCCGAGGTCTGGCTGCACCTGGGCGGAGGCTGAATTAATCCGTAAGGAGCTAAAATGCGTCATTACGAAATCGTCTTCATGGTTCATCCGGACCAGAGCGAGCAAGTACCCGGCATGATCGAGCGTTACACCGGCGCTATCACCACCGCGGGTGGTACTATCCATCGCATGGAAGATTGGGGCCGTCGTCAACTGGCTTACCCGATCGACAAGCTGCACAAAGCTCACTACGTTCTGATGAACGTGGAAGCAGAGCAAGCCGTTATCGATGAACTGGAAACCAACTTCCGTTTCAACGATGCCGTTATCCGCAACATGATCATGCGCACCAAGCACGCCGTGACTGAAGTTTCTCCGATGGCCAAGGCCAAGGAAGAGCGCTTCGTCCGTCGTGACGACGAGCGCCGCGAAGATACTGTTGAAGCAGCGTCTTCCGAAGAGTAATTCTGGATCACTGAATAGAGGATAAAGGCCATGGCACGTTATTTCCGTCGTCGTAAGTTCTGCCGCTTCACTGCCGAGAACGTTACCGAGATCGACTACAAAGATATCGTTACTCTGAAAAACTACGTCACTGAATCTGGCAAGATCGTACCGAGCCGTATCACCGGTACCCGCGCCAAGTATCAGCGTCAGCTGGCACGCGCCATCAAGCGTGCTCGTTACCTGGCTCTGCTGCCGTACACCGATCTGCACAACAAGTAAGAATCGGCCCGGCACTTAAGCCTAACTCAACTTTTATAGAGGAAAGGTAATGCAAGTTATCCTGCTCGACAAAATCGCCAAACTGGGCGGTCTGGGTGATCAAGTCGCTGTTAAAGCTGGCTACGCCCGTAACTATCTGATCCCGCAAGGCAAAGCCGTTATGGCTACCAAGGCCAACATCGAGACTTTCGATGCTCGCCGTGCTGACCTGGAAGCCAAACTGGCTGCCGGTAAAGCTGCCGCTGAAGAGCGCGCTGCCAAGCTGGGTGAACTGGCTGCTGTTGTCATCGCCTCCAAATCTGGCGACGAAGGCAAGCTGTTTGGTTCCATCGGTACCCGTGACGTGGCTGATGCCATCACTGCTGCCGGCGTTGCTGTTGCCAAGAGCGAGGTCCGCATGGGCAACGTTCTGCGTAACACCGGCGAGTACGAAGTTGTTGTTCAGCTGCACGCTGACGTTAAAGCAACCGTACAAGTTCAGGTTGTTGCCCTGTAATAGCGTTTCGCTGTTGCAAAAAAACCCGCGCATTTGCGCGGGTTTTTTATTTTGGGAACGAGGGGTAAAGTGAGGTTCTGTTCCTCTGGAGGAGAGCCTTATGGCAGCCTGGGTCGAAGGTAGGGTCATCGAGCGTATCGAATGGACCCCCACCCTGTTTTCCCTGCGTGTGGAGGCCGAACTGGCCCCCTACAAGGCAGGGCAATTTACCAAACTGGCCCTTGTTCAGGGTGATCGCCGCATCCAGCGGGCCTACTCCTTCGTCAATCCGCCTTCTGCGCCGTACCACGAGTTTTATTTCGTCGAGATCCCCGATGGCGAGCTGACTCCCACTCTCGGTTCCCTGCAAGCGGGCGACACTCTGCTGGTGCAATCCCAGGCGACCGGCTTTCTGACTCTGGATGAGCTCCCGCCCGGCCGCGATCTCTGGCTGCTCTCTACCGGTACTGCCATCGGCCCCTTCCTCTCCATGCTGGCGGACGGCGAGGCCTTCGACCGCTTCGAGAATCTGGTGCTGGTACACGGGGTACGCAAAGGGGAGGAGCTGAGCTATCAGCCGCTTATCGCCAGTTTTACCGAGCAGCAGGGGGCACGCTTTCGCTACGTGCCCTTCGTCAGCCGTGAGACCTGGCCCGGTGCGATGGCAGGGCGGATCCCGGCGGCCATCGCCAACGGCCAGTTGCAGGAACGGGTGGGGCTGGATTTTTCAGCGGAGTCGAGCCAGGTGCTTATCTGTGGCAATCCGGCCATGGTGAAGGAGACTCAACAGACCTTGCTGGCATTGGGACTGGCTAAGAACCTGCGGCGGGCGCCGGGCAATATCAGTGCGGAGAATTACTGGTAGTCCAACGAACACAGGGGCCTAGTGCCCCTGTGTGATTACTGCGGTGGTGGCGGTTGGTTCTGCTTGCCGTTCCCGTTGCCATTGCCCTTCTGCTTGTTATGGCCCTGACCCGGATTATTGCCGCTGTGAATGCTGCGGTTGTAGTGATCCCGGTACTTGCCATCCATCTTGTCACAGTTGAGTTTGATCCGGCTGTCGCCAATACCAAGATCCAGGCAGTTGTTCTGCCACCAGTCGTACTCTTTGTCATCCCAGTCGAGATTGATCTTGATGCCATCACCGGAGATCTTGATGCCATCGCCATTCCTGCTGGGGGGGGGGGCCGCAAACGCGATGCCGTGCGCCATGAGCAGGGAGAGCAGCAGGGCGCCGCGATGGATAATGGGGTTGTGTTTGGTTTGGGTCATCGCAAGGGTACTCCTGTCGTTACTGGCCACTCTGCGAATTGGCAGGGATCTGGTTGGTTTTCGGTGGCTGGTTGCGGTTCTCTTCATCTTTTAGATTGAATTTGACCGCCTCGCAGTCGGCCGGCGCGGTTTCGCCGCCCCCCAGATCGAGGCAGTCGTTCTGGGGCCAGCCGAACTGCGTGTCATCCCAGTTCAGATTGAATGCAAGCTCATCGACGGAGAATTCGGAGCCACTGCTCTCTTGATAGTGCTGTGTCGCTGCGGCGTTGCCGGTAACCAGAAGAAGGGAGAGTAGCAAAGTGGTCTTACTGTTCATGATGGCCTCTGATAATTGCAACGGTGGATGAGTCTACAGACCGGGGCTGAACCTGAGCGGAACCGTACTCCATCTCACCACATGATCAAGTCAGGCAGGGATTGTATCGCTTTTCTGCTGCCGATTTGTCCGTTTTGGTCGCACTCTGGGCAGCTGGTTGTCAATCTGAAGGAATTCAGTCATTTGCACTTCTCTGTGCGAGTCTGGCGACTATAATCGGCAGCCAACTTTTCCTGCACAGCACACCCCTTCATCATGACCACACAGGACTCCTCCGCGCTGCGCTACCCCAAGGGGTGGTTTGCTCTGACGACGGTATACAGTTTCACCGGGCTGGCCATTCTGGCCTCCATCATCTTCTCCCTGCTGCTGTTCCTCTCCATCGATGACAACCCGCTGATGAAGTGGCTGTTCGGCGGGCTGGCCATCATCTTTGAACTGGGCAAGTTCTACGTCTGGTACGAGTATGGGGAGTGCAAGGCGCGGCGGGATCTGGGAGGGGCCTTTTGGTCGCTGCTGTTCTACAGCGTGCTGGCCGCCATCTCCATCGGCGGCAGTATCGGCGGCATCAATAGCGCCACCAACACCATACTGAGCCAGCAGGCGCATCACGAGCGGGAACTGGCCCGTTTCGACGAGCAGATCGCCAGCATAGAGCGCCAGATCCAGCTCAACGAGGAGGCGGCCCGCAAGTACATAGAAATGGCACGTATCTCCAGCGGTGTCAGCGGCTTGCAGCAGGCCAACACCAAGCTCAGGTTGCAGCAGGATGAGTTGCGCCAGGAGCGGGATGCCAAGCCGGTCAATGAGCAGTCCTCCATGCTGGGGCTGATGAGCAGTCTGGCTGACGGCGTGGGCATGAGCATCAGCCAGGTGCAGTTCCTGTTAGTCTGCTTCCTCTCCGTACTGCTGGATGTGTTTGGCGCCTTCTTCGTCAGCCTGATTGGCGAGGAGAACCGCTTTCGCCGCATGTGGCTGTGGCAGCAGGCGCGGGAGCAGGCTGCGTCTGCGGCCACTCCCCCGGAGGCGAGCAGGCCGGAACCCGAGCCCGCTGTGGTGGCCCAGGTGCGTTCCGTGTTGGAGAGCGGCGAGCTCAAGTGCAGCAAGCGCTCGGTGGCACTGGCCCTTTCGCTCTCGTTGGAAGAGGTGGACAGGGTATTTCAGCATCTGCTGGCCCAAGGGGTGCTGGGGCAGGGCAGCAATCGCCACTATCACTTGCGTACTGAAAGCGATTGAATCCGGCTTATTCGAACCAGACTAGGCCCTCATAAGGACGTGTTTTGAGTGAATCCAGGCGACTTGCAAGGTCGCCAACATGGATCTCTAGTTGATGACCATCCGGGTCTTTTAAATAAAACGATTCCCCTTCGCTACTATTGGTCTTCCACTCTTCTATGCCCGCTTGACGCAGGTGGGCACAGAAAGCGGGAAAGAGCTCTGCCGAGATGCTCAAGGCAACATGGCTGTAGTCTTTAGCTGGTTGGGGATTATCGCAAGAAAGGCAAAGCCACAAATTACCCTGCGTTAAATAGGCTCCGCGAGCCCATTTCACCCTAGGGCGAAAGCCCAATAAATCCACATAAAACGCAAAGCTCCGGTCAAGGTCTCCTGTTGCCAGGGTCAAATGGTTTAGTCCGCCAAGTATCATTTCTCTATCTATCCAACATATGAGCGTTAGTGAGTCAGCACCATCATCAGGCTGAGGAAGGCGGCTAGCCCCCCACCTATGCCGATGATCCAGTAAAACCCCTTGGCCCCCTGTTTGAGCGGGATGCGGAAGTAGAGCAGCAAGGCCCACCACCCCAGTGCCAGCAACAGAGGAATAAGAAACATTCGAGCCATGGTGTCCTCGCTGTTATTCTGTTGACCCTTGATCAGTCAACAGGATGGATTGTGCAATGACGCAGCTACAGATTACCGCATTCGGCGACCCCTCGGTACTCAAGCTCAACCCTTCGCAGGACAAGGTGCCCGCCGAGGGGGAAGTCCGGGTGCGCATCTGCTTTGCGGGAGTCAATCCCATCGATGCCAAGACCCGGGCCGGCCTCGGCTGGGCGGCGGCCCAGAACAAGGACAATCTGCCCTGGACACCGGGGTATGATGTGGCTGGCGTGATTGAGACGGTGGGCCCGGGTGTCACGGCGCTGGCAGAGGGGGATCAAGTGTGCGGCATGGTGGGCTTTCCGCTGGCAGGTGGCGCCTATGCCGACAGTACAGTGGTGAGCGAAGAGGCACTGGTCAAGCTCGATGGCATCAGCCTCATGCAGGGCGCAGCCCTGCCGCTGGCCGGTCTTACCGCCTGGCAGGGGCTGTTTGAACATGGCGGCCTCAAAGCCGGGCAGCGGGTGCTGATCCTGGCCGGTGCCGGTGGTGTTGGCCATTTGGCGGTGCAGTTTGCCAGCGCTTATGGCGCCGAGGTGGTCGCCACGGCCAGTCGTGACAATCACGATTTTCTCCATAGACTGGGTGCCGACCAGCGGGTGGATTACCACGACGCTGACTGGGCCGCGCAGATCCTGGCCCAGGGGGGGCAGGTCGATCTGGTGCTGGATCTGGTGGGCGGCGAGAGCGGCAAGGCGGCGCTTGCTTGCGTCAAGCCCGGTGGCCGTCTGGTGACAGTGCCCACCATCACGGCCCAGCAGATCAAGGATGCGGCGGCCGATACCGGCATAGAGGTGCTCGGCATGCTGGTGCACCCCGACAGCAAACAGCTGGCCCAGATGCTGAACCTGCTGCGCCAGGGGGATGTGCACATCACAGTCGGTGGCGAGTTTGCCCTGGCCGAGGGGGCGCAGGCCCATCAGGCCATCGAGGGTGGTCATGTCCGTGGCAAGCTGGTGCTGCGCATGCCTGCCGCCGATGGCCTGCCCGGATGAATGGCATTGCCGAGATGGGGCTGGGCTGGCTGTTTCTGAGTGCCTTCACCTCCGCCACCTTGCTGCCTGGCAGCTCGGAAGTGCTGCTGGGCGCCATGGCGGTTAAGGGAGAGTGGAGCATGACCAGCTTGCTGCTGTGGGCGACGCTCGGCAATACCCTCGGCTCCATGACCACCTGGTGGCTCGGCTGGCTCGCCACCTTCAAGAAAAAGCCGGAAGATTTTCAAGGCCGTGGGGAACAAAAAGCCCTCGGCTGGCTCAAACAACATGGTCACTGGTGTCTGCTGCTGGCCTGGACGCCTGTTGTTGGTGATGGCCTCTGCCTGCTGGCCGGTTGGCTACGTCTCTCCTTCTGGCGCTCTATCATCCTGATCGGGGTCGGCAAATTATTGCGTTATGCCCTGGTTTTTCTGTTGGCCAGTCATATTTTCTAGCCCTTTTCTTCACTCACGAGGTAACCGTGAACAAACTCATTCCATTAAGTATTCTGCTGGGTTTCACCCTGCCTGTGCTGGCCGCCCCCATCCTGGTGTCCGAGCAGGTCAAGGAAGAGGGCAAGCTTGGCATCCCTTACCAGATGTTCAGGCTGGACAACGGTCTGACCGTGATCCTGGCGCCTGACAAGTCAGATCCCCTGGTGCATCTCGACGTCACCTATCATGTGGGCTCGGCCCGCGAGCAGGTGGGCAAGTCCGGGTTTGCCCACTTCTTCGAACACATGATGTTCCAGGGCTCAAAACACGTTGGCGATCAGGAGCACATGCGGATCATCAACGAGGCGGGTGGCGACATGAACGGCACCACCAACAAGGATCGTACCAATTACTACGAGACGGTGCCGGCCAATCAGCTGGAGAAGGTGCTCTGGCTGGAGGCGGATCGCATGGGCTTCCTGCTCGATGCGGTGAGCCAGAAGAAGTTTGAGATCCAGCGCGCCACCGTCAAGAACGAGCGCGCCCAGCGGGTCGATAACCAGCCATACGGGCTGGTGAGCGAGAAGGTGGGGGAGGCGCTCTACCCGCGCACCCACCCCTACTCCTGGCAGCCCATCGGCTATGTAGAGGACCTGGACCGGGTCGGGGTGGATGACCTCAAGCAGTTCTTCCTGCGCTGGTATGGTCCGAATAACGCTACCCTGACCCTGGGCGGCGATTTCGATACCAAACAGGCACTGGCCTGGATCGAACAGTACTTCGGTTCTATCCCGCGTGGCCCTGACGTGGCCGAGCCGACCCCTGAGCCGGTGACCCTGCCCGAAACACGCTACCTGACGCTGGAGGACAAGGTCCATCTGCCGCTGCTCTACATCAGCTATCCGACCGTTGCCCTTGGCGATCCGCAGGAGCCGGCGCTGGACATGTTTGCCGACGTGCTCGGCGGCTCCGCCAGCTCCATGCTCTACCAGTCGCTGGTGAAAACCGGCAAGGCCATCGACGTGGGCGCCTCCCATTACTGCGAGGAGCTGGCCTGCACCCTGACCGTCTACGCCTATCCCAACCCGGCGGTGGATGGCAGCCTCAAGACCCTCAAGGGGGAAGTGGACAAGGTGATCGGCGAGTTTGCCGGTCGCGGCCTCAAGCCAGAGGATCTGGAAAAAGCCATCAACAGCTATCGCGCCTCGGCCATCTGGGGGCTCGACAGCGTCTCCGGCAAGGTGAGCCAGCTTGCCATGGGCCAGGTGTTTGCCCAGGATCCCAACTACGTATTCAAGCGACTGGATGCCATCGGCAAGGTGACCCCGGAGCAGGTCAAAGCGGCTTATGAAAAGTTCATCGTGGACAAGCCGGCCGTGGTGCTGAGCGTGGTGCCCAAGGGCAAGACGGATTGGCAGGTGGCCAAGCCGAACTTCACCCCCGCCAAGCGCGAGCTGCCCGATTACAGCCAGCATGGGGAGCCGCTGGCGCTGCGCCCGGTCAAGGACACCTTCGATCGCAGCGTGCAGCCCAAGGCGGCGGATGCGGTCAGCGTTAAGGTGCCCGCCATCTGGCACGGTAAGCTCGACAAGGGGATCGAGATCATCGGTACCCAGAGTGACGAGATCCCGGCCGTTTCCATCATGATCGCCCTGCCGGGCGGTATACGGGCCGAAGGCAAGGGAGAGCTGGGGCTTGCCAACCTCACCGCCAGCATGATGGGACAGGGCTCGGTGCGCCTGACCGAGGCCCAGCTCAGCGACGAGCTGCAAAAGCTCGGCTCCAGTGTCAGCGTCTCCAGTGCCCAGTACAGCAACCTCATCACCATCAGCTCGTTGGCCGACAAGCTGCCGCAGACTCTGGCGCTGGTGCGCGAGATGTATGAGCGGCCCGGCATGCGCGAGGCCGACTTCGAACGGGTCAAGGCGCAGCTGCTGCAGGGGATGAAGCAGAGCGAGCAGCAGCCCGAGTGGCTGGCCAGCCAGGCGTTCCGCGAGTTGGTCTATGGCAAGGAAAACCGCCTCGGCCAGCCCAGTGATGGCGTGCTGGCTGATATCGAGAAGCTGACCCTGGCGGACGTGAAGCGTTTCTATCAGAACTACTACAACCCGACCAACGCCAAGGTGGTGGTGGTGGGGGACGTGGCCCAGTCCCAGGTGGAGGAGCAACTCGGCTTCCTGACCCAGTGGGCGGGGTCCGCGCCAACCCTTGGCAGCCTCAAGCCCAAGGGTGAACAGGCCAAGCCGGGCATCTACCTGGTGGACAAGCCGGGGGCGCCCCAGTCGGTGATCCGCATCGGCCGCCGCGCTATGCCGTTCGATACCACGGGAGATTACTTCACCGCAGGGCTGATGAACTTCAACCTGGGGGGTAACTTCAACAGCCGCATCAACCTCAATCTGCGGGAAGACAAGGGCTACACCTACGGTGCCAGCTCGGGCTTCTCCGCTAATCGCGAGGTGGGCACTTTCGCCACCGGCGCCAATGTGCGGGCGGATGCGACCGTGGATGCCATCCGCCAGTTCCTCAACGAGATGGAGGGCTATCGCACGACCGGCCCGACCCCGGTGGAGCTGGACTACATGCGCAGCGCCGTCTCCCAGCAGGATGCACTCTCTTACGAAACCCTTAGCCAGAAGGCTGGCTTCCTGCTGCAGATGATCATGTATGACCTGAAGCCTGACTATGTGCAGGCCCAGAATCAGCTGATCAAAACGGTGTCACCCGAGGTGCTCAAAGCCAGCGCCGCCCGTTGGCTCGATCCGGCCGACATGGTGATTGTGGTGGTGGGCGACAAGCAAAAGCTTGAAAAACCCCTGAAGGAGCTTCATCTTCCCATCTATCCGCTGCAGCTGCCCTGAGGGCGCTTCATAAAATAGTGCCGCCCCCCTGTGGGGCGGCCACACATTTGAGCTGTGAATATGACCACGACTAGCTTGTCACTCACCGAATTGTTGACCGCCCTGGGTTCGCCGGAACGGCTGACGGCCCTCAAGGGGATCCGGCGCGGGATCGAACGTGAATGTCTGCGCATCACGCCGGAAGGGACCCTCTCCCAGAGGGATCACCCCAGGAGTCTGGGCTCGGCCCTGACCCATGCCAACATCACCACCGACTACTCGGAGAGCCTGCTGGAGTTCATTACCCCGGCCACCGACTCTATCGACAGCCTGCTCGAACAGCTGGGCGACATCCATCGCCACGCCATCCATCATCTTGGTGACGAGCGTATCTGGCCGCTCTCCATGCCCTGCTTTGTTGGCGATGAGGAGAGCATACGGCTGGCCCAGTACGGCAGCTCCAACATCGGCAAAATGAAGACCCTCTACCGGCAGGGGCTGAAGAACCGCTATGGCAGCCTGATGCAGGTGATCGCCGGGGTGCACTTCAACTTCTCCATGCCGGACAGCTTCTGGAGCGAGTGGCAGGATCTGGTGTGCGAGGGTTGTTGCAGCCAGCGCTTCATTTCTGACAAGTACATGGGGCTGATTCGCAACGTCTACCGCTTCGGCTGGCTGGTGCCCTATCTGTTCGGCGCCTCGCCGGCCATCTGCGACTCCTTCCTAAAGGGGCGCAAGAGCAACCTGCCGTTCCAGAAGATCGGCAAGGGCACCCTCTATCTGCCCTATGCTACCGCGCTGCGCCTATCCGATCTTGGTTACACCAACAGCGCGCAGGCGGGTCTCAAGATCAGCCACGACAACCTGCCCGCCTATGTGAGCAGCCTGCGCCGTGCCATCAACACCCATGATCCCGATTTCGCCAAGATAGGGGTCAAGGTGAATGGCGAGTACCGTCAGCTCAACGACAACGTGCTGCAGCTGGAGAACGAGCTGTATGCCCCGATCCGGCCCAAACGCACCCCGCGCAGCGGCGAGAAACCCTCGGATGCGCTGGAGCAGCGCGGCATCGAATACATAGAGCTGCGCACAGTGGACGTGAACCCCTTCACCCCGTTCGGCATCGATGTGGATCAGATCCGCTTCTTCGATCTGTTCCTGGTCTGGTGCCTGTTGCGCCCGTCCCCCGTGTTGAGTGACGAGGAGATGGCCCGCAATCGCCGCAACCAGAACAAGGTGGTGCTGGAGGGGCGTCGCCCCGGCCTGGAGCTGGAAGATGAGCAGGGCAACGCCATCGGCCTCAAGGAGCACGGCGTCAAGCTGTTCGACGAATTGGCTCAGGTGGCCGATCTGCTGGATCGCTGCTGTGGCCGCAACGGCTACCGCGAGACCTTGGCCATGCACAGGGAGAAGCTGCTCAACCCGGAGCTGACCTACTCAGCCCGCCTGCTCAAGCAGTTGCTGGAGAGCGGTCAGGACAACGGCTGCTTCGGCGACGAGCTGGCGAGCCGCTATCGGGAAGAGATGCTGGCAGGCGATTTGCAGTACTGGGATCCGGCCTACTTCGCCGCCGAGGCGCGCGAGTCCCTCGCCAAGCAGCGGGAGCGGGAACGCAGCGACAGCCTGTCGTTCGATGATTTCCTGGCCGATTATTTTGGTACCAGCACGACGACAGCCTGATGCCAGGCCCGCACAAACAAAAAGCCGCTCGAGTGAGCGGCTTTTTTATTTCCTTGAACCTGTGCGGGATCAGGCGTGGTGGTACTCAGACATGGTTATACATGGCCTCGATCTCGCTCTGGTACTTGGATTCGATGATCTTGCGGCGCAGTTTCATGGTGGGGGTGATCTCCCCCAGCTCCATGGAGAAGGCGCTTGGCAGCAGGGTGAACTTCTTCACCTGCTCGAACTTGGCCAGCTCCTTTTGCAGGTCCTGGATGCGGGCATCGAAGAACTCCATCACCCGGGAGTGGCGCAGCAGCTCGGTCTTGCACTGGTATTGCAGGTTGATGGAGCGGGCGTACTCCTCCAGCGACTCGAAGCAGGGCACGATCAGCGCCGAGACGAAGTGACGGGCATCGGCGACGATGGCGATCTGCTCGATGAAGCGATCCTTGCCGATAGTTCCCTCCACCAGTTGCGGCGCCACGTATTTACCGTTTGAGGTCTTCATCAGCTCTTTGAGACGCTCGGTGAAGTAGATGTTGCCGTCGCTGTCGAGCTCGCCCGCATCGCCGGTACGCAGGAAGCCGTCTTCGGTCATCACCTCGGCTGTGGCATCGGGCTTGTTGTAGTAGCCGCGCATCACGGTCGGGGAACGCACCAGCAGCTCGTTGCTCTCACCCAGCTTCACTTCTATGCCGTTGAGGGCCGTGCCGATGGAGCCCAGCTTGAACTGGTTGTCTTCGTAACAGCAGACGGTGGCCGTGGTCTCAGTCATGCCGTAGCCGTACTTGAGGTTGAGCCCCATGGCCTGGAAGAAGAAGTTCACGTCGTCGGCCAGACGGGCGCCTGCCACCGGCAGGAAGCGGGTGCGACCACCGAAGCGGGCGCGCAGCTTGCGAAACACCAGCCGCTCAGCCAGCCAGAGCTGGGCGTAAAGCAGCGGCGAGGTTGCCTTGCCAGCCTGACGGCTGGAGACAAGCTGCTTGCCGACGCCGGTGGCCCAGCCGAACAGGGCACGACGCAGGCGTGGCGCCTGAGCCACCTTGGCCTGGATCATGGCGTAGGCCTTCTCGTAGAGGCGCGGCACGGCGCACATGACGGTCGGCTGCACTTCACCGATGACATCCATCACCTTCTGCGGATCGCGGATATAGACGTTCTCGGCGCCGCAGTAGAGCACGTAGTAGGTCCAGGCGCGCTCGAACACGTGACTGAGCGGCAACATGCACAGCGACACATCCTGCTCGTTGAGATCGAGGCGGCTGTTGTGCATCTCGAAGCAGGCGGCGATGTTGGCAAAATCGAGCATAACCCCCTTGGGTTCACCCGTGGTGCCCGAGGTGTAGATCAGGGTCAGCAAGTCATCCATCCGGTACTGGGTTTCCCGTATCCGCAACTCCTGCTCGCTGGCCTGATGGTTGCCGGAGACCAGAAAGGCCTGGAAGTGGCTGGCCTCTGGGCAGTCACGCAGGTTGACCTTGCCATCGAGGGCGACGATCTGGCGGATCTCGCCATCTTTCAACAGCGTGAGCGCCTGATCGAACTGGGCCTGTTCACCGACGAACAGCAGACCTATGTTGGCATCTCGTACGATATAGCGCAGTTGCTCAAGGGTGCTGGTGGGGTAGATTGGCACGCTGACACCGCGGGCGGCGAGGATGCCGAGATCGGCCTGGGTCCACTCCGGCATGTTGCGGGCGTAGAGGCCGACCATTTCGGTGGGCTGGTGGCCGGCGCGGATCAGCGCCTGAGCGCAGTAGTCCATGGCCTGTCCCAGAGTACGCCAGCCGATGGCACGCCATTGGCCATCCTGTTGTACGCGCAGGGCGGCCCTGTTGCCAAGCCGGGCGATACGTTCACGCATCAGTCGAACCAGATGGAGTTTCGGCATCAGTCAAACATCCTCAAGTAACAGTTGTACGCCCGCAGGGGCACCAAAAAATTGCGCTGGAGTTTAAACTCTAAGATTACAGCTTACAAGTGTGCGCCGTTTGTCTTGGATCACAAAGTCAGCAATCAGGGCAAACTTGAGGCATGATGGGTGGTGATGAGTTGGATTCGTTTGGGGGTGTCTATGAGTGTCGGGATCAAGGGGGTGGTCACAGGGGTATTGCTGTTGCTGGCCGGGGCTGGCGGGCTCTGGTTTGCGCTGGGGGATATGGCCAGCGAGGAAGAGAGCCCCTGGCTGAGCGGCGCCGACGGATACGCCAAGGCGCAGCAGCTGGCCCAGCTCAAGGGCTATCCACTGCTCTATGTGATCGAGCGTGCCAAGTGCCGACGCTGCATGCTGCTGGACGCCACATTGTGGCAGTCACAGGAGATGGCGCCCGTGTTGGCCAGGCTGGTCAAGGTGCGGCTCAATCCGGATGCGGGGGATGGCAGCGAGCACATACTGCGCAGCTTCCCGCAGGTGGTGACCCTGCCCGGCATCTATGTGCAGCAGCCGGGGGAACCGCTCAAGCCCATCAAGATAGTGGTGGATCTCCAGCAGATCTGGATGCCGGGTGTCACCTGGCAGCGCGGCTTCTTCATGCCGTTGTCGGCGGCTGGCTTTGAAGCCGTGCTGCACACCACCCAGAGTCTGCAGGATCCGGCTCTCGACAATGCGCCGCTGCTGTGAGGCGGCCTAGCCGAAGTCGAACAGGCGTGACATGAGCACGGCGTCTTCCCGATCCTGGCCAGTACCGTAGTAGTCGGCCCGGCGGCAATACTCGGCAAATCCTGCGCTCTCATAGAGGCCGATGGCGGTCCGGTTGCTGTCGCGCACCTCCAGGAACCAGGCCTTGGCCCCCTTCGCCTTGCTGCGCGCCAGATATTCCTTCAACAGCGCCCGTCCCAGCCCCTTGCCCTGAAAGTCGGGGTGCACGCAGATGTTCATCAGCGAGCTGTCGCCCGCCACCAGATCCGAGATGTAGAAACCGGCGGGGCGGCCATCCAGCAGCATCAAGCCATTGAGATAGCGCGGCCCGAAGCAGGAGATCAGGTTTGCCTGGCTCCAGGGCTCCTTGTGGGCGGCCTGTTCTATGGGGTAAATCAGCTCGAAATCTGTCTCGAGCAGGGGACGAAACTCAGGCATGGTGACTCCGGGTTGGGTCGGGGCGGCGGAAGGAAAGGGGCAGATCCGGGCAACAGGGTTGCTTAACCTAGGCGCGATCTGAGTTGCTGCCACAGCGCCCGTTTCTGGGCCGGTGTCGGCGTGAGCGGGCAGACCAGCGCATCGGGCCAGGCGGGATCGGCCAGTTCCAGCCAGAGCTGGGGTGGCTTGTGCCCGGTGGGCAGCCTGGTCAGCAGCGTCACCTCGTCGACGGTGATGCCGAGCAACTGGCACAGATCTGCCAGCAGGGTCGGGGCGGGCAGGCGAGGGGCCAGGATCCAGAGCTTGCCGGCCGGCGGCGTGTCGAGCTCAGATTGGGCCAGTGCGACGGAAGGCGTATCCCGAGCAGGGGCCGGCGTGACGGTTTCCTGGTTGTCTGGGGCTGTATGGACCCCCAGCAGGGCCGGGCGGCGCAGTTGCCAGCTCTGTATCCCCATACGGGCCAACAGGGTTTGACGCATCAGATCGGGCGTGAGGCCGCTTGGCTCAAGGGATGGCGCCTGATGTGTGCTCTGACGCACGGGATCTTGCATGGGCTGTGGCTCTGTCTTGATTTGCATTGGTGAAAAAAGCTCTGCGCAGGGTACACTCGAACGCGTTTTGCTGCATCTTTTGCGGTATGTTTTAGCCAGGAGTGGTGGCCCAGCGCCTATGCGCCAGACGGTTTTGTCCGCAGGTGGCCTCGACACAATACAATCAGCAGAACAGGGAACATTCGACCGAGTTGCGGGTGTGCCGGTTCCAGACAACCCCAGTATCGGAAGTGCGCTTATGCCACCTTTAGCACAACAGAATCTTTGCCTTGCCCCCATTCATGAACGCTTGCCAGGCCTGCTGTCGGCACTCGGAGAAGGATTGTATGAGCGCCAGGATGCCCTGCGGCTCGGTCTGCTGGCTGCCCTCAGCGGCGAGAGTGTCTTCTTGCTGGGCCCACCCGGTATCGCCAAGAGCCTGATCGCACGCCGTCTCAAGCTGGCCTTCCACGAGGCGCGTCACTTCGAATACCTGATGACCCGCTTCAGTACGCCGGAGGAGGTGTTCGGCCCCCTCTCCATTCAGGCGCTGAAGGAAGATGGCAAGTATCTGCGCTTGACCACGGGCTACCTGCCGGAAGCCGAGGTGGTGTTCCTCGACGAGATCTGGAAGGCGGGCCCCGCCATCCTCAACACCCTGCTCACCGCCATCAACGAGCGACAGTTTCGCAACGGCGACAGCCAGCACCCCATCCCCATGCGGCTGCTGGTGACCGCCTCCAACGAGCTGCCGGCGCCGGACAGCGGGCTGGAAGCTCTCTACGATCGCATGCTGGTGCGCGTCTGGATGGACAGGGTGCAGGAGAAGGCCAACTTCCAGGCCATGTTGTCCAGTGATGGCGTCTCTCCCCGTCACCTCTCTCCCGCCCTGCAAGTCAGGAGTGAGGAGTATGAGTTGTGGCAACAGCAGATAGAGCAAGTGGTGCTGCCCGACGAGGTGTTCGAACTTGTCTATCAATTGCGGCTGCGGCTCGACAGCATGGGTGATGAGCCTTGCTACGTTTCGGATCGGCGCTGGAAAAAGGCGGTACGCCTGTGCAAGGCCAGTGCTTTCTTCCATGGCAGGCGGGAGGTGGCACCGCTGGATCTGCTGTTGCTGAAAGATTGTCTCTGGCATAACGCAGAGAGTCGTACCGCCTTGCTGACGCTGATGGAAGAGTTTGCCCGTCTGCACTGTTACCGGCAGCAGTCACTGATTGCCCGTCATATGGCCATTACCTCGGCCTTGCAGGCGTTGCAACAGCAAATAAGTGCCCGGTTGGCACTCAAGGCCGAGCCCCACAGGGGGATGCTGGGCAAGCGCAGCAAGGGGTGGCAATTGCCGCTGGATGAGGCCCGCAAGGAAGGGGCGCGTGGCTTGCAAATCCAGTTGCACCTGCTCACCCCTGCCCGGCTTAGCCCGGAGGAGCCGGATCTGCTGGTAGAGACACTGGAGTGTGACAAGGTGGTACTGGGTCACTGGCAGTTTGGTGGCGACAAGGTGCTCTTTCATCCCGCAGGCAGCAAGACAGGGTTGACCCTGGAGCTTGAGCTCGACAGCAGCCAACGTCTCAACCTGCTCGACAGCCAGCGTCATCCTATTCCTCTGGTGCTGGTGTGCCGTGAGCCTTTGCCCGGGCTGATAAGTGCTCCCTGGTACCAGACGCTGGCCACTCTGAGTGAACAACTGGTGGCCCTGCGCACCGAGTTGCGCCGTCAGCGTCATCGCTTTGATGACCACCAGCCTCACCATTTTCTCGGCTCGCATTGGCTGGTGACCATTGAGGAAGGCTTTTTCACCCAGGCCCGTGAACTTGACCAAACCGCCGATCTGCTGGCTCAGTGGCAACAGCGCTTGCCACTGTTGTGCGGGGAGCCGGGGTAAATGATCGAGATTGGCACCATGAGCGCCCTGCTGGCGCTCTCGGAAGGGGAGATGGTGACTGAAATGGTGGTTGCCCTGTTGGCGAGCACCCAGATCTCCCGTTTTATCCGGGTAGGCAAGGCACAGGGCCGTTCCCTGAAACAGCGGCTGCAGCGCTGGCGCCATCAGGTGAATGACACCATAGCCCATACCCCTGTGCCTTCGACGCTGGAGCAGGAATTTCTACTCTACCAGCACTTTATTTCCCTTTATCTCGCCCAGCTGGTGACCGAGTTGCCCACCCTGCTCAGTGCTCTGGAGCGGGGCAGCGATTTTGCCGATGAGGGGCGTCAGCTGGCTCATCAGTTGGTGGACCATCCCACTGAAGGGGCCAGGCGATTGCTGCTTGATCGGTGGCGAGCCAGTCTGGTGGGGGCCTTGCTGCGCTTGCAGCAGGAGCTGGCCGAGGCGGAGCGGCTCAGGTTGCAGCAGGAGTTGGAAGATCAGATTGGCGCCAGCGAGGAGTTGGAGCAAGTGCTGGATCCCCAGCGGCGCACGGCCGGTGGTTTGTGGAACCTGGCTCAGGGGCGCTGGCAGCCTGCTTCTCTGGTGCTGATCCGTCAATACGCCGCCATGCTGGGTAAAGAGCCCATGTTGCAGGAGATCGCCGACAGCATGGGGCGCAGTCTGCACGATAACGAGCAGTTGCAACGACCCCAGCCACCCCAGCCCACCCTGATCCAGGAGCCGGTGTTAAGTGACGATGTGCCCGATGATCTGGTCGGGATCCACCCGGCCAATGATCTGATGAGGATGCTGCCGAGTGAAGCCGTGATGCTGGGGGTTCCCGAACTGGAGCTGGAGTTTTACCGCCGCTATCTGGAGCGCCGCCTGCTCAGTTATCAGACCAGGGGCACCTTGCCGAGGCATCAGTTGCTGCCCCGTACCACGGCCCGGGGTGATCAGGCGTTGCAGCCCATGGGGCCAGTGATTGTCTGTATCGATACGTCCGGCTCCATGGGCGGTTACCCTGAGCAGTGCGCCAAGGCGCTGGCACTGGCGCTGTTGCAGCTTGCCCTGACCGAGCAGCGGCGCTGCTTTGTGATGCTCTTCTCCACCGATGTGGCGACCTTCGAGTTGACCAATGCCGATGGCCTCGATGAGGCGCAGCGTTTTCTGGCCATGACCTTCAATGGCGGCACGGATCTGCTGCCCTGCCTGAGCGCATCCCTGCACCAGTTACAGGCCCCCGGTTTCGAGCTGGCGGATGTACTGGTGATCTCCGACTTTATTGCTCAGCGCCTGCCTGCCTCGCTGGTGGAGCTGATGGACCGTCAGCGTGGCCGCGGCACCCGGTTCAATGCCGTTGCCATGTCACGCCACGCCAAGCCGGCGTTGCTGCGGGTGTTCGATAAAAGCTGGCTACTCGACTGCGGTCTGCGCGGTCGCCTGTTGCGCCGCTGGCAGCGTAGCTGAGACGCGCCGTGCTGGCAGACTGGCCAGCACTACCCCGACACACAAAAGGCCAAGCGCCAGCCACACCGGCGGCGTGACGGTTTCCCCCGCAGCCACGTCGTCATTCGCGCCGTCAAGGTGATGGGGCCGCAGCCCATTTGACCATGTTCAGATGCCGGGCTGATGGACGAGCCCCAGCGCCGGTTGAAGATGATGAGCTTGCCGGTGGGGACGTGATTCTGCCAGATGCACAGGCCTGTGCCATCCATGGCGGCATCCAGCTTCTCCCGCGCATCCTCGGCCAGCCGCTTCAGTCGCCCATTCTCCTGCAGCAGCTTGTCATAGGCAGCCTGCAGATCTTCGTGTGTCATGAGGGCACTCTTGCCGGTGATAAATGCCGCTTATAGTCGATGCTGGCTGTGGGCCTGTAAAGAGCGACAAAATGATATTGCTGTCCGTCTCTCGTCTTGCATGGGGCAGGTTTCTGACCCGGGTCGGGCTGTATCAACAGGTTTTGCTGGCGAGCCCCCCAAGGAGCGATATGATGAGTCAACGTTTGCGCCGCAATGAGCTTGTTTCTTCTCATGATTCATACAATGGCTTCACTTTGTCTGATACCGCTGCTCTTGCTCGCAGGGTGGATGACACCTGTGTGGGCGGCCCGGGGCCCTTTGCCTGAGCCTGCACTGGTCGGGGAGTTGAGCCAGTTGGAAAATGATGCGCTTCCCCCGCGCGTGTTCCGGCTGCGGGTAGCCGCGTTGGCCGCCCATCGGGACAGCTACTCACAACCGTTGCAGGGTCGTATCACCCGTTTGCAGTGCTGGGCGCGTGATGCCGAGCGCACCAGCGAATATGAGATGACCATTGCCTTCGCCAGTCAGCAACTGGCGGTGGCTCGTAGACAGGATGACAAACAGACGGAGGCCGGGCTCTTTATCTGTCGGGGCTTCAATCAGCAGATGCTGGGCAATATGACACAAGCCAAGGCAGATTATGATGCTGCTCTGCGACTGGCCGAGGCACTTGATGACCCCCGTCTGAAAAGCGATGCGCTCAGCTATCGGGGTGACATGTTTGCCTATCAGGGGGTGCTGTCGCAGGGGTTGATAGACCTGCTTGCCGCCTATGATGGTTATGTCTCGCTGGGGCAGGAGGGGTTGAGATTGAAGGTGCTGGCACAGATTGCCAACACCTATCGGCGCATGGGGATATACGTGCGTGCCCACGAGTATTTTGAAGAGGTGATGCAGGCTTATCAGCAGCGACACGATCAGAACAGCCTCATCGATGTGGGTACCCTACTGGCCATTCTTTATACCGATGAGGACCGTTATGCACAGGCCCTGCCTCTGCTCGAAGCGGCTGAACGTTATTACCGTCAGGAGCAACGGGAAATGGATCTGGCCTGGATCAGGGTCGAGTTGGCTTGGAGCCTGCTGAATCTAAACCGGATTGACGAGGCGCTGATCAAGTTGGAACAGGCCAAGCCCGTCCTCTATCGATATGAAGAAGATACGGATGAAGCTACGTTGGGGCTCTGGCAACTGGTGATGGGATTGACACTGGAGGCCAAAAAGGAGGGCGACCAGGCACTGCACTATCTGGCACGGGCTGAATCCATCTTCAGTCAGGAGCAGAACCAGCGCTTTCTTGCCTGGATCTATCAGGCCAGGGCCAGAATTCTTGAGCAGCAGGGCCAGGTGAATGGTGCATTGGCGGCGCTCCAGCAGTATGTGCGGGTAAAGAGCGAGCTGGATGATTTGCTTAACGAACAGCGTTCGGCCCAGATCCGCCTGGAGTTCGATCTGGCGCGCAAGGATCTGGAGAATCAGACCCTCAAGACCCGGCAGCTGCTTCAGGCCGAACAGTTAAAGCAGCTGCAGGAGCGGCGGCAATGGCAATATGCAGTGGTGATACTGTTACTGGTGATTATGGGCATGCTGGTGCTGTACCTTTTCAAGCGCTCTCGCAAGCTGCGTCAGCTCGCCATGACCGATGACCTCACCGGCATCCACAACCGCCGTCAGATCCAGGCCAAGGGCGAGGAGTGGTTCAGGCTGGCCAGAGACAATGGCAAGCCGCTCAGCGTGCTGCTCCTGGACATAGACCACTTCAAGCAGGTGAACGACAGGCTGGGCCACCACATGGGGGATCAGGTGCTGGCAGCCGTTGCCAGGTGCATCGCCGCCCAGCTGCGCCCCCTGGACAGGGTGGGGCGCAATGGTGGCGAGGAGTTTCTGGTTCTGTTGCCCGACATCTGCATGGCGGAAGCGGCCGAGGTCGCGGAGCGGATCCGCCATCGGGTCTCCCAGCTGCACATCGAGGGGATGCCACAGGCGCATCCGGTGCACGTCAGCATAGGCTGTGCCCAATACCACCCCCTCGACGACAGCCTGGGGGGGCTGCTCCAGCGAGCCGACGAGGCCATGTACAGGGCCAAACAGGCTGGCCGTAACCGGGTGATGCGGGCCGAGTAGGTCGCCCGGCACCCTTTGCGAACGGCCCTAAGCCGGGCTGGGTATTTTTCACTCGCGCGGGTATAATGTCGCGCAATTTTGCTTTGACTCAGGCGAGAAGACCCATGTAATGCAACCAGCCTCCCCTGTTCCACCCGGTTGACCTCGATGTCAGCCCGCGTGGCGTTAGTTGCTTGCAGTCCTGTGTATGCCGGCGGGCTCGATGCTGCATACATGCAAATGTGCCGTGAGTCGAATGCGGCATCCCGGATGTATTCCCACGGTGGCAAATGCCATCGCTCAATAGAAGAACGTTGAATTATGTCAGCTGAATTTCTGAGTGAAGTCTCCAAGAGACGCACTTTTGCGATCATCTCGCACCCGGATGCGGGTAAAACCACCATCACCGAAAAAGTCCTGCTGTTCGGACAGGCCATTCAGCGCGCCGGTACCGTCAAGGGCCGTGGCTCAGGCCAGCACGCCAAATCCGACTGGATGGAGATGGAGAAGCAGCGCGGTATCTCCATCACCACCTCAGTGATGCAGTTCCCCTACTCCAACTGCCTGGTCAACCTGCTCGATACCCCGGGTCACGAGGACTTCTCCGAAGATACCTACCGTACTCTCACCGCCGTGGATTGCTGCCTGATGGTCATTGACGCCGCCAAGGGTGTTGAAGACCGGACCCGCAAGCTGATGGAAGTGACCCGGCTGCGTGACACCCCGATCCTTACCTTCATGAACAAGATGGACCGCGAAGTACGCGACCCGATGGAAGTGATGGACGAGGTAGAACGCGAGCTGAAGATCATGTGCGCCCCCATTACCTGGCCGATCAGCTGTGGTAAATCCTTCAAGGGTGTCTATCACCTCTACAAGGACGAGACCTATCTGTATCAGACTGGTCAGGGCCACACTATTCAGGAGAAGCGGGTAGTCAAGGGGCTGCATAACCCCGAGCTGGACGCCGCCATCGGCGAAGACCTTGCCGCCCAGTTGCGTGGCGAACTGGAGCTGGTGCAGGGCGCCTCTCCCGAGTTCGATCACGAGGCCTTTATCGCCGGCGACATGACCCCGGTCTTCTTCGGTACTGCGCTCGGTAACTTCGGCGTCGACCACATGCTGGATGGACTGACCGACTGGGCCCCTGCACCTATGCCGCGCAAGGCCGAGAGCCGTCTGGTTGAGGCGACCGAGGAGAAATTCTCCGGCTTCGTGTTCAAGATCCAGGCAAACATGGATCCGAAACACCGCGACCGTATCGCCTTCATGCGCATAGTGTCAGGCACCTACGCCAAGGGCATGAAGATGCGCCATGTGCGTATCGGCAAGGATGTGAACATCTCCGATGCCGTGACCTTTATGGCCGGTGATCGCGAGCAGGCTGTTGAAGCCTGTGCCGGTGACATCATAGGTCTGCACAACCACGGCACCATCCAGATCGGTGACACCTTCACTCAGGGTGAAGATCTCAAGTTCACCGGTATCCCGAACTTCGCCCCCGAGCTGTTCCGCCGCATTCGCCTGCGCGATCCGCTCAAGCAGAAGCAGCTGCTCAAGGGGCTGGTTCAGCTCTCCGAAGAGGGGGCGGTGCAGGTGTTCCGTCCGCTCATCAGTAACGATCTGATCGTTGGCGCGGTCGGTGTGCTGCAGTTTGACGTGGTGGTGTCGCGTCTGAAGAGCGAGTACAACGTCGAAGCTATTTACGAAGCCGTCAACGTCTCCACCGCCCGCTGGGTGGAAGGGACGGACGTCAAGAAGTTCGAGGAGTTCAAGCGCAAGAACGAGCTGAACCTGGCGCTGGATGGCGGTGACAACCTCACCTACATAGCCCCGACCATGGTCAACCTGCGTCTGTCTCAGGAGCGTCACCCGGACGTTCACTTCCGCCAGACTCGCGAGCACTGATAACGGCCTGCTGGCCTGTCGGTTGACGATAAAAGAGACCCCGCTTCGGCGGGGTCTCTTTTTACATGGTCATCATTCCCTTCCTGATCACAATATCCCATTGTTTTTCCATACGAAACCAACATAGGATTTCTCTTCGTCATGAATATTTCGGAAAGAGCAGCAATAAGGACATAGCATGCACATTCTCCAAGCCACCCCTGCCAATCTTGAAGAAACCAGTCAGTTGTTTGATGCCTACCGCCAGTTTTATGGGCAGGATCCGGATCATGGTGCCGCGACCGGCTTCATTGCCGAGCGCCTCACCGCCGCCGATTCGGTCATCTTTCTTGCTCGCAATGAGATGGGGAAAAGCATCGGTTTTACCCAGCTTTATCCCGCATTCTCTTCCGTTGCAATGAAGCGGATGTGGTATCTCAACGATCTCTATGTTGTCGAGTCGGCCCGTCAGCAGGGAGTGGCGAGGGCCCTGCTAAAACGGGTAGCAAGCTTTGCCAAAGAGACAGATGCGCTGACCGTAAAGCTGGCCACGGGCATATCTAATCATCCCGCTAAATTACTCTATGAATCAGAGGGGTATCAAAAGATCACTGCCTTTGACCACTACGCCCAACGGGTTTAGGTGCTTCTCCCCTGGCGGGAGAAGGTCTAAGAAGGAGGCGACCGCCGCTACAGTGCCTTGGCCATACAGATCTCGCAATCCCCGTGGCCGGTGCGGCCGAGCGGCCCCGGCAGGTGCGCGAAGCCGAGGGATTCGTAGAGTGTGGTCGCCTCGCGCAATACCTCGGTGGTTTCCAGATAGCAGCGCTGGTAACCCAGGGTTCTCGCCTCGTCCAGTGCCTGCAACACCAGTCGCCGTCCCAGCCCCAGCCCGCGTAGGGAAGGCATGAAGTACATCTTCTGCAGTTCGCAGACCTGATCCTCTTCCCCCCCCAGCGGCGCGATACCGCCACCGCCCAGAATGGTGCCATCGGGCCCTTCGATCACCCAGTAGCGGCTCTTCTCCCCTTGGTAGGTCTCGTGCAGCCGATCGAGGTCAGGGTCGGCCACGCCATAGCCCTTGTCGGCGGTGAGGCCGTATTCGGCGGAGACGGCGCGCACCACGTTGGCGATATGGGGGTTGTCGGCGGCGGTGATGGGACGGATGCGGTAGCCCTGCTGACGGCGGGTGCGGGAGAGGGCGCTGCGGTAGAGGTGCAGGCCGGCCCACAGCTGCTCGCGTTCGCTCAGGGTGAGCTGGGCCAGGGTCTCTTCCATGGCGTTGTCCATCTCCTGGTGCAGGTCCCGCAGCTGGGCCTGGCCGGCGATAGTGAGGCGCGCCTCCTTGCTGCGTCCGTCAGAGGGGTGGGGGTGCCAGCTGATGAGCTCGCGCTCGGCGAGTCGCGCCAGCGGACGGCTGGCGTTGGATTTGTCGATGCGCAGCCGCTCTGCCAGCTGCTGGTTGGTGGCGGGGCCGCTCTCCAGCTCGATCAGCAGATGGGCTTCGAGCGGGGTCAACGCCAGCTCGCCGCACTGCTGGGAGAGCATGCCGAGTTCGCGCACCAGATCGCGCGACAGGGCGCGCAGGGGACGGGGATCCATATCAGGGTTTCCTATTTGGTTGTCATTGACAACTAAAATAACCAATTGGTTGTAATGCGCAACCTTTTTTTTGCACATAAAAAAGGGGCCCAAAAGGCCCCAAACAATGCGTTGGATAACCAGAATGCAGGGTTGGCCTGCTTACACCAGCTCTGCCAGCATGGCGTCGGCATAGGGGGTCAGTACCTCGCCCTTCTGCACTTTGGCGAGGTAGTCCGGGTTGGCGATCAGCGGGCGGCCGATGGCGACGAGATCGAAGCGGTTGGCCTTGATGGCATCCAGGGCAGTGTCGGCGTTGTAGTTGCCGACGCCCACCAGATGACCGTCGTAGTGGGCGCGCAGGTAGTCGGAGGCGTGACCATCCAGATAGTCGAAGGTGAGGCTGTCATCGAAGATGCCCAGGTGTACATAGGCCAGAGCACGCTGGTTCAGCTCGGCCAGCAGATAATCGAACACGGCGCGATCCCGCTGGTCACCCTCAAGGTGCACATAGGCACCGGGGGAGAGGCGCAGGCCCACCCGCTCGGATCCGATGCGGGCGTTGACCGCATCCACGACCTCCAGTGCGAAACGGCTCATCTTCTCCGGGCTGCCACCGTAATTGTCGGTGCGCAGGTTGGTGGTGTGATGCAGGAACTGGTCGATGAGGTAGCCGTTGGCGCCGTGGATCTCCACCCCATCGAAGCCCGCCTCGATGGCGTTGGCGGCGGCCTGGGCATAATCCTCGGCCAGCTGGCCTATCTCGGCCACTGTCAGGGAACGGGGCACCTGATACTCCAGCTCGCGCATGCGCGGTACTGTGCCCTTATGGGCGACGGCGGACGGTGCCAGCACCTCACCATGGTGGAAGAAGGGGTGGGAGAGGCGACCCACGTGCCACAGCTGGGCGAAGATCTTGCCGCCCTTGGCGTGCACGGCGCGGGTGACGTTTTTCCAGCCTGCGATCTGCTCCGGGCTGTAGATCCCAGGGGTATTGGGATAGCCCTGGCCGTCGGGACGAATGATGGTCGCTTCGGAGATGATGAGGCCGATATCGGCACGCCGGGCGTAATAGGCGGCCATCTGCTCGGTGGGCACCAGGCCCGGGCCTGCCATGCAACGGGTGAGGGGGGCCATCATGAAGCGATTTGCGAGCGTGAGGGTGTCGTTGAGGCGATAGGCTTGAAACAGGGTATTCATGAGCGTCGTCCTGAGGGAGTGATTCTTGAACGAGCATTCAAGACGTTTTTTGTTTTGTGTGCAAGTCTTTTTTGAACAAGCATTCAAGATGGGTTGGTCTTGCCTGCCCGCTGGGGTAAACTTGCCGCCCTTTTTGTTTCCCTCTCATCGGCTCTGCGCCGGTGATCGCTTGTTCAACGGAGAAACCATGCGCAGCGCCGAGTTCAACCGGGACGACGTCTTGCGAAATGCCATGGAGGCATTTCGGGCCAAGGGTTACGCCAAGACCACCATGCAGGAGCTGGTGGCGGCGACCGGGTTGCATCCGGGCAGCCTCTACGCGGCGTTTGGCAACAAACGCGGCCTGCTGCTGGCGGCGGTCGATCACTATGTGCAGGAAAAAAGCGCGCTGCGCCGTGGCTTCTTTGCCGGCCAGAGCCCGCTGGCGGGGATACAGGCCTACCTCAGCCAGATAGTGAACGATGCCCTGTGTGGCACCTGTCTGGTGACGCGCACCCTGATGGAGCTGGCGGAGCAGGACGAAGAGCTGCACCTGCGCCTCAAGGCTATCTATGCCGAGCTGGAGGCCGATCTGGCGCAGCTCCTGAATCTTGCCCGGCAGCGCGGGGAGTTGATGGCCGACCGCGACATCCCGACCCTGACCGCCTTCCTGCTGATCAACATTCAGGGCCTGGTCACTTTCGCCCAGTGCCGCCCCGACCGTGCCCTGCTCGATGGCGTCGTCACCCAGCTGATGACGGCCCTGCGGGCATAAGCCAGCCGCTGGGTTGTTTGCATCCTTCTCCCCTCGCGGGAGAAGGGGGGGGGATGAGGGGCGCTACCCTTCCCTTTGGCTTACCCGATCCCATCCGAGGGGGAGCCTGTCTATCTCGGGCTCACCAGCTCCTTCATCACATCTTTCAGCCACACCAGCACGGGCTGTTGGGCATGCCGATGGGGCTGCCAGACGCAGCAGTGTCACCTCGGCCCCACCAGCTCTTTCATCAAATCTTTGAGCCACACCAGTGCGGGCTGTTGCGCGTGAACGGGATGCCAGACGCAGTTGAGGTGGTAGTCGGGCACATCCGCAGGCAAGGGCAGGCTTTTGAGCGGCCAGTGGTTGGCGAGCAGATCGGCCACCATGCTGGGCAGCACCAGCAGGTGGTCGCTTTGGCTGACGATGGCGGCGGCGGACATATAACTCTGGCTGTTGACCGAGATGGTGCGGCCGTGGCCGAGGCCCTGCAAATAGCGGTCCAGGCTCGCCTCCGAGGTGCCAAGGGGCGAGTGGAACACATGGGGCATGGCGATAAGCTGCTGCAGAGTGATGCGCTCCAGCCACTGGGAGGGGTCATCCTCGGCCCCGGCGGGGGCCGACTTGGCAATCGGCAGATCGGCGCGCACCAGCCCGGCCAGCGGCTCGGTCAGCCAGGTCTCCTTGCCCAGATACCCCGGCACCTGCATGTATTCGTCAAAGCCCAGCACCAGATCGATTTCGCCGCTCGCCAGCTCCGCCTCCGGCAAGGTATCGCGCAGGATGCGGATCTCGATGGTGACCCCCGGCGCCAGCCCCTTGAGACGCTGAATGAGGGGCGGGATCAGCACGCACTCCACGTAATCCGTGGTGCAGAGCACGAAGCGCCGTTTGGACTGGATCGGTTCGAACACCTCCTCATCGGAGAGCTGCTGCTCCAGCAGTCGCAGTGCCTGCTGCACCCCCAGATGCAGCCGCTGGGCGCGCGGGGTGGGCAGCATCCCCTGCGGGGTACGCACCAGCAGCGGATCGCCGAAGAAGGTGCGCAGCCGACCGAGGGCGTGGCTCATGGCGGGCTGGCTGATAAAAAGTGTCTCGGCGGCGCGGGTGACGCTGCCTTGTGCCATCAGGGCGTCAAAGGCGAGCAGCAGATTGAGGTCGAGCTGGTGTAGTTTCATGGTGGGGTCATTGGCAGTGTTTATGGGACAATCCATCCTATTCATTTGATGGATGGGTGCGCAACTTCTTACACTGCGGGCCACGCTTATTTTTTCCAGGGGGCGCCCGTTCGGCACGCTGCCGGGGTGGGGCCCGCCCGTTTTCCCTCTTACCGGCCCTGTGAGGCGTGCATCGCCATCACAGGCCCGCAAGGATATTGCGATGAGCATCAAGACGATCAACTCCACCCCAGTTGCCGACGGCTTCACCATGCCCGCCGAGTGGGCGCACCAGCAGGCCGTCTGGATGATCTGGCCGTTTCGCCCTGACAACTGGCGTGAGGCCGGTCGCTTCGCGCAAGCCACCTTCGCCAAGGTGGCGGATGCCATCGGGCAAGCCACCCCGGTCTTTATGGGGGTGCCAGCGCAGTTTATGGCGCAGGCCCGCACCATCATGCCCGCCCACGTGACCCTGGTCGAAATGAACAGCGATGACTGCTGGGCCCGCGATACAGGCCCCACCATAGTCACCAACGCCGCAGGCGAGTGCCGTGGGGTGGATTGGGGCTTCAACGCCTGGGGCGGCCACAAGGGTGGTCTCTACTACCCCTGGGATCAGGACGAAAAAGTGGCGGCCCAGATGCTGGCCCAGCACGGCATGGCGCGTTACGACGCGCCGCTCATTCTGGAAGGGGGCTCCATCCACGTCGATGGCGAAGGCACCTGTCTGACCAGCGCCGAGTGCCTGCTCAACGAAAACCGCAACCCGCACCTGAGCAAAGTGCAGATCGAAGCCCACCTGCGCGACTATCTGGGCGTGAAGAGCTTTATCTGGCTGGACGAAGGCGTCTATATGGACGAAACCGACGGCCACATCGACAACATGTGCTGCTTCGTGCGTCCGGGTGAAGTGGCCCTGCACTGGACTGACGATGAGAACGATCCCCAGTACGCCCGTTCCGTGGCCGCCCTCAAGGTGCTGGAAGCAGCGGTCGATGCCAAGGGTCGCAAGCTGAAAGTGTGGAAGCTGCCCCAGCCGGGCCCGCTCTACTGCACCGAGGAAGAGTCCGCAGGCGTCGAGAGCGGCAGCGGTGTACCGCGCGAAGCAGAAGGTCGTCTGGCCGGTTCCTATGTGAACTTCCTCATCACCAATGATCACATCGTCTACCCGCTGCTGGATGCCGCCACCGATGGCGAAGCCCAGCGCATGCTGGAAGAGATCTTCCCCGAGCACACAGTGATCGGCGTACCGGCTCGCGAGATCCTGCTGGGCGGTGGCAATATCCACTGCATTACCCAGCAGATCCCTTCAGGTCAGTAAGCCAGCCGAAGTTAGTATTCAAAACCCCACACTGTGGGGTTTTATCTCTTGATGGTGTGATGGTCGCAGGCGCTGATGCGGCGATCATCATGACAAACAGTCACCCTTTTACAGGAGATCCAGATGATCGAAGTGACAGAGGTTTCCATTGCCGAGCTGCGCGGCGCGCTCGGATCAGGCCGCACCACAGCGGTCGAACTGGTCAAGGCCTATCTGGCCCGTATCGCCGCCTACAACGGCCCCGAGACACAAACCCGCCTCAATGCCGTCGTGGTACCCAATCCCGATGCGCTGAAAGAGGCGCAAGCGTCTGACGCCCGCCGCGCCCGTGGCGAGATCTTAAGCCCGCTCGACGGCATTCCCTACACCGCCAAAGACAGCTATCTGGTCAAGGGGCTGACCGCCGCCTCCGGCAGCCCGGCCTTCCAGGATCTGGTGGCCCAGCGCGATGCCTTTACCGTTGAGCGGCTGCGCGCCGCCGGTGCCATCTGCCTGGGCAAAACCAATATGCCGCCGATGGCCAATGGCGGCATGCAGCGCGGCGTCTATGGCCGTGCCGAGAGCCCCTACAACGCCGACTACCTGACCGCGCCGTTTGCCTCCGGCTCCTCCAACGGTGCCGGTACCGCCACCGCCGCCAGCTTCTCCGCCTTCGGTCTCGCCGAAGAGACCTGGTCGAGCGGCCGTGGCCCTGCTTCCAACAACGGTCTGTGTGCCTACACACCATCACGTGGCGTCATCTCGGTGCGCGGCAACTGGCCGCTGACCCCGACCATGGATGTGGTGGTGCCTTATGCCCGCACCATGAATGATCTGCTGGAAGTGCTGGATGTAGTGGTGGCGGATGATACTGAGACCCGTGGCGATCTGTGGCGCATGCAGCCCTGGGTGCAGATCCCTAAGGCCTCAGAAGTGCGTCCGGCGTCTTATCTGGATCTGGCCGCCAAGCCCGATGCCCTCAAGGGCAAACGCCTCGGCGTGCCGCGCATGTTTATCAACAAGGATGAACTGGCCGGCACCAGCGACAACCCCGGCATCGGCGGCCCGACCGGTCAGCGCATCCATACCCGCCCGACCGTGATCGCCCTGTGGGAACAGGCCCGTCAGGCGCTGGAAGCCGCTGGCGCCATCGTCGTCGAAGTGGACTTCCCGCTGGTCTCCAACTGCGAAGGGGACAGACCCGGCACGCCGACTGTGTTCAATCGCGGCATCGTGAGCCCTGAGTTTCTCAACGACGAGCTGTGGGAGCTCTCCGGCTGGGCGTTTGACGACTTCCTGCGCGCCAACGGCGATCCCAAGCTTAAGCAATTGGCCGATGTGGATGGCCCCCAGATCTTCCCCCACGATCCGGGCACCTTGCCGAACCGCGAGGGCGATCTGGCGGCGGGCATGGACGAGTACGTCAATATGGCCAAGCGCGGCATCAAGCGCTTTGACGAGATTGCCTCTGTGCCGGACGGCCTGCGCGCTCTGGAAAAGACCCGCAAGCGGGATCTGGAAGAGTGGATGGACGAGCTCAAGCTCGACGCTGTGCTGTTTCCCACCGTCGCCGACGTCGGCCCGGCGGATGCCGAT
>NZ_CDBI01000091.1:241783-253105 GCF_000820025.1 Aeromonas popoffii
TCCGCCGATATCGCCTGGAGCAACGGCATCTGGGTTGCCAACGGCAACCTCGCCATTCGCCATCTCGGTGTGCCGACCGTCACAGTCCCCATGGGGGTGATGGCCGATATCGGTATGCCGGTGGGGCTGACCTTCGCCGGTCGCGCCTATGACGACAACAACCTGCTGCGCGTTGCCTCGGCCTTTGAGTCCATCGGCAGCAAGCGCCAGGTGCCGCCACGTACGCCGCCGTTGGGGTGATTGGTGTTAGTTCCTGATAGCAGAGCAGAGCCAGCCAAGGAGTGGCTGGCTCTGAAAAATGTGTTTCAAGAGGCGTTAATGGGAGGGGCGACCATCCTATTAACGCCGTACAACTCTACAAAACAGCGGAAAGGTTAGAAATATAATATGTCATTGTTTTTAATGCTTTCAATTATTATCTTTAGGTCGATATTATTACAATGAACCATACATGTAGTATCTTCTTTCTTTTGGAGGGGATCTGGTAAAGGTTCGAATCCTGATATCTTGTAGTAGTCAGGGTTAATATCGGAAAAAAGAATGAATGCTCTTGTTTGAAATCGGTTGTAGTACTCTGTTGTTACTGCGTTTAATAGGCTTCTGGCAAAGCCATTTCGTCTTTTATCTGGGGGAGTAGAGAGAGAACCTATTCCTATAGTTGACACTCCAGAAATAGAAGGTAGCGCATAGCATATGACGGAACTCAATAAATAGCCATCTTGTTCAAGTATGTACCAAGTTCCTTTTTTATATTTTTCAGAACGATTACAAGAAAGTAGATATGTGCTGAGTTCTAATCCGTCTCCCCAAGCATCAAAACCCATGCTATAGACACTATTCATATCGTTTAATGTAGCTGTTCTAATTATGAGATTATCAAATATAAAAAATGGTAGTTTTTTTGCTGGTGTTAAAAATGACATAAACCACCTTAAATAAGTGAGACATTACAGCTAACTGCAAGAATGTGAAAAATGTGTTATCTATGCTTATAACATTATTTGTGGGATGCATTTGAGTCAATGTATATCTTTTTTTTTTGTTAAAAAAGGATGCAGTGTTGTGTTTTTTAATCTTTCGCGGATTTTCTGCGATAGGGGGGGGGATGATGACTTTTTAGGACTGTATGTTCGAATAGCAAAGCGTATTCGGACGATCGCGAAAGGGAGGTCTTCGAGAAGCCGCTGATATCCAGAGTTTCTTGCCTGTTTTGCCATGACTCGGTGCGCGGCGGTATGCGGCCGATTACGCTGCGCTAATCGTCCCTACATCACGGCGGTGATTGAATGCTTTGACTATTTACCTTTCTCCATTCCTCGCACTACCAACCGCAATTTTTCTTGGTTCGATCCTGACTTCCTCCAGGCTTCACCTTGTCGTCACAGCAGCCGATTTTCCCCTCACACATCCCCCGTATCTTCTGCTCACTGCGTAAAAGGCCCGGTTTGCCCCTGGGGGGCAAGGGGCTTGATCTGTCGAGGGAGCAAGAGGATGAAAGGTTACTTCAAGGAGACGCTGGGCAATCTGGGCTTTGCCGATGTGAAGATCTATCCCCGGTCGCTGGCGCGGCTTAAAGGGATGCCGCTGCCGATCAAGAGGGTGATCTGTGGTCACGACTCGCCGCTACAGGGCCCTGCGTTTATCGATCACTACCACGATCTCTTCAAGGCGGATGCCGGAGCTTGAGAGGCATCAATGGATGAGGGCCCGTGATGGGCCCTCATGGTGTCAGATCAGGAATTGCCACCAGGTCAAACCGATAGACATCACCACGACAAAGCCCACCAGGGCGATCACCAGACCGATGCGCATCCACTCCGCGCTGGTGTGATAACCCATCCCCAGCAACAGCGGGATGCGGGCGTGGGAGTAGGTTGCCAGGTTACAGCCCACGTTGGTGATGGCGGCGATGCTGAAGATCACCATCTCCTTGGGCACGCCGACCGCCAGCAGGGCACCGGCAATCACGGGTGCCAGCGCAACGACCTTGGCGGTGGCCGAGGCAAAGGCATAGGAGGTAAACAGGTAGAGACCCATCACCACCAGTAGCATGGGGATGGTGCCAAAACCACCCAGCATGTTGTGCATAAAGTGAGAGAGTTCATCACCCAGCCAACCGGTGAAACCAACCCGTTTCAGGTTGTCGGCCATCCCCATCAGCACGCTGAACCAGATCAGGGTATCGAAGGCGGCGCTGTTGCCTTTGACATCATCCCAATTCAGTACGCCGAGCAGCAGCAGGGCGGCCAGACCGAGAAAGGCGACGGTCGTGGCATCCAGTCCCAACGTGCTGCCGCCGACCCAGAGCACGACCAGCCCGACAAACACGCCCAGCAGGCTCTTCTCGTGGCGGGAGAGGGGGCCCATTTTGGCCAGCTCTTCCCGGGCGAAGCGCGGGGCATCCGGCGTGTCACGGGTTTCAGGCCGGATCACCAGATAGAGCACGAATGGGATGACCAGCAACAGGCCGATGGCCGGTGGCAGCAGGTAGAGCGCCCAGTCCCGAAACCCGATGGCCATGCCCGCGACGCTGGCGGCAATGCCCACCAATGCCAGATTACCGGCAAAACCTGTGCTGAAGGCGACCGCCGAGGCGTCATTCATGGCGCTGACGCTGGAGAGCAGGAACTGGCCCAGCTTGCGGTCATCCTTGTTGATGGTTTTGGCCAGCGAGTTGGCAATGGGGGCGACAATGGCCGCGCGCGCCGTATTGCTCGGAGTGGCAGGGGCCAGAATAAAGTCGGCCACCGCCAGACAGTAGGCGGAGCGCAGGGTGGATTGGCCAAAGCGGCTGAGCAGCAACAAGGCGATACGCTTGCCGAGCCCGGTCTTGGCAAAGGCGCTGGCAATCATGAAGGCGATCACGATCAGCCAGATCAATGGATGGTTGAAATCGACCAGTGCACCCTCAATGGCCGCCTTGGGGGTCGCTTCGCCACCGGCGCGCAGTACGGCATAGAGGGTCAGAGAGATAATGGCGATATAGCCGGTCGGCGCTATGTTGGTCACGATGACCAGAATGGTGGCGATAAACAGAATGGCCGTGTGATAGGCCGCCGGAGCGAGCCCGGTCGGAGTGGGGAGTGACCAACAGAGGGCCGCCAGCAACACTATGCAGAGTGCGGCTAACCGGGGGGGCGTGATTTTTTTCATGAGATCTCTTATTTGATGTATCGAGGTTAGCGATTGAAGTTGCATTTGAACCCACACTATAAAAGGGGAATTGATAGATTCCTAATGTAACAATCATGCCAAAGGAGTGGCTGGTGACATAGAGGGTGGGGGTGGCCCTGATAAATAGCGATGTGAGGGCGCTTGATGGCTGACCTAAAAAGGGGGGTTCTCAATGCGGATCCTCCCATAAGATCTTTTCCTCTCTGGACTTGTAGTAATAAGCAATTGATATGCAATATAAATCCCTCGTTCGGCTGAAGCAGGCCTTTATCACCGGGATGTGGGCCTCGCTGGTCAGCATCGTTATCGGTTTCGTCTTCAAGGTGTGGCTGGCGCAGTGGGTCGCCAAGGGGGAGTTGGCTTGTATCGAATAACAAAAAACGCCCGTGCGGGCGCTTTTTGTCGGGCGTGAATGGGCGGTTTAACGCTTGCCCTTGCCACTCTGGTTGCCAGAGAGCGCCTGCTTTCTGGCGCGCTGCTTCTGGGCCGCTTTGCTGTTGCGGCGCGGCTCGGGCTCAAAGCGGGTCAGATCCGGCTCAAAGCCCGGGAACCATTGCTGGGGCAGGCGAGTGTCGAGCACCGCTTCCACCTTCTCCAGCAGCGGCGCATCTTCCGGGCTGAACAAGGTGATGGCGAGCCCTTTGTTGCCGGCGCGGCCGGTGCGACCAATACGGTGGACGTAATCCTCGGCCACAAACGGGAATTCGAGGTTAATCACATAGTTGAGATCCAAGATATCGAGGCCGCGGGCCGCCACGTCGGTGGCCACCAGCGCCTGCAGGGTGCCGGCGCGAAACGCCAGCAGCACCTTTTCCCGCGCCCCTTGCGACAAATCGCCGTGGAAGGCGAGCGCATTGATGCCCGCCTTGCCGAGCTGCTGGGCCAGCTTGTCGGCCCCCTGACGGGTGCGGCTGAAGATCAGCACCGGCGCCCACTCTTTCACCTTGATCAGGTGCTCCACCAACGCCACCTTGCGCTCGCCATCCACTGTGTAGACCCGCTGCTCCACCTCGGCCGCAGTGGTGTTGCGCGGCGCCACTTCAATCAGCTCAGGGTCGCGCAGCAATACGCGGCTCAGGGCGTAGAGGTTGTCATCGCAGGTGGCCGAAAACAGCAGGGTCTGGCGATCCGCCGGGATCTGTTTGAGCAGTGCCTTGATCTCGTCCATAAAGCCCATGTCGAGCATGCGATCCGCCTCGTCAAACACCAGATGGCTGAGGCTCCCAAGGCTCAAGGCTCCTTGCCGCAGATGGTCAAGCAGCCGACCCGGGGTGGCGATCAGGATATCCACGCCTTGTTGAAGCGCCTCCACCTGGGCGGCAATGCTCACCCCGCCGTAGACTTGCGTGCTGGTGAGGCTGGTGCCCTGACCGTAGCGCGCCACGCTATCAAAGACCTGCACCGCCAGCTCGCGGGTCGGCACCAGTATCAGCGCGCGGATCGGGCGGGGGGATCCCTCTTGCGGTTGTTGCTGCAACTGTTCCAGCAGCGGCAGCACAAAGGCGGCGGTCTTGCCGGTGCCGGTCTGGGCACCTGCCATCAGATCCCGCCCCGCCAAAATAGTGGGAATGGCGCGGGCCTGAATGGGGGTGGGCGCGGCATAGCCGAGCTCGCTCAGGGTCTGCTGCAGACGGGGGGAGAGGGCCAGTTCGGCAAAGGAGGCAATGGACATAGGGGCACCAGTGTGGGGTTATCGCGGTCAGGGCCACGACAGAAACAGTCATCGTGGACGCGATGGTAACAGAAGCAGGGGGATCGGCAGAAGGTGGCTATGCAGACTCGGCTTCGTCCGGCAACGGGCGGATCAGCCGGATCGTTGTGCCCTCGTAGCAGGCGATGTTGTGCTTGCCGTGCTGTTTGACGTGATAAAGCAGTTCGTCGGCCAGATGGACCGCTTCGGTGACAGTGAGGTAGTCGCGGATGCGGATCACCCCGGCAGAAAAGGTGATGTGATCTGGCAGTTCGGGGATCTGCAGGGGCCTTGTTAGCAAGCGTTTGGCCGATTGGCTCATCATGTCGTCATTCCCCATCCCCCGAAACAGCACGATAAACTCCTCCCCTCCCCAGCGAATGGCGGTATCGATCTTGCGAATGTTGCCCTTGAGGTAACGCGCAAAGGCGGTGAGCGCGGCATCGCCGATGCTATGACCATGCAGATCGTTGATCGACTTGAAGTTGTCGATATCGAGGATCATCAGGTAGTCGTGCTCGTGCAGCAGCCTCTGGTTGAGGATGTCTCGCCGTGGCAGTCGGGTCAGGTGGTCGGTGTGAGCCAGAGTGCGCAGCCGCAGGTAGAGCTGTTTCCAGGTGACCATCAGCAACAGCAGGGCGATAAGATAGATCTCGAAGGCGGCGCTGTGCAGTGTCAGTTTGATGAAGTCGAGCCAGGAGTAGGACCACTTCAGATAGAGATCCGTCCCCGCCTTGGTGCGCATCAGTGACTTTTTCAGGCAGAGATGGAAGGGACGGCAGGGTTCGGCAACGTTGAATGAAACGGCTGCGCGGGTCGGGTTGATATTGGTGAAGGGTAACAGTACATCCCGAAACGCCTCATCGACGGAGATGTTGATCCCGAGCAGGCCGTATTTGTAACTGCCGAGCCCCGACTGATGGATGAAGGGAAAGTACATCACTATGGTGTTACGCATGCTGAAGCTGTCGATCTCGATATCGGAGACAAAGGCTTCATCGGCGCTGCAGAAGGTGCGGCTGGGCGCAAAATCGGCGCAACCGAAGTAGTGATACCAGGCGGGCTGCGCCATCAGATCCATCTCGAACGACGCCAGCTTGGCGGGCAGCACATTGTTGTCGGCCACCATGCCGATCAAACGATGGTCATTCCAGAGGGTATAGATGTTGTTTACTTCCGGGTAGGAGAGGGCATAACGGAAGGTATTGAGCAGGTTGGCGGCCGGATATTGCAGCGGAATATCGGCAAAACGCTGTTGAGTTTTCAGGTCGAAGCCATAGAGGTAGTCGGTGTCTGGCCCGCTCACCGGGGCGGGGATATCCTGCCCTAGGTGCAGATCGGCGTAGCGGACCATGTTCTCCACTTCAAGGATCTTGGCCCGCTGGTAGAAAACGTCGAACACGTTCTTCTGCTTGGCGGTGATGAGATTCATGTCGCGCCGGAGGCTATGATAGGTGTAATAGAACACTGAGCCCAATCCGGTCAGTATTAGCAGGGTTACTCCCAGCAGCGTCAGTTTGGAATATTCGTTTCTAACCTTATGCCAAGCCATAGTGAGGGGAGTCTCCGGAGTGAAAGTGGGGGGATATTGTTGGTAGGTCGCCAGACTAGCTGGAGTATACGTCAAAGCAAGTCCGGGAGAATCGGCAGGCATCGGTCATCGCTAACACCCGGGTCGGCCACCGGCAATGGGCGGTCGCCTATTCCCGAGGACGATGACCTGATTAGCCGTGGCGCGGCCAGCTGGCCGAAAGCCTGTTCCACCAGATCCCGGCTGAGCTGATTGTCCCCCAATGCTTCCGCCAGCGAAGGCTGGCTGCGCAGGGTCAACTGCAAGCCGGGCGGGGTCTGCGGGGCGATGCGCATCAATTCATCCTTCACCACCATGATGGCTCGATCCAGCTCAAGCGGGGTGGGCTGCGCGTTGCGAAACGGTCTGGGCTGGATGGCGTGAGTGCCGAAGGCCAGCTGGAATGGTAACAGGGCGGTATCAGGCTGATTCAGCCAGACTTGGCTGCTCTGTTCACCAATCTCCAGCAGCAGGGTCCTCGTCTCGGGTGCGGCTGTGCCATGATGCTGAGCTCCTGTGTTGTAAACCTGTTCTCATTCTGCCCTTGATACTTCCGCCGTTGCCGTTGGGTGAGCACATTTTCTGCGCGTCACATCTCACTTTGATGCAAACCCCTTGCAAAAAAATCCACTGATGGCAGTCTGGATGTCCAAATGGCGGATGCCGTTTCGCTATCCTCAGATGATTCAGGAGTTCAGATATGGATATTCGCACCGCTCCCCGCGCCATCGCGCTCGCCCTCATGCTGGCCAGCGGCATTGCCGCCGCCAACGAAGCGCTGGTGATCCAGACCGATTTCGGTCTCAAAGATGGCGCCGTATCGGCTATGAAGGGAGTCGCCTTCGGGGTGGATCGCAACTTGCCGCTCTATGACCTGACCCACGAGATCCCGGCCTACAACATTTGGGAAGCCTCTTACCGTCTCTACCAGACCTTGCAGTATTGGCCCAAAGGCACTGTGTTTGTCAGCGTGGTGGATCCTGGCGTGGGCACCGACCGCCACTCGGTGGTGCTCAAGACCAAGAGCGGCCACTACATCGTCACCCCGGATAACGGTACCTTGACGCTGGTGGCCGAGCACTTTGGCATCGAGGCGGTGCGCCAGATCGATGAGAAACTCAATCGCCTCAAGGGCTCCGAGAAGTCCTATACCTTCCATGGCCGCGATGTGTATGCCTACATAGGTGCACGGCTTGCCTCCGGTGCCATCAGCTACGAGCAGGTCGGCCCCAAACTGCCCGCCGAAGTGGTGAAGATCCCCTATCAGCCAGCAGTTGCTGACAAGGATGGCACCCTCAAGGGCACCATCCCGATCCTCGATGTGCAGTACGGCAATGTCTGGACCAATATCGATGATGCGCTGCTCACCAAGGCGGGGATCAACAAGGGAGACAGCGCCTGTATCAAGATCAGCGAAGGGGATGCGGTCAAGTTCGACGGCAAGGCGCCCTATGTCAGCAGCTTTGGCGATGTAGCAGAAGGCCAGCCGCTGATCTACCTCAACAGCCTGCTGCAGGTGTCGGTTGCCCTCAATATGGATAGCTTTGCCGCCAAGCATCAGGTGCAGTCGGGCGCCAACTGGCATATCAGCCTGAAGAAGTGCTCCTGATCCGTACAGATATAAGCGAGATAGAAATAGCAACGGGCGCTTCGGCGCCCGTTTGGTTGTCTGGTAATAAAGAAACGGATCAGAACTCGTTCGAGAGTGCCTTGTACCCTTTGACCAGATCGATATTGGTGTGTGCCACGTCCTCGGAGAACTCGGTGGCATCCACTGTGACTCTGGGGATCTCTGCCAGATCGCTCTGCTGGTTGATGCGGGTGGTGGAGGGCACATAGAAGCCGGGCGGCAGATCGCAACCATCCACCACCGAGTTGTGGCGTACCACTGAACCTTCACCTATGTGACAGTTGAACAGTACGCTGTTGAAGCCGATGAAGACCCGGTTACCGACTTCGCACGGGCCGTGCACGATTGAGCGATGGGCGATGGAGGTGTACTCGCCGATGGTGACGGCGGCACCGGACTTGGAGTGGATCACCACCCCGTCCTGAATGTTGGAGTTGGCACCGATGACGATGGGTTCCATCTCGCCGTTGGCATCCACCTCGTCGGCGCGGATCACCGCATAGGGGCCGACAAACACATTTTCCTTGATGATCACCTTGCCACAGATGATGGCAGTCTTGTCGATATAGGCTGATTCGTCGATGACCGGCAGGTGGCCGGAAGGATTCTTGCGGATCATGTTACATCCTGTTGAAGATGAAGTCGGGATGGGAAAAAAGGCGAGGCCACAGGCCTGCCGGTGGGTCAGCTTACGCCTGTGGGCGGGGAGGGGGAACCCCTGACTGGTCTGACCCTTGGGGTCGTGCACGTATTTTGTCGGGGTGTTCCCGACGCGCAAATTATGGGAGCATGATTTCTGCCGAACGGGCCGTGTGGCCCGCCTGGTACTCTGTTGATATAACGCTGGATACCCAAGATGAAGAAGATTGTTGTCCTGCTCGGCACCCTGCTGCTCTCCCTCTGGTTCTCTTCTGCCGTGCAGGCCAAGGGGGAGGCGGGCGAGTTTGACTATTATGCCCTGGCGCTCTCCTGGTCGCCGGAGCATTGCGCCGTCAAGCCGGCCGATCGGGACCAATGTTCCCGCCAGCTGGGATTCGTGCTGCACGGCCTCTGGCCCCAGTATCAGCGTGGCTACCCGAGCAACTGCTCCCGTGAGCGGCTGGATCCCGACATGGAGCTGCAGTTTGCCGGGCTCTATCCCAGCCGTTTCCTCTATCGCCATGAGTGGGAGAAGCACGGCACCTGCTCCGGCCTCGACCAGCCGCAGTACCATCAGCTGGCCAGCGACTTGCGTCAGAAGGTGAAGATCCCGGCCGCTTATCAGTCGCCGACAGATCCCCTGCGCAAGAGCCTCTTCCAGCTCAAGGTCGATTTGGCGAGCGCCAACGACTGGCTGGCCCCCGATAACATCACGGTGGCTTGCGCCGACGGTGGCCGCTTCTTGCGGGAGGTCTACCTCTGCATCAACAAGGCGGGGACGGCTGCCGTCACCTGTTCCGACGAGATGCAAAAGCGTGAACTGCGCTCCTGCGGTCAGCCGGATTTCTTGCTGCGCAGCGTGCGCTGATCACTTTTTCTCTTCATCAGGTTCCTTGTGGGCCTGATGAACACATACCGTCATCGGAAAGGAGTCTGGTCAATGACTGACATGAAACAGTTCTCGGCACAGGAACGAAGCTTGCTGCTTGGGGTGAAAGGGGTCGGTCCCACCGTCATCGGGCGGCTTGAACAGCTGGGCTACCACACACTGAGCGAGCTGGCCGAGGCGGACACGGGCCACATAGTGCAGCTGGTGGCCAGCATGCTGGGATCGACTTGCTGGCAGAACAGTCCGCAGGCCCGCGGTGCCATCGATGGCGCCATAGCGCTGGCGCGCAGCCAGGTTGTAGCCGATGTCCTTACGTCTCCTGAGCGGGTGGCCGGGTTATGAGCCTGTTCGCCGATCTGGGGTTGCGTTATCCCATCATTCAGGCCCCCATGGCGGGTGTGCAAAACAGTGCACTGGCGCTGACCGTCACAGGAGCGGGTTGTCTGGGCTCCTTGCCGGCTGCCATGCTCAGCCCGACCGAACTGGCGAATGAATTGGCACGGTTTGCCGCCAGCGGTCTGGGGCCGTTCAACATCAACTTCTTCTGCCATCGGCAAACTGAGCCGGATCCGATAGCTCTCACCGGTTGGCAGCAGACCCTTGCACCTTACTACGCCGAGTTCGGGGTGAATGCCGAGGCCACGGTGACGGCGCCCAGTCGTGCCCCTTTCAACACCGAGCATGCCGCCATCCTGGCCGAGTTCAACCCCGCTGTAGTCAGTTTCCATTTCGGCCTGCCCGAGCCGAGCCTGTTGGCCCGGGTGAAAGCCATGGGTGCAAAAGTGTTTGCCAGTGCGACCACAGTAGCAGAAGCGCAGTGGCTGGCGGGCCATGGTGCCGATGCCATCATAGCGCAGGGTCTGGAGGCGGGCGGCCATCGCGGCCACTTCCTCAATGAGGATCTCGCCTTGCAGCAAGGCACCTTTACCTTGCTGCCACAGATAGTGGCCGCAGTGGATCTGCCCGTCATCGCCGCCGGTGGCATAGTTGATGGCAAGGGGATCAGGGCCGCCCTGGCGTTGGGGGCCAGCGCTGTCCAGATGGGAACTGCCTTCCTTTGCTGTCATGAGGCGACAACCTCTGCCCTGCATCGCGCGGCTATTCAGTCGACTCAGGGCCAGCACACGGCCCTGACCAACTTGTACAGTGGTCGTCCGGCAAGGGGAATTGTCAATCGGCTGATGCGGGAGCTGGGCCCGCTTTCGCTATCGGCACCTGGCTTCCCCCATGCCAGTGGTGCGCTGGTACCACTGCGCGCTGCGGCGGAGAAGGCTGGTGACCATGGCTTCTCGCCATTGTGGGCGGGGCAGAATGTGTCGGGATGCCGTGACCTCCCGGCCGCGGCGTTGATCGCAGCATGGGTGAAAGAAGCGGGCCTGGCATGATCGCTTCCTTATATAGATAGATGATCGGGGGAATCGGTATGCGAGGGGGCATTTCCAGCAGCTAAACGCGGGCCACTCATGAGGCTAAACGTACCGTTTTACGGCATTTCTGTGGATAAGTTTGTATAAAAGCTGTGGTTGGTTATGAATAACTAAATAAGTGCCGATTTTTGCAGTTTTATTGCATCGCGGCCCTTGCCAACGCGATCAATCTCTCTATAATGCGCCACATCGACAGGGCAAGCGGCAACGCAGTTAAGCCAGTCGGTGCCTCGAAAAGCCTTTGAAAATAAGGCTTGACTCGAGAAGGCGGTTGAGTAGAATTCCACTCCCGCAGCAACACAT
>NZ_CDBI01000092.1:0-48624 GCF_000820025.1 Aeromonas popoffii
GTCCCTCTCTTCGCACCATGACTCTGACATGTAAAAACAGAGCAATGCGCTCCAACCGCATTTAAAAACCAGCTGGAGAAAATCAGTGTGCGAAGGTGGCGGAATTGGTAGACGCGCTAGCTTCAGGTGTTAGTGTCCCACGGATGTGAGGGTTCGAGTCCCTCTCTTCGCACCATTCATTACATAAAAGGCCCATCACGCAAGTGATGGGCCTTTTGTTTTCACTCCTTGTTATGACTATGCTTTTGACGACTTACCGCCCATCGTCATGCCAAGGAACGCATATGATACTGGATACCGATATTCACAACTTTTACGAACATCTGGTGCTCAAGGAGATTGAGCAACAGGGACTGCAACAGACGCTCACCAGCGACCAGATTGCCGATCTCTGCTGTCTCACCCTCAACCAGCTCCCGGCCCACTATATTCGCCACAGTGTCGACATGCTCTACTTCCTGACCGATGCCAAGCGCACCGAAATGGAGAGGCTGGTTGTCGACTCACTCACACTGGCACAGCAAAAGATCAAGCAGGATCCCGTCAAAACCTCATAACCAGGGCTGCTGCCAGAGCAAAGTGACAATACCGGTCAGCCCTGCCACTGGCAGCAGGATCAAGGCTGGCCTCAATCTGGGTTCAAGCATGACCCAGGCGGCCAGCACAAAGCCAAGACTCCAGATGCCGTACTCCTTATCCTGACCCCAGCCCAGCACAGCCAGCAGCCAGCCCAACAGCATGACTCTCACAATCCAGATCATGGTGATGCCTCCCCTACCAATCAATAACAATTATCATTTGTATTTTAGGCGTATGCAATCGGACTTTTCTATCAGATTCAAATGTCCATCGGGGCAAACAGAGCACTCAAAAACGGGTTATGAGATCAACTAATTGGTAAGTTTTCCAATCAAAAGTGCATTTTTGCTAAATCTGTTGGGATTCTCCCCCCCAGGTTTGTGGTAGATTGCGGCCTCTTTTTGGGTTGGCCCCTCGGGATACGTGTATCCACAGGACGAGAGGGACTGACCTTGGCGAGCAAGAGTTTAGGAAGTATCTATGCAAAACCAACAAAACCACATCCGACTACCGAACATGGCACAGGTGTTTGCCTGTCTGGCCATTTTCCTGGCACTGGCATTTTCGTTCACCAGCGTGCTCGATTTGCCCATCCAACTGGCGCTGTTCATCGCCTGGTTCATCATCATGGGGCTCGGCATCAAGCTTGGCCACGATTACAAATCTCTGGAGCAGGCGGCCGTTGACGGCGTAGCCAAGGGGATGGGGGCCATCCTTATCCTGGTCTCCGTCGGTGCGCTGGTTGGCACCTGGATTGCTGGCGGCATAGTGCCCAGCATCATCTACTTCGGCCTCAAGGTGATCCACCCGTCCATCTTCCTGCTGGCAACCCTGATCATCTGCTCCCTGACCTCACTGGCCACTGGCACCTCATGGGGATCTGCCGCCACGGCCGGTATTGCCATGATGGGGATCGGCCACAGTCTCGGCGTGCCTGCGCCGCTGGTGGCAGGTGCCGTACTCTCCGGCGTCTACTTCGGTGACAAGCTCTCTCCGCTCTCCGACTCCGTGGTGCTGGCCTCGACCATGTCCAACGTCGACGTGGTGGAGCACATCAAAGGGATGCTGCCCATCAGCCTGCTCTCTTATGTCATCACCGCCGTGCTGTTCACCGTGGTGGGCATGCAATATTCAGGCAATGTCAGTCTGGAGCAGGTCAATCTGGTAATGGAGGCGCTCGACAACCAGTTCAACATCACCCCGCTGGCCATAGTCCCCGTGGTGCTGGTGCTGGGCCTGCTGGCCAACCGCAAACCCGCCTTCCCGGTGATCAGCTTCGGCGCCCTGCTGGGCCTGATCTGGGCCATCGCATTTCAGGACATGGATCCGGTCAAGGCGATGCACTCCGCCTACAGCCCGTTTGCCATCAGCTCTGGCATCGACTTTATCGACAACATTCTCGGTCGCGGCGGCATGGAGTCCATGCTGGGCTCGGTCGCAGTCATCATCTTCGGCCTGGGCTTTGGTGGCCTGCTGGAGAAGGTCGGTATTCTCTCCGTCATTGCCAGTGCCTTCGAAAAACGCATCAACAGTGTCGGCAGCCTGACCAGCCACACCATTGGTACCGCTTTTCTGGCCAACGTGTTCGGCTCGGCCATGTATGTATCACTGATCCTGACCCCCAAGATCATGGCCAAGAACTACGACCGGCTGGGACTGGCACGCAAGAACCTCTCCCGCAACGCCGAGTTCGGCGGCACCCTCACCTGCGGCATGGTGCCCTGGAGCGACAACGGCATCTTCATGGCCGGGGTGCTCGGAGTCGCCACCCTCGACTACCTGCCCTACATGTGGCTCAGCTTCACCTGCATCATAGTGACCGTCACCCTCGCCTACATGGGCAAAGGGGTGAACCGGGTTCCGCTGGTGGCCGCAGCCAGCTCTCGCTAATCGTTGCGAGATCAATGACAAAGGCGCCATCACGGCGCCTTTTGTTTGAGCGGGATTCGAGGTTAAGCTGACAGCCACCCCAGTCGCGAGTGGCCGGATGCCCGATGAACTTTACCTTTCGCCAGATCCGTTATTTTGTGGCTGTGGCTGACAGCTTTTGAGTGAGCCGCGCCGCCGCCGAGCTGGGCAGCGAGATCTTCCCGCCCGGCGTCATCTGCCAGCGGGCCGAAAGCGTGGGGCGCCGTTGGTGGCGTACTCGCTGGTACGCATGGTATCGCTCACCGGCGATATCGCCACCGGCCAGAAGATCCTGCATAGCGCCGCTCGCACCATGAAGCGCACCCAGCTTGAGCTGGGGGTGACCATCTTCGACGATGCGGACCTGGAGGCGGTGGTGGCGGGTATTCGCACCTTCGCCTTCTACAACACCGGCCAGGATTGCACCGCCGCCAGCCGTACCTATGCCCAGGGCAAGATCTACGACACGTTTGTCGGCGGCATGAAGATCTCGGGCTACGGCAAGGATCTCTCCCTCTATGCGCTGGAGGACTGCACGGTGCCGCGCCATATTATGGTCAAGCTCTGACAAGGGATTGCTCGCCGCGCCAAAAAGCAGAAGGCCCCGCAATGCGGGGCCTTCTTTCTGGACACTCTGTATGTTCACGCCACTGTGGCGGAACATGACCGAGCCCTTTGCCAGCGACTGCCGGTCTGGCCTGTGGCCATCGTTCTCTGCTTGCGTGTACGGCTTAGCGCTGCTTGCCGCTGCCGATACCAAACGGGATGCGGTAATCACTGCTCTGCTCACCCAAGGTGACGGTCAGGTTGCCCTGAGCGCGGCTTGGAATACGAACCTGCTGGGTCCCCACCAGATTGGCGTGGGCGGAGGCAACGACATCGCCAGACTCGTCACGCACTTCCAGCATGGGGTTAGCCTTGCCATCCGCGGCAGCGCTCGCATGCCAATTGACAAACAGCACGCCCGGCGTGGCGTTGAGGTCAGCGGGGACAGAAGCCTGGGCGACACCAGCTGTCATCAGGCCTGCAACGGCCAGCATCTTGATTACGTTTTTCATGTTCATTCACTCTCTTGGTTTTTATGTCATTGCCAAGGCCGGTTCGGCCTGAATCAATGCATCCATGCAAGAGGTTATTCAAATAGTATGTTGTTCTTTCACTGACATCCGACACCCTGTTTGATGGTGCCACAGCCTGGAACGACCTGTTATTTGGCCGCTTGGCGTTCCTGCCTAAGCGTTGAGTGAATATTAGACACCTCTACCCATCTTTGTTAGCGATATAAACTGGCCTAGATGTTCAAAAAATCTGATGTGGATATCCATCTTGGGTTCAGGTATCGCCAACGCCGCAACGGGCACTGGTTTATGGCAGGGGAACGACACGGCGTCGCTCCCAATTTGGCTAACGCAGGAAGCACGCTTTGACCCCTATTCCTCGGTGGAATGAGGGTTGGAATAAGTTTACAGACGGACAACACAAAGGGCAGGATCCCCTGCCCTTTGATACTCATATTCCTGCCAGTTCCTCTGTCGTCATGGGCCGCAGCACCTTGCAGGGATTGCCGACGGCAACCACGTTGGCCGGAATATCCCGGGTGACCACTGAGCCCGCACCGATCACGCTGTTGTCCCCTATGGTGACACCCGGGCAGATGACGACGCTGCCACCGATCCAGACGTTGTTGCCGAGGCGCACCGGCTTGCCGAACTCGACCCCGGCCACCCGCGGCACCACCGCCACCGGGTGGGCCGCGGTGTAGATCTGTACCCCTGGCGCCAGCAGCACGTTGTCACCGATATGCACCTCGCACACATCGAGGATGGTGCAGTTGACATTGGCGTAGAAGTTCTCCCCCAGGTGGATGTTGGCGCCGTAGTCGCAGAAGAACGGAGGATTGATGGCGCACACAGCGCCACGGCTGCCAAACAGTTCCCGCAGCATGGCGTCCCGCGCCGGCGGTTCCTGCCAACTGGTATTGAAGGTGTGATAGAGGAAACGGCAGCGCTCACGCGCCGCCTTGAGCTCAGGATCTCCTGCATCATAGGGCTCCCCCGCCACCATCTTCTGCCACTCGGGCCCGCGCACGGGTTGCCGAGCCTCTGTTGCCGCCATGGGCGGGGCCTGTGTCATCTTCTATTCCATCAGCCAGATCAGGGATTCATAAGGGCGCAGCATACAAGATTGCGGCCGGGCCGGGCTATCCGGGTAGTTACCAAGCAGCAGGCGTCCCTCGCCAGCCAACATCTGCGCAGGCAGCTCGAACTCTGTCGGCTCGCCGTAGAAGTTGCTAACTACCAACAGGGTCTGGCCGTTGGCACTACGGGTATAGGCCCAGATCCGCTGATGCCCCACCAGCAGCTCCTGATAATCCCCCTGGGTGAAGATGGGGTGCGCCTTGCGCAAAGCGATCAGATCCCGGTAGTGCCAGAACACCGAGTTCTGGTCGGCCAGCGCTGCCTCTGCGTTGATCTCGGGGTAGTTGGCGGCAGGGGTGAGCCAGGGCTCACCTTTCGTGAAACCGGCGTTGGGGGCGGCACTCCACTGCATCGGGGTGCGCGAGTTGTCGCGCGACTTGGCGCCGAGGATGGCGAGGATCTCGGCCTCGCTCATCCCTTCGGCCTGCTTGATGGCGAAGATATTGCGGCTCTCCACATCCTGATAGTCATCGATGCTCTGATAACCGGGGTTGGTCATGCCGATCTCCTCCCCCTGATAGATGTAGGGCGTGCCCTGCAGGCCGTGCAGGGTGCTGGCCAGCATCTTGGCGGCCACAACCCGATGTTCGCCCTCGTCCCCGAAGCGGGAGACGATGCGCGGCTGGTCGTGGTTGCACCAGAACAGCGCCGACCAGCCCTTGCCATGCATGCCGCTCTGCCAGTGGTTGAAGATACGCTTCAGTTCGAGGAAATCGAACGGTGCTTTCGTCCACTTGTCGCCGTTGGGGTAATCCACCTTCAGATGGTGGAAGTTGAACACCATGGAGAGCTCGGAGCCATCGAGCGCGCCGTAGCGCTGGCAGTGTTCCAGCGAGGTAGAGGACATCTCCCCCACCGTCATGACGCCCACCGGGGCAAAGACATCGCGGCTCACATCCTGCAGGAATTCGTGGATACGCGGCCCATCGGTGTAGAACCGGCGGCCATCGCCAATATCGTCGTTCGGGAAAGTCTGATCCTTGGAGATGAGGTTAATGACGTCGAGGCGGAAGCCATCGATGCCCTTCTCGGCCCAGAAGTGGATGACCTTCTTCACCTCGGCGCGCACGGCCGGATTCTCCCAGTTGAGGTCCGCCTGCTCGCGGGCAAACAGGTGCAAATAGTACTGGCCGGTGGCCTGATCCAACTCCCAGGCGCTGCCACCAAACTTGGACTGCCAGTTGTTGGGCACGCCGCCGTCCACCGGATCGCGCCAGATGTAGTAGTCGCGGTAGGGGCTGTTTTTATCTCCCAACGCGGATTTGAACCAGGCGTGCTCGGTAGAGGTGTGATTGACCACTATATCCATCACTATGCGGATGTCGCGCTCATGCGCCGCAGCCAGCAACGCTTCGAAATCGGCCATAGTGCCGTAGGCAGGATCGATGGCCAGATAGTCGGCGATGTCGTAACCGTTATCTACCTGAGGGGAAACGTAAACCGGAGTCAGCCAGAGGGCATCGACCCCCAAGGTCTTGAGATAGTCTAGGCGGGCCATGATCCCCTTGAGATCGCCGGTGCCACGGGCAGCGGAATCCTGAAAACTCTTGGGGTATATCTGGTAAATCACGGCACTCTGCCACCAAGGTGTTTGGTTCATGAGTCTTGCTCTTGTTTCGAATGAAAAAGGAGAGGGCGACCCGTTAGGGCCGCCCTGATGACTATGTTCAGGCGCTGGCCTGGGCCAGCTTGCCGGCCGCTTGCTGCCGCTGGTAAACCAACAGGGTCAGCACCATGGGCACCACTATGGCCACCAGCATGGCGACTGAGTAGACGGCCCAATACTGGGGCTGGATGGAGAGAATGCCCGGCAGGCCGCCCACCCCTATGCCGTTGGCCATCACACCGGCGAAGCCGCAGATAAGCGCCGCCAGACTGGAGCCCACCATGGCGCACAGCATGGGGAACTTGTACTTGAGGTTGATACCGTACATGGCCGGTTCGGTCACGCCCAAGTAAGCCGAGATGGCGGCAGGCACGGAAATCTCCCGTTCGTTCTCCTTGCGGCTGATGAGGATGATGCCCACCACAGCCGAAGCTTGCGCGATATTGGAGAGGGCGATCAACGGCCAGATCGGGGTACCACCCATGCTCTGCATCAATTGCAGATCCACTGCGTTGGTGGTGTGGTGGATACCCGTGATAACCAGGGGTGCGTAGAGGAAGCCGAACAGGGCTGCACCGATGGGAGCAAACGAACCTGTCATGGCTGCCTTGGCCGCAAAGCCGACGCCGTCACCAATCCAGCGGCCAAAGGGGCCTATCAGGGCATGGGCCAGGATCACCGCCAGCAGCAAGGAGACGAAGGGGACGATCACCAGGTAGAGATAAGCCGGAATGATGCGCTTGAGGGTGGTCTCGATATAAGCCAGTGCCACGCCCGCCAGCAGGGCTGGAATAACCTGGGCCTGATAGCCCACCTTCTCGATGACAAACCAGCCGAAGTCCCACACTTCCGGGATCTGCTGGCCTATCCCATAGGCATTCATCAGCTGCGGCGAGACCAGGGTGATACCCAGCACTATCCCCAGGATCTCGGAGCCCCCCATCTTCTTCACCGCAGACCAGCAGACGCCAACCGGCAGGAAGTGGAAGATCGCCTCGCCCAGCAGCCAGAGGAAGGCGTGGACCTGAGCCCAGAACTGGCTGATTTCGACCAGGGTATGAGTACCATCATCGAACATCTTGATATCGCCGATGACGTTGCGAAAGCCCAGGATCAGACCACCGGTGATGATGGCAGGCAGCAGGGGTACGAAGATCTCCGCCAGATGGGAGATGCCCCGTTCCAGCGGGTTCATGTTCTGACGGGCGGCCAGCTTGGCGGCATCCTTGCTGCCACCACTGACACCTATCTCCTTGGTGAGCGCCTTGTACCAGTCATCCACCTCGTTACCGATCACCACCTGGAACTGGCCGGCATTGGTGAAGCAGCCCTTCACCGCAGGTATGGTCTCGATGGCTTTGCTGTCAGCCTTGGCCGGGTCGTTCAGCACGAAGCGCAGGCGGGTCAGGCAGTGGCTGACGGTGGCGATGTTCTCTTTGCCGCCGATCTTGTCGATCAGGGTGGCAAGCTGTTGTGCGTTGATCTTTGGCATGAGTCTTCCCTCTGTGACTCTATTGATATTGGTCTACTTCGCCCTTTTGGACCAGTCTGCTGGTCTGAGCGTTTTTGGTATCGTTCTTATTTAGCATGCAGCCAATTTGATAGGATCGAAATGGGAACGTTCCCATTTCGTGGTCAGCATCACAAAAAGCACGTTTTTTGTTCAGGTCTAAGTGATGGAGCTCACAGGGTGTTGCAGGGGGCTATGGTCGCCAGCGGACGGTGATCCTGCTCGATCTGGCCGAGCAGCTGGCGGGCAGCCTGCTCCCCCGCCCCCTGGTAGCCAAGATCCAGGCTGAGGGCGTTGGGAAAGAGGAAGCTGAGCATGGGGTTGTTGCCAAGGCCTGTCACCAGCACCTCGCTGCGCCCTTGTTCCTGAAGGTATTTTGCAGCACCTATGGCGAGGGTATCGCTGGCGCAGACCAGTGCCTGGGTGGCAGGGGTGAGCAGCTCGGCCGCCAGCCGGTAGCCACTCTGCAGGCTGAGATCGCCGAGCGCACTGCGCGCCGTCAATCCCTGCTCGGCGCAGTAGCCGAGATAGGCATTGAGACGGCGCTGGCCCGTGGTGAGGTCCGAGGTATCCACCCCCAGATAGGCGATCTCGCCTACCCCGCGGGTCGCCAGCGCGGCCAGCATGGTGCGCACAGCCCCGGCATCGTCGAAGCAGACAGAGGAGAAACCGGGATGGTCGCGGGCCACCAGTACCAGCTTCTCTTGCAGCGGCGCCATGGCGTCGTAGTCCAGATCGTTGAAAGCAAAGAGGATGATGCCATCCACCCCGCGCCGCTCCAGCACCGCCAGATGCTCCAGCACCTTGGCGGGGGAGAACTTGCTCTCCATCAGCACGGCGTCATAGCCACGCTGGTAGAGGGTCTCCAGCATGCCGCGTACCGCCTGGTTCTCGGAACTGGAGTCGAGTCGGGAGACGATGATCCCCACCACCTGCTGGCTATGGCTGCGCATGGCCCGGGCCGACTTGCTCGGAACAAAGCCGTGCAGGGCAATGATCTGCTCCACCCGCTCGCGGGTCGCCGGCTTCACCTTGGGATCCTGATTGAGCACCCGGGAGACGGTCGACTTGCCGACTCCGCTCAGACGGGCGATATCGAGGATGGTCAGTTTCTTGTCCATGAATTGGCTCACAGGGGGCTCGGCGGCAGAATTGCCCACATTGTTGTGATTAAGCCCTGTGAATACAAGCCCATGGCGTTAGAATGCTTTTTTTCCCTGGCGAACGCCGTGCCGCTCGCCATCGCACAGGACGCGCATCATGGATCTGCTGGCAAGCCTGCACTTTTCCCTCTCCATCACAGGCCCCATCTGCGTGGTACTGCTGCTCGGCATCTGGCTCAAGCAATTGGGCCTGCTGCCAGACAGCTTCGTCGAATCCGCCTCCCGCCTGGTGTTTCAGGTCACCCTGCCGGCCCTGCTGTTCCTCAGCATGGTGCGCACCGATTTTTCCACCATGCCGAGTCCTTGGCTCATCCTCTACGGTTTGCTCGGCACGCTCACCGGCTTTCTGGTGCTGGAGGTACTGGCGGCCCGCTTCATCCCGGAGCGGCGTCAGCGCGGTATCTTCGTGCAAGGCAGCTTTCGCGGCAACATGGGGATCATGGGGCTGGCCTATGTGCAAAACGCCTACGGCGCTGAGGGGATAGGTGCCGCCGCCCTGCTGGTAGGCTCGGTGACCGTGCTCTATAACATACTCGCCGTGATCACCCTGACCCGCAGTCTGGGGGGCAACCAGGGGATCAAACCGATCCTGAAGGGGATCGCCAAAAACCCCCTGATCATCGCCATCCTGTCCGCCCTGCCATTCGGCCTGCTCGGTATCGAGCTGCCCCAGCTGGTGATCACCACGGGCAACTATTTTGCCAACATGACACTGCCGCTGGCCCTGCTCTGCACCGGCGCCAGTCTCAACCTCAAAGCCCTGCGCGGCGGTGCCATGCTGACCGGCTGGGCCACCGCCAACCGGCTGTTCTGCATTCCGGTGCTGCTGGTGACGGGCGCCTGGGCGCTTGGCTTCAACCCGCAGGCACTCGGCATACTGTTTCTCATCAGCTCCACCCCCACAGCCGCCGCCAGCTATGTGATGACCCGGGCCATGGGCGGCGACAGCGTGCTGGCCGCCAACATCATCGCCACCACCACGCTGGGCTCACTGATCAGCACCAGCCTGGGCGCCACCCTGATGAACTACCTCGGGCTGATGGGCTGAGGGAGGCTGCCATTGCCAATCCGGCACGGCTTGACCTTGCCGCGGGCGGCAGCTTTAGGCTGGCGCACTATCAACAGAGGAGATATCCCATGACTATCGAACTCACAGTGTCCGGCATGTCCTGTGGTGGCTGCGCCGCCAGCCTGCAAAAAGCCCTGCTGGCCCAGAGTGCTATTAGTCAGGCCCGGGTGTATTTTGCCAGCAGCAAGGCTGTTATCGAGAGCGAACTGAGCAAGGCAGCGCTGATCGCCCTGATCGAAGCACAGGGCTTTCAGGTAGGTTAATTTATCTCTATAGAGGTATTAAACAGGTTAAAAATCTGTACCCACCTGTCTTTTGGTGAGTGTTATCACAGATATTGCTGTTTAAATGGGCAAACTGGCTGCGATTATTCCAACCATAAGGATTTGCAGCATGACCCTACCGATCCGCAAGACCCTGCTCGCCGCCGTTGTTGGCCTGACCCTCTCCCCCATGGCGATGGCTCTGCCCAGCGTCCATATTCTGGCAACCGGCGGCACCATCGCCGGGGCGGGCCAGTCGGCCACCCAGTCCAACTACGAGGCTGGCAAGGTAGCTATCGAGACCCTGATTGCTGCAGTTCCCGAGATGAAGAACGTGGCCGATGTGCAGGGGGAGCAGGTAGTCAAAATAGGCTCCCAGGACATGAACGACGAGGTGTGGCTGACCCTGGCCAAGCGGGTCAACGAGCTACTGGCCAAGGATGACGTGGATGCCATCGTCATCACCCACGGCACCGACACCATGGAAGAGACCGCCTACTTCCTCAATCTGACCGTCAAGAGCGACAAGCCGGTGGTGCTGGTCGGCGCCATGCGCCCCTCCACCGCCATGAGCGCCGATGGCCCTCTGAATCTGTATAACGCCGTGGTGACCGCCTCCGACCCGAGCTCCAAGGGCCGTGGCGTGATGGTGGCGATGAACGACACAGTGCTGGATGCCCGCGACGTCACCAAGACCAACACCACCGGGGTACAGACCTTCGCCTCCCCCAATTTTGGCCCGCTGGGTTACATTCACAACGGCAAGATCGACTATCAGCGCAGCCCGGCCCGCCTGCACACCAGCAAGACCCCGTTCGATGTGAGCAAGCTCGACAAGCTGCCGCAAGTGGGCATCGTCTACAACTATGCCAACGCCACCGATCTGCCGGCCAAGGCCATGGTGAATGCCAAGTTTGACGGTATCGTCAGTGCCGGTGTGGGTAACGGTAACCTCTACCACACCCTGTTCGATACCCTGGCTCAGGCGAGCAAGGATGGTATCCGCGTGGTGCGTTCCACCCGCGTGCCGACCGGCGCCACCACTCTGGATGCCGAGATCGATGACGCCAAGTACGGCTTCGTGGCTGCCGGTACCCTGAACCCGCAGAAGGCGCGCATCCTGCTGATGCTCTCCCTGACCCAGAGTAAGGATCCGGTCCAGATCCAGCGCTGGTTCCAGCAGTTCTGATCCCGGGGCTCAACCCGCTAACGTCACCCCATGAAAAAAGGGCAGGATCGGCTCCTGCCCTTGCTCATGGCGTCATCTTCACATAGAGCGCACCATCAGCTCACCATCAGCCAGCCGCAGAAACCCAGGTAGATGAGCCCCACGCAGGCCAATCTGCCCGCCGTCATCCGTCCACGGCTAAAGCCCCACCACAGCAGTACCACCGCCAGCAGGGTCACCAGCGAGGAGACCATCATGGTGCTATCCAGCAACCAGGGGGTGAACAGCAGGCAGAATGCCTTGGGAATGGTGCCCTGGATCATCATGGCGCCGGAGATGTTGGCCAGCGCCAGCCGGTTCTTGCCCTGACGTACCCAGATCAGCACATTCATCAACTCGGGCATCTCGGTTGCCACCGGACTCAACAGCAGGGCCGCCAGCACGGGAGAGAGGCCGAACAGCTCACCCATGCTCTCCAGCTGATGGACGAACAGCTGCGCCGCCAGCGCCACCACCCCCAACGCCACCAGGGTCTGCAGCATTACCTTGCCAAGCGCCGGGATCTCGGCCTTGGGATCCAGTTTGAGGGGCTCTGGCAACGCGACCTCGTGGCTGTCGGTCTGTTTCAGTTCACGCCGCACATAGACCAGATAAACCAGCACGAACAGCGGTGCCAGCCAGGCTTTACCGGTGAATGCCACCATGCCAAGGGCCACCGCCACCAGGAAGATACCGACAAACCAGGCCTGATCACGCCCTATCTCGCGCTGCACCTCGCCATCTATGACTCTGTGCTCACGGCTCATGCACAGCAGCAGGGTCACGCCGACGGCGGCATAGCCTATGGTGGAGAGCACCAGAGGGCCGCCGAGGGCGGCGCCTATCCCTATCTGTTGCTGGGCGGGGGCATCCCCCATCAGCAGGGCGGTCAGGGTAACGATGCATTCGGGCAAGGCCGTGCCGAGGGCTGCTAGCAGGGAACCGGTGGCACTCTGGGAGAACTTGAAGTGATGGCCGGTCCATTCGATACCGTTGACGAAATATTCGCAGGCCAGGTAGATGGTGACGGCAGAGAGCAGAAATAACAGCAGGGTAATCAACATAATAGGCAACCGCCAGGCGAGCAGAACAACCAATGGACCCGATACGGCTCGCCCGGCTGGCTTGCGTATCGAGGCCAAAGGTCTTGCAGAGCGATAGATGCTATCGCCGCTCATGCCATGGATCGGCAGATCCAAGAATGTTGACATGAGCCCTGCCCGGATCACGGGCGGGTTGCTACTCCCCAATGACAGTACGGGCTTTTTACCAAGTTGACCGCCGCCTCACAAGGCAAATGAATGATCATCCGCCCGATAAGTTGTAAGAAAATGTAAGGTTCCCCTTGGTCAGAGCCCTCGCTTTCTCCGTCCGGGTCCCCACTCTTTCCCCCGGCACCCACGCCTTGGCATAACGATTGCTATGAGTTGCCTACTGTCCACAATAGTTTGGGAAGGATGAACGATGAAACGGTGGATCCAACATTTCTATCAACTGAACCGTCTCAACTGGCTTATGGTCTGGTTGCTACTCTGCTGCAGCATCATATTGCTGTTTCCAGCCGGCCTGATGAAGGGTGCCGTCAGCCAGTGGGCCACGCTCCACGCCGCCTGGCTCGGGGTCGGCATGCTGATCGCCATCTCCTACTTCTGCAGCCAGGGCTTCCTGATCGCCTGGGAGTGGGCCTGTGATGAATGGCAATCCCGCCGTCAGCAGGATCAGCTGGCCCAGATGATCGCCTTCCTCGATTTCAACGAGAAGGCGGTGCTGCGCGAGTTCGTGCTACAACGCAAAAGCGTCATAAACTTGCCGATCACCGAACCTGCCGTCAAAAACCTGATGGACGCTGGCGTACTCACCTACGCCTACGGCAAGCCGGTGCGAGAGAAAGAGGACGAAAACCAGATCCGGGCGCTGATGATAGCCCTGCCCGCGCGACCGCTGCTCACCTACAAGGTGCTGGGCCTCTCCCGTGGCAAGATGAGCGACGAGCAGGTGGAGCAGATCATGAACGCCAGACCCAAGTTCGCCCAGAAGGGCTTCCAGCGCTAAGTTGCTGCCATCCTTCACATAAAAGAGCCGGACAGTGTCCGGCTCTTTGCTATCTGGCTGTTTTTATTCGGCTCTGGCCTTCAAGTAACCAGCACAAACTGACGGATCTGCCGTTATTCGGTCCTGGCTTTCAAATAACCAGCACTGACTGGCGGATCTGCCGTTATTCGGTCCTGGCCTTCAAATAGCCGGCATAATCCGGGATCTGCACGCTGAACGCCTGCTGCATGTGAGGGCTGTCCATGATGAAGTCCGCTGTGGCCTCGTTGGTGGCAACCGGTATGTTCCACACGGCCGCCAGGCGCAGCAGCGCCTTCACGTCCGGATCGTGGGGCACCGCATTGAGGGGATCCCAGAAGAAGATCAGCACGTCTATCTTGCCCTCGGCAATCAGGGCTCCGAGCTGCTGGTCGCCACCCATGGGGCCGGAGAAGAGGCAGGTGATGGGCAGTTGTGCCTTCTTGCCGAGCATGGTGCCGGTGGTGCCGGTCGCATAGAGATGGTGAAGCTTTAGCTCCTCCTTGCGGCACATCACCCAGTTCAGCAGCGGGGTCTTCATGTTGTCGTGAGCCACCAGCGCCACCCGCTTGTGGGGCGCCATCTCACGTGCAATCAGTTCCATGGAATTCATCCGTAGCATAGTGATGGGAAGAGAGCTGTATCCTAATCGAAAGCAGCGCCCGCTGCCTTGCCGGGCGCCGTAACTGTGATCACTTCGACTGTTCAATCCACTGCTGGTGCTTCTGCTCCAGCACAGAGATGGGCAACATGCCGTATTCCAGCACATGGTGGTGGAACGCCTTGAGGTCAAAGCGGCCGCCAAGGGCCTGCTCGGCAGACTCCCGCATCCGGATCAGCGCCAGCTGACCCGCCTTGTAGGAGGTTGCCTGACCGGTATAGGCCATGTAGCGGGGTACCTCAGAGCTGATGTCCCCCGCCCCCAGTGCCGAGTTCTCCTTCATGTAGCCGACGGCCCTGTCGTGGCCCCAGCCATACCAGTGAATGCCGGTATCCACCACCAGCCGCATGGCCCTGAGCATCTCCTCGTTGAGACGGCCGAAGTACTGCAACTGGTTATTGAAGGCAGGCGAACCCTCGACCTTCACATCCCCCACCGCCGGATCATAGAGGCCACGCCCCTGATAGAGCCCCATATCGTGATCCGCCAGGTATTCGGTGTAGAGCGCCCAGCCCTCTGCATAGGCGGTATAGGACGCATTCGCCACATACTGCGGGAAGTCGGGATCCTTGGCCGCCAGCTCCTGGGCTATGGTGATCTGGAAGTGGTGGCCCGGCGCCGCCTCGTGGGCCAGCAGGGTGCTGATGTTCCAGCTCTGCAGGCCATAGGGGTAGTAAGTATTGAGGAAGAACTGCCCCTTGCGGCCGGTCTGCGGGTTACCGTCCTGATACCAAGCGACCCCGCCATAAGGCGCCTCATCATAGGAGACAGGCACCACCTCGTAATCCAACTTGGGAATGGTGCGCTCGGCATCGAAGAAGTCCGGCAACACCAGCGCCGCCTTGCTCTTGAAGCCGTTGTACTCCCGCAACGCCCGCTCATGCTCCGCCAGCGCCTGCTGCTGCGGCTCGCTCAGGGCCGCACCGGCCACATTGCCCGGGTTGAGATTGGCGGACCAGACAGCCAGCGGATTCTGGTAGAAGAAGGCTGGCTCGTTGAGATAACGGAAGAAGTCATAGATCTGGCCACTCTGCTTGCTCTGGGCCACCTCATCGCTGTCGCACTTGCCGACGGTATGGCACACCTTGACCATGGCACCGAAGATACGTTCCACCTCGCTCAGCCCCAGCTCATGCACCTGCTCCGGCGTCATATTGGTGGTGGTGTGCTTCTTCAGCAGCCAGCGATACCAGTCGCGGCCATTGGTCATACCGCAGAAACCGTCGTCACACTCGCCACTGCCAAGGCGCACCCCATAGGCACCGCCATGCTGGTAATCCAGATAGTCCCGCAGTGCCAGATAGCGGCCATTGATACTGTCCAGCACCGCTTTGTAATCGGTGCTCAGCGCCTCGTCGGCCTCCCCCGGCAGCAGCTGCCAGCCGAGGTAGGCACCGGCGATCACCTCGCCATCCAGCTTGCTGTTGAGCTGGGCCAGCAGCCGGTCCACCAGCTCGTCCGGCAAGGTATTGCCCTGGGCGCTGCCCAGCTCGAACTGATGTTTTACCTCGGCCAGATAGGCATCATAGGCCTTGAGCCAGACAAGGTGATCCTGATACCAGGCCAGCGGGGCCGTCGTTGCCCTGGCCCGAGTAGCCAGCGCTGGCGCAGTGGCCGGGCGGTCGAGATCCCGCCGCCAGGCCGCATCCCCCGGTGCGACCCGCTCGGCCGAGCTCTGCTCGAAGTAATCGAAGCCACTGCTGACGGTGCGGGCGGCCTTGCCGCTGGCGGGGGCAGCCCCCACGTCATCGGCCAGATCCACCACCCGGTTGCGGAAGTGGTGGATCGGGATCTGGGATTGGGGCAACTCGTAGCCCGCCAGATTGATCTGCAGATCCCAGCGGATCATGTCGTAGAACAATCGGTCCCGCTCGCTCAGCACGCTCGGGTCCAGGGCATCCAGCCGGGTGAGCAGCGCACTGTCGAGCGCCTTGCGTTTGGCAATGCTGGAGGCATCAATGGCAAAACCGTAGGGGTCCAGCGCCTGACTCTCGCGCAGGGCCTCGTCCATGGTTTGCATCAGAGAGGCCTTGGTGGCCGCGGGATCCGCCGGCGCGTTGGAGCTGTTGTCGTTGCAGGCAGCGAGGGAGAGTGCGATGGCGCAGGCAAGCGCCAGCTTGTTGGGCAAGAAGTGCATGGTGTAGTCCTTTCACCTGTTGTTATTGTGTGTCCCGATACGGGGCTCCAATAATGCATCTCTCTCGCTCGTATTGTTGCGACCTGATTAACAAAACAAGCTTGTTTTTCATACAGATAACTGCAATAAAAAGCGATGGTGCCGAACATAAAAAAACCCGCCAAAGCGGGTTTTGGAATCGGTTTTTCATGCCATGACTGGTCAGGATGAGCCGTGATGCAGCTGGGACTGCTGATAGTTCTCCAGCCCGATGCGATCGATGAGATCGAGCTGGGTCTCCAACCAGTCCACATGCTCCTCCTCATCTTCCAGAATGTTCTGGCACAGGTCGCGACTGATATAGTCCTGCACCGACTCGGCGTAGGCGATAGCTACTTTCAGGTCCGGGATGGCATCCATCTCCAGCAACAGATCACAGCGCAACATCTCCTCGACCGTTTCACCGATGCGCAGCTTGCCCAGATCCTGCAAGTTGGGCAGCCCCTCCAGAAACAACACCCGCTTGACCAGTTCGTCGGCGTGTTTCATCTCATCGATGGACTCGTGATACTCCTTATGCCCAAGCGCCTTGAGACCCCAGTCATCGTAGATGCGAGCGTGCAGGAAGTATTGATTAATGGCAATCAGCTCATTGGCCAGCACCTTGTTGAGGTGGGTAATGATCTTGGGATCTCCTTTCATCGACAGTGCTCCTTGATGCGTGCCTGAGGCCTCGATCGTTAGAGCTTAGTCCAGAAAGGTGACAACAAAAGGTCTGGCGAGCCAGCTCGCTTGAGAGGCAGGGTGACACTGTTAGCGGGTCGAGCCAGAAAAGGGGCGGTCCGGGTCAGGCCACCTCGTAGTAGAGCGGAGTCTGTGCCAGCTCGGCCTTGTCGAGTTCGGCGGTGATGATCTCCATGGTCATGCGCACACACTTGCCACACTGGGCCCCCACCTCCAGTGACTGCTTGAGCTGACGAAACTCGGTCTTGCCTGCCTGTACCGCCTTGCGGATCTGGGTATCTGTGATGCCGCGGCACAAACAGACGTACATAGTGTTTACCTCATGCTGGAATGCCATGAAATCTAAATGAGAATGGTTCGTAGTGCAAATAACCATTAGTAATAAGATCCCCTGCTTGCCAGCCATCAACCCCTTGGTGACAATGTCCCGTCACAGAGGAAAACATCATGCTCAAGAAACTGTTCACTGCCCTGTTCGCAAGCAAGCCCACCCCTGTCGTTGAGGTGACTCCCACCGAATACGCCGGTTATCTCATCTACCCCGAGCCCATGGCGGAAGGGGGCCAGTACCGGTTGGCGGGCCGCATCACCAAAGAGATGGATGGCATGCTGCAGACCCACATCTTCATCCGCTCCGATCTGTTCGCCAATCCGGCCGATGCGGAGCGTTTCATGGTGCAGAAGGCCCACACCTTCATCGATCAGATGGGGGATCGCATGTTTGAACCTCGCGTCAAAGCGGGCGACAGTTCAGCCTCATGAGCCCTGCCGAGGTGAACGCCCTGCGCCAGGCCCTGGCCCGCGCCGGTGAACGGCGACTGGTCTGGCTGGAAGGGGACGAGGCCGATTGCATCGCCCGTGCCGAAGCGTTGCTGGGCGGCATCATCTATTGGCTAGGAGAAGGTCCGGCTTGCCATGAGCCCGTTCCCGCCGCCAAGGCGCTGCAACGGCTCGGTCAGGAGTGCGACACCCTGGTCTTCAACGCTTTCAGTGGTTTTCATCCCGACGCCTTTGGCGCGCTGGCGGGCACACTGCGGGCGGGCGGTCTGCTGCTGCTGCTGACGCCCCCAAGAGCGCAATGGCCCGAGTATCCGGATCCGGACAGGGTGCGACTGGTCGCCCAGCCAGAAGAGGCGGACCGGGCTGGTCACGGCTTCATCGCCCGGCTGGTGCACCTGCTGGCGGACGATCCTGCGCTCTCCCTGCTTCCGCCCCACAGCCTTGCGCCCTGGCAGCCGATCGGCGCACTGCGACGGCTGAGCCATGATCAGGCCGCGGCCCTGCCTGCCATTCACAGGGTATTGCACGGCCATCGTCGCCGCCCGTTGGTGCTGAGTGCCGATCGTGGACGCGGCAAGAGCAGCCTGCTGGGGTTAGCCGCCGCCGAGCTGCTGCGCCAGCAACCCGACCTAAAGATAGTGGTGACGGCCCCTTCCCAGGCCACGGCTGCCACCCTGTTTGACCACGCGGCACAGTCGCTGGGTATAGAGGTGGAACGGCTGATTGGCCTCGAGTTCTGCTCACCGGCCCGGCTGGTAGAGGAAGCCCTGCAACCCGATCTGTTGCTGGTGGACGAAGCCGCCGCCATCCCCACCCCGCTGCTGGAGGCCATGCTGGCCCGCCACAGCCGTATCGTCTTTGCCACCACGGAACACGGCTACGAGGGCACGGGACGCGGTTTTCACCTGCGTTTCAAGCGAGTGCTGGACCACCAGACGCCGGATTGGCAGGAGATCCACTTAGACGAGCCGATCCGCTGGAGCCTTGGCGATCCGCTGGAACCCCTGGTATTTCGCCTGCTGGGCCTCAATGCCGAGGTGGCTCCGCCCCTGCCACCGACCAGCCCGGGCTGGCGGCTGATCGGCCAAGAGGCATTGGCAGAAGACGAAAAGTTACTCCATCAGCTGTTCGGCCTGCTGGTGCTGGCGCACTACCAGACCACGCCGAGCGATCTCAGGTCTTTGCTGGAGAGCCCGGATCTCGACATCCACCTGCTGGAACAGGAGCAGAGCCTGCTCGGGGTCGCGCTGGTGGCACGGGAAGGCAACATAGATCCCACACTGGCCGAGCAGATCTGGGCGGGCCGACGACGTCCGCGCGGCCATCTGCTGCCCCAGTCCCTGCTGGCCCACGCCGGTTTCAAAACGGCAGGGGCGCGCAGCTACGCCCGGGTGATGCGTATCGCCATCCACCCGGCGCTGCATCGCCACGGGCTCGGCTCGCAACTGCTCGGCCAGCTGGAGGAGTATTACCGGGAGGAAGGGCTCGACTATCTGGGCTCGGCTTTCTCGGCCAGTGCCGATCTGCTGCCCTTCTGGCGCAGGGCCGGGCTGCAGGTGCTGCGCATCGGCCTGCAACGGGATGCCGCCAGCGGCTGCCATGCCGCTCTGCTGTTCAAGGCACTCAAACCCGAGTGGGAGGCCGAGCTGATCCAGTGGCGCCAACGCTTCGTGTGTCAGCTGCCGACCCTGCTGGCAGGTGAGTTGAAAGGGCTGGATCCCGAACTGGTGTGGCAATGTGCGAAGGGACAAGAGCTGGCCGTGCCTGAGCTGGATGAGTTTGAACAGGCTGAGCTTGATTGCTTCGCCCATCACCACAAGCCGTTCGAGCTGTGCCAAGCCAGCTTACAGCACTGGCTGGCCAGCAATCTGCCACGACTGACCTCCTTGACCCCCAGCGAGCGCCAGCTGCTGATCGCCACCATCTGGCAATATGCGGACTGGGGACATCTGGCCAATCGGCTGCAACTGGCGGGCAAGCCGGCCATCATCAAGGCGCTACGCGCCCTGCTGGCTCGCCTGCTGGATATCCCTACCACTCGATAGTCTTGCCCTGCCAGTCGAGATAGCTGAGCTCGCCGTCAGGTATCAGCCCCGCCATCAGACTGACCAGATGGCGAGCTACCTGCTCTGGCGTCTGCAAGCTGCCATCTGGCACATTGGCGTGAAACGGGCGCGAGAGCTGGGTATCCACAGTACCCGGATGAAACGCTAGCAGCTTGACGCCCGGGGCACGCCGGGCGAGTTCGATGGCGGCACACTTGAGCAGCATGTTGAGGGCTGCCTTGGAGGCACGATAGCCATACCAGCCCCCCGCCCGATTGTCCCCAATGCTGCCGACTCGCGCGCTGAGCACCGCCAGGGTGCAGGGCGAGGCGCCAAGCAGCGGGAGCAGCTGGTTGATCCAGCGCAGCGGCAGCAAAGCATTGGTCTGGTAGAGGCTGGTCATGGCCTCGACATCAAGCGCTTCCAGCCGCTTTTCAGGCTTGATCCCCCCCTGATGCAGGACACCATTGCATATCACCAGCCGGTGCGGTCTCGGGGCCAGAGTGGCGATACGGGCCACCACGTCAGCCATCTGCTGATCGCTGTAATCGCAACGCAGCCAATGCAAGCGGGGATCATCACACCCGAAGGGTGCCGGCTGCCGGCTGACCGCGATGACAGGACCGCCCCCTGTCGCCAGCCAGTGTGCCACCAGCGCCTGACCTATACCGCCCCCGGCTCCAATCACCACGACGCCCTCGTTCATGTTCATCTCCTGTTTGCGGTGAGTGTGATGCCCTTCTCCATCGCCTCTTTCTTTCCCTGTTAAGCTGGTACGCGCCTTCCTGTCTGCCGGATCAAGCAGTTATGAGGGCCAGCTTGTGTGGATCGCCCCGGAGTGGGCGGATCCATTCCTATACTGAGGGAAAACCGCAGCGGGTGCTGCCAGCGCAACCAGAAGCACGAGAGTGACCATGATGTCCAAAGACGGGGAAGATCGTAAATCCATCCTGACCGAGAGCGGTACCAACGAGCTCGAGATCATCGAGTTTCACCTCAAGAAGCAGATGCCAGATGGCAGGGAGAAGATCGCCTATTACGGCATCAACGTCGCCAAGGTGCGCGAGGTGATACGGGTACCGGAAACCACAGACTACCCCAACGCCCAACGTCACATGGTGGGTGTTTTTTCCCTGCGCGAGCGGCTGATCCCGTTGGTGGATCTCGCGGGTTGGCTTGGCATCAAGACCAACCCTGACCCCAGCCACAAGGTGGTGATCGTCACCGACTTCAACAAGATGGCGAACGGCTTTCTCATCGACAGCGTCAGCAGGATCCATCGGGTCTCTTGGGAGGATGTGGAGTCCCCCAGCCAGTTTCTGGAGGCGGGCGAGAATGATTGCGTGGTGGCCGTGGTCAGGCGTGATGGCAACCTCATCATGATCCTCGACTTCGAGAAGATCATCGCCGACATCAACCCCGAGCTGAGCATGGAGAAGTACGATGTGACCCAGGATCGCAAGGTCATCATCGACGATCGCATGATGGCACTGCGCCAGGCCAAGACGGTGCTGGTGGTGGATGATTCCGCCTTCATCCGCAAGATGATAGAGACCACGCTGCGCACCGCAGGCTACAACGTGGTGACCGCCAAGGATGGGGGGGACGGGCTGGAGATGCTGATGGAGTTCGACCGCCTGTCGCAGGAGGAGAAGATCCCGGTGGCCGAGTTCGTCAGCGGCATCATCACAGACGTCGAGATGCCCCGCATGGACGGCATGCACCTGCTCAAACGCCTGCGGGATACCCCTGCCTTCAAGACCACCCCCATCGTCATGTTCTCGTCGCTGATGAGTGACGACAACCGCCAGAAGGCACTTCAGCTGGGGGCCAACGATACCATCACCAAACCCGAGCTGGGACGCATGGTCGGCATGATAGACAACTTCCTGATCGGTATCCCCATCCCCAAACCGGGCAATCTGTAAGGCCGTTAGCCGGCCAGACAAGCAAAAGGGCGCCGAGGCGCCCTTTTGCTGACTGTCCCTTCACCCAAGCCAGAGGTAGATCTGATGGGCCGCCACCCCGGCACACAGGCCACCGATGGTGTGGGCCACAATGGCACGGGAGGTGAGGTGGCGATAGCCGAGGGCATCCAGCATGGCGGTGTGGGTGCTCAGGAAACCGCTCCAGCACATGCCCATGGCGGTAAACACCGCGACCTCGTTGCCGGTGATCCACCCCTTGGCGATAAAGGGAGGCATCAGCGACATGGCGGCACCGACCGCCCCCAGCGAGGTCGCCGGGAAGGCGACCAGCTCCGGTTGCTGGAAGCCAAACAGCAGTTCGAACAACCAACCCACCTTGGCCGCCAGCACGGGCAGCAACGCCACCCCCTGGAAAGCCTCGCCATTGTAACCCTGCTCGCCCGGGCCGAAGGTCAGCAGCATCACGAAAGTGCTGATGATAAGCACCCCGGGGATCACCGCCATCCCAAGTTCCACCCCGGACTTGCCGCCATCGAGCAGGGCATTGAGCACCCGCAGCCAGGTGGGGGCCGCCTCCTGGCTCAGACCAGGCTTGGCACCCAGGCTCACTACCTCGTCATCCATCAGGGTTTCCCCCACCAGCGGGCGGATCATGTGCTGCATCAACCGGGTCGAGACCACTGAACCGATGAGGGAGCCAAGCAGGCCGATCAGGGCTGCACTGGCAGTGGATTCGCCGCTCGGCAGTTGCAGGGTGGCCATGAAGGTCACCACTATCAGCCCCATGCCGAAGGCGGTACCGAAGTTGGTGAGTGAGACCAGCTGCCAGGGGGTGAAGCCTTTGCGAAAGCGACTGTCTTTGGCGAGGCTGATGACCGCCGGGTTATCGGAAAAGAAGGTCATCAAGGCCGCCAGGGCGGTGCGTCCAGGCAGGCGGAAGATGGGCTTCATCAGCGGCGCCAGCAGCACCTCCAGCAGGCGGATCACCCCGAACTCGCTGAGCAGCTGACTCAGCGCCCCCGACAACACGGTAATCCCCATGATGAAGAGCACAGTATTGAGCAGCAGCTGATGGGCGGTGTTGAACAGGGTATTGACCAAAGAGGAGAGCCCCATCTGGCTGCCGAGGTAGCCGAACAGGGAGCCCAGAATGGCCAGCACCAGTACCGGCTCCAGCCAGCGGCGGAGAGAGGTTTGCGATGTATGCGAATCTTTAACTGCTTGATTTTCCATACCAATCCTGATTGCTGTCTCTGTGTGAATCGTTGTTTTTGTTATTGAACTCATGACGCACTCGCGACAAGGGCTCCTTGAATGGCGTATCCAGCAAGGTTCCGCTGACATCCGGACGAATAGTCAGTAGTGTTGACAACGGCACTCGGGAGGAAAACGCGATTGCCGGGCCAACATAGCCAGCAAGCCCGCATCAGACCTGGTCGGCACGATAAAACCAGCACTCGGGAAAAATTGCGGGGCAGGAGTATAACAACCGCGGCAAGTCAGCGAAAGAACGTGGATAACCTCCGCCAGAGACTTCATCTACCTTACTGGGATTTCGTATCTGAATGCCGCCTATGTTCAACCCGTTACGCATTAGTCCGATGACTTGGTGGCAGGGTACTCCGTCCTGCTGACAGCGCTCGGGCATGACTAGCAAGGCCTTCAGCAACTTGCCAAAATACATATCGACGGTGATCCACCGTTCGGTCTGGCGGCAGGATTACCGGTCTCGATGCAACAAGTTAAGATCGCGACACCTCCGGCCAGCGCCGAACTCCGCCCCCATCACAAACAGAACAGCAATGAATCAGCTCATCACCTATATAAAGGCCATCCATCGGCAGCCGGGGCCGGCGATCATCACACGCCAGCAGAGTGAACACTATAGCGAGCATGACGAGAGTGGCACCCTGATCCAGCACCAGCAAACCACCTATTGGTTCGCCAATAGGGTCGTCATCTGTCATCAGACAGAGCAGGATCAAGTCCCCTCAGCACAGCTGTGTGCCGAATGCTGGATAAGCTACAGCGTCGTCACCAGCCCCATGCCCATCACGCCGCTACGCAAGCTGTTCCACAATCCCTGTCAGGAGGCATTCTGGCTGAAAATGCAAGGTATCACGCCGGAAAGATAGCGATAACGCTGGCCGCTGATGAAACAACAGCAGACATTAAGTGCCATCCCTGTCGAACGGAGATACTAGAAAGACGCTACTATCTCGGCCAGCCATGCTCTCACTCAGCCAGTAACAAACGAACCTGTCACGTGAATCTGGTCGGCCGTAAACGACAGACAAAGAAAAAGCCCAGCATTGCTGCTGGGCTTTTGTGTTGGCTCCTCCTACTGGACTTGAACCAGTGACATACGGATTAACAGTCCGCCGTTCTACCGACTGAACTAAGGAGGAATTGTACTTGGTGCCCAGAGACGGAATCGAACCGCCGACACGGGGATTTTCAATCCCCTGCTCTACCGACTGAGCTATCTGGGCAATCTATAAATGGTGCCGGCTACCGGAATCGAACTGGTGACCTACTGATTACAAGTCAGTTGCTCTACCTACTGAGCTAAGCCGGCACACTTTAAACCCTTGTGCATGAACAAATTTTTATTTCATAGCACCAAATTTTGGTGCCCAGAGACGGAATCGAACCGCCGACACGGGGATTTTCAATCCCCTGCTCTACCGACTGAGCTATCTGGGCGTGGGCGCTATTAAACGGATTTTAAGGCGGATGGTCAACGGGAAATTTCACTTTTTGTCTCGTTCGTCTCTTTTTTGCGCAACTTGCACAACTATGAGCACTTTTCGGCATTTTTCCGAGCCAGGGCCGCCTGAGATCAATAAGAGAGGCCGCCGGAACAACTGGCGACCGACAAGATAAGTCGAGAGCCTCTCCCTTATTAGCAACCGTCATGACTGGGCGTTTGGCGCTGAACAAAGCACACCCGCAACCCCATGCCAGTAGACACAACCACAATCGCCCCGCACAGAAGAGAGAGGGCGGCCCCATTATATGAGGAGCACGGCGACTGACTCGACAGCCCTGATACCCCGAGGCACACCTGCCTCGACTATGGGCGTAGCCACATGGCATCAATCAGTCTGGCAAGTATCACCCCCCTCCACTACGCGACAATAGATCCGCCGCGGATGACCAATCTTGCCATACAGCATATCAACCCTCAGAAAACCACTCTCGACACAGTGCTCGAGATAACGACGGGTGGTGGTTTTACTGAGCCCTGTGGCGCTGACTACATCATCCACCGAAAAGAATTGGCAGTCCGCATCGTTGAACAGTTTTTGTACCAAGGTCAGTGTGCTCTCTTCTATTCCCTTGGCACTGTTATCCAGACGATAATTTTTGGCTTGCAACAGGTAGAGTGAATCGACACTCTTCTGGTCAACAATCTTCCAAAGCCGCTGTTGCTCGGTAAATTGAACAAAGCGCTCAAGAGACTGGTCAAGACGCCGCCATGATACGGGCTTCAGGATGTAGTCAAATGCCCCGTTACGGATCGCCTGACTGCACGTATTCATATCGCTAGCGGCAGTAATAAAAATGACCGAGGTATTGGCCAGCAGATCCGGGTGATTGATGAGCGTGATGCCTTTCCCATCGGGTAAATAGTTATCCAGCAAAATCAGCTGTGGCTGCTTGCTGGCGATCTGTGCCTGGGCATCTGCCAGTGATGACGCAATACCCACCAGCCGTAAACGGGGGTGCTTCTGGATCGACTCCGAATGCAACTGTGCCAGCTCATTCTCATCTTCAACAATAAGGACATCTATCGGTTCATATCGCATGATAATGTGTTTCCAGCCCTGAATTATTAATATGTTCAGTCACAGGTATAAAGATGGAAAATATTGTTCCACGGGGTATATTATTCGTCACTTCGATGGAACCGCCCACCTGCGTCACATAGCTATCGACCAAATACAGTCCTATACCATGGTCACCACTAATCTTGGTTGTCACCCCTCGTTGGAAAATATGATCTCTAATGTCATTATTAATTCCAACACCTTGGTCGGCCACCTCAACAATCAATTCTCGCTGCGTCAGTTTAATCAATATCTCTACCGGGGCATGAGGTAATGGTGCGCGTTGGGTTGCCTCAATGGCATTATCCAGAAGATTGCCAATAATCGATATCAGTTCAGATTCCGCAAGCGTGCCAAACTCATTCGTCATCGAGCAAGCCGGATCAAATTGTAACACTACCCCTTTCTCGGTGGCGCGTGAAACCTTGCCCAGCAGCAAACCGCACACTGTTGGTGAGCTGAAATGCGACGAGATAAAATCAAGCAGCTCTTGTGCATATTCAGAGTGCGCCTGGATATAACGAATGGCATCATCGTAACGCCCCATATGCAGCATCCCTGACAAAGCAGCCATCCGATTCAGTTGTTCATGTCGCATGATCCTGAGATTATCAACATATCGTTGAACCTGACTCAATTGAGCGTTCAGAGAGTCTATTTCTTTACGGTCTCGAAATGTAATTACCCACCCCTGCAAATCATCTCCCAGCATAATACTGACTCTACTGGCGATCACCGTTAAATGATTAAAAGTACAGATTTCATCATGCGTATCATTTGCCAACATAAGATTTTCATCAAAAAATGGCACTGGGCTTATCACATTACCAATCGGCTGACCACGTAGAGAGTGGGCAGATTGAGGCAAATCAAGCAATGTCCGTGCGGCATGGTTAATAACCTCAATATGCAATTGGCCATCAATAGCGATCACCCCTTCAAATATCGACTCCATCAGTGCTTTTTGTTGCCGCACCAGCAAGCCAATTTCTCGTGGCTCCAACGCAAACATCTGTTTTTTGATACTTCGAGTGAAGTACCATGAAAATACAAATAGCGCAGCAAGGAAAGAGAGCGCAACCATCAATATATTAACTACCTTGCTGATGGTGATGTTATCAAGATAACTCGTCAGATACCCCACCGAGACAATCCCGACAACGCGCCCAGCATCATCTCTAATTGGCACCTTGCTACGCAGGGACACTCCCAAGCCGCCACGACGCAGGGTCACGATGCTTTTTCCAGCCAACACTTCCGCATTATCACCGCCAATCAGAGCGGTACCCACCCGACCATCAAACACCGAATGGTACAAATGACGCCCTTGCATATCGCCGATGACGATAAAACTCGCATCGCTACGTGCAGCCAGTTTCTCCATTAACAATTTAATCGCTTCAGTGTCATTCTTCAGCACATCAAGGCGTAATGTCGGAATCAAGGCAATCTCTTCTGCCTGTATTTTTGCCCGCTCCCCCATATGCTCATACAACTGGCGACTAAAACTTGCGTAATACATGCCCCCCAATACCAGAGAGAGTACCAGAGAAAACAACGCCAACGAGATAAACAATCTGATTTGGAAGGACATTTTCATAACATTATATGCGACAATAAAAAACCAGCAGTTAGCTTATCAGCTTTCATGCAATATGGTGGACCACAATAAAAATGTTGTGATCTATTCCACAACATACCAGCCGTCCTAAGGCGACAATGCACGGGACAATTAATAAAATTATGACTCTCTGTTACAGAATCTGCCGAGATTGAAAAGAAACCATAAAATCCACACTATAAAAAATGATCTCGATCACGCAGGATAAAAAGAAACCATAAAGTCCATAGCCACCATTAAAATCATGACTTTATCATGCGGACACTCACACAACGCAATCAAGGATGTCTATATCTTGGCGATGACAAATAACTGAAAGGATGGCTTGACTATGAGTGCAATAGACAACTTGGATGCACCAGGAGCACTAAATACCAAATCGGTCTCTCTCAAGGAACGGTGGTGGTACATCATGGACACCTGGAAGGTAGGCATTATACCACTGCCTCTTTTTATATTGGCTGGGGTACTGATTGCTATTGATTGTCTGGGCGGTAAATTACCCAGTGATATAGTTGTTATGGTCGCCACACTGGCATTTTTTGGTTTTGCCTGTGGTGAATTTGGCAAACGACTCCCAATTGTTGGTAAACTTGGTGCAGCTGCGATTTGTGCGACCTTTATTCCGTCTGCGCTAGTCTACTACGGTCTGCTACCTGACTCAGTCGTCGAGTCAACAATAAAATTCTACAAGTCCACCAACATTCTTTATCTATATATCTGTTGCATTATTGTTGGCAGCATTATGAGCATGAATCGCCAGGTACTGATCCAGGGCTTCTTGCGAATTTTCTTCCCGATGCTGTGTGGCGAAATTGTTGGCATGATCGTTGGCATGGGTGTCGGCCTGGCATTAGGCCTTGAACCATTCCAGATCTTCTTCTTCATTATCTTGCCAATCATGGCAGGGGGGGTAGGAGAAGGCGCAATTCCACTATCTATCGGCTATGCCACGCTCCTCCACATGGATCAGGGGGTTGCCCTTGGCCGTATTCTGCCAATGGTCATGCTGGGTAGTTTGACCGCAATTATTATTGCAGGTTGCCTGAACCAACTTGGCAAACGCTACCCACATTTGACCGGCGAAGGCCAGTTAATACCCAACAGCAATAGCCGCGATGACAAAATCGCCAATTTGTCCGGCGCATTTACCGGCAAGACCGATGTTACAACCTTGGCTTCAGGGGTATTGCTGGCAGTACTGCTTTATATGCTCGGCATGCTTGGTCATAAACTGATTGGTTTGCCTGCACCGGTCGGCATGCTGTTTATCGCCGTACTGGTGAAACTGACCCATGGTGTCTCACCGCGAATTCTGGAAGGTTCTCAGGTTGTTTATAAATTCTTCCAAACAGCCGTGACCTACCCCGTGCTGTTTGCGGTAGGTGTCGCCATCACCCCATGGCAAGAACTGGTGAATGCCTTCACCCTGACTAACCTGCTGGTAATTATCAGCACGGTATCAGCACTGGTTGTGACCGGTTTCTTCGTCGGTAAAAAAATCGGTATGCACCCTATTGATGTCGCCATTGTCTCATGCTGCCAAAGCGGCCAGGGCGGAACGGGGGACGTGGCCATTCTGACTGCCGGCAACCGCATGAGCTTGATGCCTTTTGCCCAGATTGCAACCCGTATTGGCGGTGCAATCAATGTCTCCATTGCGCTGCTGGTATTGGGCAATTTCCTCATTTGATTGAATAAAAGTAGTAAGGAAGACGCGATGAAACTCGCAAGTTTTATATATCAAGGTATGAGTAGCTACGGCATTGTCCGCGCACAAGGCGTGGTCGATTTAGGACGCCGCCTTGGCCATCGTTATAACAATCTGAAGTCACTGCTTGATGCCAATGCCCTCAGCGAAGCGGCAAACTATCAACATGATCCTGTTGATCTGGATATTGCTGAAATTACCTTTTTACCTGTCATTGAACAGCCTGGGAAAATTATTTGCGTCGGCATGAATTATGCCGCCAAACGTCAGGAGTTTGATCAACATAATCCAGCGCCCACGCTGTTTGTCCGATTTGCTGATTCCCAGACTGGCCACAACAACCCCGTCATCAAGCCATATCACTCCAGCGAATTCGATTATGAAGGCGAGCTGGCGGTCATTATCGGCAAAGGCGGCGAGCATATCGCCAAACAGGATGCTCTCAACCATGTCGCCGGGTATAGCTGCTATATGGATGGTTCAGCCCGGGACTGGCAGCACACCTGGTTTACCGCTGGTAAAAACTGGCGGCAAACCGGTGCCTTCGGCCCGTGGCTAACCACCGCTGACGAGATCCCCGACCCGCATCAACTGGCCATTCGCACCTGGTTAAATGGGTGCATGGTGCAAGAGGACAACACCAGCAGCATGATCCACAAAGTTGCTGACCTGATCGAGTACATCAGTACCTTCACTCGCCTCAGCCCGGGGGATGTCATCATCACCGGCTCACCCGGTGGTGTCGGCAAAAAACGCAATCCACCACTGTTTATGAAAGCCGGAGATCGCATCGAGGTCGAAATTGAACATATTGGCCGCCTGAGCAATGTGATCGTCGAATCACCCACCGATGTGCAAAGTGCGGCGTAAGAGAGCGCGGACAAGACTATGCAGTCACTACCCACAATTGACTTCAGATTGACCGGCGTTGCCAAACAGCCGGAGCGCCTTGAGCGGCTTCGTGGCCTGCTCGCGGACAATGATCTGGGGCTGGATGCCGACATCACCCTTTTTGTCGAGGCCTGGTCAGGCTTCAAATTGGTGGGATGCGCCGGTCTGGCACACAACGTTATTAAATGCGTAGCGGTCGACAAGCAGTTGCGCGGTGCCAACCTGAGTACCCGGCTGCTTGCAGAAGTAGAACATCTGGCCCTGGAACAGGGCCATTTTCACCTGTTCCTCTGTACCAAACCGGCTAACCGGGAGCGCTTTGAACAGTGTGGATTCTGGTCCATCGCCCAAAGTGGCGATGATGCCATTTTGATGGAAAACACCCCCGGTGGCGTTGACCGTTACTGTCGTTCACTCCTCCCTTACCGGCATGAAGGCAGACAGGTCGGGGCGATTGTGATGAATGCCAATCCGTTCACCCTTGGCCATTATCACCTGATCACCCAAGCGGCCAAACAGTGCGATTGGGTTCATCTGTTTGTCGTACGGGAAGATGCCTCCTTTTTCCCGTTCCACGCTCGGCTGCAAATGGTGCGTGCCGGTGTGGCGAACCTGGCGAATGTGACCGTTCATGAAGGTTCGAAATACATCATCTCCCGCGCCACATTTCCGACCTACTTCCTGAAAGAGAGCGGCAAGGTGCAGCAAGCCTGGAGCGAAATAGATGTGATTACCTTTCGCGACTACATCGCCCCCGCGCTAGGCATTACCCATCGCTTCATCGGCTCCGAACCGTTTTGCCAGATTTCCCGGCAATACAATCAGACGCTGCATGACCTGCTGGCTGGCACGATTGATGTGGTGGAAATACCGCGCATCAAGGAGGCCGATAAAGCGATTTCAGCATCAGAGGTCCGCCGCTTGCTTCAGCAGCAGCTCTTTTCCCGGATAAGAAAGATCGTCCCCGAGAGCACCCTTGCCTATCTCGAAACCCATTACAGCGCGGAAGTCGCATAGCAGTTAAGGAATTCACCATGAATATAGTAAGAGAGGCGCTGGCAGGAACTCAGGAGTCCAGCGACCTGATGGTAAAGATTGCCCCCTCTGACCAGGGGTTGGAGATCGAAATCTACAGCGAAGTGATGAAACAGTTTGGCGAACAGATCCGCCAGGTCGTGGAGATCACGCTCGATGCCATGGGCATCACCCGGGGACTGATCATCATCGAAGATAAAGGGGCGCTGGACTGCGTCATTCGCGCTCGCCTGCAAAGCGCAATATTGCGTGCCACCGATGTGCAGCAGATTGCTTGGGAGAAACTGCAATGAAAAAACTTCGCCGCAGCATGCTGTTCCTGCCGGGGGCCAATGCCGCCATGCTCTCGACCGCCTTTATCTACAACCCCGACTCCATCATGTTTGATCTGGAGGATGCCGTCGCACTGCGGGAGAAAGACTCGGCCAGATTGCTGGTCTTCCACGCCTTGCAGCACCCCATGTATCGGGACATCGAAACCGTGGTCCGCATCAATCCACTGAACACCCCCTTTGGTCTGCTCGATCTGGAAGCAGCAGTCCGGGGTGGCGTGGACGTGATCCGCCTGCCGAAAACCGATACCCCCGATGATATCTATGAGCTGGAAGGCCATCTGGAGCGAATTGAGCGGGAATGTGGCCGGGAGGTTGGCTCGACCAAAGTGATGGCGGCCATCGAATCCGCGGTTGGCGTGATCAATGCGGTCGCCATCGCCCGCAGCTCACCGCGCCTGATCGGGATCGCCCTCGCGGCCTTTGACTACGTCATGGACATGCAAACCGAGCGGGGAGATGGCACCGAACTGTTTTACGCCCGCTGCGCCGTGCTGCATGCGGCACGTGCCGCAGGTATCGATGCCTTTGACGTCGTATGGTCGGATGTGAATGACGAGGAAGGCTTTTTACGGGAAGTCGAGCTGATCCGCCGCATGGGCTTTAACGGCAAATCCCTGATCAACCCGCGCCAAATCGACCTGTTGCATAACGCTTATGCCCCGACGCAACAGGAAGTCGAGCACGCGAAACGGATCATTGAGGCCGCCGAAGAGGGTGCGCGCAACGGATTGGGGGTGGTCTCCCTCAACGGGAAAATGGTGGATGCCCCCATTATCAATCACGCCCAAGTAGTGCTGGAGCGCGCCGCAGCCTCCGGCGTGCGCCGTTAAGGATGCAACCATGAAACAGACTGAACAACTCCATATCAATTTTCCTCACCTGCGGGCACTGACCCCGTTCGCCGGAGCCTACCACGCAACCCCCTGGCTGGGAGATCAGGCTGCCAAGCACAATCGCAAACTGTGTGAATCCCTGGAGCAGGCGGTTGCACGTTGCGGCCTGAAAGATGGCATGACCATCTCGTTCCACCACGCTTTTCGCGAAGGGGACAAGGTGATCAATCAGGTCGTTGCCACGCTGGCCAAACTGGGCTTCAAAAATCTGACCCTGGCCTCCAGCTCCCTGATGACCTGTAATGACAAGTTGATTGAGCACATCCAAAACGGGGTGATCACCCGGATTTACACCTCCGGCATGCGCGGCAAACTGGCCGACGCCATCTCCCATGGTCTGATGGATGAACCGGTCCAGATCCACTCCCATGGCGGACGGGTAAAACTGCTGCAAGATGGCGAACTGAAGATCGACGTAGCGTTTCTTGGCGTCCCCTGCAGCGACGAGTTTGGCAATGCCAATGGCACCCACGGCAAATCCTGCTGTGGTTCGCTCGGCTACGCGATGGTCGATGCCCACTTCGCACGTCATGTGGTGTTGATGACCGAAGAGCTGGTGCCCTTCCCCAATATGCCTGCCAGCCTGGTCCAGGATCAGGTCGATTACATTGTCAAAGTGGAGAGCGTTGGGGATCCGGCAAAAATCAGCGTCGGTGCAGCCCGCGTCACCAGCAACCCGCGCGAACTGCTGATTGCCCGCTTTGCCGCCGATGTAATTGAACACTCGGGTTACTTCAAAAACGGCTTCTCGATGCAGACCGGCTCCGGCGCGGCATCAACAGCCTGTACCCGCTTCATGGCAGAAAAAATGGAGCGCAATGGCGTCAAAGCCCGTTTTGCTCTGGGCGGCATCACCGGCAGCCTGGTCGAACTCCATGAAAAAGGGTTGATTGAAAAGCTGCTTGATACCCAATGCTTTGATGGGCAAGCAGCAGCCTCTCTGGCTCGCAATCCCAATCACATAGAGATCTCCACCAACGTCTATGCCAACCCGGACAGCAAGGCGACCTGCTGCGACCAACTGGACATCGTCATTCTGAGCGCACTGGAGATTGACGTCGATTTTAACGTCAATGTGATCACCGGATCGGACGGGGTGATGCGTGGTGCATCCGGCGGTCACTGCGATGTCGCCGCGGCCGCCAATCTCACCATTGTGGTGGCGCCCTTACTGCGCAGCCGCATCCCGACCGTAGTGAAGCAGGTCACCACCCGACTGACACCAGGCGAGAGCATTGATGTACTGGTCACCGATCACGGGATCGCGGTGAATCCGGCTCGTCCGGAAATTCGTGCGAGGCTGGCCACTGCGGGGCTGAAACTGGTCGATATCGAGGCACTTTATGAGAAAGCCATCTCGCTGACGGGTAAACCGAAAGCGATCGAATTTACCGACAAGATTGTCGGCGTGATCCGCTATCGCGATGGGAGTGTTATCGATACGGTACGAGAGGTGAAAGAGAGTTGATCCGTGATAAAGAGTCCCCCGCTCAGGCGGGGGTCAGCCTGGAGCAACTGCTGACGGCAAAGGAGTGCCGCGCAGCACGCCAGCAAGAATGGCTGACTCGTTACCAGCACCCCATCATTTCACTCACGCTGGTCACGCCGGGGGCCATAAAAGATAGCCCCCGTTACCGCCAATGCATGCAAACCGCCATCACACAGTGCCAGCAACTACTACAAGCCCGGCAATGGCAAGTCTTGGACCACCAGGTTCTGTGGCTACCCACTGGCCCGGAAGGACTATGGTCGATTGCACACGCCGCCACCGATATTAAAACCGCCTGTGTCGCGCTGGAACAAACCCACCCCCTTGGCAGACTGTGGGATCTCGATGTCATTTGTCATCAGACCGGCCAGATCGGACGACGCGCTCTGGGCGAGCCTCCACGCCGGTGCTTGATATGTGATGAACAGGCTCACGGTTGTGCCCGCTCCCGCCGCCACCCACACCCAGAGATAGTCAGACGAATCGAGGAGTTAATCGATGACTGCTTCACTCGCCCTTAAAAGCCATGCAATCGATGTACCGGCTATCGCGGCCTGGGCACTGCTTCAGGAGCTGGATTTGACCCCAAAACCGGGTTTGGTGGATCAGGCAAACTCGGGCTCGCACTCCGATATGGATTACCCGCTGTTCTTGCGCAGCATTGCCGCCATCACCCCCTGGCTGACCATCTTTGAAGAGATGGGGAGAGCAAATGCCCAGCATACCCCGGATAGACAGTTGGCGCTGGTACGCCCGGCAGGGATGGCCTGCGAACAGGATATGCTCAACGCAACGGGCGGGGTGAATACCCATAAAGGCGGTATCTTTTCACTGGGTCTGCTCTGCTTTGCCGCCGGTCGCCTGCTGGGGCAAAACAGACCCGTGACGAGCGACAATGTCTGCGGAACGGTCAGTGAAATCTGTCAGGGACTGGTCAGTCGAGAGTTGCACCATAAACCCCATCCCAGCACAGCGGGTGAGCGTCAATTTCAGCAATTTGCCCTGACGGGAGCGCGAGGTGAAGTGGAAAACGGTTTCGCTACGATAAGGCGCTTCGTCCTGCCACATTGGCATGCCGAGCAGGGGGAGCGACAGTTGCACCATGCCTTGTTAAGACTGATGGCGACCAATAATGACAGTAACTTGGTCTCCCGAGGAGGTATTGCCGGTCTGCGCTACGTTCAGAGCTATGCGCAAAACCTGCTGAATAACGGGTGGGACCTAGCAAGACTGCAAGAGATGGACAGAGCGTTGATCGCCAAACGCTTGAGCCCAGGCGGCAGCGCCGACTTGCTGGCCGTCGCCTGCGTTCTGGCCAAACTGGCCCCATAACTGACCGGCAAGACGGGTCATGATGAACCCCGCGCGCCCCAAGGCGTTGCCAGCCGAGTCGCTACGACTCCTCTTTCTGCTTCCCCTTTCGCCCCCAGACTCTGGGCTCCTCCCCTTTCAGCAGGCGGGCTATGTTCTCATGATGGCGGATAAGGATGAGGCAGGAGAGCAACGAGACCGGCAGCGTGTATTCGGGTTTGAGCAGGTACGTAAAGAGCGGGGTCAGCAGCACGGTAATGATGGAGGCCAACGAGGAGTAGCCGCTCACCAGCAGCACCAGTAGCCAGGTGCCGATGACGGCACCGCCCATGGTGAAACCAATGGGCATCATGGTACCAAGCGCCGTCGCGACCCCCTTTCCTCCACGGAAGTGGAAGAAAATGGGGTACATGTGGCCGAGGCAGGCCGCCACCCCGATCAAGCCGAGGTAAACGGGTTTGATTTGCAGATACCAGGCGAGATAGACGGGGGCCGTGCCCTTGAGCACGTCGAGCAGCAACACCACAACGGCAGCCACGCGCCCGCCGAGGCGCAATACATTGGTCGCACCCGGATTGTGTGAGCCATGATCGCGAGGATCCGGCAGACCCGTGATACGGGAAACCAGCACAGCACTGGACAGCGAGCCGCCCAGATAGGCCAGAATAATCATCAAAATCGTCAGGGCCGTCATCTTGGTCGTTTTTACCACGATATGAATGGGGTATGATGCGGGCCACATTCTCTGGCTTGGCGTTGCCCAAAAGCGTGTCGTTCAAACCGACCGCGCGGCAAACTGGTTGCCAGGCCTGCATCCCTGCGCTGTTATCACAGCCCATCAAGAGTAAAGAAGAAGTACTGTCATGGACAAGGTGTTTATTCGCGGACTCGAGGTTTTGACCACTATTGGTGTTTATGAGTGGGAGAAAGGCATTCGCCAGAAGCTCTGTTTCGACCTCGAAATGGGGTTTGACAACCGTCCCGCCGCAGCAACCGACGATATCAATCTGGCACTGGATTACGCCACCCTCTCTCGCAAGATTTGTGATCACGCCGCCAGCAAGGTGGTGGAACTGGTCGAAACCATGGCCGAGCAGGTCGCCATGCTGGTGCTGGCCGACGAGCGGGTGCAATGGGTCAAGGTCATCCTGACCAAACCGGGCGCCGTGCCCAATGCCGCCGGCGTCGGGGTCGAGATCCTGCGCCACCGTATTCCGGCCACGAGCGCCAACTGATGGCCTCCTTCTATATCCGTCTGGGTGCAAGCCCGATGACAGGGAGCGCCGCATGACCCGCATCTATATCAGTCTGGGCTCGAACATAGAGCGGGAGCACCACATCCGCGCCGGACTCGATGCCCTGCAGGCCGAGTTCGGCGAGCTGGCGGTCTCCAGGGTATTCGAGAGCGAGGCGGTGGGCTTCAATGGCCGCCCCTTCTACAACCTGGTCGTGGGGGCCGACACCGATCTGCCGCTGGCAACCCTGTGCCAACGGCTGCGCGCCATGGAGTTCGCCCACGGCCGCGAGCCGGATGCCAAGAAGTTCGCACCGCGCACTCTGGATCTGGATCTGCTGCTCTATGGTGATCGGGTCTGCGAGACCCCGGTTGCCCTGCCCCGCGGCGAGATCCTCACCAATGCCTTTGTGCTCTGGCCACTGGCCGAACTGGCCCCAAGCCTGCGCCATCCGGTCGATGGCCGCACGCTGGGCGAGCTGTGGCAGGGTTATGACAAGGCATCCCAGCGACTCTGCCCTATTCCCTTTCACTGGGAAGCGTGCGAGCTGCAGCCTTACTGAATCAACAAGGGCACCCGAGGGTGCCCTTGTTGCATCTTGCAAGGCGGCTTATCCGCCATAAGAAAGTGTTATTGGGCCCAGCCCGCCATGGCTGGCAGGATAAGGCTCGCCACAGGAGATCCCCATGCCGCTCGACACCATTCACGACTTCAACTGCCAGCTGCTGGTCGAGTTGCCCCATCAGCGCTACCAGCATGAACCCATTCTGGATTACGCCACCGACGAAAGAGTCAGGGCCCGCTTGGGCTGGCAGGCGGTGTTCAGCAAGACGCTGTTTCTCAAATTCAAGGATGGTCGCTTCGCCTTGCTGCTGACCCATCAAGGGGGGCGGCTCGACAACAAGGCGGTCAAAGCCGCGCTCGGTGCCAAGCCCTCCATCTGCACCGCAGAAGAGATGCAGGCCGAGATCGGCTGTCTGCCGGGCGCAGTCTGCCCCTTCCTGCCCCGCGCCGATATTCCGCTGCTGGTAGACCCTCAACTGATGGACCATCACGCCTTCACCTGGACGCCGGGTCACCCGGAGCAGACCTTTCTGCTGGAGACTGTCCACCTTGCCCGGGTGCTTGAGCAGCTGCCCTGTCAGGTCAGCTATCTGCCTGCGCCATCAACCTGACGGCTGACGGTACCAACCCGCTCACCCCTTGTCCCGCGCCAACTGGGCGAAGATCAGCGCCGCCAGCATGGACATGAGGCCGATGCAGAGATAAGTGAGGTGGAAGCCTCCCAGCCACTGCCCATTCGACGCCGACAAACCCGCAGAGAAGAGCCCCAACAGGCTGGCGGCGATGGCCACCCCCAGGCTCATGGAGAGCTGCATCACCACCGACAACAGACCGTTGCCACTGCTGGCATGCTCGGCGCTCAAGTCTTGCAGCGTGAGTGTGTTCATGGCGGAGAACTGCAGCGAGTTGATGGCGCCAAACACCATCAACCAGCCCAGCAGTACCTCATAGGGCAGCTGGTTGTCGATGAAGTAGAAGCTGGCGATCATGGCCCCCAGCGCCAGGGTATTGCCGATCAGGATGCGCCGATAACCGATGCGCGGAATGAGCTTGTTCACCAGCGTTTTGGTCAGCATGGCCCCAAGCACAGTGGGGATCATGGTCATACCCGCCTTGCTCGGCGAGAAACCCAGTCCCAGTTGCAGGAAGAGCGGGGTGAGGAAGGGCATGGCACCGCTGCCGAGGCGGGCGAACAGGTTACCCCAGACACCGATGGCGAAGGTGCTGGTCTTGAACAGCGCCAGACTGAACAGTGGCTCCTTGGCAGTGGCGGCATAGAGCCAGTAACTTGCCATGGCGGCCAGACCGAACAGCAGGGCAAACAGCGCCCAGCCGGTAGAGATGCTGTGCTCACCCAGCCCCTGCAAGCCCACCGACACCAGCACCATACCGGCACTGAACATCACGAACCCCTGCCAATCGAACTTGGCCGTGCCTTGCCGCAGGTCGGGCATGAAGTGCCAGCTGGCGATAAAGCCGACGATTCCCACCGGCAGATTGATGAGAAACACCCAGTGCCAGCTCGCCACCTCCACCAGCCAGCCTCCCAGTGCCGGGCCGATCAAGGGCCCCACCAGCCCGGGGATGGTGACGAACGACATCACCCGCAACAACTCGTGCTTGCTGTAGACCCTCAGCACGGCGAGGCGCCCCACCGGCATCAGCAGGGCGCCACCTATGCCTTGCAGCACCCGGGCCGCCACCAGCATGGGCAGGGTGTTGGAGGCGGCGCAGGCCAGCGAACCCAGGGTGAACAGCAGGATGGCGGCCAGATAGATGCGGCGGGTGCCGAACCTGTCCGCCAGCCAGCCGGAGGCGGGAATGAGCAGTGCCACCGTCAGCATATAGGCGATGATCACCGACTGCATCTGCAGCGGGCTCTCGCCCAGGGTCTCGGCCATGCTGGGCAGGGCCGTGTTGAGGATGGTGCCATCCAGGGTCTGCATGAAGAAGCCGACCGCCGTCAGCAACGGCAGCCACTTGCGTTGGGCAGGGGTCACCATGTGTGTGCTATCGGGCATGAGCAACCACCTCCTCTTCAGATAAAAAAAGACCCGCACGCAAGCGGGTCATATCAGCCGGTCAGGCATCCGGTTGGCCGAGCATGGCTTTGAGCCGCTCTTCCAGACTGGGCTCGGGGGCCTCGAGCGTATCAAGGAACAGCCGCTCGATCCCCGCCTTGTCCTGACTTTTCACGATAAACACCAGCCGGGACTGGGCCTTGCCCTCAGGCCAGTCGCCCAATGCCTGCAACGGATAGAGCTGACCGTGTACGCCGTGGATCACCACAGGTTGGCTTTCACCCTCCAGCTGCAAGATCCCCTTGAGCCGCAGCAGGGCATCGCCATATTGGGCCTGCACCGCATCGATGGCGGCCAGCAAGCGAGACGGCTTGAGCGGCTCGCCGATGCGCAGGGAGAAGCTCTCGATGTTGCCATGCTCGAAATGGGTCGGCGCGGCGGTGCCCACCTTGGCGGCGAATGGCTGCATCTTGGGCTGCATCGGCGAGGCCAGCCCCTGCTTCGGGGATTCGGTGCGCAGCCAGGCCAGCAGCTGACGCACGTCGCGCCCCGCCGCCTCGTTGTAGGCACCGAGCTTCTCCAGCACCGCTGGCGACAACTCGCCATTAGTCACCCGCTCGATGGGGGCCGCCGGGTTGAGGGATGCCAGCTGGGCTTCGACCCGCGCCAGCTGTTCGCCATCCACCAGATCCCCCTTGCTCACCACCAGCAGATCCGCCAGCGCCACCTGCTTGACCGCCTCATATTGAGCCGCCAACTGCTGTTCGATATGACCGGCATCCACCACTGTCACAGTGCCATCGAAGCGGTAACGCTGTGCGATAAAGCCCTCTTCGCGCAGGGTAAACAGCACGGGAGCCGGATCGGCCAGGCCGGTTGTTTCTATGATAAGTCGCTTGAACGGCTTAATTTTTCGCTGGATGGCACGCATGAAGAGCCCCTGCAGTGCCTCCACCAGGGAGCCTTGCACCGAGCAGCAGATGCAGCCCGAATCGAGCAGCACCACCTGCTCGTCCACCTGCTGTACCAGATGGTGATCCAGCCCCACCGAGCCGAACTCGTTGATCAGCACGGCGCACTCGCCAAGCTCAGGCTGCTTGACCCAGTGGTTGAGCAAGGTGGTCTTGCCGCTGCCGAGAAAGCCGGTCAGCAGGGTCACAGGGATACGGGTGTCTTGCATATCGGTCATGTCGGGTCCTTACCGGTTGGCAAACAGGTCGCTGAGCCAGCGGTTTTCGAAGCGACCGTGAGGGTCGAGCTCGCGCTTCAAGGCCACAAAGTCGTTCCAGCGTGGCAACAGGGCCGGGAAGTCGTAGAGATCCATCGCCAGATGCTTGCCAAAATGGGGAATGCCGCCAAGCGGCACCAGCAGTTGCTGCAGCTCGCGCATCTGCTCCATGGAGCCGTTGACGAAGGTGCCGTCCGCCGCCAGATAGACCAAGAAACCCACCCAGCAGACCGACTGGCCATGGGCGGCGCTGAGCCAGGCCTCGGAAGGGCCGGTGCAGCGCAGGATAAAGGGGTAGTGCAACACGCCGGGATTGGCCTGCTGCCACGCTTGCAGGGTCTCCAGCGCCTCGTTCATACGATTGAGCGGCACCGCCACCTCGCAGTTGATCTGGGGCGCCGGGATCCCCTTGCAGAGGATCTGGTAGACGTTGCCCACCAGATCGGAGGCATCCTTGAAACGGCGCACCGTCTCGAAGTGCTCCCCTGCCAGTGCTTCATCCTTGGTGTCTTTCGCCATCTTCTGCAGGGTGGCATCTATGGTGGCATTCATACGGGCGTCGATATCGCCCTCCAGCAGCAGCGGCTCGCTGCCAGCGGCGCGGTAGCGGGCCACCTCGTCATCGGAGGCGGGATCCACCAGCCAGATGTGGCTCTCGCCGGTCCAGGCGAACCACCAGCTCTTCACGAAGCCGTGCTCGCGGTTGAGCCGCTCGTTGTGTTCCAGCAGGAAGGGATAGTCGGTGGTGAACTTGGTGCAGCGCATGATGCGGTTAGGCACGGTACGCAGGGTGACGTCGAGCAGGATACCGAGCATCCCCATCCCCATCACGAAGGCGCCGAAGCGCGGATCGGTGCGATCGACCCGGATGATCTCGCCACTGGCCAGCATCACAGTCATCGCCTCCACGGCATCGCAGAGGGCAGACTGGTACAGCCCCTGACCGTGGGTGCCGGTGCTGAGGGCACCGCCCAGGGTCTGGATGCCAATGACGCCGGGGGATGCGGGCAGCATCCGCTCCATGGCGATGAGATCAGCGTAAATGGTATCGAGCGGCGTACCCGCCTGATAGGTGACGGTATCGGCGGTTTTCGCCAGCTGGCCGCGCAGGTGGTACAGATCCACCAGCAGCGCCTGACTGCCCTCGGCATAGACGCTGTGGATGGGTTCGAAGGAGAGGCCTGAGCCGATCAGCCGCAGCTTGCGCCCGGGGTGTTCGCGCAGCAGCGCTTGCAGCTCGTCGCTATGGGTCGGGCGCCACACCTGATCCAGCGCGCCGAGGGGGTTGGTCCTGGACCAGTTGAACAGCACCTCCCGATTGTTGATCGCCTTGATGCTGTGAAATGCCTGGAACTTGACCGTCATACCGCGCCTCATCTGACTTCAAAATGAGCGGCAATTCTACCGAAAAGCGGACCACAAGGCATGAAAAACAAGCCCCTACAGTCGAGAGTGGATAAGGGGGATGACTCACCCACTTCCTCAGCGCGATTGCTGGGTCAGTGCCAGCAGCATGCCAAACCCCACCAGCAAGCCGCCAAACACCCGATCGATCCAGTGGCGCACCGCCAAGAGACGGGCCCGTACCGACGCGGTGGAGAAGAAAAGCGCCACCGCACTGAACCAGGCCCCGTGGGCCAGCACGATAAAGGCGCCATAGCCAAGCTGGACGCCAAGGGCCGTGTCCGGTCGCACCACCTGCATAAACAGGCTGACGATGAAGATGGTGGTCTTGGGGTTGAGCACATTGGTCAGAAACCCGGTGCGCAGTGCCCCCAGGCTGGATAGCGCTGGCTGGCTGACCATCTCCTCATGGGTCACAGGTCTGGCACGCAACATCTTGATGCCGAGGAAGATGAGGTAGGCAGCCCCTGCCAGCTTGATGAGGTTGAACAACCAGAGCGACTGCTGGATCAGCAGGCCGACCCCCAGCAGTGTGTAGGTCACATGGACACAGACCCCGGCCGCTATGCCGAGCGCCGTCAGCACGCCGGTGCGACGGGAGAGCAGCAGGCTGTTGCGCGACACCATGGCAAAATCGGGCCCCGGGCTGATGACGGCAAAGAAGGTAATGGCCACTACGGCTAACAGTTCGGTCATTAAAAAGAGTCCTGATGCTGAGAGATATCGGCTATTTTATTTGGCATTCACACCAATAACGAACGATAACTTCTGACATGAATGGTGATAATAACTCACAGAAAGACCTCTCCCTCCCCTCCCTGACGGCACTGCGCTGTTTCGAGGTGGCGGCCCGCACCGAAAACTTCAGCCGCGCCGCCGATGAGCTGCATCTCACCCATGGCGCCATCAGCCGGGCAGTACGCCTGCTGGAGGAGGATCTGGGGATCGGGCTGTTCGAGCGCCGCCAGCGCCGGGTCTTTCTGACCGAGGCGGGCAGCAGGCTACATGAGGCCGTCAGGGAAGGGCTGGGCAGGATCCGGGAGACGGTGCAGGCGCTGCGCCAGCAGAGCAAGCCCCAGTCGCTGGTCATCTCCTGCGAGCCCACCCTGCTGATGCGCTGGCTGATCCCGCGCTGGCCTGCCTTTCAAGCCCTGCATCCCGAGCTGGACGTGCATCTGATGGCGGGCGGTGGCGCCCTCAGCTTTGGCAACGGCATAGACCTCGCCATTCGGCGCAACGACTTTCACTGGCCTGATGACCTTTACAGCCAGCTGCTGTTTGAGGAGCTAACGGGGCCCGTCTGTCAGCCGGGCAAGGTATCGCAGTTTTTCGAGCCACAAGGGGAACTGCCGGCGCTGCGCCCCTCTGCCCCCCGCCTGCACACCAAGACCCGTCCCGCCGCCTGGCAAAGCTGGCAGGAACAGGCCGGACAGAGTGCAAGCGACGAGGCGCCGACCCAGACCTTCGAACACTTCTACTTCAGCCTGCAGGCCGCCGTGGCGGGCCTTGGCGTCGCCATCGGCCCCTACCGGCTGGTGTGCGACGATGTCGCCGCCGGCCTGCTGGCCGCCCCGCTCGGATTCATCCCGGATGGCACCGGCTATCACCTGCTCGCTCCCGCACCGCCGATTCCGGGCAGCCCCCATGGAAAACTGGCGAACTGGCTGCAATCCCTCAATGCCTGAGCCCTGGCAGGCAAGATAGAACCAGAGGCAAGGGTCGGCCAAACAAAAGCCCCGGCATGAGCCGGGGCTTTTTGTCAGACTGTTTGCGCCAACCGGCGCCAATCCTTATACCGCTTGCTGCAGGATCACCCCACCGGCCTTCTTGGTGTAGAAAGCGATCTCGTTGAAGTTGAGGTAGCGATAGGTGTCAGCCGCAGTGGCATCCAGGGTCTTGGCGTACTGCAGGTACTCAGCCACGGTCGGAATCTTGCCGAGGATGGCGGCCACGGCAGCCAGCTCGGCAGAGGCCAGATAGACGTTGGCACCCTTGCCCAGACGGTTCGGGAAGTTGCGGGTGGAGGTGGAAACCACGGAGGCCCCTTCCGCCACGCGCGCCTGGTTGCCCATACAGAGGGAGCAGCCCGGGATCTCGATGCGGGCCCCGACGCGACCAAAGATGCCGTAGTAGCCCTCTTCGGTCAGCTGATCTTTGTCCATCTTGGTGGGCGGCGCTATCCACATGCGGGTTGGCAGTTCGCCCTGGAACTTCTCGAGCAGCTTGCCGGCGGCGCGGAAATGGCCGATGTTGGTCATGCAGGAACCGATGAACACTTCGTCGATCTTGTCGCCAGCCACAGTGCTGAGCAGACGGGCATCGTCAGGATCGTTCGGCGCACACAGGATCGGCTCCTTGATGGTGGCCAGATCGATCTCGATGATTTCGGCGTACTCGGCATCCTTGTCTGCTTCCATCAGCACAGGATTAGCCAGCCACTCTTCCATCCCCTTGATGCGACGGGTGATGGTGCGCGGGTCACCGTAGCCCTCGGACAACATCCATTTCAGCATGACGATGTTGGACTTGAGGTACTCGATGATCGGCGCCTGATCCAGCTTGATGGTGCAACCGGCGGCGGAGCGCTCGGCACTGGCGTCGGCCAGCTCGAACGCCTGCTCCACCTTCAGGGTCGGCAAGCCTTCGATTTCGAGGATGCGGCCGGAGAAGATGTTCTTCTTGCCCGCTTTCTCGACGGTCAGCAGCCCTTTCTGGATGGCAGCGTAAGGGATGGCATGAACCAGATCACGCAAGGTGATGCCCGGTTGCAGTTCGCCCTTGAAGCGCACCAGCACGGACTCCGGCATGTCCAGCGGCATGACGCCGGTGGCGGCGGCGAACGCCACCAGACCGGAACCCGCCGGGAAGGAGATACCGATGGGGAAACGGGTATGGGAGTCACCACCGGTACCCACGGTATCGGGCAGCAACATGCGGTTAAGCCAGGAGTGGATGACGCCATCACCCGGACGCAGGGAGACGCCACCACGGTTCATGATGAAGTCCGGCAGGGTGTGGTGAGTCTGTACGTCGATGGGCTTGGGATAGGCCGCGGTGTGGCAGAAGGACTGCATGGTCAGATCGGCGGAGAAGCCGAGGCAAGCCAGATCTTTGAGCTCATCGCGGGTCATGGGGCCTGTGGTGTCCTGAGAGCCGACCGTGGTCATGCGAGGCTCGCAGTAAGTGCCGGGACGAATGCCCTTCACGCCACACGCCTTGCCCACCATCTTCTGGGCCAGGGTGTAACCCTTGCCGGTATCGGCCACAGGCACAGGACGGCGGAACACGGTGGAAAACGGCAGACCCATGACTTCCCGCGCCTTGTCGGTCAGGCCGCGGCCGATGATCAGCGGAATACGGCCACCGGCACGCACTTCGTCGATCAATACCTCTGTCTTGAGTTCAAACTGGGCCAGCACCTGCTCGGTGCCGTGCTTGCAGATCTTGCCGGCAAACGGGTAGATGTCGATCACATCGCCCATCGCAAGCGCAGAGACATCCACTTCGATGGGCAGGGCGCCGGCATCTTCCATGGTGTTGAAGAAGATCGGGGCAATCTTGCCACCCAGACAGACACCGCCAGCGCGCTTGTTCGGCACAAACGGAATGTCGTCGCCCATGAACCAGAGCACAGAGTTGGTGGCGGATTTGCGGGAAGAACCGGTGCCGACCACGTCGCCGACATACGCCAGCGGGAAACCCTTCTCTTTCAGGGCATCGATGGTCTTGATGGGGCCAACGGTGCCGTCATTGTCCGGAGTGATGCCGGGACGGGCGTTTTTCAGCATGGCCAGGGCATGGAGCGGAATGTCGGGACGGGACCAGGCATCCGGCGCCGGAGAGAGGTCGTCGGTGTTGGTTTCGCCAGTCACCTTGAACACGGTGACCGTGATCTTCTCGGCAAGCTCTGGGCGGGAGAGGAACCACTGCGCATCGGCCCAGGATTGCATCACCTGCTTGGCGTGAGCATTGCCCGCCTTGGCCTTCTCTTCCACGTCGTGGAAGGAGTCAAACATCAGCAGGGTGTGGGAGAGGCCCTTGGCGGCAAGCGGGGCCAGGGTGCTGTGGTCCAGCAGGTCGATCAGCGGCTGAATGTTGTAACCACCCTGCATGGTGCCCAGCAGCTCAACAGCTTGCGCGGCAGTCAGGATGGGAGAGTGGGCTTCGCCCTTGGCGATGGCGGTGAGGAAACCGGCTTTGACATAGGCCGCTTCATCAACTCCTGGGGGAATACGGGAGGACAACAGCTCTTTCAGAAAGTCTTGTTCGCCAGCGGGCGGGTTCTTGAGAAGCTCAACCAGGGCGGCGACCTGCTCTGCATCCAGAGGTTTGGCTACCACGCCCTCGGCGGCACGTTCTGCGACGTGTTTACGGTATGTTTCAAGCACGACTAATTCCTCTTTGGTCTTTTTTGGGGGTCGCCCACGCTCGCGGCGATCGTCCTTGCGGGACACCCTTAGGGTGCCCCCCACTATATAAGTTTTAACGACTAATTAAAATCCAAACACTGTACATATATTCACCAAAACAACATAACCATCTAAACTTGCTCATGTTTTGCCAGCATATAAAAGACACACCAGAAATAAGTTAACAAAAAAGCATCATTTGGCCGTTATTCGAATGTGGTGCCCAATTGCAGATAGAACATGTTGTTGCCCCCCTCTGCCACGCCATAGCCGAGGAAGATGGGGCCGAGGAAGCTCTCCACCCCCACATAGACGGAACCGGCGGTAATGGAGCTGTCGAAGTCGATCTCCGCCCCCTTGTTCCATACCCCGCCCTGTTCGAGGGAACTGCCCAGATAGAGCGGCATCCTGAATGCACCAAAGTCGTTATCCGCCACCCGGTAGATATAGCGAAGTCCTCCCAGCAGACTGTAGCGACCGCTCAGCTGATAGCGCTGGAAGCCGGAGAGGCGGAAAGGACCACCAAGATCCTGGACGTAGAGCGGTACTATCTCGTCACTATTGGAACCGCCCCCTTCCAGTATCAGGTTGAGGCTGTGCCGATCCCACGACCAAGGCTTGACCATGGCGAAGTTGTAGTTCAGTCCCCTGTCCCTGCCAATCTGATCAAGTTCTCCCCCAGTGAGATTGACGCGGGAGTAACCCAGCTTCATGTCCCACTTATTTCCCGAGTAGGGGAAGTAGAGGCTATCCAGGGTGTCGTACTCAAAGTGAATGAAAGGGCCCCAAGTGGTGGCATCTACATTGGCATTCCCCGCCTGTTTAATCTCGATACTGCCTATTTGCCCCTCCAGTCCCGTGTAGATACGGCTCCAGGGCTGACTGTTCCAACCCACGGCCAGCTCGGAGCTGAAGAATGAGTAGCTGATGTCGGGATTAGTCGATGCATCCAACCCAATATTGAAGATGCGCCGCGGGGTTTTGTTATAAGCCAGGCTCGCCTCACCGTAAAAGGTCTGGGATGGTTCCAGCGGGGTGTAGAAGACTGTTTTAACGTGCTTTGAGGTACCAAGCGCGGCCTCTGTTAACCACTCGGCCCCCCACTTGTTGACATTGGTCAGGGTATAGGACATGCCGACGTTGTAGTTGGAATTACTCTCGAAATCGTCAGAGAAGCCAAACTGGAAGTTGAGGAAACCCGGACCCCAGCTCTTCTCGTTGGCATCCACCACCAGCACGTTCTCCCCATCCCGTTCCTCTATCTTGTAGGTGATACGGTCAAATGACTCCAGCGCATAGAGACGGCGGATCCCAGCCTCCAAGCTCTCATTGGTCTGGATCTGATCGGGACGTACGTTCAACATGGCGCGCACAGTCTCGTCCGAGAGGCGCGAGTTGTTGATGATCTCCACCTTGTCGATGAAGTAGGCGGGCTGACCACTACGCTCGGCCCGCCGGCTCAGTTTGTGATCGCGATACTCCTTGTAACGCTCCTTGCTCAGGGCAAGCCGATCCAGTTCCGGTGCAGCCTTCATGGCAGCCATCTCACCCCGTTTGATCCCATCCGGCATACGGGCAAAATCAGCGATCCCGATGTCGTCTATGTCAGGTGTCAGCAGGATATCTCCATCCTCCAGCAGCGCCTTCTGCCTGTCGGTACCGACCCGGGTCATGAAGGTGGTGAGCTGGCCAATCATGGCAAGGCCAGAATTGAGGGATTCCTGAGTGCGCAGCCTGGCCCCAATATCCACCGCGATCACCACATCAGCCCCCATCGCCTTGGCAACATCAACCGGCATGTTATTGACGATGCCACCATCGGCCAGAATGCGCCCCTCCCACTTGACCGGCTTGAGCGCCCCCGGGATGGACATGGAGGCCTGCATCGCCTTAGCCAAGCTACCGTGATCCAGCACGAAGGGGGTGACGGTCTCCATGTCGGTCGCCATGGCACGATAGGGGATGGGCAGATCGTCGAAACTCTGCAATGACGGCAGGTTGAAGGTCGCGAGTCGTAGCAGACTAGCCATAGTCTGCCCCTGAATGAAGCCATTCGGTAGTTGGAAAGCTCCGCCATTAAAACCGATATCGGTACGCAGCTGAAACCTCTCTATCTGCTGCTTTTTACGCAGCGAGAGCTCTTCGCGGCCCACTCGGTCCTGATATCCCTTACTCCAATCGATGGCGAGCGTGGTTCGCTCCACCTCTTCGGCACTGAGCCCCATGGCGGACATGCCCGCCACATAGGCACCCATGCTGGTGCCCACTATGATGTCGACCGGAATGCGCTTCTCCTCCAGTACCTTGAGGATACCGATATGGGCCGCCCCCTTGGCACCACCGCCACTCAGTACCAGAGCAATCTTGGGCCGATCGGACTGGGCCGCCACCATGAACGGCAGGCAAGCCAGCAAAACCAGAAACAGGTGGGTCCATCCCCGATGAAAGATGCGCATATGATTTTCCATTGAATCCAGTTCGAGCCAAGTGAGCAATGAAGCCTACTATAAAGTGCGAACAAGGAACCGCAACCGCTACGACAGCGATATAGCGCACTCACCGAGCAGCCAATGGGTCTGAACAATCCGGTGCCGCTGTGTGAGCCCACCGCCACCGAGGGGCAGTCCTGCGTGATGAGCGAGATCAACCGCAACGTGGATGACATCAAGACGACCGACATAGCCCACCGGCTTGTCGAGCCGCAGCCTGCTGCCGCTCTGCGGCCAGTTCGGCAAGCTGGTGGGCAGCTTCCGGCTCGGACCTGCTCCTTGACGTGAACCAGAAACAACAGAGAGCG
>NZ_CDBI01000092.1:48838-96924 GCF_000820025.1 Aeromonas popoffii
CGCTCTCTGTTGTTTCTGGTGGTTTCTCGTACTGCGTAACCGTCAGTGCTTGCCATCCCGCTTGCGCTGATACATCAGCTCATCCGCGCGGGTGAGCAGCGCAGTCAGCGAAACACAGCCACGCCCGTCATAGCTGACTATCCCGGTGCTGCAGGCCAACTCATAACCGCAACCGCTGTGCCGATTATGCTCGGTCAAGATGGCGTTGAAACGTTCATAGGCCAGTTGCGCCTGGGCCTCGACCACATTGGGCAGCAGGACGGCGAACTCATCTCCTCCCATACGGGCAAACACATCGGCGCCCCGAAAAGCCTGCTTGAGCAAACTGGCAAAGACAATCAAGGCGCGATCCCCTTCCGCATGTCCCCACCGATCATTGATCCCCTTGAAGCCATTGAGATCCAGATAGAGCAACGACAGTGGCATTTGCACACGGCTTGCCAGCAAGAGGCTTTTCTCTGCCAGCATCACAAACCCGCGCCGATTGGAGATCCCGGTCAGCTCATCAATGGTGGCCAGTTGCACCGCTTCGAGCTCCTGCACCACCATCGCCGCCAGATCCTTGAGCAGACCCACATCTTCGTCACTCAAGACCCGCGGCACAGTGTCTATGATGCAGAGCGTCCCCAATTTGCAGCCATTGGCGATCCGCAATGGCTGTCCGGCATAAAAGCGAATGCCAGGCCCACCCACCACCAGCGGATTGTCGGCAAAACGAGGATCGAGCGAGGCATTCGGTACGATAAAGGTTTCATTGCCCATGATCGCGTGACCACAGAATGAGATATCCCGCGCGGTCTCACTGACCGCCAACCCGATACAGGATTTAAACCACTGGCGTTCTTCATCTACCAAGCTCACCAGCGCGATAGGTACATCAAACACCCGTCGGGCCATGCGGGTCAGCCGGTCAAACCGCTCCTCGGCTTCGGTATCAAGCAAAGAGAGCCGACGCAGGGCGTCAAGTCGCAATGCCTCATCGGGTGGAATAGGAGCCTTTAGCATCAGTTTTCTCCCCTCAGCGCTAAAACCTGTCTTTAGCATATTCGGCTTTAGAAAAGTTTGTGTGATGCGGAGAAAACAAAAAGCCGCTCTTACGAGCGGCTTTTTATACAAGTGGAAGAAGAAAATTACTTTTTCTTCTTGGCCTTGGCGTTCGGCAGGTCGGTGATCGAACCTTCGAACACTTCGGCAGCCAGACCCACGGACTCGTGCAGAGTCGGGTGAGCATGGATGGTCAGCGCGATATCTTCGGCGTCGGCACCCATTTCGATGGCCAGACCGATTTCACCCAGCAGTTCACCGCCGTTGGTACCGACGATGGCACCACCGATGACGCGGCCGCTCGCCTTGTCGAAGATCAGCTTGGTCATACCGTCGGAGCAATCAGACGCAATGGCGCGACCGGAAGCAGCCCACGGGAAGGTGGCCACTTCGAAGTTCAGCCCTTGTTGCTTGGCTTCCTTCTCGGTCACACCAACCCAGGCCATCTCTGGCTCGGTGTAGGCGATGGACGGGATCACTTTCGGGTCGAAGTAGTGCTTCTTGCCGGCGATCACTTCGGCGGCAACGTGACCTTCGTGAACACCCTTGTGGGCCAGCATCGGCTGGCCAACGATGTCACCGATGGCGTGGATGTGAGCCACGTTGGTACGCAGCTGCTTGTCCACCTCGATGAAACCGCGCTCGGTCACGGCAACGCCGGCCTTCTCGGCATCCATCAGCTTGCCGTTCGGCACACGGCCTACGGCAACCAGCACGTTGTCGTAACGTACCGGCTCGGCCGGGGCGTGCTTGCCTTCGTAGGAGACATACAGACCGTCTGCACGGGCTTCAACTGCGGTGACTTTGGTCTCCAGCATGATGTTGAATTTCTTGGCCACGCGCTTGGTGTAGATCTTGACGATGTCTTTGTCGGCAGCCGGTACCAGCTGGTCGGCAAATTCCACCACATCGATCTCGGAACCCAGAGAGGAGTACACGGTACCCATCTCCAGACCTATGATGCCACCACCGATAACCAGCAGCTTGCCCGGTACGGAAGTCAGTTCCAGCGCATCGGTTGAATCCCATACGCGCGGATCATCATGGGGGATGAAAGGCAGTTTTACCGGACGGGAGCCAGCTGCAATGATGGCGTTGTCGAAGGTCACGGTCGTCTTGCCGTCGGCACCTTCCACTTCCAGAGTATTCGGGCCGGTAAATTTACCGAAGCCGTTAACAACCTGCACCTTACGCATCTTGGCCATGCCAGCCAGACCGCCGGTCAGCTGGTTGATGACCTTCTCTTTCCACAGGCGGACCTTGTCGATGTCGGTCTGCGGGGCACCGAAGATGATGCCGTGTTCGGACAGCGCCTTGGCTTCTTCAATGACTTTGGCGACGTGCAGCAGCGCCTTGGACGGGATACAACCCACGTTCAGGCAGACGCCACCCAGGGTGGAGTAACGCTCGACGATAATGGTATCCAGACCCAGATCGGCAGCACGGAAAGCAGCAGAATAACCGGCAGGGCCAGCACCCAGTACTACGACCTGAGTTTTGATTTCTTTACTCATCATGACCTCTTTGTCGTTCTTATATATCCCCGGACGGCGCAGTCTTATGCCGACTCAATGCCAAACAAGGCGGCTGCAACCGTGAAAAAACGGGGCAAGTTTACAATCCTGTTAATGAAATGAGAAGTAAAAAGGGCAGGCTCTGGGCCCGCCCTCTCACTTACAGGACCAGTCGACGAATGTCGGACAGCACACCACTCATGGTGGTGATGAAGCGGGCTCCATCAGCACCATCGATGACACGGTGGTCATAGCTCAGGGCCAGCGGCAGCATCAGGCGCGGTACGAACTCCTTGCCATTCCACTTCGGCTTCATCTCGGACTTGGATACGCCCAGGATGGCCACTTCCGGCGCGTTGACGATCGGGGTAAAGCTGGTACCGCCGATGCCACCCAGGCTGGAGATGGTGAAGCAACCGCCCTGCATGTCGGCAGCGGTCAGCTTGCCGGCACGGGCCTTCTTGGAGATCTCGGCCAGATCGCGAGACAGCTCGTAGATGCCCTTCTTGTTGACGTCACGCACCACAGGCACCACCAGGCCCCCCGGGGTGTCTACCGCCACACCGATGTGGATGTACTTCTTCATGATCAGCTTGCTGCCGTCTTCGGACAGGGCGCTGCAGAAGCGCGGATGGGCTTCCAGGGCCTTGGCGGCGGCTTTCAGGATGAACACCAGCGGGGTGATCTTCACGTCCAGCTTCTGCTTCTCGGCCAGCAGGTTCTGCTCTTTGCGGAACGCTTCCAGATCTGTGGTATCGGCTTCGTCGAACTGGGTGACGTGCGGGATCATGGCCCAGTTGCGATGCAGGGCAGGACCGGAGATCTTCTGGATCCGGGTCAGTTCCAGCTCTTCGACCGGGCCGAACTTGCTGAAGTCAACCTTGGGCCACGGCAGGACACTCATGCCGTTGCCAGTGCCGGTACCGGCTGCCGGGGCGGACTCGGCGCGCTTGACCGCATCCTTCACATAGGCCTGCACGTCTTCTTTGACGATGCGACCCTTGCGACCGGAGGCTTTCACCTTGGCCAGGTTGATACCGAACTCACGGGCCAGGCGACGTACGGCCGGGGCGGCATGTACGTAGGCGTCGTTGGCAACGAAGTCGGAAGCGGCAGCAGCCTGGGCAACCGGAGCCGGAGCAGCGGCAACAGGGGCAGCAGCGACCGGGGCGGCAGCCTGAGCAACCGGGGCAGCTGCGGCGGCCGGAGCTGCACCAGCTACTTCGAATACCATGATCAGGGAACCGGTGGAGACCTTGTCACCCGCCTTCACCTTGATCTCTTTGATGATACCGGCGAACGGTGCAGGCACTTCCATGGAGGCCTTGTCGCCTTCCACCGCGATCAGGGACTGGTCGGCGTCGACCTTGTCACCCACGGCAACCATGATCTCGGTCACTTCGACTTCGTCACCGCCAATGTCAGGTACATTGACCTCTTTGGCAGCGGCGGCCACCGGGGCAGCAGCCACGGGAGCGGCAGCCTGAACCGGCGCGGCAACGGCGGCAGGCGCGGCGCCAGCCACTTCAAATACCATCACCAGGGAACCGGTAGAGACCTTGGCGCCAGCGGCAACCTTGATCTCGATCACGCGGCCCGCGAACGGCGCAGGGACTTCCATAGAAGCCTTGTCACCTTCCACCGCGATGATGGACTGGTCAGCTTCAACCATGTCGCCCACGGCAACCATGATCTCGGTCACTTCGACTTCATCGTCACCTATGTCGGGGACGTGCACGTCTTTGGCTGCAGCAGCAACAGGGGCAGCCGGTGCAGCAGCAACCGGAGCGGCGGCTTGAGCTGGCGCCGGCGCAGCTGCGCCTTCCGCTTCGAAGATCATGATCTGGGAACCGGTGGCAACCTTGTCGCCCACCTTGATCAGGATCTCTTTGACGATACCGGCAGCCGGTGCCGGGACTTCCATGGAGGCTTTATCACCTTCTACGGCGATCAGGGACTGGTCGAGCTCGACCTTGTCACCCACGGCCACCATGATCTCGGTGACTTCAACTTCATCGGCGCCGATATCCGGAACCATAATCTGTTTGGACATAGTGCTTTATCCTCTTGCGTGTATCCGCGTGACTGACTGACCGCCCTCACGCGTATCTCGCGTTGACCTTTGCAAGGCCATGCCGGGCAGCTTGTCCCGACACGGCACTTGATCCTCTTACGCGTACAGCGGGTTGACCTTGTCGGCATCGATGCCGTACTTGGTGATGGCATCGGCCACAACCTGCTTGTCGATTTCACCGCGCTTGGCCAGTTCGGTAAGGGCAGCAACCACCACGTAGAATTCGTTCACTTCGAAGTGACGACGCAGGTTGGCACGGCTGTCGGAACGGCCATAACCGTCGGTACCCAGTACACGGTAATGCTCGGTCGGTACGAAGGCACGGACCTGATCGGCGAAGGACTTCATGTAGTCGGTCGCGGCGATGGTGGCGTCGGAGCCCAGTACGGTAGCGATGTACGGTACGCGAGCCTCGGCGGTCGGGTGCAGCATGTTCCAGCGATCCACATCCTGACCGTCACGGGCCAGTTCGTTGAAGGAGGTGACGCTGAACACGTCGGAACCCACGCCGTATTCGCTGGCCAGGATCTGGGCAGCGGTGCGCACATGACCCAGGATGGAACCACAACCCAGCAGCTGTACCTTGCCCTTGGTGCCGGCAACGGTTTCCAGCTTGTAGATACCCTTGCGGATACCCTCTTCAGCGCCTTCCGGCATGGCCGGCATCGCATAGTTCTCGTTCAGGGTGGTGATGTAGTAGAACACGTTCTCCGGGTTCTCACCGTACATACGGCGCAGGCCGTCCTGTACAATCACCGCCACTTCATAGGCGTATGACGGGTCATAGGAGATGCAGTTCGGGATGGTGTTCGCCAGGATGTGGCTGTGACCATCTTCGTGCTGCAGACCTTCGCCGTTGAGGGTGGTACGACCCGAGGTCGCGCCCAGCAGGAAGCCACGGGCTTGCTGGTCACCGGCTGCCCACGCCATGTCGCCGACTCGCTGGAAGCCGAACATGGAGTAGTAGATGTAGAACGGGATCATCGGGCAGTCGTTGGTGCTGTAAGAGGTCGCAGCAGCCAGCCAGGAGGACATGGCGCCCAGCTCGTTGATACCGTCTTGCAGAACCTGACCCTGCTTGTCTTCCTTGTAGTAGGAGACGATGTCGCGGTCTTGCGGGGTGTACTGCTGACCGTGCGGGCTGTAGATACCGATCTGGCGGAACAGACCTTCCATACCGAAGGTACGGGCTTCGTCAGCCAGGATAGGGACGATGCGCTTGCCGATGGACTTGTCTTTCAGCAGCACATTCAGGGAACGCACGAACGCCATGGTGGTGGAGATCTCGCGAGCCTGCTCGCCCAGCAGGGGACCAAAGGTCTCCAGCGCCGGGATGTCCAGCTGAGTGGTGGTCTCACGCAGACGGGTCGGTACATAGCCTTTGAGCGCTGCGCGACGAGCGTGCAGGTACTTGTGCTCTTCGGTACCCTCTTCGATCTTCAGGTACGGCAGCGCTTCGAGCTGCTCGTCGGTGACCGGCAGGTTGAAACGATCGCGCAGGTGACGCACAGAGCCCAGATCCATCTTCTTGACCTGGTGAGCAATGTTTTTGCCTTCGGCCGCTTCGCCCATGCCATAACCCTTGATGGTCTTGGCCAGGATGACAGTCGGCTTGCCCTTGGTCGCTGCGGCTTTGGAGAAAGCGGCAAACAGTTTACGGGGGTCGTGACCACCGCGGTTCAGGGCGAAGATCTCCTCGTCGGTCATGTCTTTGACCAGCGCGGCGGTTTCCGGGTAACGGTTGAAGAAGTGCTCACGCACGTAGCCGCCATCACGGGACTTCATGGTCTGATAGTCGCCATCCACGGTTTCGTTCATCAGCTGGATCAGCTTGCCGGAGGTGTCTTTCTTCAGCAGCTCATCCCACTTGCGACCCCAGATAACCTTGGTGACATCCCAGCCGGCGCCTGCGAACAGGCCTTCCAGCTCGTTGATGACCTTGCCGTTACCGACAACAGGACCGTCAAGACGCTGCAGGTTGCAGTTGACCACGAACACCAGGTTGTCGAGCTTTTCACGCACGGCAACAGTCAGGGCGCCCTTGGCTTCCGGCTCGTCCATCTCGCCGTCACCCAGGAAGGCGTAAACGGTCTGCTCGGAGCAATCTTTGATGCCACGGTCGGTCAGGTACTTCAGGAAGCGAGCCTGATAGATGGCGGCGATGGGGCCCAGACCCATGGAGACGGTCGGGAACTGCCAGAAGTCCGGCATCAGCTTCGGGTGCGGATAGGAAGGGATACCCTTGCCGTCCACTTCCTGACGGAAGTTGTCCAGCTGATCTGCGGTCAGACGACCTTCAGCGAACGCACGTGCGTAGATGCCCGGGGAGATGTGACCCTGGAAGTAAACCAGATCACCACCGTCCTTCTCGCTGCGAGCGCGGAAGAAATGGTTGTAGCAGACTTCGTAGATGGTCGCGGAGGAAGCGAAGGAAGACATGTGACCGCCGAGGTCCAGGTCTTTCTTGGAGGCGCGCAGCACTATCATCATGGCATTCCAGCGGATGATGGCGCGGATGCGACGTTCCATCTCCAGATCGCCCGGGTAAGCCGGTTCGTCACTGGACGGGATGGTGTTGATGTAGTCGCGATTCGCCTTGGCAGCTACATCCACACCGCTTACGCGGGCTTTCTCGGCAAGCTGTTCAAGAATGAACTGAGCGCGTTGCGGACCCTCTTCACGCAGCAGGGATTCCAGAGAGGCAAGCCACTCCAGCGTTTCTATCGGGTCCACATCGTTCTTCAGGATATCAGACATGGCTGGTTCCTATTGTTATTGCACGGCGGTTAAGATGCGCAAGAATTCGACAATAAAGCCTTGTGGGATTAGTTTTCCTGCTGACGGATCCGACGCATGGATCGCTGGATCCGGCTGTCTTCCCTCTGCATATCCAACAAGGTGTCCTCGATAAAGGCCAGGTGCTCATGACAAGCAGCCCTGGCCCGCTCCGGAGCCCCCGACAGGATAGCCTCGATCAGATGCGCACGATGGCGACGGATCTTGGCTACCACTCCCGGACGGCGATTCAAAATTTCGTTATTGCGTAAAATGTTCTGCTCAAGCATGGGGCCCATGGCCCGCAGCAGGTGCAGCAGCACCACGTTGTGGGACGCCTCGGCCACCGCCAGATAGAACTGGGTCACGGCGGCGGATTCGGTGACCAGCGAACCTTGCTGGCCAGCTTCCTCAATGGCGGACTGCGCCTGACGAATACGCTCGGCATCGGCTTCCGTCCCCCGCAACGCAGCATAGTAGGCACAGATGCCTTCCAGTGCGTGACGAAACTCCAGCAGGTCATACTGGGCTTCGGGGTGGGTGCTGAGCAGCTCGAACAGGGGATCTGCAATCCCCTTGCTCAAGGCATTTTGTACGTAAGTGCCACCGCCCTGACGGCGATACAAGAGTCCTCTGGCTTCCAGGCGCTGGATGGCTTCGCGCAGGGAGGGGCGCGACACCTGAAACTGGATGGCGAGTTCCCGCTCGGGCGGCAACTTCTGGCCCGGCTGCAAACTGCCTTCCAAAATCATGCTTTCCAGCTCGGCGACGATGGCGTCGGCCAGCTTGGGTTGAGTTATCTTGAGATAGGGCATGAGGCTACTTTGTTAAATTGGTATTACCAATTTCATGAATGGGGCGAAAATTAGCAGAGGACTTGGGAAAAGTCCACCCAAAAGATGATCTGAATCAAGGTTCAACCTTGCCACCTAAGGGGTAAATGGAGGGATTTATGATGTGGCGCATAGAAATTGGTCTGACCAATATTTTTGAGCTGGCTCACAGGTAACATTTGTTCAACAGCACAATAAAATGGCCTGCCATAAAGGCAAGCCATTGATTTTAAAAACACTAACTTATTTTTAGAATATTTACTTAAAATTGATCATTTTTCGATACCGACTCCATTCGAAACTTCCACCCGGATCTGTCTTGCGCCCTGGCGCTATATCGCAATGGCCGACAATTCGTTGCGCTGTAATGGCAGGATAATGGCTGGATATGGTTCGGCTGAGCCCCGCCAGCACCTCATATTGTGCATCGCTGTAGGGCAGCTCATCGGTCCCTTCCAGCTCAATGCCGATGGAAAAATCGTTACAGGCCTCCCTTCCCTCCCAACTCGATATCCCGGCATGCCAGGCACGTGCGCCAAATGGCACGTATTGCACCAGCTCGCCATCCCGCCGGATCAGGCAGTGGGCCGAGACCCGCAGCTGATGAATGCCAGCGAAGTAAGGGTGCCCCTCAGGGTCCAGCCGTCCCATGAAGAGATCGTCGATCCAGGGACCGCCGAACGCCCCCGGTGGCAGGCTGATGCCGTGTACCACCAGCAGGGAGATATCGTCCAAACTGGTCCGCTCGTTGTGGTGCGGTGACGGCACCTTGCGGGCCTGCTCACACCAACCGTCTGAATCAATGGAAAAAACTGTTTTAGGCTGGGTCATCATCTACTCAATCTGCAATGGAATGACACATGTGATGGCGCCGGATGGGCAACAAAGCGATCCGTCTCTCAGGCTCCTCGCAATCCTCTCAATCCACCAAGGCAACTGTGATAGGCTGAACCATCTTCTGCTCAACTCTGGAAAGGATATGCACCCGATAGCGCGCCGCTTCTGGTTGCTGGCCTGGCTCTCTCTGATGGGGCTGCTGACCCTCTACTTTCACGCCCGCTCGCAACCCACAGTCACCGCCAGCGGCGACCTGCTGCTCAAGGCCAATGCCAGCGGCCACTATCGACTGGAGGGTGCCATCAACGGCCAACCGGTGCAACTGCTGCTGGACACGGGGGCAACCCGGGTCACTGTGCCACGTCAGGTGGCCGAGCGCATCGGCCTGAGCCCCAATGGCAACAGCCTGGTCAACACGGCTGCGGGTACGATCCAGGTGCAGACCGGCCAGATTGAAACTCTGGTGATGGGTCCGCTGACCTTGTACGATTTGCCTATCTATATCAATCCGGCGGCCGACGGGGACGTGATCCTGGTGGGCATGAATGCCCTGGGCCGGCTGGAATTGCGTCAGAAAGACAGACAATTGCTTCTCAGACCCTTGCAGGAATAACAGGCATGTTACAACAGGACATCCGCTGCGCCGTGCGCGCCGCACTACTCGAAGACTTGGGTCAAGCCCTCACCACGCTGGACCAACCGGATGCCAGCGCCGATATCACGGCCCAGCTGATCCCGGCGGATCGCCTGGCCAGCGCCCGGGTCATCACCCGCGAAGCTGGCGTATTCTGTGGCCAACCTTGGGTGGATGAGGTGTTCGTCCAGCTCGGTGGCGAGGTAAAAGTGGAGTGGTTAGTACAGGATGGCGAACGGCTCACCCCCAATCAGGAGCTGTTCCGCCTGCATGGTCCGGCTCGTGTGCTGCTGACCGGCGAGCGCAACGCACTGAACTTCGTGCAGACCCTCTCGGGTGTCGCCACCCTCACCGCCCGCTACGTGGCCGAGCTGGCAGGCACCTACTGCCGCCTGCTCGATACTCGCAAGACTCTGCCGGGGCTGCGCACCGCCCAGAAATATGCCGTGACCTGCGGCGGCGGCAAGAACCACAGAATCGGCCTGTTCGACGCCTACCTCATCAAGGAGAACCATATCCTTGCCTGCGGCGGCATAAGCGAAGCCATCAGCGAAGCGCGCCGCCTCAATCCGGGCAAACCGGTCGAGGTGGAGGTTGAATCCCTGGCCGAGCTGGAACAGGCGCTGATGGCCAGCGCAGACATAGTGATGCTGGACAACTTCGATGTGCCCATGATGCGCGAAGCCGTGGCCCTCAATCGGGGCCGTGCCAAGCTGGAGGTCTCTGGCAACGTCACGCTGGATACACTCGCGGAGTTTGCCGCCACCGGCGTCGATTTTATCTCGGTAGGGGCGCTGACCAAGCATGTGCGAGCACTGGATCTCTCGATGCGCTTTATCTAGCCGGGGAAGTGTCACAGTCGCAGGATTGCACCGTGACATATAACAAGATGAAGGACTTGCAAAAGGCGCCATGGGCGCCTTTTCTTTATGCTGACTCCCTCAGCAAAGGAGTGATGATGGATCCTATCCCGCCAGTTAAAAAGAGTTCGCACAGAATTTTTGTCTATGATTTATATCAAATTTTTATTAAATGACAAAAAGGTTGTTAACAAAGGCCACACCTCTGTTGCCAAGCCGGACAGCTCGGATAAGATATTGACGGGTGGATAGTTTTCCACCACCACTGCCCAGGAACCAAGGACAAAAGGACATTTGACATGAAGAAGCAATCAGGCTTTACCCTTATCGAACTGATGATCGTGGTCGCGATCGTGGCCATTCTGGCCGCCATCGCGCTGCCGGCATATCAGAGTTACACAACAAGGGCTCGTTTTACTGAAGTCGTATCAGCCACTGGTGCTTTTAAAACAGCAATTGAAATCTGTGCCCAAACAACTGGTGCAGCCGATGGAACACTGAGTTCCTGCGATGCGGGAACAAATGGGGTTCCAGCTAACGTAGCTACAGCGAATGGAAATGTTGCAAGCATTAGTGTTGATAGCGCAAATAACGCAATCACGGCTACGGCTGTTGGTACCTCTGCCGCCCCCGTAAGCGGATTGAGAGGGGAAACCTACATTCTCGTTCCAACAGTAGCTTCCGGTAAAGTGAACTGGGCAGCTAACCCCAGCGGGTCTGTTGGCACATGCGTAGCAGCTGGCATCTGTTAAACACTAATGACCTCTAGCCCCAATAGCGGCCTGGCGTTAAGCCTGGCCGCCTCTTCCCTGATCAGTGAAGAGGACTCCCAGCGCTATCTGAGCCAAGCCAAGGCCCAGCGCAAACCCTTTGTGACCTTTCTGATAGAGAGCGAGATCCTCGACAGCAAGACGCTCGCGGATTTCTGTGAGCTGGAGTATGGGGTACCTCTGCTGGATCTTGCCGCCTTCGACCTGGCCGAGATACCGCAGAAATACCTCAATCAGAAGCTGATTGAGAAACACCATGTGCTGCCCATCTACACCCAGGGCCATACCCTCTATATCGCCATGTCGGATCCGACCAATGTATCGGCGCTGGAGGATTTTGGCTTCAGCTTCGGGCTGCATACCGAGGCGCTGCTGGTCGAGGAGAACAAACTGACGGCCGCCATCGGCAAACTGCTGGAGAGCGAGCAGGAAGCCCTCGGCATGGAGGACATCGATGAATCCGAGATCTCCGAGCTGGAAGTCTCGGACGAAAACTCCCGGCTGGATGAGAGCGTCAATGCCGCTGACGACGATGCCCCCATCGTCAAATACATTAACAAAATCATGATGGATGCCATCAAGCGTGGCGCATCCGATCTGCACTTCGAACCCTATGAGACCAAATACCGCATCCGCTTCCGGATCGACGGTATCTTGCACGAAATCGCGACGCCACCGGTCAATCTGGCCAACCGCTTCTCCGCCCGCCTCAAGGTCATGGCACGGCTCGACATTGCCGAGCGGCGGCTGCCGCAGGATGGCCGCATCAAGCTGAAGCTGTCCCGCAACAAGTCGATGGATATGCGGGTCAACACCCTACCCACCATGTGGGGTGAGAAGATTGTCATCCGGCTGCTGGACTCCTCGGCGGCGCGGCTCAACATAGAGCAGCTCGGCTTTGACGACCGGCAGAAAGCACAATATCTGCACGCCCTTTCCAAACCGCAGGGCATGATACTGGTCACCGGCCCCACCGGCTCGGGCAAAACTGTCTCCCTCTACACCGGTCTTAATATTCTCAACACCACAGAGGTGAACATCTCCACCGCCGAAGATCCGGTGGAGATCAACCTGCCCGGCGTCAATCAGGTGCAAGTCAACCCAAAGGCAGGGCTGACCTTCGCCAGCGCCCTGCGCTCGTTTCTTCGCCAGGATCCCGACGTGGTCATGGTGGGGGAGATCCGGGATCTGGAAACAGCCGAAATCGCCATCAAGGCCGCCCAGACAGGCCACCTGGTACTCTCCACCCTGCACACCAACTCGGCCGCCGAGACACTAACCCGGATGATGAACATGGGGGTGCCCGCCTTCAACATTGCCTCCTCGGTGACCCTGATCATGGCCCAGCGACTCGCCCGCAAGCTGTGCGAGCACTGCAAGACACCCGAAGCAGTACCAGAAGCCGAGCTGCTGGATCTGGGATTCACCCAGCAGCAGCTGGCCGCCGGGCTGCGCCTGTTCAAACCCGTGGGCTGCAAGGATTGCTCGGGCGGTTACAAGGGGCGGGTCGGTATCTACGAAATCATGCTAATGTCTGAAAACATTGCAAAATTGATCATGCAAGGTGCCAACTCGCTGCAAATTGCAGCCATTGCACAAAAAGAGGGGATGCGCACTCTGCGTGTATCCGGCCTTGAGAAAGCTCGTCTGGGAGTGACCAGCCTGGCAGAAATCAATCGGGTGACCACCAACTGACAGTGCATATCGATCAAGCTGATTCATCCAGGTATCGCCCAGCCGGCACTCCTGAGGATTTCCATCAAGCCAAGGCAACCCGCATAGCAAGGTGTTGAGCGGGATACCAGAGCCCAATTGCAGGACGCAGTGATGGCAACGCTAACGCAGAAACAGAATGCCCCCAAGAAAGTCTTCTCCTTCCGCTGGAGCGGAGTGAACCGCAAGGGTCAGAAGGTCTCCGGTGAGCTGCAGGCCGACAGTATCAACACGGTCAAAGCTGAGCTGCGCAAGCAGGGTGTCAACGTCACCAGGGTGAGCAAGAAGAGCCAGGGATTATTCTCCAAGGGTGGTGCCAAGGTAAGGCCGATGGATATTGCCATCGTCTCCCGTCAAATCACTACCATGCTTTCCGCTGGCGTCCCCTTGGTACAGAGCCTGCAGATAATCGCCCGCAGCCACGAAAAAGCCGCGATGCGTGAACTCATGGGACAGATCGCCGCCGACGTGGAAACCGGCACCCCCATGTCCGAGGCACTGCGCCGCCATCCCCGCCACTTTGATGCGCTCTATTGTGATCTGGTGGAGGCGGGGGAACAATCCGGTGCGCTGGAGACCATCTATGACCGGATCGCCACCTATCGGGAAAAGTCGGAGGCGCTCAAGTCCAAGATCAAGAAGGCGATGTTTTACCCGGCCATGGTCATACTGGTTGCCATCGTTGTCACCTCCATACTGCTGCTGTTCGTCATTCCGCAGTTTGAGGACATTTTCAAGAGCTTCGGCGCCGAACTGCCCATCTTCACCCAATTTGTCATCGGCATCTCCCGCTTCATGCAGCATTGGTGGCTTGTCATCTTTGGCGGCACTGCACTCGCCATTTTCCTCTATGTACGGGCATGGCGCGCCTCCCAGAAGGTCAAAGACAACACCGACAAGTTCATCCTCACCATACCTGTGGTCGGCATGATACTGCACAAGGCGGCCATGGCCCGTTTCGCCCGAACCCTCTCCACCACCTTCTCCGCCGGGATCCCGCTGGTGGATGCACTGATCTCGGCCGCAGGTGCCTCCGGCAACTATGTCTATCGCACCGCCGTCATGGCCATTCGCAACGAGGTGGTCGCCGGCATGCAGATCAACGTGGCCATGCGTACTGTGGATCTCTTCCCCGACATGGTGATCCAAATGGTGATGATCGGCGAGGAGTCCGGTGCCATCGATGATATGCTCTCCAAGGTTGCAACCATCTTTGAGCAGGAGGTGGACGATCTGGTCGACGGCCTCACCAGCCTGCTCGAGCCCCTCATCATGGTGGTGCTGGGGGTGCTGGTTGGCGGCATGGTTGTGGCCATGTACCTGCCCATCTTCAAGCTGGGTGACGTAGTAGGCTAATTCACGAGGGTATGCGCTGATAAAACGCATGCCCTTCCCCCCATTTCATGACAGACGGTTGGTTATGACACTTCTCCTCGAGCTGGCACACAGCTTGCCCTGGCTCTATTTCTCGCTGGTATTTCTCTTTTCCCTGATGATCGGCAGTTTTCTCAACGTGGTGATCCATCGCTTGCCCATCATGCTGGAACGGGAGTGGCAGGCCGAATACCACAGCTACTTCACCCCTGATGACGCGGGGGTCGACGAGCCGCCCTACAACCTGATGGTGCCACGCTCCTGCTGCCCCCACTGCCATCACCCCATCACGGCACTGGAAAACATCCCCTTGCTGAGCTGGCTCTGGCTCAAGGGTCGCTGCCGAGGCTGCCAGGCTCCCATATCGCCCCGCTATCCGCTGGTCGAGCTGCTGACCGCCCTGCTCTCAGTTGCCGTTGCCATGACGGTTCCCCCCGGCTGGGGCACGCTGGCAGCCCTGCTACTGACCTGGGTGCTGGTGGCCCTCACCTTTATCGATCTCGACAAGATGCTGCTGCCGGACCAGCTCACCTTGCCCCTGCTGTGGGGCGGGCTGCTGTTCAACTTGCTGGGCGGTTTTGTATCGCTTGGCGATGCGGTGATCGGCGCCATGACCGGTTATCTGGTGCTATGGAGCCTCTATTGGGCCTTCAAGCTACTCACTGGCAAGGAGGGCATGGGCTATGGTGACTTCAAGCTGCTGGCCGCGCTGGGCGCCTGGCTGGGCTGGCAAGCGCTGCCCATAGTGCTGCTGCTCTCCTCCCTGGTCGGTGCCTTCATGGGCATAGGCCTGATCCTGTTGCGCAACCACCATCAGAGCAAACCCATTCCCTTTGGCCCCTATCTCGCTATCGCGGGCTGGATTGCGCTGCTGTGGGGCGATAGCATCACCCGCTGGTATCTCACGACTTTCCTCTAAAAAAGGTGATCTGCCCCATGTATGTAGTCGCAGTCACAGGTGGCATTGGTAGCGGTAAAACCACCATAGCCAACCAATTTGCCGCACTGGGCATAGACGTAGTGGATGCGGACGTCATCGCCCGCGACGTCGTGGAACCCGGCGCCCCGGCCCTTGCCGCCATCGCGACCTACTTTGGTCCGGATGTCATCGCCCCTGATGGCCAGCTCGATCGACGCAGCCTGCGGGAGCGGGTGTTCAGCGACACGAACGCCAAGGCCTGGCTCAATGCCCTGCTTCACCCCCTGATCCGTCAGGAGATGCTGCGCCAGTGCGCCGCCGCTCGCTCGCCCTACTGCCTGCTGGTGGTGCCCCTGCTGGTGGAGAACAAACTCGCTGGCTTGGCCAACCGGGTACTGGTGATCGACGTGGATGAAGCAACCCAGATTGAGCGCACCTGCCGCCGGGATGGGGTATCGGCCGAGCAGGCCCGAGCGATCATCGCAGCTCAGGCAAGCCGGTCGGAGCGGCTCGCAGCGGCGGATGATGTCATCGATAACCACAATGGCAGCCAAATGGCGATTAAAACGCGGATTTTGGCGCTGCACGAAACATATCTCGCATTTGCCTCTCAACAACCCCGTCAAGTGTGAGTACACTAGGCCGGTTTATGGCTGGCCAGGATTAGGCATGATTTACGATTTTCCCCTCAATGAAAAAAGCCGGACCTATCTTCGTCTGGAGTCCCTGTTTTCCCAGATCCGCGACAATCTGGAGAGTGACCAGTCCTGGGCACACATCGCCTTCTTCAAGGGGCTGTTCGATCTGCAAGAGCTGCTGGAGCGTGGTGATCTGCGCGCCGATCTTATCAAGGATCTGGAACGTCTAGGCCAGCGTCTGAGCCACTGGGCCAGCCTGCCAGATGTCGACCTGGAACAGATCAAGCAGATGCAGCAGGAGAGCGTCCAGCTCTCTCGCAACCTGCTCAGTGCCCCACGTCCGGGCGCCAGACTGAAAGAAGATCGGCAGCTCGGCGCCATCCGTCAGCGCTTTTCCATCCCTGGCGGTCTTTGCGCCTTCGATGTGCCGCAGCTGCACCACTGGCTCGGCACCCCGGCTGCCGCTCGCCATCAGCAAATGCAGCTGTGGCTCAGCGACATCAACCTGCTGATGAATGCCATTTCCCTGCTGCTGCGGCTGTGGCGCGAATCAGGCAACTTCAGCGATCAGATCGCCACCAACGGTTTCTTCCAGGATACCGCCGAGAGTGCCGAGCTGATCCGGATCCGCCTGCCCGGCGCCCAGCAGTGCTATCCGACGCTGAGCGGCCACAAGAACCGTTTCGCCCTGCGCTTTCTGCCAACCGCAGAACAGCAGATTGGCGATGTCCCCTTCCAGCTCGCCTGCTGCTAAGGAGCAAGAATGGTCACCAAGATAAAATGCCCGACCTGTAAAACCGAGCTGGAGTGGGGTCCACAGAGCCCGTTTCGCCCCTTCTGTTGCAAGCGCTGCCAGCTGATCGATCTGGGCGAGTGGGCCAACGAGGAGAAGCGTATCCCGGGCCCCATCAATCCGGACCTGCTGCCTTACCCGGAAGAGGGTGAGCAGTGGCAATGAGCCGCGCACAAAAAGGGCCCGCAAGGCCCTTTTTTCATCTCTGTCATATCCGCGCGACCCAGCTACACCGCATCAGACGGTCAAACAGGCCTGCAACCGCGCGACGATAGGACCGTTGGCATCCGGGAACCGGTATTGATGCAGTGATGCCAGCGGCACCCACAGACACGCCTGACCCTCCTTGCCGAACGGCTCACCGCTGAAACGGGTCACCTTCCAGATATCCAGCAACACCTGCTTCTCTGGGTAGTCGTGATGCAGCTCCATGAAGGGGGCACAATCCAGTACCCGGATGCCAATCTCTTCCCACAGCTCCCTGTCCAGTGCGGTGAGCAGGTCTTCCCCCGCCTCCACTTTGCCACCCGGGAACTCCCAGCGATCGCCCTGATGGCGGTCTGAAGAGCGCTTGGCGATGAAGATCTCGCCCCGTTCATTCTCGATGACGCCAACCGCCACCCAGAGCCGTTTTTTCTGTTCCATCATTGTCCTCAACGTAAACACGGCAACTTGGTCATCCAGGGGGCCAACCGGCGGGCCTGGCGTTCCCCTTGTGCCGTAAAGATATCCTGCCCCACATGCTCACCCCCATCGGGAGCGGGACGCGGCCAGGGGAGCGCCCCTGGCGGGGTGAAGCAGCGATCATGAACCAGACAGCTCTGGGCCAGATAGCCCCAAAGCGTGTCGCGTAGAAACCATTGATCGATGTTCGGCGTTTCCATCGCCTCGGGTTGATAGGCATTGAACAAGGGGGCCAACGGCGGCAGAACGCCAGCGATCCCTCCCCACATGCCCGCCAACACCAGATCGGTGTGACTCCACCAATCCCGCATGATATGAAACCAGCGCCCCGATACAAGCCAGTCATCGACGGCGACACGCTCTCGCACGCTCAGCACTGAATCTACATCCCGCACCAGGAAGCGTCCCACCTGCGGGTCATTGACCACCAGGAAGCGCCAGCACAGACGCTGACGCAGGGATTGACCGGGCGCTTGCACCAGCACCTCGGCCCCCAGTTCCTGCAGACAAGTCACCATTGCCGACGGCACACTCTCATCCACATAGAAGCGCACACGCCACCCAGGGTAGAGATAGGTGGCCGCCAGTACGTTGTCGATAGCTCCTCGAAGATAGCGAGGAGCCTTGCCCCACAGGGAGAAAGCGATGACATCCTGCTTGCTTTCACGGCTCGCCAGCCAGGTTGACGGCTCATCGTCGGGTAACGACCAGTCGCCGGGCTGATATCGGGCCACACGATCTTTCAGGGTCAGCGCTCTGGTGCCTGCCACTGCCGCCTCAGCATGACGCCCCAGCTTGGCCAGCGAGGCGCAGAGCGCGTCCAGCGCATGGAAATCCGCCGGCGCTCGTACCAGCAGGGTCTGCAGCCTCTCGACCGCACGTTCGTATTGTCCCGAGCGCGACAAACTGATGCCGAGATTGCGCAGCACCTCGTCATTCTCGGGTGCCATCTGGTGAGTCATCTCCAGCACTTGCGCGGCAGAGGCAGGGTCATCACACAGGAAGAGGTAATAGGCAAACTGCAGCTGCCATGCCACAGGTTTTACTGCGGCACCGTTCAGTCGCACCAGCAACTGCTGGATCGCCGCCTGTCGCTGGCCTCCGAGCCAGCGCTCATGGGCACCGGCATCCCATCCTGTCGGCATCTTGCTCATCCAGTCCCTCTCCTTTTGCCGCCCTTAAATGAATGCACCGCCCGGAGGCGGTGCATTGAAGCGTCACTGACAGATCAGGTCAACTGACCATGGCAGTGCTTGTATTTCTTGCCGGAGCCGCAGGGGCAGGGATCGTTGCGACCGACCTTCTGCTCATCCCGCACGAAGGTGGTGTGACCCTCTTTGGCATCTGCCTCTTCATCGGCCAGCTGGCTCTCTGCGGCAGCATGGGTGTAAGTGTGGGGAGCGGCTTCCGCCTGTTGGCGTTGCTGTTCTTCCAGCGCCTCCACATCACGTCCCTGCACCTGTACCCGGCTCAGTATGCTGACCACGTCGCGCTTGAGGGTTTCCAGCATCTGGGTGAACAGATCGAAGGATTCGCGCTTGTACTCCTGCTTGGGGTTCTTCTGGGCGTAACCGCGCAGATGAATACCCTGACGCAGGTGATCCATGGCCGCCAGATGCTCCTTCCACAGGCCATCCAGGGTTTGCAGCATCACGGCTTTCTCGAAGTTGCGCAGCACATCGATACCAACCATCTCCTGCTTGTGGGCATAAAGCTTGTTGGCTTCGTCCAGAATGCGCTCGCGCAGCTTCTCTTCATACAATTTGTCATCTTCCGCCAGCCACTGCTGCAGCGGCAGATCCAGCGCGAAGTCGGCCTTCAGACGCGCTTCCAGACCCGGTACATCCCACATCTCTTCCAGCGACTGGGGCGGAATGTACTCGTCGATCACGGCGCCGTAGACGTCGTCACGGATGACGTGAATGGTCTCGGAGATGTCGTTGGTGTCCAGCAGCTCGTTGCGCTGCTCATAGACCACCTTGCGCTGGTCATTGGCCACGTCATCAAACTCGAGCAGGCTCTTGCGGATGTCGAAGTTGCGACCTTCCACCTTGCGCTGGGCGTTTTCGATGGCCTTGGTCACCCAGGGATGCTCGATGGCTTCGCCCTCTTCCATGCCCAGCTTCTTCATCATGCCGGTGACACGATCGGAGGCGAAGATCCGCATCAGGGTATCTTCCATGGAGAGATAGAAGCGCGAGGAACCGGGGTCACCCTGACGACCGGAACGACCGCGCAGCTGGTTGTCGATGCGACGGGATTCGTGGCGCTCGGTACCTATGATGTGCAAACCACCGGCAGCCAGCACGGCATCGTGGCGGATCTGCCAGGCAGCCTTGATGTCGCTGATCTGCTCGTCGCTCGGATTCTCCAGCTGGGCAATCTCTGCCTGCCAGTTGCCACCCAACACGATATCGGTACCACGACCGGCCATGTTGGTGGCGATGGTGACGGCACCGAGTTGACCAGCCTGAGCGACTATCTCCGCTTCCATGGCGTGGAACTTGGCGTTCAGCACCTTGTGCGGGATCTCCTCCTTGGTCAGGATACCGGAGAGCAGCTCGGAGTTTTCGATGGAGACAGTACCCACCAGCACCGGCTGACCACGGGAGACGCAACCGCGAATATCTTCGACGATGGCAGCGTATTTCTCCTGGGCGGTCAGATAGACCAGATCGCCCATGTCTTTGCGCACCATCGGCTTGTTGGTCGGGATAACGACGGTATCCAGACCATAGATCTGCTGGAATTCAAAGGCTTCGGTATCCGCAGTACCCGTCATCCCCGCCAGCTTGTCATAGAGACGGAAGTAGTTCTGGAAGGTGATGGAGGCCAGCGTCTGGTTCTCGTTCTGGATCTTGACCCCTTCCTTCGCCTCGACGGCCTGATGCAGGCCATCGGACCAGCGACGGCCCGGCATGGTGCGACCCGTGTGTTCGTCGACGATGACGATCTCGCCTTTTTGCACTATGTAGTCGACGTTGCGCTCAAACAGGGTGTGAGCACGCAGACCGGCATTGACATGGTGCAGCAGGCTGATGTTGGTGGCGGAGAACAGGGAGTCCTCTTCTGCCAGCAAACCCTCTCGCTTGAGCAGCTCTTCCACGAAGATCTGGCCATTTTCGGTCAACAGGGCCTGACGGTTCTTCTCGTCCACCGTGTAGTGACCTTCACCCGTGTACTCCTCGGTGTCTTCCTTGTCCTGCTTGATCAGCTCAGGGATCAGCTTGTTAACCTGGATATAGAGGGCTGAGCTGTCTTCGGCCGGACCAGAGATGATGAGCGGGGTACGAGCTTCATCGATGAGCACGGAATCCACCTCATCCACCAGCGCGTAGTTGAGCGGACGCTGCACGCGCTGCTCCGGCGAAAACGCCATGTTGTCGCGCAGGTAATCGAAACCGAATTCGTTGTTGGTACCATAGGTGATGTCGGCGGCGTAGGCGTCACGCTTCTGGGACGCATCCATGCCTGGCACGTTGCAATCGACCGTCATGCCGAGGAAGGTGAACAGGGGGCGGTTCGCCTCGGCATCGCGCCTGGCCAGGTAGTCGTTGACCGTCACCACGTGCACACCGCGACCGCTCAGGGCGTTCAGATACGCCGGCAATGTCGCCGTCAGCGTCTTGCCTTCACCGGTTTTCATCTCGGCGATGCGGTTGGAGTCAAGCACCATGCCACCGATCAGCTGCACGTCGAAGTGACGCATGCCAAACACCCGGCGGGAGGCTTCACGCACGGTGGCGAACGCTTCCGGCAGCAGCTGCTCCAGCGTCTCACCCTGCTCCAGACGCTGACGATATTCAGCTGTCTTGGCCTGCAACTCGCTATCGGACAGGGCCTCGTACTGAGGCTCCATCGCATTGATCTGTTTTACAATTTTGCGCAAAGCCTTGAGCGTTCTGTCGTTCCGGCTGCCGATAATCTTGGTGAGCAGTGTGCTAATCATGGGTACCAACTATTTCTGGTTATATACATGTTCCGTCACTGGAACCTGGAGAAAAAAACCTAACCCCGTCTGGCATTAAGAAAGCGTGCGGGGTTGACCTGACGACCGTCTTTCAACACTTCGTAATGCAAATGGACCCCGGTCGCGCGACCGGTGCGTCCCATCAAGGCAATCTTCTGGCCCTGATCGACCAGGGTGCCCACTTCGACCAGCAACTTGGAGTTGTGGGCATAGCGGGTCACCAGACCATTGCCATGGTTGATCTCCACCATGTTGCCAAATTCCGGATGGCGGCCTGCCCAGCTGACGACGCCCTGGCCTGTGGCCAGGATAGGAGTACCGGGCTTGCCACGGAAATCCACCCCTTTATGCATCTTGGCGCGACCGTTGAACGGATCGACCCGACCACCGAAGCCAGAGGAGACCCAAACCCGCTCCTGCTTGACCGGCGATCCGGAAATAAAACCGGCATCGGTTATATGGTGATTCATGATGAAAGATTCAAGTACCGACAGCTGCTCTTCACGACTGCCGAGCTGCTGGCTGAGATGCTTCATGGAATCCTGCAACTCATTGAGGTTGACTTCCAGATCCGCATCATAGGAAGGGCCGCCCATGGGGGGCAGCTCCTTGAAATTGAACTCCTCGGGATCGAGGTCTGCCTGCTCGGTCAGCCGCTCGCCGAGCGCATTGAGACGACCCAGCTGCCCCTGCATGGTGCCCACCTGGGCGGCCAGCATGGCAAGCTGTTCGCGGGCTTCATCGGCCCCTTGCGTGTTTTTTTGCTGTTCGGCCATGGCCAGCGCGACTGTCAGCGCCTCCATTTTCTGGTGCCAGCTCTGCCAGAGCCAACCACCGCTCAGGGCCAATACAGTGAAGAGGATACCGCCGACCCAGGCCAGACGTTGTTTGGGTAAGTGCAACTTGCGTCGCTGCTTGCCGTTGAGGATCAGGGTAATGCTCATAGAAATCTGTCTGCTCGGTCAGGTGAGGCCAGGAGCCAGCACGGGGAATAAAACCGGGAGATAATCGGTATTAAAGGATGGAGTCAATAAATGACGGAACGTCGGTGCGGAGAGAGGACCGACGTTCCGTTGCACAGCTATCAGGCCAGAACCAGACCGTTATCGTAGTAAGCGATGGGCGCTTTATCGCCCTCACCCTCGAAGGTCACCAGTTCCCAGGCCTCCTGCTTGGCCAGCAAGGCACGCAGCAGCATGTTGTTCAGGGCATGACCCGTCTTGTAGGCACGGAATTCGCCAATGATGCTGCGGTTACACATGTACAGGTCACCGATCGCATCCAACATCTTGTGTTTGACGAATTCGTCTTCATAGCGCAGACCATCTTCGTTCAGTACCCGATAGTCATCCAGCACCACGGCGTTTTCCAGGCTTCCGCCCAGCGCCAGGTTCTGGGAACGCAGGTACTCGATGTCACGCATGAAACCGAAAGTACGGGCACGACTGATCTCTTTCACGAAAGAAGCACCGGAGAAATCCAGCACGCAACGCTGGTTGCGTCCTTCAAATACCGGATGCTGGAAATCGATCTCGAGATCCATCTTGAAGCCATTGCGATAAGGGTGGAATTCCGCCCACTTGTCGCCGTCTTCAACCCGGATGCTCTGCTTGATCCGCACAAACTGCTTGGCCGCATTTTGCTCACGGATACCGACTTCTTGCAGCAGGTAGATAAAGGGGTGCGCACTGCCGTCCATCACCGGGATCTCGGGTGCGTCAACCTCGACATAGAGGTTGTCGATCCCCATTCCGGCCAGCGCGGCAGAGAGGTGCTCAATGGTAGAGACACGGACACCGGCTTCGTTGACCAACGCGGTACAAAGCACGGTATCGCGCACCTGATCGGCATTGGCTGGCAGCGCCACCACAGGATCAAGATCGGTACGCAAGTAAACGATCCCTGTGTTAACAGGCGCCGGACGGAACGTCATTGTGACTTTCCGGCCCGAATGCAGGCCCACACCAGTGGCCTGGACACTCGTTTTCAAGGTTCTTTGTCTAATCATGGGCGTATCCGCTTAACAGCTCATATTCCGGACCAGATGGTCGTGGCAGGCCATCTTAGCACATTCCTTAAACAACAAACAAACTAGTGCCATTAGGGGCTTAGTCAGCTTGCTTGCGCAGGAACGCAGGAATATCGAGATAATCCGGTTCGCGACGAGCTTGCGGCTCGGCGTTGACCACCTTGGCCGGGGCCTCTTCCATCACGCGAGACTGCAGGGCTTCGCTGATCAGGGGCTGACGGGCCGGACGCTCTTGTACCATGTTGTTCTTCACCAGCGTGATGTCGGGCTTGCGCTCGGCACCGATACCGGTGGCAACCACGGTCACACGCAGTTCGTCGTGCATTTCCGGATCGATAACGGTACCCACCACAACGGTGGCGTTCTCGGATGCGAAGGCCTTGACCGCGTTACCCACGGTTTCGAACTCTTCAATGGTCATGTCCATGCCTGCGGTGATGTTGACCAGGATGCCACGGGCACCGGCCAGATCCACGTCTTCCAGCAGCGGGCTGGAGATGGCTTTCTCAGCCGCTTCTTCGGCACGGTCATCGCCGGTGGCGGAACCGGTACCCATCATGGCGGTACCCATTTCACGCATCACGGTACGCACGTCCGCGAAGTCGACGTTGATCAAGCCCGGACGGGTAATCAACTCGGCAATGCCCTGTACCGCGCCCAGCAGTACATCGTTGGCAGCCTTGAAGGCGTCCAGCAGGGAAATACCGCGACCCAGCACCTTCAGCAACTTGTCGTTGGGGATGGTGATCAGGGAATCGACATTCTTGGAAAGCTCTTCGATGCCGTGGGCGGCGAAGCCCATCCGCTTCTTCCCTTCGAAGGAGAACGGCTTGGTTACGACAGCAACTGTCAGTATGCCCATCTCGCGGGCTACTTCGGCCACGATCGGCGCTGCGCCTGTCCCGGTACCACCACCCATGCCGGCGGCGATGAACACCATGTCAGCACCGGTCAGCAGCTCACGCAACGCTTCCCTGTCTTCCATGGCCGCATCACGACCCACTTCCGGATTGGCTCCGGCGCCCAGACCCTTGGTGATGCCACCGCCGATCTGCAGAGTGGTGTTGGCACTGGAGTTACGCAGAGCCTGGGCGTCGGTGTTGACGGTAATGAACTCGACACCTTCGATGTTTTGACGAACCATGTGCTCGACCGCGTTACCGCCGCCGCCACCTACACCGATCACTTTAATGACGGCTTCGTCAGTGTGGCTATCCATAAATTCAAACATGTTGTCTCTCCGCTTTATTTGCCTGACTCAGCAAAATTCTTAAAACTCGCCACGCAACCAGTTGCTGACCCGTTTGACCAGCCCACCGACGCTTGCTTTGGCGGCATATTCCTTGTTACTGCCTGAAGATTGATGGGTGCGGCCGTACTGCAATAGCCCGACCGCGGTCGAGTACACAGGCGCCTGCACATAATCACTCAATCCCCGTATATTCATGGGCTCCCCTACCCGGACCTGGCTCTGGAAGATCTGCTCTGCACACTCCACAATGCCTTCGATCTGGGCAGCGCCGCCAGTCAAAACCACACCGGCGGCCAACTGATGCTTGACCCCCTGCGCTTTCAATTCGCTTTGTACCCGCACCAGCTCATCATTCACCATGGAGAGCAACTCGGTGTAACGGGGTTCAATCACTTCGGCCAGTGTCTGCCGTTGCAGGCTACGCGCCGGACGACCGCCGACACTGGGTACTTCAATATTGTCTTCCTTGCTGACCAGACGGCCGAGGGCGCAGCCGTAGCGCACCTTGATCGCTTCTGCGTCCAGCGGCGGCGTGCCGAAGGCGTAGGCGATGTCGCTGGTCACAGTGCTGCCAGCGTAGGGGATCACCTTGGTATGGCGCAGGGCACCGCCGGTAAACAGCGACATGTCCATGGTACCGCCACCTATGTCCACCACGCAGACCCCCAGCTCCTTCTCGTCTTCGGTCAGCACGGCATAGCTGGAAGCCAGCGCGGAGAAAATCAGCTGATCCACCCGCAGACCGACCTTCTCCACACATTTCTCGATGTTGCGGGCCATGTCGTTGTGGCAGGTGATCAGGTGCACCTTAGCTGCCATACGGACCCCGGACAGACCGACCGGGTTCTTGATGCCTTCCTGATAGTCGATGGCAAACTCCTGGGGCAGCACATGCAGCACCCGCAGCTCATCGGACAAACGCACCGACTTGGCGGTGTGGATGACGTTATCCACGTCCTCCTGGGTCACCTCCTCATCGGAGATGGGCACCATACCGGTTTCGTTGCGGCAATCGATGTGCTTGCCGGACAGCCCCAGATACACGGAGCTGATCTGGCAGTCGGCCATCATCTCGGCCTCTTCCACCGCACGACGCAGGGACTTGACCACGGAATCAAGATCGTTGACCCCGCCCTTATCCATGCCACGAGAGGCGTGACTGCCCATGCCGATGACATTGAGCTCACCGTCTGGCAGCACTTCGCCAACCAGAACCGCCACCTTGGTTGTGCCGATATCCAGTCCGACAATCAGATTTCTATCTGCGGTTTTGGTCATTCACTTTCTCTTCGTTCTTCTTCCAGCCAACTGCCATTCCGGTGTCGTATCGAAGATCCACATAAGCAACCTGCTCACGGGGTTCGATGATCGGAAAAGCATCGATAAACCGCTGCAATCGAAGCGCTATATCCGAGCGCCCCAAAAACAGCTGAATGTTGCCATCCAGGGTCAGTTCCCAGGCATGGCGGGGAGTCAGATTCACTCCCAGCAGCTTGTATCCCTTGGCTGCCAGCTGCGCCTCGTACTGACGGCTGGCTTCCAGTACCTTAACGGCCTGATCTTCCGGCCCGGATAGCTGCATCAGGGGGGTCTTCACCCTGTCCGGCGCACTGAACACCTCACCCTTGGTATTGACGAAGCGGTTGCCATTCCAGCGTGCCGCTACCGCCTGCTCGGTGAGATAGACCTTGATCTTGTTTGGCCACTTCTTGCGTACAGAGACCTGGGCCACCCAAGGCAAGGCATTCAATCGCGCCTGTAATTCGTTTACATCCAACTCGAAGAAGTTACGCAGCTCGGCACCATCCAGCACGGCGTTACGCAACTCGTCGGTCTGCAAATACTGGTGCTGCCCCTGCAGCAACAACTCGCTCATGGGCAACCGATTGGCATCCGTCAGCCAACCTTTAACATCCAGCGCTGTCTGGTAGAAGCCCCACATGACCAGGATGAAAAATGCCACCCCTGCGATGAAGCCACCCTTGGTGCGCCCTTGTGCCCTTGCCTCCACCCGATCTTTCCCCGTTTAACGCGCCATGCCGGCCCTTTACAGACCGGTCCGCCATTATATAGGCCCCGGCTTGGCGGTCAAAATACTGATTGGGCCCTCAGGCGCCGGATTTCATGCTCTCAATGCTCAATTTCATCTCGCCGAGACGGCGTGCCAGCGCACCGACGTTCCCCGCCCCCTGGGTCAACACCAGGTCCCCCTCTCCGACCAGTCCTGCCAGCACTGAGGGTACGTCGTCCGGAGTCGCGACAAAGATGGGCTCCAGGTTGCCACGGGAGCGGATGGAACGGCACAGGGCGCGGCCATCAGCCCCCGGTATGGGCTCTTCACCGGCGGCATAGACCTCCAGCATCACCAGCACGTCTACCTTGGAGAGCACATCGGCGAAGTCCTCGTAGAGGTCGCGGGTGCGGGTATAACGGTGCGGCTGGAATACCATGACCAGGCGCTTCTCGGGCCAACCGGCGCGAGCGGCATTGATGGTGACCTTCACTTCGCTCGGGTGATGACCGTAATCGTCCACCAGCATGGCCTTGCCGCGGCCAGTCTCGAATTCACCATATTGCTGGAAGCGGCGACCCACGCCTTCAAACTTGGCCAGCGCACGGATGATGGCATCATCGCCGATCCCGTCTTCGGTAGCGACCGCAATCGCTGCGGCGGCATTGAGCGCATTGTGGATACCCGGCAGGTTCAGGGTCACTTCCAGCTCACCAGCGCCTGCTCGACGGACCCGGAAACGGCTGCGATTGCTGGTCTGCACAAAGTCCAGCACCTGTACGTCAGCATCATCGCAGAGACCATAGGTAATGGTCGGGCGGGCGATCTCGGGTAGCAGGCCACGGATCACGGGATCATCCACACACACCACGGCCAGACCGTAGAAGGGCAGGTTGTGCAAAAAGTCGATGAAGGTGGCTTTCAACCGGGAGAAGTCACCGCCGTAGGTATCCATGTGATCCGCTTCGATGTTGGTCACTATGGATACCATCGGCTGCAGATGCAGGAAAGAGGCGTCACTCTCGTCCGCTTCGGCGATCAGATAACGGCTGCTGCCCAGGCGGGCATTGGTGCCGGCGCTGTTGAGCAGGCCGCCGATGACGAAGGTTGGATCACGCTCAGCCTCGGCATAGATGCTCGCCACCAGACTGGTGGTGGTGGTCTTGCCGTGGGTGCCGGCGATGGCGATGCCATGGCGGAAACGCATCAGCTCGGCCAGCATCTCGGCGCGGCGCACCACCGGGATACGCAGCTCGCGGGCGGCCAGCAGCTCCGGGTTGTCCTGCTTGATGGCGGTAGAGACCACCACCACACTCGCCTCGCTCACATGCTCGGCGCTGTGGCCGACGAAGATATGAGCCCCCAGCGACGCCAGCCGCTCGGTCACCGCATTGCGGGCCAGATCCGAGCCTGTTACCTGATACCCTTCGTTGGCAAGCACCTCGGCGATCCCGCCCATACCGGCGCCACCTATGCCGATAAAGTGGATGCGACGCACGCGACGCATTTCGGGGATCACAGTACGCAGTTTTGCCAGTTCAACCTTGGTCATAATGTTCTCTCAGTCTGCCCAGTGGCGAGTCGTTTACACTCATCGGCTACCCGCTCGGCGGCATCGGTAATCGCGACGCGACGGGCAGCTTGGGCCATGTTCAATAGGGTTTCTCTGCGTCCGGCAAGCCAGCTGAGGCGTGCGGCCAGCGAGGCCGTGGTCAGCTCGGATTGGGGCAGGAATTCAGCACCGCCGCCATCGACCAGGGTCAGGGCGTTGCGGGTCTGGTGATCATCCACCGCATGGGGCAGTGGCACAAAAATGGCGGCCACTCCGGCTGCAGCCACTTCGGAGACGGTCAGGGCCCCCGCGCGGCATACCACCAGATCGGCCCAGGCATAGGCATCAGCCATGTCTTTGATGAATTCGCTCACCTCGGCCTCAACGCCCTGATTGGCATACTCCTGCGCGACAGCCTCCCGGTTGCCCTTGCCGCACTGATGGCGCACCGCGATGGGGACACCGGCAGCGGCAACGGCTGGCGGAACCTGTTCGTTGAGCACTCGGGCCCCCAGGCTGCCACCGACGATCAGCAGGTGCAGTGGCTCTGCGCCGCTGCGTAGCTGCGGATCCGGCAAGGCAACCACCTCAGGGCGTACCGGATTGCCCACTACAGCGGTACGACGGCTAGGCGCAAACGCCCCCGGGAACGCCATCAGCACCCGCTGGGCAAGGCGAGCCAGCAGCTTGTTGGTCAGGCCGGCCGCCGCATTCTGCTCGTGCAGCAGCAAGGGGATGCCGGACAGCCAGGCTGCCACGCCACCCGGGCCGGAGGCAAAGCCCCCCATGCCGAGCACTACGTCAGGCCGTATGGTCTTGAGCACTCGGCGCGCCTGCAGCACGGATTTGACGATGCGATAGGGGGCTGCAAGCAGACGCTTGATGCCATTGCCACGCACCCCCTGAATGTCGATGAAGGAGATGGGATAACCGTGGGCAGGCACCAGTTCGGCCTCCATCCGGTCGGCGGTGCCGAGCCAGTGGATGGTCCAGCCCTGGGCCTTGAGGCGATCTGCCACGGCCAAGCCGGGGAATACATGGCCCCCGGTTCCGCCCGCCATCACCAACAGAGTCTTGCTCACGAAACCTCCCGCACGCGCGCCTGAGCACTGGCCTGACGCAGCTCGAAATCGATACGAATCAACATACTCACCGCCACCATCATGATGATGAGACTGGAACCACCGTAACTGACCAGCGGCAGGGTCAGCCCCTTGGTGGGCATCATGCCGCTGGCAGCACCGACGTTGACGAAGGTCTGGAAGCTGAACCAGATGCCAATACCGATGGCCAGGTAGCCTTCATACAAGCGCTCGGCCACCAGTGCCTGGTGCCCCAGCTTGAGTGCCTTGAACGCCAGCGCGAAAATGAGGAAGAGCGCGCCCAGCACGCCCACATAGCCCAGCTCTTCGCCCAGGATCGCAAACACGAAGTCGGTATGCGCCTCCGGCAGGTACTCCATCTTCTGAATGGAGTTGCCAAGTCCCTCGCCAAACCAGCTGCCACGACCGAACGCCATCAGTGACTGGGTCAGCTGGTAGCCGCTGCCGAACGGATCGGCCCAAGGGTCGAGGAAGGAGGTTACCCGTCGCATCCGGTAAGGCTCGACGATGATCAGGGTCACCACGGCTCCCACCCCCACCAGGATGAGGCCGATGAACTGCACCAGCCGCGCCCCCGCCAAGAACAACATACCCAGCGAAGTGACAAACATCACCACCACGGATCCCAGGTCGGGCTGAGCCAGCAGCAGTATGGCCACCACGAACAACACAGCCATCGGCTTCATGAAGCCGATGAAGCGCTCGCGCACCTCGTTCTGGCGGCGCACCAGGTAGCCCGCCAAATAGACAAACAGGGCCAGCTTGCCGAACTCGGCCGGCTGCAGGTTGAAGGGGCCGAGCGGCAGCCAACGGATGGAACCGTTGACGCTGCGCCCCACCAGCAGCACCAGCACCAGCATGATGATGGCAAGCACCAGCATGGGGCCGTTGTAGTGTTGCCAGCGGGCCATGGGCACTTGCAGCACGAACCAGGAGATGCCGAGCGCCATCACCAGGAAGAGGCCGTGGCGCTTCACGAACATGAAGGGATCGTTGTTGATGGCGATCCCCTCCGGGATCGAAGCCGAGGCCACTATCACCAGACCCACCGCCATCAATGCCAGTGCCAGCACCACCAGTTGCCGATCGTAGAGGCCTGCCGGGCGCGCAGGTAACAACCAGCGTTTCAGCACACCTGCGACGGCGCTAAGGGCGTTCATAAGGTTCGTACCAGCTCGGTGAAACGATCACCGCGCGCTTCAAAAGACGTGAATTGATCCAGGCTGGCGCAAGCAGGCGCAAGCAGCACCCAGTCACCAGGTCTGGCATCGGCGGCAGCCTTGGCAACGGCGGCCTCGAGGGAGGCGACCTGCTCGGTCTGCTCGCCCAGAGCCAGCAGCACCTCGGCATCCTGACCGAAGCAGTACATGTGATCGATCTGGCTGCCGAGCAGCGCCTGCACGGGACCAAAGTCCTGGCCCTTGCCCTGACCACCGGCCAGCAGCAGCAGGCGGCCCTTCACCGATTCACGCACACCGGCCACGGCGGCCAGGGTCGCCCCCACATTGGTGGCCTTGGAATCATTGATCCAGCGCACCCCGTTCACCTCCCGCACGAAGCGGGCGCGGTGGGGCAGGCCTTCGAAGCGGCGCAGCACGGCCAGTTGTGGTTCGCGGGGAATGCCGACCGCATCGCACAGAGCCATGGCGGCCAGGGCATTCGCCTGATTGTGGGCACCGACGATCTTCATGTCGTCCACCGCGAGCAGTGGCTCCCCGTGCAGGGTCAACCAAGGGCGTCCCTCCAGCAGGCAGCGGCCATAGCCGTTGCAGTCGAGGCCGAAGCTCTGCCACACCTGACCCACATCGGGCAGGGTCTGGGCATCGTCGCGGTTGATCAGGATGTGCTGGGAATGCTGATGGATCTCCATCTTGGCGGCGCGGTAGTCGGCCATGCCCTGATAGCGATCCATGTGGTCCTCGGAGAGGTTGAGCACCACGGAAGCGGCGGCACGCAGGCTGTGAGTTGTCTCCAGCTGGAAGCTGGAGAGCTCCAGCACACAGAGATCCATCGGCTGCTTGAGCAGCTCCAGCGCCGGGATCCCTATGTTGCCACCTACGCCGACCTTGAGGCCCGCCTCGGCAATCATCTCGCCCACTAGCGTGGTGACAGTGCTCTTGCCGTTGGAACCCGTGATGGCGATGACTGGCACCTGGACCTCGCGCACGAACAACTCGATATCGCCGACGATGCTCACCCCGAACTCGGCCGCGGCTTTCAGCTCGGGGGTCGCCAGGGCGATGCCCGGGCTCGCGACTATCATGTGCGCCTGCCTGAGCAGATCGCCGTCAAGTCCCTGGATCAGTGCTACCTCTGCGGGCAGTTGATCCTTGCCCGGCGGGTTGGCGCGGGTATCCATCACCAAAGGCGTGACACCACGGCCGAGGAAGTAATCGACGCAGGAGAGTCCGGTTTTGCCGAGTCCTATGATGATGACCATGGCTTACCTCACCTTCAGGGTGGCGAGACCGAGCAGCACCAGCATGAGGGTGATGATCCAGAAGCGCACGATGACGCGCGGCTCCGGCCAGCCCTTCTTCTCATAATGGTGATGGATCGGAGCCATGCGGAAGATCCGCACGCCACGCAGCTTGTAGGAGCCCACCTGCAGGATCACGGAGACAGTCTCCATCACGAAGACGCCCCCCATGATCACCAGCAGAAACTCCTGGCGCACCAGCACGGCTATGGTGCCGAGCGCGCCGCCAAGAGCCAGGGAACCTACGTCCCCCATGAAGACCTGGGCCGGGTAGGTGTTAAACCAGAGAAAACCCAGACCCGCCCCGACAATGGCGGTACAGACGATCACCAGCTCGGAGGTATAGGGCACGTAGGGAATGTGCAAGTAGTTGGCGAAGTTGACGTTGCCGGTGGCCCAGGCGATCAGCGCGAACCCCCCAGCCACCATCACGGTCGGCATGATGGCCAAGCCGTCCAGTCCGTCGGTCAGGTTGACCGCGTTGGAGGTACCGACGATGACAAAATAGGTCAGCACAATGAACATCAGACCGAGCTGCGGCATCACATCCTTGAGGAAGGGCACCACCAGCTGGGTCTGACCATCGTGGGTGGCCGTGGCGTAGAGAAACACAGCCACGCCCAGCGCGACCGCCGACTGCCAGAAGTACTTCCAACGGGCGATCAGACCGTCGGTATTCTTGCGCACCACCTTGAGGTAGTCGTCGGCAAAGCCGATGGCACCGTAGGCACCGAGCACGAACAGCACCAGCCAGACATAGGGGTTGTCGAGACGGCTCCAGAGCAGCACGGAGATGAAGATGGCCGCAATGATCATCAGGCCGCCCATGGTCGGGGTGCCTTTCTTGCTCAGGTGGGACTCGGGACCGTCGTTGCGGATCACCTGGCCGAACTTCATGATCTGCAGACGGCGGATGAGGTGTGGCCCCATCCAGAGCGCCACCACCAGGCCGGTGATGATCGACAGGATGGCGCGAAACGTCAGGTAGGAGAAGACGTTGAAGAAGGTGAAATGCGGGGTGAGCAGTTCCGCCAGCCAGACTAGCATGTGGCTGACTCCTGACGGTCAACGACCATCTTGACGATATCTTCCATGCGGGAGCCGCGGGCGCCCTTGACCAGAATCGAAATTTCTTGATGTGTATTTATCATTTGCGCAAGCACTTCAAACAACGACGCCTTGTTATCGAAATGTCGGCCAACCGCGGCATCTGCGGTCTGGCGACTATGTTCTCCTACTGTCAGCACGGCATCCAGACCGCACTCGCGGGCATGACGGCCCACCCGGGCATGTTGCTCGGCAGACTCATCACCCAGTTCCCGCATGTCACCAAACACCAGTACCTTGAAGCCGCTCATGGCGGTCAGGGCATCAATGCCCGCCAGCACGGATTCCACGCTGGCGTTATAGGTATCATCTACCAGTGTCAGACCGCCCCAGCGCTGAACGCAGAAGCGTCCCTTGACCGGCGCCATCTGCTCCAGCCCCGCCTTGACGGAGTCGAGGGATGCACCGAGGGCCAGACAGCCCGCAGCGGCAGCCAGCGCATTGGCCACATTGTGGCGACCGGGGATCGCCAGGGTCAGTTGCAACTCGCCCTGTGGGGTCACCAGCACAAATTCGGCGCAGCCTTCATTGTTAAGCACCACGTTTCGAGCGTGGTATGGCTGGCTCTGGTCTTCGATGGAGAAGGCGTTATGGATGCCGCGCTCCCGCCACTTCGGCCAGAATTCGTTATCAGCGTTGACAATGGCGCTACCGCCCTCGCTCAGGCCTTCAAAAATTTCGCTCTTGGCGTGGAAAATCCCTTCAAGAGAGCCAAATCCCTCCAGATGGGCGGCCGCCACGTTGTTGATGATGGCGGCATCAGGTTTGGCCAGTGACGTGGTCCAGGAAATCTCACCCTTGTGGTTGGCGCCCAGCTCCATCACCGCAAACTTGTGCTGCGGCTCGAGCCGCAGCAGTGTCAGCGGTACACCCACTTCATTGTTGAAGTTGCCGGCGGTGGCCAACACCTCTCCTTCATGACGCAGGATAGCGGTAGCCATCTCCTTGACCGTGGTCTTGCCGCAGCTGCCGGTGATGGCCAGCACTTTAGGATTGATGCGCTCGCGCACCAGCTTGCCAAGGCGGCCCAGCCCCTTGAGGCTGTCGCTGACAACCAGCTGGGGAATGGTCAGTGGCAATTCCCGCTCCACCAGCAGGGCAGAGGCCCCTTCGGCAACGGCCTGATCGCAAAAATCGTGGGCATCGAAGCGCTCACCACGCAGCGCAACAAACAGGGCGCCCTTTCCCAGGGTGCGGGTGTCGGTACTCACAGCCGTGATCTCGCCGTCGCCACCGATCAGACGGGCATCGAGTACCTGCGCCAGCTCGGCAAGCCTGAGGGTCATCATGTGAATGACTCCAATAATGTGTGCAAGGCGACCACGACGGTTTCCCGGTCGCTGTAGTGCCGCTTGTCGGTTCCAATGATCTGATAATCCTCATGACCCTTACCGGCCACCAGGATGATGTCCTGTTTGCTCGCCTGACCGATGGCCAGCGCAATCGCCTTGACCCGGTCGTGCTCCACCTGCACCGCAGCAGGATCGCGAAGACCCGCCACCATGTCGGCCATGATCCGGGCCGGCTCCTCGGTACGGGGATTGTCGTCGGTCAGGATCACGCGATCCGCATACCGTTCAGCCATGGCCGCCATCATGGGGCGCTTGCCGCGATCCCGGTCGCCACCACAACCCACCAGACACCAGAGCTGACCTTTGCAGTGCACTCGCAGGGCCTGCAATGCCTTCTCCAGCGCATCCGGGGTATGGGCGTAATCGACCACGGCGAGCGGCGCATTGCCGCCACCGAAACACTCCATGCGGCCGGTCACCGGCTGCAATTGGGGGGCGGTCGCCAGCAACTCGTTGAAGTCGTAACCGAGCACCAGCATGACGCCCATTGCCGCCAGCACATTGCTGACGTTGAAGCGGCCGAGCAAGGGGGCGGATAATACACCATTCCCCCAACTGGAGTTAATCTGTGCGCGAAAACCTTGCTGGTGAAAATCGAGTTGCTGCGCCGTTAACTGACGGCCAACATGATTTTCAATCGGACCATCAACACTGAAGGCTACTGCAGTCGGGTATTTTTCGAGCCACTTGGCGCCAAGCTCGTCATCCCGGTTGATCACCGCATTCGGTGCATCGACCCGTTGCAGCAACAGCTCCTTGGCTGCGCCATACGCTTCCATGGTGCCGTGATAGTCGAGATGATCCCGGCTCAGGTTGGTGAACACGGCCGCCGCGAAAGGCAAAGCCGCCACACGATGCTGCACCAGACCGTGGCTTGAAACCTCCATCGCCACCAGATCCGCCCCCTGCAACTGCAGCTCAGCCAGATTGGCCTGCACCTGCACGGCACTGCCGGTGGTATTTTCCGCTTCGATCAGCTTGCCAAACAAGCCATTGCCTATGGTGCCCATCACGCCAGCCTTGCCACCGAGCAGAGTACGCCAGTTGGCAACCAGCAGCGCCGTGGTGCTTTTGCCATTGGTGCCCGTGATGCCCACCAGTTCCAGCCTGTTGGCAGGCTGTTGGTAGAAGTAACCGGCCAGTTCGGAGAGTCTGGCTGGCAGACTGGGAATACCGATGCAAGGCACGGCCAGCTGAGGCGCGATAAATTCACCATCCTCCTCAAATACAACAGCGGTCGCCCCCTGAGCCACCGCCTGTTCGATAAACCGTCTGCCATCCACCTGATGACCACGAATGGCCACGAAAAGACAACCGGGCCCGACCCGCCGACTGTCCAGCTGGATATCGGTCAGGGCAAGCGCCGGGGCACGGATGCCGAAGGGGCGCAGTAATGCATCAAGTGCGCGGTGCAACATGGGAAGCCTCCGTATGGGCAGGAATGCAGACGCTCACACCGCGAAACAGCATGGAATACGCCCCAGAACAGATGGGATGGAGGGCCAGGTCAAGTGCGCGGTGCAAGGGGGGCCTCCGTACGGGCGAGTTTGGCAGGTACTGCAGGCGGTAACGCATCGGGACGAATATTGAAGAGCTGCAACACCCCGCCCATGGCTTCGGCAAAGGGCGGCGTCGCAACAGCACCACCGTAGTAGGCATCGCCCTTGGGCTCGTTGATCACCACCACCATGACGAAACGGGGGTTGCTGGCCGGGGCAAAACCGGCAAACCAGGCCATGTAATCCTTGCCGTAGCCGCCAGCGACGGCGACCTTGGCGGTACCACTCTTGCCGCCGACCCGGTAACCGGGGATCTGCGCTCTCGGAATGGCATTGCTCACCACGTACTCCAGCGCCTGCAACATGGCGGTGGCGTTGTTGTGGTCGATGACCTGCTCGCCCTTGGGCGGCTCCGTCACCTTGACGATGGAGAGCGGCACCCGCTTGCCCTTGTTGGCCAGGGTGGCGTAGGCGGAAGCCAACTGCAACGGAGTGACCCGCAGGCCGTAACCGAACGAAAGGGTGGCCCGCTCGATATCGGACCAGCGACGACGCTGGGGCAGCATGCCGCTGCTCTCACCCATCAGTCCGCTGCCGGTATCCATGCCGAAACCGACCATGCTGAGGGTATTGATCATCTCCTGCGCCGGCATACGCAGCGCGATGCGCGACATGCCAATGTTGGAGGAGTAGCGCAGTATGTCGTACAGGTTGGTCGCCTTGTGGATGCTCACATCACGAATCTGCTTGGCCCCGATATACAGCGGTCCGCCCGGGATGGTGTCTTTCCAGCTGGTGACGCCTGCCTGCAGGGCACTCAACAAAATCAAGGGTTTGATGGTCGAACCCGGCTCATAGGTATCGGTCACGACCCGGTTGCGCACCCGGAAACTCTGGTACTGACCGCGGTTATTCGGGTTGTAGGAGGGGGTGTTGACCATGGCGAGCACTTCGCCGGTCTTGATATCCAGCATCACCATGGAACCGGAGGTTGCCTTGTTCTCGTCAGTGGCACGCTTGAGAGCACGGTAGGCCAATGCCTGTACCCGCTGGTCGATACTCAGCTGCAGATCGTTCGCGTTCTTGCCCTCCTTGACAAGGCCAAGCCGTTCGATGACCCGGCCCTGCCTGTCCTTGCGCACCCGCATCTCACCCGGGGTCGCGGTCAGCCACTCGTTGTAGCTGCGCTCTATCCCTTCTATCCCGCTGCCATCTATGTTGGTCACCCCCACCAGATGGGCACTGATCTCACCGGTGGGATAGAAACGGCGCGCCTCTGGGCGCAGATAGATGCCACCCAGCTTGAGGCCCTTGATGTACTCCGCCACCGCTGGCGTCACTTGCCGCTGCAGGTAGACGAAGCGCTTGCTCGGGTTGGAGATGCGGTGTTTGAGGGTATTGATGTCGAGCTTGAGCACAGCGGAAAGCGCCAGCCAGGCGCGTTCGTTATGAATAGCGCCAGATTCGTGCACCGTCTTGGGGTCGGCCCAGACGGCCTCCACCGGCACAGATACGGCAAGCTGTTCGCCATTGCGATCGGTGATCATGCCGCGCACCGCCTGGGTGGCGGTGGTCCGCAATGAACGCATGTCCCCTTCCTGGCGCAGCCGATCCGGGTCTATCACCTGGATCCAGGCCAGCCGCAGGATCAAGCCAGCAAACGCAATGCCGATGAAGAACACCAACGTGCGAAAGCGCCACGGATAGAGTGACGGTGCTTTCGTCTTGGGTGGGGCCTTGGCAGATGCCTTGCGTTTCATGGTTGTGTGATTACCTTCTCGGTGGTCACCAGCGGGCGAGCCATATGCAATTTATCCATGGCCAGGCTCGCTACGCGAGAGTGCTCGGCCAACGTCCCCTGCTCCAGCAGGAGGTGGCGCCATTCGATGTTGAGCCGATCCTCTTCCGCCATCAGATCGTTCTGCTGGGCGGTCATGCCACGAGTCATGTTGGTCACTAGGATCACAGCAAAGGCGGTGATCAGCACGGCAACGGCCAGCACGACCTGCAGCTTGTGCCGCCAGAGATCGCCGAGGATCTCCCTGGCCAGATGAACACGCACCTCGCTCATGACTTACTCCGCCAGTCGCTGGGCGACCCGCAGCACAGAGCTGCGCGATCGGCTGTTTTCGGTGACTTCATGCTCGGAAGGTTTGAGCGCCTTGCCGACCGCCTTCAATTTGCGGCCACCGGCCAGCTGGGCCTCGGTCAATGGAATGCCGCGCGGCACCTCGGGGCCTTTCTCGTGCTTGCGGATGAAGTGCTTCACCAGCCTGTCTTCCAGCGAGTGGAAACTGATGACGGAAAGACGCCCCTCGGGTGCGAGCGCCTGCAGGGCACCGTCCAGCGCGGTCTCGATCTCGTCCAGCTCACTGTTGATATAGATACGGATGGCCTGGAAGCTGCGGGTGGCGGCGTGTTTGCCCTTCTCCTTGCTCGGATTGACCCTGGCAATCATCTCCGCCAACTGGCGGGTTCGCACATAGGGCTCGGTGACCCGATCGTGGACGATGGCGCGGGCTATTTTCTTGGCAAAACGCTCCTCGCCGAAGGTCTTCAATACCCAGGCAATGTCATCCACATCGGCGCGAGCCAGCCACTGTGCGGCACTCTGGCCGGAGGTGGGGTCCATCCGCATGTCGAGCGGGCCGTCTTTCATAAAACTGAAACCACGTTCGGCATCGTCCAGCTGGGGGGAGGAAACACCCAAATCCAGCAGAAAGCCGTCTACCTTGCCCAGCAGATCGCGCTCGGCCAGATAGGTGGTAATGCCGGAGAAGGGGCCGTGCACGATTTCGAAACGGGGATCCTGGATCTTGGCAGCCTCGGCAATGGCCTGGGGATCCCGGTCAATGGCGATCAGCCGGCCGTTCGGGCCAAGGTGCTGGAGAATGAGACGAGAGTGACCACCCCGGCCAAAAGTACCGTCGACGTAGATGCCGTCCGGCTTGATGGCCAGCCCTTCAACGGCTTCGTGCAACAGCACTGTGATGTGTTCAGCGGCTTGGGTCATTTATAAAGAAAAATCCTGTAGTCGTGGCGAGCTTGCCCAGTCGTCCTCGGGCAGACCCTGAATGTCATCATTGACCTGTTGTTGCCAGCGGGCTTCATCCCACAGCTCAAACTTGTTGAGCTGGCCCACCAGCATGATCTTCTTGTCCAGCCCGGCGTGGTTACGCAGTGGCTGGCTCAGCAGCAGACGGCCATTGCCATCCAGCTCGCATTCGGTCGCATGGCCGAGCAACAACCGCTGCAAGCGGCGCTCTACGGGGTTCATGCTGGAGAGCATCTTGAGCTTGCGCTCTATCTCTTCCCATTCGTTCAGGGGGTAAAGCAGCAAGCAGGGATGAGCAATATCTATGGTGCAGACCAGCTGGCCCTCGCTTTCGTCGCGCAGCCAATCACGGTACTTGGTCGGAATTGCCAATCGCCCTTTGCTGTCCAGGCTGATGGCGTGAGCACCACGCAACAAATTGCAGTCCCTGAAAATGAGTTAAGGGGGCAAATCGCCCGATAAAAACCACTTTGATCCACTTTTCCCCACCTTGAAGTTTAAGGACGTGCTGAGGGCTTTTCAAGCGAGGATATCGGGCATAGGGAACATATTGACGCAGTGTTTGGGCAGCGCTGATTAAATGAGTTGATTTTCCACGAGTTATTTGAGTTAACGGCAATCTGATTAATTGAAATCAACTAAAAAATAAACAAAGCGGACAAAAAAGACACATTGGAGGCACCCCTCTTTTCTTGGTACTCGATCAGCACTTCAACCATGCATAAAAAATAATAAGCATTTGATTTTAAATATGAAATATCAAAAAAACACTCAACAGAAAACATCACAGCCCAAACGGTGACAATATTTTTCCAGATAATAAAAAAAGAGCCTCGCGATAAATCGCAAGGCTCTTCAGGAAGAGTTCGGAGTCGGCCTGTAAGCCGGGTTCTGTTCCGGGTTGCCCCGGTAGCAATCATTCCTCTAGGCCAGCAATCGCTCACTGGCTCAAGCAACCTACCCGCCCCCAACGCGGGCCGCGCCAATAGGGGCCTATTTGGTCTTGCTTCGGGTGGAGTTTACCGTGCCACGAACTGTTGCCAGTCGCGCGGTGCGCTCTTACCGCACCCTTTCACCCTTACCTGATCCCTTGCGGGCCATCGGCGGTTTGCTCTCTGTTGCACTGGTCGTGGGCTCGCGCCCCCCAGGCGTTACCTGGCACCCTGCCCTATGAAGCCCGGACTTTCCTCCCCTTCGCCCGTCTGTCCCGAAGGACACAACGACGAAGCAGCGATTGCCCAGCCGACTCCGGGCGCGGATTATAGCCTTGTCCGCCGGCCCGGGTAAACCTGCAATTGGCCTTTCCCCGGATTAATAGTGATCGAGACCGTATTTGTAGAGGGCATTCTTCTTGACGCCATGGATCTCTGCAGTCAGGGCTGCCGCTTTTTTCAGCGGCAATTCGGCGACCAGCAGCCCCAGTGTGCGGATAGCCTCGGCGGGCAGCTCTTCATCCACCTTGCTGGCACCGGCGACCACCAGCACGATCTCACCACGGCAGCGGTTATCGTCCTGACCGAGCCAAGTCAGCATCTCGGAGGCTGGCAGACCATGGATGGACTCAAAGGTCTTGGTCAGCTCGCGGCATACCACCACCTTACGCTCCCCCAGAATGCGAGCGATCGCTTCCACCGTATCCTGCACCCGGCGCGGGGATTCATAGAACACCAGCGAGCGGGTGTCTTCGATTACCGCCTGTAACCTATCATCACGCCCCTTGGCCTTCGCGGGCAAGAACCCTTCGAAGGCGAAACGGTCGGTCGGCAGGCCAGCGGCGCTCAACGCCGTGATGGCGGCACAGGGACCGGGCAGCGGCACCACCTTGACCCCGGCCTCACGACAGCGGGTGACCAAGTGGTAACCGGGGTCGCTGATGAGCGGGGTGCCCGCATCCGAGACCAGGGCGACGTTCTTGCCCTCCCTGATCCTGCCGATCAGCACATCGGCTTTCTGCTGCTCGTTGTGATCGTGCAGCGCGAAGGTCGGCACCGAGATTTGGTAATGGCTGAGCAGGATACCGGTATGACGCGTATCCTCGGCAGCCACCAGATCGACACTGCGTAAAATGTCCAATGCACGCTGGGTGATGTCCGCCAGATTACCGATCGGAGTGGGGACTATATACAGGGTTGGGATGTCACTCATGGGATCTCCGAGTGTCCCGACAATTGTGTCGCCATATTGGCCCGTTTACACTATGGAGAACTTCAACACTGGTCGGGGAATGAACTTGAACCGGGTTACAAAGCAGCTAAGTGTATCACGACTCTTCGGCATCCTACTCGCGGCAGTACTGCTCGCCGCCTGTGCGTCGGAGCCCAACCAACCTTCCGTGCAACCAGGCATGCCGTCTGCGTTCTCCAATCTGACCAAGAATGCCCAGTGGTATCTGGAGCAGGTGGACCAAGCCAAACCGGCCGACGCCTTCACCTGGCAGGTGATGGCGGCGCGCAGCTATCTGGCACTCGGCCAGGCCAAACCGGCCTCGGCCCTGTACCAGCAACTGCAGAAGCAGGCCCAGAGCGCGGAGCAGAATGCGCAGTTGCAACTGTTGCAGGCACATCTGTTGCTCGCCCAGGGCAACGCCAACCAGGCGCTGATCCTGCTGGAGGGCAAGCCGGAGGTGGCGCTGGATGCCGATACCCAGAAGAATTGGTATCGCCAGCGGGTAGTACTGCAACTGGACATCAACAACAAGTTTGGAGCCGCCAAGTCGCTGATCCTGCTGGAGCCCTATCTGGCCCAGAATGAGCTGGCGACCAACCATCAGCAGATCTGGTCACTGCTGAAAAGCATGACCCCGTCCACCCTGCAGGCGCTGGAAGAAGCCCCCGCCCCCGATGTGACCACTGGCTGGCTGCGACTGGCAGCACTGGTGAACGAGTTTGGTGCCCAGCCCAATCAGATGGCCCGCCAGCTGGCGGGCTGGAAGCAAGCCTTCCCGCACCACCCGGCCCAGAAAGACATGCCGGCGGGTCTGGGTGATCTGGCAACCAGCAACCTCAATACACTGCAACAGATCGCCGTGTTCCTGCCGCTCTCCGGTAACCTGGAGCCTCAAGGCGCCGCCATTCGCAACGGCATGTTGATGTCTTACAAGGAGAATCAGGGCCAATTCACCCTGAACTTCTACGACACCCAGTCCAAGACGATGGGCGAGCTCTACAAGCAGGCCATTCAGGAAGGGGCCGACATGATCATAGGCCCGCTGCTCAAGGACCGGGTCGAGGAGCTGCTCAAGTCCAATCCGACCGTCCCCGTGCTGGCGCTCAACGAGCTGGACCAGCCGATCGTCAACGACAACACCTTCTACTTTTCCCTCTCGGCTGCCGCCGATGCGGCCCAGGCCGCGCAATATCTCTACGGTCAGGGTTATCGCAAGCCGTTGCTGATCGCCGCCCAGGGGCGGATCGGCTACAGCAGCATCAAGGCGTTTGAGCAGGCATGGGCCGCCGTGAGCCAGGACCCGCCGGTCGTGGCCACCTTCGGTGCCCGCAACGAGGTGCAGGGGATGGTCAAAAATGCCCTGAGCGGCCGCTCGACCGCCCGGGCCGGGGAAGTGGTGCAACTCTCAGCCGCAGCCCCGCGCAGCATAGATGTGGTCTATGTCGTCGCCAACAGCCTGGAGACCCGGATGATCAAGCCCTATGTGGACATCTCGGTCAATCCCATGGGCAGTCTGCCCATCTACAGCAGCTCACGTGGCTACGACAGCGCCACCACAGAGGTTGCCTCCGAGCTCAATAGCATGCATATCTCCGACATGCCACTGCTGCTGGGTGGCTACGAGAAGCAACGGGAGCAAATTGCCCTGCTCTGGCCACAGACCCAGGGTGACCTGCTACGCCTCTTCGCGCTCGGTTACGATGCCGTCAGCCTGGCGGAAAACCTGCAGCAGATGCGCAAGGTCAATGCCATGCAGCAACCTGGCATGAGTGGCCAGCTGAGCGTGGACGCCAGTGGCAACATAGTGCGGGTACTGGACTGGGCCACCTACCAGAACGGCAAGCTGGTCAGTGACAGTGCCATGCCCCAGCTAGAGGGAGCCTCCGATGAAGGGTCTATTGGCACGGATGAGCCAGCAGTGGCAGAACCTGTTCCCGTCACCGACGAGCAAGGGATCGCACTTTGAGCAGGTAGCGGAACGCTGGTTGCAGGCCCGAGGTCTGCAACCCGTGACCCGCAACTACCGCTGTCGAGGGGGCGAAATCGATCTCATCATGCGCCAGGGGGAAACCCTGGTGTTTGTTGAGGTCCGCTACCGCGCCAACACCAGCCATGGCGGAGCAGCCGGCTCAGTCACCCGGCGCAAGCAGCACAAGATCGTGCTGGCAGCGCGCCACTATTTCAAGCAACATGCCATCAACGAGGCCAGCCAGGCCTGCCGATTCGATGTGATTGCGTTCGAGGGAGACCAGCCAGACTGGATCCAGAACGCATTTTAAGAGGACCCTATGACTGACCGCATCAAAGAGAACTACACCGAAAGCATCCAGACCAAGATTGCCGCCGCCGAGGCGCTGCCGGACGCTATCCATACTGCGGCCCAGATGCTGACCATCTGTCTGCTCAATGGCCACAAGGTGATGGCGTGCGGTAATGGTCCTTCTGCGGCGCTGGCCCAGCTGTTCATCTCGGAGCTGGTCAACTGCTACGAGACAGAGCGCCCCTCCCTGCCCGGCATGGCACTGACCCCCGACATGGCCACCATCAGCGCCATCGCCACCGACCATGGCTTCGAGGAAGTCTATGCCAAGCAGATCCGGGCTCTGGGTCAGCCCGGCGACATCCTGGTGGTCATCACCACCACGGGTAACAGCCGCAGCCTGATCAAGGCAGCCGAAGCCGCGCTCTCCCGCGACATGACGATAGTCGTGCTGGGTGGCGGTGACGGCGGCGAGATCGCCGGCTTGCTCGGCCCCAACGATGTGGAGATCCGGGTGCCATCCGCCCGTCGCCCCCGCATTCTGGAAGTAAACCTGTTGACCCTGCACTGCCTGTGTGACCTCATCGACCAGACTCTTTTCCCGCAACAGGAAGATTGAAACCATGAAGAAGCAAACTCTCCTGCTCGGCCTGCTGGCCGGCACCCTGCTGCTGCAAGGCTGCGCGGCCGTGGTGGTGGGCGGTGCCGCCGGTACTGCCAAGGCTTCCGGCGATCGCCGCACCCTGGGGGCCCAGTGGAGCGATCAGGCCATAGAGCTGAAAGCGGCCAACCTGCTGGCCGACAACAAGCCGCTGAGCGCGGCCAGCAAGATCAGCGTCTACAGCAACAACGGCCGTGTGCTGCTGGTCGGTCAGACACCTTCTGACGCTTACAAACTCGAAGCAGGCAAGATAGTGGCCCGTATCGACGGGGTACGCCACGTCTACAACGAACTGCGCCTCGGCCAGCCGGTCAGCATAGGGGTTCGCAGCAATGACTCCTGGATCACCTCCAAAGTCCGTGCAGACATGCTGGGAGCCAAGAACTTCGACAGCGCCAAGGTCAAGGTGGTCACCGAGAATGGCGAGGTGTTCCTGATTGGCCTGGTCACTCGTCAGGAAGGGGATCGAGCCGTTGAGATAGCCCGCCACGTCAGCGGCGTGAAGCGCGTTATCAAGGCTTTCGAGTTCGCCCAGAACTGAGCGACGAGCAAACCGCTATAAAAAAAACGCAGCCAACTGGCTGCGTTTTTATTTGATGACTTTCAGCGTCGGACGACCAGTCGGACGCGGTGGTTCCGGCTCAGGCTCCGCCGGTGCTTCGGCCTGCTCCAGCCAAAGGTCGTAACCCGGCTCGGGCGGGAACAGGGTACCCACGCCATTTTCCCGGGCATGAATGGCCAGCACGGCCGCCATCGGGATATAAACCTGCTGGGAGACACCACCAAAACGGGCGCTGAAGCTGATGGCTTCATTATCCATGTGGAACTGCCCCACCGCACGCGGCGCTATGTTCAACACAATTTGTCCATCCTGGACAAACTGCATCGGCACCATCACATGAGGGATATTGACGTTGACCACCAGATGCGGGGTCAGCTCGTTATCCAGTAACCAGTCAAAGAACGCCCGTAACAGATACGGGCGACTGGGTGTCATTGTCGGTTCCATGCTCATACGCCAGCACGGATCTCGCGCTCGGCTTCAGTCAGGGAAGCCTGGAAGGATTCACGCTCGAACAGACGCACCATGTAAGCCTTCAGCTCCTTGGCTCCACGGCCGGCGAAGTCAATGCCGAGACTCGGCAGACGCCACAGCAGCGGGGCCATATAGCAATCGACCAGACCGAACTCTTCGCTCATGAAATAGGGCATTTCACCGAAGATGGGCGCAATAGCCAGCAGGTTGTCTCGCAGCTCGGCGCGTGCCGCATCCACGTCAGTACCCGCCATGATCTTGTCAGCCAGGGAGTACCAGTCCAGCTCGATGCGATGCATCATCAAACGGCTGTTACCACGGGCTACCGGGTAAACGGGCATCAGGGGCGGGTGCGGGAAGCGCTCGTCCAGATACTCCATGATGATGCGTGAGGTGTACAGTGCCAGCTCACGATCGACCAGAGTCGGTACTGTGTTGTACGGGTTCAGCTCGGCCAGCTCATCCGGCAGGTTGCTTGGGTCAACCTGGCAAATATCTACGCTAACACCCTTCTCCGCCAGGACAATGCGCACCTGATGGCTGAACATATCGTTGGCACCGGAAAACAGCGTCATTACCGAACGCTTATTGGCAGCTACAGCCATTGAACCCTCCCGTCATTAAAAAGCAGAAACGGCAATGAAGCATCTTGGTCTTCATTGCCGTGCATTATATTACCCGGATCTGGTCGCTTAGTGAACGTCGCGCCAGAATTCCTTCTTCAACAGCACAGTGAAGATGAAGAAGATCACGATGAATCCGAGTACCCAGAAGCCCATGCGTTCGCGCTCCTGTTGTACCGGTTCAGCCGAGTAGACCAAGAAGTTTACCAGATCCAGTACCATCTGATCATACTCTTCGTTATTCATTTCACCGTTGCCGTCAGATTTGACACTGACAACCTGCTGGGTTTCCACCCCATCGACCATATGAGTGGCAAACTCGGCACGCGGCGTGCCTTGCAGCGGCTCCAGTACGTGGGGCATACCCACCGACGGGAACACCACGTTGTTCACACCAAACGGACGAGTCTCGTCCACGTAGAAGGAGCGCAGATAGGTGTAGATCCAGTCTGCACCACGCACCCGCGCCACCAGTGTCAGATCGGGGGGCGGCGCACCAAACCACTTGGCCGCATCCTGCTCTGAAACCGAGTTTTCCATCAGATCACCGATCTTGGCACCGTTGACGATCAGGTTGGCAGCCATCAGGTCTTCCGGAATACCTATGTCTGCCGCAACCCGGTTGTAACGCTGGTACTGGGTGCTATGGCAGCCAAAGCAGTAGTTCATGAAGGTGGTGGCACCACGCTGCAGGGACGCCTTGTCGTTCAGGTCATAGTTGGCCTTGTCCAACTGCACGGCACCGGTATTGGCAAACACCAGCGCCGGTAGCAGGGTCAGCACTGCAAAAATTATTCTTTTCATTTAAATGTCACCCTCTCCGGCAGCGGCTTGGTGCGTTCGTTCTTGCTGTAGAAGAACAGCAGGACGAAGAACCCGAAATAACCCAAGGTACAGATCTGGGCAATCAGCGTCAGGGTCGGGGTCGATGGCAACACGCCGAGAACACCGAGAATGACGAAGCAGACCACGAACTGGGCGATGTTCAGCCTGTGCAGAGTGCTGCGGTAACGCACTGAGCGCACCTTGCAGCGATCCAGCCAGGGCAGCAGGAACAGCACTAGGATAGAGAGACCCATCATGATGACGCCCAGCAGCTTGTCCGGCACCGCACGCAAAATGGCGTAGAAGGGTGTGAAGTACCACACGGGGGCAATGTGCGCCGGGGTCTTCAGGCCGTTGGCCACTTCAAAGTTCGGCTTTTCGAGGAAATAGCCCCACATGTCCGGCTTGAAGAAGATGACGGCGCAGAACAGGAAGAGGAAGCCTGCCACCCCGATCATGTCCTTCACGGTAAAGTAAGGGTGGAATGCCACCGCATCCAGCGGCCAGCCTTTCTCGTCCTTGTGCTTCTTGATGTCGATGCCGTCCGGGTTGTTGGAGCCCACCTCGTGCAGCGCCAGAATGTGCATGACCACCAGCATCACAAGTACCAGCGGCAGTGCGATGACATGCAGGGCGAAGAAGCGGTTAAGGGTCGCCCCCGAGATGACATAATCACCACGGATCCACAGGGTCAGATCGTCGCCAATCACCGGGATGGCGCCAAACAGTGAGATGATAACCTGGGCCCCCCAGAATGACATCTGGCCCCAGGGCAGCAAATAGCCCATGAACGCTTCGGCCATCAGGCAGAGGAAGATCAGCATGCCGAAGATCCACAGCAGCTCGCGCGGCTTCTGGTAGGAGCCGTAGATCATGCCGCGGAACATGTGCAAATACACCACCACAAAGAACGCAGACGCGCCGGTGGAGTGCATGTAACGCAATAACCAGCCATAGTCCACATCCCGCATGATGTACTCCACGGAGGCAAAGGCGCCTTCTGCAGAGGGGTTGTAGTTCATGGTTAGCCAGATGCCGGTGATAATCTGGTTGACCAGCACCAGCATGGCCAGCGAGCCGAAGATGTACCAGAAGTTCAGGTTCTTTGGCGCCGGGTACTTGGCCATATGGTCGTTGTACATGGCAGTGAGCGGGAAGCGATCGTCGATCCAGCCCATCAGTTTGGCAAACATGGTCAAGCCTCCTTGCCGTCGGCACCGACCAGGATGGTGGTGTCGCTAAGATATTGGTACGGCGGAATGACCAGGTTCAAAGGTGCAGGCACCCCCTGGAACACTCGACCAGCCATGTCGAACTTGGAGCCATGGCACGGGCAGAAGAATCCGGAGGTCACGCCCTGAACCTGTTCACCGAAGCTGTCCGGCAGATAGGAGGGAGAGCATCCCAGATGGGTGCAAATACCGACGGCAACGAAGATTTCCGGCTTGATGGACCTGTGCTCGTTGTGGGCATAGTCGGGCTGCTGGGGTTCGTCGGAGGCTGGGTCGCGCAGCTTGTCATTATGAGCAGCCAAGGCATCCAGCGTCTGCTCGGTACGTTTTACCACCCAGACCGGTTTGCCTCGCCACTCAACGCGAATGAGCTGACCTGGTTCCAACTTACTGATATCCACTTCTACCGGAG
>NZ_CDBI01000092.1:97116-98552 GCF_000820025.1 Aeromonas popoffii
ACTTCTACCGGAGCACCCGCCGCTTTGGCTTTGGCACTCGGGTTCCATGACTTTATAAACGGCACTGCGGTAAAAGCAGCTCCTACCCCACCAACGGCGACCGTTGACCAGGTAAGAAATCTGCGGCGACCGGTATCAACTGGCGCATTGCTCATCCAAAAACTCTCCCATGTGGACTCCGCACATTCTTATTGTGTCCCTGTTCCCCTTTCTTCCGTGACAACAGCGGCGGAAGCGGAGTTACAATTGTCACAGAAAAACCGAGGGAATTTTAAAGAAAAGATAACAACTTGACAAGAAAGAGAAGCGAAGGGCAAAAACAATAAATACACAAATATTTGTCTTTTGTGACGTGGTGTTAGCATTGGCGTAAATAATATTACCAATAAAAAAAGCCTGGCACATGGCCAGGCTTTTTTGACACTCGTGAGAGTGCGTACCAAAAGCGAATTAACGCTTGGAGTACTGCGGACGCTTACGAGCTTTGTGCAGACCGACTTTCTTACGCTCAACCTTACGGGCATCGCGAGTAACAAAGCCTGCTTTACGCAGTTCGGCACGCAGGGTCTCATCGTACTGCATCAGAGCACGAGTGATACCGTGGCGGATTGCACCAGCTTGACCGGAGATGCCGCCACCGTTAACGGTGATGTACAGATCCAGTTTTTCGGTCATCTCAACCAGTTCCAGCGGCTGACGAACTACCATGCGGGCAGTCGGACGGCCGAAGTACTGCTCCAGGGAGCGTTGGTTGATGATGATTTTACCGCTACCCGCTTTGATAAACACGCGAGCAGTGGAGCTTTTGCGACGGCCGGTACCGTAGTATTGATTTTCTGCCATGTTGCCAGTTCCCGATTAGATATCCAGTACTTGAGGTTGCTGAGCAGCATGAGCATGCTCGGCGCCTGCGTAAACTTTCAGTTTACGGAACATGGCACGGCCCAGAGGACCCTTCGGCAGCATACCTTTGACAGCAGCTTCGATTACCATTTCCGGTTTACGCTTGATCAGCTTGTCGAAGCTGATTGACTTGATACCACCCGGGAAACCGGAGTGAGCATGGTACATTTTGTCGGTAAATTTCTTACCGGTTACGTGTACCTTCTCAGCATTTACAACGATGATGTAATCACCGGTGTCAACGTGCGGAGTGTACTCAGCTTTGTGCTTACCACGCAGACGAGAAGCGATCTCGGTTGCGATACGACCCAGAGTTTTACCTTCTGCGTCCACAATGTACCAGTCACGTTTTACGGTTTCTGGCTTGGCAACGAAAGTTTTCATTAAGTTAAACCCAATTACCTGTTACAGACCCAATTGCTTATGGGGGCTCTCCCACAAACAACAAACGATGGCCTACCTGTACCCCTTCGAATACAAGTAAAGCTTAAAGTGTTGCTGCCTTATCGACAGCTGTAACGTGGGCCGGGCGA
>NZ_CDBI01000092.1:98687-117322 GCF_000820025.1 Aeromonas popoffii
TAGCAAATGTCGCCCGGCCCTACCTGCCGCAGATGCCCATCCGACTGGCAGGCGCGGTATTGTGACTAAGGAAGGTGCACTCTGGCAAGGTATTCGTGCGATTGCATTTCCTGAAGCCGTGAAAGACAACGTTTGAATTCGAAATTCAGCAGCCCGTCCCCGTAGAGTTCTGTCATGGAGACAGCCGCCGACATAATGAGTTTGACGTGCCGCTCATAGAACTCATCCACCATGGCGATGAAGCGACGAGCCGCGTCATCCGTGCCCGCCCACATGGGCTGCACATTGGCCAGCAACACGGTGTGAAACAGGCGTGCCAGTTCTATGTAGTCGCCCTGTGAGCGCGGAGTGCAGCAAAGTTGCTCGAACTCCATGTAGAGCACCCCTTCTCCCATCCCCAGCGACGTCAATTGACGATGGTTGATCTCGACACTGCCCGCCCGAGCCTCTTCCAACCCGGTTAACTGTTGAAAATAACGATCAAGATTCGCTTTTGCCTGCTGATCCAGCGGAGAGTGATAAATCTCAGCCTTCTCCAGAGTACGCAAGCGATAGTCAATCCCGCCATCCACGTTAAGTATCTCGCAATGACGCTCGATCAATGCGATGGCTGGCAGAAAACGGGCGCGCTGCAGGCCATTTCGATAAAGATCCTGTGGCGGTATGTTCGAGGTGGCCACCAGTACCACACCGTGCCCGAACAACTCCTGGAACAAGGTCCCCAGCAGCATGGCATCCGTGATGTCGGAGACAAAGAACTCATCGAAACAGATGACGTCTATCTCGCTGGCCAGCTTGCTGGCGATGAGCTTGAGCGGATCGGCCTGACCGGTCAGCCCCTTGAGTTCGTCGTGTACCCTGTGCATGAAACGGTGGAAGTGGATACGCAGTTTTCCCCTCCCCGGCAGGCTTTCGAAAAAAGTATCCATCAACCAGGTCTTGCCTCTGCCCACTCCACCCCACATATACAACCCGAGGACAGGTTCCTGGGCCTTGGGCTTTTGCAACCAGCCCAACAGGCCGCGGGATCTGGTCGGAGTCGGGCTTTGGCACAAATCCTGATAGAGTCGCTCCAGGCGGGTCACGGCCATCGCCTGGGACGGGTCGGCCACAAAGCCGGGGCGCTGCAAATCCTGCTGATATTTTTGCTGCGGGGTCATCCTGTCAACCGCCTCCAAGTCCCTGAACAAAGGACAAAATGGTATCACGCTCTCGGGGTGCACGGTATAGTGCCATCAAGGCGTAGCGGCCACCCAGGCCGCATCAACACACATTGATTTAGCTGTAATAAGGAGCATCTATGAGTCTGTTAAATGGGATCCTGCTGGCTGTCGCCGCCTTGATTATCGGCATCATCATCGGTCGTTTCACGGTGCGCAGCCGGGATGCAGGACGTCTGGAACAAGAGCTGAAAAAAGCACACTCGGAGCTGGAAAACTACCAGGGCCAGATCAATACCCACTTTGCCGACAGCGCCGCCCTGATGGAGCAACTGGCCGAGCAGTATCAGACCCTCTATCGCCACATGGCGGAACAGAGCAAATTCCTGGCCAAGGCACAGGAGCCGCGATTCCGCGAAGCGCTGCTCGACGATAACGCAGATACCCAGGTCAACGAAGAACCCGGTATCCCGCCCCGTGACTATGCTGGCGCGTCCGGTTTGCTCAAGCAGTCCAGCTAGTTCTTTGCGGAACTAACTGCGCTGTATCGTGGTCAGACCTTGACGATTGCATTGCAACTTTTTCTGGGAGCCGTTTTTCATATGCGTAAACCTCTTTCTGTGTTCAGTGTGTTAGCCCTCTGTGTCGGTATCGCTATGTCAGCGACCCCGGTACAGGCTGCGCTGCCCTCTTTGCTGGCGAACAACCAGGAGATGCCGAGCCTGGCGCCGGTTCTCGAACAGGTCACGCCAGCTGTGGTCAATATCTCGGTCTCTGGCAAAAAAATCACCCGCCAGCGTCTGCCGGAACAATTCCGCTTCTTCTTCGGCCCCAACATGCCTGGTGAGCAGGTGAGCGAGCGGCCCTTCCAGGCGCTGGGCTCAGGCGTCATCATAGATGCCAAGAAGGGCTACGTGATCACCAACGCCCACGTCGTGCACGAGGCGGACGAGATCAAGGTCAACCTGAAAGATGGTCGTGAATACGCGGCCAAGAAGATAGGTGAAGACAGGCAGTCCGACATCGCGCTGCTGCAAATCAAGGCAGAGGATCTGGTCCAGATCAAATTTGCCGATTCGGACGAATTGCGAGTCGGCGACTATGCACTGGCCATCGGTAACCCGTTTGGCCTGGGCCAGACAGTCACCTCCGGCATCGTCAGCGCCCTGGGCAGAAGCGGCCTCAACATCGAAAATCTGGAGAACTTCATCCAGACCGATGCAGCCATCAACTCCGGTAACTCGGGTGGCGCCCTGCTCAACCTGCGCGGTGAGCTGATCGGCATCAATACCGCCATCCTGGGCCCGAACGGTGGCAACATCGGCATCGGCTTCGCCATCCCCTCCAACATGGTGCGGGATCTGTCCGAACAGATCGTCAAGTTCGGTGAAGTACGCCGTGGCCAGCTGGGGATTACGGGTACCGAGCTGACCTCAGAGATCGCCAAGACCTTCGGCTACAACAAGAAGGATGGCGCCTTCGTCAACCAGGTCATGCCCGGCTCTGCCGCCGCCAAGGCAGGCATCAAGGCTGGCGACATCATCATCAGCATAGATGGCAAAGCCATCCGCTCGTTCGGTGAGTTGCGCGCCAAGATAGCGACCATGGGGGCCGACAAGCAGGTTTCCCTGGGCCTCATCCGTGATGGCAAGGAACAAACCGTCAAGGTCATCCTGAAGAAAGCAGATGACAGCGAGATCCTCGCCAGCGCGCTGCACCCGGCACTGGAAGGCGCCAAGCTCAGCACCACGACCGAGCCGGTAACCGGCGTGGCTGTCTCTGATATCGATCCGCGTTCTCCTGCTGCCGCCTCCGGCCTGCAGAAGGGCGACATCATCATCGGGGTCAACCGCCTGCACATCAACTCGCTGGAGGAGCTGACCAAGGCGCTCAAGAACAAGCCCGAGGTGCTGGCACTGAACATACAGCGCGGGGAGTCCTCCCTCTATCTGGTTTTACGTTAACGCCCTCACACCCGCGGCCGTCGCCGCGGGTGATTTTTATCCACCGATAGTGTTATTCTCTGCGCGCTGCATGTACGGATGAGAATGACATGAAAATCCCACCTTTGATCAGTTACTTGGGCAAGTCTATCGGCTTCGGTTTAACCGTGGCGGCTCTCCTGTTGCTGATGTTTCCCGATTTCCGTGGCGGTGCCCAGCTGCCTGGCCTCATCACCAATGCCCGCGATCTGAGCTTCTCCTATGCGGCACACCGGGCCGGCCCTGCCGTCGTCAACATTTATACCCGCAGCTTCGCCCGCAATCAGGGCAACCAGGCCGAACTCAGGCCTCAGGGGCTGGGTTCGGGCGTCATCATGAACCCGCGTGGCCATGTGCTGACCAACTACCATGTCATCGCCGATGCGGACCAGATAATAGTCGCGCTGCAGGATGGCCGCGTGTTCAGTGCCGAGCTGGTCGGTACCGATCAGCTGACCGATCTGGCGGTGCTCTACATAGAGTCGGATAACCTGCCGGTGATCCCGCAGGATCCCGATCGGCTGCCGGATGTGGGGGATGTAGTGCTCGCCATCGGCAACCCCTACAACGTCGGCCAGACCATCACTCAAGGCATTATCAGTGCCACCGGCCGGATCGGTCTCTCCAGCATGGGGCCGGACAGCAACGGGCGGCAGGATCTGTTGCAGACCGATGCCGCCATCAACGAGGGCAACTCAGGTGGCGCCCTGGTCAACGGCCGTGGCGATCTGGTCGGCATCAACACGGCCGCCTATCACCTCAATAGCAATCAGGAGAGCTATGGCATCAGCTTCGCCATCCCCTACAAGCTGGCCAAGCGGATCATGGACGAGCTGATCGCCAATGGCCGGGTCATCCGCGGCTACCTCGGCATCTCCAGCGTCGAGATCAACCCCATAGTGGCCCGCATGATGAACCTGGGCGATCTGCGTGGCCTGGTGATCGAGAACCTGGATCCCAATGGCCCGGCGGCCAGGGGGGGGCTGGCACGGGGAGATGTGCTGCTCAAGATCAACGGGGAAGCCATCAGTGGCGTGCGCTCCGCCATGGACAAGATCGTCGAGAGCCGCCCCGGCACCAAGCTCACTATCTCGGTGTTTCGCGATGGCAAGCCACTGGAGGTGCAGGTCACCATAGAAGAAGACCTGCGCTACCAGCAAAGACAACAGAACAAGGACAATGCCAACGCGAGTGCCGCTGCCGCCAGCTGATGCTCAGTGCTCTCCATTACAAGGGCGGGATACCGCCCTTTGTCATCTCTACGCCCCCTTCTTTTCCTTATCATCCGTGAGGCGACTCACAGTTTCCGCCAAGCCTTATCGGGTCAGTCCCGCGGGCCAAGTGTGCCTTTGATCACACTAAGTTGGCCCCGATAGCAGCCCTCCGCCCCACCAACGCACAAAAATCACCGTTTTCAGCCCAAGCGCACGGGAATTTCCGCTTCGAATCGGAAAAACGCTGCCTCCTCTGCACGCCCCTGCGGGCTTAGGGTAACGCCATCCCTTCTGCCAGCCCTGGAGAGCAGACATTGCAAACAGAGACCCACGACCAGACCCTGACCCCGAACAGCCCGGCGTTGCTGCGCAAGACCGACCTGGTCCTGGCACGCATCCATCCCCTGCTGGCCGAACAGGACATCATCCCCAACGAGGTGCAACGGCAGATGCTGGCCTCCCATGTCAAGGCCATGGTGTGGCGCTCCCATAGCGGCGAATCCTTGCCAGAGGTCGACCTCAGCCTGTTCGAGGAGATCTCCCCTCTTTCCCTGCGGCTGGCCGAACAGGTCGTCGCCTGGCTGGACAAACTGGCCTATGAAGAGGCTCACCTCTTGTCCGTCCATTTCGAAGTCGCCAAAGAAAACGAACTCAGCTCACTCAAAGGAGATATCTAAATGTCAGCCATCAAACTCGTGATTGGAGATCGTCTCGGCAAGGGCCAGAAAGTGGGTGCTGGGGCAGAAACCGCCGGTGCCAGCGTGACCGTGATCCCTGGTATGGCCGCCGACATGAAGCTCGGTGATGTGATGAACAAGGAGCAGGCGGATCTCGGCATCTCCTTCTGCGGCAGCGGTGGCGCCGGTGCCATCACGGCCCAGACCAAATACGGCTACAAGTGCCGCTATGGCATGCGTTCCGTCGAGGAGGGTGTCACCGCCATCAATGACGGCTGCGTGGTGCTGGGCTTCGGCTTCATGGACAAGGAAGAGCTGGGCCAGAAGCTGGTCGAAGCCTTCGCAAAGAAGCACGGACGCGTCTGATGAAAGAGAACTTCACCACCCAGGTCATCGTCAACGGCAAGGGGACGACCCGCCAACAGGCGTTCGCCGCCGCCCTCAGTCAGGTGCAGCACTGCCTGCTCAAGGACAACCCGCGCGTGATGCTACGGATCGAACCGGTCGAGGTGCAGGTGCTCAAGGCCGAAGAGTCGGTCCGGGTGGAGAAGTTCCTGTTCTTCTTCCTGCCACGCCAGCGCCACGAGTTTCGCGTCCAGCTGGAGATCACGGTCAAGGTCACCAGCCTGGACGCCGAACAAGTCACGTTCACCCGGGTGTGACGCCACCCGCTGGCACCACCTCACAAGAAGGATACCCTGGATGTTTCTAATCATATTTATCAAGTCACTCATCATCGGCGGCCTGGTGGGCGTCGGGGTGGGGGCTGGCGCGGCGCGGATGTTCCACGCCCCGACCGTACAGGGCATGGGCGCTTTCCGTACCCTGGGCGAGCTCAACTCCTGCGAAGGGGATCCCGCCTCCCACTTCTCGTTCGGCCTCGGCTTCTTCTTCAACGCCTGGGCCTCGACGGTGGCGGCCGGTGCCTTCACCCAGGACGTGGACCACCGCATCATTCCGCACTGGGCCACAGCCGCACTGCTGGTCAAGAATCGGGATCTCGCCACCACCTTGCACGATCCCAAGAAGATGGCCATCGCCGGCGGCATCATCGGCGCCATCGTCGTCGCTTTCCTCAACAGCACGGCCGCTGCTGTGCCGGAAGCCCTGCAAGTCACCGCCGTCAAGGTGCTGGTACCGGCTGCAAACCTGTTGGTCAACACCGTCATGCCGGTCATCTTCTGGCTCGCCGCCATCGAGGCGGGCAAGAAATCCGGCTTCTGGGCCACCATCTTCGGCGGTCTGGCGCAACTCATCATGGGCAACGCAGTACCGGGGCTGGTGCTCGGCATCCTGATCGGCAAGGGAGTAGAGGAGAGCGGCTGGAACCACGTCACTCGCGTGATGATGGCCGCCATCGTGCTGCTGTTCGTGCTGAGCGGCTTCTTCCGCGGCTTCGACATTAAACTGATTGAATCCTTCCATCTGGGTATTCCCCTGTGGCTGGAGAACGTCCATAACCTGCTTAGCGGCAAATAAGGGGCCACCACATGGATGAGAAACTGAGAAACAACTTCTGGTACGCCGACTGGTCCTTCCCCATCTTCGTCGGCCTGCTCTCGGCCGGCGTCTTTGCCGGGACCCACATGTTCTACCTGTACGGGGTCGGTGCCTTCAACGAGGTAGCCTTCGTCGCCATGCTAAAAGCCGGCATGGACACAGGCGCCTACGGCGCGGTCGCCGCATTCGGAGCCAGCTTCCTGTTTGCCCGCATCATCGAGGGCTCACTGGTGGGTATCCTTGATATCGGCGGCGCCATCCAGACCGGGGTCGGGCTGGGCGTGCCCGCCCTGCTGCTGGGGGCCGGTATCGTCTATCCGGTGGAGAACTTCGGCGCCTCGCTGGCCACCGGTATGGCCATCGGGCTTGCTATTGGCGGCATCATCATTCTGGCGCGCAAGTTCACCATCAACCAGAGCAACTCCACCTACGGCGCCGACGTGATGATGGGGGCTGGTAACAGCTCGGGCCGCTTCCTTGGCCCCTTGATCATCCTCTCCGCCATGGGGGCCTCCATCCCCATAGGGCTGGGTTCACTGCTGGGTGCACTGCTGTTCTACGTGTGGAACAAGCCCATCACAGGTGGCGCTATCCTGGGGGCCATGCTGCTCGGCACCTTCTTCCCGGTCGCCCTGGCTTAATCACAGGTCGTCTCTCGGGCGGCATTTAAGAACCTGTTTGCGATCTGTCGCGAGAGGTCGTCAGCAAGGTGAAGAGCCGCGCAGGAACCGGAGCGTATAGATATACGTGAGGATTCCGAGCAGCACATGAGCCTTGATCACAGCCTCGTAGTAAGAGCGCAAGCAGGTTCCAAGAGGGATATCAGCATGTACGACATGATCATCAGAGCCGGGCGACAGGGAGATGGCCAGCTCATCGACATCGCCATCCGGAACGGCAAGATAGTGGCCCTCGGCCAGCTGCCAGCAAGGAGCGGGGCAAAGCGAACTCTGGATCTGGCAGGCCGGGTACATGTGAGTGCAGGCTGGATCGACGGCCATACCCACTGCTACCCCGCCTCCCCCATCTATCACGATGAACCGGACAAGGTCGGGGTGGAATCAGGCGTCACCACCGTCATCGACGCGGGCAGCACAGGGGCCGACGATGTGGACGACTTCCAGCGGATCGCCGCTGGCTGCAAGACCCGGGTGCACGCCCTGCTCAACATCGCCCGCATCGGCCTGCTGCGCCAGAACGAACTGGCCGATAGCCGGGATCTGGACATGGCGCTCGCCTCGGCAGCCATTCGGCGCCATCCCGAGTTTATCGTCGGCATCAAGGCGCGCATGAGCGGCAGCGTGGTGGGGGAAAACGGCCTGCAACCACTGCGCATGGCCAAGTCGCTGCAGCAGGCCCACGGCCAGCTGCCGCTGATGGTACACGTGGGCAACACACCGCCGGATCTGGACGAGATCGTCACCCTGCTGGGGGATGGCGACCTGCTGACCCACTGCTTCAACGGCAAACCGAACCGCATCCTGACCCCGGCTGGCGAGCTGCGGGTTGCGGTGCGCGAGGCGATGCAGCGCGGCATGTTGCTCGACATTGGCCACGGCGGCGCCAGCTTCAGCTTTGACGTGGCGGAGCTTGCCATCCGTCAGGGGATCCTGCCCCACACCATCAGCTCCGATATCTACTGCAAGAACCGCATCAAGGGGCCGGTCTACAGTCTGGCCCACGTGATGTCGAAGTTTCTCGCCATCGGCATGACGCTGGAGCAGGTACTGGCCTGTGTCACCCGCCACGCGGCCGATGCACTGCGGCTGACCGGCAAGGGGCGACTCGACGTGGGCGCCGATGCCGACCTGACCCTGTTCGAGGTCACTAGCGGCCCGACACTGTTTATGGATACCGAAGCCCAGTCCCGCAACGGTGACCAACAACTGCTGCCTCTCGCCGCCCTGGTGGGGGGCGAACTGGTTCTGACTCACAATGGGAAATTACACCATGCCTTCTGTTTATGAGAAATATCAGCTCAAACCGGTGATCAACGCCTCCGGGCGCATGACCATTCTCGGTGTCTCCACCCCCGAGCAGGAGGTGGTCGATGCGGTCAACTTCGGCCTCGGCCACTACTTCGAGGTCAAGGATCTGGTCAACAAGACAGGCTCCTATCTGGCTGGCTTGCTGGATGTGGAGGATGCGGTGGTGGTCTCCTGCGCCAGCGCCGGTATCGCCCAGTCGGTGGCCGCCGTGATAGTGCGTGGCGACCCCTACCGCCTTGAGCAGCTGCACGCCCATGCCCACGGGGTGCCGAGCGAAATCGTGCTGCCCAAGGGGCACAACGTCAACTTTGGCGCCCCGGTCGGCACCATGGTCAATCTGGGTGGCGGCAAGGTGGTAGAGGCTGGCTATGCCAACGAGTGCTCCCCTGCCCAACTGAGCGCCGCCATCAATGCCAACACAGCTGCCATTCTCTATATCAAGTCCCACCACTGCGTGCAGAAGAGCATTCTGTCGGTGGCCGAGGCCGCCGAGGTCGCCAAGGCTCACCAGTTGCCGCTGATCGTCGATGCCGCTGCGGAAGAGGATTTGCGGCTCTATTACAACCAGGGGGCGGATCTGGTTATCTACAGCGGCGCCAAGGCCATTGAAGGGCCCACCAGCGGGCTGGTGCTCGGCAAGCGCCAGTATGTGGAGTGGGTCAAACAGCAGGCCAACGGCATCGGCCGCGCCATGAAGGTGGGCAAGGAGGGGATCCTCGGCCTGACCCACGCCATCGAGCGCTATCTGGCCAAAGAGAAGGAGAGCGGCGCCGCCATGGTTGCCAAGATGACTCCCTTCATCGAACGCCTCAACCAGCTGCCCGGCGTCACCGCCAAGGTAGTGTGGGACAGTGCAGGGCGTGACATTGCCCGCACAGATATCGCGTTTGACCACCAGCAGATCGGCATGACCACGGTGCAGGTCATAAGCCGCCTGCAGCAGGGCAATCCTGCCATCTACTGCCGTGGCTACAAGGCCAACGAGGGGCACATCGAGATCGATGTGCGCAGCGTCACCATCCCCCAGCTCGACCAGATCCATGCCGCCATTGCCAACCTCGTACAGGAGAATCGCTGATGTCCCTTACTCCCAACTACTACCGTGATCGTGTCTGCCTCAACGTACTGGCAGGTTCCAAAGAGAATGCCGTCGCGGTGTACGACGCAGCTGAAGGTCATGTGCTGGTCGGCGTGCTCTCCAAAAACTACCCGGATATCCCCGCTGCGGTCGCCGATATGAAGGAGTATGCGGCCCTTATCGACAACGCCCTCTCCATCGGACTGGGGGCGGGCGATCCGCGCCAGTCCGCCATGGTGGCCGAGCTGGCTCGCCAGCTGCAGCCCCAGCACGTCAACCAGGTGTTCACCGGGGTCGGCGCCAGCCGGGCGTTGCTCGGCCAGTCACAAACGCTGGTGAATGGCCTTATCTCCCCCACCGGTACGCCGGGCATGGTGAAGATCTCCACCGGCCCCCTCAGTGCCCGGCAGCCGGACGGGATAGTGCCTATCGATACCGCCATCGCCCTGCTCAAGGACATGGGCGGCAGCTCAGTCAAATTCTTCCCCATGGGCGGGCTGGCCTGCCGCGACGAGTATCAGGCGGTGGCCGAAGCCTGCGCCCGCCACGACTTCTGGCTGGAGCCCACCGGTGGCATCGATCTCGACAACTTCGAAGAGATAGTGCGGATTGCGCTGAACGCCGGTGTCGAGAAGGTGATCCCCCACGTCTACAGCTCCATCATCGACAGCGAGAGTGGCCAGACCCGCCCCGACGATGTGCGTACCCTGCTCACCACGGTGAAACGGCTGCTGGCGTGACGAAAAAATGGCACCGGTTCGATCACTGGCCGGTGCCTGGCTTGTTAATGACCCGCTTGTTAACATTGACCCTTTATTTCCCGACAGGAGTCCCGCCCCCTCATGACCAGGCTGCCCCACCCCAGACTCCATCAACTGCTGACCCAACTCCATGCCGAACCGCTGCCGCAGGAGGAGCTGGCTCGCCGCCTCAATGTCTCCACCCGCACAGTGCGCACCGACGTGGCGACCCTCAACGAGCTGATTGCCACCCACGGCGCCCACCTGATCCACCAGCGCGGCAGTGGCTACCAGCTCAAGATTTACAATCAGGGGCTGTTTGACGAGTTGCTGGCGGCCCAGGAACAGGAGATCTGCCTGCCGCGCACCAGTCGCGAGCGGGTGCTGCATTTGCAGATCCTGCTGCTGACGGCTGAGCAGGGGATCAAGCTGGATGAGCTGGCGGATACCTGGTATCTGAGCCGGGCAGCACTGCAGGGGGACATGGCGGAAGTGCGGGAGCGGCTCGCCCATTTCGGGCTGCTCATTGACAGCAAGCCACGGCTGGGAATGCGCATCCAAGGGAGCGAGACGGCGATCCGGGCCTGCCTCACCCAGCTGCTCTATCAGGAGCTGCTCCACAGCAACCAGTTGCAGAGCCTGCTGCCTAACCTGTGCCCCAGCAAGACACTGGAAGTCGTGGGCAATCACATCCATGCCCAGCTCGGCCATCACCAACTACGCCTCGCCGACGAGAGCTTGCAGCAGCTCGCCATCTACTGCGCCGTCGCCCTGTTGCGCCAGGCGGCAGGACACGAGTTGCGCCAGTTTGCCAGCGACGACATCACCCAGGCCATGACCACCGTGGCACGCGACATCTACGCCGAGCTGCCGACCTTGACACTACAGGGAGAGGAGGAGATCACCTGCCTCGCCATCCAGATCCAGGCCCGCCTCACCGCCGACACGCCCAGGCTCAGCCCGGCCATGGCCGCCGAGAGCGAGCAGCTGGTCGAGCATCTGCTTGCCTATATCCACCAGCACTACCCCTATGATCTGCGCGGCGACCTGCAGTTGCGCGCGGATCTGCAGACCCATATCAGCGCCATGCTGCTGCGGGTCAAATACCAGATTGGCAGCCACAATCCGCTGGCGGATCACATCAAGCAGTATTATCCCCTCGCCTACGACATCACGCTTGCTGCCATCTCTGAGTGGATCAGGCACACCCCCTACCGGCTGACCCATCACGAGATAGGTTATCTGGTGATCCATATCGGGGTCGGGTTGGAACGCCACTATGACATCGGTTATACCCGTCGTCCCCAGGCGCTGCTGCTGTGCGACGCCGGCAACGCCACCTTCCGGGTGCTGGAGGCGCGCATCAAGCGAGAATATCCCCAGCTTCAGCTGACGACACTGGAGTCAGTGCGAGATTACGAGGGATTGGCGCGGATCGAGCAGGACTTTGTCATCAGCACGGTCAAGGTGAGCGAGAAGAACGTGCCCGTGGTGCAAGTCGCCCCCTTCCCGACCCAGTATCAGCTGGAGCAGCTCGGCAAGCTGGTGCTGATCGACCGCACCCGCCCCTACCTGCTCGACAAATACTTCGATGCCGATCACTTCATGGTGGTGCATGAGCCACTCAGCCAGAGCCAGTTGTTTGCGCGGGTCTGCGATCAGCTGGAGGTAGAAGATCGGGTGGAGAGCGGATTCAGAAGCTCGTTGCACGAGCGGGAACGCATCGTCTCCACCCTGCTGGGGGAAGGCATAGCCCTGCCCCACTCCCTCGGCCTGCTGGCGCGCCGCACCCTGGTCTATACCGTGCTGGCACCACAGGGAATCGACTGGGGCAATGGCGAGACAGCCACCCTCATCTTCGTGCTGGCCATCAGCAAGGCAGACTACGAAGAGGCGATGGCGCTCTACGACCTGTTTCTGGCGCTGATGAACGAAAAAGCCAGCAAGAATTTGCTGGCTTGTCGGGATTTTGCCAGCTTCAAAGGGCTGGCACGCACCGGTTCCTGAAGCAGAGCGGGGAGTGATTCACTCCTCGTTAAAGCCGGAGGTGAAGAGCGCCACCACGGCAGCTAGCGCCTCCACCTCTTCGGGACCCTCCACCTGCACTTCCACCTGCTTGCCCTGAGCTGAATCCAGCATCAGCAGGCCGATCACACTATCCGCATCGGCCTCTATGCCATCCTCGTTGCGCAGCAGCACGTGGGCATCGAAGCCCTGCACCAGCTCGAACAGCATCATGGCTGGTCTGGCATGAATGCCCAGTTTGTTTTTGACCTCCACCGAGGCTGAGACGGTCATCTGATCTCCCTATTGCTCCATCAATAATGCGGCGCACTCTTGTCGAGGGTGCGGTGGCGGATCTGAACGTTCTTGCCAAGCAACCGGAATGCGCTGACCAGCTGTTCGGCGATGAACACGGACCTGTGCTGGCCACCGGTACAACCTATTCCTACAGTCACATAGCTGCGATTGTTGCGCTCCAGATGCGGCAGCCAAGTCGCCAGCATATTCTCAATCTGCAAAATGAATTGCATCACGTCCGGCTGGCTGGAGAGGTAGCGGGCCACAGGCTCATCCTTGCCGGTAAAGGGCTTGAGCTCGGGGATCCAGTGCGGATTGGGCAGGAAGCGGGCATCAAACACGAAGTCGGCGTCCTTGGGGATGCCGTACTTGAAGCCGAACGACTCGAACACCAGCACCAGTTCGTTCTCTTTCTTGCCGAGCACCCGGGTCTTGATGAGCTCGCTCAGGTCGTGAATGCTGAGGTTGGTGGTGTCGATGCGCAGATCGGCGGTCGAGGAGAGCGGTGCCAGCAGGTGGGTCTCCTCCCGGATCGCCTCATCCAGCGACAGCTGTTTACGCGACAGAGGATGCAACCGGCGGCTCTCGCCGTAGCGTTTGAGCAAGGTGGAGTTTTCCGCATCGAAGAAGAAGCTGGAAAATTCGACCCGGCCCTCGTTGCGCACTTGAGCCAACAGGGTCTCCAGCTTGTCCGGACTCACCGGCAGGTTGCGCACGTCTATGCTGACCGCCAACTTGTCATACTGGCTCTCGACCGACACGATCAACTGGGGCAGCAGGTTGACCGGCAGGTTATCCACGCAGTAATAACCGAGATCCTCCAGCACACGCAGGGCAACTGTCTTGCCCGAGCCGGAGCGCCCACTTACCACTATTAATTGCATCTTGTTCCCTCACCGCTTGGGGTCATGACGGGGGCCTGCATATCAGGCCGAGGTCATGATCTGATAGAGATCTTCATCACTGGTTGCCTGACGCAACTGGCGGCAAACCGCCTTGTCACCCAGTTTGGATGCCATCAGGGAAAGGGTCTTGAGGTGCTGCTTGCACTCGCTTTCCGGCACCAGCAGGGCAAAGAGCAAGTCAACCGGTTGATTGTCGATGGAGTCGAAGGGGATAGGCTCTGCGAAGGTCATCAGGATGGCGGTAGGCGGGAACTCATCACCGATCCGGCCGTGGGGAATAGCGATACCGGCACCGATCCCGGTACTGCCCATCTTTTCTCTGGCCAGCAGGCACTCGAATAACGCCTGACGAGAGGTCCCCAAGCGCTCAGCGGCTAATTCACTGATGATCTCAAGGGCGCGTTTCTTGCTGGTACAAGGGACCGCACTTTTGGTGCAGTCCCGACTCAGTATGTGTTCAAGTTGCATAGTTATTTTTTATTTAACTTATCTTTGTGCTTGATGATCTGCCGATCCAGCTTGTCCAGCAGGGTATCAATCGCAGCATACATGTCGGCATGCTGTGAATTGGCGAACACCTCGCCACCGCTGACATGCAGCTTGGCTTCGGCGATCTGGTTCAGTTTTTCTACGCTCAACACCACATGAACATTGTTGATGTGGTCAAAGTGACGCTCGAGTTTGGCAAATTTGTTATTCACATAATCACGCAGAGCTTCGGTGATCTCGACATGGTGTCCGGTCAGGTTAATTTGCATAACATCATCCTTTTGTTTTGCCTAAACCAGGCGTTTGCGCTGATTGGATGGCGGGATCAACAAGGATTCACGGTACTTTGCGATCGTGCGTCTCGCCACCATAATACCCTGTTCGGCCAGCAAATCCGCGATCTTGCTATCACTTAGTGGCTTGGCGGGATTCTCTGCCGTCACCAACTTCTTGATCAGCGCACGAATTGCGGTCGATGAGCACTCTCCTCCTCCTTCGGTGTTCACATGACTGGAGAAAAAAAACTTCAGTTCGAAGATGCCACGGGGCGTATGCATGTATTTCTGGGTCGTTACCCGGGAAATGGTCGACTCATGCATCTCCACCGCTTCGGCGATGTCGTTGAGCACCATGGGTTTCATGGCCTCTTCCCCATACTCGAAAAAGCCCTGTTGCTGCTCGACAATACAGCTGGCCACCTTGAGCAGGGTGTCATTGCGACTTTCCAGACTCTTGATAAACCACTTTGCCTCTTGCAGATGGGAGCGGATGAACTGGGTGTCCTGGCTGGTGCGCGCCTGGCGCGCCATCGCGGCATAGGTCTCATTGACCCGGATGCGTGGAGCAGAATCGGGATTGAGCTCGACCACCCATTTGGGCCCCTTCTTGACCACAGTCACATCCGGGATCACGTACTGGGAGTCGCTCTGTATGATGCCATTACCCGGTCTGGGCTCCAGCTGCTGAATCAGATCCAGCACCTCCTTGAGGTCGCACTCCTTGAGCTTGGTCTTGCGTGCCAGGGTCCGATAATCGCGATTGCCGAGCAAGTCCATGTGCTGGTTGAGCACCTCCTTGGCCTCATTGAGCCAGGGCAGTTCGGGGGCATATTGACCAAGCTGGATCAACAGACATTCTTGCACCGAGCGGGCGGCGATACCGACTGGATCGAAATGCTGCACCCGCTTGAGCACGGCCTCGACCTCGTCGAGTTCCACCTCGACATCCTCGCTGCTCACCGCCGCCTGTATATCTTCGAGGGAGACGGTCAGATAACCGGAATCGTCTATGGCATCTATGATGGCGAGGGCAATGGCGGCATCCAGATCGCTAAACGGCGTGAGCCGCATCTGCCACAGTAGATAGTCCTGCAGGTTCTCGGTGGTTTCACCCTGATAGACGCTGTCTTCCCCATCGTGGATGGGGCCTGCGCTCTGGGCTGTGCCGGCCGAATAGACATCTTCCCAGGTGGTGTCCACCGGCAACTCATCCGGCATCTGATCCTGGGCCATGGCATCGCTGGAGTCGAGCTGACTGGCATCGACTGGCTCTTCCGGGCTGGTCTCCTGCACGTCATTCTCCTCTTGCTCCAGCAAGGGGTTGTTATCGAGCGCTTGCTGAATTTCCTGCTGGAGTTCCAGAGTGGAGAGCTGGAGCAGACGAATCGCTTGTTGTAATTGCGGCGTCATAGTCAGGGACTGACCGAGACGCAACTGTAATGTCGGCTTCATCTACGTCGGGATATCCTTATGTTCAGCGAGACAGTCGTCAAAGGAAATGAAGAGATGCCCCCTTACTATAGACTGAATTGATCGCCCAAATAGACGCGTTTGACCTGTTCATCTGCCAGTATCTCGGCCGGAGCACCTTCGGCAATCATCTTGCCGTGGCTGACGATATACGCCTTCTCGCATACATCCAAAGTCTCTCTGACGTTGTGGTCGGTGATCAAGACGCCCAGGCCTCTATCTTTCAGATGCTGGATGATCTTCTTGATGTCTATCACAGAAATGGGGTCGACCCCGGCAAACGGTTCATCCAGCAGGATAAAACGCGGCTCGGCCGCCAGCGCTCGGGCGATTTCGACCCGACGTCGCTCCCCCCCGGACAGACTCTGACCCAGGTTGTCGCGAATGTGGGTGATATTGAACTCTTCCAGCAGCTGTTCAACATTGTCTTCCCGCTCTTCACGGCTCAGCCCCTTACGGGTCTGCATGACCCCCATCAGGTTGTCGAACACCGACAGGCGGCGGAAAATAGAAGCTTCCTGCGGAAGATACCCGATGCCGTTACGGGCACGGATATGCATGGGCTGCAGGCTGATATCCTGATCGTCTATGGTGATGAGACCGGCATCGCTCTGCACCAGCCCCACTATCATATAGAAGGAGGTGGTCTTTCCAGCCCCATTCGGACCCAACAACCCAACAATCTGGCCGGTACCCACTTCCAGGCTCACATCGCTGACCACCATGCGGCGCTTGTAACTTTTTTGCAGGCCGACTGCTTTCAACACTGCCATGGCTTATTTTCCCTGCTTCTTCTGATCGGCTGGCTTGTCGAAATTCTCTACCTGAGCTGGCAGGAACTCAGTCCTGACTTGCTGCTGCCCACCTTTGCTTTCAGCAATCATCTTCTGCTTGTTGATGTCGTAGCGGATCAGCTCACCTTTCACCACGCTATCTTCCTGCTTGAGTTGAGCGTTGCCGGTGATGGTCACCAGCCGGTTCTTCAGCTCGTAGCGAATGCTGTTGCCGTGGGCATTGACCGGCTTGCCGTTATCCAGGATCTGGAAGAAGGTGGCAGGTTTGCCGTAGGCGGTCATCACCTCGGCCCCTTTCTCGCCGGAACGGGTCACTACCACCTTGTCAGCCTTGATCTGGATGGTGCCCTGATTGATAGTCACATTCTGCTCGAAGGTGATACGGTTGTCCTGCATCTCGGCCACCTGCTTGACGGCATCGACGTAGACTTTCTCGGCAAAGTCGGACTCTTTGGCACTCACGGTGCCGCACAGCAGCAGGGCCGCGAGGGCCAGATTAACGTTTTTCATTGAAATAGATGGCATGGCTCTGATCCAGTAATTCAAAATATTGACGTTCCAGATGACCCTTCAGGCCAACGCCCTCGGTCTGGAAATCCTTACCTACTATGCTGACTTTTTGATTGCTTCTCACGTTCTGGGTCACCAGATCCAGCTCCAGATAGGGGGTATCCAGCGTGGAGATGAAGGAGGTGGGCAGCAGACCGTCCAGATGCACCTTGTCCCGCAGGATCACATTGTCATCTGTGTTGAGTACGCCAGTATCGGCCGTGACTTTCCACTCGGCCTCACCCTGCTTGTCAAACATGTAGACCACCGGCTTGTTGAAGGTGGCCTGTTCGAGGATCTGGTAATACTCCGCATACTCGGACTCCAGCCGCTCGGTGCGCCGCCCATCGGCGTCAAAGCGGGTGGTGACCAGATTCTTGGCGGTGAAGTCCGGCTGATAGTTCTCGACCTCGGTGGGCGGCTCCGGCACCAGCTCGATATCGCCGAGCTGCCAGGCGGCCAGCGCCACCAAAAACAGCAGGGCGAACAGCAGCGTCTGTCTGCTCATACCGAGGCCTCTGGCTGATAGTCACCCAGCTCTTGCGCCTGCAGTATGAGGTCGCACACCTCGCGCACAGCACCCATGCCACCGCCAAGGCGGGTCACCATATCGGCACGACTCAGCACCAGTGGATGAGCATCGGCCACAGCGATGCCGAGGCCACAGGCCTGCATCACCGGCAGATCTATGGTGTCATCCCCCATATAGGCGGCCTGTTCCGGCGCCAGTCCCAGCCTGGCCAGCAGTGCTTCGAAGTGGGGCAGCTTCTGATCCGCCCCCTGCACCAGATGCTGCACACCCAGGCTCTTCATCCGATCGCTGACGATACGGGAGTTGCGCCCCGTGATGATGGCGATCTCGATCCCGGCATTTAGCAGCGCCCGTATGCCCGCACCATCGCGGGTACAGAAGGTCTTCAGCTCTTCGCCATCATTGCCCATGTAGATGAGGCCATTGGAGAGAACACCATCCACATCACACACCAGCAGGCGGATCTGCGCCGCCCTGTCATACTGGCTGCGCGTCACCGGACCATAGAGGGTCGGTACGTTTTGCATCAAATTACTCCGGCTTTCAGCAGGTCGTGCATGTTGAAGGCACCCAGCAGGCGCTTGTCCTCATCCACCACCAGTAATCCGTTGATTTTCCTGGTTTCCATCAGTTTGACAGCTTCTGCCGCCATCATCTCGGGTCCTACGGTAACACAGTTGGTCGTCATCACCTTGGCGATCGGGGTGTGATGGATATCCACTTGCAGATCCAGAATGCGGCGCAGGTCACCATCGGTAAAGAGTCCAGCCAGCTGGCCAGCTGCGTCGACGATCGCCGTCATCCCCAACCCCTTGCGGCTCACTTCCAGCAGCGCTTGGCTGATGGTGGCATCTATCCCCACCTGGGGCAACAGCTCGCCGCGGTGCATCAGGTCACCGACCCGCAGCAGCAGCCGCTTGCCCAGCGACCCGCCCGGGTGAGAAAGGGCGAAGTCATCGGCGGTGAAACCGCGGGCTT
>NZ_CDBI01000092.1:117404-128818 GCF_000820025.1 Aeromonas popoffii
CAACCGCCAGTGCGTCCCCCATCACCAGCGTGGCCGTGGTGCTGGAGGTGGGCGCCAACCCGAGCGGGCACGCTTCCTTCTCGACCCGCACGCACAGGTGCACGTTCGCTTCCTTAGCCATGGTGGAGGCAGGGTTGCCTGTCATGCAGATCAACTGGATGCCACGGCGCTTGAGCACCGGCAGCAGGGCCAGGATCTCGTCACTCTCGCCCGAGTTGGAAATGGCGATGATAAGATCCCCGCTGGAGATCATCCCCAGATCCCCATGACTGGCTTCGCCAGGGTGAAGGAAGAAGGCGGGGGTACCGGTGCTGGCCAGGGTGGCGGCAATCTTGCTCCCGACATGACCTGACTTGCCCATGCCGGTGACCACTATCTTGCCACTGCAGCGCAGCACCAGGTTGCATGCCTGATCGAAGGCATCATTCAGGTACTGATAGAGTCCATCAATCGCTTGTTTTTCAATGTCCAGCACGGTACGGGCGCTGCGACGAAAATCGAACAGTTCAGACACTTTTTCAGACTTTACAGACATAAAGGCACAGCTCCGGGCCGAAATTTGCTGCGGGATTATAAAAAAGTCTGTCGAGATAAGCGAATCGGATACTTCTCGGTCCTAAAAGAAGCACAATTGGTTACAAAAAACTGTCGCGCTTTTGGGAAGCCAGGCTGTTCAATAGTTGTTCCTTGCTGTTGCTTAGACCTAGACTAGCCCATAAAATTCGCTCTTCATTTACACCGGATGGACAATTGTTTGAACAATGACCTGATCACCATCTCCGACCTGACCTTCAGTCACGGAGATCGGCTGTTATACGACGGGATCAACCTGACCATTCCCCGTGGCAAGGTCACTGCGGTCATGGGCCCCAGCGGCATAGGTAAGACCACCTTGCTGCGGCTGATCGGCGGCCAGCTCAAACCTGAGTCCGGTCATATCCTGTTTGACGGGGAAGATATTCCCACCCTCTCCCGCTCCCGCCTGTACGAGGTGCGCAAGCGGATGAGCATGCTGTTTCAGAGCGGCGCCCTGTTTACCGGCATGACGGTCTACGACAACGTGGCCTTCCCGCTGCGGGAGCACTCCGGCCTGCCGGAGGAGCTGATCCACACCATCGTCATGATGAAGTTGCAGGCAGTCGGTCTGCGTGGCGCAGCGAAACTGATGCCGTCCGAACTCTCCGGCGGCATGGCCCGCCGCGCAGCGCTGGCACGCTCCATCGCGCTGGACCCGGACCTCATCATGTATGACGAGCCGTTCGTCGGCCAGGACCCCATCACAATGGCGGTGCTGGTCAAACTGATAAAGGAACTGAACGATGCCCTTGGCATCACCTCCGTCATCGTCACCCACGACGTGAAAGAGGTGCTGAGCATAGCCGACTACGCCTATATCATCGCCAACCGCAAGGTGGTGGCACACGGCACGCCGGATCAGTTGCGCGAGGAGCACAATCCCGAAGTCGAGCAGTTCCTGCAAGGATTGCCCGACGGTCCTGTTCCGTTCCATTTTCCGGCAGGCGACCTGCTACAGGATCTGTGATGTTGATAAGCCAAGTAAGCAAGCTGGGCCGGGTCGGAGTGCGTGTCATCAGCTCCATCGGCCGCGCGACCATCATGCTGTTTCATGCGTTGGCGGGCAAACCCGAGCCGCGCAAGCACTTCCCCCTGCTGCTTCAGCAGCTGTATGTGGTGGGCGTACAGTCCGTTGCCATCATACTGGTGTCAGGTCTCTTCATCGGCATGGTGCTCTCGTTACAGGGTTACAACGTATTGAAGGACTTCGGCGCCGAGCAGAGCCTGGGCCCGCTGGTTTCCCTCTCCCTGTTGCGGGAACTGGGCCCGGTCGTGACGGCACTGCTGTTTGCCGGCCGCGCCGGTTCGGCCCTGACAGCTGAAATTGGCCTGATGAAGGCCACCGAGCAGCTCTCCAGCCTGGAAATGATGGCGGTGGACCCGCTGCGCCGGGTGGTGGCTCCCCGTTTCTGGGCCGGGGTCATCAGCATGCCGCTGCTGGCCTTCATGTTCAGCCTGATCGGCATCTTCGGCGGCAAGCTGGTCGGTGTGGATTGGCTGGGGGTTGACGAAGGGGGCTTCTGGTCCGCCATGCAGGCCTCCGTCGACTGGCAGGATGACATCATGCAAGGGGCGATCAAGAGCGTGATCTTCGCACTGGTTGTCACCTGGATTGCGCTCTTTAACGGTTATGATGCCAAGCCGACCTCGGCCGGGATCAGTCAGGCCACAACCCGTACCGTGGTCCACTCCTCCCTGGCCGTGCTCGGCCTGGATTTTATACTCACCGCAGTCATGTTTGGATAAGGTAAAGATGAAGTTCAGCAAAGTAGAATTCCTGGTTGGCGCCTTCATGCTGGCCGGCATCGGTGCCATTCTGGCGTTGGCACTGCAAGTAGCAGGGTTGAGTTTCAAACCGGAAGGAGAAACCTATACCCTGCGCGCCCATTTCGATAATATCGGCGGCCTGAAAGTACGTTCACCCGTCAAGGTCGGTGGCGTCGTCGTCGGTCGGGTCAGCGACATCACTCTGGACACCAAAAACCAGGTGCCTGTCGTCTCCATGCAGATGCAAAAGAGTGCCGGTGAGTTTTCCGAAACCAGCACCCTCTCCATCCTGACCTCGGGGCTGCTTGGGGAACAGTACATTGGCCTGATGCCGGGCTTCACCGACGAGGAGATGGGGACCAGCATGCTCAAGGATGGCGACATGATTGAAGACACCAAATCCGCCATTGTGCTGGAAGAACTGATTGGCAAATTCCTCTACAGCCAGTCTTCCGACACCAAGTAAGGAGTAACCATGTTCAAGAAGATCGCCCTGCTGCTGGGCCTGATGACCAGCATGCTGTTTTCCCTGGTCGCTCACGCCACCAATGCCACCGATCCCTATGCTCTGGTGGACGCAGCCGCCAAGCAGACCTTTGCCCGCCTGAAGGCGGACAAGTCTCTGGTGAAGAGCAATCCGGATCACCTGCGGGTCATCATACGTGAAGAGCTGCTGCCCTACGTGGACAACCGCTTCGCCGCCTACAAGGTGCTCGGCAACCAGATCAAGCAGACCACCCCGGCCCAGCGTGACGCCTTCGTCGAGGTATTCACCGAGTACATGGTGAGCTCATACGCAGATGCGCTCGCCCACTTCGACAAGCAGACCATCAAGATCGAACCGGGCAATACGCCGGGTGACAGCAACATCACCGCCGTCAACGTCAGCGTGAAAGAGACCGGCAAACCGGACATATTCCTCGAGTTCAAGCTACGCAAGAACAACAAGACCGGCGAATGGAAAGCCTTCGACATGGTCGCCGAAGGGATCAGCCTGCTTTCTGCCAAGCAGAACGAGCTGGGCGGCCTCATTCGCCGGAACGGCATAGATGCAGTGATCGCCCAGCTGCGCGCCCACAATGCCAAGCCGCTGGTCATTAAGTCATGAGACTGAGCGGCGAGCTGCAGGCCCCCCAGGTCGTTGAACTGTGGCAACACCGCGCCGACTGGTGGCAGGAAGATCGGCTCGAGCTGAGTGAGGTCACCACTCTGGACTCCGCCGGGCTGGCCCTGCTGGTCAAATGGGCCAAGGCCGCATTGGCACGAGGCGCTACACCGCAACTGGTGGGCGCCTCCACTGATTTTTATACCCTGGCCAACCTGTACGGGGTGGCCGGGCTGTTTCAGTCAACCCCGCTCACAACTGAGGACGCATAATGCAAGTCTCTGAAATTGAAGCGATACTCCTCGAGGCTCTGCCATTGTCCGAAGTCCATGTCAAAGGGGACGGTAGTCACTACCAAGTGATCGCCGTCGGTGACATGTTTGACGGTATGAGCCGGGTCAAGAAGCAACAGGCCATCTATGCCCCGCTGATGGACAAGATCGCCAGCAACGCCATTCACGCACTCTCTATCAAGGCCTTTACCGATGCCGAGTGGAAGCGCGAACGTAAATTCCTATTGCCCTCCTGATTTGGTATCTAAGTAAATGGACAAATTTAAAATTGATGGTCGTTGTACTCTCAACGGCGAAGTGACCATCTCTGGCGCCAAAAACGCCGCCCTGCCTATCCTGTTCGCCACTCTGCTGTGTGATGAGGAGATCCACCTTTCCAACGTGCCGCGCCTCAAAGATGTGGGTACCACCATCAAGCTGCTGGAGATGCTGGGCGCCACCACCAAGGTCAACGGTAACGTGACCGTGCTGACCGGTGCAGTGAACAACCACGTCGCCCCCTATGAGCTGGTGAAGACCATGCGCGCCTCCATTCTGGCGCTGGGCCCACTGGCCGCCCGTTTCGGTGCCGCCGACGTCTCCCTGCCCGGCGGCTGCGCCATCGGCGCCCGTCCGGTGAACCTGCACGTCCACGGCCTGGAGCTGATGGGTGCCAAGATCACCATCGAAGATGGTTACATCAAGGCCCGCGTCGACGGCCGCCTCAAGGGTGCTCACATCCTGATGGACATGGTCTCCGTCACCGGTACCGAGAACCTGATGATGGCCGCGACCCTGGCAGAAGGTCGCACCGTGATCGAAAACGCCGCCCGTGAGCCGGAAGTGGTCGATCTGGCCAACTTCCTCATCACCCTGGGCGCCAAGATCCAGGGCGCAGGCACTGACACCCTGACCATCGATGGCGTCGAGCGCCTGCACGGTGGCGACTACAGCGTGCAGCCTGACCGCATCGAAACCGGTACCTTCCTAGTGGGCGCAGCGGTTACCGGCGGCAAGATCACCTGCCGCAAGACAGATCCCTCCCTGCTGGAAGCCGTGCTGGTCAAGCTGGAGGAAGCGGGTGCACTGATCGAGAAGGGTGCTGACTGGATCAGCCTCGACATGACGGGTCGTACCCTCAAGCCTGTCACCATCAAGACAGCCCCCTATCCGGCCTTCCCGACCGACATGCAGGCACAGTTCACCGTACTGAACGCTGTCGCCAAGGGTACCGGCATGGTCACAGAAACCATCTTCGAGAATCGCTTCATGCACGTACCGGAACTGGTACGGATGGGCGCAGACATCGAACTGCAGGGCAATGTGGCCATCTGTCGTGACACCGAGCAACTCAAGGGTGCCCAGGTGATGGCGACCGACCTGCGCGCCTCCGCCAGTCTGGTACTGGCCGGCTTCGTGGCCGAAGGCTCCACCATAGTCGACCGTATCTATCACATCGACCGTGGCTACGAAGACATAGAGCACAAGCTGCAGGCCCTGGGTGGCCGCATCGAACGCATCAAGGGCTGATAGCACCCTGATCGCAGGCTGATAAAAAGGCCCCCTCGCGTTGGCGAGGGGGCCTTTTTCATTGCATCAGTTAAGAGCGAACCAAGAGGGGATCAATGGCCCGCCAGCTTCATGTTTTCGACCAGCACGGAGCCGGTCTTGAGGCTGGAGCGCTCATCCTCGTCACTGCCCACCGCCACTATATGGCTGAACATCTCGGTCAGATTGCCGGCTATGGTGATCTCCTCAACCGGGTAGGCAATCTCGCCATTCTCGACCCAGAAGCCGGCGGCACCACGGGAGTAGTCGCCATTGACGATATTGACCCCCTGCCCCATCAGCTCAGTCACCAGCAGGCCAGTGCCCAACTCCTTGAGCATCTCCTGGAAATTCTGACCCGTGCTGGAGACCTGCCAGTTGTGGATACCACCGGCATGGCCCGTGGTGGTCAGTCCCAGCTTGCGGGCCGAGTAGGAGGTGAGCAGCCAGCTCATCAGCTCGCCGTTGCGTACTATGTCCATGTCGCGGGTGCAGACCCCTTCCCCATCGAACGGCGTACTGGCCAGCCCGCCCAGCAGGTGGGGGAACTCCTGAATGGTGAGCCACTCGGGCAAGATCTGCTTGCCCAGCTTGTCCAGCAGGAAGCTCGACTTGCGATAGAGGTTGCCACCGCTGATGGCCATCACCAGATGGCCCCACAGGCCGGCAGCCGTGTCGGGGTGAAACAGCACGGGAGCATGACGGGTGGAGATCTTGCGAGCGCCGAGGCGGGAGACGGTGCGTTCCACCGCCTCGTCAGCGATACGCTGCGGGCTCCAGAGCCCGTCGAGAGTACGGCTGGAGGAGTAGCCGTAATCCCGCTGCATGTCGCCATCCTGCTCGCCGATCAGCACACAGCTCAGGGAGTTGCGTGACGCCGCATAGCCTTTGACGAAGCCGTGGCTGTTGCCATAGACCTTGATGCCGAGGTGGCTGGAAAAACCGGCCCCGTCGGAATGCTTGATGCGGGCATCACGACCGAGCGCCAGTCGCTCACACTCGATGGCCAGCTCGATGCCGCGCTGTGGATCCAGCTCTATGGGGTGGCACAGTTGCAGATCGGGGGCATCCCAGGCCAGCAGGCCCGCATCAGCCAGGCCGGCACAGTCATCGGGCGAGGTGTGGCGGGCTATCTCCATGGCGGCTTCGACGGCGGCGCGGATGGCGGGCTTACCCAGATCGGTAGTCGAGGAAGATCCCTTGCAGCCATCTCGATAGACAGCAATGCCAAGGGCACCATCCTTGTTGAATTCGATACTTTCCAGTTCACAACCGCGGGTGTTCACCGACAACCCGGTCTGCTTGCTGATGGAGACTTCGGCCAGCGAGGCCCCCAGTCCCTTGGCTATCTCCAGTGCCTCGGCAACGACGGCCTCGAGATGGGCTTGATCCTGGCGAATTTGGTCTTGCTGATCCATAACTCACATCTGTATGAAGGAAGGAAAGGGGGCTAAGCATATCAGACCCCTGCGCCCAGCGGGAGAAGCTGGTAACATATCCACCAACGTGAATGACAGGAATCAAGAGACCGATGAGTCAATATCAAGACGACAACGAGTTGGAAGACTGGGGCCCCAGCAAGACCCAGCTCAAGCGCGATGCGGAAGCGCTGCAGAAACTGGGCGCGGAGATAGTCGCCCTGAGCCACAGCGAGCTGGAAAAAATCCCTTTGGATGAAGAGCTTGCAGATGCCGTCGAGCTGGGCCGCAAACTCAAGCCCAAGAAAGATGAGTCCTTCCGTCGCCATTTACAGTTCATCGGCCGTCTGATGCGCAGCCGTGATATCGAACCGATCGAAGAAGCGCTCTCCATCATCAAGAACCGCCACTCCACCGTGAATGCCCGCCTGCATCGTCTGGAGCAGTGGCGTGAGCGCCTGATCAGCGAGGGTGACAGCGCCTTGAACGAGCTGATGTCCCAGTTTCATGAGCTGGACCGCCAGAAGCTGCGTCAGCTGATCCGTTCCGCCAACAAGGAACGGGAACTGAACAAACCGCCCGTCGCCTATCGCGAAATGTACCAGTACCTGCGCGGTGAAATCGAAAACCTGCTGTAAGTGATGGCTCACGCCGCATGGAGAGCAACAATCGACACAGCATAAAACGGGGCCACATTGGCCCCGTTTCTTATACTGCTTTGCGCGCTAGTTGCCCGCGATGCACTGGGTATGGGTACCGGGGTGCAAATAAGGCATCAGCAGTGGCGCCATCCCCTTGAGCACCTGTACCGGCAGGGCAGAGGTGAAGCGGAACTTATCAGACTGGCTGCCCGGCACATAGGCGGTCAGCGTACCGAAGTGATCCTCCCCCAGAAAGAAGACAAAGGTCGCGGTGCGGTTGCGTGCCAGCGAGCTGGTCACGTTGCCATAACGACCGACCGTTTCGATCCTGTTGTCACCCGTGCCCGTCTTGCCTCCCATCGGCAGGACTGTACCATCCGGCAGGGCAAAAGCTCCGGCGATGCGTCTTGCCGTTCCCCCTTCCACTACCTGCGACAGCGCATTGCGCAACGCGGTCGCCACCTCGGCCGGCAGCACCCGGGTGCCTTCGGTATGAAGCGGTTCAAACGCTGTCTCGAACGGCGTTCCCTTGGCGAACGAGAGGTGTTCGATACGCAGGGTCGGCGCACGAATACCCCCGTTCTGGATGATCCCCATCAGCTCGGCCAGTGCTGCGGGTCTGTCCCCAGAGCTACCCAGGGCAGTCGCCAGCGAGGGGACCAGGTGATCAAACGGGTAGCCCACTCTGGCCCAGCGTTGGTGAATGTCGAGGAAGGCCTCGACCTCCAGCATGGTGCGGATACGGCTGTCCCTGGCACTGCGGTGACGGGTCTTGAACAACCAGCTGTATACCTCTTGGCGCTCGTCACGGCTGGCTTCGACCGCATCGGCAAAGGTCGCCTTGTCGAACGCCTTGAGGTAGGAGAGCAGCCACAGCTCCAGCGGGTGAACACGGGCTATGTAGCCTTGATCCGGCAGCGAATACTTGCCGGGACCATAGCTGGTATAGAGCTGCTCTATCCGCCGGTCGCTCAGCTTGTCACGCGGCAGCCGCTTGGCCAGGAAGGCAGCAAAAGCCGCTTCATCAGCTTCCGGCATCAGGTAGCGGTGAACCGCAGCCAGACGCACCGCGCTCGGCTTGAGACCATCGAGGAAGGTATCCAGCTGCTCCTCGGGGGTCTTGCCACGATACTTACGCCAGAAGCGCAGCAAATAGGTTTGGCCTTCTTTATCGGCGAACTTGGCCAGATACTCGGTACGGCGCGGATCCTTGTCATCCTTGAGCAGCTGGGCACGGTTGCCCTCCCGATAGAGGCTGTAGCGCACGATATCGCGCATCAGCCGCACAAACGGCAGGTTGATGGACTCGCGCAGTGCATCACGGATCGCGGGAATGCGACCATTATCCTCACGACGGAAGTTGTTGAAGGTATGCATGCCACCTCCGGTGAAGAAACCTTCGTTCGGACTGGCGGAATACTTTCGATCCAGCGCAGCCTCCAGCATAGGTGGCAGGCTCTTGTCCTTGGCAGTCATCAGATAGGAGACAGCCCAGCGACTGATGTTGTCCTGATTTGATACCTCGATCTTGCGCAGGCTCTCCGCCGACATGTCCGCATAGCGATCGTGCAACTCGGACACTATCTCCAGATAGGTGGTCAGTACCCGCAACTTGGCGGTAGAGCCCAGCTCCAGCTTGCTGCCCTCGTTGATATCGAACGGCTGATCTGTGTTGTCAGTCTGCACCCGTACCTTGAAGCCTTCCGGCGACCTCTCGAACAGGGTGAAGCTGTAACGCACGTCCCCCGTCTTCTCCGGCGAGAGCAGGCGCTCACCAAACAGACCGACCTGGGCAGCGATAGCGGGGTCTGCCAGCTGTTGCAGGTAGCGAGAAATCTCGTTTTGCAGCGGCATGTTAAGGCTGGTGTCTGCGGTCAGGTCCATCCGGTCCAGATCATACAACTGCACCCCGAGCTGACGGCTCAGGCGAGTGCGCGCGACCTGCAGACCCTTGTTGTTGTTGACCTTGGTCATCGCGGGGGACTGCAGAAAGTCGCGGAAACCGATCTTGGCCTTGAGGGCAGCCTCCATCAATGGCGGCGTGATCATCCCCTCCTGCACAAACAGGCGCAGATAGCTGTCGGTCAGGGTCGCCAGTGCATCGCGTCCCTGTGCCAGATAGTAGGAGGGACGACGATGAGCAATCATCAGCGAAACCACCTGACGCAAGGCAAGCCCTTGCTCTGCAAGTGGCGCATCCTGGTTGCGTGCCGGATCCAGCAGACGATTGACCTCGTCCACATTGGCACCAAACCAGACCCAGAGGCCATCACCCAAGCCATGCACCTCGCCATAACCGGGGGCGGCGGAGAGCGGCACCGAGTTGAGGTAGGCCCAGGCTACCAGCTTGCGCGCCTCCAGCGTCTTGGGGCCCAGGCGATAGGCACGCACGCTGGCCGAGGCCATCTGGCGGATCTTCTCGGTGGGAGACAGCGTCAGACCGTCCGGTGAGTGGCGATACTTCTCGACCTGAGTGGCCAAGGTGCTGCCGCCAGCGGACTGATCCTGCATATCCAGCGCCTTGCCGACCTGGGACATGGCCGCCTTGGCAAAACGGGGCCAATCTACCGCAGGGTTCGCCAGCGGTTGCTCGTTGCTCAACAGATCACGGTTCTCAATGAACAGCAGCGACTGTATGACCAGCGGTGGGATGGAAGCAAAATCCGGATAATAGTGGGTCGGATATTTGAACTGATAGAAGGGCTCGGCCCGGCAGTCATGCAGCGTCAGTCCGGCCTGAACCTTCTCTGTATAGGGAACGAAGAAGCCACGACTGGCGTAGTCATAAAGTGAATCGGAAAAATGCACCTGCTCGCTGACCTGATAACCCCGTTGCAACAAGCGCTCTTGCATCATGGGTAGCAGCACGTAACCGAGCCGCTTGTCGAAGGGGCCATCGTCGGGGAAGGCTATCTGTTTGCTGGGACCCGGCTCGACCTGATAGGTCAGCTTGGCAGCATAGCGAGAGATCTCCTGCGACTGCAGCCTGGACGTCTGCATCTCATAGCCAACCAGGGCGATCACAGCAGCCAGGCACAGCAAAAAGAGAAAACAGAACAACCAGCGCCACCAGGGACGACGTTTGCGCTTGTACTTGCCGTCCGCGCGTGGGACGGATGAATCCTGAGATGCCACGTTGTTCAAATCCGTCTGTTCTGATGCGCCCATATCAGCCCCACCATGGTTGCGCAATTTATTGTGTTTCACTCAAGCTTAGTCTTTTTAAGTCAATGGTTTGAAAACTATTGACCGCTTTATAGTGATGGTAACAGGGCGATTATAAAAAGGGGAGCCGATTGTTGTGGTGCGCGAAGAGATCCGAGCTGATGGCGGAAAACAAAACACCGGCCAAAAGCCGGTGTTTTCAGGTAGCAGCGAGGCTGGTCTACTTACTGGAGCTCATGGCCTTGAGCTTGGAGCTCAGATCTTTACGCTCTTTGGACAGCTCGGCATTCTTGATGATGTGATCGTCGACACGCTCTTCATAGTCGATACGCATGTTGGCGATGATGGCCTGAACCTCATCTATGCTCATGCCCGGCTTGATATAGTCGCTCAGGTTGTCAAGCAACAGTACCCGCTTCTGGTTATCACGGATCTTCTTCTCGTTGTCGGCGATCTCGCGCTTGAGTTTGTTCTGGCGACGGGACATACGCACATATTCCAATACATCGCTGAAGGTGGACTTGTTTACTGGTTCCATATCGATACCACTGACTAAAGGTTGATAAAAGCAGGCAAGTTAGGCTCGTACCAGAGAGAAAAGAAAGAGAGGGTACAGGCCAACTCAAGATGCCCTTTACTCTACCGAGTTATGAAGCAGATACAACTCTAATTGCAGGCTTGCCGCCGGGTTTCGGTGAAAGAGGGTCAAATAGGGAGCAAAATGGACAAACCAGCATGAGATAGCAATTATTACGTCAGCAAGCACGGGATCGAACCCACCTTGCGGTTTGAACTGAGGCGATATGAAACAATTAGTTATAGGACGATAAGCAGCAAAATGGCTCCTGGTATGCCAATATCAGCCAATAAAAAAGCCCGCTCTTATGAGCGGGCTTTCAATGTTGGGTGCCTGGCAGTGTCC
>NZ_CDBI01000093.1 GCF_000820025.1 Aeromonas popoffii
GCGGGCAAGCAGGATAAGGAACAAGGTCATGGCACAGAGCACAGGATTACAATTCACCGTCAAGGTTGGCGCACTGGCTGACAACACCTTTGCGGTCGCGAGCTTCAAGCTGGATGAGGGCTTGAACAGCCCGTTTAGCCTCAAACTGGAGGTGGCCAGCGCTCAGCCCGATATCGATTTCGGTGCTGTGCTGGACCAGCCCTGCGAGCTGCTGGTGTGGTACCACGGCGAGCTGCAGCGCCGGGTATGCGGGGTAGTGAGCGACTTTGCCCAAGGGGACAGCGGCTTTCGCCGTACGCGCTATCAGCTGCGGGTGCAGCCGGCGCTGTGGCGGCTGGGATTGCGCCAAAACTCCCGCATCTTCCAGGCACAGAAGCCTGATGAAATCCTCTCCATTTTGCTGCAAGAGCACGGCATCACCGACTACGCCTTTGCGCTGAAAAACGAGCATGCCCAGCGCGAATATTGCGTTCAGTACCGCGAAACCGACCTCGATTTCTTGAACCGCCTCGCCGCCGAAGAGGGGCTGTTCTACTTCCACGAATTTGAAGCAGGCAAACATCGCATCGTGTTTGCCGACGATGCGGCTGCATTGACCCAAGGCCCCGAGCTGTTCTTTAACCTCGGCAACCGTTCGCTGGAACAGGGTGCCTATGTGCGCCAGTTCCACTACCGCGAATCAGTACGCCCCTCGGATGTAGAGCTCAAGGACTACAGCTTCAAGACCCCGGCTTACGGCCTCTCCCAGAAGAAAATGGGGGCTGAGCTCGAGCACCAGCGCGACACTTACCAGCATTTTGACTATCCAGGCCGCTACAAGCAGGACGGCAGTGGCAAGGCGTTTGCCCAGCACCGGCTCGATGCGCTGCGCAATGACGCGGTCAGCGGCAGTGGCAAGTCCAACAGCGCAGCCCTCTTGCCGGGGCAGACATTTTCACTCACCGAGCATCCGAACGGCAGCCTCAACACCGACTGGCAAATCGTTCATATCCGCCACACCGGCGAACAGCCACAGGCGCTGGAAGAGGAGGGCGGCAGCGGCCCGACCGTGTACCACAACGAATTTGGCGTGGTCAAAGCGAGCACCACCTGGCGCGCCCGCATCGGCAGCCCCGAGGCACCCCACAAGCCGATGGTGGATGGCCCGCAAATCGCCAGCGTGGTTGGCCCTGAAGGGGAAGAGATTTACTGCGACGAGCATGGCCGGGTAAAACTGCAATTTCCGTGGGACAGATATGGCAGTTCCAACGACCAGAGCTCCTGCTGGGTACGGGTGAGCCAAGGCTGGGCAGGCGGCCAGTACGGCATGATGGCCATCCCGCGTATTGGCCATGAGGTCATAGTGAGCTTTTTGGAAGGTGACCCCGACCAGCCCATCGTCACCGGTCGCACCTTCCACGCCACCAACCGCCCCCCTTACGAGCTGCCCGCCAACAAGACGCGCACCGTGCTGCGCACCGAAACTCATCAGGGCGAGGGCTTCAACGAGCTGCGTTTTGAAGACCAGGCGGGGCAGGAAGAGATTTACATCCACGGTCAGAAAGACCTGAACGTGCTAATCGAGAACGACGCGGCCTGGCATATCAAGCATGACGAGCATCGTGACATCGACAACGAGCGGGTGACCCGCATCAAGGCCAACGACCACCTGACAGTGGAAGGCGAGAAGCGCGACCAGATCAAGGCTGACTATTCGATGACGGTGGATGCCTCCCTTCACCAGAAAATCGCACAGGCGTTATTGGTTGAGGCGGGTCAGGAAATTCACTTCAAGTCGGGTCAAAAGGTCGTGCTGGAGGCGGGAGCTGAAATCACCCTCAAAGTTGGCGGCAGTTTTGTGAAGGTTGACCCGAGCGGCGTCACCCTGGTTGGTCCCGGCATCAAGATGAACTCTGGCGGCAGCCCTGGTAATGGGTCCGGCTGGGGCGGACAGGCCCCATTTTTACCGAAAGTTGTCGCTACGGAACCCTCTCCAGAACATGTCACTATCGTGCCACAAATCGCCACCCAGACGAGTGCTGAAGCCTTGTTGAAAACACTTCCGCCCATGGAAAAACCTGTCTGCATCCCTTGCATGCTGAGAGCCATTGCTCAGGGCGATGCCGTGGTGAAGGGAGAGTAAGATGCTACCTGAATCAATCTGGCGTGAAGGAAAGGCAGTTGCTCTGATCGAAGCGGCCCATCTTAGTGCCGAGCAGCGAGAGAAGATGAGTGAGGGGCTGTTTTTGCCGCTCTATCTGCACGATGACCTGTTTGAGCTGGTCAATCTTGGCCCCTGGCTCTGGCAGTGCTCACAACAGGATGAAGGCTTGCTGGCTGAACTCGCCGAGCAGGGGCATGTCGTGGGGCTGATTGACAGCGAGCGACCTGTGGAAACACTGCAAGAGCAGTTGGCGCTTGGGGCAAGAGTGATAGAGCCGGGTGGCAAGTACAGTATGCTGCTGCGGTTCTATACCCCTGACGCCTTGCCCTTGCTGCTTGAGCAGCAGGATGCCCCCTGGCTTGGCGGTATCTTTGGTGGCATCAGTCGTTGGTGGCTGCGGGAGTGCAATGGCAACTGGCGTGAGCTGGTCTTGTCTATCCCCCCGGCAGAACCAGTTCTGGTGCAACTGACCCCGGCACTCTATCAAGCATTGGAAGGATCACCGCAAGCCCATCGACTGCTGGCTCTCTGGCAATCAGGGGATAATATTGCTCAGTTTCCGCCCTGTGAGCGGATGGCCATGGTTCGCAAGGCGCTCGACAAGGCCAAGCAGGCAGGGGCAACCGACGCTCAGTTAATGCTCTGGGGATTGGCCTATCTGGAAGGTGGGCGCTCAGCCTTGGAACAACTCAAGCAATCAGCATGACAGTAGAAAGAAGCCTGCCACGACTTATTTCCACCATGACCACTGCTGCTTGGAATCTAATGCCCCGCTGGGGACGCTGGCTGAGTGCCATTGTGCTGGTGCTCTGGCTGGGATGGGCGTTTCTGTTACAGGAGCGACATGGCGGGGCCTCTATCGTGCTCATGTCGGTGATCGATCGCCCCATCAGTTACGTCTATGTCAATGGCAAGATGGGGAGCAACACGTTGGCGTTTGATGGATTCGGTGCCGGCGGTGGCGGACGTGCAGGCCCCTATCGGCTCGATGGCGATACGGTGAAGATCGACTGGTTGCTGAGTACCACGCGAAACCAATTGGACAAGGAAGGGCTGCGGCCTGAAAAGGACTCTGTCACCCTACCGATGCCCAAGCGGGAAAAGGGGCAGGATGATTTTTGTGTACTGATGCTGCCTGACAATACCCCGATGGTACGCTGGGCCCATAGCTGCCCTGTTGAGCTGGATAGCATTGTTGATACCTATCGGACGAGGAAATAGTGATGGTGGTTAGGGATGACTTGCAGTGCCGGGTAGATCGAGAAGAGAGCCTTCATCAGGCGGGGACCTGCTCACTGGTTGAGCGTTCGGCCCAGGAATAACAAAAGAGACAAGCATGACAGTAGAAAGAAGCCTGACACGATTTATCTCCACGATGGCCACGGCTGCGTGGAACTTGATGCCCCGCTGGGGACGCTGGCTGAGTGCCATTGTGCTGGTGCTCTGGCTGGGATGGACGTTTCTGTTGCAGGAGCGACATGGCGGGGCCTCTATCGTGGTCCATTCGGTGATCAACCGCCCAATCAGTTACGTCTACGTCAATGGCAAGATGGGGGGGAATACAGATGCTTTCGATGGTCTAAACACAAGTGGTGGTACCGCTGGACCTTATCGTATCGATGGCGATACGGTGAAGATCGATTGGTTGCTGAGTACAACGCAGGACCAGTTGGAAAAGGACAGATTGCGGCCCGAAAAGCACTCTATCACCCTACCTATGCCAAAGCGGGAAAAGGGACAGGATGATTTCTGTGTGCTGTTTTTACCCGATAACAAAGTGATGGTTCGTTGGGTTCATAGTTGTCATCTTGATATGGAAGACGTTATCGACCCTTATCGCACGAGGAAAGGAAGATGAACGATCGGGATGATGTGAGGTGCCGTATAGCGCGTGAAAATAACCTCCACCAAGCGGGTCTCGGCTCCTGTTCACTTTCTATTTATGCCGCTAACTAAAAATAAGAGGTTTATATGACCCGGTTTATTTCCACCATGGCCACTGCTGCTTGGAATCTAATGCCCCGTTGGGGACGTTGGCTGAGTGTTATTTTACTGGTGCTCTGGCTGGGATGGAGCTTCCTGTTTCAGGAGCGATATGGTGGGGCCTCGCTGATCGTTATGTCGGTTATGGACAGGCCTATAAGTTATGCATATGCGAATGGGAATATGGGGGGGAATACAGATGCCTTCAATGGTTGGAATGTCGGGGGAAAAACAGCTGGCCCCTATCGGATCGATGGCGATACGGTGAAGATCGATTGGTTGCTGAGTACAACGCAGGACCAGTTGGAAAAGGACAGACTGCGGCCCGAAAAACACTCGATAACCTTGTCCATGCCGAAGCGCGAAAAGGGACAGAATGATTTTTGCGTGTTGTTTTTACCCGATAACAAGCCGCTAGTTCGTTGGGCTGCCAGTTGCCATATCGATATGCAAGATGAGTTTAAGATTTATCGCACGAGGAAATAGTGATGGTGGATAGAGATGACCTGAAGTGCAGAGTAGATCGAGAAGAAAGTCTTCATCAGGCAGGTATTCGTACCTGTTCACTGGCATTGCAGATAGGTTTTTTCTTTGATGGTAACCAACGAAATATTCACGTAGACGAAGAGATCCAACGATTGACTAATGTAGGTCGCCTTTTCAGAGCTCATCCTGAACGCAGGGAGTCGGAACTTGGCTCGTCTTATCTTTACTCGGCTGTTTATGTGCCTGGATTGGGCACTTCTCTTGAAGATACGACTACTGAACGTTTGCATAGCATTCTGGATGCACGACAGCAGGCATTGACTGGAGACTATATCGATGAGTTGGTTGGTCAAGTCAAAGAGACGGCTGTCGATGCTATCAAGGGCAAAGGGGATTGGAGCAAGGTTCTGACTAATAAGTTGGGTGATCTGCTGACGCTAAAAAGCAGTTTTGATGCGTCTTACTCCACCGTCATAAATGCGGTCAAGCGGGGGGCGGTCGAAGTGGTGGCCCCTGTCCGTGATAATTGGTTCGTCGCGGATCTGTTGATGACCGGGGTGGATGCCAGAGTCGATTATGCGAAAAACAAGTTCAAGCAAAATGTGGCGGATGCGAAAAAGCTGAATCAGCTTCCCATCAAGTTGATACAGGTCTCGGTTTTTGGTGCTGATCTGGGGGCTACCCTGGCGCGCCGCTTTATCGAGGAGTTGCTGGAGTCGATCTGTACCAAGAGTGGTGAGGAATACCGCTATGAGGAGAGCAAGGTCGAGATTATCTTTGCTGGTCTGTTCGACTGCAGCCGCCGCGGTCGGCTGGATCAGGGGGATGGGGTCAGTATGCTGGCCGATGCAACAGGCACTGTTTTCAAGGCAGCGGCACCGGCCACTAGCCTGCTGGGTGCCAAGGTAATCGATTATGACAAACCTCTTCACCCTGCAGTCAAGAAGGCATTGCACCTGGTGGCAGCCCATGAAAGACGAGTGTATCGGCCTCTGCTGCCCCTTGGCCCGCTCAAGTCCGATTGGTCTGAGCTGCTTTGCCCCGGTATCAGTGAAGATGTGACAGGGGGCTTGCTGCCCAACGAACAGCGCCCCAGTGCCGAGTTATGTCGAGTGCCGCTAAGAAAGATGTATGACAATGCCCGTGCGGCTCAGGTGCCTTTTCCTAACTTCAGTACGCTGAATAAAAAAGATCCGTATGTGGCGAGCTATTTCATTATGCGTGACAGTCTGGCTGGCTATTCGGTTGAGCATTTTAGCGATGGTTATATGAAGTCGGTGACGGCCAAATACCCCTATGGTAAAGCCCCATCGTCTGAGGGCTTTCAAGTCCACCTCTATGCCTATGCAGACTGGTTGGGCGAGAAGTATCAGGAGTATTTGGCACTGAAGAGGGACGCTGGCCAATGGGATTTCACCAAACGTAGCCAAATTGATGAGCAGTGGGGCTGGCTTGCTCAAGTGAAAGCCGAGGCCGATCAGTTCCTCCGAACCCATTCCAATGCGTTAGGTGGCTACGATGGTTCAGCCGGAATGCGTGGCAGTATCATCTATAAAGCAGCCATTAGAGTGGTTCATCGCAACATTGAAGATGGTTCTCAAAAGACCTCACCGCTTATCGCAGCCTTCTTCAACTATTTCATGCATGACTTCACCGCTGATGACATCAAACGGGCAACCTTGTCACAGCACCTTGGTCACTTCTTCGTTCCCCGTGGCATTGAAGCTATTGATGAAGTGGTAGCCGATAGCAATGAAAATAGATGGAAAATACCACCGCGTGGAATGGGCACCCCGGTTGACATCCGCACGGGTTTAATTGAGAAAAAAGTTGATGCTGTATCATATGTCCCTATAGGGAATGCGCTCAGTAAAATTAATAATGGATTTATGTCTGGGGTGCTGTTGGATGGGGCAATGTTATCTGGTGATAAATGTATGTTTAGCATCGCGGAGAACACTCTGGTGATGCCTCCAATCAGTTGAAATGGTGCTTTTCGATAAAGGCACCAATCACTTTCTCGTGGAGCTCAATGGAACGAGAGAAGCAGATGGTTTTGCGAGCCAATCGCTTGATGCGCGTTCTGAGCGTCAGGTTGTTACGCTCGATACGCTGGGTGAATATCTTCCCGGTCAGATGTGTCTCACTCGGCACCTCCCTGGCGTAACTCCCCCAGTC
>NZ_CDBI01000094.1 GCF_000820025.1 Aeromonas popoffii
AGACAGTCGTGGATATGGCACAGCAGATCGGCGGCACGCTCCGGCAACGCCATGGCCACCAGCAGATCCGCCAGATTGTGGTGAGCCACCACCAGCGCGGCCACCGCCTCGTCTGCATCGTGCCAGCAGGCCAACTGCTGGCGCGCCAGCCACAATGCCTGCTGGTAATAGGCAAGTGCCTTGGCGTGCTCGCCGGCATCGAAGTGGCGATTGCCGCTCAGGGTCTGCACTTTCCAGTTCACCATGCTGCTGTCGGCGTCGCTCGAACCGACCCATCCCTTCACCCAGGTTCCCGTCATGATCTCCACCACTCAAATGATAATAATTATTATTTAACTTATATAAGTGCCGAACACAAGGGATACATGTGCCAGCTCCCCCCACAGCACTGCCCATATGGGTAAGGCTTTTTTGAATCTGTCTGTTTAGTGATCACTTGCACAGATACAAGCGACCCTATTCGCCATGCTGGTTGGCACTGGCATGAGGCCGGTGGCTGTCGGAGCGGCAGCCTGTTTTCACAAGGATGATGACGATGAAAAGATGGCTATTGGTGCTGCTGTGCGCCCTGCCCATACTGGGCCAGGCGGCAGGTTATACCCAGACCCGTTACCCCATAGTGCTGGTGCACGGGCTGTTCGGCTTCGACAGGTTGCTCGGGGTCGATTACTTCTACGGGATCCCCCAGGCGCTGACCCGGGACGGCGCCCGGGTCTACGTGGCCAAAGTCTCCGCCACCGAGAGCTCGGAGCGGCGCGGTGAGCAGCTGCTCAAGCAGGTGCAGCAGGTACTCGCCATCACGGGGGCTGACAAGATCAATCTCATTGGCCACTCTCACGGCGGCCCCACCATACGCTACGTCGCCTCGGTCGCCCCCGAGCTGGTCGCCTCCGCCACCAGCGTGGGAGGCGCCAACTATGGCTCCGAAATCGCCGATCTGGTGCGCGCCAAGGTGGCGCCGGGCTCGGTGACCGAGAAGCTGGCGGTGGCCGCTGCCTCGGCGCTGTCCGGCGTCATCTCATTGCTCTCCGGCGCCAGCCAGCTGCCACAGGATCCCCTTGCCACCCTCGATGCCCTGACCAGCGCAGGTGCCCAGCGCTTCAACCAGCGCTACCCCGAGGGGTTGCCCGACCAGTATTGCGGTGAAGGGCCGCTGCAAGCCGCCAACGGCGTCTACTACTTCTCCTGGAGCGGGCGCGGCAACATGACCAACATACTGGATCCGGTGGATCCCGCGCTGGCCCTCACCGGCAGCTTCTTCAGCGAGCCCAACGACGGTCTGGTCGGGGTGTGCAGCAGCCATCTTGGCAAGGTGATCGGTACCGGCTACCGAATGAACCATCTGGACGAGGTGAATCAGTCGTTCGGCATCCACCACCTGTTTGAAACCGATCCTGTCACCCTCTATCGCCAGCACGCCAATCGCTTGCAGAGGCTGGGACTATGAAAAAATCCCTGCTAATCGCCGTGTCCCTGGGGGCTGCCATGCTACTGGGGGCCGTCCTGTTCTCGCCCGACCCGCAGCCAGATCTGACGGCGGCCCCCGAACAGGGGGCCCTGCGCCACCAGCTGGCCCAGCGTCTGGAACGGGGGGAGACGAACGCAGAGGACGAGCTGCTGGCCCGCTACCAGAGCTTTCTGGCGGCGGAGGGCAGCCTGACGGTACCGGCGGATCCTGGCCTCGCCAGCCTGCTGGTGCTGTTTGACGAGCGCGAGCAGCTGCGCCAGCAGAGCTTCACCCCGGCCGAGCAGGAGCAGCTATTTGCCGAAGACAGGTTGATGGAACAGTGGACCCTGCGCCGCAAGGCGCTGGCAGAGACGAGCGAGGCCGACAAAAAAATGCTAGCCGATGAACTCGATCTCTGGCTGGCGGAACAGCCCCAGTGGTTCAGGGAAGCCGAGGCCAATAGCCGCCTGCTCGGTGATCTGCAGGCGTTGGAGCCACTGGCGCCCGCCGAACGCGACGCCGTGCTGCTGGAGAGGCTGGGACCTGAAGCGATGGATCGGCTGCATCAGCTGGAGCAGGGCTGGCAGGGGTTTGAACGACAGCTAGCGGGCTATCTGGCCGAACTCAAGCCCCTGCCCGCCCTTGCTCGGGCCGAACAGCAGCAGGAAATACTGGCCCGCTGGTTTCCCGCCGAGCAATGGCGGCGGGTAGAGGCGTTGACCCGGCTGCAGCTCGGGGAACAACCATAAACAACAAGGGGGCCCCGACGCGGCCCCCTTAGTTCATTCTGCAACCGCACTCATTGCGGCTTGTTGGCACCGGGCAGTGGCTGCCAGGTGAGGCGGGTCACTTGCGGGCCCTGCACCTCGCACTTGAGGCTAAGATCCTGCCACCCCTTCTCCTGGCGCAGGGAGACTTCCCCCTCGATCCCCTGATCGCCAATCTTCAGCATCTCCTGCTCGAAGATCACCTTGTCACCCCTGGCGAGCTCCATCAGCCTGCCATTGCAGAGCCAGTGGGCGAGATCCGCCCCCTTCAGCTTGACCTCCCCCTTGGCCGCCTTCTGCTCGACCGGGCTCGGGGCAAATAGCTTAGTCAACTCGGCGGCCCGTTTGGTGAGCCAGGCTTCGCGCTGCTGCATGCCCATCTTGCTGACGAACTCGGCCGGCTGGCCCTTGTCGTCCAGCCAGTGGGTAAGCGTCCCCTTCTCATCGAAGGCGAACTGGGCCGCAGGCTCCTTCACCCCGAACAGTTTGCCCCCCTTGAAGTAGTAACGGCTCTCCCCTTCCAGCTTGCCCTGCTCGTTCATGATGGGCACAGCTATGATGACGGGGAAACCATCGATCCAGGCCTTGATGTCGACACCATCATGGCTGAACAGGCGAGTGTCGAGGGCGTTCTCAGCCCCCCGCTCCATCAGGGTGAACTGCTCTGCGAGAGAAGCCGCCATAGAGGGCAGGGAACAGATCCCCAGCCCCAAGCCCAGACTCAGGGCGATCACTGTATTGCGCATTAAGTGTCCTGTGATTGGCCGATAGGCCAAGGTTAACTTTCTACCAACCAGGCCCGCAACCCCTCCCTGTGCTTCTCGCTCAGGGGGAGGGACTGGCGGGTCTGATAGTCAAAATGGATCAGGGTCGTCTCGGCGGTGACGGCCAGCTCGCCGCCCTGCCAGGCTTCCTGCCAGAGCGTGAAAGAGCTGGAGCCAATGCGACGCACCCCGGTTTTGATCGCTACCTGCTGGCCATAAAACAGCTCCCGTTTGAACTGCACCGTGTAACCCGCGATGATCAGGTGCCAATTATGCACATCCAGCTCGGGGGAGAAGATGCGAAACAGGGGATCCCTGGCCGCTTCGAACCAGACCGCCGGCACCGTATTGTTGATGTGACCGAGGGCATCTGTCTCTTGAAAACGGGGTTGGATCTGCATTTCCAGCATGGGCGACTCCTTGTCAGCAGGGGCTTGGTAACTAGCCATCATCAATGAATCAAGATGTTACCTGATATCCAGTCCGAAAAGACAGGGTACTGCGCTTTCCCCCAGCGCTGGCCAATCTGTGTCGCAACCCCGGGCCTGCCGTTGGCTCAGGACAAAAAATACCCGCACACCCGGGTGTGCGGGGTTGTCAGGTCGGCCTTAACTCATCAGATCAAAGCGGTCCGCATTCATCACCTTGTTCCAGGCACTGATGAAATCGCAGACGAACTTCTCCTTGTTGTCATCCTGGGCATAGACCTCGGCGTAGGCACGCAGTACCGAGTTGGAGCCGAACACCAGATCGATCCGGGTCGCCGTCCATTTCACCTTGCCGCTCTTGCGATCGCGCACCTCATACAAACGCTCTCCCGCTGGGTGCCAGGTGTTGGCCATGTCGGTGAGGTTAACGAAGTAGTCGTTGGTCAAGACCCCTTCTCGCTCGGTAAAGACACCGTGCCGGGTGCCGCCATGGTTGGTACCGAGCACCCGCATGCCGCCCACCAGTACCGTCATCTCATGGGCCGTCAGCCCCATCAGCTGGGTGCGATCCAGCATCAGCTCCTCCGCTGTGACCGCATAGTCCCCCTTCAACCAGTTGCGGTAACCGTCAGCCAGCGGCTCAAGCACGTCGAACGAAGCCACATCGGTCTGGGCCTGACTGGCATCTCCACGACCCGGATTGAAGGGGACTGTCACCTCAACCCCGGCGGCCCTGGCCGCCAGTTCAACCCCCAGGTTACCCGCCAGCACTATCACATCTGCCACGCTGATCTGGCTGGCGGCAGCAATGGGTTCCAGCACCTTGAGCACCCGCGCCAGTCTCGCTGGTTCATTGCCTTCCCACTCCTTCTGCGGGGCCAGCCGGATACGGGCACCGTTGGCACCGCCACGCAGATCCGAGCCCCGGAAAGTACGGGCGCTATCCCAGGCGGTAGTGACCAGTTCGCTGATGGATAGGCCACTGGCGGCAATCTTGGCCTTCACCACCGCCACGTCATAATCGGTACGCCCAGCGGGAACCGGATCCTGCCAGATCAGCTCTTCAGCCGGCACATAAGGCCCCACATAGCGGGTTTTCGGCCCCAGATCCCTGTGAGTCAGCTTGAACCAGGCACGGGCAAAGGCGTCAGAGAAACGGGCCGGATCAGCGCGGAAACGCTCGGCTATCTTGCGGTACTCGGGGTCGAACTTCAGCGCCATGTCGGCGTCGGTCATGATGGGATTGTGGCGAATGGCGGGATCTTCCGCATCCACCGGCTTGTCCTCCTCCCGTATGTTGACGGGCTCCCACTGCCAGGCACCGGCCGGGCTCTTTTTCAGTTCCCACTCGTAGTTGAACAGCAGGTAGAAGTAGCCGTTGTCCCAACGGGTGGGGTGGGTGGTCCAGGCCCCTTCAATCCCGCTGGTCACCGCATGGCGGCCAATGCCGCGCTGGGTCTTGTTGAGCCAGCCCAACCCCTGATCCGCGACATCGGCACCTTCCGGCTCGGGCCCGAGCAACTTGGCGTCCCCATTGCCGTGGCACTTGCCTACCGTGTGTCCCCCGGCCGTCAGGGCGACTGTCTCTTCGTCATCCATCGCCATGCGGGCAAAGGTAACCCGCATGTCCTTGGCTGTTTTCAACGGATCCGGATGACCATCCACCCCTTCCGGATTGACGTAGATGAGACCCATCATCACTGCCGCCAGCGGGTTGGCCAGATCCCGCTCGCCAGAGTAACGGCCACCGGACTTGCTGCTCGGTGCCAGCCACTCCTTCTCCGCTCCCCAATAGATGTCTTTCTCGGGGTGCCAGATATCCTCGCGGCCAAAGGCGAAACCGAACGTTTTGAGCCCCATGGACTCATAAGCCACGGTGCCGGCCAGAATGATCAGATCAGCCCAGCTGATCTTGTTGCCGTACTTTTTCTTGATGGGCCACAGCAGGCGCCGGGCCTTGTCCAGGTTGGCGTTGTCAGGCCAGGAGTTGAGAGGAGCAAAACGCTGATTGCCGGTACTGCCACCACCACGACCATCGGCGATGCGGTAGGTACCGGCCGAGTGCCAGGCCATACGGATCATCAGGCCGCCATAGTGGCCCCAGTCTGCCGGCCACCAATCCTGGCTGTCGGTCATCAGGGCGGTCACATCCTGCTTGAGGGCCGCCATGTCGAGCTTCTTGAGCTCTTCCCGGTAATTGAAACCGGGCCCCAGCGGATTGGTCTTGGTATCGTGCTGATGGAGAATGTCGAGGTTGAGGCTTTTTGGCCACCACGCCATGTTGGCTTGCTCGCCGGAGGTGGTACCACCGTGCATGACCGGGCATTGTCCTTGGGAACGTTCTGAATTGTTGCTCATCGTTTTCCTCATTTGCTCTGCTGTCCATAACCTCAACCAGCATGGCACTTTGGAATTGAATGTCCAATGAACTGCGACCTGCCGACCCATCGTAAAAACCGCAATCAAGACAGGATGACGATCTGCCGAAAGCGCCCCCTACAGGTACAAGGTGGGGCGAGCTCGGTTCAACCCGCAACACGTGCGTCGCACTTACTCCGGCCTCAGCCAGGCACTGCGAAAATCGAACCAGCCGAGCGCCGTCATGCGCACCCCGTGTACCCCGACCCGACTCTCCAGCTCCAGCCAGTGATGAAACAGGGGCACAAACCAGCCCTGTTGCTGCACCCGGGCCAGCAGGGCGCGCGGGCCTGGCTCCTCACCGCTGGCACGCCACTGCGTCAGACCCTGCCACAGGGGTCGCTGGCTTGCCCACACTTTACGCAGCAACGGCGTGCCCAGCAGCCAGGCGTAGGGGGCGAAGGCGTGCTCGTGTTCCAGGTTGAGGCTGCCGAGCCAGAGATCCACGTCTTCATCCGCCCCGCTCACCCAGCGGCCATAATCCAGGGTGCGCACCTCGAGCCGGATCCCCTGTTCCGCCAGCAGGCTGGTCATGGCCACGGCGCACTCGTTGAACTCCGGATGCTGGTTGAAACAGGCCAATACCAGGGTCGCTGGCAAGCGTGCCGGCGTTGGCAACGGCGCAGGCAGGGCCTCACGCCAGTGAGGCAGCAGGCCGAGGGCACTGGTCCAGCCCCGCTGCAACTCGGGGGTGACCCGCCCCATCAGGGCGACCGGATTGAGCTGCTGGCCGAGCCACTGGCGCAGGACGGGATCCTGCAAGGATCCGGAACGATCGTCCTGCAGCAGGAAATAGCAACCCGATTCAAGCTCCGACTCGCCACGCATGGTGCCCAGCTCCGGGCGGTCACGGCCCAGCTGCAGGTGGGTCTCCAGCCGATCCGCCAGATCCGGCAACATCCAGATGTCGATCTCGTCGAGCAGGGCGCGCAGACCGAAGTAGTCGTCGAAGGCCGCCAGACACAGGTGCAGGGGGTCGTTGGCCGCCACCTTGTAGGGGCCGGTACCGACCGGCTGCAGGGCAAAACCCGCCTCTCCCTTGAGTTCGCGCGGCAAGATGGCGGCTACCGGCTCGGCCAGCAGATGGGGCAGCAGGGGATCCGGACTGTCGAGATACATATCCAGGGTGCGCGGCCAGGGGCTCTCCAGCCGGGCCAGATGGGCAAACAGCGGGCGATCCTGCAGGGCCAGCAGGCTCTCGATCACATCTTCCACCCCCAGCTCGCGCCCATGGTGAAAACGCACTGCCGGGCGCAGGTAAAAGCGCCAGTGGCAAGGACCGAGGCACTCCCAGTGGTGGGCCAGATCCGCCTCTATTTCCCCATTTTCCTCATTTCGTCGGGTCAGACCGTTGAAGAGCTGGCGGCTCAGGTGGATTTCGGAGCGGCGCATGGGGCCGGTCGGCAGCAACTGCGGCAGCGGCCGGTAGTAGGGCACCCGCAGGATCTGCCGCCCCTCGCGGGTGGCCTGACCGAGCTGTTCGATCAGCAATGGGGTAAGCAGATCGAGGCGATCTTCCGCCAGTCGCACCGCCTGCGCCAGCTGGCCCTGGCTGAGCAGATCCCGCAACCGGCGCCGGGTTAGGCTCTCCTGGCTGTCCAGTAACACCAGCCGTGAGCGCCGCCCCCTGCCCGCCTCGGCCGACCAGCTGAGCCAGCCCTGGTCCTGCATCCGCCGCAGCAGCAGACGGGCGTTGCGCGGGGTGCAGCAGAGCAGATCCGCCACCTCGGCGAGGCTGATCTCCCGCTCATCACTGCCAAGCAGCTGAGCGAGTCGTTGAAATTGCTGGTAGAGGCGACCGGTTGGCATAAAAGAGGAAATCCTATTGCTGTAATTCATCAGTTTTTACTTCCTCATTTTAGCTCAATACTGGTGGCGAACGTGAGAACCACAGCACAGGAGCACTATGATGAGCCAAGCCACCCCCCTCAAACCGAACCGGATCCAGCAGACCCTGCGTCGTTACTTCAAGCGGATCCTGCCCAAGCCGCTCGCCCTTATCGAGGATCCAATGCACCAGCTCAACCGCCTGATGCAGTGGGACATGCACCAGATAGACGACAAGGAGTATCGTCGCCGTCTCTGAGTGCCATCCCTCACACAGGTCGCTCAAGGGCCAGCGGGCGCAATTGCGTTGCCGGATCTTGCTGTTTACATCGGCTACGAGCCTGATAGATTGGACGTCTATCCATCTATAACTGCGACAAGCAACATCCAACAAGGAGTGTGTGATGAAAGATGCGACCCTGGCCCTGCACCACGGCTTTTCCAGCGACCCCACCACCAAGGCGGTCGCTGTGCCCATCTACCAGACGGTGGCCTACGAGTTCGACAGCGCCCAGCACGGGGCGGACCTGTTCAATCTGGCGGTGCCGGGCAACATCTATACCCGCATCATGAATCCCACCAACGATGTACTGGAACAGCGGATGGCCGCGCTGGAAGGGGGGATTGCCGGTCTGGTGGTCTCGGCGGGTTCTGCCGCCATCACCTACGCCATCCAGGCGCTGACCGCCGCCGGTGACAACATCGTCTCCACGCCCCAGCTCTATGGCGGCACCTACACCTTGTTCGCCCACATGCTGCCGAGCTTCGGGGTCGAGGTGCGCTTCGCCAAGGATGACAGCGCCGAAGCCATCGCCGCCCTCATCGACGACAAGACCAAGGCGGTCTACTGCGAGAGCATCGGCAACCCGGCGGGCAACATCGTCGATCTGGCCGCCTTCGCCAAGGTGGCCCACGCCCGTGGCGTGCCGCTCATCGTCGACAACACGGTCGCCACCCCAGTGCTGTGCAAACCCATCGAACACGGCGCCGATATCGTGGTGCACAGCCTGACCAAATATGTCGGCGGTCACGGCAACTCCCTGGGCGGCGTCATCGTCGACTCGGGCAAGTTCCCCTGGGCGGATAACGCCGAACGCTTCCCCCAGCTCACCCAGCCCGAGCCCTCCTACCACGGGGTGGTCTACACACAAGCCTTCGGCCCGGCCGCCTTCATTGGCCGGGTGCGCACCGTGCCGCTGCGCAATACCGGCGCGGCGCTGGCTCCCATGAACGCCTTCCTGCTGCTGCAGGGGCTTGAAACCCTGAGCCTGCGCATGGAGCGCCACGTGGACAACGCCCTCCAGGTCGCCCACCACCTCAAGCATCACCCGAAAGTAGCCTGGGTCAGCTACGCCGGTCTGCCGGGGCACCCCCACTATCTGCTGGCGGAGAAGTACATGGGGGGCCGGCCGTCGGCCATCCTCTCGTTCGGCTTGAAGGAGGGCTATGAGGCCGGGGTGCGTTTCTACGATGCACTCAAGATTTTCAAGCGGCTGGTCAACATCGGCGATGCCAAGTCGCTGGCCTGCCACCCCGCCTCCACCACCCATCGCCAGTTGAGCGAGGAGGAGCAGGTCAGGGCCGGGGTCAAGCCGGAGATGATCCGCTTGTCGGTGGGGATCGAAGCGATCGAGGACATACTGGCGGATTTGGATCAGGCGCTGGAGGCATAAGCCAGGCGTTGAGCGAGCGGGCATCAGCCCGCTCTCTTGATTGCGCCATGCAGGTGAACCAGTCACCTCCCCGACGCGTATATGGACTCCTGCCACCGAATCGAGGTTTCAATGATAATCCTGCACCACCTGAACAAGTCCCGTTCCCAGCGCATCATCTGGCTGCTCGAAGAGCTGGGGTTGCCTTACCAGATAAAAGCCTACCAGCGCGACGCCACCACCTTTCTGGCACCGCCCGAACTCAAGGCCATCCACCCCCTCGGCAAATCGCCTGTCATAGAGCTCGACGGCCGGGTGCTGGCAGAATCCGGCGCCATCACCGAGTACCTGATTGCCCGATACGCCCCCGAGCGACTGGCTCCGGCCACGGATAGCCCCGAGTACCCCGAATACCTGCAGTGGCTCCACTTTGCCGAGAGCTCAGGCATATTGCCGCTGTTGCTGGATATGTTCGTGCGCAAAGATGGCAGCCCGATGCGCTTCCTGCCGGACTACGCCAAAGCGGAGTGTGCCAAGGTGCTGGGTTATCTGAACGAGGTGCTGGCAAACCGCCACTATCTGGTGGGGGAGCGCCTCTCCGGCGCCGACATCATGAACTCCTTCCTGGTGGATCTGCTGGCCCAGAGCGGCCAGCTGGCCCATTTCCCGCACTTGCAAACCTACTGGCTGCGACTCAATACCCATCCGGCCCGCCAAAAAGCAGTGGTGCTGGAGCGCGAGCTGGATCTGGGCGCCTGATCCTCTAGCCTCAGCGCCTCACCCCAGAATGCAACACGCCCCGACTATCGGGGCGTGTTCTTTTCAGCTCGTCAGCCAAATGATCAGAGTGCATGGGCAAGGACCCTAGCGACTGTGATTGCCCGGATCTCTCTTTCGCCCGAAGCTGAAACCCCTGACTTACAGGGCGTGGGAAAGGATCCGGGCGACTGTGATTGCCCGGGTCTCTCTTTCGCCCGAAGCTGAAACCCCTGACTTACAGGGCGTGGGAAAGGATCCGGGCGACCTTGTCGGGGTCTATATCCTGCTGCTCTCCCAGTGCCGTCAGGCCGAAGCGCTTGAGGTTGGAGCAGATGCCGGGGATGCAGCTCTCGCTCAGGCCGTAGTCGGCAAGATGGGTGCCCACCCCCATCTGCTGGAAGAACTGCTCGGTGCGGATGATCGCCTCCTCGATGCGCAGTGCCTTGTCCTCCCGGCTCGAATGCCACACCCGTTCGGCGAACTGGGCCAGTTTCTCCTGCTTCTGGGCCGCCTGCTCACGCAGCAGGGAGGGCAAGACCACCGCCAGACTCTGGGCATGATCCAGCCCGTGCAGCGCGGTGAGCTGGTGACCGATGGCATGGGTGGACCAGTCCTGCGGCACGCCGCGGCCGATGAGACCATTGAGCGCCAGGCTGGCGGCCCACATCAGGTTGGCGCGCACCTGATAATTGGTGGGATCCACCAGGGCTTTGGGGCCGTTATCCACCAGCACCTGTAGCAAGCCTTCCGCCAGCCGGTCCTGCACTTCGCCTCCCACCGGGAAGGTGAGGTACTGCTCAATGATATGGACGAACGCATCCACCACCCCATTGCCGACCTGGCGGGCGGGCAGGCTGTAGGTAGTGGCGGGATCGAGCACGGCAAACACAGGTTGCACCAGCGGATTCATGAAGGAGAGCTTGGCCTCCCCCCGGCTCACTACGGCGGCGGGATTGCTCTCCGAGCCGGTGGCGGGCAGGGTCAGCACGCAGCCAAGCGGCAACGCCGCCTTGACGGGTGCCTTGTGCAGCAGTATCTCCCAGGGATCTTCACCCTCGAAGCAGGCTGCAGCGGCCACGAACTTGGTGCCATCCACCACGGATCCACCGCCGACCGCCAGCAGGAAGTCGATGCGCTCGCGCTTCACCAGCGCCACCGCCTCCATCAGCTGATCGTACCGGGGGTTGGCGCCAATACCGGGGAACTCCTGCCAATCCCTGCCCGCCAACGCCTGGGTCAACTGCTCATAGACGCCGTTCTGCTTGATGCTGCCACCGCCGTAGAGCACCAGCAGGCGGCTGTCCGCCGGGATTAGATCGGGCAAGCTGGCGATCTGGCCTTCACCGAAACAGACGCGGGTAGGATTGGCATATTGGAAGTTGTACACGGCAGAGCCCTCGGTTGAATGCACGCAGGGAATTGTGCGCCAGTGGCTCCATGAGGTCAAAAACGGGAGTGGGCTATCAACACATGCATTGCGTTCGGGTCCGCATAGTGCCCGAAAAGAAATAGTGCCGGAGGAAAGTAGCAACTCCCAATCCCCCCTGCCGACGCTACCTAAGCCGCGCTAGCAGGCTCAGTCCGATCAAACAGAGAGCGGCATCCACCCTCTTTTTTGCTGCCTCTTTTGTGGCGCAGGTCAGCCCATTCAGTGCGGATATTCAACCCGGCCATGGCGCCCAGACAGGGGCAAGTGCTTGCCCCTGACGACAACGAATTGCCGTGCGAGTCGCCCGGCCATCACTCAGGCGCGCTTGGTCTCTTCCTTTGGTGCACTCTTCTTGCCGGTGAGGCGATCCATGGCATCTTGCAGCATGGTCTCCTTCTGCTCGTTCAAGGCCTTGCTCTGCTGCTCGCGCTCTTCGGCAGACAGCTGCTTGTTGTCGGCGATCTCCTTGAGTTTGCCTTCTATCTCGTTGAATTTTTTGCGATCAAACCCCAGCGCCTTGTCTACCAGCTGCTGCATCATGCCCCCCTTGTCTGAACTGAGGTCCAGCGCTGGCGGCAGTTTGCTGTTCTTGGCCAGGTGCTCATAGGTGAGCGTCTGCTGAGCCTTGCTGGTCAGTCGCTGGGAGGAGAGGTTGACCAGCTCCTCCCAGCCGCCCCCCTGACCACCGTCGGCACTGCTAAGGGTGGCAAGGGCGCGGGAATTGGACGCACTCTGGGCAAGCTGCTGGCTGTAGGGTTTGATATCCATGGGGGCTCCAATTCGGTAGGCATATCCGGCATGGCGCGTTGGCCGATCCGGTGACATGGGGCGCCAAGCCCCACCATTATCAATCAAACCAGCAAGTTACAGGCCAACTTGCCAGATGAGCCGAGATCCTGCATGCAGGCTGGCGCCACACCCATTGCTCACCGCCGCATGGCGTCAGAATCATGACTCCTGCGCCGCCTCGCCATGACGCGGCGGCATATCTTTCCACACTCGACCGCCACCATCAGAGCAAAACAAGCATTAGCGCGAGCATCGCAGAACAACCCCAGAGACATACAATGTTGGCGTCAACCACGGGAAAAAATACTTGGCCTGTCGACCCGCCCGGCAGAATGGGGGCAAGCGCTGGAAACTCGGCAACGGGTGAATGACCGACCTCACCAAACGCCGCGAGAAGAAGTATCCGGAGGAGGAGTTCAAGCAGATCATGAGCCTGTAATCGGCTCACCAAAACAAAGAGGCACCCCGGGTGCCTCTTCTCATTTCGTCAAACGATCAACTCAGCGACGGCTGATATGGAGCGGGCCGAAGGTCTGGGCCACTGGCATGATCTCTATGCTGTTGATGTTGACGTGGGCGGGCTGCTGGCTGACCCAGAGCACCGTATTGGCGATGTCTTCCGGCTGAATGGCCTGCACCCCCTGATAGACGGTGGCCGCCTTGGCGTCATCACCGTGAAAGCGCACGTTGGAAAACTCGGTGCCGCCACACAGGCCCGGTTCCACATTGGTAACGCGGATGGCCGTGCCCGCCAAATCGGCGCGCAGGTTCAGGCTGAACTGCTTCACGAACGCCTTGGTGGCGCCGTAGACGTTGCCGCCCGGATAGGGGTAGGTGCCAGCGATGGAGCCGATGTTGACGACGTGGCCACGATTGCGCGCCACCATGCCTGGCAGCAGCAGGCGGGTGAGCAGGGTCAGACCGCTGATATTGGTGGCGATCATCTGCTCCCAGTCGTCGAGCTCCGCCTTGTGGGCAGGCTCCAGCCCCAGCGCCAGACCGGCGTTGTTGACCAGCAGATCCACTTCGCTCCAGGCGGCAGACAGACCCGCGATGGCAGCGCGGGTGGCCACCTTGTCCTGCACGTCGAACACCAGCGGCAGGAACTGCTCGCCCAACTCGTCAGCCAATGCTGCCAGCCGCTCGGCGCGGCGGCCGGTGCCTATCACCCGATAGCCCGCGCTCACCAGCTGACGGCTGATGGCCTCACCAAAACCGGACGAGGCGCCCGTTACCATTGCAATCATCTGAACCTCCATTGTCATTTATCTTGTTGAAAAAAAAGAATTTACTCATCATCCAGCTCGCGACCCGTCACTTTTCGCCAGATAAACACCGCCAGATGGAGCAGGAGCAGGCCCCCTCCCCCCAGCGCAAACAGCAGGCCGGTGAGGGCATTGACCGAAGTGTCAGCGCCGCACCACCACCAGACCAGCCAGCCGATCAGCCCGATGATCAGGGTCTGGCCGGCGCATACCGGGCAGCGCCCCAGCTTAGCCTTGATGGCGGTGGCCAGACAGTCATCACAGCTCATGCCAATCCTCCGGATTCATTGCCGCTCAAGGCGTGGACTTGGCGACGCCGGGCTGTGTATGCATGGCACTGCGACGCTGGCGCCTGAGGGTGCGCACCTCGTCGCTCACCAGCGGCAGCACCAGCCGGTGGGCATGCTGGTCGCGGCCATAATAGTCCGGCAACCTTTGCTGGGGTCTGAATCCCAACCTCTGGTAGAGGGCCTGCGCCTCTTCGTTGGCATCGCCGACCTCGAGGCGGATCGCCCCCCAGCCAGCCTCGCGCCCCTCCCTGATCACCTGCTCCAGCAGGCGACGGGCCCAGCCCTGGCGACGAATGGTCCAGCGGATGGCAAGGGTCTGGATCACCAGTCGATCCCAGCCCCTGTGCTCCAGCAGACTGAGATAACCCATCAGCTGATCCTTTTCATCTAACACCAGCAGGGTGCGGCCCTTGGCGTGGGTCAGCAGATAGTGCCAGCGGCTGCGGCCAAAGGCGACTTCAGGGGGAAAACAGTAGCGTTCCAGCTTAACGATGGCGCCCAAATCATCGGTTCGGGCCGCTCGTACGGTCAACACGGGGAGTCCTTGTTCGGTTATTTATCTTCAGCACCAACAATGCGACTTGTATCACAAGTTACCAAAGCAGAATATTAGGCACTGTAACCTCTTGTTTCCCCTCGCGCCATTGTCGTGCTTGTCGGTGCATCGAAGCCCACTGGGGATCCTGCCATTCAAGGCAGTCTGATCTGTGGAGCCGAAAATATGAGTACCTACGTCATCGTCGAAGAGCTGGGCGACTGGCCTTACCATGCCAATTATCTGCTGACCGCCCGCACCTATCTGCAACACGGCGTGCCGACTACCGGCGGCCGCCCTCGCATCATTAACCTCTGCCGCAATCTGGAGCACCTGAGCGCGGGCTACTACTGCTCCCTGCTGGCACAGGCCCGTAGCCACCACTGCCTGCCGGGATTGCAGGCCATCAGCGTGCTGCAACCCCAGCAGCCGCCGGCCAAGCTGTGGCGCAAGGTACAAGGCTGGCTGGCCCAGCAGAGCGATGATCGCATTCGGGTGCGCGCCATCTTCGGCCAGAGCGAACAGATCGAGCTGGCGGGGCTGGCCCGCTACTATTACGGCCTGAGCCAGCTGCCGCTGCAGGAGCTGACCCTCAAACGCGGCCGCCACGGCTGGTCGGTGCGCCAGCAGCAGAGCCTGTCGCCGCTGGAGTTGAGCCAGAGCGAGAAGGCGCTGATGCTGCACCACGCCCAGGCACTGGTTGGTGCTGGCGGCGATGAGGAGCACGCGGCCCCGCTCTACCAGCTCGCCATCCTGGTGGATCCCGATGATGGGCGCGCCAGCAGTGACACCCTGGCACTGGATCGCTTCATTCAAGCCGCCGCTGCCCAGGGGATCCAGGCCGAGAGGCTGGCGCCGTCCGCCATCGAGCGGCTGCCGGAGTACGATGCCCTCTGGTTACGCGCCGAAACCGCGGTCGGCCACTACACCTTCGAATTTGCCCGCCGTGCCGAACAGCTCAAGATGCCGGTGATCGACAGCTCCCGCGCCATCCTCGCCTGTAGCAACAAGCTCTACCTCTACGAGCTGATGGTGCGCAGCGGCGTGCCCATGCCGCCCACCATGGTGGTGACCCGTCGTGGCCGCCACCACGTGGATGAGCTGGTACAGCGGCTCGGCTTGCCGCTGATGGTCAAAGTACCCGACGGTGCCCAGGGGCGGGATCTCGCCATGGCCAGCGACGAGCAGCAACTCGCCCGCCTGCTGGATGAAGGGCTGGGCCGCTCCGCCCTGCTGCTGGTGCAGAGCCGGATCCCCGCCGAATTTGATTGGCGTATCGGCTTTCTCGACGGCTCGCCGCTGTTCGCCTGTCGCCGCTACCGGCCCGAACCGGGCAACCGCATTCGCCGCCGCAAGCACCCCCTCGACATGAGCCGGATCGAAGCACTGCCACTCACCGAGGTGCCGGAGCGGGTGCTGCAGACCGCCCGCCGCGCCGTGCACCAGCTCGGCAATGGCCTGTTCGGGGTGGATCTGCGCCAGCAGGATCGCGACTGCGTGCTGCTGGAAATCATCGACAATCCCTGGATACGTGGCGATATTGAGGACAGGGAGGCAAAGGACCTCTACGAGCGCCTGGCCAGGGCCTTCCGGCAACGGCTGGAAAACCGGGGGCAGAGCGCGGCAGGATAACAAGCATCGACAGCAGAGGTGATTATGATGACAACTGATTGGTGGGACATAGCGCCCCTTGGCTGGGAGAACATCCTGGCCTGCCTGGTGTGTGGCACTCTCGTGGGGGTGGAGCGGCAACTGCGCGGCAAGCCGGTCGGGATCCGCACTTCTTCGCTCATCATTCTCGGCACTTACTGCTTTCTCGCCATCGGTGCCGCCGTCAGCCCGGAAAGCGCCGATCAGGCGCGGGTACTGGGTCAGCTCATCACAGGCATCGGCTTTCTCGGCGCCGGCGTCATGATGACCCGGGATGGTCAGGTGCTGGGGGTGACCTCGGCCGCCACCGTCTGGATGCTGGCGGCCCTCGGCGCCCTCATCGGCATGCAGATGCTGCATCAGGCCGTGCTGCTCACCGGTGTCACCCTGGCCATCCTGGTGGGAGTGGATTATCTCGAAACCAGCTTCAAGAGCCTGCGCCGCGGCGTGCACAACCGGCTGGAGAACTGGCGCCACGGCAATGGTCACCCCCCCGCCACCAACGCCCCTCAAAAGGAGCTGGGCAGCGGCATCGAGAAGTGATCCTGCCTTGATTTACCAATGAAAAGGGCTCCCGCAGGAGCCCTTTTGCTGTCAGCCATCTTATTGCAGCAGCAGGAAGCGGCCGCTCAGCGGCGGCAAGTCCACCGTCACGCTGCTGCCACCTGTGGTCAGGCTCTCGCCACTTTGCAGATCCAGCAGGGTGCTGCCACTGCGTAATTTGCCGACCGGCAGGGCATAGCTCTGGGGCGTGCTGGAGACGTTGAGCAAGTAGACGATCTGCTCGCCCGCCGTCTGCTTGATGTCGCCATAGACACTGCCATCGACCACCAGCTTGACCCGCTCCCCCTGATAGAGGGCGGGATGCTTGGCACGCAGGGCCAGCAGCCTGGCGAGCCACTCTTTCAGCTCAGCCTGTTCGGCACTGGGCACGAAGCCGGTAACGCCGGGCACCTTGCCATCGCTGCGGGCCACGTGATCGTCACAGAGCCCCTGCGCCGCGCAATCACCGCTTACCTGCTTGGCAAAGCCCGGCACCTCGTCACCAAACTCCTCGCCGTAATAGAAGGTGATGGGGCCAGAGCGAGCCGCCAGGAAGCTGAAAGCCGCCTTGTGACGCAACCAGTACTCGGCCGGTTTGAAGCGGCCGCGCTCCAGCAGATCGCCGAAACGCACCAGATCGTGGTTGCCCAGCATCAGGTTGGGCATGGCGTGACTGGGGTAGTTCTCCACCTTGTTCCAGCTGGCATCGAGCACGCTGGCGCCCTGCCCCCCCTTGCCGGACTCCTCCACCGCCAGTGCCTGCACCAGGCCGTAACGCTGCGGGAAGTCGAACGCCGAGGCGAGCGCCGGATTGTCGCTCGGGCCGTAAGCCTGGGCACGGATCTCGTCGGCCCCCTTCCATACCTCGCCCACCATGTAGCCGAGGGTGCCCCACTGCTGACCGGCTGCCTTGCGCGCTGCGCTGGCCCGCTCCACTTCGCCGCGAATGGCGCGCCACTCGTCCAGCCCCAGCTGATAGGCCTGATCGAGGCGCCAACCGTCGATGCCATACTGCTCGACCCAGTAACGGGCCACCTCCTTGAAGTAGGCAAGGCTCTGGGGCTGGCTGTAATCCACCAGCTGACCGGGATAACCTGCACCGCCGCTCTTGAGGGCAGGCAGGCGCCCCTCTGGCGACGGCTTGCTCACCCCCACCTTGTTGACGTGGCCAAACACCCCGTCGAGGAAGAGATAGAGGCCGCGCTGGTGCGCCGCATCGACCAGCTGTTTGAGCTGGGCATTGCTGCCAAAGCGGGGATCCACGGTGAAGAAGTCACAGGCGAAGTAGCCGGTGGCATCCAGTTTGTCATCCCCGCCCAGCCCCGCGCAGGAGTCGAATACCGGGGTGAGCCAGATGGCATTGACGTTGAGACTCTTGATGTGATCCAGGCTGTCGATGATCCCCTGCAGATCGCCGTTGTGCCGGGAGGGGCCGTAACCGACGCCGTAGTTGGCGGCGTTATCGCCATCGACGAAGGATTCCACCATCACCTGATAGGTGCGCAGGTTGCAGGCGGGCTGATCATGGCCGTAGCAGGCGCGGCTGGCGGTGGCAAGCGGCGGATTGACCACGGGGGGCTGGGGCTCGCTGCGGGATCCACTGCCGCACGCCGCCAGTAGCAGGGCGGCCCCGAGCAGGCCGCCATAGCACAACGTTCCTTGTTTCATTGTTATGTTCCCGCTGGGGTGATATCGGCGCAGAAGGCGCCACTTCGGGGCCATGATAACGGCCCCGCCAGTACCGGTCCGTGACTGAAAACGTTACCTGCCTCAGCCAACGCTCACTCGCCTAAAGCACGCCAGCGGAGGCGAAACGGTAGTTGAGGGAGAGCCAGACGGCGCGACCTGGCTCCGGAATGCGACCGACCTGTTCGTAGCCCAGCCCCGCCTGACTGGCGTGCACCGACTTGGAGAGGTGTTCGTAGTAAAAGGTGTCGAACAAGTTGTCCACCCCGGCCGACAGCTGCCACCGCTCTGCAAACTGCCAGGCACCGCTCAGGTTCAGGGTGAAGAAGCCGGGGGTCTCCCCCTGATCCTGACCCGCGACCGTGCCAGCGCCCACATCCACCCTGCCCTGCGCTGCGACAGCGCGGCCAAGCAGGGTGACGTTCCACGCCTCGGCCGGTTGCCAGCCAAGCGCCAGCTTGCCATCGAGCGGCGGCATCTGTGCCAGCGGCTGGTGGTCGCTGTGGTTTTCGCCGTAGACCACCGCCAGGCCGCCATCGAGGCGCCACTGCTCGGCAAACTGCCAGCGCCCTTCCAGCTCACCGCCCCGGGTCTGGGCATCTATGTTGCGCACCTTGTTCGACTGGTTGTTATAGAGCAGGTAATCCTTGATGTCGGCGCTGAACAGGGAGAGGGTCAAGTCCAGCTCGCTGCTGCGCAGGGCCAGCCCCGCATCCCACTGGCGGCTGCGTTCGGGGTTGAGGGTGAAAGGGACACTGTCCTTGCTGCGCTCCCAGTAGTCCGGCGCCCGCTTGGCCTGACCCCAGGCCAGATAGCCGGACCAGGCTGGCGACCACTGATATTCGTAGCGGCCAAAGCCGCTGCCCAGAGTCAGGGTATCGCTGTAGAGGGTCTGATCCCCTGCGCCATAGCGGGTGGTCTCGACCCTGTCCTGCCGATATCCCCCCTTGTAACTGTGCGATCCCTGCTGGCGGCCCAGCTCGGTGAAGCCCCCCTGCTGTTCGAAACGCAGGGTACGCTGACGCGGCTGGCTGGCGTAATCGACCCCGCTGCGGGCCCTGTGCTGATCCCGGTTGGCATCGAACCCGGCGGTCAGCAGCCAGTTGGCCGGCAGGGCGATGTCGTTAGCCCAGCGGCCGCCGGTATTGCGCCGATCCGGGTTGGAGAGCATCTTCATACCGCTGCTTTGCCGCAGACTGAAGTTGTCCATGATGTGGTCTATGTCGTTGTCCCACAGGGTCAGCTCGCTGCGCTGCCAATGGCTGCTGATCTGATCCTGCCTGAGCTTGAGGCCGAAGGACTCCCTATCGAACATGGGGCCGTCCATGGTGCGATCCGCATAGGCGGCGCGGGCATTGCTGCGCTCGGCGGTGAGTTCGAGCCAGCTGTGCTCCCCCGGCGTCCAGCCAAGCTGGGCGGTGCCATTCTCCCGGCGATAGAAAGAGCGCACCCTGTCGCCATGACCATCTCGATAGTCATCGCTGTCTGAGTGGGTGAACTGACCGCGCAGATAACCCTCGGGGGAACCGACAGTGGCATCCAGCATCTGATCGTCACGCCCGAAGCTGCCATAGAGCGCTGAGGCCTCTGCCTTGACGCCGGGGGCCGTGAACTCAGGCCGGTCGCGTTCGAACAGCACAGTGCCCGCCAGGGTCGCGCCCTGCTCGAGGGATTGCGGCCCCTTCAGCACCCGGATCCGGTCGAAGGATTGGGGAAACACATAGGCGGTGGGCGGATCCATGCGGCCGCCGCAGCCACCGGCCAGCATGCCACCATCCATCTGCACATTGAGGCGGGACATCCCCATCCCCCGCAACACAGGAT
>NZ_CDBI01000095.1:0-328 GCF_000820025.1 Aeromonas popoffii
CGCATGCCGGGTTCGTCATCGACGATGAGCAAAGAGAGGGCAGACCAGCGGCTGGCGGGTGCAGTCATGACAAAAGTACCTCGAATGCAGGTAAGGTCGGAGAATGTCCCGATAACCGGAACTTTAGTGGGACATTTTGTCCTTACCGTATCAAAAGCACCAACACCAATTATTAAAAGCGATAACACGCTCACCTAAATGATTCTAATAAACGTCTGTTTTTAAAAGGCAAACTGCAAATAAAACAGGAAAGGAACAGTTTGGCACCCTGTTTGCTTACGCTTGCCCTCTCCTCATCCACCCTGAAAAAGTTGCATCAAGATGACGA
>NZ_CDBI01000095.1:556-2085 GCF_000820025.1 Aeromonas popoffii
AAGTTGCATCAAGATGACGATCAAAACCCATCTCAAACGTTTTGCCCTCTCCCTCGCGGCCAGCCTGCTGATCGCCGGCGCAGTCCACGCCGATACCACCAAGGCGCCTATCCGCCTCGCCACCACCACCAGCACCGAGCAGTCCGGTTTGCTGGGCTGGCTGCTGCCCCAGTTCACCAAGGAGACAGGTTATCCGGTGCAGGTGATGGCGGCCGGTACTGGTCAGAGCCTGAAGATGGGTGAAAACGGCGATGCGGATCTGGTGATGACCCATGCCCCCTCTGCCGAGAAGGCCTTCGTCGACGCAGGCTTTGGTATCGAGCCGGTGCACCTGATGTACAACGACTTCGTCATCGTCGGCCCGGCGAAAGACCCGGCGAGTCTGGGCAAGCTGCACGACGCGGCGAAAGGGCTGCAAGCCATCAAGGATCAGGGCCAGACCTTTATCTCCCGTGGCGACGAGTCCGGCACCCACATCAAGGAGAAGACCCTGTGGCAAGCCGCTGACGTCAAACCCGAGTTCGCCGGTTACAAGTCCATCGGCCAAGGCATGGGGCCGACCCTGACCATGGCCTCCGAGCTCGGTGCCTACACCCTGACCGACCGCGGCACCTGGCTCGCCTATCAGAGCAAGCTGGATCTCGCCGTGCTGCTGGAGGGTGACAAGCGCCTGTTCAACCCCTATCAGGTGATCCTGGTCAACCCCAAGCGCTACCCGGATCTCAATACCGAAGGAGCCCGCACCCTGAAGAACTGGCTGGTCTCCGAGCATGGCCAGACGCTGATCGGTAACTTCAAGGTGGCGGGTCAGGCGCTGTTTGTAGCCGATGCCAGCGGGCAATAATGCCGACCCTGCTGGATACGACCGCATTGACGGCCCTCGCCCTGCCCTCTGAGAGAGGCGCCTGATGCCAACCCTGTTGGATACAACGCTGGCGGCGCTTGCCCTGCTGTTCAGTGGCGACACAGAGCTGTGGCAGGTGGTGGGGGTCTCCTTCTCCGTCTCCTGCCTGGCACTGGCGCTGGTGCTGGTGCCGGCGCTGCTGCTCGGCTTTGTGCTGGCCTATCTGCCGATCCCGGCGCGCTGGCTCTGGCTCTCCTGCATCAATACCCTGCAGTCGGTGCCGACCGTGGTGATCGGCCTCTTGCTCTACATGCTGCTCTCCCGGGCAGGCCCCTTTGGCGACTGGAAGATGCTGTTTACCCAGCAAGCCATGGTGGTTGGCCAGATGCTGATCGCCTTCCCCGTCATCGCCACCATGGCTCACGCCGCCTTCATTCAAAGCGATCGCCGCGCCTGGGAGACAGCACTCACCCTGGGGCTCTCCTGGCCAAAGGCGCTGCTCGGGCTGATGCGCGAATGCCGCTTCGGCCTGTTGGCGGCGGTGATCGGCGCCTTCAGCCGCATCGTCACCGAGGTGGGCTGCTCCATGATGGTGGGGGGCAATATCCTGCATTTTACCCGCAACATCCCCACTGCCATTGCGCTGGAAACCCAGAAGGGTGCCTTTGCCCAGGGGGTGGCGCTC
>NZ_CDBI01000096.1:2124-5108 GCF_000820025.1 Aeromonas popoffii
TTTGGTCCTTGTTGTACTTCAACAAGACGCGTTGTTTCGACGACACTTCTTGGGGTTGTATGGTTAAGTGACTAAGCGTACATGGTGGATGCCTTGGCAGTCAGAGGCGATGAAGGACGTACTAACCTGCGATAAGCTGTGAGAAGTCGGTAAGAGACGCTATTACTCACAGATTTCCGAATGGGGAAACCCACCCAGCACAAGCTGGGTATCTATTACTGAATACATAGGTAATAGAGGCGAACCGGGAGAACTGAAACATCTAAGTACCCCGAGGAAAAGAAATCAACCGAGATTCCCTCAGTAGCGGCGAGCGAACGGGGATTAGCCCTTAAGTTTCTTGGAAGTTAGTGGAATGGTCCTGGAAAGGCCAGCGATACAGGGTGATAGCCCCGTACATGAAAACGACCTTGAAGTGAAATCGAGTAGGGCGGGACACGTGACATCCTGTCTGAATATGGGGGGACCATCCTCCAAGGCTAAATACTCCTGACTGACCGATAGTGAACCAGTACCGTGAGGGAAAGGCGAAAAGAACCCCTGTGAGGGGAGTGAAATAGAACCTGAAACCGTGTACGTACAAGCAGTGGGAGCCCTTCGGGGTGACTGCGTACCTTTTGTATAATGGGTCAGCGACTTACATTTTGTAGCGAGGTTAACCGTATAGGGGAGCCGTAGGGAAACCGAGTCTTAACTGGGCGTCTAGTTGCAAGGTGTAGACCCGAAACCGGGTGATCTAGCCATGGGCAGGTTGAAGGTTGAGTAACATCAACTGGAGGACCGAACCCACTAACGTTGCAAAGTTAGGGGATGACCTGTGGCTGGGGGTGAAAGGCCAATCAAACTCGGAGATAGCTGGTTCTCCCCGAAAGCTATTTAGGTAGCGCCTCGGACGAATACTACTGGGGGTAGAGCACTGTTTGGACTAGGGGGTCATCCCGACTTACCAACTCCATGCAAACTCCGAATACCAGTAAGTAATATCCGGGAGACACACGGCGGGTGCTAACGTCCGTCGTGAAGAGGGAAACAACCCAGACCGCCGGCTAAGGTCCCAAAGTTCTGGTTAAGTGGGAAACGATGTGGGAAGGCTCAGACAGCTAGGATGTTGGCTTAGAAGCAGCCATCATTTAAAGAAAGCGTAATAGCTCACTAGTCGAGTCGGCCTGCGCGGAAGATGTAACGGGGCTCAAACCAGGCACCGAAGCCGCGGATTCACACGTATGTGTGAGTGGTAGGGGAGCGTTCTGTAAGTCTGCGAAGGTGTATCGAGAGGTATGCTGGAGATATCAGAAGTGCGAATGCTGACGTAAGTAACGATAAAGGGGGTGAAAAGCCTCCTCGCCGGAAGACCAAGGGTTCCTGTCCAACGTTAATCGGGGCAGGGTGAGTCGACCCCTAAGGTGAGGCCGAAAGGCGTAATCGATGGGAAGCAGGTTAATATTCCTGCACGACTTGTAATTGCGATGGGGGGACGGAGAAGGCTAGGTGGGCCAGGCGACGGTTGTCCTGGTGAAAGTGCGTAGGTGGTGTTTCTAGGCAAATCCGGAGACACAACACTGAGACACGAGACGAAGCCACTACGGTGGTGAAGCCATTGATGCCCTGCTTCCAGGAAAAGCCTCTAAGCTTCAGATTACAAGTCATCGTACCCCAAACCGACACAGGTGGTCGGGTAGAGAATACCAAGGCGCTTGAGAGAACTCGGGTGAAGGAACTAGGCAAAATAGAACCGTAACTTCGGGAGAAGGTTCGCTCTTGACAGTGAAGTCCCTTGCGGATGGAGCAGTTGGGAGTCGCAGTGACCAGATGGCTGGGACTGTTTATCAAAAACACAGCACTCTGCAAACACGAAAGTGGACGTATAGGGTGTGACACCTGCCCGGTGCCGGAAGGTTAATTGATGGGGTTAGCGCAAGCGAAGCTCTTGATCGAAGCCCCGGTAAACGGCGGCCGTAACTATAACGGTCCTAAGGTAGCGAAATTCCTTGTCGGGTAAGTTCCGACCTGCACGAATGGTGTAACCATGGCCATGCTGTCTCCACCCGAGACTCAGTGAAATCGAATTCGCCGTGAAGATGCGGTGTACCCGCGGCTAGACGGAAAGACCCCGTGAACCTTTACTACAGCTTGGCACTGAACATTGAACCTACATGTGTAGGATAGGTGGGAGGCTTTGAAGGCGTGACGCCAGTTGCGCTGGAGCCGTCCTTGAAATACCACCCTTGTATGTTTGATGTTCTAACGCAGGGCCCTGAATCGGGCTCGCGGACAGTGCCTGGTGGGTAGTTTGACTGGGGCGGTCTCCTCCCAAAGAGTAACGGAGGAGCACGAAGGTTGGCTAATCCTGGTCGGACATCAGGAGGTTAGTGCAATGGCATAAGCCAGCTTAACTGCGAGACGGACAGGTCGAGCAGGTACGAAAGTAGGTCATAGTGATCCGGTGGTTCTGAATGGAAGGGCCATCGCTCAACGGATAAAAGGTACTCCGGGGATAACAGGCTGATACCGCCCAAGAGTTCATATCGACGGCGGTGTTTGGCACCTCGATGTCGGCTCATCACATCCTGGGGCTGAAGTCGGTCCCAAGGGTATGGCTGTTCGCCATTTAAAGTGGTACGCGAGCTGGGTTCAGAACGTCGTGAGACAGTTCGGTCCCTATCTGCCGTGGGCGTTGGATGATTGAAGGGAGTTGCTCCTAGTACGAGAGGACCGGAGTGAACGAACCTCTGGTGTTCGGGTTGTCACGCCAGTGGCACTGCCCGGTAGCTAAGTTCGGAATCGATAACCGCTGAAAGCATCTAAGCGGGAAGCGAGCCCTGAGATGAGTCATCCCTGACCCCTTGAGGGTCCTAAAGGGCCGTTGGAGACCACAACGTTGATAGGTGGGGTGTGTAAGCGCAGTGATGTGTTGAGCTAACCCATACTAATTACCCGTGAGGCTTAACCATACAACACCCAAGAAGTGTTTCTGGCCTTGTAGC
>NZ_CDBI01000097.1 GCF_000820025.1 Aeromonas popoffii
ATCTGATCACGCTGTTCGATTATCCCCCCGCCATCCGGAAGGTGATTTACACCACCAATGCGATCGAGTCACTGAACAGCGTGCTGCGTAAAGCGACCAAGCAAAGGAAGCTGTTCCCGACCGACGACTCGGCGCTAAAAGTGGCGTTTCTCGCGATACAGCAGGCCTCCAAGAAATGGACCATGCCGATCCAGAATTGGAAGCTTGCCCTAAATCGCTTTATTATCGAGTTCGGTGATCGCCTGAACGGTCACCTGTAATGGAGTGGGCAGTTACACAGAATTATTTACAGGCTCCTTCTATCTTGAATATTTCTGGATAACGCTGACGGGTCATAACACCTCCAATAGTTGCCTCATTTTAAGGCTGTGAGGTGTCTAGAAAACTGGGGGCGATTCAACCTACCAACTCTTGTAGTACCCGTTTCCTTCCGTTTGAGTTCAAATATGGTAGAAGAGTAAGGGGGCAGACATACACATGATCACAGAAACAACAACATCGCTAGGCCACGCTTTAAATTCCCAGATGTTTGAGTACTGCTATATTTTTGGCTGACCAGCCATTGACCTGCGGGCCCGATGTATGGGATTTTTCCCGATTCGCCATGATGGATTTTGATAAACCTTCATGCTCGCGCAGCTAAATCGATAGCCTCACTGTGATGCCATTGCTCCGAGCGACCTTGAACTGCGCAGCCGATTTAGGTGCGGGAGGTCTTGTTACCGTGTCGCTACTGGGCGTGGAACACCTGCTGTGCCGCGATGGAGCCTTCGCAAAGCGGCTCGGCTAACATGTAATAGTCAATGGCTATGCTTTAATAGCCTGTTAGATAGAATGTAGTGCACAATCAAGTATTAATGATGTACTGCCTAACGCGATGGCTCGATTTTTATTAAACTATTTAGCACTCATGGCTAACTTTGTTTTTTACAGTCAACAACACAGTATGAATGTAACTTTTCATCCCCTAAGAGAATCTAATCATGGATAAGAAACTAATTGCCAATTTACAGCTGATTTACGTGAGCGATATGGAGCGTTCCAAAGCTTTCTACAATTACTTGCTGAATACCACGCCAGTGTTTGAAACCCCTCGCTATATTGCTTATGGCGTAGATGGTCAAGCTTTGTTCGCACTTTGGACAGGTGGTGCTACACCACAAACTGATACGCCACGCTATCACGAGATTGGGATCATGCTGCCTAGCAGCAAAGATGTGGATGAGTTATTTGAGATATGGAGCAATAAACCACAAGTTAAAATCCTGCAAGAGCCGCAAACAGAAATATTCGGCCGGACCTTTTTAGTAACTGACCCGGATGGTCATGTAATACGTATCTGTCCGTTGGATTAAAACATTTGTAAGCGGGGTAGTTCGAATAATTACTGCGCATCCATCTTGCACCAGTGAGTTTTTAACTACCCTCGTCTCGCTTTCGAAGCGAGCGGTAGAACTCTGCTTTTTTTTTGAAAAAATATTTCACATGCCGATATGCTTCCCATAAAAAATTCTCTACCAGAATCCAAACGCTTTGTGGAAGACTTCTACTCTTCTACGCTTTCTTTCAAGGCCGTTCCAACACCAAGCGATATATGCACTATCCTTCCGCGCTTGAACCAGACCGCTCATCGGATTGATGGAAACCGCAATCATATTGCACGAGTCATGAGTGGAGAGGATCCACGCTGGCTAGTTGTGGTTGGTCCCTGTTCGATTCATGACCCTCAAGCCGGGCTAGATTATGCACGACGCTTGGCCTGTTTGGCGGATGAACTATCCGACACCTTTTTAATCGCCATGCGCGTCTATTTTGAAAAACCACGTACACGTGGCGGCTGGAAAGGTTTTATCAACGACCCGCATCTGGATAACAGTTGTCGTATTGAGGAGGGCCTTTTCAAGGCTCGCCATTTTCTACTGGAAGCCAGCGCCTACGGCCTTCCCCTTGCTGGCGAAGCGCTGGACCCGCTATCTCCTTTGTACTTAGCTGACTTATATAGCTGGATGGCTATCGGTGCGCGTACCAGCGAATCACAAATTCATAGGGAGTTGGCCTCTGGATTGAATATGGTAGTCGGTTTTAAAAACGCCACTGATGGGTCATTAAACGCGGCTTTCAATGCCATGGCTTTTTCCAAACAGCCGCACTCATATCTTGGTATAAGTCCACAGGGACAAATATCTGTTGTTTCCACTCCGGGAAACCCTTGTTGCCACATAGTATTACGAGGTGGAACACTGCCTAACTATAGTGCAGATAAAATACACGAAATCGAGCGTCTACATGAAGAGCATGGACTTCGTCCCTGCCTGATGGTGGATTGTTCTCATGGCAATTCCAATAAAAACCACCTACATCAAGAAAAGGTATTAACCGATGTGGTGGAACAGATTCATGCCGGCAATCGAAGTATACGCGCAGTAATGCTGGAGAGCTTTGTCGAAGCCGGTAATCAACCATTCACTCAGAACGGCGCAACACTGAAATATGGCTGCTCGATTACTGATCCCTGCTTAGATTGGGCGAGCACAGAGTTCTTATTGAAACAGGCCCGTTTGCGCCTGCGCCCCTTACTTGTCAAGCGCATCTGAGCTGATCTCCCTCCAATCCAATTATTCATTTCATAGCGAGAGCGCAATCATGAGCGAATACGATCAAGCCAATTTTAAAGGTGTTTATCAAGGTCAATCCTTGGTGATCAGCTCCAATATCACTGAGGTACCTTGGGAAATAGGCTCGGCTCAGCCCGAAGTGTGCCGCATTCTGGACGCGTTGCCACCTGGCCGCTTGTTGGATGTAGGTTGTGGTCTAGGACGCAACGCGCGCGCAGCTTTTGAGCGTGGACACAAAGTCGTAGCGATCGATATTGCCGAAGACGCGATCGCCGCCAGCCGCCGCCACCATGCCGGGCTCGATATCCATTTTGAAGTGCGCGACGCCTGTCAAACCGAACTGGAGCCTGGTTTCGACATCCTATTGGATTCGGCAACCTACCATGCCATTCCTAGCACCAGCCGCTTAGCCTATTTGAAGGAAATGCGCCGTCTGGCCCATGCGCAAACCCGTTTTCATTTAATGACGTTCGCCACTTCGGTTTATGGCATGCCGCGTCCCTTATCCAGCCACCTGTCAGAAATTGTCACGCTGGCCGAAGAGGCCGGCTGGAGCATCCATACGGTCGAGCGGGTGGATTATCGCGGCAATGCAGTGGCCATACAGGATTTTGCTCAGAAAAAAGGCCTGAATATCCAGTTGGACGATCAAGGTCGCACCTTATTACCGTCTTGGCACGTTGAACTTCACCCCGCCCATTGAGGATGTCGTATGTCTAAGAATCACTGGGCTTTTCTTGGGCTATGCCTGGGCTTCTTCCTAGTTATGATGGATGCCACCACCGTTCCACTGGCCTACACCACTCTGATGGATGTATTCAACCTCAGTCCGGCCGAGGTAGCCTGGGTCAACAACAGCTATTTGGTGATGTATGCAGCCAGTCTATTACTGGGCGGACGCTTGGGAGACTTCGCCAACCGTAAGAACGTGGTGCTTTGCGCCTATCTCATACTGGGGCTGGGGGCTTGGCTGAGCGGCTCGGGGCAGAGCTTGCCCGCCGTACTGATCGGGCGCGTGCTGATGGGTATTGGCGCCGGTCTGCTGACTCCGCAAAGCATGGCATACATCTCTCAGCTATTTGGCTCGGAAGGCCGTGGGACTGCATTGGGCGTGTGGGGCGCAGTTGCGGGTATCGCCACTGCCACCGGTCCGGTACTGACCCAAGTCTTTCTGGCCATGGGCGATTGGCGCTGGATCATGTGGATCAATATCCCAGTAGCCCTCGTCTGTCTACTGCTGGCATTAGTCAGCTTGCCTAGTGCACCAGGCCGAGGTTTGCGTGGGCAGGACATCGCAATGAGCCTGCTTTATGGCTGCAGCTTAGCCGCAGCCATCATCGGTCTAGAATGGGTTGTAGCCGATGCCGCGCAACGAAACCTAGGCACAGGGTTATTGATCGGAGGCTTGATACTGGGAGCTTCGCTGCTGCGCTACGAGCTCAAGGGCAGGCACAGCCTCCTCTTGGCTCCTGCTCTGTGGAGCGATCACTGCTTTCTACGTACCTGCCTCGTATCTGGGGTGCTGGGAGCCGGCCTCACTGCCTTTTACCTGCCACTAGCCTTCCTGCTGGGCGTGCGCATGCAGCTAGGCCCCAGTGCCATCAGTGCCATTATGGTCACCATCGCGCTGGCCAATGCGCTTGTCGGTCCGCTTTCCGCCAGCGTCGCCACACGCCTGAGTCTGCCTAAAGCCGTGCAGCTGGGTTTGGGTCTGTTCGCCCTAGCAAGTCTGCTGATCGGCGCCTCTGCCATTGTCCTCACACAAACCGCGCTGCGAGTTCCTGTTCTAATGCTGCTGATGGCCTTGGCCGGCTGTGGCACCGGCTTGGCCTTCGCCCCGCTGGCCAATATGGCCTTGAGCCGCGCCGAGGCAGCCACGATCGGTCGAGCCGCAGCCTTTTACAACTCGGTGCGCCAGCTCGCCAGCGCGCTGGGCGGTGTGCTAGTTGCACTGCTGTTCGATGGCGCGATTCGCCTGCAATTGGGTCTTGAAGCTCGCCTGAGCGCCGAAACCTTGCGCGAACAAGCGCCAACCATCGGCTTAGCCTGCGCGCTGTGTTTTATCGCCATATCTATGCTGCTGAGCTTGGGAGTACTGCTGATGCGCAGCCCGGCTCGTGCGGCGCAACTACAAAATGAAGGAGTCTGAAATGGAACAGAACGCAAACAGAACCTGGGTAGTGAGCGGTTGCTCCAGCGGCCTGGGACGATGCTGGACGCGCTCCATCATCGAGGACCGCCAAGAGCGCGTGATTGGCATCACCCGCTCGCACGAGGCTGCGGAGACAATGCGCGCCAGCCTGGGCGAGCGCTTCATACCTTGCGTGGCCGATGTGCGTGATGCAGATGAACTGGCCGCTCGCTTGGCTGAAGCCCAGCGTCTGGCGGGACGACCCAGCCGAGTGGTAACCGCTGCAGCCTATGCGCAGTTCGGCACACTGGAAGACCTATCCAACGAGCAAATCCGCGCGCAGTTCGTCACCAATGTGGAAGGCACCCTTAATGTGATTCGCCCCCTGTTATCCGAGTTGCGCAAGGCGGATGACGCTCGCATTTTGCTGGTATCTAGCATGAGCGGAGTGTCGTGCTGGCCCTTGCTCGGCGCCTATCAGATCAGCAAGCACGGCATCGAGGCAGTATGTAGTACCTTACGTGAAGAACTGGCCGACAGTGGCATTCAAGTGGGATGCCTGCATCCCGGCCCTCATAAAACCGGCTGGGCCGACACCTATGCACAAAGACAGCCGGTGAGTGCCTCCTACTCTGCCGAAGACCTCCTGCGCCGCGCCTCTTGCGGCTATCCAGTACTGCCGCCCGAGGCCAGCTTGCCGTACTTCTGGCGTATGTTCGACGCGTCGGTCATGCCCCGCCGCTTGGCCACCAACGCGGAATTTGCCGAAAGGGCGCGCCGCGAGGCCGCGCAGAGCATGGCAGATTGGGAAGCCGACAATGGAGCTTAAATACGAGCTGGAAATCTCTCGACTGGCCAAACTTGGGGATGTCGAGCAGCAAGAACATTTGTCCGGCGAGTTACTAAGGACGCTACAGCGCAGCTCCTTGTTGAACATTATGGACGAGCGGCAGGCCGGCGGTGGCGGCTCTTTGCGTCAGGTGCTGGACGTATGTCGCAGCCTGGGACGGATCGATGCCTCGTTGGCCTGGGTGGTTGGCGTGTCCAACTCCGCTTGGTGCATGCAGCAAGCGTTTGCCGAGGAGGACACCGGCGCGCACGACGATCATAAACTGCTAGCCATGGTGCTCGGTCGGCCGGGCACACTGCACCGGGATGGCGACGGTTACCGGCTGTACGGGGAATGGCATTATGCCTCGGCTTGGCCCTACGCTCGCACCTTTTTCGGTCTGGCCGCCGTCGAAGACAGTCAAGGCCAGGATGTGCACGTTGTAGCCGTGCCGGCACAAATGTTGGAAATTAGCCGGCCCTGGCAATCGGCTGGCTTGCGCGCCACTCAGAGCGTCAGCATCCGCGCCTTCGGCATACCATTGGCGGCCCATCAGCTACGTCCCTATGCACCAATTTTGTCGGGGGAAGTGCGCACGGAGCACATGCTAGATATCGCCCCCGGCCAAACCACCTATCTGGGGTTGTTCTCAGGCGTGCTGATGAACTGCCTGAGCGGCGCCATGCTGGGGGCGGCCGAAGCCGCCTTGCAGCATGTGCTCACCACCGCCTCCAGCCGCCCCATTCTTGGCAGCACGTATACGGCGATGACTGACTCCGCCGCCTTCCGCGCCGAAATCGGCCGCCTGCAAAGTCTGTTTGATAGCCTGGTTTGCCTGGCCGAGCGCAACGCCAACGTAATTGACAGCTTCGCAACCACTACCGATGAAAATTTGAGCGTTAAAGCTCGAGTGGATGTGCGTGCGCGAACGACACGCGTGATGCGCGGTTGTGTGGATCTGGTGCAAGACCTACTGTGGCTCTATGGCTCCGGCGGACTGGAACAAGGCCATCCGCTTGAACGCATTTGGCGCGATATCAACGTGGGAGCACGACATGGCGGTTTTTCACGCCTAGTGCCGGAAGAAGCCGCCGGCCTGGTGGCCTTGGGTCGAGATCCACGCAGCCTGACCCTGATGTTCTAACCCAGAGGCAAATAAAAAGATGCAAAATATAGATACACTAATACGCACTCTGAGTCAGGCGCTGGATGTACCTGTGCCACAGCTTGCAGCCATAGCTTGGCGGGATGAAACGGGCGAATGGTCTTACCAAGACTATTTCGCCGGCGTTCAAAGCTTGGCCGAACGACTGCGAACCCTGGGCTTGGCGCGGGGCGACCGTCTGGCCTTGGACTTGCCTCGCGGCCGCTTGCTACACCAGCTGATCCTGGCCTGCGTATTGAACTCCATCTCCTTCATGGCCCTGCCGCGCAGCGGTGACGTTCAGCGTAAGCGCGCGCGCGCCGAGCAGGGCCGATGTGCAGTCTTGATCTCCGAACAACCCTTTTCCGCTGAAGACAGCGAACTGGACGGCCAAGCCTTCTCGCACCAGCTGTGCACGCCAGGCGCGTACCGCGAGCCCCGGACGCAGGTCGATCCGGAGGTGTACTGCGTCAACACCTCAGGCAGCACTGGCGAAGCCAAGATCGTCCCCATTCGGCAAAGCGCTCTGCGTGCCTTCCTGCGAGGATTTCTCCAGTCCATAGCCATCGGGCCAGACAAGCGCTGGCTCTGGATGCACGATCTGACTTTTGATCTGTCCATAGGAGAAATTTTTGGCTGTCTGGCCCATGGAGGCTGTCTATCGCCTTTGAGTGAACCAGATAAGCGCGACCTCGAATGCAGTTGGGCACAACTTGTCACCCACCAGATCCAGGTTGTCGTTCTCACGCCTTCCGAGTATCGCTTTCTCAGCATCAAGCCGAGCAGTGAGATTCCTTGGGAAACACTAGCTCTAAGCGAAATCATCTTCTGTGGCGAAAAACTCAGTGGGGGCTTGCTCGCACCGCACTGGCTCGCACTCCAGCGCAGTGGTGTGCGCGTGTTCAATACCTACGGCCCTTCTGAAGCAACTGTGTTCTGCACCAGCCACCTTTTGAGCGATACGGATATACAAGAAACTTCCGTACCGCTGGGTACAGCCCTGCCCGGTATGTGCCTGCAGCTGACTAGCTTGGATGAAGACTCGGACGGCGAAGTTGAACAAGGAGAGCTGCTGCTGGAAGGACCTCAAGTCTTTCAAGGTTACGACGGCCAAGCGCCGTTGCAAGACGCATATCGCACAGGTGATGTCTGTCAGCGCGACGCTGCAGGTCAGTTGCGTTTCATGGGCAGGTTGGATGGCTTCCTGAAAGTGCATGGCCATCGTGTGCAGCCCTACGAGGTGGAAAGTTTCCTAGCATCTCAAGCCGGGGTGGAGGAGGCGGTAGTATGGGTGGAACAGACTAAACATCAGGCCGAATACTTGCTTGCCTATCTACGCATCAGCGAGGGCGCCGAGCTGACTAGCCGCATCTTGCGGCAACGCTGTGTCGACCTACCCACTTATTTACGCCCCAGCCGCTATGTCTTGTTGCCCCCTCAGGACTGGCCTGTGAACGAGCGCGGTAAAACTGATCGCCGTGCTTTGAAGGAGCATTCCCATGCACACAATTGAACAGGCACGCCAATCGCTCTTGGCTGAAGTCGGCCGCATCCTAAGTGAGGCGGATGTCCGACTGGACGACCGATTTATCGAGTTAGGTGGAACTTCCTTTTTGGCCCTGCAGCTAACGTTCGAATTCTCTGAACGTACTGGCTGGAGTATCGACCTAGCCCAACTGCTGGCCCTGAGCCTAGGCGAAGTCGAACTGCGTCTCGAGCGGCCTACGGCGTAATCGGCGGACACTGCAATCGGAATAAGGAATCACACGTGAAAATTATCGGTATAGGCCAAGCCCAACCGTCCATCCACTCCCTAAAAGATGTGCAACATCCCAAGCCCTTACAGTTGGAGGCCATACGCTTGGCTGGCTTCGTCCAATACGGCGTTAGCACCGTCAGCGCGCGAAAAATGGCCTCACAGGCAGTACAAGCCGCGCTCATTGATGCTGGCTGCCGCGCGGAACAAATCGACTTCATCGTAGCTGGTCAGTCCGGTATTGCCGACTACCCGAGCATAGACCTAGCCTGCCAAGTGGGCGCCGAGCTAGGTGGTCTAGTATGCCGCACAGTAAATCTGCTGGAAGGGTGCGGTAGTGCGATCTCAGCATTTATGCAAGCCGCTCTGCTTGCTCCTACTCTGTCCGCTGGCCAAATCGGCGTCATCGTGCTGGCCCAACGCATGAGCGAGCCGCACCAAGATCGCTTTGGCTTGATGAATGCCATCCTGTCCGATGGCGCCGCAGCGCTAGTGGTCTGTGCGGAAGATGGCCGCTACCCAGCCAAACTTGTCTATCGAGGCGCCAAAGATATTTCGGACACCCGCTATGTGGACATGATGCGCACCGAGCGCGGCGGCAGTCTACATCCATGGTTGCCGGAAGATAGGGACAGTCGAATGGACCCCCTTGGTCGAGAGTTGATCATGCAAACCTACCAGTTTGGCCCGGGCGACTTGCTGGCATTCTTGGCTCTGCGCATGGATCGCAGCGTGGAAATCATCCAGGCCTGTTTACAGCAGGTGGGCTGGACACTGGATCCAGACATGGTGCTGCTACATACGCTGGAAGGTCATCAAAGCATGGATGGGCTGCTAAATAAGTTGGGATTATTTAGAAGCAATCGAGGTTTGGTGGCGGACTGGGGCCATGTTGGCTGTGCAGACCAATTAATTAGCCTAAACGTTCTATATAAAGAGGGAAAAATTCAACAAAGAGACAAGATATTATTGAGCGCCATTTCAACCGGTATGAAATGGGGATGTGCTGCGCTCGAATGCGTAGCGAATTATGACGATTTGAAAATTTAAAACACGCTGCAATCAATAAAAAACAAAATACATAACTAAATGCATCACTTCAAATAGGAGTTAGTACATGCAGGAAAGCATTATGCGCGAAAAAAATCGAGCAATAGTTTGGCAATATATGCACACCTTAGGTGAGGATCGCTTAAATCGCCATCAATTGTTTGCGGAAGATGGCGTTGGCGGATTGTGGACCAGCGATACCGGAGTGGCAGTAGCAACCCATGGCAGGGAACGATTAGGTGAGCACGCAGTGTGGTCATTGAAATGTTTTCCAGATTGGCAGTGGTTCAATATAAAAATATTCGATACGCAAGACCCAAATATCTTCTGGGTTGAGTGTGATGGAAAAGGCACGATCCGTTTTGATGGCTACCCAGAAGGCTTCTACGAGAATCATTTCATTCACTACTTCGAATTTGAAGACAGTTTGATCAAGTTACAGCGCGAATTTATGAACCCATGCATGCAATTTAAGGCTTTGGGCATTGAGCTGCCAAAAATTGTACGTAGCGGAATTCCCACTTGAACCCGGAGTTAACAATGAGCATTCCCTGCATCCAAGAATATGCATTGAACGATCCCGCCTTCCAAGTGAACAACCGCGTAACCTGGCAGCCCGACAACCAGCGAGCCCTGCTACTGATTCACGATATGCAACAGTACTTTCTGGACTTGTTACCCCCGCAGCTACGCACCCAAGTGGTGCATAACTGCCAGCGCCTACTGAAATACGCGCGCGCCCACAGTATACCCGTAGTTTACACTGCCCAATGTGGTGATATGAGCAAACGCGAACGTGGCCTACTAGCTGATATCTGGGGCCCAGGCATGCGCCGTATTGCATCCCACATCTCCATCACTCCGGCCCTCAGCCCGACTGCAAAAGAATATGTGCTGGACAAATGGCGTTATAGCGCCTTCTTCTCCACACCGTTGGACGATATCTTCCGACACAGCGGCCGAGATCAAATAGTAGTATGCGGAATATACGCACATATAGGCGTGATGAGCACTGCGGTGGATGCCTTCTCGCGTGATATAGAAGTATTCCTGGTGAAAGACGCCATCGCCGATTTCAGCCAAGCGGCGCATGCGCAAGCTTTAGCACTCGCGGCCGAGAGCTGTGCCAAGGTATTGGCTGTGGACGAGGTGTGCGTATGAGAAGTGCGCAATGGCTCAACCAACAGATCCGTGGCTGGTTGGACGACCCCCAGAAAGCGTTCGCCCTGCTTTACCGACCAGGCAGGCACGACAGTCCTAGGATGGAATGTCTGCAAGGGACGCTTCTGCCTTTGCAACAACTGGCGGAACTAGACACTCTCTGCGCTCCGCCCCATGGCCGGGTAAACTTGCTAATAGCGCCTTATCAGCAGATTGCCGAACGCGGCTTCCAAGTGCGGCCGGATAGCTCGTGCATGCAACTACTGCAGGCCGAACAAGTGGAGCAAATCGCGCTGGACGATGCGCTGGCGGTGCTTCCCGACAGTGAGATCGATGTACAGTCGCTACGTTTCGAGCCGGACGACACTGCTTACCGCGCTTTGGTCGAAAAAATCGTACAGCGGGAAATCGGTCAGGGAGCTGGTTCCAACTTCGTGATAAAGAGAACTTTGTGCGCCCAAGTGCCGCACTACCATGGGGGCGTGGCACTCACTCTGTTCAAAAACCTGTTGCAGCAAGAGCATGGCGCTTACTGGATCTTCTGCATACGTCTGGCGGATGTCACTTTAGTCGGAGCATCACCCGAACTGCACCTCAGCTACGAACAAGGCCAAGTGGCAATGACACCCATCAGCGGAACCTACCGCTTTGGCCCGAACGGTCCGGATCAGGAAACATTGCTGCGCTTCTTGGCTGACGACAAGGAAGAAGGCGAACTCTCAATGGTGCTGGACGAAGAGTTGAAAATGATGGCCGAACTCTGCCCCTCAAACCTGCGGGTACAAGGACCGTTTCTGCAGCCTATGTCACACCTGGCACATGTCGGTTACCGTATCGAAGGGCCATCACGGCAACCCTTATCCGTCCTGTTAAAGCAGTCCATGTTTGCACCCACTGTAGTCGGCAGCCCGCTGGAGAACGCAACCCGGGTCATCGCACGCTACGAGCTGCAAGGTCGTTCTTATTACAGCGGCTTCGCCGCCTTGATCGAGACTCTTGACAGCGGTTTCAGACTAGACTCCAGTATCCTAATCCGGACCTCAGAATGGACGCCCGACGGCCAGATGCGCTTGGGCTTGGGTGCCACCTTGGTGCGTGACTCCGATCCCGACATTGAGACGCTTGAAACTCAGTCTAAAGCGGCCGCATTGTTAAACGCCCTACGGCCAGACCCAGACTCAGTTCTGCGCAATACCGATAGCCCTATGTTCAAGAGCGAGCAAGTAGACACTGCCTTATGGCAACGTCGACAACGTATCGCACCCTTCTGGCGCGACAATGCGGCGGCACCCACTTCCCGTAGCGGCCCCACAGTACTCATACTTGACAACGAAGACCGATTCACCTCCATGATGGCTTACCAGTTAAGGTCGCAGGGCCTGGAGGTACAAGTACGTTCCGCGCTGGATCGGGAGGCCAGTGTGGAACAAGCGGATGTTTTGTTGGTCGGCCCAGGGCCAGGAGATCCTAGGCAGATGGACGACCCGCGTGTGATTTTGGGTTGTCGGACCATAGAGGCGGCGCTAGCTCGTGGCCAGCCTTTGATGGCGATCTGTTTTGGCCACCAATTGCTATGCAAAGTTCTGGGCCTACCCTTGATGCGGCTGACCCCACCCAATCAGGGGCGACAACAAACCATATCTATATTTGGACAAATACATACCGTTGGTTTTTATAACACTTTCGCCGCATGGGCTGAAACTGACAACATATCAACACCTTACGGCGAAGTAGAAGTATATAGAAACAGTAAAACAGGTGAGGTTTTTGGATTGAAAGGCCCGGGATTTTGCTCAATGCAATTCCATCCTGAATCGGTCTTTTCCATCAGCGGTGCCGCGCTTTTATATCAGGCTGTGCGGGATGTGAGAGAAATATGCGTATTGAATTAGCGTGGTGGTCTTTGGCCGAGAGCGACCCGCAACCCCCCCAATTACGAGCGCGGCTTGATGAGTCTGTGCATCGGGAATGGCATGGTGTAAAAAACTTGGCCATGAAATTGTGGCTCGAGTCCATCCAGCCTCCGCGCTGGGGTGCCTTGACCATATGGGAGGGAGAGAAACCAGCGGTCGCCACATTGCCTGTGAATCTTTCTGCCAAATGGATTGGCCGTCCAGCTGATCAATATTTCAGTTTTGAGGCGACCGTATGCATGCGAGGGCAGCTGACAGAAGCTTGGCTTGGTAGCTTGATGGAACAAATTGAGATGTCTCTAGGAAATAATATCCCTGCTGCGACATCATAAGGATGAGTTATGCGTGAATATATCGTAGTGAATGCTTTTGGCGAACAACCATTTACAGGAAATCCCGTTGCCGTTTTTATGGATTGCGATGACCTAGATAATGAACACATGCAAAAAATGGCAGCGGAAATGAATTTATCCGAGTCGACTTTTGTACGTCGCGCCAAATATGGCGGAGATTTTAACGTAGCGATTTTTACACCAGTAAATCAACTCAGCTTCGCGGGCCATCCTTTATTGGGTACAGCATTGGCATTGGCAATGAAATATGGCAAGAACAGCTTGACGTTGGAAACAGGAAAAGGGCTGTTCCACTTCGAGGTACGGCCCGCGCCATCAGTCAATGGTAGCTATAACGCGCATATCCAGATGCAGCTACCCACACCAGAAGTGTCAGCCTACGCCCAGTACAACGACTTGCTGGCAACTTTGGGCATAGAAGACAGTACACTACCGGTGGAAATGTACGACGTGGGACCGCGTCACGTATTTGTCGGACTGCCCCATATCGCAGCCCTGTCTGCGCTGCGACCTGACCATAATCGGCTGGCCGATCACCCCAACATGGCTGCGCTTTGTTTTTGCCCAGACGGCACAGGCGGTTGGCGCATACGCATGTTCTCCCATGCCTACGGTGTGGTCGAGGACGCAGCTACCGGTTCCGCTGCCGGACCGTTTGCCTTACACCTGATCCGCCACGGCTTGGCAGATTGGGGGCAAACAGTGGATATCCTACAAGGCGTGGAAATGGGTAGGCCTTCTCGCCTGCAAGCCGTGGCTCATTGTGCCGCGCAAGGTCCGGCAATCGAGGCGAGCGGTTATGCCTTCCATACGGCCAGCGGCCAGTATCAATTCTAGGGGCGGAAAATGAGTAGCAAATTTGAAAGTCTGTCAGGGCGTACCGACCTAGATTTTCCCGCGTACGAGTCCACCGTCGGCATAAAACCGCTAGGCCTAGCCCAATCTTGGCTAAACGAGGCGCAGGCCTATGGAGTACGCGAGCCTCGAGCCATGGTGCTAGCCACAGTCAATGCCGCTGGCCAGCTGTCCTCTCGAGTTATGGCTATTTTGGAGTGCAATGATGAAGGGATTGTGTTCGCCACTCACGATGACAGTCGCAAGATCCGCGACGTTGCGGAAGCAGGTGGCGCCTGCGGACATTTTTACTGGCGCGAACTAGGCCGCCAACTCTCAGTGAGCGGAACTGTACGTGCTCTGCCGCGAGAGCTAGCCGAAGCCGCATGGCAACTAAGACCGATACCCTTGCACTCTATGTCCACAGTATCACGACAAAGTGCACCGCTACTCGACCCTGAGGCACTGCGCGCAGCCGATCAGGCCGCAGCCAAGAAGGGCGCCCTACCTTGCCCAGCTAGCTTTGCCGTCTACATGCTAGAGCCACAGGCTCTGGAGTTCTGGGCCGCCTCACCTCATAGGCTGCATCGTCGCCTGCGTTTCGAACGTCAAGGCACCGCCTGGTCATATCAGCGCTTACAACCTTGAGCAAGCAACAAGCGTAGGAACCCAATATTATGGAAACTCAAGATTTTTCCCGTCATCTGTCCGCCATGATGGCTTGGCATTTCTCTCCCAACACTGGATCACCTTTTTGGCTACAACGTCGCTCTACCCTGCCTTTTGATCCCCTGACTGATATTCGCCAACTATCTGATTTAGCTATGTTTCCTGACATTAGCCTAGAATTGCGCCACACTCCGGTGGAGGCGCTGATGCCGCGCGGACTGGTGAGTGAGCCGCTGGCCGGTGTATTTGAAAGCGGCGGCACCACCGGTGCAGCCAAACGCGTGCTGGCCTACGAATCTTGGCTGGACGAACTAGTTAGCTGGCGGCTGCAGAACTTCGTCAAACAAGACAGCAAGCACCCACTCAATACGCTAGCCATCGTACCGACAGGGCCACATATAGTGGGCGCAATCAATCAGCGTCGTGCGCGCCGGATGGGTGGCTTGTGCTTTAGCGTTGACATGGATCCACGCTGGGTAAAAAAGGCGCTGCAGAATGGTGACCACGACGGCATGCGCCGTTACGCCGATCATCTGCTGGAACAGTGCCTACCGATACTACAAAGTCAGTCTATTGCTTATCTGGTAGCAACCCCCCCCTTATTGGAAGCCATCGCCGCACGTCCCGAGTTGGTGGAGAATCTGAACAGCAGCCTGCTGCAAATTACTTGGGGGGGTACCCATATGAGTAATGATACCTACGCATATCTCAAGGACGAGGTATTCCCTGCAGTCCCCATAAGTGCCAGTTATGGCAGTACCATGATCCTGTCCGATACCCGCGCTCGCGCAGGCGAGCTACATCAAGGCGGTGTGATTTTCGACAGCTTCGCCCCCTATGCCTTGCTGCAAGTGGTGGAAGGAGAAAACCGCCAACCGGTAGCGTATGGTCAACGCGGCCAAGTTCTGATGCACCATGTCAGCCGCTACGCCTTTTTTCCCAATGTGCTGGAGCGCGATACTGCCGTGCGCCTACCCGCCGAACCCGGAAGTGCCGGTGACGCAGTCAGTGAGGTGCGCCCACTGGCCCAAGTGGCAAACCAAACGGTTATCGAGGGAGTCTACTAATGCCAGCTCGAAGAGATACTATGCAGGAAGTCTGCTTGGAAGTGGATGCACGCTGTCTAGGTCGCAGTTACCGCTCGCAACGAGTCCTAGATGTTTGCAGGCTGGACGGGCAGCCGTTGGGGCACTACACCCTAGCGCCCAAGGTGTATTTGCAAGACCAGATAAGGCGCATACGCAGCACCCCTCAGTTAAGCTTGGCGCAGCGGTTGGAACGGTTGAAACAAGGGGCGCAGCTGTTCGTAGGGGCTGAGTTGGCGGGTATGTCCTTCGACACCTACTGCACGCGGGTCCGCGAAGTTAGTGGTCTGCCCACCGAAGTGGTGAAAGGCTCGGCCCAGCGTATAGTACGGGGGCTGGAGCGGCTCGAGCAAGCACTCAAGGCCGCCACCCCGACTGGTGCGGTGTGGTCTAGTGAGGATCCCACTGCTGAGCAAGGTTGCAGCTTGTTCAGCCGCAAAGGAGAGGTGTTGGCCGTCATTGCCGCTGGTAATGGTCCTGGCGTTCATGCTCTGTGGCCACAAGCGCTGGCCATGGGCTACCGCGTCCTAGTGCGCCCTTCCACTCGCGAGCCTTTAACCGCACAACGGCTGGTGCTGGCACTGGAATTGGCAGGATTGGGCAATTACGCTGCCCTTTTACCTACCGACCATAGCGGTGCCGAAACCCTGATCGAGTTGTGCGACCTGTCTATCGTTTACGGTGGTGAAGAACTGGCGCGACGTTACTCTGCACACCCTCGCGTTCTGGTACAAGGTCCGGGGCGGGCCAAGATGCTAATCGGCGCAGATGCCGATCCAGCCAAGGCAGCACGCCTCGCCGCCCAGTCGATCCTAGACCTCGGAGGAGCAGCCTGCGTATGCACCAGCGCAGTGCTGGTGGAAGGAGATGCGAAGCGCTTCAGTCAAGATTTGCAGCGTGAGCTAGATAAGCTGGCGCCATCTACACCACGCCTACTACCCACGACCATGGCCGAGGCGCTGCAAGCGAGTCTTGGCGCCGACTTGACACCAGGCACCTTACAAACCGACAGGCATGGCATGCGAGTACACCCACTACTGACACTAGTGGCCCGGGCGGATGACCCTAAGGTGCAGAGAGAATTGCCTTTCGCCTGCGTTACTGTAGCCCCATTCGACCCCGAGCGTGATGCAGGTGTATTGTCTCATTCCTTGGTATTGACTGTGGTCAGCCGTCAGCCACATCTTATTGATCTGGTTTTGCGGGATAGTAGCATCGCCAATGTGTATGTGGGACACATCCCTAGCACTTGGATGGATGAAACCGTACCGCATGATGGTTATCTGACCGACTTCTTAATGTGCAACCGAGGCTATCGCGTAGAGGCAGGATGGTTAGACGGATCCTAAACCAACCTAACACTCAGTTCCTTCGCTTGAGCATGGCACAATTGCTGGAGCACTTGCTGTGCTTGCCCAAGTTCGACTGTATCAGTGCCACTGAACAGCACTGCAGTGAGTCTCTTGCCATGAGCGGCCACACTGAATGGTCGGCAGCATCTCTGCCCACCTTGCGCCTAGAATGGGACATGATGTGGCGCGCAATGCCACCACCGTATGGTTGGTGGCGCGACGGAGAAATGCGAGGCAATCTTCTGCTTATTACAGGGACTGGAATAGTTCACCCGCTGTCTATCCAGCGATTGGCCCTAAGTGCTCTGGTAGATGCTCTAGGTGTATGGTCCCGGAATGAGGTGGTGCGGCTGAAGCTTGAAACGATCCGGTGTTTTAATCCAAGCATTGCAGATAGTTTTAAACGGGGTTCTCCATCTCAGGGCTTTTAGATGCTTCGCGAAGTTGTAAGCAGTGATAAAGGCCCGCACATGGGCCTTCAATGCATGGAAGTCTGGATAGTGAAAAGACTTTATTGTGGCATCTTTCACCGTTCGGTTCATTCGTTCGACCTGTCCATGGATGATATGGCTTGGTCAGTTTGTGCTTTATGCCATGTTGACGGCAGACCCGATCAAAGACGTGCCCAACGAGACGATTGGTTGGGCCATTCCTGTATCTTGCCTGCTCTGTGAAGGCGATACCGTTGTCTGTGAGGACGGTATGAATGGTGTATGGGTAGACCGCCACAACTTCCTCAAGAAATGCAGCTCCACTCCATTTTGCTTGGTCGGCGCATCAAAGAACTCCACGTGGGTAAATTTGGTGACACGATCAATGGCCAAAAACATGTGTTGCTTGCCTTCCTCCAGACGTAACTTGCAACTGTCGATATTCAAGTAACCCATTTCTGTCGGTTCAAACTGTCCACGTTGGTTTTTGTTCTGTTGCTGATTGGGTCGCTTACTAATGCCATGTCGTATAAGACAGCGATGAAGGGCACTGCGAGTGGATTTGACCCCATAGATC
>NZ_CDBI01000098.1:0-843 GCF_000820025.1 Aeromonas popoffii
CAAGATCTTCGAATCCACCAACGCCATGTAAGGGCGACAGTTGTCCAAAACGCCCCGAAAGGGGCGTTTTTTATGGTTTTTCGTTGGGCCTATACACCCTTTTACCCGGCCTTGGCTCTGTGCTCCCGGGTCCTTTGCTCTCGCTTAAACGGGTCATTGCAGCCCTTGGCGGTGACAAGGTGGGAGTATGAGGTGACGGTACACCAAGACTTAATTGGATTTCCATACGGGTCTATTTTGTTCGCAATCTTCGGTGTATATTGTGGCCCCAACGCTTCGGAGCCCACTATGTCTCGTTATCACTTTTTCAAGCAAGGTCAGTCATTTACCTCTCTCGCAACCTGGGTAGCCGGTGATGACGATGAGCGTCACCAACGGGTCGAACAAGGGGTGATGGCTGTCGTTGCCCCCTCTTTTGCCGATATCCCGGCCGAGGTACTGACACAATTGCAAGAGCATGAGGCGCGGGAAGCGAAGCACGGGGCGCACAATCCGTGGTATAGCGTCGCCGGCAATTTCAGCCTGCGGGGGATGCACTGATGGCCCGGTCTGGCAAGGGGGGCGGTGTTGTCACACTGCTGCGCTGGTCTTTCTTGAAAAGACCGCTCTGTGGCGGCCTGTTCAGTGCCCTGTTTATCTATCTGGCATCCCTGCCAGCGGACCTCTATTTCACTTTCCATTGGCAGATGGCTCTGGGCCTCTTCCTGTTGGTCTTCCTTGGCGGACTCTGGCGGCAGTGGCGGGCGCTTAGCTAACCCTTTCTCACACCCGTTGCAGTGCGCCTTCGGTGGCCAGCAAGGTGGCCATGCCGCCAGCCTTGCCTGCCTGAATGCCGATTTGGGT
>NZ_CDBI01000098.1:1068-1234 GCF_000820025.1 Aeromonas popoffii
GCCTGAATGCCGATTTGGGTATCTTCAAACACCAGGCAGTTGGCGGGATTGGCCCCGAGCAACTCGGCTACCTTCAGGAAGGTGTCCGGGTGGGGTTTGTGGTTGTGGATGTCGTCGGCACTGACCAGCACTGAGATATAGGCATCCAGGCCGGTATTTTTCAAAA
>NZ_CDBI01000099.1:0-4153 GCF_000820025.1 Aeromonas popoffii
GCATAGAGGAAGGCCGGGGTATCGGTCAGGTGCGCAGGCACCTGATCCGCCAGCTTGTGGATGATGGCCTGCGCCGCTGGGGAGAGTTCTTCCACCTTCAGCTCGCTGATGAACACCTTGGGGGCATCCGGATCTTTATGCTCAAAGTGCTTGGCATAGAGCTTCTTGGCCTTGAACACATATTCGCCCTTCTGCTCGTAACCGAGCGCCAGGAAGTGGGCGGCCAGCTTCTCCAGCCCCAGCTTGGGCAGGTTGTAGGTGCGAAACGCCACGTGATCATTGACGATGGGCTCGCCACCACCCAGCAGGGTGTGGACCTTGAGGGCACTCGGGGTGACGTGAATGTAGTTATCCCACAAGTGACCGAACAGGGTGTCGATATCCTTTTGCATCTCTCTTTCCTTTGATTGCGGGTACAGACAAGGGCACCTGTTCAGTGCCCCTTTTATTGTTTGTGATCTGCGCTCAACGCAGAGGAGGACAGTATCAGCCTCTTCCTTGTTAAAAGGTCAAACCCGGCGACAGCTGATCCGGCATGGCGGCTTTGCTGTCCTCGACGGAGGCGACCGGATAGGCGCAGTAGTCGGCGGCGTAGTAGGCGCTCGCCCTGTGGTTGCCGGAGGCACCGATACCGCCGAACGGCGCGGCGCTGGAGGCACCCGTGATGGGCTTGTTCCAGTTGACGATACCGGCGCGGATCCGCTTGAAGAAGTGGTGCCAGTCCGCTTCGCGGTCACCGAGCAGGCCCGCCGAAAGACCGAAGCTGGTGGCGTTGCCTTGATCGATGGCGGCATCAAAATCGTCGTAACGAATGAGCTGCAGCAGCGGGCCAAAATACTCTTCGTCCGGCAGTGCGCTCACAGCAGTGACATCGATGATGCCAGGCGAAACGAAGCCTGTGCCCGCTTCCAGGTGCTTGAGGGTCAGCAGACTCTCGCCACCCAGTCGTTGCAGGCTGGCTTGCGCCTCAACCATGCCCAGCGCCGCTCTTTCGCTGATCATGGCCCCCATGAAGGGCTGCTCGGCGGCATCATAGAGGCCAACCTTGATCTGGCCGACCACCTCCACCAATCGCTTGACCAGGGCATCGCCCCGGGCACCGCGCTCGACAAACAGACGGCGGGAGCAGGTGCAACGCTGGCCGGAAGTGATGAAGGCAGATTGCACTATGGCGTGAACGGCGCCATCAATATCACTCACATCCTTGACGATCAGCGGGTTGTTGCCACCCATCTCCAGCGCCAGGATCTTGCCGGGCTGACCGGCAAACTGCTGGTGCAGGAAGTGGCCGGTACGGGACGAGCCAGTGAAGAAGAGGCCGTCGATATCCGGATTACCTGCCAGCGCCTTGCCGGTCTCCACCTCGCCCTGCACCAGGTTGAGGACGCCCTTGGGCAGTCCCGCCTCCTGCCAGATCTTCAGCATGGCTTCGGCCACCATGGGGGTCAGTTCGGAAGGCTTGAACACCACGGCATTACCGGCGATCAGCGCAGGCACTATGTGACCGTTCGGCAGATGGCCCGGGAAGTTGTAGGGGCCGAACACGGCGACCACGCCGTGGGGCTTGTGGCGCACGAATGCCTTGGCACCCGGCATGGGGTTTTCGACCGTGCCGGTGCGCTCGTCATGGGCACGGATGGAGATGGCAACCTTGCCCTGCATAGCGGCCACTTCGGTGCGGGTTTCCCACAGGGGCTTGCCGGTTTCGCGGGCGATGGTGAGCGCCAGCGCCTCCTTGTGCTCGCCGAGCAGATCAGCGTAACGACGCACGATGGCAAGACGCGCCTCCAGGCTCATATCGGACCAATAGTAGAAGGCAGCGCGGGCAGCCTTGACGGCGGCATCCACCTGGGCGGCGCTGGCAGCCCCCCCTTGCCAGATAACCTCGTTCTTCGCCGGATCCCTTGACTCGAATGGCTTGCCTTCACCGGCAAGCCATTGACCGTCTATCAGTTGTACTAACTGGCTCATCCATTCACTCCCTGTGGTTCGCAAGCAACGTTGGCTGCCTGTTTCATATGCGGTTTTACTGCCAATACGGCTCAATCGAGATCGACGGCGCGTACCATGTCACCATCCTGCACCTTGAGTGCCGTCGCCATCTTGGGCGGAATGATGGCTTCATGCTTGTCGAGATCGACCCGGATATTGCCGTAGCAGGCACGGTAGTGCTCGTAGCGGGTATTGCAGACCAGATGGATCTTGCCACCTATGGGTTCGCCGATCAGCACCCGCAGCTTCTGGCTGCGGCGCACGCTGCGGATATTCTTCACGTCACACTCGACGGTGGGGCCTGCATCGAAGATATCGACATAGCCCCGGTTCACGAAGCCTTCATCCTGCAGCATCTTGATGGCCGGGCGGGTCTTGTCGTGGGTCTGGCCGATGACGGCGCGCGCCTCGTTGCTCAGCAGGTTGACGTAGATGGGGTACTTGGGCATCAACTCGGCGATGAAGCGCTTCTTGCCAATGCCGGTGAGATAGTCGACGGTGGGAAAATCCATCGAGAAGAAATGCTTTTGCAGCCACTCGTAGAAGGGGCTGTGACCATTGCCATCGGAGACGCCACGCATCTCGGCAAAGACGGTATCGTCGAACAACTCGGGATGCTCGGCCATGAACAGGAAGCGGTGCTTGGAGAGCAGGCGGCCGTTGAGCCCCTCGCGGGCGCATTCACGCAGAAACAGGGTGCAGAGTTCGGAATTGCCGGTGTAGTCATTGGACAGCGTGAGCGTCTCGACCACGTTGTAGATGCCAAGCTTGGGGGAAGAGTGCACCACCTTGCCGATGTGATAGTTGTAAAACGGCTGGGACAGGCCCACGGCCGCATCGATGGCACAGGTACCGACCATTTCGCCGGTCTCCAGATCCTCAGCGACGAAGAAGTAGAGGCAATCACCCTTACCTGCCGGTTTGTCCGAGAAGGTCTGGGTCGAGGCATCTATCTTGCGCTGCAGCAGTTCATCGTTGACAGGTAACGAAGTCATGCCGGTGCCGGATTCAATGGCACAGGTCTTGAGACCGGCAAAATCTTTTTGCTCGATGGGACGGATAACCAACATAAATGACAACTCCCTTTCATTGACGACAGGTGGGGTCCCGGCTCCTGCCGGGAGGGCTCCCCACCTCAATTTGGATCAGGCGTTAACCACCTGGGCAACCGCTTTCTCGAACCGGGCCAGCCCTTCCTTGATGTCCGCTTCCGGGATAACCAGCGAGGGGGCGAAACGCACCACGTTGGTACCCGCGACCAGTGCCATCAACCCCTGATCGATAGAGGCCAGCAGGAAGTCACGGGAACGGCCCTTGTAGTCATCGTTCAGCACGGCGCCGAGCAACAGACCCTTGCCACGCACTTCGCTAAAGCAGTGGTACTTGGCATTGATGGCATCGAGCCCGGCACGGAACAGCTGTTCGCGCTGCTTGATGCCGCTGAGCACTTCCGGGGTGTTGACCACATCGATCACCGCCTCGGCCACCGCACAGGCCAGCGGGTTGCCGCCGTAGGTGGAACCGTGAGTACCCACTTTCAAATGAGCCGCGATCTCGTTGGTGGTCAGCATGGCGCCGATGGGGAAGCCGCCGCCGAGCGCCTTGGCGCTGGTGAGGATGTCAGGCGTGACACCCAGACCCATATAGGCGTAGAGATCACCGGTACGGCCGACCCCGGACTGCACTTCGTCATAGACCAGCAGGGCATTGTGTTTGTCGCACAGCTCACGCACGCCCTTGGCGAACGCGTCGGTCGGACGAATGATGCCCCCCTCCCCTTGCAGCGGCTCCATCACCACAGCGCAGGTATTGTCGGAGATGACAGCAGCCAGCTCCGCCAGATCGTTGTAAGTCACATGGGTGATATCCGCCGGCTTGGGACCGAAACCATCTGAGTAAGCAGCCTGGCCACCGACACTGACGGTAAAGAAGGTACGACCGTGGAAACCCTGATGGAAAGCAATGATCTGGGTCTTGTGCTCACCGAACTTCTCGATGGCATAACGACGGGCCAACTTGAGGGCCGCCTCGTTGGCTTCGGCGCCCGAGTTGCAGAAATAGACCTTGTCGGCAAAGGTGGCGGCAACCAGCTTCTTGGCCAGGCGCAGGGCCGGCTCGTTGGTCATCACGTTGGAGAGGTGCCACAGCTTCTCGCCCTGGG
>NZ_CDBI01000099.1:4333-7152 GCF_000820025.1 Aeromonas popoffii
TTTCAGCGCTTCGACCAGCTTGGGATGGCAATGGCCGAGACCATTGACGGCTATCCCGCCGGCAAAATCGACATACTCACGGCCTTCCTGATCCCAGACACGTGACCCTTCACCACGCACCGGGATGATCTTGGCGGGCGCATAGTTGGGAACCATCACTTCATCAAACACTTCACGTGTCACTGCCAACAACTCTGACATATTGCTCTCCTTCGATCTGGCGACAGAATAATCCACCGCCCAAAAGTTAAATCCATGTAAACACATCGGCATTGTCACAGAAAAAAAGCTAAAAGTCTGCAACAACACGAGTTACAGGGAACAATGTTCGATTGCCTGTGAGATTTTAGGCAACCGCATTGCATAACGGCTCAGGGGGTATTGGCAAGAGATAATTTGGACAGGGAGGGGGGTGAATAAAGTGTCAGGGAAAATATTTTTGGCTTCATGTCGATTCTGGGAAGCCGATCACAACGATTCAGGAAGTTGCTAAAAAATTGGCCAGCAATTGGTGGCCCTGCTCGCTCAGGATGCTCTCCGGATGGAACTGAACTCCCTCTATATTCAACTGCTTATGGCGCAAGCCCATGATCTCGTCAAAAGAGCCATCGGCGTGCTCGCTCCAGGCGGTGATCTCGAAACAGTCGGGCAGTGTGCCCTGATCCACGATCAACGAATGATAACGGGTGACCCGCAGCGGATCGTTCAGACCGCGAAATACACCCTGCCCCTGATGGCGGATGAGCGACGTCTTGCCATGCATCACCTGACGGGCACGCACCACTTGGGCCCCGAAGACCTGCGCCAGGGATTGATGGCCGAGACAGACACCCAAGATAGGGAGCTGACCGGCAAAGCGGCTGATGGCCGCAAGGGAAATGCCCGCCTCATTGGGCGTGCAGGGGCCGGGGGAGATCACCAGATAACGGGGGGAGAGCTGCGCGATAGAATCCAGCGTCAATTCATCATTGCGCTTCACCACCACCTCTTGCCCCAGAGCGCCAAAATACTGCACCAGGTTCCAGGTAAAGGAGTCGTAGTTATCAATCAGCAACAGCATGGGGTAACCAGAGACAGAGAATTAACGATCCAGATAACGACCCTGTTCCATTTCACGCTCGCGCTGGCATTCGGCCAGATAGATGGCGGCGGCGATGGCAGGGGTCTTGTGGTATTTGTCGATGGCGTTGGAGACCATCAGCTGCAGAGTATTGAGGTTCTTGGCCTTGCGAAATTTACGCAGCCAGTGACCTTTGTCACCCAGCTCTTCAATCATGATATTGGATTCGACAGACATGCTTACTCTTGGGGCAAAAGCCCGCGTTTGAAATTGGAAGATGAATTAACAAATAGCAGGTCGGGTAAAAACAAAGAAAGCTAGGCAAATACCCAGCTCTCTTCTACTACACCTTCCCAGTATGTCAGGCTCGAGGAACAAAGCCGATGACATCATATACCCTGGTCAGGGTTTTTTCAGCCCTTTCCCGTGCCTTTTGTGCACCTGCCGCCAAAATTGTTTGCAGATGAGCTTCATCCTGACGCAACTCGCGAAAGCGCGCCTGAATAGGCTCCAGCAAGGCAACGACAGCCTCGGCAGTCTCGGTCTTGAGGTGGCCGTACATCTTGCCTTCAAAGTGCTGCTCCAACTCGGGGATGGAGCGACCGGTTACCCCGGACATCAGGGTCAGCAGGTTGGAGACCCCCGGCTTGTTCTGGGGATCGAACCGCACCACCGCCGGCTCGTCGGAGTCGGTCACGGCACGCTTTATCTTCTTGACAATCTGCTTGGGATCTTCCAGCAGACCGATGAAGTTGGCCTCGTTGTCATCGGACTTGGACATCTTCTTGGTCGGATCCTGCAGGCTCATCACCCGTGCCCCGTCGGTAGGGATGAAGGGCTCTGGCAGAGTGAACGCCTCGCCGTGCAGATTGTTGAACCGGGTGCAGATGTCGCGAGTCAGCTCCAGATGCTGCTTCTGATCGTTGCCGACCGGTACCTGATTGGCCTGATAGAGCAGGATATCGGCAGCCATCAGCACCGGATAACCAAACAGACCGACGTTGACGTTGTTCTCGAAACGGGCGGACTTGTCCTTGAACTGGGTCATGCGCGACAGCTCGCCCATCTGGGTGTAGCAGTTCAGGATCCAGCCAAGTTCGGCGTGCTGTGGTACGTGAGACTGGATGAAGACGGTGCTCTTCTTGGGATCGATCCCCACCGCCAGATAGAGGGCGGCGGCATCGAGACACGCCTTGCGCAGGGCGGCTGGCTCCTGGCGGGTGGTGATGGCATGCAGGTCGACGATGCAGTAAAGGCAGTCAAAGTCATCCTGCATATTGACCCACTGACGCAGGGCCCCCAGGTAGTTGCCGATGGTCAGCTGACCCGAGGGTTGGGCCCCGCTCAGTACGATAGGTTTAGTCATGAGAGTGTTAATCCTTGTTATTCGGCCAGCTCGGCAGCCTTATTCGGCCAAGAGTGCATCGAGTTGGGCAAACTGCTCGCATACCCAGTCCGGGCGGGAATCTGCAATGGGGCGGCCATAGTTATAGCCATAGGTCAATCCCACCACCTTGATGCCGGCGGCCTGCGCGGCCAGCACGTCATTCTCGGAGTCACCCACCATCAGGGTCCGCGACGGGCTGACGCCCAGCTCGTGGCAGGCATGCAGCAGCGGATCCGGGCTGGGTTTTTTAACGGGAACACAGTTGCCACCCAGCCAGAGCGCGAAACAGTCGCTGATGCCGAGGGCATCCAGGATGGGCTGCACGAAGTGACTCGGCTTGTTGGTCACGACGGCCTGCAGGTAACCGAGCTT
>NZ_CDBI01000100.1 GCF_000820025.1 Aeromonas popoffii
GCCTTGTGGGGCGTGTTTCTGGTAGCCCAGATGCTCGTCCATCTCGGCATTAAGCGCGGTCTCGACGGTGAGCTTGATCAGCTGTTGGGTGAGTGTGCCGAGATCTTTTTCAGACTTGATGTCTTTTGCCAGCTCAGCGGCGAGTGCTTTGAGTTTGTCTTGGTCCATTTGCTTACCCACGAAGGTATCCTTTTGAAAAAGTTACTTATTCGTGGGCGGTTACACAATTGGATTTACAGGCTCAAGAGTACAGCCGCCACAGTGCCGGTTCAGCATGTCTGTCTTTTACTTAAGATCGATAAAACCCTGAAACTGTCTGCTTTTCAACCAGATAGCAGCCTTGCTAAGCAAGAGTTAGTTCTTAATTTTTCCTTAAGTTTCAAGCGCTATCATTCATCAATAGAGAAAATTACTGATATGAATCACGGTTTTTAGCATCTCTCCAAATACTATAGGTGGATCTCCGTATGAGGCTGGTAGTATTCCGTGCCTTAATGGAATGCCAAGAATGCATATCAGTCCCTGCAATACCTTATGGAGAAGTCATGCCTTCAGTTGTAAAAATAAAGCTTGTGCCATTAATTTTTTTGTTGGCGTTGCTGTTTGCCTTTCTGCTTAACTGGGAAGTTTTGTTCCACATTTTTGAAATCCTGTCTAGGCTTGAACACTTCAAAATAGGGTTTGCTATTTCTATCCCTATTCTGCTTGTGGCTGCGCTTAATTTCGTCTTTATGCCGTTTTCGATTCGCTATCTGCTCAAGCCTTTCTTTGCGTTCCTCTTCGTCACTGGTTCTATTGTCAGCTACACCATGATGAAGTATCGCGTCCTGTTTGATCGGGACATGATCCAGAACATTTTCGAGACCAATCAAAGCGAAGCCTACTCCTACATCAGCCTCCCCATTGTTTTTTGGGTACTGCTGACAGGGGTGACTCCTGCGATCTTGTTGTTTTTTGTGCAAATTGAGTATCCCAAAAGATGGTATGTGGGCTTCTTCCAAAGGGGGCTGTCTATGCTGGCATCTCTAGCAGTGGTCGGGATTATTGCTGCATTGTACTACCAAGATTATGCATCGATCGGACGTAATAATCAGACCCTGAATCGCGAAATAGTGCCTACCAATTTTATTTACAGCACAACCCAATACCTCTACAAACGATATCTGGGAGAACCTGTTCCCTTTACCACGCTGGGGGATGATGCAAAACGAGTTGTGAACGAGGGTAAGCCCACTCTGATGTTTCTGGTGGTAGGGGAGACAGCTCGCGGCAAAAACTTTTCAATGAATGGCTATGCCAAAGATACCAATACCTTTACCAGCAAGATTAGTGGCGTAATCTCTTTCAATGATGTTCGCTCATGCGGTACCGCGACTGCTGTATCTGTGCCCTGCATGTTCTCCAACATGGGGCGCAAGGAGTTTGACGGCAATCGAGCTCGCAATAGCGAGGGATTACTGGATGTGCTGCAAAAAACCGGGGTCTCTGTTTTCTGGAAAGAGAACGATGGTGGTTGTAAGGGAGTGTGCGACCGGGTCCCCAATATCGTAGTCAAGCCCAAGGATCATCCGCAGTTCTGCGATAAGAGCACCTGCTATGACGAAGTCGTTCTACAAAATTTGGACGATGACGTTGCCCAGATGAAAGGAGACAAACTGGTCGGTTTCCACCTGATTGGCAGTCATGGACCTACATATTACAAACGCTACCCAGATATTCATCGCCAATTCTTGCCTGACTGCCCTCGCAGTGACATCGAAAACTGCACGGATGAAGAACTAGAAAATACCTATGACAACACTATTCGCTACACCGACTTTGTCATTGCAGAGATGATTACCAAGCTAAAAAAGTATGAAGATAAGTACAACACGGCACTTATCTATGTGTCCGATCACGGTGAATCTCTGGGCGCATTGGGGCTCTATCTGCACGGTACACCATACAAATTTGCACCAGACGACCAGACTCGGGTGCCAATGCAGGTATGGATGTCGCCCGGGTTCTCCAAAGAAAAAGGACTGGATATGAATTGCTTACAGGAAAACGCTGCTGATACCCGTTACTCACACGATAATATTTTTTCATCTGTGCTGGGTATCTGGGATGTAAAAACAGCGGTCTATAATCAGGGACTTGATATCTTCAGCAAGTGCCGAACTGTGCAATAAACCTTATCTGGGGCGCTCAAGCGCCCCCTTTTCTCTGTAGCATTGCTTAACTAACCAAAATGAAAATCTCGAGAGAGGAAGACGAAATGGCTAAGCCAGGCGCAACAGGCATCACTCGCATTGTTCATGCAACCAGCTATAGCATGAAAGGCTTGTCATCTGCCTGGAAGCATGAAGCGGCTTTTCGCCAAGAACTATTGCTCATTCTGCTACTTATGCCGCTGGCTTTTTTCGTGGGCGACGGGCTTAACCAGATATTACTGTTGATGGTCATCAGCTGGTTGGTGGTAATCGTGGAGATCCTCAACTCTGCCGTGGAGGCAGTCGTTGACCGTATTGGCTCAGAACATCACGAGCTATCTGGCCGCGCCAAAGATATGGGCTCAGCTGCAGTCTTTATCGCACTTGCTCTCAATGCTCTTGTCTGGGGGGCCTTGACTGGCCGTAACCTATTGGGATGGTGGTAATCCGTAAGTGACTATGAGCAATGCCCAAGCACTGAATTGCTAAATCAGTCGTACTTAACTTGACGCCAACCCCCTCAAAACCATCTGTTTCCCTTCTGATGTGAGCGAGCCAACCAGGGTCACTACCAATTGCGTGGCTGTACGAGAGGATGGGCTCAAGGTATGGCTGAACGAAAGTGTAGCCACCCAACTGTGACCACATTCTGCATAGCGTGAACATCTTCCGGCTACTGTTGCAGTTGATGAATGCGGTGGATCAGCTGGCCGCCGCCACTGCAGGCCACACCCACCGCAGTGGGCCAGCACCAGGGAACAGCGGAGCCATGACGGGACATGGCCAACAGGCCAAGCAGCTGGCCAGCCAGCTCTCCCCCATCATCGAATAGAGGCATGTAGATGATCTCATCTCACCATCAATCAGGGCACCATGCTCAGCCTGCTAGCCCTTTCTCTACACTCTGAGCTAATATGTAGAAATGGAGGCCCAAAAGGAGCTCTCTTGCTCTTAATAATATCTTAAGAATTCCTGATTAGACTCGGGAAGGACAAACGGACACTGAGCGATCTGGAGGCGCTTTATGGATACAAACACCACCAATTATCTCAACAAAGTTCCTGAGGTCACCTTAACATTTTGGTTGATCAAAATGATGTCGACGACTGTTGGGGAGACAGCCGCAGATTTCTTGATCTTTAACCTGCATTTGGGATTAAAAATAACCTCATCTCTTATGGGGATCCTCCTAATCACAACACTCTTGATACAAGTTAGAGCAACCCGCTATGCCCCCTGGAAGTATTGGCTAGCGGTTGTACTTGTGAGTATTTTTGGCACCTTGGTAACGGATAATCTTACCGACCAGGTTGGAGTACCTTTGGCTGTGTCTACCAGTGTGTTTACGGTTGTACTACTGGGCACGTTCTGGGTTTGGTATGCACAAGAAAAAACTTTGTCCATACGTTCTATTGATACCCGTAAGCGTGAACTATTTTACTGGGCAGCCATTCTCGTTACCTTCGCGTTGGGCACTGCAGCTGGTGATTGGGTATCGGAAGGAATGAATATGGGGTATATGAATGCCACATTGCTTTTCGGGTCTTTGATAGCCGCAACTATGATCGCTCATTACAAGTTCAACATAAATACTGTGCTGGCGTTTTGGATCGTTTATGTGCTGACTCGTCCACTTGGCGCTTCAATAGGGGATTGGTTATCACAGTCTGAAAAACATGGCGGTTTGGGGGTTGGTGTCACTAGTACCAGCATAGCCTTTTTTACGTGCATCATTATTTTGGTCATTTATCAGTCGTTACCATCACGAATGCCCAAACATAAATGAAATATGCAATTCAAGTAGGCGAACATCAAGTGACTCCAAATGCGCCTCACTGACAAGGTGCTTGAGAATATACTCAGCATATGACTAACAAGGGAGCCTCGGCCCCCTACGTTTTGAAAGGAGAGTTGGATGGGCTACGGAGAAGTGGCAGTTAATGCAGTGCAGATGTGTAAATCAGATGACAAATATAATCCCTGTGATGCCTGGAAAATTGCGGCTCAGGAACACTACCCCTCAAGCCAGTCAGCTCAGTTAAAAGGTGGGCCAAAAGGCGCATTCTTGGGATTATGCAGTGAAGGCTTGGTACGGCATGTCTCCAAACGACGTTATGCACGTGCAATCCAAAGTGGCAGCTATGCAGTCAAAGCAGTACGTGTCCTTCAACATTATGAAAATCAACATACTGAATTGCCTAATGCATTACAACTCTGGGACGTCGTGATGAAAAAGCTTGGTAAAGAGATCGTACACAATGGCCAGATGGATGTTGCGTTAGCACTTTGGAAGGCTGGCTTTATTATGTCAGAGGAATAGAGAAATAGTCAGTAGTGTAACTAATACGAAGAAGGCCCCGTACCTTGGACCTTCTTCTATCTGCCTGACAGCGCCTGAGCATGACCAGGGAAGGCGCCGTATCAGCTTTGTGCCCATCAGGTGGCTGCGTAGCATAACGGATCAGCCCGCAAGACAGCAGTGCCTAATCCGTCACTTTTCACTCTGCGAAGATTTTCCCCATGACACACCGAGCCTTATGGTTGGCGCTGGCAACCAACCCGATTATCCCAATGCCATGCACTGGATGCAGCAAGCTGCAGAGCAGTCAGGGCCCTTGGCCGCCGATCAGAAGATCCGGGCTAACGCAGCTTGGCAAGTGGGTGACTGGTATCAGGCTGGGCTCGGTGAGCCCAAGAATCCGGCGCTCGCTACCCAGTGGTGGCAACGCTCTGCGCGGCTTGGCAACACCCATGCCAGCTATCGGTTGGGAGTGATGTGCCAGGAGCAGCATCAAGGCAAACTGGTGAGTGAATGCCTCGATTGGTTCGAGCAGGCCGCCAAGCGGGATCATGCCGAAGCGCAGTTAGTCCTGGCCCGGTGGTACAGCAAACAACCGGGGGCTGATGCTGATGCCGTCAAATGGTTAGAAAAAGCGGCAGAACTGGGCAACCGTGATGTCCAGTACCTGCTGGGTCAGCGCTATGAAATGGGCAAAGGGGTTGCCAAACGGCCGGATATTGCCCAGCGCTGGAATGATAAAGCCGCTGCCCAACAGCAACCGGACGCTTTGTTGCTGCAAGCTAAACAGGCGCTTCCTTCTAATGCTTTCGCTGCCTATCAGCGAGCAGCCAATGCGGGCTCTGCCGAGGCTGAACTCTGGCTAGGGATGGCGTATCTGGCAGGGGAGCAGGTATCGGCTGACCCTGCCTTGGGGCGCTATTGGCTGGAGCTGGCAGCCGGACACGGCTCCCACGAAGCCGAGTACCAACTGAGCTTGCTGCAGGTAGACCGGGAGCAGCGGGCTCACTGGTTAACGCTGGCCACTGACGGTGGCGTAACCAAGGCGTGGTTTGAGCTGGCGGAGTTACAGCAGGACCAAGGGGCTTTGGAGCAGGCCAGAGCCAGCTATGCCAAGGCCGCTCAACAGGGACACGCGGCAGCGCAATACGCCTACGGTGAAATGCTGCGTTTGGGCCAAGGTGGCAAAGAGGATTACACGCTGGCACTCAAGCAGTATCGCCTGGCCGCCCAGCAAGGCGACCGCATGGCCCAATACCGGATGGGGACACTGCGTGAGAAAGGTCTGGGGGCACCGCGCAACCGGGTGCATGCTTATGCCTGGCTCTCACTAGCGGCCACAGAAGGGATGCCTGAAGCCGTGCAGGCGCGTGATGAACTGGAGGCCGCGATGACCAAACCGGAAGTCAAACAGGCTCAGAAACTGTCTGAGCACTGGTTTAGCAAGATGTCATCCACCGTCAGGAAAAGCTAAAAAAGAACAAAACAGAAGCAGCCCCAATGGGGCTGCTTCTGTCTGTGTGGATGTTCGGGCTGGATTTGACAGCCGATCTATGAGGCGATCCGTTTTGATTGGTCTATAAATTTTTATAACGCTCGATGTTCATCAGAGCGTGTAAGTAAGACTAATACTAACATTGCATATCAGACCCAAAGACAAGGACATGTTGATGCAAACCCCTTTAGTACCAGAGAACGAACGACTGCGTTTGGATGCCTTGCGTCGTCTTGCTGTACTTGATACTCCCGCCGAGGAACGTTTTGACCGGATAACTCGGATGGCTCGCAACATGTTTGATGTACCTATCGCATTGGTTTCATTGGTTGATGAGAATAGGCAGTGGTTCAAATCCTGTTGTGGTTTACCTGTGTTTGAAACACCGCGAGACATATCATTTTGTGGTCATGCGATCCTCGGCGAAACTCTGTTTGTGGTCGAAGATGCATCGCAAGACACGCGCTTTGCAGATAACCCTTTGGTTACTGGTGAGCCACATATTCGGTTCTATGCAGGTCATCCGCTAGAGGTCGGCAATGGATTAAAGCTGGGTACCTTATGCATTATTGATCGCAAACCTAGGATACTTGGTCAACGTGAAAAGGCTTTACTTTCAGATTTGGCATCAATGGTAGAAAGCGAATTGCAAGCAATTCAAATGGCAACAATAGATGAATTGACAGGGATTACTAATCGCCGAGGTTTCATGTTGTTGGGCGAAAAGAGTTTGCAATACGCTTTCCGTGTAAAGCTTCCCCTTTCATTATTGTTTCTTGACCTAAACCATTTCAAGGCAATCAATGATAAATTTGGTCATGATATTGGCGATGATGCATTACGTCAGATGGCGGAACTGCTGTGTAATGTGTTCAGGGATGCTGATATCTTTGCGCGCTTGGGTGGAGATGAATTTGTGGTTCTGCTGCCAGGTTCTGGACGCGAACATTGCCAGAGGATCCAGGAACGTTTAAATCAAGCGCTAGAAAACTTTAATACTAATAGTGGAAAGCCCTATCAACTATCCTGTTCTATAGGTATCGTAGAGTACGATGCAACAACTGCGCCAGATATTAATATGCTGCTGTGCCTTGCCGATGATGAAATGTATTGTTGTAAACAAGCGATTAAAAAAGGTTAAAAAACAAACAAAAGAAGTGACCCCTACGGGGTCGCCTCTTTATGGCTCATTTGAGTTGCTGTCAACAAATTCAGCCCAAGCATCCATCATGGGACGCCGTTGGTCCAGCAAGTCAGTGCGGTGGTAAGCCGCTTCGACCTTGTTCTGCACAGTATGGGCTAACGCTCGTTCTGCCAGATCACGTGCATAGCCTTGCTCGCTGCACCAGTCCCGAAAGCTGGAACGAAAGCCATGAGCCGTTGCCATTCGGCCAGGAGTACAACTCTCCGCTTTAGCTCTTCTCAGAAACATAGTCAGCACAGTGTCCGAGAGCGGTACCTGATCTCTGGGAGAAGGGAATACCAACTCGTCATGTAATCCCATTAGCCCCTTCAGGATCTCGACGGCGCGAAGAGATAACGGAACACGATGTTGTTGCTTGGCCTTCATACGCTCGGCAGGCAAGGTCCAGACATTTGCCTCCAGATCTACTTCAGACCATTTCATTGCTCGGACTTCACCAGAGCGGCAAGCTGTCAGGATCAAGAACTCCAACATCGAGCGGGTTACATCGTATCGTTGTGCTGTTCTCAGATGTTGCTGAACAAAAGCAGGTATATCACGCCAGGGCATAGCAGGCTGATGCTCTACTCGCACAGATTTGCTGGGTTGAGCTGGTAGTAAGTGACTCACCACATCCACCGGGTTTGCAGAGGTATAGCCATGGGCCCATGCCCAAGCCATGACTGCGTGTAGGCGTTGCTTAACACGGCTTGCCGTTTCCGGGATCGTCAGCCATATCGGTTGCAGAACTGAAGCGATATGAGCTGGGGTGATAGCATCAATGGAGATAGCGCCAATGGTAGGAAATGCATATTGCTCCAATGTGGTGATCCATTGCTTACCATGTTTGGGGTTCTTCCAGCCTGGTAGCAAGCTTTCGTAGACCAATCTGGCAGATGCTTCCAACGTCGGGATCTTCGGCTTGTTCTGCTCCTCCAGTCGGATCTCTAGCGGATCCAGACTATTCGCCAGCTGTTCCCGCATTACCTGTGCGTCTCGAGCTGCGTCAGCGATGGAGATCTCGGGGTAAGGCCCGAGGCCAGCATTACGTCGTTTCTTCGTCAGTGGGCTGACATAGCGGAAAACCCACTTGCCTCTACCCTTGGCAGTAGAAGGGTGTAGCGTTAACCCGGTGACGCCACCATGAGCAAGGGGTTTATCTTCCGGCTTGATGCTACGAGCTTTGGTATCGGTGAGGATTGCCATCAGGTAACCTCCTTGGGAATTGAATATGCCACGCAGTATGCCACCAAGCATGCGCAGTGGTAATATGTGATTGGGATGGATTGGACAGGTGTTGGATTCAAGATACTGATAGATAGTGATTTATCTTGCCGCTTCAGAATGGATTGGGCTGGATTGCGGCGGGCACCTCCTCCGCCATCTTCAGAGAAGCCCCAGACAACCTTGTTGTGTGGGGCTTTTTGCTGTCTGTGATTTGGTTTCTCATCTGTAGTCAGGTGATGGGGGATGAATGTATCCGCAATGGCTGCACCAGTGTAGAAGGTGAAGGTTGCGCCCAGGCTCTCCCGCATCAAGCCTGTCACCAGGCTGGTGATGTCGCTGACCAGATTAAAGAGGTTATAGGCGGTGCCGCGCCCCGTATCCCCTTGCCGACCTGTCCAACAGGCGGGTCGTGACATGAGTCCGCTGCCGGGTGCCATGGCAAACAGCGGCTTGGTGAGGGCTCCCAGCCCGTAGCCCAGCACTGTCACCATGAAGAGGGGCAACAGGCTGTGGATCATCTCGGACGAGATATTCATTGGGGCTGTCGTCATAAGGTCGCAGCCCACAGAAGATTGAGAGCTGCGTTGTCGTATCAAAAGAGAGCAGGCAAATGGAACAGGCTGGCGTAGCAGCCCGTTCCGGTTACAGGGATTATTGCTCTACATCGAGCTCGGAGTGGCCTGGCGCCGGTGCTGGATGGTCGAGATCAGCACCAGGACGGCGATGGCGGCCAGCAGGGTGAAGGAGGCGGAATAACGACTCAGCTCCAACCCTCCCTTGCTCAGCGGCTTGTCCAGGAAGTCGCCCACCACGGCGCCCAGTGGCCTGGTCAGGATGAAAGCGGCCCAGAATAGCAGGGTACGCGATACCCGGGTCAGGTAGTATGTCGCCACTATAGCCATCAGCATGCCGCCAAATAGCACGGCACTGCCTGCATAGCCAAAGCCTGCTTCGTCCGCGGTCCAGTCTCCCAGTGCTGTCCCCAAGGTTTGGGAGAACATGATGGTGATCCAGTAGAACATCTCGGTGCCGGGCGTGGTGACGTTGCCGGTGGAGATGTTGCCCTGGAACTTGTACCAGGTGAAGAAGGAACCCATCAGCAGCAGGAACAGCAGGGCGGAGCCGCCGGCATAACCGAGCCCAAGCGATCGATCGGCAAAATCGGCAAGCGTGGTACCGACCGTGGTGGTGGCTATGATGGTGGTCCAGTAAAGCACGGGTTTATAGGAGGTCGCCGCGATTTGGGCGCTGACCGACACAAAGAAAATGACGGCAAAGATCGCCGTTCCCACCAGATAACCGAGATCCATCGACATGGAGACGGCGTCACCGCCGGTTTCTCCCAGCGTGGTTGCCAGAATTTTGATGACCCAGAACATCAGGGTGATTTCTGGCACTTTGCTGATTGCTGCGTTGCTGTTGCTATGCATGTTAACCCTCTCTCGCTGATGCCGTTAGACGAGGACTCGTCAGAGCACAGTGTCGCCGAGAAGTCTTAAGAAAGCGTTAAGACGCAGGGGGATCATCACTATTTTTATCAAGCGTGCCCCAGCCCTCACAAAGGGCTGGGGCGCCTTTGTGCATATCCGTGGTGGCGGCCCACTTTGTTTTGATCGGTTATTTATCTTGGCACACTTAAATTGTCTGTAAGTATTGTGGGTTAACCTGCGTCCTTTGTGGTGTTTATTGATATGGCTAGTATTATTAGGGGGGGATATCCTGCTCAGTGTACCCTTGGCTCTGTCACCATCCCGCGAAAAATATTTAAACTGCAACATAAAAAATCTTTAAGTGTGTAATAAAACAGTGTAATAAAGAAGTGTAATAATGATATATGTGACTTCTTGTCTTAGAATAAGATTCTTCCATTTTGTCTACTGACATAAAAGTGCTATTTTTTGCTCAAAGGGACAGTTTTGCTGGATTTCTATGAAATACTGCCCCAGCTTAAACACGTCAAGATAGGGTTTGCTATTTCCATTCCTATCGTACGAGTTGCGGCTCCGAACTTTGTATTTATGCCCTTTTTTTTATCACTGGGACCATTGCCAGCTACACCATGATGAAATATCGGGTGCTGTTTAATGGCGACATGATCCAGAACATCTTTGAAACCAACCAGAGCTAGCGGGGCAATGTTATAGCAACTAAATAACTGTTCCGAATA
>NZ_CDBI01000101.1:0-210 GCF_000820025.1 Aeromonas popoffii
GCGCGGCCATCAGGTGAGCCTGTTTGATCAGGCTCCGATAATCGGCGGCCAGTTCAACTTCGCCAAGCAGATCCCGGGCAAGGAGGAGTTTCACGAGACCCTGCGCTATTTCGCCAAGCGACTGGAGAAGTGTGGCGTCGAGCTTTACCTCGGCCAGCGCCAGAGTGCCGAGAGCCTGCTCGGCGGCGGTTTTGACGAGGTGATCCTCGC
>NZ_CDBI01000101.1:497-8271 GCF_000820025.1 Aeromonas popoffii
TTGACGAGGTGATCCTCGCCACCGGCATCCGCCCGCGCTCACCAAATATTCCGGGCATTGAGCATCCCAAGGTGATGAACTACCTCGATGTATTGCGGGATCACAAGCCGGTCGGCCAGAAGGTGGCGGTGATCGGCGCAGGCGGCATCGGCTTCGATGTGGCTGAATACCTGGTTGAGAAAAAGGTGGAGATGGATGCCGACGGCCATCGTGATCACTGGCTCAAGGAGTGGGGCATCGACAAGCAACTCGACCAGCGTGGCGGCTTGATCGCCCCCGAAATCGACGCGCCCGAGCGCCAGGTCTGGCTGTTGCAGCGCAAGGAGAGCAAGGTGGGTGACGGCCTTGGCAAGACCACCGGTTGGATCCACAGAACCGTGCTCAAGAACCGCAAGGTACAGATGCTCTCCGGGGTGCAATATCTGGGGATCGATGACGAGGGCTTGCACATTCAGGTGGGCGAGACCAAACAGTGTCTGCCGGTGGATCAGGTGATCATCTGCGCAGGGCAGGAGCCCCTCAAGGAGTTGCAAGCTGGATTGCAGGCGGCGGGCAAGCCGGTGCATATCATAGGTGGTGCCGACGTGGCGGCCGAGCTGGATGCCAAGCGCGCCATCCGGCAAGGGGCCGAGTTGGCTGCCGTTATCTAGCCAGCCATACCCTCTGACCCTCTATCGTGCGATAAACCCCTGAGCCTCAGGGGTTTTCTTCATTCGGTGCTGTGCTAAGGTAGCGCCATCATTGCCCCAGAGAAGGAATTGCCCATGGATGCCCTCACCCTGTTGCTCAACCGCCACTCCTGTGGCCGTCTCGCCGATCCCGCCCCGAGCGGTGAGGTGCTCGACAATATCCTCAAGGCGGGACTGCGCGCGCCGGATCACGGCACCCTGACCCCCTGGCAGTTCATTCTGTTTGAAGGGGAGGGTCGTGGGCGGTTGGGTAACCTGCTGGCAGACGCGGCCCGCGCCCGTGGCGAGGATGAAGATAGCGTCAAGAAGTGCCAGGAGGCGCCGCTGCGCGCGCCCTTGCTGGTGGCCGTCGCTACCCGCTATCAGGCCCACCCCAAAGTGCCGAAACTGGAGCAGGAGCTCTCTGCCGGTTGCGCCCTGATGGCGATGCAGATGGCCGCGCAGGCGCAGGGCTTCAACGGTATCTGGCGCTCCGGCTGGTTCATCTTCGATGAGCGGGTCAACGAGGGGTTGGGGTTGGCACCGGAGGATCAACTGGTGGGTTTCCTCTACCTCGGTACCCCCATGCTGGAGGCGCGCAAGTTGCGCGAACTGCCGCCAGATGAGTTTGTCCGTCGTTTCTAATCTGCATATTTTTTAGTCAAGGCCCTGACTTGTCAGGGCTTTTTTGAGCCTGCCCGATTATGTTCCTGAGGCTGCACTGATAAATAAATACTTGCCAAGAGGGAGATGGGGCTTGGCAGGGAATTTTTTAAATAGTGAGAGGCTGTTCTCAATCTTGGTTGATTACGCTATGTAAAACGTTTGCGCCTTATTAATATCTCTATGCCAGTTTAGAAGGTGACCCCTTCTGATTTTCTGCGATGAGAGTCGCAATTCCGTAGCACCTTTTTACAGCCCAACGTCTTCGTGACATTGGGCTTCATTTTTATGGGCTCCTGTTAACTGCCGCATGCCTGCCCGTACTTCACTGCGCGGCCCGTTCGGCGGTTGCTGCGACCGCCTGGCAGCGGGAAGGGATCAGCGCCCCGTGTTGGCAGGCAGGATCCGGGCCGGGTTGCCCACCACCCGCGCACCGGCTGGCACGTCTTTGGTCACCACAGCGCCCGCGCCGACGATGGCCTCCCGCCCTATGGTGACGCCGGGCAGCAGGATGGCGCCGCCGCCTATCCAGACCTTGTCTTCTATGGTCACCGGCAATGCCGTCTCCATCCCCTGAATGCGCTCATCGGCTGCCAGCGCGTGGGCGGCGGTGTAGATCTGCACGTTCGGTCCTATCATGACGTTGGCGCCGATGCGGATCGGTGCGTTGTCCAGCAGAGTGGCCCCCATGTTGATATAGGAATTTTTTCCCAGGCTGATATGGCGGCCATAGGTACAGTAAAGGGGCGGACAAATGAAGGCCCCCTGTGCCAGCTCGCCGACTATCTCCTGCAGCAGCGCCAGCAGTTCCTCCTCCTCGCTGCGATTGAAACGGCGATAGCGGCGCGCCGTCTCGTGGCGCAGGACATCCAGCTCCGGCGCCATGCAGTTATAGACTTGGCTACTGATCATCTTTTGATATTCGGTCATGGGGCATTCTGCTCTCTGATTGGCATGAGGTGAGTGGGGCAGCAGGCCGCTGCACACGCGTGCGGACAGAGTCATATATGACTGCCTTGTCAGCAGAATAAGCGTGAGCTTCAGCCCTGCGCCGGTATCACCAGGTTTTGTGGCCTGCCATCGGCAAAGGCCAGCACATTTTCAAATGCCTTGCGAAAGTAGAGCTCATAGCTGTTTTGCTCCACATAACCCAGATGCGGTGTGGCCAGCACGTTGGGTAGACGCAGCAGGGGCTCGCTGTCGAGTGTGGCTGGTTCGAGATCGAACACATCCAGCGCAGCTTGCTTGAGCGGATTGGCGGTGAGCTCGGCATAAAGGGCTCCCGGCTCGATGAGCTCGGCCCGGCTGGTATTGACCAGCAAAGAGTCTGCTTTCATGCGAGCCAGATCGGCACGGGTAACGCAGGCTCGAGTGATCTCGTTGAGCCGCAGATGGAGGGACAAGACATCGGCCTGCCGGAAAAATGCGTCCTTGCCGGCAGCGGCTTCCAGCCCATCCTGCTCTGCCCGCTGACGGGATGAGTCACTGCCCCATATCAGTACCGACATGCCAAATGCTTTGCCATAGCGGGCTATGTGCTGGCCTATCTTGCCATAGCCCCAGATGCCGAGTGTCAGACCGTGCAGAGTTCGACCCAGACCGAGGCTGCCGGATTGCTGCCATTGGCCTTGGCCCAACGCTTTGCTGTAAGCGGGAATATGGCGTGAGGCCGCCATGATGAGTGCCCAGCAGAGCTCGGCAGGCGCAATGGGGCTGCCGACTCCTTCAGCGATGGCAACACCGTATTGTTGGCACTGTACCGGGTCTATATGCTGGCTGATCTTGCCGGTCTGGCTGATGAGCTTGAGTGAGGGAAGCCCCATCAGCAGGTGTTCGTCGATGCGAGTACGCTCGCGGATCAGTACCAGAGCCTCAATGCCTTCCAGCATGGCGGCAAGACGTGCTGCATCTGGCTCACTCTGGTTGAGTACCATGACATCATGCCCCGCCAGCATGGCAAAGCAGGGTAGATGACGAACCTGATCCTGATAATCATCCAGAATGGCAATGCGCATAAAGAGTCTCCGTTCCCATCATTCCTCGTTTGATGCTCATCCTACCGGAATTGAATCAGAATTTGTTCTCGAGTGGATATTTTTCTCGGCGGGTTAGCACTATGGGCAAGCCAACGAGCCTCGTATTGGCTGGTCAGGTTTCATGGGGACTGAAACGAGCAGGGCCCCCGTATGGGAGCCCTGCTTGTATAGGAAGTGGCGGATCTTATCAGCCGTGCTTGCGGCCGGAGAGGCGGCACCACTCCTCTTTCACTGCGGTCGGGTCCATGTCGAACCACTGGCCGTAGATGGTTTCCAGCTCCGGGGCCTGGCTTTCCAGCACGCCGGAGAGGGCCATCAGGCTGCCCGCCTTGCCGTGGCCGGCGATAAGCGGTGCCAGTTCGCGCAGCGGGCCGGCCAGGATGTTGGCTACGACGACATCCGCTTCGACGTCTTGCGGCTGGTCCGCAGGCAGGTAGAGTTCAATCTGGCCCGCCACGCCGTTACGCTCGGCGTTGTCGTGGCTGGCCTGGATGGCCTGCGGGTCTATGTCGATACCGATGACGCGGGCGGCCCCCAGTTTCAGGGCGGCGATGCCGAGAATGCCGGAGCCACAGCCAAAGTCGACCACGGTTTTACCGGCCAGATCCAGCCCATCCAGCCACTGTAGACAGAGCGCCGTGGTGGGGTGGGTACCGGTACCGAAGGCCAGACCCGGATCCAGCATCACGTTGACCGCATCGGGGTTCGGCACATCGCGCCAGCTCGGGCAGATCCAGAGGCGCTCGCCAAACTGCATGGGGTGGAAGTGATCCATCCACTCGCGCACCCAGTCCTTGTCTTCCAGCTGTTCGACTTTGTAGCCGACGTCTTCACCGAAGATCTGCTGGAAGAAGGCGATGGTGGGGGCCGGATCGGTTTCGGCATCGAACAAGCCCATCACTTCGGTCTCGCCCCAAAGCGGGGTTTCACCCGGCAGCGGCTCGTACACGGGCACATCCTGGGCATCCATAAAGGTCACGGCCTGGGCTCCACGCCCCAGCAGCATGTTGCTCACCTTGTCTGCTGTCTTGGCAGTGGCGTTGATTCGAATTTGTATCCAGGGCATGGCGTCGACTCTTCATAAATGTGAAACCGCGAGATTCTATCATCATGGGCCTGTGCTGTCGTGGTTTGCCCATGTCGGCATGACGCAGGAAGAGAACGCCGCCGAGTCGTCGATGGTGCAGATGTGGGCGAATGAGGCTGGCCATGGCATCCCAGTGCTGCTCGGTGGCATTGGTACAGAAGATGGCATTGCACGAAGGGGGGATTGCCCTGTTGCCACACCACGTTTGCCAGCAGGATCTGGCGACGGGGCGGTTGCACAAGGTGCTGCCGGATCACCCCATACCGCCCAATCCCTTCTGCCTCATCTCCCCGAATGCGCTCGCTGATGGACGTCGTCGCCGAGCGGCTGCCGTTTGCCTGAGGTTACCAGTTGCTCTGGCTGGCGGACTCCTGGTTGGGCTTGAGGCCGAGCGGTACCGACTGGCGCTCCGCCAGCATGCGGATCTGCCCTTCGATCAGGCTGGCATTGGGGCCCAGCACCAGCACCAGCTGGTGATCGTTGAGCTGGATCCAGGAGAGGCAACCCAGCCCCAGCAGACGAGACTGATCCACCCGCGCTATGTCGCGGACCCGCAGGCTGAGGCGGGTCAGGCAGACGCTCATGGCCTGCAGGTTGTCCATCCCGCCCAGCACCTTGAGGTACTGGATCGCCAGCATCTGGGGGTCGGAGGGGGCGACGCTCGCCAGCCGTGGATACTCGTTGGCGATGGGCTTGCTCGGCAGTCTGAGGGGGGCGCGCTCCAGCAGCTGATAGAACAACAGGGTATAGGCGACGAAGAACAGGATACCGACCGGAATGAGCCAGAAGCTGTGCACGCCGGACTGATAGCTCAGCATCAGATCCAGCAGGCCGGCGGAGAAGTAACTGCCCACCTGGATGCCCAGAGCATTGCAGATGGCGAGCGACAGCCCGGTCAGCAGGGCATGGGCCAGAAACAACCAGGGGGCGGTGAAGGCGAACAGAAACTCGATGGGCTCCGTGATCCCCACCAGTGCCGAGGTGAGTGCCAGGGTGAGCAGCAGGCCCCCTTGCGGCAGTCGCTGCATGCGCTGGCGGTGCAGCCAGATGGCAAAACAGGCGCCCGGCAGGCCGAACATGATGATGGGGTAGAGCCCGGCCACATACCCTTCGTGCAGCGGCTGGGCAGAGGCCAGCGCCTGCAGGTTGCTCTCGCCCAGCCCCATGAGGCTGCCCAATACCTGATGCAGGCCAAGGGGGATCAGCAAGCGGTTCAGCACGCCATAGCAGAAAGCCCCCAGCGGGGTGGTGAGCAGCTCTGAGGCCAGCAGCGTGATGCCCTGCTCCAGCAGGGGCCAGAACAGGGAGAGAGGGAACGCCAGCAACAGGCAGCTGAGCGCCGAGGCGAACAGGCAGAGAAAGTCCCGATTCACTCTCTGCAACCAGCCCGACAGTGTATGCCGCTTCACCCAGGGGTAGACGATGGCCGTGGTCATGCCCGCCAGCAGGCCGCAGATCATGTCCGCATGCAGGCCGGGGGCCAGGGTGCCCAGTGCCGAACTCAGCAACAGAAAGTTGACGGCCCCGGCCAGCGCCTGGGTACCCTCTCCCTGCCGGCTCAGGCCGAAGGCGATGGCCACCGCGTAGATGAGCGGCATCTGGCTGAACAGGGCACGTCCCGTGAGGGAGAGCACCGCCAGATCCAGCACATCCGGTTGACCGAGCCGATAGAACATGGCCGCCAGCGGTATTATGGAGACCGGCAACAGCAGGGCATAACCGAGTCGTTGCAGGGCTTGAGTCAGGATCTGTCTGGCGTTCTGTATTGGCATAAGGGAACGTGGTTTTGTGACGTGGCGCACATTTTACCTGCAAAACACCCATTTGAGGATGGTTTTGGAGCCCTTCATTAATCTATTTGTTATTGCTGCTCAAACAATCGCCGCACGCCCTGATCGGGTGGTGGTGTCAGCAGGCTGACCACCACGAAGGCAGCCAATCCTAGCCCCAGGCTCGGCACTATGGCGTGCAGTCCGGCCAGCTTGATCCCCGACTGACTCAACACGCCATAGCAGACGATGCCGGACACCATGCTGGCCAGCGCGCCCGGGCCGTTGGCCCGTGACCAGTAGAGGCCGAGCACCAGCGGCCAGAGGAATACCGCCTGCAAGCCGCCAAAGGCGAGCAGGTTGAGCCAGATGATCATCTCGGGGGGCTGTAGCGCCGCGAGCAGCACCAGGGTGCCCAGGATCAGGGTGCAGAGCAGGGAGAGGCGGGGAATGTGCACCTCCAGCTTCTCCTGCTTCGGATTGAGGTAGTTGAGGTAGAGATCCTTCACCAGGGTCGCAGAGGCCTGGATCAGCTGGGAGTCGATGGTGGACATGATGGCTGCCATGGGCGCCGCCAGGAAGACCCCGGCCAGCCAGGGGGGCAGCACCTCCATCATCAGCGAGGGCATGATCTTGTCCGGGCTGTCCATGCCGGGCAGGATGGCGCGACCGAGCGCCCCGGCCAGGTGCATGCCGAACATCAGCAGGGCACTGACCACGGTGCCGATGAGAATGCCTCTGTGCAGCGCCTTGCTGTCGCGGTAGCCAAAGCAGCGCAGGGCCGAGTGTGGCAGCCCCACTACCCCGACACAGACCAGGATCCAGAAGCTCAGCATGAAGGGCTGGGTCAGCATGTCGCCGGCCCCCTGCGGGCTCACCAGCTTGGGATCGATCTCCCTGAGCTGGTGGATGAGATTGGGCAGGCCGTCACCGGCAATCAAAATCCCCGCTAGCAAGGCGCCGGTGCCGATCAGCATGATGATCCCCTGTAGGGCATCGGTCATCACCACGGCGCGAAAGCCGCCGATCACCGTGTAGAGCAGCACGCAGCTGGCAAACAGGAAAAGCCCCTGCTGATAGCTCAGGCCGGTCGCCGTCTCCAGCAGGCGAGCGCCGCCGATAAACTGCACCACCATGGTCGCGATAAAGGCGAGGATGATGGTGACCGAGCCCAGTACGACGACGGCCTTGCTCTGATAGCGGGCCCACAGCATGTCGTTGATGGTCACCGCATTGACCCGGCGGGCTATGATAGCGAACTTCTTGCCGAGCACCCCCAGGGTGAGCCAGACGGTGGGCAGCTGGATCATCGCCAGCAACACCCAGCCAAGGCCTATTTTGTAGGCTGCCCCCGGGCCGCCGATGAAAGAGGACGCCGAGGTATAGGTGGCTACCAGCGTCATGGCCAGTACCAGGCCGCCCATGCTGCGGTTGCCGATGAAGTACTCCTGCACAAAGTCGCCGCCGGCACGGTGGCGGCTGGCCCAGAAGCCGATCCCGAGCACCAGCACCAGATAGAGGATGAGCGGCAGCATCAGCTCAAGATTCATG
>NZ_CDBI01000102.1 GCF_000820025.1 Aeromonas popoffii
GTGATAACTAGATCTGTACAATGAAGGATGAACCCGTATTCTGCTAACAGGCCCCGGATCTGGTTGGCTTGGGCTGTCCTGGCCTTGATGAAGCCTTGTCGAGCACGATGCAAGGCCAGGATGGCCAATTGTTCGCTGCTCTTTATCGGCATGAACCGCATGGTGGGCCGAGTCACAGCTTCACAAATAGCTTCGGCATCCGCAGCATCGTTCTTGTTGGTCTTTACATAGGGCTTAACGAACTGAGGGGCCATCAGCATGACGGTATGCCCCAGCCCTTGCAATTTATTGGCCCAGTAATGGGCACTGCCGCATGCCTCCATGCCGATCAGGCTAGGAGGAAGATTGCTAAAGAATGAGAGCATCTGATCCCGCTTCAACAGTCGCTTGAGGACCGTCTTGCCCTGTTGATCAACGCCATGTAATTGGAAGAGATGTTTTGCCAGAACGATGCCGATAGTCGTAGCCTTCATGGTGGTCGCCTTTCTCATCAATGGGAACTTACATTCGCCACTTTGGCACTCAGATGCAGTTTTGGGGAGGGGCGACTATCCGATTAACTCCTGGTCTGACAGAAAATCAGTACTTTGCGAACGAAGCCCAGGTCAGCTTTAGGGAAGGTGCGAAGAAGTCATATGGCACAAAAGCGCCACATAATAACTAATTGATTTTAAACGGATTTATTTCAAATTTTTTGTTCGTGAGGTACTTGTTCGCACCTTCCATAGCACCTTAGTGATGTAGATAACTTGTGTTTATATTGTTTTATTTGTAATGAGGTGTCACTATAAAGAATTATTTTGTTTCTGCATGTTTCGGGTAAATCAATGTATAATTGGCAAGAAGACCTTCTAAAAGCATTAGGGGATCTGACACTGTCCAAAGCTGAAGTGTTGGGAAAAATAGATAATGCATGCAAGGCATTGGGTTTTGAGTACTATGCTTACGGTCAACGCCAACCGTTACCACTGACTAAGCCCAAAATTATCATGCAAAACAATTATAGTAATGCTTGGCAGCAGCGCTATCAAAGTCGAAATTACCTGTCCTTTGACCCTTCGATTCAAGCCTGTCTTACAGGAAAAGGGCCGATTGTATGGTCTGATGACTTGTTTAAGGTTGCACCAGAAATATGGGAAGAGGCTCAGGTGCATGGTTTACGAGTCGGCTGGGCACAAGGTATCATGGACCGCTCAGGCTATGTTGGTATGCTCACCTTGGCTCGTTCGACAGATCCATTGCTTCCGGCTGAGTTGGATGCCAAGCAAATGCAACTGCGTTGGTTAAGCCAGCTCACTCATTTATTGTTGTCACCTTTTCTCTCGTTGTCGGAAATGGAGGTCAGGTTGACTGAACGGGAGGCCGATGTGCTTCGCTGGACGGCAGATGGTAAGACTTCAGCCGACATCTCGAAAATTCTGAAAATCTCTGACAATACAGTTAACTTCCACATTAAGAATGCCTTGAACAAGCTAGGTTCTTCCAATAAGACTGCAGCCACGGTGAAAGCTGCTTTGCTCGGTTATCTAGCTTGAAAGAAAGTCAATGGCCGAGCCTGTAAATCCAATTG
>NZ_CDBI01000103.1 GCF_000820025.1 Aeromonas popoffii
GGACACTGCCAGGCACCCAATTAAACAGTGATGTGAAGAATCACGTCATTGGCCGAGAGGATGACACCTCTGATAATCGGCAACAGATTTAGCGAAAAGCTAGCCAAATAGCGGAGCGGTAGTTCAGTTGGTTAGAATACCGGCCTGTCACGCCGGGGGTCGCGGGTTCGAGTCCCGTCCGCTCCGCCAATAAATTGAAAGGCCTTCCCAATCGGGAAGGCCTTTTTGCTTTTCCAATGCCTCAAGTTCATCTGCTTTAACCGCCTCCACTTTTCTTTTTGGTATCAACTCAAAATCATTCAAGGTCTAAAGCCTACCCTTCCCGTCCCCTTATCCACCTCAGTAGAACACGCAGAGCCAGACTGTGGTCATGTCTGGGTGAGTCCACTCCACCCTATGTTTCTGGCGGGCGGGAATATTGATGTGATCGCCCGGGCCCAGTTGTACCGATTGTTGTTCCTGGGTCTGCGGATCGATGAACAGCAGGCTGGCCTCTCCTTGCACGACCAGGATCCACTCATGTTCATCCTGATCGTACCACTCTCCCGGCGCCGTCTGATGGCCGTGGGAGAGAATGCGCTCGATTCGCAGGTGGTTGGTACTGACAAGACTCTGAAAGAGTTCGGTGGGCAGTGGCGAGGGAATATCGTTCAGCAGATTGCGCGTGTGCATGGGTCATCTCCCGTCTTGCAGTGCGAATAGTTCTCTGCAGTATAGAGGCGTTCCTCGTGGATGAAGGTGAGGGCTGTAGCAAGCGGGTATGCAAATTTGTGTCCGAACGAGAACAATTTCTGCCATTTTGATGAAAAAGTCAGGGAATTCGCTGCAATTTCGACAAATTCTTGCTATTTTGCGCGCCACAAAAGCAAACGATTTCCTTCACACTTTCAGGATAAGTTATGGCAAAGCAAGATATGGCCGCCAACGGAGCAAAAGGCGGCTTTTTGGACTCTTATTTTTCCATTTCTGCGCGCGGCAGTAGCGTGCGCCAGGAGTTGCTGGCCGGTTTGACCACCTTCCTGGCCATGGTCTATAGCATCATAGTGGTGCCGAACATGCTGGGCGCTGCCGGCTTTGAGCAGGGGCCTGTCTTCGTGGCGACCTGTTTGATCGCCGCCTTCGGCTCCCTGCTGATGGGGCTTTGGGCCAAGCTGCCGATGGCTATCGGTTGCGCCATCTCCCTCACCGCCTTTACCGCGTTCAGTCTGGTACTGGGTCAGGGACTGAGCATTCCGGTTGCCCTTGGCGCCATCTTCCTGATGGGGGTGGTGTTTACCCTCATTAGTATCACAGGCGTGCGCCAGTGGATCCTGGACAACCTTCCCTCCGGCATTGCCCACGGCACCGGCATCGGCATCGGTCTGTTCCTGCTGCTGATCGCCACCAACGGTGTCGGTATGGTGATCAAGAACGAAGGGGCCGGTCTGCCGGTTCAACTGGGTGAGGTGACCTCCTTTCCTGTCGTCATGACGGTGCTGGGTCTGGCCGCCATCTTCGGTCTGGAGCGTCGCAAGGTACCGGGCGGTATCCTGATGGTGATCATCGCCATATCCATCCTCGGCCTCATCTTCGACCCTAACGTAACCTGGCAGGGCTTCTTCGCCATGCCGAGCCTGACCGGTGAAAAAGGTTCGCTGGTTGGCAGCATGGATCTGCTAGGCGCCCTCAATCCGGTGGTCATCCCCACAGTGCTGGCACTGGTGATGACGGCCGTGTTCGACGCTACCGGTACCATACGAGCCGTGGCCGGTCAGGCGGGGCTCATCAATGAGCGTGGCCACATCATCAGCGGCGGTAAGGCCCTGACTGCCGACTCTGTCAGCAGCATGGTGGCTGGCGTGGTGGGTGGGGCTCCGGCCGCCGTCTACATCGAATCTGCCGCAGGCACAGCAGCCGGTGGCAAGACCGGTCTGACCGCTGCGCTGGTCGGTGTGCTGTTCCTGCTGATGATCTTCCTCTCCCCGCTCAGCTATCTGGTGCCGGCTTATGCCACCGCACCGGCGCTGATGTACGTCGGCCTGCTGATGCTGGGCAACGTCACCAAGCTGGACTTCAACGACTCGGTCGATGCCCTCGCTGGCATGCTGTGCGCCGTTTTCATCGTGCTCACCTGCAACATAGTGACCGGCATCATGCTGGGCTTTGTGGCGCTGGTCGTGGGTCGTCTGTTTGCCGCCGAGTGGAAGAAACTCAACGTTGGTACCGTCATCATCGCCGTGGCTTTGGTGGTCTTCTATGCCGGGGGTTGGGCCATCTAACCCATCCGGTTATAGCGAAGGGCCCTGCGGGGCCCTTTTTCATTGGCTGTGAGGCGGCTAACAGTTTCCCGCCCGTGTGTTCCGCGCCGTTTCAGATTGAAACGCCAACATCCCCTCTGCTGTTTCAAATCCGAACCGAACCGGCCATCATTTTGCTCCCGATTTATCCCGTTAGACTGGCTCCATCAACCATTTGCCCACCCGAGCGGTGGCAAGCCAAGGAGTGAGCCATGAAGAAACTGATCAATGCCGTCGATGCCGTGGTCCGTGAACAACTGATGGGGATGGCTGCCGCCCACCCCGAGCTCAAGGTCCGTATCGAACCCCACTACATCACCCGCGCCGACTCCCCCGTGATGGGCAAGGTGGCGCTGGTCTCCGGCGGTGGCAGCGGCCACGAGCCGATGCACGGCGGTCTGGTGGGCAAGGGGATGCTGGATGGCGCCTGCCCCGGCGAGATTTTTACCTCCCCGACGCCGGATCAGATGTACGAGTGCGGTCAGGCGGTCGATGGCGGCGCGGGCGTGCTGTTTCTGGTGAAGAACTACACCGGCGACGTGCTCAACTTCGAGACCGCGGTCGAGCTGCTGCACGGTGACGGGGTCAAGGTCGGCTTCTCGCTGATCGATGATGATGTGGCGGTCAAAGACAGCCTCTACACCGCCGGTCGCCGTGGTGTCGCCACCACAGTGCTGTGCGAAAAACTGGTGGGGGCCGCTGCCGAAGCAGGCTATGACCTGACCCGCTGCGAAGCGCTGGCCCGTCGCATCAACAACCAGAGCCGCACCATTGGCGTTGCCATGCATGCCTGCACTGTGCCTGCCGCTGGCAAGCCCTCCTTCACCCTGGCAGACAACGAGATGGAGTTTGGCGTGGGTATCCACGGTGAACCCGGCATCGAGCGCCGCCCCTTCACCGACCTCAATACCCTGGTGGACGACATGTTCAGCGAGCTGGCTGACAACACCCCCTATGGCCGCACTCTGCGCCACTGGGACAGAGCCTCCGGCAGCTGGCAGGAAGAGCACACCTTTATCGAACCGCTGAATGCGGGCGATCGGGTCATCGCGCTGGTCAACAGCCTCGGCGGCACCCCGATTTCAGAGCTGTATGGCGTCTATGGCCGCCTCGCCACCCTGTGCGAAGAGGCGGGCATTCATCTGGTACGTAACCTGATCGGCCCCTACTGTACCGCCCTCGACATGACCGGCATCTCCATCACCCTGCTCAAGGTGGATGATGAGCTGATGACCCTGTGGGATGCCCCCGTTCACACCCCCGCCCTGCGTCGCGGTTGCTAAGGAGAACCCATGTTAAGCAAGCATCACATCGTCAACTGGCTGCTCGACTGCGAACACATCTTTACCGAGCAGCGTGACTACCTCACCGCGCTGGATACCGATATCGGCGATGGCGACCACGGCCTCAACATGCAGCGCGGCTTTACCAAGGTGGCTGAGAAGCTGCCAGCGGTAGCAGACAAAGACATCGGCCAGGTGCTGAAAACCACCGGCATGACGTTGCTCTCCTCGGTCGGCGGCGCCAGTGGCCCGCTCTACGGCACCTTTTTTATCCGGGCGGCGGCCAGCACGGATGCCTGCCAGAGCCTGAGCCTGAGTCAGTTGTGCAAAATGCTGAGTGACGGAGTCGAGGGGATCGTCTCCCGCGGCCGCGCCGAGCCGGGTGACAAGACCATGTGCGATGCCTGGTGGCCAGCACTGGCCGCCCTGCAACAGGCACAGCAGCAAGATCTGCCCCTCAACGATGCGCTGGACAAGGCGTTGGCGGCCGCGGCAGCCGGCACCGAGGCCACCATCCAGATGCAGGCCCGCAAGGGGCGCGCCAGCTATCTCGGCGAGCGCAGCATAGGCCATCAGGATGCCGGGGCCACCTCGACCCTGCTGCTGCTGACCGCCCTGCGTGACAGAGCGAGGTTGTGACATGATCGGAATCGTAGTTGTCTCTCACAGCGCCATACTGGCGGCCGGCTTGAAAGCACTGGCCGACCAGCTGGGCAGCCCGGCCAAACTGCTGCTGGCGGCCGGGGTCGATGACCCCGACCACCCCATAGGCACAGATGCCATCGCGGTGATGAGTGCGATTGAAGAGGCAGATGACGGCAGCGGTGTGCTGGTACTGATGGACTTGGGCAGCGCTCTGCTCAGCGCCGAGACCGCCCTCGAACTGCTGCCCCCCGAGTTAAGCGCCCGGGTGCGGCTCTGTCCCGCCCCGCTGGTCGAGGGCACCCTGGCCGCCGTGGTGGCGGCCGGTTCTGGCATGACGCTGGATGAGGTAGCCGCCGAGGCACTCGGCGCGCTGGGCCCGAAACAGGCGATGCTGCCTGCCACCACTTCGCATGCCTGCACTGACACAGCTCCCGTTAGCGACGATGGCTGGCTGCGCTGCGAAGTGGTGGTGGATAACCCCCACGGCCTGCATGTGCGCCCCGCCGCCCGACTGGTGGCCGCCCTCAAGCCCTTTGCCGCTGAACTCAAGCTGCAAAAGGGGGACAAAGAGGCCAACCCCCGCAGCCTGACCCGGCTCACCATGCTCAACGTGCGTCAGGGCGACCGGCTCACCCTGCTGGCGCGCGGAGAGGATGCCACCGCCGCCTTGGCCTGCTTCCAACAGCTGGCCGCCGAGCGTTTCGGCGACTGACGCTGCACGCCAACCCGTTTCCAAGCGCGGCACCGACCGAATGGGCCAGCTGCCGCGCAACTGTCGTGCAAGTAAAGACGAAGGAGTCCCCGGCACTGCCGCCCCTTCGCCCCTGTTAGTTTCAAAAGAAGTCTTATGAACTAGAGAGAGGGATAAAAAATGGATCGCATCATCATCAGCCCCAGCAAATACGTGCAAGGCAACGGGGCACTCGCCAATATCGGCAACTACGTCAAGGCGCTCGGCACCAAACCGCTCATTCTGGCCGATGCCTTGGTCACCAAGCTGGTTGGCGACACGGTTGCTACCAGCTTCCACAGTGTGGGCATCAAACCGGAGTTCGACTGCTTCAACGGCGAGTGCTCCCGCCCGGAGATCGACCGCCTGCTGGTCCGCTGCAACCAGACCCCGTTTGACGTCATCATCGGCATCGGCGGCGGCAAGACGCTGGATACCGCCAAGTCGGTCGCCTTCTACCAGAAGGTGCCGGTGGTCATAGTGCCCACCATCGCCTCCACTGATGCGCCCACCAGCGCACTGGCGGTCATCTACACCCCGGAGGGGCAGTTCAGCGAATACCTGATGATCCCGACCAACCCCAACATGGTCATCATGGATACCGGCGTGGTCTCCCGCGCCCCGGTGCGACTGCTGGTCTCCGGCATGGGGGATGCGCTCTCCACCTATTTCGAGGCGCGCGCCAACAAGGTCTCCGGTTGCCAAACCATGGCCGGTGGCGCCTCTACGCTGGCGGCGCAGGCCATCGCCGAGCTCTGCTACAAGACCCTGCTGGCCGACGGCTACAAGGCCAAGCTGGCAGTGGAACAGGGGCTCTGCACCAAGGCGGTGGAGAACATCATCGAGGCCAACACCTACCTGAGCGGTATCGGCTTCGAGAGCAGCGGTCTGGCCGCCGCCCACGCAATCCACAACGGCCTGACCCAGCTCGCCGAGTGTCACCACCTCTATCACGGTGAGAAGGTGGCGTTCGGTACTCTGGTGCAGCTGGTGCTGGAGAACGCCCCGATGGCGGAGATCGAGACAGTGCTGGGTTTCTGCCGCTCGATCGGCCTGCCGACCAACCTGCATATGATGGGGGTCAAGGAGCTGGATATGGCGCGCCTGATGGCGGTGGCCAAAGCCTCCACCGCCGAAGGGGAGACCATCCACAACATGCCGTTCAAGGTCACTGCCGAGGATGTGCTGGCGGCCATCGTCACCGCCCACCAGCTGGGGCTGTAACTGCGCCACTACTGACCTTGCCATATAACACGGCCCCGCAACTGCGGGGCCGTTTCATTTTCTGCGGGCCGGTTGGCGACGGCTCGGGTCAGCGTTAGCCGTGATAGTCGGCAGGATCGATTTCGAGCAGCTTCAGTCGTCGCCACAGGGTGGTGCGACTAATGCCAAGATGCTGGGCCATCTGGCTCACCTGTCCCTTGCAGGCGTGGGCGCAGCGCAAAATGGCTTGGCGCTCCAGCTCTGCCAAGGTGAGCAGCGGTTGCCCCACCACCTCGTCCGCCACCAACTGATAGCCGTGGCGAATGGCAGCGGGCAGCGCCTCCGGCGGGATCAGCCCCTGACCGGCATGAAGCAGGGCATGCTCGACCGCGCTGCGCAGCTCCCCCAGATTGCCGGGCCAGGGATAGGCGAGCAGACAATCGAGGGCCGCCGGACTGAACTGGCGCACCGGCTCGCGCCCCTGCGCCGCCAACTGCTGGCTGATCAGGCCCGGCAGATCCGCCGCGCGCTCGCGCAGCCCCGGCAGCCACAGCTCGCACGCCTGCAGCGCATAGAGCAGCTGGCGGCCAAACAGCCCCTCCTGCACCAGTTGCTCTAGCGGGGCGCTACTGGTAGCGACGATCCGCACCTTGAGCGGCAAGATGCGGGCCGAATCGAAGCGCTGGATGCGGCCGGTCTTGAGCAGTTGCAGCAGCGCCGCCTGCATGGGGGCAGAGAGGCACTCCACCTGCTCCAGCACCAGCGTGCCGCCGTGGGCCAGCTCGAACTTGCCCGCCCGCTCCTGCCCCGCCTCGTCGGAGCCCATCAGCTCCAGCGCCATCCGCTCACTCGGCAGCGCCTTGCAGTTGAGGGTAATGAGCGGCCCGGCAGCCCGTTCGCTGCCAAAGTGAATGGCCTCCGCCAGCTGGGCCTTGCCCACCTCCTCTTCGCCGCGCAGCAGGATCGGCCCCTGACTCTGGGCCGCCTGCCGGGCATAGCGCAGCAGCTTGCGCATGGCGCTCGATTCCCCCACCAGCGCCGACAGCTCGGGCACCGTCTGGCGCAGCTGGTGAATGGCCCGCAGCCGATCGACCGGGTGCAGCAGGGCGATAAAGCTGACCCCCTCCGGCCCCGGCAGCGGCTTGAGGCTTACCAGCGCATTGATGAACTCTCCCTCCTGAGCGCCGAGCCGCTCCAGCGTCACCTCCACATGGCTCAGTGGTGTCTGCCCCTTGATGGCCAGCTGCAACCGCTGCGGCAACAGCAGATGCTGCTCCAGCGGCTGGCCGAGACAGAGCGCCGGATCGAGCCGCAGCCGGTGGGCCGCCAACGCGTTGAGATAGCGCAGTCGGCCCTGCGGATCCCAGGCCAGTACGCCGTCATCCATGCCGTCCAGCAGAGCGTAGAGCTCGCTCAGGTGGTGCTGGGACTCCTGCATCAGGGTCTCCATCTGCAGCAGATGGGCCAGCTCGCGCCCGGCGCTGACGGTGAGCGCCAGATCGCCAGCGCTCGCCTCCTCCACCTTGCAGAGCAAAGCGATGATGGCGACCTGACGGCCATTGCTGTTGTAGACCGGGCTGGCGCAGCTGTGCCACGGGTGGAGGGTCTGATTGAAGTGCTGGGGGCCGCTGACGCAGAGCGGCACCCCCTCCAGCGCCGCCAGATTGATGGCATTGGTGCCGATGCGCCCCTCGCTAAAAAAAGCGCCGGGGCCAAACCCCAGCGCCGCCAGCTCGCGCAGCGTATCGGGGTGGCCGGTCTGGGCCAGCAGGCAGCCGCTCTCGTCGGTGAGCAGCAGGGCGCAGGGGCGCCCCTCCATAAATTCGTAGAGATCTTCGAGGGCCATCTCGCCGGTGGTGAGCAGGTCCCGCTTGCGCTGGCGCAGGCTCTGCAAGGTCTGCCCCTTGGCGCTGTGGGGCGGATGCCAGAGGGTGGCACTGGTCTGGTGGGCGCAGCGCAGCCAGGATGCCTGCAGATAATCGGGCCAAGGCTGAAGGTGCTGAAGGTCAGATGGCATGGTCACGGCAGTATCCAGTAAGCACGCAGCCAGAAGGCATCCCCATAGTCAGGAGCGGCTGAAGGTCAGATGGCATGGTCACAGCAATATCCGGCAAGATGTGAGCCGACCATTTAACCATGCCAGCGCGCCCGATTCAGTGACCTGCCTCAGAGGGTGGCAACCCCGCCCTCATCCAGGTCGGGTTCGCTCCCGGCACATTGCTGGCCGAGCCAGTGGTAGAAGGCGCGGGACTCCGGCATTCCCTCGAACCAGATATGCTGCCCCGCTCACACTAATGGCGTGTTCACGAAAAGGAGGCAGGGTGGCGCTTTCCATTGCCGCCCCTTACGTGTATTTTGCTCAGCATCAAAAAACAGAGCCAAAAGAGGATGGCTGGCGAATGCGTTCAGCACCGTAGGCTGGTCGGTAATGTTGTGATGTAAAATGTATTTTTCGTGGCGGCAATCAGGGCGAACCGGAGTTATATGGAAGGCTCTATTAACGGATTGGAACCACCTTCCATCTAATCACTGTTATGTGCAATAAGAAAAAGGAGATGTCGTGCAAGGCACTGTAAAATGGTTCAGTTCAGAGAAGGGTTACGGCTTCATTACGTCTGAAGCCGGTGAAGATCATTACTTCAATGTTCAGAGCATCAATGGCGCATCGCTGCCATCAAGTGGCGATTCGGTTCAGTTTGAGTCAAAGTCCGGTAATAAAGGCCCGAGAGCAATCAATATCACAATTACTGCGAAAGCATCCTCGCAAAACACTCGGCCTGCTGATGACAGAATCAACTGCCCAAGTTGTGATAAAAAAATTGTTCCTAGACTCATTACTTATGGAGGCAGCCCAAAAAAGTCGGTTTGCCCCTATTGTGCGGCAACAGTAAAAACTTTCAGTAAGTGCTTCATTGCTACTGCTGTTTATGGCGATCCTTCGTGTTACCAAGTAAGAGAGTTGTGCAAATATAGAGATGAAACGTTACTAAGAAGTGTCTTGGGTAGAGCCTTTGTGAGGACCTATTACAAAGTATCTCCAGCAATAGCCGACTGGTTAATAACTAAACCTGCTTTATCAGGCCAAGTACGGGCTATCCTAAATTTTGTAGTAAAGCACATAACAAATACCACTAGCCCGTAGGTTCGATTAGCCGTAAGGCGTAATCGGACGTTCGCGTAAATCAATTCTCCCGCGATAACGGCCACCCGTATTTCCCCTCTGGCAGGCACCGCTAATTCACGGAAACTCAGGGACAGCGGCATCTCGATCGTCCGATTACGTTTCGCTAATCGAACCTACATGAGACGGTAATATGTGGTGAATGCAGGTTGGTGCGGATCAGCCAATCTGACGCCATCGCCATAAATCACGATCGTTAAAAACCAAAGAGCCGCCCGATGGGCGGCTCTTGGTATCAGCGATGGATGGCTGACTCGTCTTATTACTGAATCGTCACTCAACCTTGGGCGGTTCAACAACAGCGGTGGCCGCCGGTTGGTCATTTTCCTTGATCCAGGCATCCAGCAGGGTGTAGCCCACAGCCAGCACCACGGGGCCGATAAACAGACCTATGATCCCCATCGCCAGCAGGCCGCCGATAACCCCCACCAGGATCAGGATCAGCGGCAAATTGGCGCCACGCTTGATCAGGAAGGGGCGCAGGAAGTTGTCCATGGTGCCCGCAATCAGTGACCACACCAGCAGGAAGGTGCCCCAGGTGGTGTCGCCGCTCCAGTAGAGATAACCGACACAGGAGATCAGCACCGGGAAGGGGCCAATCTGGGCGACGATCAGCAGGAACATCACCACCACCAGCACCATGGCATAGGGGATGCCAGCAATCAGCAGGCCGATCCCGGCTACCGAAGATTGCACCAGAGCGGTGACCACCACCCCCATGGCCACGGCGCGGATCGCCTGGGAAGCGAGCACTGTGGCATTGTCACCGCGCTCCCCCGCCAGCCGGTGGGCGAAGCGACGGATACCGTCGGCTGCCTTCTCACCCGAGTGGTAGAGCACACCGCAGATACCGACCGTCAGCAGGAAATGGACGAACAGCAGGCCCAGATTGCCGGCCTGAGAGGCGAACCAGCGGGCGGTCTGGCCAAAATAGGGGGCTAGCTTGGCAAACAGCACCTGACCACCACTCGCCAGAATTTGCTGCCAGAACTCATAGAGCTTGTCGCCCACCAGCGGGATCTGTTGCAGCCAGAGCAGCTCCGGCGGCGGTGAGTGACTGATACTGGTGCCCAGCTCGATCAGCATGGGTGCCTTCTCTGTCACATTGGCCAGCGTCATAAAGAGCGGAATAACGAACATCAGCAATAACACCAGCGTCATGAACATGGCCGCCAGCGTCCGTTTGCCCCACAGCAGCCGCTGCATCATCAACATCAACGGCCAGGTGGCGATGGTGATCATGGTGGCCCACACCAGTGCGGGCAGGAAGGGGCGCAGCACCAAGAAGCACGAGATGATGAGGATGCTGAGAAACAGCACCCCCAGGGTTATCTTGGCCAAATCCACTTTTTTCATATTCATAGCAATCCCTTGTCGGGGCCTGAGCCCTTGGGTAGCGGGTCGGAGTTCATGAGTGAGAGTATCCACCAGAGGCCGGCGCTCAACCAGAGCCCCAGGCAACAATAGAGTAGCCACTGGCCTAGCAGGATGAGCCAGGAGCTGGTCAGCCAGCATGGCAGTGCCCACAGCAAGGCCCCAAGGGGCAGGCTGCCGAGCAGGGTGATCGCCAGGGTGCGCCAGGTTTTTCGCCGCTCTCGCGGCAAGGGTAGTCGCATGCCGAGGGTCAGACCCAGGCTGAACATGGCCAGGCCTGCCAGTGCCGAGGATTGGCTCCACCAGGTGGCCAGTGCGCAGATGAGGGTGAGCCCGCCCCAGATCCATGGCCGGGTAGCCATGCCGGACAAACCGGGACTGATCGTCAGCATCAGGGCGCCCAGCACCAATCCCGCCGCCACATCCGACAGGAAGTGGACGCCGAGCCAGACCCGGGCCAACCCGGTCAGGGTTGCCAGCAGCAGGGCCAGCACGGCGCCGCGCCAGGGGTTGGCGGGCCAGCACCACCTGAGCAGCAGGCCCCAGAACAGCAGCGCCGAGGCGGCGTGACCGCTCGGCATGCCAAAGCCCTGGGCGCTCCCTTGTGTCAGTGCGGGATCGAGATGGGAGGGTCTGGGCCAGCCGAGGCCCTCTTTGGCGACCTGGATCAGCAGGGTAAGGGTCAGCATGGCCAGCAACAGCTGACGCAGACGGGACCAGCCCAGCCACGGCAGCAGCAAAGGTAGCAGGGCAAGCTGAAAGGCGGCTGAACCAAACAGATTGCTGGCATCAAGCCAGGGCGCCCTTGCCCCGATCCACTCCTGCAAGCGTTGTATCAGCGGGAGTTCCGCCCGGTGCAGTGCATTGCCTTCGCCACTGAAATCTGGCAGCCACAGAACAGGGCTGTCGGGGATGTCAGCCAGTTGGGGAGTTAGCCAGTCGAGCTGCGTCGGAAAGCGGCGCTGCCCATCAGGCAGCCGGGATGGCTCTATCAGCCTGGCGTTGAGGATTTCGCCACCCAGGTTGGGGGCTTGCAGCAGGGAGACGAAGCCAGAGCCTGTCTGCGCCCGGATGGGTTCCAGCGTCTGGCAGGCAAACAGGACGGCGCGCTGCCATGGTCCCAGCTCGGCGATGATCTGGCCTCGCAGACCTGTCTCTTCAAACAATTCGCGCAGCGCCGCCTGCCGGGGCGTCTCCCCTGCATCTATGTAACCGCCGGTCAGGCTGTAGCGGGAAGAGATCCTGTCCTGCACCAGCAGCAGCTGTTGCTGATATTTGATCACGCAGACGGCAGCCGTGGGAGTGGCCGAGACAGGCAGTGTCAGCAGCAGGGCGCAGAGCAGTAAAAAACAGGAGCGGAGCATGGTGCCTGAGCGTTGGGGGACTATGAGCGCAAGGGTCACAGAAATCAGATAGTGGGGCAATGGTTTCCTGCGTGGGTCCACCGGCTGGCGGGTTGGGCACTGGCCTTGCCTGCGCACAAGGATTGCCCTGTGGTGAGGCAGTCCCTAGTATTGGCAGCTATGTTATTTTCATGCAGCAAACCTTGGGACCTTCCATGAAACAGTTTGGTTTTTTTCTGGGCATCGCCATCGGCGTCATTCTGATACTGTTCGGCAGCATCGTCATCTTCCAGGCCCTGCCCGCAGCCCTGGACGTGCTGGAGATGCCGAGCCGCATCCCGTTCGTGCGCGAGGTCTACACCTGGCTGATGACCAGCGCGAGCGGCCTCACCAGCCAGCTGGAGCAGAATTTCCTGGAGGCGTTCCAGACGGTACTCAAGCTGATACTGCTGATTACCTTCATGTGGGTCTGCGTCAAGCTGGTCAACATGGGTGTGCTGATCATCCGCGCCGGGGTGGATCTCATCCGCACCGCCATAGAGCACAGCGAAGGCGCCCAGACCAAGAAGTCCGATCACGACAGCGACTTCCAGTAAGCAGGCGATGTGATGAAGCAGGCCACCCCGGGGTGGCCTGCTTGCATTGTGCCTTTACTCGATCCGCGGCAGGTTATCTGCTGGCAGGGGCTGCACCACATCCTGATAGCGGGCGAGCAGCTGTTTGAACGCCTCCCCTTTTCTGACCTTGTCGAGCGCCTCTTGCAGGCGGGCGACCTGTTGTTTGTCGGCCGCCGGGTTGAAGGCAAAGCAGTTGTCCTGCTCCGCCAGAATCGCGACGGTGACAAAATTTTCGCTGGGAAAACCCATTTCTTTTGCCTGATGGCGCAACATCACCTCGTTGCCCGCCACCAGATCGGTACGGGCCATGATGAGCTGGCGTACCACCTGATCCATCCGCTCCACCGCCATCAGGTTGGCGGGGCTGATACCCCGGTTGAGCAGCAGTTGCTCTCCTACATCTGCTTGCATGACGCCGATCTGCAACTTGGCGAGATCGGCTTTGCTGCTGACGCTGGGTGCATCCGTCTTGCGGCCAACCAGCGCTACCCGCGAGTGGCTGATGGGGCAGACCCAGAGGAAGTGGGGGGCCCGCTCTTTGGTGTGGGCCGTGGTAAACAGCACGGCCTCTTTCTGCTGGGTCAGCAGATACCAGCCACGGGCCCAGGGCAGAAAGTGGATCGGTTGCTCCGGCTCACCCATTTCCAGCCACATCAGGCGCAGCAGCTCGACTGCCAGGCCAGTGGGCTGGCCATTTTTATCCTGACCATTGATCGGCATATTTTGCTCGGAATAGTAGATAAGTGCCGGAGCCGGGAGTGCGATAAACAGAACGAGAGAGGCGAGGACAGAGAGCAGATGGTGCATGATGCACTCCTTGTGCAGGTTGGTTACCTAACAGTCTATGTGGCCTTTGTCACAAGTTCATGGCCCGGTGGCGGGATAAAACAACAGGCCACCTTGCGGTGGCCTGTCGGTTTATTTAAGCAGGGCTTCCATCTCGTCTTCTGCCTTGGCCCGGGCTTTGGCTTCCGCCGCTCTGGCCGCATCGGCGATACTTTCGCCTGCCGTATGGGATGCCGCGCTGGTGCTGCTGCCCGCCTGTTTGGCAGGAGCGGCCTTGGTGACGTCTTGCGTCGCCGTTGTGACAGCGCTGCTGACGGTCTGCTTGGCGGGAGCGGCAACGGCCTTGGTGGCCTCATGAGTCGCCGTTGTGGCGGCGCTGCTGACGGTCTGCTTGGCGGGGGTGGCAACGGCCTTGGCCGCTTCTTGCGTCACGGTCGCGGTAGTGCTGCTGACAGTCTGCTTGGCAGGCGTGGTAACGGCGGCTGTGGCACTCTTGGCTGCGTTGTTGACGCCATTGGTCGCGGCCTGAGTGGCCTCCTCGGCAAGCTTGCTGGTGGTGCCACTGATCACTGTGCTCAGGGCGTTGCCGAGGGAGAAGGGGGCGGCGCCGGTCAGGGCATTGGCCGTCGGGATGACCTGACTGTCCGGGTTCTGCCAGCCCTGCATGGCCGTTGGCCAAAGCGGGGCTGTGCCCGCCAGGTTTTCGCCAAAGGCCTGGGTGGTGCCATCCCCTTTTTGCAGCAACACAGACAGCTGGTTAGTTTGCGAGTTCCACACCATGCCCGCCTGCTTGGCAACGTCAGGTATGGGGGCGTAGCGGGAGACCACGTAGAACAGCGGGCCCTCCTGCTGCAGCTCGTTGGCTGTCTTGAGCAACTGCATGGTGCTGTCGTAATTGGGGCCCAGAATGTCGGTCATCCGCTCCTTGATCAGGGGCTGTTCGAACAGATTGACCTCGTTCGGGTCAAAGCCGACCAGCGGTTTGAGCAGGGCCCACATCAGTTGACTGGTAGGGCTCATCATCAAGAGGGGGGCGACGCAGGCGGACAGCGTCAGGCTCAGGCAGGCAGCCTGAAGCAATGGCATGATACGCATTGGGATAATATCCAAATAACGATTTGATAGATAAGGTTATATGTTGTCTGGAAACGACAAATTCACCGGAAGTTTGCGCGTGGCAGCGAGAGCCTGCCCGTAGGCGCTGGCAGGCTACCATATTGGCTCCACAATGCCAGCAGGCAGTATGATGGCCAGTCAAGTAAACCCCGGGAGTGGTCGATCCATCGAGAGTGCCCCACAACAAAACAGGATCTACCCATGAGAAAAATATTGCTCTGCCTGCTGGCCTCCTGCTGGTGGGTGCCGGCTTTGGCCGCCACCCACACCACTATCGCAGGGGAGCGCGCGAGCCCCAAGCTGGTGCTGCCGCTGGGGTCGTTGCCGGAGCGGGTCTGTTGGTATCAGGATCAGAAATATTCCCTGGGTGCCCGGATTAAACAGGGCGATAGCTGGCGAGAGTGCAGCCCGCAGAACGCGCAGGAGAGCAACGGGCCGCTGGCCTGGCGGGAACCTGAAAGGGCGTCGAATGTTGCCGATAACGCGGCCAGGAGCAGCACCATTACCGTGGGCCAGTGAGGCTTTTCTTGATCCAGCTAAAGACATGGACATGACCTCTATCGCATAATGCGGCTCTTTTCCTCTCTTGGCTGGAACCTAAGAAATGGCTCGTCGCTCTTCCAATGCACAACGTCGTCGCAGTAGCTGGTGGTACAAACGCTTGTTGGCAAGGGAGCGGGAAGAGCGCGAAGCGCGTTCCGTCCGGGATTGATACTGCATTGAAAAACGGAGCCTCGGGCTCCGTTTTGTATTTATCACCGCAGATGGAACTCGGCGGTGCTCTTCCAATGCACAGCTTGGTTGCCGTAACGGGTGGTACAAACGCTTGTTGGCAAGGGAGCGGGAAGAGCGCGAAGCACGTTCCGTCCGGGATTGATACTGCATTGAAAAACGGAGCCTCGGGCTCCGTTTTGTATTTATCACCGCAGATGGAACTCGGCGGTGCTCTTCCAATGCACAGCTTGGTTGCCGTAACGGGTGGTACAAACGCTTGTTGGCAAGGGAGCGGGAAGAGCGCGAAGCGCGTTCCGTCCGGGATTGATAACGTATTGAAAAATGGAGCCTCGTGCTCCGTTTTTGCGTTTATTACCCTTAGCTGCATCACAACGGGGGCCGAAAGGCCCCCGTTTTGCTTTTGCAGATGTTGCCTGCTTGCGACTTAGCGTTGCAGGGCGGCCAGTGCCAGTTCGACCCGCTTGGCGTACTCGGGGTCGGCCTGCTCGAAGTGCTTGAGCTGGGCCGCGATGATGGCGTCATCCTCCACATTGATGAGGGAGCGCGCCAGGTTGGCGGCGAGCCGTGAACGCTGCCCTTCGTCCATGATGCGGAACAGCTTGCCCGGCTGGCTGTAATAGTCGCTGTCGTAGTCACGGAAGTCGTAGTGCAGGGCGGCCCCTTCCAGACTCAGCGCCGGTTCGTGCTGCTCGCTCGGCTGCTGGGTACCGAAGCGGTTCGGCTGATAGTTGGGGCTGGCGCCGCCATTACTGTCCGCCCGCATGGCGCCATCACGATGGGCGCCGTGATGGAACGGGCAGCGCGGGGCGTTGACCGGCAGCAGGCCGTGGTTGACGCCGAGGCGATAGCGCTGGGTGTCACCGTAAGAGAACAGCCGCCCTTGCAGCATGCGATCCGGCGAGAAGCCGATGCCGGGCACCACGTTGGCCGGGGTGAACGCCGCCTGCTCCACATGGGCGAAGTAGTTGTCCGGGTTCTGGTTAAGCTCCAGCATGCCGACCGGGATCAGCGGGTAGTCGCTGTGCGGCCACACCTTGGTGAGGTCGAACGGGTGGATCTGGTAAGTCTGGGCGTCGGCCTCCGGCATCACCTGCACATAGACCTTCCAGCGCGGGAAGTCACCCCGCTCGATGGCATTGAACAGATCGGCCTGGCTGGTCTCCCGATCCTGGCCGACGACATTGGCCGCCTCTTCATCGGTGTAGAAGCTGTGGCCCTGCTCGGTCTTGAAGTGGAACTTGACCCAGAAGCGTTCGTTCGCGTTGTTGATAAAGCTGAAGGTGTGGCTGCCGTAGCCGTTCATCTCCCGCAGGCTCTTGGGAATCCCGCGATCACTGAAGAGGATGGTGACCTGATGCAGGGATTCCGGATGGCGGGACCAGAAGTCCCAGGCGGCGGTGGCGCTGCGCAGGTTGGTGCGTGGATCCCGTTTCTGGGTGTGGATGAAGTCGGGGAATTTCAGCGGATCGCGGATGAAAAAGACCGGGGTGTTGTTGCCCACCAGATCCCAGTTGCCCTGCTCGGTGTAGAACTTGAGGGCGAAGCCGCGCACGTCGCGTTCGGCATCGGCGGCACCCTTCTCACCAGCTACGGTAGAGAAGCGCAGGAAGACCGGGGTCTGCTTGCCGATGGTGTTGAACAGGTCGGCCTTGCTGAATTGGCTGATATCATTGGTCACGGTAAAGGTGCCATAAGCGCCCGAGCCCTTGGCGTGAACCACCCGCTCCGGGATCCGTTCCCGATCGAAATGAGCCAACTTTTCCATCAACCAGATATCTTGCATCAGCACGGGGCCGCGCGGGCCGGCGGTGAGGCTGTTGTTGTTGTCGACGACGGGGGCGCCGTTGGCGCTGTGCAGGGTCTTGTCAGTCATGGCTTCTCTCCTTGTTGATATGGGGCCAGCCTACGGATCTGCGCAGTGATGGGCCAATGGGCGTTTCCTAGCCCTTTGATAGGCAAGACAAATGGGTGCGGGGGGATGTGTAACCGCGCCGGATATTGCATGATGGGGGTTTCGAGAAGGAGCCTCATATGCAGATTACTATCCGTCATGCCGAACCCACCGATGCCCCCGCCTTGCGGGATCTTTACGCCATGCCCAATGCTCAGGCGGGCACCTTGCAACTGCCCTATCCGACACTGGGGCTGTGGCAACAGCGGTTGGAGAGCAGTGATGTGGTCGCCTTGGTGGCGGAGGTAGAGGGGCAGCTGGTGGGCCAGATAGCATTGCATGTGGAGCCCAATCCCAGACGCAAGCATGTGGCAGGTATTGGCATGGGGGTACGGGATGACTGGGCTGGCAAGGGGGTGGGCTCTGCCCTGATGGCCGCGGCGCTGGACCTGGCCGATAACTGGCTCAACCTGCACCGGATTGAGCTGACCGTCTATCCCGATAATGAAGCCGCGCAGGCGCTCTATCGCAAGTTCGGCTTTGTGGAAGAGGGGCGGGCCCGCGACTTCGCTTTCCGGCAGGGGCGCTATGTGGATGCGATCTACATGGCGAGGATCCGCCCGTGATCGACTACCGCCGCCGTCTCATCCCTGTGCTGCGGGCGCTGGAGCGGGATCCGGATCTCTCCATCGAGGCGCTGGCGAGCCGCGCCTGCCTCTCCCTCTACCATTTTCACCGGGTGTTCACGGCCGTGGCAGGCGAGACGCCCGGGGAGATGTGTCGGCGGCTGCGCATGCAGCGAGCGGCCTGGCAGCTTTGCTACACAGACGCCAGCGTCACGGCCATTGCGTTGGGGGCGGGCTTTGCCAGCTCACAGGCATTTGCCAAGGCGTTTCGCCGCCATTACGGTTGCCCCCCTGGCGAGTTTCGTCGCGACAAGCGCAAGAATGGACACCTGGAGAGCAAGGATGGACACGCATGGGAGGGCTCGTCCCCTTATGCTGAAAGTCATTCATCAGCAAGGAGCAATACCATGAAAACTGTCGAGATGGACGCCCGCACCCTGGCTTATATTCGTGTCACCGGCCCCTATGGCGAGGGATATGAACCGGTCTGCGGTCAACTGCATCAGTGGGCCAGTGCCCGAGGACTGGAAGGGGGCGAGTGGATTTTCATCTATCACGATAACCCCGAGGTGACCCCGCCAGCCCAGTGTCGCACTGACATAGGTGTGACGGTGCCAGCGGGGACGGTGGGGATGGGGGCGGTCGAGATCCAGCTTATTCCCGCCGGTCGTTACGCCCAGTCCCGTTATCTAATTACCGACCGCAGTCAGTATGGCCCGCGTTGGCAGGAGCATATCGGCGACATCGTTGCTGCCGGGTTGGAGTTTGGCAATGGCCCCTGTTTCGAGCTTTATCACAGCATGAGTGATGATCCCGTGCAGGACGATGTCAGTTTCTGTTCCTGCGTGCGTTAGCCATGTGGCAACCAGTGGCAATAAAACGAGGCGCCTGTAGGCGCCTCGTTTTATGTCGGATGGGTCACGTTGTCTCGGCAAAGCCGCTCCCGGGAGAGCAAGATGTCTGCTCGCATCAAGGCTGGTTGGGCACCTTGTCTCGCCGCGATTTCCACCACCAGCGCAGTCGGATCTGGGAGATCAACATGCCTGCCAGCATCAGGGCGCAGCCCACTATGGCGCGTTCATCCAGGATTTCGCCGAGCAGCAGCACACCGCCGATGGCGGCGAACACTGTCTCCAGGCTGAGGATGATGGCAGCGTGGGCCGGATGGGCACCGCGCTGCCCCACCACCTGCAGCGTGTAGCCGATACCGACCGAAACCAGACCGGCATAGAGCAGCGCCTGCCAGCCCGCCACGGCGCCGCTCATGGTTGGCGTCTCCATGGTGAAGGCAACCCCCAGGCTGAGCAGGCCGCACACCAGGAACTGCACGCCAGCCAGGCGGATCGGCGCGACCCGGCTCGAGTAGTGATCCAGTACCAGCAGATGAATGGCCCAGAACAGGGCGCCGATCACCTGCAACAGGTCGCCGTAGCCTATGGTGAACTCCTCGGTCACGCTCAGGTAGTAGAGCCCCGCCATGGCGATGAGGGCGCCGACCCAGGTGTTGGCCCCGGTTTTGTGGCGCAGGGCCAGGCCGATGACGGGCACCAGTATGATGTAGAGGCCTGTGATGAAGCCCGCCTTGGCGGCCGTGGTATAGAGCAGTCCCACCTGCTGCAGGGAGGCGGCGCTGAACAGCACGAGACCGGCGAGCAGGCCCCCGGTCAGCAGCAGGCGGCGATCACCGGGCTGACCCACAGGCTGGCGTGACTTGAGCCACCACAGCAACGGCAGCAGGGAGGCGGCACCGAGCAGAAAGCGCAGACCGTTGAAGGTGTAAGGCCCCATGTGATCCATCCCCAGCCGCTGGGCGACGAAGCCCAGCCCCCAGATGGCAGCGGCCATCAGTAACATCATGTTCGAACGCATACGAATTCATCCCTGAAAAGGTGGCGGGCAGGCGCCCGTCCGTAAAGCTCAAGCCACCAAGATAACCGTGTGTGGGGGGATTTGTCTTTAGCGCTCGCGAGTTTGGTCAGCAGCAGCAGGTCGTGCAGAGGGGATTAATCCTTATCGCGGCTGAATAAACGTCGCCTTCAACTGCTGGCGAGTGTGGCCAGCAAGGGGATGAGGGCGAGCAGCAAGAGGTTGCCGCGCAGGATCCAGATCACCCAGAACTGCTGCTGGATGGAAACCATGGGGGCCCGACCCTGACGCAGGGAGCGGCGCCAGCGATAGAAGAGGTGGCTGGGATAGCCAAAGCTGATGACCATCAGGCAAAACAGCAGCAGCTTGGTGCGATAACCGGGGTTGGCGAACAGTACGGCGGGCTGTTCGGAGTGGGCGAGCACCAGCAACACGCCCGTGATGAAGATGAGCAGCAGGGCCAGCGCCGCCAGGCCGTCGGCCAGCAGCAGCTTGCGGACCTGTTCAATGGACATGCCGCGCCGGAACAGAAAATACTCGGAGGTGATGGCCCCGGTCAGGATAATCACGGCGCAATAGTGCAGCGCCATCAGCAGGTCCGGGTTCAACATCTGTGTCGATTACCTCTTGTTGAGCACATAACCCGCTTCCTTTTGGACGCCATCCCGTGGTGCTGATATTCTGACACTACCTCGTGTCTGACGGTAGCAGGAGTCAGGGTTGGATAAGCGTGTTGTCCCCAAGAAAGCCTGGTCTCTGGTTGCCCGGATGCGGCTGGGGTTGTTGCTGTTGTTCATTCCCGTACTGATGCTGGGCGGCATCTACTATCTGCACATGGAACGCAGCCTGCAAAACGAGTTGCAGCAGCGTCTGCTCGCCACCAATCACCAGTTGCGTCACGTCTTCATCGAGCCCTATCTCCAGGAGATGGAACGGCAGTTTACGCTTATCTACGACCAGGTGAAGGTGGAAGATATCAGCGGCCCACACCTGCACAATACCGAGAGTTATCTGAAGACATGGCAGCTCTACAAAGGGATGATGGCCGACCTGCTCTATATCTATGTCGGCACGGCCGAGCGCCAGATGCTGATCTATCCCAAGTGGGAGGCGGATGCCAATTTTGATCCCAGGGCGCGCCCCTGGTATCAGCTGGCCAGCCAGCATTTGGGCAAGATGGTCTGGACCGAGCCCTACTATGACTACATCAATGGCAATCTGGTGATCGCCCTGGCGCGAGCGCTGACCGATGCCAACGGCAAGGTGCAGGGGGTGTTTGCGGTCGATGCCATCCTGGCACCATTCTCGGCCCAGCTGAACCGCCAGGCGGACAGCGGTTACCAGATGATCGTCAATCAGTCCGGCAAGGTGCTGGTGCACCCGGATCCCGCTCAGTTGCTCAAGCCCATGGACCATCCCCAGTGGCTCTCCCGCTTCAATCAGGGGGAGGGCATCTTCCTGGACAAGGCTTCCCAGCTGTTTGTGGCCTACAGCAAATTGCCTGATCACGACTGGGTGCTGATCAGCGTGCAACCGGCGGCCAGCGTCCAGGCCGCGATCAACCGGGTCTCCCTTAACGTGCAACTGATGGTGGTGCTGGCCTGTGTGCTCTATCTCGTGCTGGCGCTGGTGTGGTCCCGCTACTTCCGGCGCATGCTCGACGAGATCGCTTCCATGATCCGGGCCAGCCGGACTCAACCCGATGATGTGCCCCAGGGCGGGATGCGGGAGCTCAAGCACGTTTACGCCGAGCTTGCCGAGGCGAGCAAGGATTATCACGAGGCCCGCCAGCAGGCCAATCTGGACAAGCTCACTGCGCTCTACAACCGCCGTTTCTTTGACGAACGCCTGACCCGGTTGTTGCTTGAACAGCAGCCCTTCTGCCTGGCCATGGTCGATCTCGATGACTTCAAGCGGGTCAATGACAACTATGGTCACCAGACCGGGGACGTGGTGCTCAAGCGGGTGGCTCAGCTGGCCAGGCTGCTGTTGGGGGATTATGGCTGGGTCTGCCGTTACGGCGGGGAGGAGCTGGTGGTGCTGATGGTCAACCCGGACCCCCACTTCTGCCTGATGCTGCTGGAGCAGTTCCGCAAGGGGGTGGAGTCACTGGACTGGCGCGAGCCTGGCCTCAAAATCACCTTGAGTGGCGGGCTTGTGGCCAGCCATGGGGTGACGCTCGGCAAGACGCTGCTGGAGGTGGCGGATGCCGAGGTCTATCGCGCCAAGCGTGATGGCAAGAACCGCATCTATCTGGGCACCCCGCAGGAACTTGTGGCCGGATAGGGGATCTTGCCAACAGGCTGGCGGTTGAGTAAAGAAGAGGCCCGAGGGCCTCTTCTTCATTTAGCCGTTCAGTTGCCAGTCCAGGGTGGGCCAGTCGTGTTCGGCGGCGATCTGACGCAGGCTGGGAGCCGGGTTGACCGCATGAGGATGGCTCACCGCCCGCAGCAGTGGCAGGTCGTTGTGGGAGTCGCTGTAACCAAAGCTCCCCTGCCAGAGGTTGTCGTCTCCGGCGAAGAGCTGGTCGATGCGGGCCACCTTGCCCTCCCGAAAACTCAGGGTGCCGCGAGTCTGGCCGGTCAGCATCCCCTCCTCCTCATCGAGCAGGATGGAAACGCAGTGATCCATCCCCAGCATCTGCGCCATGGGCGCCACCAGATGTTCGCCGGAGGCCGAGATCAGCACCAGCTCGTCCCCTTGCTTGCGGTGCCACTCGATGCGCGCCAACCCCTCGGGGTAGATCCGCGCCCGCAGCACCTGCTCGGCGAAGCGGTGGCACTGTTGGCTGAGCCACTGACGTGACTTGCCTGCCAGCGGCTGCAGGGTGAAGGCCATGTACTGGTGCATGTCCATCTTGCCCTGATGGTAGAGGGACATCATGGCCTGCTCTTCGGCAATCATGTCCGCCGGGGCCAGCTCCTGGGCCACCATGTACTCCAGCCAGAGGCTGGCGGAATCCCCGGCAATCAGGGTCTCATCCAGATCAAACAGTGCGAGTGCCATGACGGCTCCTTGGGTTGGTGACCGGCATCATGATGCCGGTCGAAAACAGAATGGGATACATGGCTTTATGCTACCTCACACAGCTGATCCCGGGCCACCACCAGGGTCACGGCGCTGCCGGTTGCCAGCAGATCGCCGGCAGAGCGGTTGAGGCAATCCACCGTCAACAGCCCCGCCTCGCACGCCACCTGATAGCGGATGACGTTGCCGAGCAGCTGTTGCTGACGCACTATGCCGGGCAGGCAAGGCTCGCTGCTGGTCGCCCCTGCGGGCAGCAGGGTGATGGATTCTGGGCGCAGCGCCAGCTTGCCCTGAAAATGGGGGCCGAACAGCGACTTGCCCTGCTCTGCGCCGAGCAGGTTGTAGTTGCCGATAAAGCTCGCCACAAACTCGCTGGCAGGGCGGGTGTAGATCTGCTCCGGCGTGCCGCTCTGCACGATGGATCCCTTGTTCATCAGGAAGATCCGATCCGACAGGGTGAGCGCCTCCTCCTGATCGTGGGTCACGAAGATGGTGGTGAGCTCAAGGCGCTGCTGGATCTCGCGGATCTGCTGGCGCAGGCTGCGGCGGATGCGGGCATCCAGCGCGGAGAGCGGCTCGTCCAGCAAGAGGATCCTTGGCCGCACCACCAAAGCACGTGCCAGCGCCACCCGCTGGCGCTGACCGCCGGAGAGCTCACCCGGATAGCGGCGCTCGAAGCCGGTCAGCTCCACCAGCTCCAGTGCTTCCTGCACGCTGGCCGCCAGCTCCCGCCCCGGCTGGGGCTTCATCTTGAGGCCGAAGGCGACGTTGTCCCACACCGTCATGTTGGGGAACAGCGCATAGCTCTGGAACACCATGCCGATGCCCCGCTTCTGGGGCGCCTGCCAGGTAATGTCTTCACCGGCCACCCGCACCTGACCGCCATCCACATGAGTGAGCCCGGCCAATGCCCGCAGCAGGGTGGACTTGCCGCAGCCGGAGGGGCCGAGCAGGGTCACCAGCTCCCCCTTGCGAATGCCAAATTCGATCCCCTCGAACACCGGGGTATCGCCGTAGGATTTGTGCAGTTGATTGACTTCTAAATGAAACATCTTGGATCACCGATGAAATCTGTTGGCCGCCCAGGTGAGCAGCAGGGTCAGCAGGAAGTAGCTCATCACCAGCGCACTGGTGAAGTGGCCCGAGGTGGCGCGCATGTTGTAGAGGTAGACCTGCAGGGTCTCGTAACGGGTGCCTACCAGCATGTTGGCAAACACGAACTCGCCGAGCAGGAAGGAGAGCGAGAGAAACAGCGCCGCCAGCAATCCCTTGCGCAGGCAAGGGATCACCACCAACAGGAAGGCGCGGCGACTGCTCGCTCCCAGCAGGTGGGCAGCATCCATCAGGTCCTTGAGCGGCACCCCTTGCAGGCTGTTGGCCAGCGCCCGGTACATAAAAGGGAGCACCACAGTGAACCAGGTGCCGATCAGGATCCACGGCGTGCCGACGATGGGCAGGGGGCCGTCGGCGTAGATCTGCAGCAGTCCCACCGAGGAGACCACGGGCGGCACCGCAAAGGGGAGCAGGATCAGCAGGTTCATCCAGGGATCCAGCTTGGGGAAGTAGTAGGCCACCACCAACACGGTGGGCACCAGCACCAGGGTCCCCAGCAGCAGAGTGGCGAAGCAGACCAGCAGGCTGCGGCCAAACGCCGCGAGAAAGCGCGGATCGCCCAACAGCTTCAGATACCAGTCGAGGGTGAAGCCATCCGGCAGCATGGTCGCCCCCCAGCGGGTGGAGATGGAATAGAGGAAGGTGGCCAGCAGCGGCAGCAGCAGGGTGGCGACCAGCGCCCCCAGCACCCACTTTGGCCAGCGCGGTGTCAAATCATGCATCTTGTCGTCTCCCGCCAGGATGCAGGTCAGCTGCACCCGGCTTGTTCGATCCAGTACAGGGTGTCAGGTCATGCATGGGACTGCCCCTTGTTCACATAGCTCTTTTTCAGCAACCACTGGTTGGCAGCCGTCACCACCCCCAGCAGTACCATCAGGATCACCGCCAGCGCCGCCGCCATATTGGGCTCGAGGAAGATGTCGCCGGAGACCAGACTGGCCACCCTGATAGTCACCAGATTGAAGTTGCCGGTGGTGAGGGCGTAGGCGGAGGCATAGGCACCCACTGCGTTGGCAAACAGGATGATCAGGGTGCCGAGCAGGGCGGGTGTGAGCACCGGCAGCGCCACGTGCCACACATACTGACGCTTGCTCGCCCCCAGCAGTGCCGCAGCCTGCGGCCACTCATCCTGCAAGGCATCGAACGCCGGATAGAGCAGCAGCAAGGCGAGCGGGATCTGGAAGTAGGTGTAGATGAGGATGAGGCCCGACCCCGAGTAGAGGTTGAAGCCGTCGATGAGGCCCCAGGATTTCAGCAGCAGGGTCACAGCACCATTGATGCCGAGAATGATGATGAAGGCGAACGCCAGCGGCACCCCGCTGAAGTTGCCTGTCATGGTGACAAAGGCCAGCAGCAGCCGTTTGACCCGCTCGCCGCTGTGGCGTAGCGCCGCCGCACCCAGGGTGCCGATGGCAAGCCCCGCCAGACTGGCGATACCGGCGATCCGCAACGAGTTGGCGAAGGATTGCAGATAGAAGGGGGAGCTCAGGATCTCCCGGTAGTAGTCGAGGCCCCAGCCATCCGGGGTCTGAAAGCTGCCCACCAGCACCCACACCATGGGGGCAAGCTGGAACAGGATCATCAGCAGGATAAACGGCAGCAATACCAGCGCGGGCAGCCAGTGACGGCGCACCCGGTGCCGGGTTACCACGGGTTGATCCAGCAGGATCTCGGTGGTGGCGGGCATCATCAGTGCACCTCACGCATAAAGGCCGCCTTGAGCAGCGGGGGAGCAACCGGTTTATCGTGGGGAACGCCCAGCAAGTCGGCCATCAGGGCGCAAAGTTGGGTCTGGGCGATCACCACGCCATCCGGCCAGTGTTCGATAAAGGCATCGCCAAACAGCCAGAGCGGCACGGTGCGCTCCTCGGGCAGGGTGCCGCCGTGGCTTAAGTCGTTGTTCATACCGTGATCCGAGGTGATCACCACCTGATACCCCTCTACCAGCCACTGGGGCAGCAGATCGGCCAGCAGGCTGTCCATCCGGCGCGCCTGATTGCGGTACTGGCGCGAATCGAGGCCACACTGGTGGCCAGCGTCATCCACCCCCATCGGGTGGATCAGCAGAAAGTCGGGATCATGTTGGGTTCTGAGCCACTCGCCATCCATCAGCAGATGGCTGTCGGGGTAGGCGTCATCCCAGTAGAAGCAGCCGTGCTGGATGGGTAACTGCTCGTCATGGGTGTAACGATCTCGCAGCGCCAGCCAGGGGCTGCGGTTGTAGAGTTCGCTCACCCAGTAATAGGCCGCCGCTGCGGTGCGTTTACCCGCGGCGCGGGCCAGATGGAAGATGGCGTCGTGCTGGCTCAGGCGACTCACCCCGTTGTGGGTGATGCCGCTTGCCACCGGCGGCACGCCGGTCAGGATGCACTCGTAGAGCGGTCGGGAGAGGGAGGGCAGGGCACAGCTCAGGGTCGTATACAAGCCGCGCTTCGCCTCCACCATGCCACCGAGGTAGCCCATGGTGTGGGCTACCTCGGCTGCCAGACCATCCACAAGTACCACTATCACCTTGTGTTGCACTGGATTCCCTTACTGCATGTTGATCATGACGGTTTCTTGCCACTGGCGCGGCAGGGCCTTGGAGCTCTGCTCCCAGGCGGCATGGTCGCTGACCGGCTTGGCATTGGCATACTGCTCGGCGGGCAGCAACTTGGCCTTCACGTCATCCGGCAGGGTCACGTTGCTGCGGATGGGGCGGGCATAGCCACGGGCCAGGTTGATTTGACCGGCATCGGAGAGGATGTATTCCCGCGCCAGCTTGGCGGCGTTGGGGTTCTTGGCCCACTTGTTGATGATGGTGGTGTAACCGGCGATGACGGAGCCGTCGCTCGGGATCACTACCTCAAACTTCTTGGGGTCAATCTGGTCGCGGTAGTTGAGGGCGTTGAAGTCCCACAGCACACCCACTTCCACTTCGCCCTTCTCGATATTGGCGATGGTCGGGTCATTCAGCGACAGACGACCCTGCTTGGCCAGCTGGCCGAACAGCTCCAGCGCGGGCTTGAGGTTCTTCTCGCTGCCGCCGGTGGCATAGGCCGCCGCCAGCACGCCGTTGTTGGCCTGGGAGGCGACACCCACATCACCCAGGGTCACCTTGTAGTCACCACCCAGCAGGGATTGCCAGCTGGTGGGGGCTGCCTTGACCAGATCCTTGTTGATCAGGAAGGCGATGGTACCGGTATAGGCCAGCATCCAGTGACCGTCCGCATCCTTGGCCCAGTTGGGAATGTCTGCCCAGGTGGAGGGCTTGTAGGGCTGAGTGACCCCCTGCTTGACCGCCACCGGACCGAAGGCGCCGCCCACGTCACCGATATCGGCGGTGGCATTGGCCTTCTCGGCGGCAAACTTGGCGATCTCCTGCGCCGAGCTCATGTCGGTATCCTGATGCTTGATGCCGTAGATGCTGCCCAGCTGTTGCCAGGTATCCTTCCAGTTGGCCCAGCTGTCGGGCATGCCGATACTGCTGAGCTGGCCTTCGCCACGGGCGGCCTTTTCGAGATCCGCGATATTTTCGGCGGCAAACAGTGGTTGGCTGATGGCCACCAGGGCCAGTGCACTTGCGATCACGCTTTTCATTATCCCATCCTTCTGGACTAGGTCAGTTAAGGTTCGAGAGGGATGCTAGAGGGGAAATATGACGGTGGCGGGGCGCTTTGATGGCAGTTTGATGACAATCGCCCTGTCACGCCGCTGTCATCCGGAACGGTTACAACTCAGGGTCGACAGCCGCTGGTCTACTCCAGGCGGGTGCAAACCGGAATGACCAACAGGGATATGAGTGTGACCGAGCCGAGATTGAGCGAGCAGATATTGAACGAACAGAGAATGGCCGATGGCCGCTCCTCCTCCAAGTGCGAACAGATTTGCCAGACCCTGCGCCGCTATATCGGCAGCGGCCAGCTGGTGGCGGGGCAGCAGCTGCCCGCCGAACGGGCGCTGAGCGAGCGCTTCGCCACCACCCGCATCACCATCAAGGAGGCGCTCTCCAGCCTCGAAGCAGACGGCCTCATCTACCGGGCCGAGCGGCGCGGCTGGTTCGTGGCGCCGCCAAGACTCACCTACGATCCTGCCATCCACACCCACTTTCACCAATGGATCGGCGAGCAGCAACGCACCGCCGAAACCCGGGTGCTGGCCCACGGCAGCGAGCTTGCCAGCAGCGAACTGTGCCGCTGGATGGGGCTGGATCCCTTCACCCCGCTCTATGAGATCCGCCGCCTGCGGCTGATCGATGGGCGACCTGTGCTCCATGTCAGCCACCACCTGCTGGCCAGCCGCTTTCCCGATATCGCCAGCGCGCCGCTGGCCAGCTCCCTCACCGAGCTCTATCAGCAGCGTTATGGCATAGGCCAGGGCGGGGCGAGTATGGAGATCACCCCCTCGGCAGCACGGGGCGCCATCGCCCGCGCCCTCAATCTGGCGGAGGGGAGTGCCGTGCTGCGGCTGGTGCGGGTCAACTATGACGAGCGAGGGGGGCTGGTGGATTGTGATATCGAACACTGGCGGCCAGATGCCATCCGCATCTGTCTGGATACGCGAGCGTTGCAGCCGCTCGCAGGCAAACTGCAACAAACCCGGCGCGCCGATTAGGGAATATCCAGAGCACTGTCGAACACAGTGGCCATCCGCATCTGTCTCGATACCCAAGCGCTGCAACCGGCCGCAGGCAGATTGCTGCAAGTACCTCAACTCACCGAGTAGAGCCCAACCAACACGGCGGATCCCGCAGGATCCGCCGTGATCAGTTGTCGATATTGGGGATCATGTCGTCGAAGCTGTGATAGCCACAATCCGCCAGTTGCAGCGACATGGTGTAGGTCTTGGCGTGCTCCTGCTGACCGATGGCGGGGCGGTTGAGCTTGAGCTCCTGATGCCAGTACTCCTTCATCCGATCGATCAGCGCCATCGCCTCGCTCTCGTTGAGGTGCAGCTGGCAGAGCGCCATGTAATTGTTCGGCTTGTGCATGTTCTCCACCAGATACTCCCCCAGCACCGACATTGCCTGCCGTGCCTGCTGGCGGGCGAAGCGGCTGTGCTGCTCGAAGCTGATGCGCTCGCTGATGAGGAAGTGGTAACTGTTGTCGATGCCGAGCTGCAAAATGTCGAGCTTCTCCAGCTTGCGCAGGTAGAGGTAGCAGGAGGCATCGGTCAGGCTGTACTCCCGCTTGAGATCGATCAACGTCTTGTCGCGCCAGAAGATATTGGCGAGAAAGGCGTAGAGCCCCGGCTCGTTGTGAAACGCCTCATCTTGCTCCTGAGTGAAGACGGCGCGGCGGCTCTGGGCGTCCTGAGTGCGATCCAGCAGCTCCTCGAATGACAGCCCCACCAAGTGACAGATCTCCAGCAGAGTATCGAACGGCAGGGAGGGCTTGTTCATCATCCGTTTCACGGTGGCGATGGAGACGCCCATCGCCTCTGCCAGGGTCTGATAGCGGATCCCCTTGTCGGTCAGGGTCTTCTTCAGAGTGTTGAGAATATTGTTGGCCAGGGTCTGGCTGTAGGTCATGCAACTATTCCTTTATCTGCATCTTTATGTTGTGTCAGAAATTGAGTGATTTTGTCGTTGTGGTCTCAGATATTGACACTTAAAAAAACCAGAGGAAATAAACCCGTCGTAATCGATTGAAATGGCCAGACCAGTCAAGGGGGAAGGTTGCAGATAGTGATACTCTGCGGTGCATATCTTTCAACCATTCAACATTTTTCTGGTGGTGCATAAAACATCGCGCATAATTCAAAACGAATCGGATTCAAGACCTTCCTGGTTGAGAAATCGATTGTTTGCTTCCAATTTAAGGGTTTTTTAAACCGAAAGGTTTTTATTCTTTCCTGGCATTGAGCGGAACTCGCAAGAGGTCCGCTTTTTTCTTTTCCCCGAATGTGCACCTACCGTCAAGCGGAGGCGGGCCCCGCCTCCATCTGTCATACCAAAGGCTCCCCGGCCTCACTCCCCCTTGCCGGGAAACAGCTTGGGGATCTCCCGTACCAGCCAGCTCTTGGCCTTGCCCATGGTATCGCGCCGCCAGGCCAGCACGACCTGGATCTGGTGACGATATTCGGGGCTGATCACCTTGAGGCGGCCCGCCTTGATGTCCTCTTCTATCCAGCTCAGCGGCATGGTGCCGACGCCTATCCCCGCCAGCAGGGCATCGCGCTTCTCCGTCATGGTACTGACGGTGAGGCGTGGCTGCTTGTCGAGCAGGCGATAGGTGAGCACCGGCTTGCGCAGCGCAGAGTCCGCCACTGCGATGGCGCGGTAGCGGCGCAGGGTTTCGTCCGCCAGGGGCTCGGGCTCCTGGTGCAGCGGGTGATCCGGGTGGGCGACGTAGAGCATCACCTCTTCCTGCAGCACCTGATGCTTGACGCCTGTCAGCATGATATCGGGGTTGAGGGAGGAGATGAGCAGGTCGGCGCGGCCATCTTCCAGACACTCCCAGCTGCCTGCCAGCACCTCGGCGCGAAACCTCAACCGGGTATCCGTCAGCTCGGCCAACCTTTCGACCAGGGGATAGAGCGTCTGCAGCGGCATCAGGGCATCGACGGCGATGGTGATGTCTGTCTCCCAGCCACGGGCCAGCGCCCGGGTTTCACCCACCAGATGCTCGGCGGCCGCCAGCAGTACCCGGCCTTGCTCCAGCAGCATGCGGCCGGCCGGGGTGAACTTGGTTCTGTGACCGCTGCGATCAAACAGCATGGCGTCCAGCTCGTCTTCCAGCTTCTGTACCGTGTAGCTCAGCGCCGAGGGGACCTTGCCCAGCTCGTCGGCGGCCGCCGCGAAGCTGCCACGGCGATCGATAGCATCCAGTACCCGGATGGCTTCCAGGGTCAGCGCCCGTTCCTTGTTCGATTCCTTGGCCATTTCATACCTTCAATTTTTTTGAACATGTTTACCAGTTTATCTCGCTAACAACTTAGGCCAAGTGTCTTTAATATTCAATCAACGCTTAGGCAGGAAGGCCTGGCGGCCAAATAAACGGTAGTTCCGGGCTGTGATATCATAAAGAGTGATATCTGATGTCGGTGAAAGAACAACATACTATTTGAATAACCTCTTGCATGGATGCATTGATTCTGGCCGAGTCGGCCTTGGCAATGACATAAAAACCAAGAGAGTGAACGAACATGAAAAATGTAATCAAGATGCTGGCCGTTGCAGGCCTGATGACCGCTGGTTTTGCACAGGCTTCCGTTCCCGCAGATCTCAACGCCGCCCCGGGTGTGCTGTTTGTGAACTGGCATGCGACCGCCACTGTGGATGGCAAGGCCAACCCCATGCTGGAAGTGCGTGACGAGTCTGGCGATGTGCTGGCATCAGTCCACGCCAACCTGACTGGGACCCAGCAGGTGCAGCTTCCGAGCCGCACTCAGGGTACGCTGACTGTCAGCCTCGGGGATCAGAGCAGTGACTACCGCATCCCGTTTGGCATCGGCAGCGGCAAACAGCGTTAATCAACCGTTTCGGAACGTGAGGAGCACACCATGATGACATTGAGAGCCTCAGAAGCGCGTGGCAAGGCCAATTTCGGCTGGCTGGATGCGCGCCACAGTTTCTCCTTCGGGCACTACTATGACCCTGACTGGATGGGACACTCGGTGCTGCGGGTCATCAATCAGGATCTGGTTGCACCGGGTGGCGGATTCGCCACTCACCCTCACGCCAACATGGAGATCCTGACCTGCGTGCTGCAAGGCACCATAGAGCACAAGGACAGCCTCGGCCACGCCGAGCAGATCCCGGCAGGGGATTTCCAGCTGATGAGCGCAGGGTCCGGCATCCGGCACAGCGAGTACAACCCCTCGCAGACCGAGCCGCTCTCCCTGTTGCAAATCTGGATAGAGCCGAATGAACACGGCACGACACCCGGATATCAGCAGAAGAAGATTGAAGCCAGACCCGGTCTGACGCTGGTGGCGTCCCCGGATGGCGAAGCGGGATCCTTCAGGATCCGCCAGCAGGCCCGCATATGGCGGCTGCAGCTTGAACCCGGTGAGAGTCTTACCTGGGCGCTGGCCGGCCGATACGGTTATCTGCAGATGATTTCAGGGGAGTTGACCGCCAATGGTCTGACTGCCCGACCCGGCGACGGGGTACTCAGTCGTGATGAACCCAACTGGGATCTGGTGGCAATGAGTGCCAGCCAAGCCCTGTTATTTGACCTACCCTGAAGCAGTCAGCGGTGATTTGACATAAAACGAGGAGTTTGAAATGGACAAGATGAAAGATTTGGCACTGCTGGTGGGTCGTGTACTGCTGGCACTGATGTTCGTAAAGGCTGGCTGGGCCAAGATCGGCGGTTATGCCGGTACCCAGGGTTACATGGAAGCCATGGGTGTGCCCGGATTCATTCTGCCGCTGGTGATCCTGCTGGAGCTGGGTGGTGGCCTTGCCATCATGCTGGGTCTGTTCAGCCGCAGCATCTCGGTGCTGATGGCCGGTTTCACCCTGATGGCCTCCTTTATTTTCCACTATCAGCCTGCGGATCAGATGCAGATGCTGATGTTTATGAAGAACGTCTCCGTGGCCGGTGGTTTCCTGGCCCTGGCGGCGGCCGGTGCAGGGGCCTTCAGTCTGGATGCCCGCCTCGGCAAGAACTGGTAATACCCGGATAGCGGGAGTTTTCCAACGCTTTTTGGCCGGTGCAGCAGCACCGGCTTTTTTATCTCCGCCATTGACCCTCTCCCGCCCCGCATGATGGCGACGTGATCTGCGGCAACAAGCGCCTTTTGCATCTTCCCCCCCGATCCCCGACAATCCCATTTCGTGTGAAGTGACGGGAATAACTCACCTTTTCTCGCACTCACCCCTCTTTTGAATTGGCGGGAGTCGTCCATGTTTACCCTCTACCACTCCAATCAGCTGGATCTGCTCAAGGAGCTGTTGGTGAGCCGCATCCGGCAGGCTCCTCTCTCTCATCCTTTCGATCGGGAGCAGATCCTGGTGCAGAGTCCGGGCATGGCCCAGTGGCTCAAGCTGGAGCTGGCCAAAGCCTTCGGCATCGCCGCCAATATCGACTTTCCGCTGCCCGCCAGCTTCATCTGGGATATGTTCACCCGGGTGTTGGCGGATGTGCCTCGCATAAGCCCCTACAACAAGGGATCCATGAGCTGGCAGCTGATGACCATTCTGCCCGCCTTGCTGGACAGGCCCGCCTTTGCCCCGCTGGCCGCCTATCTGGGCGGGGGGGATGACGCGGATCCCGCCAAGGATCCCGAGCAGGTGCGGCTGTGGCAGCTCTGCCAGAAGGTGGCGGATCTGTTTGACCAGTATCTGGTCTACCGGTCGGACTGGATCGCCCGCTGGGAAGAGGGCGAAGGATTGGGGTTGGAACTGGCCGACGTGAGCGGTCAGGATTGGCAGCCCGAGCTGTGGCGCGAGCTGGTGGCCCGCACCCTGGCGCTCTCCCCGAGCGGCTACCACCGCGCCAACCTCTACGAGGAGTTTATCCACGAGCTGCAACGCACCTTGGATCTGCCAGGCAAGCTGCCGCAGCGGGTCTTTGTGTTCGGCATCTCGGCGCTCCCGCCGCGCTATGTGGAGGCATTGCTGGCCCTCGGCAGTCGGCCTGAGGTGGAAGTGCATCTGTTCGTCACCAACCCCTGCCGCTACTACTGGGGGGATCTGCTCGATCGCAAAACCCTGGCGCGGCTCGAAAACAAGCTCAAGCCCGGCACCGATATCGAGACGTTGCAGGGCCCCGCCAACCCGCTGCTCGCCTCCATGGGCAAGCTGGGGCGCGACTATCTGCATCAGCTGATGGAGCTGGAGGTGCCGCAAATCGAGGCCTTCGTCGATATCGACGAGGTAGACGCCAAGGGCAATGTCAGCCTGTTGCGCGCCATCCAGAAGGATGTGCTGGAGCTAGGTTCACGGGGCGAGGGCCAATTTGATCTCGATAGCAGCCATCACAAGAGCCCGATCGATCCGGCGGATGGATCCTTGCAGATCCACGCCTGTCACGGCCCGATGCGGGAACTTGAAGTGCTGCACGACCGGCTGCTGGCGCTGTTCGAGCAGGACCCGTCCCTCACCCCGAAAGATGTGGTGGTGATGATGCCGGACGTGAACAGCTACGGCCCCTACATTCAGGCCGTGTTTGGTAAAGAAAAGAGTGGGGCGCGGGGCCAGATCCCGTTTGCGGTCTCGGATCGGGCCGCGAGTCAGGAGAGCCCGCTGCTGCAGAGCTTCCTCGCCCTGCTCAAGTTGCCCAACGCCCGCTTCGGGGCAGGCGAGCTGCTCGCCATTCTCGAGGTGCCCGCCGTGCTGCGCCGCTTCGAGCTGGATGACGACGAGTTCAACCAGCTGCGGGTCTGGGTGCAGGAGACCGGCATTCGCTGGGGGCTGGATGACGGCTACCCCGTCCGTTTCGATCTGCCACCCATGTCCGGCAACAGCTGGCTGTTCGGCCTGCGCCGTATGCTGCTCGGCTTTGCCATGGGTGACGGTGAACCGGTGGCGGGCATCTTGCCCTACGCCGATATCGAGGGTCAGCAGGGGCTGGCACTCGGCAAGCTCGCCTGGTTTGTCGATTCGCTGGCCGAATTCCTGCCCCGCCTGCAACAGGCGCAGCCGCTGGCCGAGTGGAACGCCTGCCTGCTGGCGCTGCTGGAGCGCTTCTATCTGGCCGACGAGGATGAAGAGCGTCAGCTCCAGCTGATTCGCAGCCAGCTGGCCGAGTGGCAGACCCGGCTTGGCGAGGCCCGCTTCGAGCAGCCCATCACCGCCGACTTGTTGCAGGATTACCTCGGCAGCGTGCTGGGGGAGTCCCGCTCCAGCCAGCGCTTCCTCGCCGGTCAGGTCAACTTCTGCACCCTGATGCCGATGCGCTCCATCCCCTTCAAGCAGGTCTGTCTGCTCGGTATGAACGATGGCGTCTACCCGCGCACCCTGGCCCCCATGGGATTCGATCTGATGGCGGTGGCGTCGCGGCGCGGGGATCGCTCCCGTCGTGATGACGACCGCTACCTCTTCCTTGAGGCGCTCTTGAGTGCCCAGCAGGGGCTCTATATCAGTTATCAGGGCTTCAGCGCGCAGGACAACAGCGACAAGGTGCCCTCCGTGCTGCTGGCGGAACTGATCGATTATGTGCGGCAGGGTTTCGTGCTGGCGGGGGATGAAGAGCTCGATGACGAAACCTCCGGCAAACGGCTGCTCAACCACCTGATGGTGGCGCATCCGCTCACCCCCTACAGCCGCAACTACTTCTATCCGGAGGCGGGATCGCGGCTCTTTACCTATGCCGCCGACTGGCTGCCCGCCCTTAACCCAGAGCGCGGCGCGGCCAACTTCCAGAGCGGCGAGCTGCCGCTGCCCCCCGAATGGGGCAAGGAGCAGGGGTTGGAGCTGGCGGAGCTGCTGCGCTTCTATCGGCAGCCCACCAAATATTTCCTCAACCGTCGCCTCAAGGTTTGGTTTGAGTTGAATGAGGCCAACATCGAGGACAGCGAGCCGTTCGAGCTGGATGGGCTGCAACATTATCAGCTGAAAGATCTGCTGCTCGATGCCCATCTGGCAGAGGGGGATAGTCCAGAGCGGAGCGACAGCGTGAGCAAACGCCGCGAGCGGTTGCAGCTTACCGGCCTGCTGCCGCAAGGGTGGTTCGGCAGCCTGCTGCTGGACGATCTGGATGCAGAGATGGGCAAGCTGGCCGATCGGTTACGGCCCTGGGTTGCGGCCAATGAGTCAGAAAAACAGGCGGTGGAGATCGATATCTCCCTCACTCAGGGCCAGCTGCAAGGGTGGATCGACACCCAGAAGGGGCGTTTGCTGGTGGTCAAACCCGGCAGCTTCAACGGCAAGGATCTGCTGCTGGGCTGGATCCAGCACCTCTGCCTCTCATTGAGCTGCGCCCCCGGCGACACCCTGCTGTTCGATGCCAAACAGAGTCTGCGCCTGCCTGCACTCGCTGCCGACGAGGCGCGGCCCAAGCTGGCGGCGCTGGTGGCGTGCTGGGCGCAGGGGATGAAGCGGCCGCTGCCCTTCTTCCCCAATACTGCCTGGGATTGGCTCAAGGCGATCGAGAAGGATCCGGACAAGCCGGAGGCAGCCGACAAGGCGGCCCTCACCCGTTTTAACGGCGGCTGGATGATCAAGGGGGAAGGGCAAGACCCTTATGTTGCTCGCTGCTTCCCCGAACTCGATGACGAGGTGCTGGGGCAGTTGCAGGCGCTGGCCCGTGAACACCTGACCCCGCTGCTCAAGACCCTGGAGGAGCTGAAATAATGGCTAACCCGCTCAATACCCTGCGTTTTCCCCTCCATGGTGAACGACTGATTGAAGCCTCTGCCGGTACCGGCAAGACCTACACAATCGCGGGTCTCTACCTGCGCCTGCTGCTGGGCCACGGCCCGCTCATTGAGGAGGGCGCCGATGCCGGTCAGCCGAGTGCTCACGAGCGGCCGCTGTCTGTGACCGAAATTCTGGTGGTGACCTTTACCGAAGCGGCCACCGCCGAGCTGCGCGGACGGATCCGCGGTCGCATTCACGAGGCGCGGCTCGCCTTTATGCGCGGTGAGAGCAAGGATGCGTTGCTGGCCCAGTTGCTGGTCGAGGTGGAAGATCATGAACTGGCGGCCCGTCGCCTGCTGGCCGCCGAGCGGCAGATGGACGAGGCGGCGGTCTTTACCATCCACGGCTTCTGCCAGCGGATGCTCAAGCAGAACGCCTTCGAGTCGGGTGCCCTCTTTGAAACCGAATTTCTCACCGACGACAGCCAGCTTAGGCTGCAGGCGGTGAGCGACTACTGGCGCGCCGAGTTCTATCCGGTGGATAAAACCCTCGCCAGTGCGGTGCGTGCGCTCTGGCCGAGCCCCGCCGCCCTGTTGCGTGAGATGGGCAGCTGGCTCGACAACAGCGAGCTGGAGATCCACCCCGCGTTGGGGGACGAGACCCTCGCAGCCCGCCATCAGGCGGCCATGGCCCGCATCGAGGCGGTGAAAAATGGCTGGCTGGCGCAGACGGACGAGATCCGCCGCCAGACGGATGGGCAAGTAAGCCGCTACACCGGCAAGAACTACGAAGGGTGGCTCGCCAAGATAGCCGACTGGGCACAGGACGAGAGCAGTGGCTACGCCATCCCGAAGGAGCTGGAACGCTTCGGCCAGACGGTGTTGGAAGAGAACCTCAAGAAGGGGGGCGCAGTGCCGACCCTGCCGCTGTTTAGCCAGATCGACCAGCTGCTGGCGAGTCGCCCCGGTATTACGGATCTTATCCTGCAACGGGCGGCCAAGGTGGTGTGCAGCCGGATGCAGGCGAGCAAGCGGCAGGCCCATCAGCTCTCGTTCGATGACCTGCTGAAAGATCTCGACGGGGCGCTCGGTTCCAGCCTTGGCGAGCGGCTCTGCGAGCGCATTCGTGCCACCTATCGGGTGGCGATGATCGATGAGTTTCAGGATACCGACCCCCAGCAGTACCGCATCTTCCATCGGCTCTATGGTTTGCAAGAGAGTGGCGGCCACACAGATACGGCGCTCTTGATGATCGGTGACCCCAAGCAGGCCATCTACGGCTTTCGCGGCGCCGACATCTTTACCTACATTCAGGCGCGGCGAAATGTGAGCGCCCACTACACCCTGGGGCGCAACTGGCGCTCCAGCAGTGCGCTGGTGGGTGCGGTCAACGGCCTGTTCGAGCGGGCGAAAGATCCCTTTATCTACGAAGCGGATATCCCCTTCCTGCCGGTCGAGGCGCAGGGCAAGAGCAAGGCGCTGCTGCTGGGTGGCGCCACCGCGCCCGTGCTCCACTGCTGGCAGCTGACCGGCCAGCCCACCTTCAACCGGGGGGATTACCAGAGCAAGATGGCGCGCGCCACCGCCGCCGAGATCCACCGCCTGCTGACCCTGGCCCGCGAGGGCAAGGCGCTGATCGGCGACAAGGCGGTCAAGGCCGGGGATATCGCCGTGCTGGTGCGTACCGGCGCCGAGGGCAAGCTGGTGCAGCAGGAACTGGCGCGGCTTGCCATCGCCTCCGTCTATCTGTCGAACCGCGAGAGTGTGCTGGAGCAGGTGGAGGCGCGGGAGATACTGCTGATTTTGCACGCCTGCCAGAACCCGAGCGAAGAGCGCAGCCTACGGGCGGCGCTCGCCACCGGCCTGTTTGATCTCGACGCCAAGGCGCTCGATGGGCTGGCCAGCGACGAGCGGGCGTGGGAGAGCGCGGTGCAGGAGTTTATGGAGTACCGATCGATCTGGCATCGCCGCGGTGTGCTGGCGATGCTGCGGGCCCTGCTGCACCGGCGCAATCTCGCCTCTTCGCTTTTGGCGAGCCCCTATGGCGAGCGGCGGCTGACCAACTTCCTCCATCTCGGCGAGCTGCTGCAACAGGTGAGCAGCGAGCTGGACGGGGAATATGCCCTGCTGCGCTGGCTGGGGGAGGCGGTGAGCCGTCCCAATGGGCAGGATGCTGAGCAGGTACTTCGCCTCGAATCCGAACGCAAGCTGGTGCAGATCGTCACCATCCACAAATCCAAGGGGCTGGAGTATCCGCTGGTATTCCTGCCCTTTATCTGCAGCCACAGAACCGCCGAGACCCCGCTCTATCACGAGGCGGACGAGGCGGGCAATCGCACCATTCTCGATCTGACCGGCGCCGAGGGCTCCCTGGCGGAGGCCGACCGCGAGCGCCTTGCCGAAGATCTGCGGCTGCTCTATGTGGCACTGACCCGGGGCGTCTACGCCACCTGGCTGGGGCTGGCGCCGGTGCGGGCGGGTGCGGGCAAGTCGGAGAAGACCGACCTGCACCACACCGCCATTGGCTACCTGCTGCAAAAGGGCGAAGAGGGGGATGCTGCCACGCTGGCCACCGCCCTGACCGAGCTGTCGCAGGCGCTGCCCGGGGTGGCCGTCGGTGAGCCCTCGCTCACTCGTCCGGCCCCGTTGCCGCCAGAGGAGGAGCAGCTGGGCGAGCCGCAGGTGCGCCACTTTACCGGGCGGCTGGAGCGGGACTGGTGGATCAGCTCCTACTCCGGGCTGGCGGCGCAGGGTCACGGTCACAGCAAGGGGGTCTTGGCCAACCCCGGCTTCGATGATGAGGTAGTGACCGAGGCGGCTGCATTGGCTTCCGAGCAACCGGACGAGGCGCCCCAGCCCTCCATCTTCACCTTCCCGAAAGGGGCGCGCCCCGGCACCCTGCTGCACAGCCTGTTCGAGACCATCGACTTTCAAAGCGCCGCTGGCGAGTCGCTGGCGCACCATATCGCTGGCCTGCTGGCGCAAGATGGCTTTGACGAGAGCTGGGCCGAGGTGCTGCAACAGCAGGTGGAGGCGGTACTCGATACCCCGCTGGAGACCGCTTTACTTGCAGAGAGCGGCGAGCCAGTGCGACTGAGGGATCTGGCCCCCGAGCGCAAGCAGGTGGAGCTGGAGTTCTTCCTGCCCATGGGGCGGGTGACGGCACCGGCGCTGACCGCGCTCTGCCAGCAGCACGACCCGCTGTCGCGGGGCAACAAGCCGCTCAGCTTTGCCACCGTGCAGGGGATGCTCAAGGGCTTTATCGATCTGGTATTCGAGTGGCAGGGGCGTTGGTATCTGCTCGACTACAAATCAAACCATCTCGGCATGAGCCCCGCCGATTACAGCCGTCCGGCGCTGGAGCGGGCCATGGCCGAGCATCGCTACGACCTGCAATACCAGCTCTACTCGCTGGCGCTGCACCGGCTGCTCACCCTGCGCCTGCCGGGCTACGACTTCGAGCAGCATTTTGGCGGGGTTTTCTATCTGTTCCTGCGTGGCATGCCGCAGGGGGGCATTTTCCATACCCGCCCGAGCCGTGAACTGGTGTTGGGGCTCGACACCTTGTTTAGCGCAGGCAGCGAGTCGCCAGCAGCAGGATCCCACCCATTGAATGAGGTAGAGGCATGAGCGACACCATGATCAGCACGGCGACCAGCGTAATGATGGTTGAACGGTTGAAAACACTGGCGCTGGCTGGCCGCATCCGCCAGCTGGATCTGCAATTTTCCAAGCTGGTGGCCGATCTGGGCGGCAGCCCCGAGCTGGTGCTGGGGGCGGCGCTCACCTGCTTCGAGCTGGGGCGCGGCCATGTCTGCCTGCCGCTGGAGATGCTAGCTTCCGGCTCACTGCGGCCGTTCGGGCTGGATCCCCAGCAGAGCCGGGATCTGTTGGCTGATCTGGCGGATCCTGCCCGCTGGCCCGCCCTGTTTGCGGCCAGCCCGCTCGTTGGTACGGAACAGGATGAGGGGCTCGCCCCGCGTTGGCCGCTGCGGCTGTGGCACGGGCGGCTCTACCTCACCCGCTACCACGATCATGAGCAGGGGGTGGCCCGCCATCTGCGTGCCTTGAGTGAAAGAGCCGAATGGCCCGAAATAGCCCCCGCCCTGTCGCGGCTGTTTGCCCGCGACTACGGGCTGGTGTTCGCGGCGCTGCTCAAGGCCCGCCTCGCCCCCGACTTCTCGGTTCGCCACTTTATCGAGAAGTATCTCGATCTGGTGTTCCCGAACGAGGTGGATTGGCCCGCCATCGAAGGGCTGCTGGCCAGTGCGCAGGCGGCGAGCGACTTGAGCAAGCTGGATGCGCTGGTGCCCGAGGCGCTCTGCTGCAACGGCCAGAAGCTGGCGGCGGCCACTGCGGCGGCGCGCCCCTTTGCGGTGATCTCGGGCGGCCCCGGCACCGGCAAGACCACCACGGTCGCCAAACTGCTCGCCATTCTGGTGGAGACCGGCCTGCAAGCAGGCAAGGCCCCGGCGATCCGGCTGGTGGCCCCCACCGGCAAGGCGGCGGCGCGCCTCACCGAGAGTATCGGCTCTGCCCTGCAAGCTCTCGATCTGCCCCCCGAGTGGGTCGAGGCGATCCCCACCGAAGCGGGCACCTTGCACCGGCTGCTCGGGGTGATCCCGGGGCGCAGCCAGTTCCGCCACCACGCGGGCAACCCGCTGCACCTCGACTTGCTGGTGGTGGATGAGGCATCCATGGTCGATCTGCCGATGATGGCACGCCTGCTTGATGCGCTGCCGAGCCACGCCCGCCTGATCCTGCTCGGCGACAAGGATCAGCTCGCCTCGGTGGAGGCGGGGGCCGTGCTCGGCGATATCTGCAGCTTTATCGAGCAGGGCATCAGCCCCGCGCAGGCGGATTGGCTCTCCCGCCAGACCGGCTACCGCTTGCAGGGCACGCCAGCGGGGGCACCGGTGCGCGACAGCCTCTGTTTGCTGGCCAAGAGCTGGCGCTTTGATCAGCATTCCGGCATCGGCCAGTTGGCGCGTGCCTGCAACAGCGGCGATGCCACGGCGGTGGAATCGGTCTGGGGCATGGGCTTTAGCGATATCAGCCTGCACCCCTGGGCGGGGGAGGCTTACGACGCCCTGATTGCCCAGGGGGTGGCCGGTTACGGCAGTTATCTGAAGGCGGCCCGCGCGGGGGAAGATCCCGCCGCCGTGTTCAAGGCATTCAACAGCTTCCAGATCCTCTGCGCCCTGCGGGGCGGCCCGTTCGGGGTTGAGGGGCTTAACGGGCGGCTCGAACTGGCCCTGTCACGGGCCGGGCTGATTGCCCGCGATGGCGACTGGTATGCCGGTCGCCCTGTGATGGTGGTGCGCAACGACCACGGGGTCGGCCTCTATAACGGTGATATGGGGCTCTGCCTGCCCGATGAAAGTGGCCGTTTGAAGGTATGGTTTGAGCAGCCGGACGGCACCCTGCGTGCCCTGTTGCCCAGCCGGCTGCCACCTCACGAGACGGTCTACGCCATGACCATCCACAAATCCCAGGGTTCGGAGTTTGCCCATACCGTGCTGGTGCTGCCCGACAGCCCCAGCCCGCTGCTGACCCGCGAGCTGGTCTATACCGGCATCACCCGCGCCAAGGCGCGGCTCGATCTCTACGGCGATCGGGCCCTGCTGGCCCAAGCGGTACGGAAAAAGACCGAGCGTTATTCCGGATTGGCGGAGAGGTTGGGGGAGTAAGCGATTGGATGGCGGCGGTAAAGGGATTTACCGCCATGGGAAAAGAAGTTTGCTACTTATTATCATGAATCGATTCTGATTAGAGGTTATTGATGAAGGATTTACTTAAGTCATTGAAAGATAATGCAACATCTAGACTAAACAATCCTATTATCGGCGCTTTCGTCTTGTCTTGGATGTTTTTGAATATAAATGGAGTGGCTAGGTTTATATTGGAAAGTAACCAAGGGAAACTTGACATTATAAAGAGCAAAAGTTGGGGGGTTACAGATGATCTGTTAATCCCATTTTTAGTATCTGTCGGATATTTAGTAGTACTTCCAGTGTTAAATACGGCCTACAGCTTTATACATGATAATTGCATTGATAAAATTAGAGATGAAAATAGCAATAAAGCGCAGAAAGATGCCTTTATTAGAAGGAAGGAGACCGTGTGTGCAAAAATTGAGTCAACTGATGAATATGTTGTTAAGTTAAAAGACAAGGAATTAGAGTTATGGGCAGATCAAAAATTAGAGCTCATTCGTGAAATAATAAATCTTAAGAGTAAGTATTCGAAATTGCTTTCTGACTTCGAACTTAAATCGAAAGAATTCCGCGCTGAGAGTAATAAGTTAAGTCTTTCTGTTGCACAATTGGAACATTCTAATAAACGCTTGTCAGCACAAGATTCAGAACAAAGAGATTATATTGGGAGAGTTGTTACAAATCTAGGCAAGGCATTGAATTCACTTGAGAATAAAATCGTAAGTGATACAAGATTTGATGAGATAGAAAAAATTAGAAATGAACTATCCGATGTTAGAAATAAATTTTATGTATGGGATGATGATATACCATTCTGATTTTTCATGGCTTGTAGTTTATCTCGTATGTTGGGCTTCGCAGGCTCAGCGCCAACCTACCGATTGTGTAGGTTGTGGCTGAGCGTAGCGAAGCCCAACATTTACCGCGAAATCTCTTTTTCCCTTCCCCTCATCCCCAGCCCTTCGCCTCCTTTTTTAATAAACGGGAGAAGGGAGATTGAGCTCCCTTTGGTCTGGTTCGCACCACGGGATTATCTGGCATTTGTAGGTTCGATTAGCGAAGCATAATCGGACGATCGCGTAATTGGTCAATCGGGTAATCGAAAATCAGACAATCCAACATCGCATCATAGAAATATCGTTAAACCCGCTACTCTCGAAGTTCCCCCGATTGCCAACGCCATATCCCCGATGCTGCATCATCCCCTCTCCCTTTGGGAGAGGGCAGGGTGAGGGAGCTGGCTTCCACAATGTCCACTTCGCTCGTTTCGTAAAATCGGGTAGGGTGCAATGAACGAAGTGAATTGCACCGCTGCTATTTATCTGCCAAAAGGTGTAATGCGCTTCGCTTATTACACCCTACCCACACACGACAGGATGTCATTGCTTGAGACTTGAATTTAACACCATCGATCTGGATCGGGATTACGAGCTCTGCGTGCAGGCGCGCAGGGATGCCTATTTTTGCAGCTTTCATACCCATGATGGCTTTGCCGACTTTATCGACGGTTATCGGGAGCGGATCCGCGAAAGGCTGGGGCAGGCGCAATGGCACTACCTCCATGTCTGGGCGGGTGAACAACGTGTGGGCCAGCTGGAGTTTCGCAGTTTTTCCGATGAGCCCGAGACCGGCTATGTGCAGCTGATTTATCTGTTTCCCGAATATCGTGGCACCGGTTTGGCTGCCGGGTTGCAGGCCTATATCCGCCAGCAGTTGCTGGGGGCGGGCTGCAAATGGGCGCTGCTCTCTGTCAGTCGCACCAATGTGCGGGCGTTGACCCATTACCGGCGATCTGGCTGGGTATTCCTGCGCCCCAATCCGAAACATCAGGAGACGGATTTTTATCGGCTGGCATTGGCAGATTGAGCTCGGCTGTTGAGCCCCGCATCCCGCCCGATGATCCTATCCCCACCTTGCTCAATCGTGAGTGACATCCGGCCAATGAGGCAGACTTGAGCCATACGGGCGGGCACACTGCGTAGGCCGCTGGCGGCCGATATCCAAAGAAAAAGCAGTGGTGTTGTGGGGTTATGGCTGACAGATTTTGGGCAATATGCCAAGGTAGCGTTTCACGACAGAACAGCGATTCCCCGTGGTGGCTCGGGGCAGAAGAACAAGGATAACCGCTATGCTGCAGGACAGTGACACGATCAGGATCTCGGATGTCAGCGAAGCCGTGGTGCACGGCATTCTGGAGGTGATCAGCGATGGCATCTGGGATTGGCATGCCAATACAGGTTTCGTCTATCGCAACACCGGCTGGTACCGGATGCTGGGCTACGAGCCCCATACCCTCGACAATACCGTCTTCACCTGGGAGAGCCTGATCCACCCCGACGATCTGGCGGCTGTGATGGCGAAGTTCGATCTCTGCCTGAGCGACAGCGTTCACGAATATCGCGCCGAGTATCGGTGCCGCACCTGCGATGGCAGTTACCTCTGGATTGAGGATTGCGGCCGAATCATTGAACGTAATCCCGATGGTTCTGTGGCGCGGATGATCGGCGCCCATCGCGATATCCACGCCAGCAAGCTGTTGCTGGCACAGCTGGAGCGGCGCAATCATTCGCTGGAGCAGCAGGTGGCAGAGCGCACCGCCGAGCTGGTGCGGCTCAACGAGGCGCTGCAACAGAAGGCAGAAGAGAATCGCCAGTTGGCAGAGACCGATGCCCTGACCGGCGCCGCCAGCCGCTATCGGCTGGAGCGGGTCATCAAGCTGGAGTGCGAGCGGTCCCGGCGCTTTAAGTACGCTTTCTCCGTCATCGCCATGGATGTGGATGACTTCAAGCAGATCAATGACAACCACGGCCACAGCGCCGGGGATCAGACGCTGGTCAAGATAGTGGCGCTGGTGCGGACGCACATTCGCGAGATTGACCTCATCGCGCGCTGGGGTGGTGACGAGTTTATGGTGGTGCTGCCCAATACCGGTCTGGCCGATGGCAGACTGGTTGCCGACAAGCTGCGAGAGCTGATCGTGCGGTCGCGGGTCTGCGAACAGCTCGATATCACCCTGAGTTTCGGGCTGGCCGAATACCAGCCTGACGAGCCCATGAGCCAGCTGATGGTGCGGGTGGATCGGGCGCTCTATCAGGCCAAGCTGGCGGGCAAGAACCAGATCTGCGAATAGCTGTCACCACGGGGCCAGCGGGTTGGCCCTGGCGTGCCAGCGGTCGGATTTTTCTCTTTCCCCCCCGAATGCGTATTGACCGTTCGATAGCCTTGACTCCGCCTGAGAGCACTGGTCTGATGCGCGCTCTTTAATCCCCACGAGATATTAATCAATGAAAAAGAGCATCCTGATTGCCCTGACTGCACTGCCCCTGTTTGCCCACGCTGGCCTGATGGATTCCCTGACCGAGACAGTGACCAGCAGCGTCACCAGCAGTGTCAAAGAGATGGCCGGTAGCGCCATGGACAGCGCCTCAAACGAAGCGATCAAGAAGGCACTGGATATCAAAGAAGGCGGCTCCAGCAAGCAGGCCATCAAAGACAAGCTGGGCGCCCCGGCCAGCACCAAGACCGAAGCCGGTCTGGAAGTGTGGACCTATGACCTGAGCGCCCTGAACAAGGTATCTCCCATACTGGCAGAGACCACCAACACCCTGTTCAAGGATGCCGAAGCCGCTCAGAAGAGCGTCGTCATCAAGTTTGAAGGCGACACCGTCAAGACCCTGAACCTGGTCGACAAAGCCAAGGCCTGAGTCTGAAATAGGTGTATGAGAAGGGGCCCTTGGCCCCTTTTTGCTGGCTGGCGTTCCTCATCACGCCTCAGCGCCATGTATCCCGCGAAGAGGGCGGCTGGCCAAGGGGCGGGATAAACGAAAAAGGGTGGCCGAGGCCACCCTGTTGCAGGTCGAGACGCGTTTACTGGTGTGCTTCGGCGAACAGCTTCATCGCCTCGGCGTGCTTGGTCATGCCCTCGGCACGCAGTGTCAGGTTCTTCACAAACTCGGCCTTTTTGATCGGGTCTTCGATCTTGTCGAAGCGTTGCTGCAGGTTGGCCTGGATCTGCTCCGGAGTCATGTTCTGCATACGGGCCATCTTGTCATGGCGGCTACCGTGGTGCTTGCCGCCCATCATGCCGCCGGGGCAGTCGGTCATTGCGCCAGCCTGGGTGGTGGCAACGGTTTCGCTGGCGGCATAGGCGCCGAGCGGCAGGCCAAGGATCAGGGTGGCGGTCAGCAGGGTTTTGGTCAGGGTTTTCATGGTCTATCTCCTCGCGGATTGAGTTCGGGTTCGGCTTGCTCGCCTTGACCCTCAGTAAACACCCGACTGGTGTCTGAACTTTGCCAGTTGAAGCCTATTTTGTAGCAGAGTGTGACACTGTGCGGCGGTGTGACAGGTTGGCTTGTGCCATGCCGATCTGGGCCAATCCGGCCAGTGCGATCAGGGTCAGGTTGTTTTCATCATCATAGTTTCCTGGGTATGGATCGCCGAAGGATGCCGCCATTGTGTGTTATGGTGCCATGTGTGGCCCTAACCGGGCATGGCATCATGGGGAAGCTAAGGGTGTCTCGCCGGTCGGTTAGAGGCCGGCTTCATCGTCATCCGGGGGAAGCTTGCGTCAGGCTGGCGGTCTGTGCGGTGTGGCCGCTGGCAGCGGCATCAGTGTGGTGAGGGTGAGCATGGCCTGTCTCCTGCAATGAACGAGTATGGACGAGTCCGGTATGTCCCCAGTAAATCCTCGTCTTGTGTCTCAATTTTACCGAGTGGCCGCATTTTTGTAGCAGAGTGTGGCATCTTGCTGATCCGGCACACTTTGACACAAACCGTCCGGCAGATTTTCGTATACTCGTGCCAGCTCTAACAGGAGAGGCCCTCATGAACCAAAACAGCACCCACATTCTGGTCGTCGACGATCACAGCGAGATCCGCGATCTGCTGAAACGCTTTCTGGAGCAGCATGGCCTGCGGGTCAGCTGTGCCCGGGATGGCAAGGAGATGAAGCGGCTGCTGGAGGAGCGGGAGTTCGATCTGCTGGTGCTGGATCTGATGATGCCGGGGGAAGATGGCCTGACCCTGTGCCGCGAGCTGAGGGCCAAATCCAGCCTGCCCATCATCATGCTCACTGCCATGGGGGAGGAGACCGACCGTATCATAGGGCTGGAGATGGGGGCCGATGACTATCTCGCCAAGCCGTTCAATCCGCGCGAGCTGCTGGCGCGCATCAAGGCGGTGATGCGCCGCTCCCAGGTCGAGCCGCAACCCGCCGCCGAGACCCTGACCCGGGATCTGCGTTTCGCTCGCTGGCTGCTCGACATCAATCGCCGCGAACTGGTGGATGAGGATGGTGTGGGGCTGAGTCTCTCCACTGCCGAATTCGACCTGCTGCGGGTGTTTCTGGAGCGCCCCCAGCGGGTGCTGAGCCGGGATCAACTGCTGGATCTGGCCCGGGGCCGCGAGGCGGTAGCGTTCGATCGCGCCATCGACACCCTGGTGAGCCGGTTGCGGCGCAAGTTGGAACGGGATCCCAAGAACCCTCAACTTATCAAGACCATCTGGGGCGGCGGTTATCTGTTCGCCGCCGATGTGACCCAGGTGTAACGCCGTGGTCATGATCAAGCGACTCTGCTCCCGACTGTGGCCCAAGGGGCTGACCGGCCAGATCATCCTGGTGGCGCTGGCGGGGCTGATCCTGATCCAGCTGCTCAGTATCCAGATCTACCGCACGGATCGGGAGGAGGCGCTTGGCTTCGTCAACAGCCGCAACGCCATGCAGCGGATTATTGCGGTGGTGCGGCTGCTCTCCCTCTCTCCACCGTCACTCTATGACGAAATTCTCAAGGCGAGCCGCAGTGAAACCCTGCTGCTGCGCCTCTCCGACGAACCGCTGCAACCGGACAATCGCAGCCCCCGCTTCGAGCAGCTGGTACGTTCGCGCCTCAATTATCCTGCTGGCCTCGCCGTCGAGATCAGCGCCGAGCTGAAAGAGGATACCCAGCGAAGCAAGGCGTGGGAGCACCATGCCCGCATGATGAAGGACCGCAAGGGGCCGCCACCGCCACGGGATATGCGGCTCTATGGTTCCATCGAGCTGCCTCAGGGGGGCTGGTTACAGTTCAGCTCGCTGGTCGACAAGGAGGTGGGCAGCTGGTCGTGGCAGACCACGCTTAACCTGATGCTGGTCGCCAGCCTGGTGATCGGGCTGATGGTGCTGCTGTTTCGCCGCGCCACTCGCCCGCTCAAGCAACTGGCAGGCAATGCCGAGCGACTGGGACGTGGGGAAGACATAGAGCCGCTGCGAGAGGTGGGGCCGACCGAGATCCGCGAGTCGATTCAGGCTTTCAACCGCATGCATACCCGGCTAGATCGCTTCGTGCAGGACAGAACCCGAATGCTGGCGGCCATCTCTCACGACCTGCGCACCCCTATCACCAGCCTGCGGCTGCGCACCGAGTTTCTGGCCGATGGCGAGGACAAGGAGCGTATCCAGCAGACTCTGCAGCAGATGGAGCAGATGCTGGCCGCCACCCTCAGCTTTGCCCGGGAGGAAGGTCAGCAGGAGGCGACCCGCGAGCTGGATCTGGTCAGCCTGCTGGTCAGCCTGTGCGATGACTATGCCGACACCGGCCAGCCGGTCACCTGTCTGGCGGAGGGCAAAGAGGTTTACGCCTGCCGGACCAATACCCTGCGCCGGGTACTGCAGAACCTGATCGGCAACGCCATCAAATATGCCGGCAGTGCCGAGGTATCGCTGGAGCGTACCAAAGAAGAGCTGTTGATCCGGGTTTGTGACAACGGACCGGGGATAGATCCGGCGCGGCTGGAGGATGTCTTCAAACCCTTCGTACGGCTCGATGAGGCCCGCAATACCGAATCCGGCAGCGTGGGGCTGGGGCTCTCCATCGCCCGCACCCTGGTGCACCAGCACGGTGGCGAGCTGACCCTGCACAACCGCGCGCAGGGTGGGCTGGAGGCCAGGATCAGCCTGCCGCTGTGAGCCTGATGAGATCTGTGTGGGGAGGACGCCGACGAGGCGCCCTTCTCATGTTTATTTTGCCGTTATCTGACTGACATCACGCCAATTTCATACTCGGTCATGCTTGTTCTTCCAGCTTGAAGATGGCGATAATAAATGGCCGTGTAGACGGCTAATGGGAAGGTTGGTACAGGAATGGTGGTCTCTTCTGGTTTTGGATGGCGGGTGTGCAGTGGATGCTTCCTCCTGCTCTGTTTGCTGTGGTTGCCCGCCAGGGCTTCGCCAGCCCCCAAACCTTTGATCGTGACCAACTCCAAGGCCTGGCAGCCCTTCTCCTACCTCAATGAGGAGGGGCAGCCGGATGGCCTGCTGATCGATCTCTGGCGCGAGTATGGCCGTGTCACCGGTCGCCCGGTCGAGTTCAAACTGGTGGACTGGCAGACCTCGCTGGACCTGATGCGTACCGGCAAGGCCGATGTCCACGGCGGCCTGCTCTGGTCGCCGGAGCGCAATCTGCTCTATGACTATGGTCAGGGGCTCTCCCGTCTCGATGCCCAGCTGTTCTTTGCCAACGCCCTGCGCGGCTCGGATGTGAACGACTACCTGCTGCACGAGAGTGTGGGGGTGGTGGCAGGGGGGTATGAGGAGTACTACGCCCGCAAGCACTTCCCCACCACGCACCTGCAAACCTTCACGGACAACGATGCCATGATGCGTGCCGCCTTCAGTGGCAAGTTGGGTGCCTTCATCGCCGATCTGCAAGTGGCGAACTTCTATATCTACACCTCGGCGGATCCCAGCCGCTTTATCCCGATGCGTCACCTCTACAGCGACGAGATCCGCTTTGCGGTCGCCAAGGGCAATCAGGCTCTGTTGCAGGAGCTGGAGAAGGGGTTTTCCCGCCTGGGTGCGGCGGATAGGGAGCGGATCATCCACAAGTGGATGCATATCGAGACCGTCTATCCACGTCACCTCTGGCCCTGGTTACTGGCGCTGGGGGGCATGGTGCTGCTGGTCTACATAGTGCAGCTGCGACGGGCGGTGGCGAGCCGCACCGCCGAGTTGATCCAGGCGAATGCGCGGCTTGAGCGCCTTGCCGGCACCGACGCCATGACGGGGATCCGGAATCGGCGCGCCTTTCTACCCGAGTTTGAACAGCGGCTGGCCTGTGGGCAGGCTTCGGCCTTGCTGCTGTTCGACATAGATCGCTTCAAGAGGATCAACGATCACTTCGGTCACGGGGTGGGTGACGAGGTGATCTCGGCTCTGGTCGAACGGGTGCGGCTGGTGTTGCCAGCCGGGGCGCTGTTTGCCCGTATCGGGGGGGAGGAGTTCTGCATCTGCCTGCCAATGGCGGATATGGCGGCGCTGCAGGAGTGGGCCAGCCGGATCGGCCGGGCAGTGAGTCTGCGCAAGTTGCAGACCAGTGCCGGGGAGCTGGGGTTTTCTATCAGTACTGGGGCCGTTTGGGTGCCGGATGGCATCAGAGCCGATGGCAGACAACTGTTGTTGCAGGCAGACAGGTTGATGTATGGCGCCAAGTCGCTGGGGCGCAATACCTGGCAGGTGGCGTGTTATGCCGAGGAAGAGGATTAGGCAGCAGAAGCGTAGGCCGCCGCCCCGGGGGGGCGGCGGCTCGTCATCAGAAGTTGTAGGTCATCCCCAGGTTGTAGCGACGACCATCCAGCACTGTGCCGAAGCTGGTGTAATCCACCGTCTTGTCGAACAGGTTGTAGATGCCGGCTGTCACATTCAGGTGCTTGTTGGCCTTGTAGACCAGACCCGTGTCGAAGAAGGTGTAAGAAGGTGTGCCTTCTGCCATCTTGACCCGGCTCAGGTAATCAGAGGTCTTGCTGCGGAAGTTGACCCGTGACCAGAGGCTGACCGCTTCTGTGGTCTGCCAGTCGACCGTGGTGTTGAACATGTGGCGCGGCATCTGGTTCAGTGCCTTGCCTGCCAGCGGGCCGCTCTTTTGCTCGGACTGGAGGAAGGTGTAGCTGGAGCCGACCGACCAATCCTCGCTGATGGTCCAATCCATCATCCCCTCGACCCCGCGCATGTTCGCCTTGTCGATGTTGACGCGGTCACTGATGAAGTCATAGCTGTGACCATTGAGGGTACAGGCCGGATCGCTCTTGCTGGTACAACGACGCACTTCGGAGATCTTGTTCTTGAAGTCGGTATTGAACAGGGTAACCCCGGTGTTAAAGCCCTGATGGCCATTCCACAGCAGGCCGATCTCTTTACTCACGCTGGTTTCAGGTTTGAGATCCGGGTTGCCGACCAGCATGCCATCCAGGCTGCCACCGCCGGTGGCCTGACCCCAGTTGGCCGCAGACATCCGCAAGTCCGGCGACCGATAACCGGTCGAGACGCCCCCTTTCAGGGTCCAGCTCTGGTCCAGATGCCAGACACCGTAGAGACGTGGACTCCAGTGAGATCCGTAGTTCTGATCCCGATCCATGCGGGCACCACCCGTCAGGGCAAAGCTGTCGGTCAGCGACCACTCATCCTCGACAAACATCGCCCAGCTCCAGCGGGTCAACTGCTCAGCAGGATTGGCCACTTTCAGGGTATTGCCCTGATCGTGCAGATCCTCATAGCGATACTGGCCACCGACACTCAGATAGTGATCCCCCAGCATAAATTGGGTGTGGGTATCGGCGATGGTGTTGGTGAGCTCCATCTTGCGACCGGGGTTGGTATTGGTCTCCTGCTGCAGATAGCTGCTGGACGAGCCGAAATCATACTGGCCATCATGGGTCAGCGCGAAGTTGGTCCGCTCATAACGATTGAGATTGTCTTTTGCCTTGGCATCCAGCGAATTGCCTGCCGTGCGATCCCGATCCTGCAGGCTGCGGCTGGCCTCCAGATCGAAGCGGTTATGGTCGTCGGGCTTGAAGCTGAGCACCGCCGTGCCACTGCGGGTCTCCTGCTCGGCAAAGCCCTGGGGAAATTGGTCTTCGCCACGATGAGCCAGTTGGCCATTGACGCGCAGCCCCAACACGCCATCTATCAGCGAACCTGCGGTATAGGCGTTGGTCTGGAAGCTGTTACCGGCATCCTTGTTCTCCTGGAAGGTCGAATCAGCGTGAACAGCACCCTGCCAGTCCAGACTGGTGGTCTTGCGGGTAATCACGTTAATCACGCCGCCCATGGCATCCGATCCATAACGGGATGACATGGGGCCGCGTACAACCTCAATCCGTTCGATGGCCTGCAACGGAGGCAACCAACCCTGCTCGATGCCCGGCCCATCGCTATTGGGACGAGTGCCACGGCTGTCGACCCGCTTGCCATCCACCAGCATCAGTGTGTATTTGGAGCCCATGCCACGAATGCTGATGTCGCTGCTGCTGCCACCCCCGGTGATCACCACGCCCGGTATGTCTTTCAGGGCATCGGTCACGTCGCGATAGGCGCGTTTTTCCAATTGCTCGCGAGTCACCACCGAGATGGAGGCTGCGGTATCCTCGATCTTCTGCTGGAAGCCGGAGGCGGTCACGACCATGACCTCCTGTTCGATGGCATAGGCGTGAGGGGTGAGGGCGGCGAGAACGAACGTGGTCAGCTTGTTGCGGTGCATTTTTATCATGTTGGCCTGAACTCTTTGAGTAAGAAGATGCATTCATCCTTTGTGTCAATCTATGGGGTGGTTTCACCGCATCCTGCGTGAAATCGGGCTCGGGCAGGTTCAGTAGGACAATCCTCCCGTTTGCCGGCAGGCATTGTAATGATCACGAGATTATATGCAAATGATAATCAATATCATTACAGTTGTGTGGTCATGCTATCGCCAACCAGGAGATACAGAAGGAGAGAACGGAAGAAAAAGGGGTGAGGCGGAATGGCGAAGGAGAGGTAAAAAGAGTCTGGGGGAGGGGAAATGCTGAATCTCAGGCAACAAAAAACCCGCCTAGGCGGGTTTTTTTAATTCTTGCAGAAGGTCTTCTCAGCAGGCGTTAGCGAGCGTGAAGGCTTTCTTGCTTGAATTACAGACCAACTACGTTGGCAGCAGCCGGGCCTTTCTGGCCTTGCTCGATGGTGAACTCAACGCGCTGACCTTCGTCCAGGGTTTTGAAGCTGGTGGACTGGATAGCGGAGAAGTGTACGAACACATCTTTGCTGCCGTCAGCCGGGGAGATGAAGCCAAAACCTTTCTCAGCGTTGAAGAACTTAACGGTACCAGTCATTTTGTTAGACATAATAATTTCCTTGAATAGTATTTGAAGTGCCAAAATGGCAATCTATGATTTTTCGTCAGCAATACGTATGGGGAGCACTAAAGAAGGAGAATTATTTAATAAGAACTATCCTTAGATAACTCTTATGCTAATCACTGCTTTACTAAAATGACTGCCTAACATAATCAGGTCTGAACTACCGAACCATCGAGAGAGATTAAAACACGCTCTCTTTTTTAAAGCAAACTTTATCTCAATATTAATTTTCGGTTAGCCAAGTGCTACCTACTCATATTGCCATGTGAACCATCGGGTATGTGGGGCGGGGTTGGGCGTATCTCCTTGCCGGGACAGGTGTTTGGCCTGTCTCAGTCACGTGTTCTTGGTGAACATGATGAGCGTTTGCCGGTCGGGCTTGTACAGATGGTGCCCTCATCAAGTAGAGAGAGCCATAACGATCAACGCCCGCCCACACAGCGCTGTGTGGGCGGGCGTTCATCAAGAGTGAGCGAACTCAGCGCTTGCTGCGGAACTTGTTGCTGACGGAGTCGATCCAGCTGAAGGTTTCTGGCAGCACCTGATTTCTGGCCCGCTCTTTGGCCTTTTCCCGAGCCAGTTTGGAGGCCACCTTGGCTGCCTCTGCACGATCTGCCACGATTTTAAGCCGGCCTTCCTCACGGATCCTGTTACGTTCTGCGTTGGTCAGCTGATGGTCAGCATTGGCCTGGGCTTTTTGGAGCAACAGGGTTATCTCGGCCTTTTCGGCCTCGGTGAGGTCTTTCATTTCCAACTTTTTCACGGCGCGCTCCTGGCGGCTGGGGGATGGGATACCCTAACACATTTTCGTCGACTATTTCTTACGCAATGTGCTCCACGGCCATAAAAGTGCGGGTTCCACGCTTTTTTTCGTTATTTATCTGCCTGTTCACTACAGATTTATCGCATTTTCCGGGTTGCATGGCACGTCTCTCAACCGTGGCCGTTCGGTTCGACATGGATCAGCACTATGGCATGGGGCAGGTGGTGCATGATGCCCTGCTCTATCTGATCACAGATGGCATGGGAGAGCTCTATGCTCATCTCCTTGGGCAGGGTCAGGTGGAAATCGATATGACGACGGCGTCCGGCCTGACGGCTACGCAGGGCGTGAAAGCCACCATGCTCGGGGCAGCACTGCTCGATCACCTGAGTGGTGATGGCTAGCTCCTCCTCGCTCATGCTGTGATCCAGCAGGGGCTGAAAGGCCTGATTGAGCATGGCGATGGCTTCCCGGAGAATGAATATTGCCACGCAGATGGCCACTATGGGGTCGAGCAAATAGAGGTTGTAGCCCAGCCCGTCGGCGATCCAGATACCGAGCAGGCCGCCTGCGACCCCGAGAGAGGTCAGTACGTCTGCCTTGAGGTGCAAGGCATCGGCGGCCAGCGCGATGGACTCTTCCTCTTTCGCCACCCGGTAGATATAGGTGGAAACACCGCTGTTGACCAGCGCCGAGATCAGCATGACCAGCACGCCAAAGCCCACACTTTCGACCGGTGTGGGTGTGATCAACTTGCCGATGGCTTCGAAGATGATCCAGCCCGCAGCCAGCAGGATTAACAGGGCTTCTATGACGCCGGAGACGTTTTCGATCTTGTCATGACCATAGGGGTGGCGTTGATCGGGTGGAATATCCGACCGACGTACCGCAAACAGCGCGATGAGCGATGCAACCAGGTCCATTGCTGAGTGGATGGCTTCGGAAATAATACTGACGGAGCCACTCAAGGCCCCGGCAAATATCTTCATGATAATCAAGGTGATATTGGAGAAAACTGAGACCAAGGCCGCTCTGCTTTTTCTGGTCATGGGATATCCTATTTTTATATAATATTTTCACAAATAGGGTTGGATAATATCAGCTTGAAAATTAAACGGCTGCGGCAGGTTGTAACGTTTTGTTTCTGGCGAGAGTGAGAATGCTTATCTAAATTATCTCTCCTCATTTAATTAATAGTTTTCTTCTGATTTTGGTTTTTTATTTCAGTTGGTGATTAAATAAATCGAAAGGGGCCGAATTTTATAAGGAATATCCAGATTTTCCGGCCGTTCATACCCTTGCTCGTCACGCCTTGAGATCGCCCGCTCCTGGCCCAGAATGAAGCCTGACGGATGAGGGTGGATTCTTGCACAAGATTGAGGGTATGCTGGAGTGAGTGCGATCAACAGGTCGTCACTGAAAGCGTACTGAAGTCTACGATTCGGATGGCATGCTGGAACCTGGGTTCCAACTGTCTGGGTAACATTTTTGGAGTTTGATGATGAGTAACAAAGAACATCACAACGGCAAAGATGCCAAGAAAAAGCCGCAGTTGTCACTGAAAGAGAAACGCGAAGCCAAACGTCAGAAAGCAGATCTGAAAAACGGCAGCGCGATCAAGTAACGCTCCTCCACGCTGTCGTTCCTCCGGAGCCAGTATCAAGCCAGCCTGTCACAGGCTGGCTTTTATGTTTCTGGCTTAAGGCGTGGCGCCATAGGTATCGACGATCTTCTGATACCGGCCATCAGCCCGCATGGCGTTCAGCTGGCGATCAAACCAGCGCTGGTGTACCGCCAGGCGAAAGGTAAAGTGATACTGGGTAGGGGCAAACCGATCATATTGCCTGACCCGGTCGGGGGCATAGATATCGGCGCCATATTTGCTGTCGGCCAATTGCACCAGATAGTGGTAAAACACCCGCTGTTCTCTTTCTCTATGGCGAGCCTGTGTCAATAACAGGCAAAAAAAAGCCCTGAATCAACAGGGCCTTCTGGGAATGCGTTGCCGATCAAAAAGGTTGCATATACCAAGCCCATGTAAATAAAATAAATTTTCTTTGTAAATCAATGGTTTATTGGATTATTTTGCAAGCTTAACATTCCTTTGTGTAAACAAACATTCAATTACTGGGGAGTTGTTTACACAATTCCTGTCTCTAACAATCAGTGTTGTATACTGACATGCACAGGGACTGCCTAACATCATCTGTCATCCATTTTTTGGCTGCCAAGCGTAGCGAGGCAGGGCAAGTACACTACGAGTACACTAAAAGGCGCCTGTGAAGGTGCAATTAGCAGTGCTGTAATTGGTACCCAAACCATCAGGCCCCGACTATGAGCAATCAGATTCTCTCCGCGACTGCGGCCAGCATCACCGAACTGAAACGCAACCCGATGGGCACACTCAAGAAGGGCAATGGTTCTGCCGTTGCCATCCTCGACCGCAACGAACCAGCCTTCTACTGTGTGCCCCCCGAACTCTTTGCCTGCTATGTCGAGCTGGTCGAAGACGCCGAGCTTAACCGGATAGTTGAGGAACGCATGGCCTCACTCGACAGGGTCAACGTCTCGCTGGATGACCTATGACGACAATTGCACATTTTCACAACTTGTTTACAAATGTCTTAGCTAAAGTGTAGAGGGGGTGTAATGAGAGGCAAAGATTTAACATTTAGCCGTTATGACGCAGCGGTTTATCTGCGAAATGAGCAAGACATAAAAGCTTATCTGGAAGCTGTATTAGAGGATGGTGATCCTTCGATGATTGGTGTTGCTCTCGGCAATATCGCCCGTTCTCGGAGCGTTAGCCAACTTGCGATGGATGCCAAAATGAGCAGAGATAGCATCCTTGACGTTTTGTCAGGTCAAGGGAGCCCAAATTTCGCCACAATAGCAAAACTGGCAAATGTAATGGGATTTCGGATAGAGCTAATGCAAAACTCAGTTAGTCGGCCTGTGGAACGATAACTTTTAGCTACTCCAGCACTTTTGTGCCATGTCCTCTATAAGACGGTGTCTAACTGATATGTAGTCAGGATTTATGGCACAATACCATGTTCGATCCGACCAATGAGCTCGACCACCGCCTGAACTCCCATCGGCGTCGCTAAGACATCGGTAGGCTTCTCACCCCCCAGCCCTTTTGCCGAACAATGTAACCATGACATCGCCATAGCAAGGTCACCATCGTGTAGCGAAATTGCCGCATCAAGGGCTTGTATAACACCGTATACCCTAGTTCCTTGCACAAGAGTTAGAGGGGTTCCATGCCTCAGCTTGCGGTTTACGGTACTCTGACTAATCCCGGTTAGATGGCAAATCGTTTTCATATCAGACCTGACTGACTCAATGAGTCTAACGAGAATGCCTGGTGCGATACCTGCCACAATCCACGAGTGAATGCCCAATGGGTCGCTCGGAATTCCTAGGGATAGAGTAAGGCTATGGGCCGTTGAGCGTGGGTTGTTAGATCGTGCCGAGAAAGTCATGATGGTTGTGCTCCAACTATCCAGAGATAGCTTTAAAAATAACCATAAAAAGATCTTGCGGGAAGGCTATGGAGGGGCATTAGGGCCGGATGATGCGCAGAACTTTAGGTGCTTTCCATACACCTCCATCTACTTCCAAGTAATTTTCTTTAAAAACAATAGTTTAAACTTTAGGCCTTTCCCATACTGCCTTTCCCACAACTTTAGCTATTTCCCACAGTGGCCTTCCCATAGATCCGTTGTTCTTCTTGGCTACGCACTACAATAGCCTTTTCCTACGGGCCTTGCCGGAGGCTAAGAACTTTAGGTATTTCCCATACTGCCTTTCCCACAACTTTAGCCATTTCCAACAGTGGCCTCCCCATAGATCCATCGTTTTGACCGGAAATCTTGGCTACGCACTACATCAGACGTTCCCTATGGGTTTTGTCGGAGGCTAAGAACTTTAGGTGTTTCCCATACTTGATCTCCCGTATGGTGCACAGAGTGGTGCTTGTGGGTGGAACGTAGCCGTCTTTAGCAAGAAGGCTTATTAAAGCATAATGGAAGGGATTCAATTGGGGGTGTTGTGCTGTCTGTCTGGGTTTACTAGAGCTCTTCAGCGTGAGCAACTCAAAAGCCCAAGAGCGTGTAGGGAGCCCAAACAAGTCTGATTTTGTTATAGTCAGGTCTTGTTCTTATGTTATTATTTTTCTAAATTTATTTATATAATGCTTTAATAATAAGGCGTAATTATGAAAGCGAACTCTGACCTAATTCATTATTCTAGAGCTGGTGATATTTTCCATTATAGATGGGCTGTAAAAAGGTGTTTGCATCTACTCGATTTTAACACTGATTTAGAGTACCTGACTATCGAGGGCTCTCAAGAGCATAGTCTTTCTGGTGAATGTGTTATTGATTTGGCAGAGTATCGTAAAAATTTAGAAGGCGAGCAGCAGGTTGAATACTTCCAGTTAAAACACTCAACAGTACAGGTTGATAACCCTTTTACTCTATCAAAGTTAAAAGAAACTATAGAAGGCTTTTCTAAACGATTTGTAGATCTGATTTCTTCCAAAAGAAAAATTTCAGTGGTAAAATTTACTGTAGTTACCAATAGAATTATTTCCTCCACTTTTAAGAATAATATAGTAAAAATATCCTCAGGTAATATTCCATCAGGGAACTTCATAAAAACACTTGAAAAATATACCAATCTAAAAGGACATGAGCTTATAAGGTTTTGTAAGTGTCTACAGTTCTGTGATTCTGAAGGAAATTATAACCAACAAAAATATGATATTCACAAAGAGCTCTATAGGTTATCTGTTTCGAGGAATGTCCTTGATAGAGAGAAATTATTAGTTGCAAAGATTTGGGGAAAAATTGAACCCGGGAAGGATAATGTTATAACTCGGGAAGATATGCTCGAAGCATTTGATGTAATAAGTTTTGATGACTTTTTTCCAGCACCACCATTATTTGAACCCGTTTCACACTATATTGCTAGAAATGAACAGACCAACATAGCCACATCAATAAAGAATGCCAAAACACACACAATAATAACTGCAAATGGAGGTGTCGGAAAATCAATTCTGAGTAGTAATATCTCTGTCGAGTTCAATGAGCCATCAATAGTAGTTGCATATGACTGCTTTGGTAATGGCAGCTATCGTAGAACAAGCGCCAAAAGACATGAAGTAAAATATGCCCTTTCTCAGATAATAAATATGCTAGCGAAAGATGGCTTATGTGACCAAATAATACCATCAAGAAATGAACCAGACGAATATTGGATTAAGGCCTTTCTTAATAGAATTAGAGATGCGTGCTCTGTACTATCATCTCAGGATGAAGAGGCTATTCTAGTATTAATTTTTGATGCAGCTGACAATGCGGAAATGGCGGCAGAAGAACAAGGTGGAACATGTTTTTCTAATCAACTTTTAAAAGAGGTTGTACCAGGGAATTGCCGGTTGGTATTTACCTGTAGACCTGAAAGACTAGATCTTCTTGACCCACCTTACTCTGTAAATATAATTAAACTATCTCCGTTTTCAAATGAGGAAACATTAGAGAACTTAAGAGTAAAGTATGCTTATGCAACTATAGAACAAGCTACAGAGTTTAATCGTTTGACCGGTGGAAACCCTCGGGTTCAGTCTAATGCTATGTCATTACAAATGACATCATTAGACCATCTGTTACTTTCCTTTAATTCGAGACTTTTAACGGTTGAAGATTTAATTGAGAGGCAGTTAGAAGAGTCAATTATTAGAATAAAGAATGACTTCCCCATTAATTATCGTGAGAGTATTGATAACATTTGTACTGGATTGGCAGTACTACCACCATTTGTACCTATAGCTGTTTTAGCAAAAGCTGCTAATGTGTCAGTGGATTCGGTAAAAAGCTTTATAGCAGATCTGGGCCATCCATTATGGCAAATTGATGACACAGTTCAATTTAGAGATGAACCAACCGAGAAGTGGTTCCAGGATAATTATATTGCTACGCCAGATAAAATATATAGTTTTGTAAATTTAATAAAACCTTTATCTAAAGAGTTTTCATATGTTTCAGAGTCACTTCCCTTATTGCTACTGAAATCTGAGCAGCTAGATGAATTGGTGGAGTTGGCATTATCTGATAGTTTCTTACCCTCAATCAGCGTCTTCGATAATAAGCAAATTAAGGTACAGAGACTGCAATATGCTTTCAAAGCCGCGTTGAAAAACAATAAAATATGTGAAGCTATTAAATTGGCTCTAATTGCTGGTGAGGAAATTGCGGGAAATGACCGCCAAATAGATATTTTAGCTAACAACATAGATCTTGCCTCTTTATTTTTATCTTCAGATAGGAAGCAAGAGTTGGCGCACAGGAAAGAAATGAGAGGTAACTGGGATGGATCTGAAACGATCTTCTCAGCTTCACTACTGTCCACCGTAGCCGGTTTTAGTGGTGAGGCCTATAGTTATTACAGGTCAGCCGTACACTGGCTTAATCGTTACTTTGAAAGACGTGATGAAGCAAAAGAACATGAAGACAGATTCAATGAGAAACTTGAAGATATTGAAATAGTAGAATTAGCATTCGTTAAGTATCGTGTTAGAGGGTGGAGAGAGTGTGTTGACTTTCTTCTGTCGTGGAATCCCTCATCATGCATATATAACATTACGTCTAAATTTATAGAACGACTGATTGATAATAAGGATTTTGAAAAAATATCAGAAATGGCAAACTACGGTAAAAACGATCCGAGTTTTATTCTAGCCATTACGTCAGAGCTAAATAAGGTAGGCAAGGCGCCTCCCAGAAACTGTTTAGTTCGTTGCTTGAATCAAATAATAAACCCTTGCTCCAGATTAGAAAAGCCATCTGATTACTTTCAACATTCTGGCGCAACAGTTGGCTCTTACTTGTCTTTTTTTGAAGCCTGTTTAATTCATCAATTGCCAAAATCCAACATTAGAAAAGGGATTGATTATTATTTTGATTTCCCAATGCTCTACCGTATTAGTGATGTACACCAATATGATCGCGCTAGGGAAAGTGTTTTACGTTATCTTTCTATTCGCGCTGTATTGGAAAATGACTTTGATTTATTTTTCGAAAATTATATACCCAAGAAATGGCTTGATGGAAAAGCTTCTCGTGAAAATAAGAAGGAGCTTGATAGAGCAAAAGAATTTGTAGAGAAATTGCTACCTTGGTACATGGTTAGAGCAAAAATATTATCAGGTACAACTTTGAACTTAAATGAAGAGCATACATTAGCTACTAAGTTATCTTCAAAAGTAGGACGTGCTCATTATTATGAACATGACCCCATTCCTTATGAGGTCAGCAAGATAAGATTTGAGAATATTTTATTTTGTAAAGACGGCTACATTGAGGAATTAAATGATTTCACTCAAGCCTATCATAATGATGAAGTGAAAGTATTACTTATAGATAACTTATATATTCTTCGAGCTTGCTGTAGAAGTGATAAGCTTTTTGAGCTTAGTGATTTTATAGAGAAAGAGTGTTGTTTTAGCTTGAAAAACTATGACTATGATGAATCACCAGAATCTCGTGCAGAGCAATTTATAAAATTATCTAGGGCTGTACTTAGTGTTTCTCTAAATGATGCTGCCTTTTATTTCGATGAAGCTCTCAATAAAGCATCAGACTTTGGCGATGAGGGAGTTGTTCGTTGGGAGGCATTGAGTGCTATTGCTAAGCGGAGCTCAATATCAGGATCTAGTAATCCTGAACTTGCACATCGCTATATGCGATGTGCAGAAATGATAGGTGATTCCGTTAATAAAGAAAAACATTGGAATCGTTATGATGCTATATCTACTTGTTTTCAATTATCACCAGAGTCGACATTCTCCATTCTTAGTAGATGGAAAGATAGAAGTGTTAGTTGGCATGAAAGGCACATTGTCGCGCTTGCAAATAGTACAATAAACTCTAATGTTACTTCGCCAGCATCATTATGGTCTTTATCATTCTTCTCTTGGGATCATGGACGTTATGATTTTTTACAAAAATGCCTTGAAAAAGAAACGTCTAAGATAAATCAACAAAAAATGTTGAACAGTTATGTTAAGGGGCTGAGAGCACAAGGATATCTTGGTGATAAATGGTGTCGCGTAAATGATTTAGCTTCACAATATAATTTAGAGTGTTTAAATAAAGAGATAAATAGGCTAATTGAACTGTCATCAAAAGCCAATCCACCTGGATCAGTATTAGTCGGTCACGGGAAAGAGGCTGGGTTTGAAAATGGACATTGGGAGGAACTATATGGGGGATTCGAATTATTAACCAATATAGGTTTTAGCTCTGCATTTGAATGCTATAAAAACCAGCCTTATCCGAAAAGACAGAGTATGTTTTGGATAGGGTGTTACAAAAAAGTAACGCCGAGGAATGCTAGCTCCTTTTTAGAAATAATAAGCCAGTGTGAAACACTTGATTTTCATGACCTACGTGAGGCATTCGAGCAGATACCTAGTGCATGGAGAGATAAGGTGTCTTTGGGACATAGCTGGAATAATATAATTTATTATATTGCCTCTAGATACCCTACAAGATTCACTACCATTTATGAAAGAGGATATTTTATCAATGCCTTTATATTGAATGAAAGCACTCACGAATATATAAAAAATGGTATTCTTAATGGTTTCTCGAGTTCGGTTGACATCGAGTCAGCATCAGCATTATTTGGTTTTGTTCATTATAGTTCTAACGAATTAGATGAAGGAGACGCTCTGATATTAATTGATTTCGGACTATCTAGGCTAGAAGTATATCTTGAAGACGACTATGCTGATGGGTGTTGGGATGAATGCATGAAAGTATCTGAAAGTATCCCTCACGCCTTAGTTAGCTATATTTATGCTAACCTAGGCTCTCCTAAATCAGAGGAGCGATGGAAAGCTGTACATGCAGTTTTAGAACTATATACATTAAATTGCCAGCAAGAAATAAAATTGCTGATTGATCTCTACAATTCAGGATTGCTTCCATCTTATGTCCCTAAGGGATATGTATTTTATGATCTACACGCGAAACTATATTTGCTCGTTGCTTTAACACGCTGCGCTTCTGAATGCCCTATACTACTAATAGATTACTATTATACTTTTTATGCTACCGCATGTAATAAAAAACAAGGTTTTTTGATTCGATTCTATGCAAAACAAATATGCCTTTATTTATATCGAGTCAAGATGGATTTATTTAGTGAGGATGACATTGATCAACTTCACAAAGCTTGTTTACCACAATATCACTCTATCGAGGAAAATAAATATCTTCACAGAATAGACTCTCCTTGGCATAAAAGTGGAGAGTTAGGTCTACTTCCTGAACTTCGGTTTAGTTATGATTTTGATAGATATTGGTTTGAGCCGTTAGGGCGCGTCTTCGGTATTTCTGAAGTGCAAGTTGAAGATCTTGCTAGGCATGTTTTATTCAATGATTGGAAGTTAAGTTTTGATTCCTCACATATACCTGATTCAAGATCTGCACTTTGGAAAAGTTATCGGCTTAGTTCAGATACGTTCTCTTCGCATGGATGTTATCCAAAAATTGATAGTTATGGGTTTTATGTTTCGTATCATCTTATGTTTGAGGTTGCATCAAGATTACTTGCTAGGATGCCTGTAGTTGAACATAAGGGGTGTGATATTAGTTGTTGGGATGAATGGTTGAAGAGGCATCTCATTCTAAATAAAAACCATATGTTGTTAGCTGAACTTAGAGACCCTATTCCTATTGTTAGGCCAAGCTGGTTTCAGGAGAAATATAGTGAAGGCTGGCCTTGGCAAATAGTAGAAACCGATTTTATTGATAGCTTGGTTTTGGTTGATGGTTTAACTACGTGGCTTAATGTAGAGGGGTGCTGGAATGAGTATCGTGATGGTAAGAATGAGCATGTGTCATTCTCAAGCGTGCTAGTGCCAAAGGGATTAGGTCAATCTCTCTTGCACACTTCACTCAGTGTTGAAGATTGCATTGGTGAGTGTGATTTATATAATTTCTGTGAGTTTGATGATCGTGATGAATCTAAGTTCTATTGTAAAGAATGGTTATTTTCTAGTGACAGAGACAATGATATAGAATCAAAGGATCCATACGCCGGAGAGATTTCCGATAGACCTTATAAACTGAGAGAGTGCATTACCAATATCATTGATGTATCTTACAGTGATGATGAAAAAAAATGCGTGCTGATTTCAGATAATAGCGTTTTCCTTGAGAACTTGTTTTGGAGTGAAAATAGAACTGGCGATAGAGACTCTTATATAAGCTCTGGTGCTTCAGTTAAAGCATCACTAGGTTTTTTGAAGACAGTATGTGACCTGCTGAATGTCGAAATTGCTCTTCAAGTGTATATTAAGCGAAGTTTCAAAGGAAGATATGAAGATGAAGAAAATGAAATCGGATATATCCCTGGATACAATAAAACCTTCATCCTTTCTGGAGATGGAAAAATTAGAGATGCAGGAAAAAGTTATCAACTTGGGTAGGGAAATTGTATCCAGTTTGAGGCATAGTGATCTTGATCATATAACAGTATGGATGATCAATTATTTGTCTGAGCAAATAATATCAGCAGAAAATGGAGATGAAAAATCGAAGGGGATTTGCTGTGATACCATCCTTAAACTTTGGAGTAATAGACGTGTATTCCCAAATGGCGCCAGGCCATTTGAGAACTTCGAGCATATATTTAAAGTGTTGGACTCACTTAGTCCTGAATCGAATAGCCCACGTTATTACATGGATGCTGAGGAAAATGGTGGCAATAAATTGCATGACTCCACGCATTTGGTAAAATTAGTCAAGGATCTGGATGCCGCAGCAAGAGTTTTAATAATGTTCTTACTCGAGCAGGCTGTTGAGCTAGAAAATAATGACGCTGCTATAAATTGGATTAAAAGCATGCAAGGGATTTCTTCCTCAGATGAGGTTGATTTTTTCGTGAGATTCTCTTGGGAGCTGTCATCGCAAGACAAGGATACGAGGATGCATAATTTAAGCTCACGGATCACACAGTTAGAGTCTTTTGAGAAAACAAGTAAACTTGTTCGAAAAGATCTTGAAAATCTACTAAGTAGATTGGATTGAAAATTTACTTGAGTCGTTATATTGATCATGTTCATTCAAACGAAGCGTATGGTGTGTCATTATTTTTTGGATGGCAATGATTGATCCCGATTCACTTGTGGCAATGGCTGACTGAGATACTCTTTGGTTAGTCCTCGAACATGCGCGTTGTATGCCCATACAACGAATTGTTCGAGGAGTTGCTGGTTCTCGGCTTCCAGTCGTTGGTTCTCTGCCTCCAACCGACCAATCTTACGTATAATATCGTCATCTAATTTACGGTCCTCTTGAGGTACCACTGCTTTGTTACTGCTATTATTCAGAGCCTCTTTTCTCTGGCTATATGCGGCTCGGATCCGCTCATGCTTGTGTAGCGTCTGTCTTGTATATCTTTGATGTAATCTGAGGGCAATGGTATCAAGCAGTGTGTCCCAGGTGAGCTTGTCATTCCAGCCATCTAATAACTTGACTATTTTATCAATTATATCGTCGGTAAGGTTTTTGCTTCTGTGAGTGACCTTTTTCTTGCTCTTGCTCTGGCTCATTAACTCATATTCCTCATCAGCGCTCGGGCATTAGCTTGCATGCGAGCCTGCTCGTCTTCTGCTGGATCTATACGTTTGACGGCTGGTTGTTGGGTATGCATTACCATCTGGGGTGCTGCCAACTGGATCACAGCACCATGTGGCACGGAAGGATCATCCATGATGGTACACAATTGGGATAGTCGATCGACGGTAGATAAATGGTGTTCCAGCCAGCGATTACCACCGGCATATTCTTGCTCTACTGCGGCTTTTGCTTTTGCCACTAGGCCTTTGGCTTCCTCTAATTGCTGGTGTAAGCGTGTAGTTTTCTCTGTATCGCCCTTGATGCACACCAAGTCTTGGCAATGAATACAATCCATGTGTATCTGACATGGGGAGGATGTGTAGTCATGCACACAGTAGCCAATCTCCGTTGTATGTGCAGTCGGGATCACCAATCTGGCAAACTCATCCCTGCGTATAAGTGCTTTTTGTGGAAGCTCAGCCAGAGGTCCAAACATGTCGTTTCCTCCTACAGCCTCGCGAATTTTTTCTAACATCTGTCCCGCAGAAAGATGATCGTATGCTTCATTCTGACGGATATCCACGCGCCCAGACCATTTGCTCAGGTCTAGCTGGCTAAGACCACCTGCTTGTCCAATGGTATTCAGGAGGTGTCTAAATTGATGGCTTGTCATGCTGATCGGGCTACCGTCGTCTTCGGTAAATTTTAGGCGGCTAAAGACCGAGTCATGACCATGTTCAACTCGACTGCCTAATCCCGTATTGATCTGGCCGATAGTGACGGATTCGATCATGCATTCAAATGTCCCACGCCGTGTGTCGAGCTGATTTTGTAATACGACAAACAGTGCCTCGCTGTACTTCAAACCTGTCACAGGATCGAGGCACGGAAATCCGGGAGGAAGTTGAGCAACCACTACAGTCTCTACATCCGAGAATCGTGCAAAACTGCCTTTCTTCCCATCGTATTGTATTTTTGGAATTGCGTTGTTATTACACCAGTTAGATGCACTTGAGCTGCCAAGCCCTAGGATCTTGCCGATTTCAGTCATCGATAGCCATTCTTGGCCTCGTAGATAAATGACCTCTGGAGCGAGGTAAATTTGACTTGGATTGAGCTCGTACCATTTGGCTATTCGTCGTGCCTCATCGGTGACAGATCTTATATTGATAAGGGCTTGTTCTACCGCTGACATCATGGATGGGATCAACCACTTAACCATCGGCTCTGCACCTTTGGCGGGCCACCAACGTAAGCCATATGCAGGGTCTTTTCCTTTCCGGTTTTCGCGTACTTCACACTCCGCAGGAAGCATCAGGACTTCGCTAATGCGATCCGGGGCAGAGAGCAGTATCGCTGCTACTGAAACGGGGATTACATCAGCGGGTTTTGTGGCTAAATGAAAAATCTTTGGTAATGCGTCAAGTGCTGCCAAGGAGGGCATTTTATCTGCGCGTCGTTCGTCGAATTCCTTGCCAACCCGCACGGCACTACTAGGGCGTTTGATGGAGTTGTGCCAGCTAGTACGGACTGTCGTGAGTCGATTCTCAGACATAAATGTATTTATGAGTTCGAGTTGTCCGCCTACTCTGTATGCTGCGCCATCACTGAATCCTTCAACGATAAGCTGTGCGGCACGATTGAGGATACGGGAGTCTACTTGTACTGGATTGGGTGCTGTACCGTTCTCCGACAACGCCGTCTCCAAAGCCCGTAATGCCGCGACCCTGTTATGAATAATTTTGGTCGGGCGCATGCCGTGCATATAGCGAATATAGGCTTTGGAAAATGACAGAAAAGGCTCCTGCATCATCACTTGATTTACTAGGTTTTTTTCACTGACGGTAGCCGTATTGGAAAAAGTAATGCGGACCCTTTTGCTGCCATGTCCATTGGTTTTTACAGCATCAGTCACATCCCATACGTCCTGCTGGAAAGGGAGATCTGACCCAAACACGGTAAGCTTGTCACGGCACATTTCAATAAAACCATGCAGGTTTGCTGTGGCATCTAATGCGGCTTTGGGGGAGAACAGGACGATCTCATGCATGGGTAGTTTCCTTGAGCCGGATCTCACAGAGTTGGATAACTTCTGCTACAGCAAGAATGGTGCGGTCATTGATAGAGGCAATCCGTAGATCGTTTTGGCCTGCTAGCCTATCTCGTTCATTGATTAAGTAGTCGAGTACCGCCTCATGAGGGCCATCCAACCATGGCTGGAAATTTACGCAGGTATAACATGCTATGGGGGCTAGGGAGCCACAGAATCCGTGTTTGCCACAGTTGCCCATAGGCTTCATCGAGGGATCAAATCTTGGGTCACAAATACGACTCAGTGGATCACCGAGACGACTGGCCTGGGAGTCGCCCTCAATAATAACCCCTGCAAATGCCTGTGCCATTGGTGCCATGTACATGGCGACGGCACGATCAATCCGTTCCACAATCTCGGGTCGAGCTTCTATGTAAACACCTGCATTCTGGGTATCGGTGTGATCAAGCAACTCAGCGATGATCAATTCCCCATGACCTTCCATGGCCGCCCTTGTGGCCATAGTACGGCGAAAGCGTGTTGCAGTGATGTGCAACGGCTCTCCGGTACGTTCTGAGCAGGCACTTAAAAAGCCAAGCGTTTTTTCGAGTAAATCTGAAATTGTTTGTGCTGTGCGGTGATGTTCAAATCCCTTCGGTTCGTTACTGAACCTGCGTTGTGCTGGGAATAATGGCGCATCTTCTGGGTCAGCGAGTTGCTTGCGGAAGGTGGTTCGAACATGACTGGCGTGACGTACCAGCAGCTCACCTATCTGAGGTATGAGGACGCGTTCCTTGAACTCTGTACGTGAGATTTGATGGCGTTGTTTTGCACGTGGGACGTGCAGGATGTACACGGCAGTCCCATCCTTGGCTCGTGTCACGCTTACATCACGTATCTTTAGCGCTGCATATTGTGTGGGACGTTGCCCGAGCAGCATGAACAGGTAGACCAGTAAATAAGGCTCTAGAGCGACACGACCTTTCTCGTAGGCTCTGTCGAGCTCAGCTTGTATAGACTGTATCTCTATGTCAGTGAAGGGGCCATTGTGTGGGTCATGTGTCAGTACTGCCTCCCCCTTGCGGTTGCCTTCTGTACGAAGCTGATTAAGCAGGGCTACCGCGTCGTCAGTGACCCCCGGATAACTGAGACTGTGCCATTTTTTCAGGAGCCCAGAGAGGCTGCCGAGATACCAAGCCGTTGAGCTGGTCAGTGTGCTTCTATAGTTGATGAGATCCACACTGGTGATTTTATCAAGCGGGGTGGTTTGGTTGGTGCACAAAGTCCTTATGTAGTGAGTCATACGCATAAACATATTGGTCAGGTGTGATGAGGACATGTTCTCCGCATACCAGAGCAAGGCCAGCTTTGCTGAAGTGACCAGTGATTCTGTTGCTGTCCAAGAGGCAAAATTCAGATTCACTGTCATCGTGGTATCACGGTATTCCCACCGGTTTGCTCTCGGGTCAAACTCAACCCCGGATAGCGTCCTTGCCAGTGCTGGTAACGTTGGAGTCGAAGCCCAATAGGGCGCGACTGTGACTTGTTTACTCTTCACCATCATATTTATCCACATTTACGAGCTGGTTTTGTAACTCCAGAGACACCTGCTTGGCCTTATTGCGAACATGGCGACGGGTGTAGTCCGCTGCCGTGCCTGACGTAGGAGACCAGCCCATGAGATAACTACGGCTATGCTGTTCGACTTCAGGCGTCACTCCCATATCATCCATCTTCTTGGAAAACATGTCGTTCCAGGTATGACGTAGGACATGTGCGCTCAATATTTTTGGTAAAGAAGGGCTCTTTGCCCGGAGCTCATGAAACAACTTCCCTACTGCTGCAAGCGTCATTGGCCGCCCTGTATGGCTGGCAACAAACAGGAAGCAGTGTTTCTTTGCCTGTGGCAACTGGCGACGGTGGTGCAGAATATAGGCTTGTGTTTGCGCTTTCAGCGCTGCGTTCATTTCAAGCACTCGTGCCCGCGTCTTGGTCTGTGGTTGGTATCGCCTAGGGTCATTGATGTCATCGGCACGACGGTGGATCGTAACCTCTCCGTTATGGGAATCGAGGTCTGTCGTTTGCACCCCCAGCGCCTCACCGATCCGAAGGCCGAGATACAAGAGCCAATTGATAAGCAGAGCATTGCGATAGCGAGTGTGTTCATCTTGCCAAGGGTTATCTGGAGAGCGTGGGTCAATCACACGCAGCAGTTCTGCCATGTCCTCTTCAGAGAGGCCCTCTCGTAGCTTCAGCGTGTTGCGTCCTGACTTGTTAGGTACACGAGCATTAATCGCATCAATCACACGTCTCGTGACATCAGCAAATCGAGCTGCTACAGCAGGTTCCCACCCTTGCCTACTCAGGCGTTCATTGATGAGCCACTGAAGATACATCCGAATATAACGCAGCCGACTGGCTGCAACATTCGGGTCCACTTGGGGAGGCAGGTGCTTCGGCATCTGAACTCTCATTCGTGCCTGCTCTAAAGACATCACCTTTTCAGATGTGTTCTCGCTAGCATCAGGCTCTAAGACCAAAGCTGTCAGGGGCAATCGGCAGAATCGAGAAAGGTCTTCCACCTCACTTAGTGTCAGCAATTCCCCATTGGCAAATCGTGTATCAACGTCAATGTGGCGTGAATCTAAGAACAAGTGAAAGGTCATCACACTGCGCAGTACGATGCCGATGGTGTTGGAAGATAGGTTCTGTCCTCTGACTTCCGTTAACGCAAATATGGTGGGATTAAACATTGGCTGACCTTCTCTATCCAAAAGGACAGGAAGGCGTTCACCTGAGGTGAGCATGAGAGTCTTAACACGGTAGCCAGTGGACACTTTGTTTACACTTTTATAAGGTATACGATAGCCCTATCTTAGGCTCTAATTTTGAAAAGTGTAAACAACAAAAAATCCCAGTAAACACAAGGCTTACTGGGATATTATTTACATAATAACTAGAGGTATATCCTAGAACGGGATGTCGTCGTCGAAATCCATCGGCGGCTCGTTATATACCGGCGGTGCAGACTGGGGCTGTTGGGCCGGACGGCTGTATCCACCTTGCTGCGGCTGCATGTTCTGCTGCGGCGCGGCGGCAGGACGGGCCTGGTTCATTGGCTGCTGGGCGGGCATGCCTTGTTGTGGCTGACCCCAGTTGCCTTGGGGTTGGCCACCCATGTTCTGACCGGCGCCACCTTGCGGACGGCCACCCAGCATCTGCATCACGCCGCTGAAGCTGTCTACCAGCACCTCGGTGGTGTAGCGCTCCTGGCCGCTCTGATCCTGCCACTTGCGGGTCTGCAGTTTCCCTTCGACATAGACCTGGGAGCCCTTCTTCAGGTACTCGCCTGCCACTTCGGCCAGCTTGCCCATGAACACCACGCGGTGCCACTCGGTACGCTCTTTCTGTTCGCCGGTCTGCTTGTCGCGCCAGGTTTCAGAGGTGGCCAGGGTGATGTTGGTCACGGCACCGCCACTCGGCATGTAGCGCACTTCCGGGTCTTGTCCCAGGTTACCGATCAGAATGACTTTATTGATGCCTCGACTGGCCATAATCTCTCTTCCACCCTTTATATACCGGCCAGGCCATATGCCCGGACCAATTCAACATATCGTTTGTTTTCTGTCAGATAGGCAACATCGCTAGACGATACTGTCACTCAAGTGATGATTGCACCCGGTTCAGTCGGCCTGCTGGCCAAAGCCCCGCTTTCAGATTTTGCCCGCAATAGTAACAGTTGGCGCGAACGAGCGCACATCTTCCTGTCCGTTCAGCCTTCAGCCAAGGCATAGGCCGAAGGATTAACTTACACGAGGCCGACCTTGACCAGCAAGCGGGCAGGGACAGCAGGGTGTCCATGCCCATGGTGCGATCGCCGCAGGAATGCGGGTTTGCTTTGATGCGACACCCTGTGTCAGGTGTTGAGCCAGCATTTCACCCAAATGGGGGGAGGTAGCTAGTCCTTTGTATTGCTTAGGAAATTGGTGAGTTTCAAAGGAGGCACACTTGTGTCTAATACTTTTTTAATACTGCACCGTTCGAGGGGCTTGGTACTCTCTGCTGCCAAAAAAACCATGGCCTGAATGTTCAAGGACGTGATCTTCATGACCACCCTATATCCCATCGTACTGGTGACCGAAAATAATGTGCAGGCGGTCAGTTTTCAGAGCTATCTGACCGAGCAGCTGGCACTTCCCATCCTGCTGGTGAGCATACTGGAAACCCTGCCCCTACAGGACGAACTCGAGCCGCGACCCTTGTTTCTGGTCGATCTGGATTATCTCAAGTCGAGCCAGCAGTCGGGTTGGCCACGGGAGATCGCCAGCCGCTTTGGTGAGGCCAATACGGTGTTGCTTAACGCTCCGACCAGCACGGATCGGGAGTTGCTGCTGATGTGGCCCCATACCAGCGGGCTTTTTTTCCGTCAGGATCCGCTGGATCGGCTGGTGCTCGGCATTCGCAAGGTGTTGCAGGGGGAGTACTGGATCCCTCGCCACTTGCTGTGTGATCTGGTCAATTACTACCGCAAGGGGGGGGAGCATCATGTGCGCAACCAGACGCTGCTGACCGTGCGTGAGCAGGAGATCATCCGTTATCTGATGACGGGAGCCTCCAATACCGAGATTGCCGACAGCCTGTTTGTGAGCGAGCACACCATCAAGTCCCACCTCTATAACGTGTTCAAGAAGTTGAACGTAAAGAACCGGTTGCAGGCAGTGAGCTGGGCCAAGGAGTATCTCTGAAAGCGATGGGGATGATGGATAAAACCTGTCTATTCATCCAGTAGTCTCTATGCCATACTGATTCGCTCTGGTTTGTGTATCGAGCGTGCAAAAGATGGAAAAAATCGTGATTCGGGGTGCCCGCACCCACAATCTCAAGAACATCAATCTGACCCTGCCCCGCGACAAGCTGATCGTGGTCACTGGTCTATCCGGCTCCGGCAAGTCTTCCCTGGCGTTCGATACCCTCTATGCCGAGGGGCAGCGCCGCTACGTGGAGTCGCTCTCCGCTTATGCTCGCCAGTTCCTCTCCCTGATGGAAAAACCGGATGTGGATCATATCGAGGGACTTTCCCCTGCCATCTCCATCGAACAGAAGTCCACCTCCCACAACCCGCGTTCGACCGTCGGCACCATTACCGAAATCTATGACTATCTGCGCCTGCTGTTTGCGCGGGTAGGTGAACCTCGCTGCCCGACTCATGCCATTCCGCTCGCCGCCCAGACCATCAGTCAGATGGTGGATCAGGTGCTGGCCCAGCCTGAGGGCAGCAAGCTGATGCTGCTGGCCCCCGTGGTGCGGGATCGCAAAGGGGAGCACAGCAAGCTGCTGGAAAACCTGGCAGCGCAGGGTTATATCCGTGCCCGTATCGATGGCGAGGTGTGCGACCTCTCCGATCCCCCCACCCTGGAGCTGCACAAGAAGCACACCATCGAGGTGGTGGTGGACAGGTTCAAGGTGCGCGATGACCTGGCGCTACGCCTGGCCGAATCGTTCGAGACTGCGCTGACCCTCTCCGGCGGCATCGTATTGGTGGTGCCCATGGACGGGGAGGAGGGGGTTGCCCCCATGACCTTCTCCGCCAACTTCGCCTGCCCGGAGTGTGGCTACTCCATGTCGGAGCTGGAGCCGCGCATCTTCTCCTTCAACAACCCGGCCGGTGCCTGCCCCACCTGTGATGGTCTGGGCGTACAGCAGTATTTCGATCCGGCCAAGGTGATTGGCGATCCGGCCATCAGTCTGGCCAACGGTGCTATCCGTGGTTGGGACAAGCGCAGCTTCTATTACTTCCAGATGCTCAAGTCTCTCTCCGAGCACTACAAGTTCGATCTGGAGGCGGCGTGGGAGGATCTGCCCCTCAAGACCCAGGAGGTGATCCTGCGCGGCTCGGGGCGTACCGAGGTCGAGTTCCGCTATATGAACGATCGTGGCGACGTGGTCGTGCGCAAGCACCCGTTCGAGGGGATCTTGCACAATATGGAGCGACGCTACCGCGAAACCGAATCCAACTCGGTGCGCGAAGAGCTCTCTAAATACATCGCCAACAAATCCTGCGCCAGCTGCGGTGGCAGCCGGTTACGGGAAGAGGCGCGCCATGTGTTTGTGGACAACCGCAACCTGCCCGCCATCGCGGAACAGTCCATTGGCGATGCGCTCGCCTTCTTCGAGGGGCTGGGCCTGACCGGCCAGCGTGGGCAGATTGCCGAGAAGATCTTGAAAGAGATCATCGAGCGGCTCGGCTTCCTGGTGAACGTGGGCCTCAACTATCTGAGCCTGTCGCGCAGTGCCGAGACCCTCTCCGGCGGTGAAGCTCAGCGCATTCGGCTTGCGAGCCAGATCGGCGCCGGTCTGGTTGGGGTGATGTACGTACTTGATGAGCCCTCCATCGGCCTGCACCAGCGCGACAACGAGCGGCTACTCAAGACCCTCACTCACCTGCGCGATCTGGGCAATACGGTCATAGTGGTGGAGCATGACGAGGATGCCATCCGCCTCGCCGACCATGTGCTCGACATCGGCCCGGGGGCTGGCGTGCACGGTGGCGAGATTGTTGCGCAGGGCACCCCCCAGCAGATCATCGACAATCCAGCTTCCCTGACCGGTGACTATCTCTCTGGCCGCAAGCAGATCGCCATTCCTGCCGAGCGTACCCCGCTCACCGGCAAGTGGTTAAAACTCAAGGGGGCGAGCGGCAACAACCTGCGCAACGTTAATCTGGATCTGCCCATAGGGGTGATGACCTGCGTCACCGGTGTCTCTGGCTCCGGCAAGTCGACCCTGATCAACGATACCCTGTTCCGCATCGCTCACCGGGAGCTCAACAAGGCGACCGAGTCCACGCCGGCTCCCTATCGCAGCATCGAGGGGTTGGAGCATCTGGACAAGGTGGTGGATATCGATCAGAGCCCCATCGGCCGCACCCCGCGCTCCAACCCGGCCACCTATACCGGCCTGTTCACCCCGATCCGCGAGCTGCTCTCCGGCACCCAGGAGGCGCGTTCGCGCGGCTACCAGCCGGGCCGTTTCTCCTTCAACGTCAAAGGGGGCCGCTGCGAGGCGTGTCAGGGGGATGGGGTCATCAAGGTGGAGATGCACTTCCTGCCGGATGTCTATGTGCCGTGCGATGTCTGCAAGGGCAAGCGCTACAACCGCGAGACCCTGGAGGTGAAGTACAAGGGCAAGAACATCCACGAGATCCTCGATATGACGGTGGAAGATGCCCGGGCTTTCTTCGACCCGGTGCCGGCGGTGGCGCGCAAGCTGCAAACCTTGATGGATGTGGGCCTCTCCTACATCCGCCTCGGCCAGTCGGCCACCACGCTGTCCGGAGGGGAGGCGCAGCGGGTCAAGCTGGCGCGCGAGCTCTCCAAGCGCGACACGGGTCAGACCCTCTATATCCTGGATGAGCCGACCACAGGTCTGCACTTCCACGACATACAGCAACTGCTCAAGGTACTGCACCAGCTGCGGGATCGGGGCAATACCATCGTCATCATCGAGCACAACCTGGATGTCATCAAAACCGCTGACTGGATCGTCGATCTGGGGCCCGAGGGCGGTGCCGGTGGCGGCCGTATTCTGGTGACAGGTACGCCAGAGCAGATCAGCCGCTGTGAGGATTCTCATACCGCGCGCTTCTTGGCCCCGCTGTTGGTAAGATCATCGCGGCTGTAATGAGACAAGGGGCCCTGTGCCCCTTGTTTTATATCGACGTGATTCAGTTGCCGCCCTAGGAGACGGATACTCCATACTTGGTACAAGACAGTTTCCGCTCCCTGGTTTGCCGTCCAAAGGATATTGGCGCTCATGGCTCAACCTTCCCGCTCCATCGATCATTTGCTGGCCTACTCCATGTTTCCCATCTGGGCCGGAGCCATCCTGATGTTGCTCATCGTGATCGCCCTGGCTCAGGTGCCAGCGGCACAGCGGATCGAGGAGCGGCGGATGAAGGATCACCTGCAGCGGGTGATCAAGGCGGTACAGGGTGATATCAACGCCATCAATGCCTTCACCCGGGATTGGGGTATCTGGGATGAGAGCTATCATTTTCTGGCTCATCCCAATCAGGCTTATATTCGTTCCAATTTGCTGGTCGATACCCCGATGCGGGATTTCGAACTCAGCGTATTGAGCTATATGGATTTGCAGGGAGTCGAGATCTGGACTCGTACCCTGCTGCCCGAGGCGCCAGACACGGACACGACCCTGCTCCCATTTTTCCTGGACGACCTCAAGCTGCAGTTGCTGCGTGAATCCCGTCAGGAGGGGATGCGCAGTCTGAGCGGGGTGAGGCGATCCCAGTGGGGACCCCTCATTTACTCGTTCCAGCCGGTCACCAACGCTCTGGAAAACGCCACACCCAATGGCTATCTGCTGGTGACTCGCTGGCTGGATGCTCGCTATCTGCATGAGCTGGCTGAGCGCACCGCCCTCTCTTTGACCCTCTCCCAGCCCAAGCCTTCCGATAACTTCCTCTCCTTCAAGCCACTCAAACCACAGATGAGCTATCGCCTGGTGGATCAGGGGCTGCAGCGGGTCAGGGGGGAGGGGTTGCTGCTCGACAGCAATGGCGACCCCGTGTTGATCCTGATAGTGGAAGACGATCGTGATGTGTTGCAGGGCGCGATGGAGGGCGCTATCTGGACCTTCGTCGGCATGCTGCTGATCAGCCTGGCCTGCATCTTGATGGCGCTGGCGCGGCTGCGGACCATAGTGCTGGGGCCGGTCAGCGAGCTGGTGAAAGCGCTGCAGAAATTTGGCGAAAAACAGGACATCAGCGTGCTGCCGATCATCGACAGCAGCCAGGAGATGGCACTGCTCAGCCGCAAGTTCCGGGAGATGGCGGCCAAGATCAGCCTGCACCACAGTGCCTTGCAGGCGCACTCTTCCAAGATGGAGACTGCTGCCTACACGGATCCGCTGACCCATGCCTTCAACCGGCGCTACCTCGATGAGTGGCTGCTGAGCCAGGATAACGTCACCGCCGCCAGGATGCTGGTGATCCTGGATCTGGATCACTTCAAACAGGTGAACGATCGTTTCGGGCACGATATCGGCGATCTGGTGTTGTGCCAGCTCGCTGAACTGCTGCACGGCGCTCTCGGTGAGGAGGAACCACTGATCCGGCTGGGTGGCGAGGAGTTCCTGCTGCTGCTCATGTGCGAGGAGGCGACACAGGTTGCGAGTCGGGTCGAGCGCTTGCGCCGCAAGATTGCCGAGTACAGGTTCGGGCGTGAGGAGGTGCCGCTCAAGATGACGGCGTCGCTGGGATATTGCAGGTATCCTCTGCACCGGGAACTGGAAGATTCGTTCTGGAATCTCAGCTTCAAACTGGCAGATATGGCGTTATACAGAGCCAAGCAGGAGGGACGGGATCGCTGGCGAGGCTACAGTGGGGAGCTGGCCCGGGAGCAATGGGTACTAAGCCCGGAGCAGATAGCGGCGGGAGGGTGGCTGTTGTGCCAGACGTCCCACGTCGGCCAGCGGGTTTAATGGGTCAGCATTAATAGCGCCATGCCGAGAATGAATCCCAATAAAATAAACAGAGAGGATCTTCTGCCCTAAATGGCCGCCAGAATGGGAGCCTGTAAATCCAATTGTGTAACCGCCCACGAATAAGTAACTTTTTCAAAAGGATACCTTCGTGGGTAAGCAAATGGACCAAGACAAACTCAAAGCACTCGCCGCTGAGCTGGCAAAAGACATCAAGTCTGAAAAAGATCTCGGCACCCTCACCCAACAGCTGATCAAGCTCACCGTCGAGACCGCGCTTAATGCCGAGATGGACGAGCATCTGGGCTACCAAAAACACGCCCCACAAGGCCG
>NZ_CDBI01000104.1:0-31274 GCF_000820025.1 Aeromonas popoffii
TTGACGATCAGCTGGTTGTCATTGACCTCGACACTGGTGGCCTTGCCCTGACTGGTCAGCCCGGCCAACGCCGGTTGGTTCGTATCAAAGTTGAGGGAGACCAGACGATCACTGCCCACCGTCACCGGCAGCCGACCATCAATGCTCTGGTTGTCCCCCTCTTGCAGGGCAATACCCTTGTCGATGCCCAATGCGGGATCACTGCCATCATTGACGGTCAGCGTCAGGTTGGCACTGGTGCTATCGCCGTCGATCTCGTTGGCGCTCACCTGCAAACCGAGGGAGAGGCTGTCACGGCCCTGATGATCCAGCGGCCCGGTGAGGGTGACAACTACCCGACCAGCCAGATCGCTGCCCTGCTGCTCAGCCTTCAGCTCGGCGCGCAGCACCTCTACCCGTTTGCCACTGCCATCCAGGTAGTAACCCAACAGGGTGCGATCACCGGCAAATTCGAACGTCAGCGGATGGCCATCACTCCCCAGCCCGGCACCGTTGAGGGTGGCCAGCGTCTGGCTCTGGTTACTGAACACCAGCGAATCCACCAGCAGGGGATCGGCGGTGTGTTTGACCACAAAGCTGCTCTCGCCCACCACGGCGGCGCCGTTGGTAAAGGCATCTTCGGTCAGGGGAATGGCCGGGATGTCGAAGCTGGGCGGATTGCTGTCCACCAGAGTGAGCACCAACGGCGCCTTCACCAGATCGCCGTCGCTATCGCGATATTCGAGGTTGAACGGCAGGCGCAACGTGTCCTGACCGTGATCCAGACTCTGACTCCAGACGATGCGGTAGCTGCCGTCATTGTTGAGGGTCAGGGTGAAGACGGTCGAACCACCGGCGGTGGCGGTCAGGGTCTGACCATTGATGGTGTAGCCGAGAGGCACACCGTGGCTGACAAACCCCAGCCCTTCCAGCGCACTCTGGTCGGCAGCAAACTGAACTTGCAGATTGCCATCCTGACCGGCACCGGTATTGAGACTGCCGGTCGCGGTCACCGGGCCATCGGCCAAACCTGCTTCGGAGAGTGTCAGGGTCTCGCTCTGACCGATCAGCGGTGCGCCATCGCTTGCGCTGTTGCCCGCCAAATCGGTGACGCTGGCGCGCACTTCAAAGGATTGATTGATGCCGGAGAGATCAAGGCCGCTCACCTGCCAGCGACCATCGGCCCCTACCAGCGCCGAGGTAGTCAGCAGCGGCTGGCCATTGCTGTCGACCAGGGTGATGGTGACATTCTGACCCGCTTCCACATTGCTGCTGGAACCGCTCAGGGTGGCGCTGTTATTGCCAAACAGGGCGGCGGTATCGAGATCATCGATATCGATGAAGGCCTGGGTATCGACATTGATAACAAGGGTATCGCTGGCGCGGTTGCCGGCAATATCCACTGAATTGACCTGAAACTGGTACTGGCCATCGGCCAGGGTCTGCGGCAACTGATATTGCCAGTTACCGGCGGTATCCACCGTCAGGACGGTGAGCACGCTGCCGCCAAGGCTCAGGGTCACGGTGGCGCCGGGCTCCCCCTTCCCTTGCAGCAGCGGGGTATTGTCGCGGGTCAGATCATCGGTCTGACTGGCACCGCTGTCGCTCTCATCGGCGAGATCCAGAGTAATGGTGGTGATGGTATCGAGCAGGGTCTGGCCGGTGTCGTTGGCATTGTTGCCCGCCTGATCCTGGGTATTGGCCACAATCTGCAGCGGGCCATCCACCAGCTTGCCGGTGACATCGCCAAAGTTGGCCTCCCAGACCAAGCCAGGCAGCACCACGGTCGTTACTGTCAGTGAATTTCCCGCCTGGTCGATAAGGGTGACGGTGACCGGCTGGCCCACCTCCACATCGAACACAGTGCCGCGGATGATGACGCCCGCCGCTTCATCGGCATTGATGATGTTGTCGCTGGTCTGGGGGTCGGTGATGGTGATAGCGGCAAAGAGGTCGCGCTCTTCGGAAAACAGCAGCTCATCGCCCGCAGGTTGAGCTGTGTGATAGGTGTCGAAACCAGCCTCGGCCAGGGTAGCGTCATTGGTACGATCGACCACAACGAATCCGCCCGAGCTGGAACCGGCGACACCGCCGATATTACCTGCAGCCGCGGCAGCATTGCCCGCCGCGGTCTCCTGGAATTGAGCTGTCGGGTCTATCCCCTGGCGGATAGCCTCTTGCAACGAGGCCAGCTCCGGATCGGCCAGTTGCCCATCACCAGCGGGAGTGGCAGGCTCAGGTTTGGCGGCAACCGCTTGCTCACCAGCCGTATCACTGCCCGGCTCGGCTAGTTGAAAATGGCCCCCTTGGGCGGTTTGGAGGCGGTCCCCCGGCTGCAACGCCATCCCCACCTTTGCGCGTATGGCAGATCCATCTGCATTGATGACAAACACGGAGCCCTCGAGTTGGGTGATCACCGTGGACTTTTCAATTTGCAACTCAGCCATACAGCCTCCAGTACCATTTTACGCACTGACATCAGTATCAACCGGACACTCATTTGTTCAATAATCATACCGCACCCGGCAGCTTGGGTCTTTTCGCTATTTTCGACAACAAAAGCGATTAAATGGCCTTAACTGACAACTTTGTGCATCAGGCAAGGGTTCTTAAACAAAACAAGATTTGAATGGCCCCGCCTCCATCCCTCTAGTAACAGGCTTATTCGCTCGCATGTGAGCATTTCGGTCGCGTGACGAGAAATTTGCCCAGCACCTCGATGAACTGACGACTGCTGGCGCGCCACATGGTTCGCACTCAATATGCCTAAAATGCATATTTAGTCAAAAAATCCACATGCGAAATGGCGATGCAATCCGCGTTGTGACAATGGCAAACGGGATTGGCAGCAAAATGGCTCGTTCATGACGGTATCGATACCCCCCTTACATCGGATGTTCTGCGGTGAACAAGGAGTTGAGTTTTCATAAAATTTAATCGAGATCTCATTTCAACGATCAATCCGGTGCACCAATTGATCTGGCACAACTCTCCTGCTGATAAATCATCATTAAATTTACCTATTTGATAGGGTAAGCCTCTAGAAATCACATATTGCGCGGTTTTATTCATCGCCAACCACACGTCTGCCCACCCCGCCCAATGGGGATGAAATCCACGCAACAAGATGGAACGGGTCAGACCAGGACATTTATCTGGGAGTGATAAACGTGGGTTCACAACACAGGCATACCAAACTGGGCTTCGCAGCCCTGCTGCTAACCAGCTGGCTTGGCGCCAGCGGCTTTGCACAGGCTGATGAGACAACCACCAAGGGCAAGATAGAGGCGCGCAGTGAGCTGTTCGCCAAGGATCACACCGATCAGTTCACCAGCTGGCAGGCCACCCGCGAGAGCGAGACGCGCACCGATGCGCTGGCGGAAGATCCCAATATGATCGTGCTGTGGGGAGGCTATCCCTTTGCCAAGGATTACAACAAGCCACGCGGTCACTTCTATGCCCTGACCGATGTGCGCGAGACCCTGCGCACCGGCGCCCCGAAAACCGCCGAAGATGGCCCGCTGCCGATGGCCTGCTGGAGCTGCAAAGGCCCGGATGTGGCCCGCGTTATCGATGAAAAAGGCGAAGATGGCTACTTCAAGGGGATGTGGGCAAAAGGTGGGCCGGAGATCGTCAACACCATCGGCTGCGCTGACTGCCACGACACCGCCTCGAAGGAGTTCAAGGAGGGCAAGCCGGCCCTGCACCTCTCCCGTCCCTATGCCGATCGGGCCATGACCGCCATCGGCAAGCCGTTCAAGGATCAGGGACGCTTCGATCAGCAGTCTCAGGTGTGCGGCCAGTGCCACGTGGAGTACTACTTCAGCGGCCCCACCAAGGCGGTGAAATTCCCCTGGGACAAGGGCACCACGGTTGAGCAGATGGAAGAGTATTACGACGAGATCGGTTTCGCCGACTGGACTCATGCCCTCTCCAGAACCCCCATGCTCAAGGCCCAGCATCCGGAATACGAGACCTGGCGGGCTGGCATCCACGGCCAGAACAACGTCGCCTGCGTCGACTGCCACATGCCCAAGGTGCAAAACGATCAGGGCAAGGTCTACACGGATCACAAGGTGGGCAACCCTTTCGATCGTTTCGAGCAGACCTGCCGCAACTGCCACACCCAGAGCAAGGAGATGCTGCAAGGCATAGTCCAGCAGCGCAAAGAGGCGGTGATCGAGACCAAGCTGAAGGTCGAGAAGCAGCTGGTGCACGCCCACTTCGAGGCCAAGGCGGCCTGGGATGCCGGTGCCACCGACGCCGAGATGAAGGACATTCTGCAGGACATCCGTCACGCCCAGTGGCGCTGGGACTATGCCATCGCCTCCCACGGGGTGCAGATGCACGCCCCCGAAGTGGCCCTCAAGGTACTTGGCAGCGCGCTGGACAAGGCCGCTGACGCCCGCACCAAGCTGGCTCGCCTGCTGGCGACCAAAGGGATCAGCCACGAGATCGCCATCCCCGACATCTCCAGCAAGGAGAAGGCCCAAACCGCCCTTGGCATGGATATGAAACAGATGAACAGCGACAAGGCCCAGTTCCTCAAGACCACAGTCCCCGCCTGGGATGCCGAGGCCAAAGCGGCTGGACGGCTGGCACAGTAATGGCGCCTGCGGGCCCGACCAGATCGGGCTCGCAGCGGATGGAAGCTTCCTATGGGTGATTTAACGATGGATTTCTTACGACTGATGCTGATGGCAGCCATGCTGCTCACCAGCCTGCAGGGTCAGGCGGCCGAACCGGCAGCCGCCCCTGTTCCGGCCACACCTGCCCCGGCCACACAGGAGGTGGCGTTTTTGCGCAATCCCGATGCGGCCTGTACCGACTGCCACAAGGAGCAGGCCTACGGCATGCACGGCAAGCATGGCCAGGCAACCAACCCCAACAACCTGGCGCCGGTCACCTGCACCAACTGCCACGGCCTGCCCTCTCCCCAGCACAGGGAAGGGGTCAAGGATGTGATGCGGTTCAGTGACAGCTTCAACGACCAGCAAAGCGCATTGCAAGATAAGCTGAGCAGCGCCAACGACACGCAAAGCGATGAGGCTTACCCCATCGCCGAGCAAAACGGGGTCTGCATGAGCTGCCACGAGCCCAAACCCCTGCGCGAGGCACTCTGGGCTCACGACGTGCACGCCACCAAGCTCACCTGCACCAGCTGTCACCAGCTGCACCCGGCCAAAGATCCCATGGCGGGGATCCCTGAAAAATCCCGCATCACGCTTTGCGTCGACTGCCACAACAAGCAGCATGAGGCGATCAGAGCCACGAACGCCGCCCCGGGCAAGGAGGCACAATGAGCTGCTCTCGCCGTCACTTCATGGCGGGGATGAGCGCGGGGGCCCTCATCATGATGACGGGGCCTGTTCGCGCGACTGCCCTCGCCCACAGCCAGACCATCAACGGGGTGCGCTATGGCATGATCCACGACGAGACGGCCTGTATCGGCTGCACCGCCTGCATGGATGCTTGCCGGGAGGTGAATCAGGTGCCGGAAGGGGTTTCGCGCCTCGAGATCATCCGTTCCGGCCCCGTCGGTGAATTTCCCGATGCCGAGTACCGCTTCTTTCGTAAATCGTGCCAGCACTGTGATAACGCCCCCTGCGTGCACGTCTGCCCCACCGGGGCCTCCCATATCAGGGCGGAGGATGGCATCGTCGAGGTGAACCCGGACTTGTGCGTCGGTTGCATGTACTGTCTGGCCGCCTGCCCCTACCAGGTGCGCTTTATCAACCCGGTGACCAAGGTCGCCGACAAGTGCGACTTTTGCCGCAAGACCAATCTGGCGGCGGGCAAGGAGCCAGCCTGTGTGGGATCCTGCCCCACCAGGGCGCTGGTGTTTGGCAATCTGGATGATCCGGGCAGCCCCATCGCACAGCGGCTGGTGAAGGAGACCACCTATCGCTACAAGCAGGCGCTCGGCACCTCGCCCAAGATGTACCGCGTACCCAAAGGGGAGATAACCTCATGACCATGCAAGCGGCCTTTCACTGCCCCTCGCGGGGGTGGGGAGTTGCCCCATCGCCATCGACCCCGTCAGTAACAGAGGGAGGGAATAACCATGTGGCATGACGCCTTTCATTTCCCTTCTCTTGTCTGGGACTGGCCGATCGCCATCTATCTCTTTCTGCTCGGCATCTCCGCCGGCGCCACCACCCTCTCGGTGCTATTGCGCCGCAAGGGGGCTGGCAGCGAGAGCGGCATCATCAAGGCGACTGCCATTCTGGCGCCGCTCAGCGTCGTGTTGGGACTGCTCATCCTCATCTTCCACCTGGCCCGCCCCTGGACCTTCTGGAAGCTGATGTTCCACTACCAGTTCGACTCCGTGATGTCGATGGGGGTCATGCTGTTCCAGCTCTATATGGCTGTGCTGTTCGCCTGGCTGGCGGTGGTGTTCAGAGCCGATATTGAGACGCTGCGCCGCCGGTTGCTGAAAGAGAAGTTCGCCTTTGTGGATAATCTCATCGGCTGGCTCGCCCGCATCGAACGGCTGCTGGCACCGCTGCTGTTGCTGCTCGCCGTGCTCTTGGGGGCCTACACCGGCTTTCTGCTCTCGGCGCTCAAAACCTATCCGCTGCTCAACAACCCTGTGCTGCCGGTGCTGTTTCTGGTCTCCGGCATCAGCTCCGGCATTGCCGCCACCATCTTGCTGGCGGTGACCCTGTTCAGGGAGAACCACCACAGCCAGGGGGTGAGCTTTGTCCACCGCTTCGAGCGGCCGGTGCTGGCGGTGGAGCTGTTGCTGCTGGTCTGCTTCTTTACCGGCCTCTACTTTGGTGGCGGCCAGAAAGAGGTGGCGATGTGGGCTGCCATCGGCAGCGGTTTCTGGGCTCAGGTGTTCTGGGTCGGGGTGGTGGGGATCGGCATGCTACTGCCCCAGCTGCTCGCCCTGCTGATGCCCGCTCGGCTACGGGAGAGGAACGGCCATCTGGTACTGATCTGCAGCCTGACCCTGATGGGGATCTTGCTGCTGCGCTACTTCGTGCTCTACGCCGGCCAGATGACAGTAGTTTAAAGGTATGATCTCCAGCGCCAGCCACCTAGGGGCGACTGGCGCTGGTTTGTTGCTGGCCCAATTCATTTCTGGTGATGCCACACCCGCTGCCTGCGGAGTCTCCCCGCCAAACAGGAGACAAGGCGGCGTGTGTGCCATGACATGAATGAGATCAAAGATTGAACCTGGAGGTTTTGTGCTGGCGGAGCTTGGCTATCTCTCACTGCTACTGGCAGCGGCACTCTCGCTGCTGCAGGGCACCCTGCCCTGGCTGGGATTGCGCCTCGCCTCCCCGACCCTGCTGCGCTGCGCCAAGCCGCTGGTGCTGAGCAACGCCATCCTGCTGGGGGCTGCCCTGCTGCTGCTCGCCAGTTGCTTTGCCCGGGATGATTTTACCGTCAGCTATGTGGCCCAGCACGCCAACAGCGCCCTGCCCCTGGGCTTCAAGCTGGCTGCAGTCTGGGGTGGTCACGAAGGCTCCATGCTCTTTTTCGTCTTTGCACTGGCCCTGTGGGGGGCCTTGGTGGCGATTTGTTCAAAGCGGGTCGATCCGCTGATCACCGCTCGGGTGCTGGCCATCATGGGGCTGATCGTCGGGCTCTTTGCCCTCTATACCCTGATCTTCTCCAGCCCGTTTGACCGCCAATTCCCGGGGCCGCTGGAGGGGCGCGATCTTAACCCCATGCTGCAAGATATCGGTCTTATCATTCACCCGCCCCTGCTCTATCTAGGCTACGTCGGCTTTGCAGTCAACTTCGCCTTCGCCATGGCAGCGCTCCATTCGGGCAGGCTGGATGGCGCAGTGGCCCACTGGAGCCGCCCCTGGGCGCTCGGCTCCTGGGTGTTTCTCACCGCCGGTATCGTGCTGGGCTCTTGGTGGGCCTATTACGAACTGGGCTGGGGCGGCTGGTGGTTCTGGGATCCGGTGGAAAATGCCTCCCTGCTGCCCTGGCTGCTGGGCACAGCCCTGCTGCACGCTCTTGTAGTCTGCGAGAAGCGCGGCGCCTACGGCCACGCCGTGCTGTTGCTCTCCATTTTCACCTTTGCACTGAGCCTGCTCGGTACCTTTGTGGTGCGCTCCGGGGTACTCACCTCGGTGCACGCCTTTGCGGTGGATCCCAACCGCGGCCTCACCCTGTTGCTGCTGCTCGGTATTCTGCTCACCACGGCGCTCACCCTGTTTGCGCTGCGCGCCGACACCCGCGCCCCCTACGCCAGCTTCGGCTTACTGTCAAAGGAGGGGCTGCTCGGCGCCGCCATCCTGCTGCTCTGCGTGGCCTGCGCCAGTGTGCTGCTCGGCACCTTCTACCCCATGGTGTTCCAGTCGCTCCATCTGGGATCGCTCTCGGTGGGTGCCCCCTACTTCAACACCATCTTTGTACCGCTGGCCCTGCTGCTGATGGGGCTGATGACCCAGCTGCCCCGTCTGCGCTGGCAGCAGCTTGCCGCAAGTCCTCGGCTCAACACCCTGTTGCCGCCGCTGTTTGGCCTGCTTGGCGGCGGGCTGCTTAGCCTTGCCTATCTGGAACAGGGATCTTTTTCCGGTAGCTGGAGCGGCATCCTCGCCAATATGGTGAGCCTCTGGCTGATGGCCAGCCTGCTACTCCCTTTCTCACAACTGACCTCACTTCGTGAGTTGACGTTCAAGCGGCTCGGCAGCTTGCTGGCCCACCTCGGGGTGGCGGTGTGCGCCCTCGGCATTGCCCAAGTGAGCCACCACAGTCAGGAAGGGGGCACAGTGCTCGGTGCCAACCAACCCTACCAGCTCGGCGCGTTCGAATTTCGCTATGAGGGGCGCGAGCCGGTGATCGGCCCCAACTATACCGCCGAGCGCATCACGCTTAGCGTGCACAAGGAGGGCCGCGAGGTGGCAAGGCTCGCCCCCGAGCGGCGCCACTACAGCGTGCGCACCATGAACATGAACGAACCGGGCATCGCGTGGGGATTGTTGGGCGATCTCTACGTGGTACTGGGTGAGAAGATGGGACCCGATGCCTATGCCATGCGGCTGCACTACAAGCCGCTGGTGCGCTGGATCTGGCTCGGCGGCCTGTTGATGATCGCGGGCGGCACTCTGCGCCTGCTCGCCCGTCGCCCCTTGCTTGCCTCCCGCCCCATTGCGGTTGGCGCCTCCCATCCCCGGCTCGAACAGGAGGCGTTATGAGATCCCGCCTGCGCCTCTTTCTTCCCCTGCTCCTGACCCTGGGCCTCGGCACCCTGCTCTGGCTCGGCCTTGGCAATAATCCCTACAGCCAGGATGAGGCGACCCTGGGGCGAACCCTGCCTGCGTGGCAGAGCGACAATCTGCTGGATGGGAGTCCGATCCAGACCGCCAGCCTCAAGGGCGAGCCCTTTGTGCTTAACGTCTGGGCCAGCTGGTGCGTCAACTGCCGCGCCGAACATCCGCGGCTCACCGAGCTGGCGGGCACAGTGCCCCTCTACGGCCTCAACTATCGGGACAAGGGTGACGCGGCCCGCGCCTGGCTTATCCAGGCGGGCAACCCCTATCGCGCCGTGCTGGCCGACCCGGAAGGAAAACTGGCGCTGGAGCTCGGCGTCTACGGCACGCCGGAGACCTATCTGTTTGCCGCCGATGGCACCCTGCTTGCCCGCCACACCGGCGCGCTCACCAAAGCGATCTGGCAGCGCCAGTTTGCACCGCTGCTGGCACAGGCACGGGCTGACGTGTTAGCCAAGGAGGCGAGACCATGAAGGGCATGACCTTGCTGCGTTACTTTCCGTTTTACTTTCCGTGCTACTTACCACATCTCCTGCTACTCGGCCTGATGATCTCTTTCACGCCAGCAGCCACGGCCAGCGGGGTCGATACCTATCAGTTTCGCCATCCCGAGCTGCAAAATCGGGCGCAAGAGCTGGCCCGCGCCCTGCGCTGTCCCCAGTGTCAGAACCAGAATCTGGTGGAGTCCAACTCCCCCATCGCCCGGGATTTGCGACTCGAAGTCTACCGCTGGGTGGACGAGGGGCAGAGCGATGAGCAGGTGATCGCCCGTATGACGGAGCGCTTTGGCGATTTCGTCCGCTACGATCCCCCCTTCAAAGCCAGCACGGCGCTGCTGTGGGGTGGCCCCCTGCTGCTGTTGGGGCTCGCGCTGTTGACTCTGCGTCGTCGCCTGACGCGCACAGAAGTACGGGCCGTCCCTGTCGTTAAGGCCATCGTTGAGCCGCGCCATCAACCCGCCGCCGATCCGCGCAGCGAATTGAATCAGCTGATCATGCTTGGGGAGCAGGCCAGCCTCTCCCCCGCAGAGCCGCTCTATAGGGAGCTGACCGCCGCCCGCCTTGCCAATGCCACACCCGCCACAGAGTTGGCCCTGCGCGCACAACTGACCAACCAGCGTGACAATAGCGACCGCCATACCCGGCACGGGCGCGTCTTGTTGCTACTTGGCATCATGGCAATCGCTGCCGTTGCCGCCACTTACATGAGCAGCGGCCGCTATCAGGCATGGCAGGCTCATGCATCCCGTCCCGACCCGCTGGCAGGGCTGAGCCCACGAGCTCTGCAGGACAAGGAGCTGGGGAGTCTGCATCAAACCTTGCAGCGCAGCCCCGCCGATCTCAACAGCTGGGCGGCGCTCGGTCAGCTCTATCTCTATCGGAACGAGTACGACAACGCCCTGCTCGCCTATCAGCGCCTTGCCCTGCTGGAGGGGGGGGCCAGCGCGGCAACCCAGGCCGCCCAAGCCACCGTGCGCTACTATCAGGCGGGCCAGCAGCTTACCCCGGAGGCAACCCACCTGCTGGAGAGCGCCCTCAAGCAGGATGCGGGGGAAGTGAGCACCCTGATGCTGCTCGCCGCCGATCACTTCCTGCACGGCCGCTACACCCGGGCCATTGCGCTGTGGCAACAGCTGCTCGATAGCGAGCGCCCTCGCATCAACCGTGCGGCGCTTATCGAGGCGATCCAGACGGCGAAAATGATGGGGGGATAACCCGGTTGATTGGGGGTATGTCGTCGTCGTAATATTGCGCCTCGACCACAGACGTTAATCATCTCCTGGCAGAGATGACGCATATTTATCCAGCAAGCTGTTCCACTTTCCAGACTATTTCTACTGCCATGTAAGCCAACGATTTCCGACATATGCCGGCGACTGGGTGGATGTTAATCTGGTGGCAAACTATCTGGCCAAGAGCAGCCTGAATGAAATAGACGCCATTGGTCTGCCAGCGGAGACGTTTTTCATTTAAGACCCCTTTATCCCTGTCGTTTTAATTACAGACGGCAAACCAAGCGAGAAAAAACCATGATCCCCATTCGCTGTAAAGCCGTCTCCGGTGTCGCCCTCTCAACGATGGATGGCGAAACAAAGCTGCTGGTGATGAAACGCGTAAAGGGCGGTTTCTGGTGCCATGTGGCTGGCACGATTGAGGCGGGGGAAACCGGCTGGCAGACCATTATTCGCGAGTTTGGCGAAGAGACGGGTATCACGGTTTGCGAGTTATACACAGCCCATTATCTGGAACAATTTTACGAAAGCGCTTCAAATACGGTGGAGGTAGTGCCGGTATTTGTGGTCTATTGCCCTCCCAATCAGGTGGTCACCCTCAACGACGAGCACACCGAATATCGCTGGTGCACCTTGGCCGAGGCCAAGGGACTGGTGAGTTTTCCCGGCCAGCAGGCGCTCTATGACCATGTCTGGCACTATTTTGTCGAGCGCAGTCCCTCGGCGCTGATGCGAGTAGCGACAGAAGCCTGAAAATGCAGGTTCTCTCAACGCAGGTGGTGCCGCTTGCGCCACCGCAAGGGGGATTAACGGGCTGCCAGGCCCCAGAGACGCAATATATAGTGCGCCACCATGACGGGTGACGCTGGCATGTATCAGACTCGCTCATGGTTGGATATTTCCCCGATCGAGTCGTCATTTAGCCGTCAACATGGGGATTTCAAGGCGTACGATCCCATTAAATTGAAATATCGGGCCATTAGACGTTGTGAAGCGTCAATTACCGTCATATAACTTAGCCAAATGTTCCAGTCATTCACGGTAGCGTCAAAACATGATTATTCGTCCTTTTCTTACCCTGCTGCTCGGTGCCTTCCTCGTTCCCGTCAGCATGGAGAGCGCCCAAGCCAATCCGTTTACGGCCACATCCCACTCCCCCAAACGCTTTCTGGAACCGCGCAACGATCTTGCCCTGAGTTCGGCTGCCTTCGTGGTGGCCAATCCACGCACCGGCGAGGTGCTGTCAGAGCGCAATGCCAATCGGGTGATGCCCATCGCCTCCATCACCAAACTGATGACGGCGCTGGTGGTGCTCGATGCCAATCAGCGCCTCTCCGAAATGCTGACCGTCACCATGGCCGATGTGGATCGTCTCAAGGGAACAGGGTCGCGGCTGGCGGTAGGATCGCGTCTGAGCCGGGCCGACATGCTGCACATCGCCCTGATGTCGTCGGAAAACCGCGCGGCCTCCGCACTGGCCAGACATTACCCGGGGGGCCAGCGCGCCTTTGTCGAGGCGATGAATGCCAAGGCCCGCATGCTTGGCATGTGGAACACCCAGTTCGCAGACAGCACGGGGCTCACCCCTCGCAACGTCTCCAGCGCCCATGATCTGGCCAAACTGGTGGCAGCTGCCTCTGCCTACCCACTCATTCGCCAGTACTCTTCCACCGAAGAGCGCATGGTGCGCAACGGCAAGCACCAATTGCACTACCTCAACTCCAACCGCCTGGTGCGTGAAGGCAGCTGGCCTGTCACCCTCTCCAAGACGGGTTACATTCGCGAGGCGGGGCGCTGCCTGGTGATGGCAACCCAGATAAACCGCGAGCCGGTGATCCTGGTGCTGCTCAATGCCGATACCCCCAACTCCCGGGTGGCGGATGCCAAACGGATCAAGTCCTGGCTGGAGACCTCCGGCCGCATGAGCCTGACTGCCCAATCCCGCCCCCAGCCCAAGCTGTTCAGCAGCCAGTAATCTGCTTCAGACGCTCACGGTAAAAAGCCCCCGCACCTGTCGTGCGGGGGCTTTGCTATTGATGCCGTGCCAACACCCCGGTTTACACCGTCGGAGCGTTAGACTGGCTTGAGCCGCGCGGTGAAATGACGCAGCAACGGCGGCTCGTAGTCGAAGGTAAGACCACGGATCTCGCTGGCACGCGCCTTCACCGCGATCAGGCAGTCGGCCACATAGTCCATGTGATCCCGGGTATAGACCCGGCGCGGAATGGTGAGGCGCAGCAGCTCGAAGTCCGCCACCTCCTGCTTGCCGGTGGCGGGATCGCGCCCCAGCAGCAGGGAGCCTATCTCCACCCCGCGCACGCCCCCTTCCAGATAGAGCTCGCAGGCGAGTGCATGAGCCGGGAACTGCTCGGCCGGAATATGGGGCAGCAGCTTTTTGGCATCGACAAAGACCGCATGGCCGCCGGTGGGGGTCTGGATGGGGATGCCCGCCTCGGCCAGCCGCTCGCCCAGATAAGCCACCTGACCGATGCGATAGGTGAGATACTCCTCATCCATCCCCTCCCGCAGGCCGATGGCGAGCGCCGCCATGTCCCGTCCCGCGAGGCCGCCATAGGTGACAAACCCCTCCATCGCCACACAGCGCACCTGCACTGCACGAAACAGGTCGAGATCCTCTTTAAAGCAGCAGAGCCCGCCGATATTGACCAGCCCATCCTTCTTGGCCGACATGGTGAACATGTCCCCCAGGGCAAACATCTGGCGCACTATCTCCCCGATGCCTGTCTTGGCGTAAGCCGGGTCGCGCGCCTTGATAAACCAGGCGTTCTCGGCGAAGCGGGCGGCATCGATCACCACCGGAATCTGGTGGCGACGGGCCAGCTCGGAGACCGCCTCCATATTGGCCATGGAGACCGGCTGCCCCCCTGCGCTGTTGCAGGTCACCGTGATGATGACACCGGCCACGTTGTCGGCCCCCAGGGTCTCGATGGTGTCGGTCAGACGAGGGAGATCAAAATCCCCCTTCCAGGCATAAGGGGCCGTGGTGTCGAGGGCTTGCGGGGTGAGCAGGTTGATGGCCCGCGCCCCCGCCAACTCCACATGGGCCTTGGTAGTGTCGAAGTGGTAGTTGGAGATAAAGACCGGCTCCCTGCCCTGGCAGCGCTTGACCAGCTCGGGGAAGAGGATCTGCTCCGCCCCGCGTCCCTGGTGGGTGGGGATCACATGCTGATAGCCAAAGATCTCGCGCACTGTGCGCTCCAGTTCAACGAAGTTGCGGCTGCCCGCATAGGCCTCATCCCCCATCATGATGCCGGCCCACTGGCGATCCGACATGGCACCAGTGCCGCTGTCGGTCAGCAGGTCGATGTAAACATCCTCGGCCAACAGCAGAAAGGGGTTCCAGCCTGCGGCCTCGAGGGCGGTGCGGCGCTCGGCGCCTGTGGTCTGCTTGATGGGCTCGACCATCTTGATACGAAACGGTTCGGGTATACGACGCATGATCTTCTCCTTGCACCAGCCGTGCGAACGCCTGGCGACAGTCACCAATATGAAATGAAAACAAGTGGGGTTAACGCAGGGAGATCAGCGGCGAGGGAAGTCGCACACCAGCACTATATCTTGCACATACCAGGGCAGTGTGTGGGGACTGGCGGTGGGCCAGCCTGATGAGGCGTCAGCAGTTCGGGTCATCACATCCTTTCCTGTGGTGGTCTAACACGAGCAAGCCAGTAAAACGCACATGCACCATGCAATGCACTGACCACTCTAGGCAGAGGCTGTATGGGGCGACAAGCGACACGCATCACCGTTGCGATCGGGAGCACAGATTTAACAACCCCGTTACCTTGGCCGCATAGACGATCATGGGGTGAATGCGGAACCAACCAGCCCAGGCCCCCATCAACCCATCCTGCCGCAGTCATAAACATCGCATTATTGTGATAAATCATCATTATCAGCTGGCAATAAATGTTAACGCAGTGATAAATCATATTTTCAAACGGGTGGATTTGCCGATCACGCTACCGGTGATAACGTGTGGCCTGTGCGCTGGGTCCCTCTCTTTGTCCGCTCGCGACAAACGCAGTAACGGGAGCGGGCCAGCCCTCATAAAAACAGCAGGATCGGCCGGTGGCGCCTGCATAACGACAAGGATGGTGTGATGAAGATAGTGGTGTTGGGTGGTGGCGTGATTGGCGTAGCCAGCGCCTGGTATCTGGCCAAGGCAGGTCATCAGGTGACCCTGCTGGAACGGCAGGATGGGGTGGCGCTGGAGACCAGCCATGCCAATGCCGGTCAGATCTCTCCCGGTTACGCGGCGCCCTGGGCGGCGCCCGGCATTCCCCTCAAGGCCGCCAAGTGGCTGCTGCAAAAACACGCCCCCTTCACGGTGCGCCCCACATCGGATCCATTTCAGCTGCGCTGGATGCTGAAGATGTTCGCCAACTGCACTCCGACTGCCTATGCCATCAACAAGGGGCGCATGGTGCGCCTTGCCGAATACAGCCGTGACTGCATGAAGGGGCTGCGTGATGAGCTGGCCCTGGATTACGAAGGACGCCAGCTCGGCACCCTGCAGCTGTTTCGAAGCCAGGCCCAGCTTGATGCCAGCAAACGGGATATCGAGGTGCTGGAAGAGTATGGCGTGCCCTACCAGTCATTGGATGCCAGCGGTTGTGAGGAGGTGGAGCCTGCGCTGGCGCGGGTACGCGGCAAGATAGTGGGCGGCCTGCGCCTGCCGGGTGATGAAACCGGCGATTGCTTCCGCTTCACCAAGGCACTGGCCGCCGAGGCGCAAAAACTCGGGGTGGAATTTGTCTTCAACTGCGCTATCGACGAGATTGAACTGGCGCAGGGGCGCGCCGTAGCGGTGCGGGCCGGTGAGCAGCGTTTCAAGGCCGATGCCATCGTCTGTGCGCTGGGCAGCTATGCCACCGGCTTCCTGCGCCCGCTTGGGCTCGATCTGCCAGTCTACCCGGTCAAGGGCTACTCCCTCACCCTGCCGATGGCCAACCGCGATGCGGCGCCACGCAGTACAGTGCTGGATGAAACCTACAAGGTTGCCATCACCCGCTTCGATGATCGGATCCGGGTCGGCGGTATGGCGGAGCTGTCGGGTTTCAACCTGGCGCTCAACCCGAAACGCTACGACACCCTGGCCATGGTGGTGGGGGATCTCTTCCCTGAGGGGGGGGACATACAGCAGGCCGAGTTCTGGACCGGGCTGCGGCCTATGACGCCAGACGGTACCCCGCTGGTGGGCCCAAGCCCTGTGCCAGGGCTCTGGCTCAACACAGGCCACGGCACCCTGGGCTGGACCATGGCGGCAGGGTCGGGCCAGCTGTTGGCGGATCTCATCAGCGGCAGCACGCCCGCCATCAGCGATAAAGGGCTGACCCTGGCCCGCTACGGCTGAGACTGAGGCTGCCACAAGGCCTGATCCTGCAGCAAGGCCTGCCGATCCTGGCGACTGCTGCCGAGCAGCTCACCGTCCTGATCCTGGGCAAGATCGCCCTGGCCGGCTCGCGATGCACTCGCTCGGCTGGGGAACGGCGCCGCGGTAGCCTGTTGCAGAGAAAGGCCAGCGTCACTGCCACGGCAGAGGCCAGCGCGCAGGCAAGCGGCTCACACAAACAGGGCGTCCGGTCCGCCGGCCGCCCTGTTTGTGTTTTTCATCAACAAAGTGATGTCCGGATGCACACTGTTGCATCCAAAATGTGACGCCGCAGAAAGTTCTCACAAAAACAATGGGTAACGATCCCTTTTTTCTCTTCTCTTAACGCTTTCTTAAGACTTGCCGTGTACCCTTGATGTCAATTTCATCAACAGAGCCACTCATCATGAGCACCATCAGAGACGCCCTGCGTCGCTTCGACGGCCAGCGCCGTTGCTGGACAACCGGGCTGGAGCGGGCAGCCCTCGCCTGGCTTGCCAAACGCGGCAGGCTGCCAGCCTCAAGCCAGCCAGCCCAACGGATCCTCATCATTCGCAGCACGAACCGCATAGGCAACAATCTGTTCCTGCTGCCCTTTTTGCAAAAGGTACGCAGTACTCACCCCAACGCCGACATCGAGCTGGTGTGTAGCGGTGGCCAACTGCTCCCCTTTCTGGCCGATCTGAAACTGCAACAGGTGCATCAGGTCAGATTGCAGGGTAAGCAGCTGATCGCGGCCCTGCCCGTGCTGTGGCGCCTGGGTCGCCAACAGTATGACCAGGTTTATGTCCCGTTCGCCTCCAGCACGGATCACCTCATCGCCGCCTGGGTGCGCGCCAGCGAGAAGCTGGGTTTTGAGGAAGCCAGGGGGGATGTGCTGTTCGATCGGCCGATCGCCTCCAACGACCAGTGCCACTATGCCCACCAGCCGCTGCAACTGCTCGGCCTGCATGCAAGCCTCGCCGATCAGATTGAACTGGGCAGTATGCTGCACACCGCCTGCCCACACCTGACGGCGTTGATACAGAGCCACCCGGGCCGGCCCCTTATCGGCTTTTTCACCGGCGCCCGCAAGGGCAAGGGGCTCTCCCTCCCCCAATGGCAGCGGCTGCTCGGGGATCTGCGCCGCCAACGCCCGGATGCCCTGCTGATCCAGTTCAATGATCCGGCCGATCCCCTGCCTCTGCTGGGCGACATGCCGGTCTCCCTGCGCAACTTGAGCGAATTGGCCCGCTTCGCCAGCGGCCTCACCCTCTTTGTCAGCTGCGACACGGGCCCGCTCCATCTGGCCGCCGCCAGCGGCGTGCCTTGCCTGGGCCTCTTTACCCAGACAGATCCCGAGCGCTACGGCTGCCTCGGGGCCCAGCACCTCAACCTGGTCGTCAACGATCGCAACGCCATTCCCCTCGATCCCCACTGGCTGGCCGAGACGCTGGCACGTGCGCAAACACCCAGGGAGCGGCAACCCGCCCTCTCCAATGCGCAATACCAGAGCCCATCCCAGGCCCCCCAGCTGGTGGCACACTGACCACGATGACGCAGCCACAAAGAGGGCGGCCTTGGCCGCCCTCTTTGTTTTAACAAGCCGTGATCCGGCGCCAGGGGGCAACAGCCTACCGATAACGCGCCTCGATGCGAGCCAGCTCGCCACTCTGACGCAGCCTGACCAGGACGCGGGAGAACTCGGGCGCCCGGCGCTGAAAAGGAGAGGTATGGGCGATGCAGAGGGTGAGCGGGGTCAATCCCAGCTGAAGCGGCACCTCTATGATGCGCCCCGTCAACCCCAGCTGGCGAAGCTTGAAGTTGGCCACGATGGGATCCGTGATCATCACATCCCCCCTGCCAGCAGAGAGCATCTTGAAGACGTTGTCCACGTTCATGGTCAGATGGACCTTGAATCCCACCAGATTCTCCTTGCCCCAGCCATTGCCTATGTAGTCGAGGATGGTGAACGTATTGAGATCCGCCAGGGTGCGAGCCTGATTGAGCCGCGCCAGCTGGGGGTGCCCCGCCTGGGTGAACAGGGTCAGGGTAGAGAAGGCGACCGGCTCCTCCACCACCCGGGTGTAGTCCCCCCGCGCCTGGGTAGGCACAGTGACAAAGCCATCGGCCTGGCCGGCCCGCACCAGTTTCTGGGCCCGCAGCCAAGGATACCCCTGATGAGTGACGCGGATGCCGAGCTCGGCCGCGACCCTGTCCATCACATCCACCATGATGCCCCGCATCTTGCCTTGCTCGTCACGCCAGGAGTAGGGGGCAAAATCATCGAAATAGACCATGTTGAGCGAGGGGCCTGGAGCAGCCAGGGGGCAACTGGCCAGCAGCAGCGCCCATAGACAACCGATCCAGACACCTGTTTTCATCATTTCCTGCCCCGCCCACATCACCCAGCCCTGAGCCTAACGCACGCGCCCGCACAAAAACAGAGGGAAGGCATGCGCCTTCCCTCTTTCATTATGCCCGTACTCTGTCGTGCTTTACTGCTGTGTTGCCAGCATGACTGCCGAACTAAGCCAGCTCGGCCCGCAGCGCCCTGGTGGCATTGACCATCACCTTGAGGGCCGCCTCAGTCTCTTCCCAGCCCCGGGTCTTGAGGCCGCAATCCGGGTTGACCCAGAGCCGCTCGGCCGGGATCTGTTTGGCCGCCTTGCGCAGCAAGCCCTCAATCCAGCTCTGGCTCGGCACGTTCGGCGAGTGGATGTCATACACGCCCGGCCCGATTTCATTGGGATAGTTGAAGCGTTCGAACGCTTCGAGCAGCTGCATCTGGCTGCGACTGGTCTCTATGGTGATGACGTCCGCATCCAACGCTGCCACCGCCTCTATGATGAGGTTGAAGTCGCTATAACACATGTGGGTGTGGATCTGGGTGCTGTCCACCACAGGGCTCGCGCTCAGACGGAAGGCGCGCACCGCCCAGTCCAGATACGCCTGATGATCCTGTTTGCGCAGGGGCAAGCCTTCGCGGATCGCCGGTTCGTCGATCTGAATGATCTTGATGCCGGCGGCTTCCAGATCCGCCACCTCGTCGCGAATGGCCAGGCCAATTTGCAGGGCGGACTGCTCACGGCTCACATCTTCGCGCGGGAAGGACCAGCAGAGGATGGTCACCGGGCCCGTCAGCATCCCCTTCACCGGCTTGTCAGTCAGGCTCTGGGCAAACCGGGTCCACTCGAGGGTCATGGGGGTCGGGCGGTCGATATCGCGGGTGATCACCGGCGGCTTGACGCAGCGGGAGCCATAGCTCTGCACCCAGCCGAAGCGAGTGATGGCAAAACCGTCCAGCAGTTCACCGAAATACTCCACCATGTCGTTGCGCTCGGCCTCGCCGTGCACCAGCACGTCCAACCCGATGGCCTCCTGGCGCTCGATCGCATCCTTTATCTGGGCCTGGATACCCGCCTCGTAGGCGCTATCGTCGATGCGACCGGCCCGCCACTCCTGACGCAGCACCCGAATTTCCGAGGTCTGCGGGAAGGAGCCAATGGTGGTGGTCGGCAACAGCGGCAGCTTGAGATCATGGCGCTGGGCCTGCGCTCGCACCGGATAGGCACTCTGGCGGTTGAAATCACTGTTGGTCAGGCTGGCAAGGCGCGACTGTACCGCTTTCTTGTGTACCCGGCTGTCGGACTCCCGCGCCACGATGGGCTGGCTGTAGGCGGTGATCTTGTCCAGTGCTCCGCCATCGAGATAGTCGGAGAGCAGCCCCAGCTCATAGCACTTTTGCAGGGCGAAGGCGAACCAGCTGCGGGTCTGGGTGTCCAGCTCGTGCTCCAGGGTGAGATCGACCGGGCTATGCAACAGGGAGCAGGAAGAGGCCACCCAGAGCCGTTCGCCCAGCTTCTCTTTCAATGCTTTCAGCGTCGGCGCCAGCTTGGCCAGATTGGCACGCCAGACGTTGCGGCCATTGATCACCCCGGCAGAGATGACCCACTGGGCCGGCAGGTGCGGGACCAGCGTCTCAAGCTGCTCGGGTGCCGCCACCAGATCCAGGTGCAGGCCATCCACCTTGAGGCTGGTGATGATGTCACGCTGATGGGCAACCGAGCCGAAATAGGTGGTGAGCAGCAGCTTGCAGGGACCGCTCAGGCGCTCATAGGCATTGAGATAGGCCAACCGCCACTCGTCCGGCAGGTCCAGCGCCAGCACCGGCTCATCGATCTGCACCCACTCCACGCCTTGTGCAGCCAGCTTGGCCAGGATCTCCTGGTAGACGATAAGCAGACGGTCGAGCAGTTCGAGGCGCGAAAAGCCGCTCTCTTTCTCCTTGCCAAGCCACAGATAAGAGACGGGCCCCAGCAGCACAGCCTTGACTGGCAGTCCCAGCGCCTTGGCCTCTTCCACTTCGTCAAACAGCTGGCTCCAGCCCAGCTTGAAGCGCTGGTCGCGGCTGAACTCGGGCACCAGGTAGTGATAGTTGGTGTTGAACCACTTGGTCATCTCGGCGGCGGCGGCAGCCGGGCCGGTCGGCGCACGGCCACGGGCCACCCGGAACAGGGTATCGAGATCGGTGTCACCGTGGCGGTGACGGGCAGGCACTGCGTCCACCAGCAAGCTGGTGCCGAGCACTTGATCGTACCAGGCAAAATCCCCCACCGGCAGCAGGTTGACCCCGGCGGTGCGTTGGGCCTGCCAGTGACGCTCACGCAGGCTCTTGCCGGTGGCGATGAGTTCCGCCTGAGTGGTCTCGCCACGCCAGTAAGATTCGAGGGCAAATTTCAGCTCGCGCTTGGCGCCGATACGGGGGAAGCCCAGGGTGTGTGCTCGTGTCATAGGTCCAATTCCTTATGCTCATTCATCTGATGGGAAACTGGATGATTTGGCCATCCAGATGTTTACACATCCAAAATGACAAGATAAGGTGGCGTTGGCTATTGAATCCTTTTCAACAGCCTCTCAAAAAATCCGCGATTGATGCAACAAGGAGCCATGTTATGGCAGTGCCAAGCAATGCAGGTCTGGAAATCAAGCACTTGAGAACCCTGACCGCGCTGGCCGAGCAGGGGTCGCTGGCCGGCGCCGCGCTGACTCTCAACCTCACCCAGTCGGCCCTCTCCCATCAGCTCAAAGAGCTGGAGACCCGCCTCAATATGGAGCTCTACCTGCGCAAGAGCCGCCCCCTGGTGCTGACGGCGGCAGGCCAGCTGCTGCTGAGTCTGGCCCATCAGGTGTTGCCCGCGCTATCCCAGACCGAGAAGCAACTGCACGCCCTGCAGAGCGGCGACGCGGGCAGGCTGCATCTGGCGCTCGATTGCCACAGCTGCATCCAGTGGCTGCTGCCACTCTTGCCCGACTTTCGCCGCCAGTGGCCGGGGGTGGATCTGGAAGTGGAGTCGGTGCCCGGCTTTGATGCCATCAATGCCCTGCTCGGCGGTCAGCTCGACTTGCTGCTCACCTCGGACGTGCAGGCCCGCGGCGATCTCCACTTCGAACCGCTGTTTGCCTTCGACCTCAACTTGGTGATGGCGCCGGATCACCCCCTCTGCCACCAGAGCCGCATCGAGCCGAGCGACCTTGGGCCAGAGGTGCTGCTGGTCTACCCGGTGGAGCGCAGCCGCATGGATATCTTCAGCCGCTTTTTGCAACCCGCCGGGGTGGAGCCCGCCCGCTGCAAGCTGGTGGACAATACCTCCGTCATGCTGCAGATGGCCGCCGCCGGGCTCGGGGTCGCTGCCCTGCCGCGCTGGGCCAGCGAGGAGTTTGTGCGGCAGGGCTTGCTCGAAGCCAGGCCGCTGGGGGGCGGAGTCCGCCGTCATATGTATGGCGCGGTGCGGGCCGCCGACAAGGATCAAGCCTGCCTGCAGAGCCTGTTCGAGCGCATTCGCAGCAAAATGGGTGAACAAAAAGAGGCGGAAAAACACCGCTGATGGGGCAATACAGGTCAGTGAAGGGTCTTTTCAGCGTGGGCCATCGTCTGCCCTGTCTCGTGCAAGAAGACCCGCTGCAACTGCCAGCACGGCCAGGGGATACGAGTGGGGAAGATCGGTGTCATTGAGGGTCGGGATCGCGACCAGCAGAGGGGCCTGCCCGCCCCAGTGGCCACATTCAACATAGCCGCCCCCCATGCCTTCAACAAAGCCGTCAAGCCAGGTTGTCAACCTGTCACAAAAGTAACGCATTTCCCTGTCAGATTGTTTTAAAACAAATATATCAATTAGCCTGAAAAGCCCATAAAGTCCTCGTTCGAATCTTTTTCAGGGAGAGCAAAGATGAAAAAAATTGCCTTGATCACCGGAGCCCGTGGCGGCATAGGATCCGCTATCACCACCGCCTTGCTGGCCCAGGACTATCGCATCATTGCCACCCACTCCAGCGGCAACAGTGCAGCGGCCCACGACTGGTATGGGGAGCAGGGTTATCGACCGGATCAGGTGCGGCTACTGCCACTGGATGTGACAGACACCGCCATGTGTCGTACAACACTGGGTCACCTGTTGCAGGACGAGGGCCGGGTGGACGTGCTGGTCAACAACGCCGGCATCACCCGGGATGGCGCCTTCAAGCGCATGACACCTGAGCAGTGGTTCGAGGTGATCCAGACCAACCTGTGCAGCCTCTACAACGTGACCCAGCCGTTGTTCGACGCCATGTGCGAGCAGCGCGATGCCCGCATCATCAACATCTCCTCGGTCAACGGCCAGAAAGGGCAGTTCGGTCAGGTCAACTACTCGGCAGCCAAGGCGGGCATGCTGGGCTTCACCAAAGCGCTGGCGGCGGAGGGAGCCCGCTTCGGGGTCACGGTCAACGCCATCGCTCCCGGTTACACCGCCACCCCCATGGTGGAGGCGATCCGCAGCGATATCCTCGACAGCATCAAGGCCGATATTCCCATGCACCGCCTCGCCAAGCCGGAGGAGATCGCCGCCGCCGTGGCCTTTCTCGCCAGTGAGGCGGGCGCCTATATCACGGGGGAAACCCTGTCCATCAACGGCGGCCTCTATATGAAATAGCGCCGGGATCAATGCAAGCGACAGAGGGCAGCCAACAGGCTGCCCTCTGCTTTTAGCAAGTCAAGACGAGATGGCGCGCCCCCTGCCAGTCACCCGGCTCAGGGGCGCGCCGGCACAGCCCCCAACGGCTCGGCGAAGTGGCTGCGCAGGGCCGTGATCACCCGTCGCACCTTCTCCGGGATCTCCCGCTGGGGAGTAATAGCGTGGATCTCCATGGGCGGCACCCGAAAGCCCGGCAGCAGCTCCAGCAGCCGACCCTGGGCGAGATCCTCGGCGATTTCCCCCTCAGGTTGCAGCGAGACCCCCTGCCCCACCAGCGTGAACTGGCGCAGCGGCAAGACGTTGTTGCACACCACCCTGGGCTTGGGTTTGACCTTGTGGCCCTGCCCCTTGTCGTCGAAGAAGGTCAGGCCCCCGCTCAGCATGTCCGCCGCCAGCCAGTCGTGTTCCAGCAGATCTGCCGGGCTACGCGGTGTCCCCTTGCGGGCCAGATAGGCGGGTGAGGCACAGAGCAGCATCCGGGTCTGGCCCAGCTTGCGCGCCACCAGGGTGGAGTCGGACAGGGTGCCGACCCGCAGCGCCACGTCAATGCGCTCGGCGATGAGATCCCGCTTCTCGTCGTCGGCGATGATCTGGATGCACAGGCCGGGATGGGCCTGCAACAGCGGCGACAAGGCCCGCGCCAGCGGCTGGCCCGCCATCCCCACGGGCGCCGTGATCCGCACCTCGCCGAGCAGGCTGTCGCGTACCTCGGAAAGGCGCAGCTCGGTCTGGTTCAATGTCTGTTGCAACGACTGGCATCCCTGCCACACCACTTCCCCCGCCTCGGTCAGGTTGAGACGACGGGTGGAGCGGTGCAGCAGGGGGAGGCCAAGCAGGCTCTCCAGCTGGCTGATATGCTGGCTGACGGCGGAGGGAGTCATGCCCAGGGCCTTGGCGGCGCCCGTCATGCTGCCCGCCTCCACCACGGCGGCGAAGATGGCGTAACGTTTGAGCTGTTCCATTGTTAAATCCAGCTTACAAGTAAATCCATTTTATAGTCGATTATTAAATCACATTCGACGGCGTAGGATAGCCTCATTCCAACAGTGAAGGAGAATCCCCCATGAAAATTGCCCTGATCGGTGCCAGCGGTTTTGTCGGTACAGCCATCCTCAATGAAGCCGTCAGCCGTGGCCACAGTGTCACCGCCATCGTCCGCGATGTCAGCAAAGTCGCCGCCCACCCGCAGGTCACCGCCGTGGCGGTAGATGCCCAGAACCCACAGGCACTGGCCGAGGTGCTCAAGGGGCACGACCGGGTGATCAGCGCCTACAACCCGGGCTGGAGTGCACCGGACATCTACGACCAGTACCTCAAAGGCGCCAAGGCCATAGTCGCGGCAGCCAAAGCAGCCAAAGCAGCCCACAGCTGGTTGCTGGTGGTCGGTGGTGCCGGCAGTCTGGAAATCGCCCCCGGCGTACAACTGGTGGATACCCCGGACTTCCCGGCCGAGTGGAAGCAGGGCGCCCTGGCGGCCCGCGACTGTCTCACCGCCCTGCGCCATGAAACCACCCTCGACTGGCGTTTCGTCTCCCCGCCCGTGTTCCTCGAACCCGGCGACAAGCGCGGTGGCTATCACCTCGGTGGCGATCAGGTGCTGTTCAGCGGCGACAAACCTGCCGGGATCTCTGTCGGCGATCTGGCCGATGGCGTGCTGAACGAGGTGGAAAAACCGGCCCACCTGCGCCAGCGCTTTACCCTGGGCTACTGAGTAGGTAACGCGGGGAGCAGGCCTTTGCCTGATCCCCGCTCAACGCACATAACAAGCAGGGAGGCATCAGCCTCCCTGCTTGCTTCCCGTCCCCGATAGCCCGGCCCACTCCCGCCAGTGACCGCTATGCCAGCCAGACGCTTGTTCTCGCAATAGCCGGATGCCCGCTGCGCTGGTGGGACTGTCGGTACCAGGCCCCATAGACCGCTCAATAAACACCCACCCGAATGAGTGTCGAATTCTATTTCGATTTTTGTATATAACTAAGAATAATTTGTTGTTTCCGTCTTATAACACCGAACAGTAGCATCACCCTCAATCCAAATGGCGCCATCTTTACCGATCGGCCCGGTGGCTCACCACCGATCGACGCGCTGTCGTTTTTGCACTGAGTGGCCGGAAAACAGCCCGGCGCTCAGAGAATGAGGAGGTGCACATGGCACATTCACCACTGCCGATCATCGATCTCGCCGCACTCGAAGGCGCCCCTGACACTCGTCGTCAGATGCTGGTCCAGCTTGGCCGAGCGGCCCGCGAAATTGGCTTTTTTTATCTGACAGGCCATGGCCTGAGCGAGGCGCAGCAGACAGAGACCCTGGCACTGGCGGCCCGCTTTTTCGCCCTGCCGGAGCCGGAAAAACGCGCGGTGCAGATGGTGCTCTCTCCCCATTTTCGCGGTTACAACCGGGTGGGTGCCGAGCTCACCCGCCAGCGGCCGGACCGGCGCGAGCAGTTCGACATTATGAATGAAGCCAGTGCGCTCGATGCAGACCATATCCACTCCCCCTGGCAGCGGCTGATAGGCCCCAACCAGTGGCCCGCCGCCCTGCCCGAGATGAAAACGCAGTTGCTGGCCTGGCAGAAACGGCTGAGCGACATCACCCTCACCCTGCTCGCCGCCTTTGCCGAGGTGCTGGAACAGCCGCAAGGGGTGTTCGAGGGGAGCATTCGCGGCGCCCCCTACCAGCACATGAAGCTGATCCACTACCCGGGGCAAGAGGCGGGCGGCAGCAGTCAGGGGGTCGGCGCCCACAAGGATCCCGGCTACCTGACCCTGGTGATGCAGGACCATCACTCAGGGCTGGAAGTGGAGACTGCCACCGGCTGGATCCCGGTCCCGCCCCTGCCGGGTGCCCTGGTGGTCAACATCGGCGAGTTGCTGGAGCTTGCCTCCAACGGCTATCTCAAGGCGACCCTGCATCGGGTGGTGAGCCCGCCGCCCGGCGTCTCGCGCCTCTCCTGCGCCTTCTTTATGGCGGCGCGGCTCGATGCCACCGTGCCCCTGCTCACCCTCTCCCCCGAGCTGGCGGCGCAGGCACAAGGGCCCGAGAGCGACCCCGCCAACCCGCTCTTTTATCAGGTGGGGGAGAACGTGCTCAAAGGGCGGCTGCGCTCCCACCCCGATGTGGCAGCGCGCCACTATATGACCGCCGCGGCTTCAGCCAACCAGCAGCCGGCAAGCGGGCAGACGACAAACAGCGAGCGGCGCCAACCGCAGCCAGCCTGACGCTGCCACACCGATTAGACGTGGGATGCCGCAGCGTCCCGCCATCCAGATGACACAAGCAGTTAAGCCACAAGCCTGGCAATGACGGAGTAATAGAATGAAATTCAAAACCATGAGCGTGCACAGCGGCCAACGGATCGATCCCCAGACCGGCGCCCTCACCACCCCGATCTATCAGAGCAGCACCTTCAGCTACTTCAATGCCCAGGCGGGCAAGGAGCGTTTCGCAGGTCAGGCCCCCGGCTTTATCTACAGCCGCTTTGGCAACCCCACCACAGCCGAGCTGGAGCAGAAACTGGCCGCCCTTGAGGGCGCCGACGAAGCGCTGGTGGTGGCAAGCGGCATGGCAGCGGTCAGCGCCATCATGTATGCCCTGGCCGACAGCGGCGATGAGGTGGCCTATATCGGCCCGCTCTACGGCGGCACAGATGCGTTTCTCAAACAGACCTTCAGCCGCGCCGGCATCACAGTCACCGCCTACGAGAGCGATCAGGATCTGCTGGCCAATATTCGCCCCGCCACCAAGGTGGTATTGTTCGAAACCCTGACCAACCCTACCCTCAAGGTGGTGGATCCGCGAGTAGTGGTCGAGGCGGCCCGCAAGGTGGGGGCCATCAGCGTGTGTGACAATACCTTCCTCACCCCCTATCTGCTGCGCCCGCTGGAGCTTGGCATCGATATCGTGATGCACAGCGGCACCAAGTATCTGGGTGGCCACGGCGACATCATCGCCGGGGTAGTGGCTGGCTCCCACGCGCTAATGAAATCCATCCGCACCGTGGCCCTCAAACACATAGGATCCCCCATAGGCCCGCAGGAGGCCTACCTGCTGCAGCGCGGGGTCAAGACCCTGCCGCTGCGCATGGATGCCCACCTGCACAACGCGCAGAAAGTGGCCGGGTTCCTGGCTGCCCACCCGGCGGTGAAGAAGGTGATCTACCCGGGCCTCGTCAGCCACCCGGGCCACGATGCCCTCGGCGCCTTCGCCAGTGGCTTTGGCGGCATGGTGAGCATAGAGCTGGAAGGCGGCTTTGCCCGCTGTGCCACCCTGCTCGACAACCTGCAGCTGTTCGTGCAGGCGGTGAGTTTGGGCGATCTGGAGAGTCTGGCTTGCCATCCGGCCAGCACCACCCACGCCGCCATGGACGAGGCGAGCCGTCTCGCCGCCGGAGTGAATGACGATCTCATCCGCTTCAGCATCGGGGTAGAAGATGCCGACGATCTGATCGCCGATCTGGCGGCGGCGCTGGCCATCGCCTGATGCCCTGGCCCCTTTCACGGCTTAAAGAAACAGCCCGCCCCCTGAAAATGGGGCGGGCTGTTGATGTCAGCACCGAAAAACACCCTCATCAAGGGGCGGCAGAGAGCTGCTGCACAGGCCAACCCAGGGTGGCGAGCGCGGGAGCCAGCACCTTGGCATCCCCCACCACCAGGATCACCATGTCATCGGGGTCGAGCCAGCGGCGGGCCAAGTCTCGCAAGGTGAGTGTCGACAGCTGGCTGACAGTCCGTACCCGCTGCTCCACATAATCCTGCGGCCACTGCGCCAGCAAGATGGGCAGCATGTACTCCACCTCCTGCGGCAGCGTCTCGTAGTCCAGCGCCTGACGGTTGAGCACACCTTCACGCAGGGTACGCACCTCCAGTCGGGTCGGGCCCTGCCGCTGGTATTTGTCGAGCTCTTGCAGGATCTGCTGCAGGGCGGCCCGGGTCACCTCGGTGCGCACGCTGCTTTGCAGCAGAAAATAACCCGCCTGACTGTTGCCACTGAAGGCGGTATCGATGAAGTAGGTGTATCCCAGCTCTTCACGCAGGCGGATATGCAGCCGATCCGCCAGGGAGGCATTCATCAACCCGGCCAGGAACTGCTCACCAAACCCGTCGTTCGCCATGGCGCGGCGCCCCATGCGAACAAGGCTCTGGCTGGCGCCGGGATTATCCAGCAGATAGATGGCCCGTTTGGCCTGCTGGCCGGTAAAGCCGAGGGGCCGCAGGCTGGGCGACTGCCCCTCTGGCTCAACCAGAAAAGAGAGTGCACTCACCACCTTCTCCTGCGCCAGATCCCCGCTCACCACCACCTTGGCCTCCCCGCTGCGATAGACAGACCGATAGAAGGCGCGCACATCATCCAGGGTCAGAGATTGCCACTGTGCCTGTGGATCCGGCACCCTGGCCAAACCGTCGATCAGCGCATGAAACTGCTGATCGGCCTGCCACTGGGGCTCTCGCACTTGCTGCTTCAACCATTGCTGGGTCTGGAGCTTGAGGCGCTGGAAATCTGCCGGTCGCAAGGCCGGCTGCAACAACAACTCCCGTACCAGCGCCAGCGTCTCATCAAAGTGGGAGGTCATCCCCTGCACCGTGATCTGGCTGTAGCCTGCCTCATAGCCAAAACTGAGGCTGGCGCCCAGCTGACGCGCCCGCTCCTCAATGGCGGCAGCCTGCCACTGCTCACTGCCCTGGGAAAGCATGCCGGCAGTCAGATCAGCCAGTCCGGCCTTGCCCTCTGGCTCGGCCCGAGACCCACCGGGCCAGTTGATGCGCATGACAAAAGCGGGCACCTCATCGCTGTAGTGACCGAGCAAGGAGACCCGCCCCCCCAGGCTGGCTTGCCACAAGGTGGGCAGTGGCACGGGCAACGCCCCGCCACTGGCCGGTTCCTGACGCCGGTCCAGGGTCTCCTTGACTGGGCGTGAGTGCAAGAGAGGCCCTACCAGGGTACGCGGCAAGGGGGGCGGTTCGACAAAATTGACCGGACCGGCCTGCCACGCTTGATGCGCCTCGGGCACCACGCTCAGCACCACCCGGGGTTTGTGCAGTACATAGTGGTCCAGGACCCGTTTTACCTCGGCAGGTGTCACCCGCGCCATCCGTTCGAGATAGCGATGCAGGTAATTGGGTTCCTGAAACAGACTGTGGCCCGTGCCCAATAATTCCGCCTTACCGGCCATACTGTCCAGCGACCAAATCTGGTTGGCACGCAAGGCATTGGCAGAGTGCTCGAGCCGGGCCCTGGGGACGCCCTCCTGGGCCAGTCTGGCAATGACACCGTCAATCTCGCGCTTGATGGGTTCAAGCTCGGCGCCATGATCCAGATTCGGAATAGCCTGGATCACCAGCATGCAGGCGAGCACGCCGCACTCATGACGGGCAGACACGAACACCAGCTTGCCACTCTGTTGCAACTGTTGTTGCAGCAGGCCACTGGCGGAGCCCCCCAGTTGATCGGCCAGCAGATCGAGGGCTTCAAAACCCGGGTCCCGGGCCGACACGGTCGGATAGGCCAGCACCAGCATGGGGTCCTGTACCTGGGCTGTCAGGGTACGATACCGACTCTTTTTCAGCGCCACAGGCCGGGGCACAGAGCGGGCCTGACCGGGGGCTGGCGACAAGGCGCCGAAGTAGCGTTCGACCCAGGCCAGGGTTTGCGCCGGCTGGATATCACCGCCGATCACCAGAGTGGCATTATTGGGGCCATACCAGCGCAGGAAAAACTGACGCACATCCTCCTGGGTGAGGCGATCCAGATCCGCCATCCTGCCAAACGGCGTGTTGAAATAGGGGTGATTGGGTGGATAGAGGGTACGGTTCAACACCTCCAGCACCCGGCCATAGGCAAGCGTGTCGACCAGGTCGGCTCGCTCGTTCCTGACCACGTCACGCTTGGCGTCAAACGTTTGCTGATAGAGCGCATCCAGCAGAAACCCCATCCGATCCGACTCCAGCCAGAGTACTTTCTCCAGTTGATTGGCCGGCACCGTCTGGTAATAGCGGGTTTGATCCCGAGTCGTCAGCCCGTTGATGTCTCGCCCCCCCACCTGCTGCAACAGACGGATATGCCCCTCCTCCCGCACATGGGCCGAGCCCTGAAACATCATGTGTTCGAACAAATGCGCCATGCCGGACTGACCTGGCGCCTCTTGCGCAAGCCCGACCCGATAATTCACTTCCACATGCACCAGCGGATCCGAGTGATCCTGCGTCAGGATCACCGTCAGACCGTTATCCAGCCGATATTGCTGATAAGGCACGATCAGCGGATTGGCTACTCTCTTCTGCTCCTTGATCAGCACAGGGCCAGCCAGGGCAACACCACAGAATAAATACAATAGACTCCACGTGACTCTCATGTGTTTCCCAATTCTCAAGCCTGAACATTATTATTGTTTTCTGTTGTTGCACTTACGTCATATTCACGCCAATTCGCCAGCCGCCCCATCATTCATCTCTATTCGTATGATGAGATGAACCATGCTGGCAGGCCAGAATGCTGGCGACACATCGTCAGGTGACTGAACCTTATATCAATATTTGCCCGCCATGGGTGCCATGCCTGCACACGGGCAGCACACAGGGCCAAGGCCGCCAAGTGTAATCAATCGGGGCCCTGAGGGATATCTTGCGGGCATTTTCATTTGTAACAAGCGATGAGATGAGCAGAGAAAAGCATTCAGCATGGCCACCACAAGCCTTATTTCCAACGTGGATTAATTACCCTGTTTCAAGGTGTGAAAAGGCGCACATGCATGCATTCATCACTGGGATAACTATTTACTGTTGAGTCAGGAGAAAATAAGCAACCGGAAATGAATAATATCAATTCGATAAATAACGAGACGATTCCTCTGCATGAGCACGGTCAGGGTGACTCTGCTATTGCACCAGAAAGCCCACACTCTTAGCGCTAAAACAGGCAAAAAAACAGGGGGCCGCGGCCCCCTG
>NZ_CDBI01000104.1:31437-32026 GCF_000820025.1 Aeromonas popoffii
CAGGGGGCCGCGGCCCCCTGCTTCACACTCACCCGGGTTGGATCAACCGCGATCCAGCAGTATGTTGAGCATGCGGCGCAGCGGTTCGGCGGCGCCCCACAGCAGCTGATCGCCCACGGTGAAAGCGGCCAGGTATTCCGGGCCCATGCTCAGCTTGCGCAGACGCCCCACCGGGATGCTGAGGGTGCCGGTAACGGCAGCCGGAGTCAGCTCGCGGGCGGTGATGTCGCGATCGTTGGGGATCACTTTCACCCAGTCGTTGTGCGCGGCCAGCAGGGCTTCGATCTCCGCCAGCGACACATCTTTTTTCAGCTTGATGGTGAACGCCTGGCTGTGGCAGCGCAGGGCGCCGATCCGCACGCACAGACCATCCACCGGAATGGCAGCATCTTCGATCCCCAAGATCTTATTGGTCTCAGCCTGGCCCTTCCACTCTTCGCGGCTCTGGCCATTGTCGAGTTTGGTGTCGATCCAGGGGATGAGGCCACCGGCCAACGGCACACCGAAGTTGTCCACCGGCAGGGTGCCGGAGCGGGTCTTCTCGGTGATCTTGCGCTCGATATCGAGGATGGCAGAGGCGGGATCAGCC
>NZ_CDBI01000104.1:32265-38813 GCF_000820025.1 Aeromonas popoffii
ATCAGCCAGCTCCACCGCCACTTCGTCGCGCAGCAGGCCCATCTGGGTGACCAGCTCGCGCATGTGGCGGGCACCGCCGCCGGAGGCTGCCTGATAGGTGGCCACGCTCACCCACTCCACCAGATCGGCCTTGAACAGGCCACCGAGGGCCAGCAGCATCAGGCTGACGGTGCAGTTGCCGCCAACGAAGGTCTTGATGCCATCGTTCAGGGCATGCTCAATCACGTCGCCGTTGACCGGATCCAGAATGATGACGGCATCTTTCTCCATCCGCAGGGAGGAGGCAGCGTCAATCCAGTAACCCTGCCAGCCAGCGGCTTTCAGGCGGGGATAGACATCCTTGGTGTAATCGCCGCCCTGCGCCGTGATGATGATATCCTGCTTGGCCAACGCCTCGATATCGAAGGCGTCCTGCAGGGTACCGGCATCCACGCCAACATTGGGGGCGGCCTCACCGGCCTGGGAGGTGGTGAAGAAGGTGGGTTGAATGCGGGCAAAATCCTTCTCTTCCAGCATCCGGCTCATCAGCACCGAACCCACCATGCCACGCCAACCGACCAAACCTACTTTTTTCATAATGTCCTACCCTGGATAGCTGCTATTGAAACTGTGTATTGAAACCCGTAACCCCTTGTCCGGCGTGGGCCGTTCACAAGTAGATTACAAAATACGTGTTGCGAAAAATGCGTCTGCCCACATTACGGATTGTGACGGCGGGTGCAAGTCGAATTGCGCAATATTCTGTGCCGTTCGCTGCAATATCCGCCAGCTGGCCCCCAGGAGACGACCCTGCTGACCCCGCTACCATGGGGATGAGCGGGCTGTTCTCGCCATGCTGGCCAAACAGGCCGCTCGATACCGCCTACGCAGTCAGTACCGAGCGGATGGGGCGCTGGCTGTTCAACGCGCCCGCCCCTCGCCCGAATACTGTGCCTGCTGCTGATCATCGGCGGGATCCCGGGCCTGAAGTTTATCGGCTGACCCGACTGCCGATCCCGGTTCTGTCGATAGCTAAACGGGGCACTGTCCCCGTTTTTGCCTGCCAAACGCGCCGACCCCTGCTATTATCTGCGGCCAAACATGAGCCAATAAAAATCAGGATAATGTGATGACCGACCACACTTTTATTCCCGGCAAGGACGCGGCACTGGAAGACTCCATCGACCGTTTCCAGACCAAGCTGCAAGCCCTGGGGTTTGATATCGAAGAGGCCTCCTGGCTCAATCCCGTGCCCAACGTCTGGTCCGTGCACATCCGGGACAAGGAGTGCGCCCTCTGTTTCACCAACGGCAAGGGTGCCAGCAAGAAGGCGGCGCTGGCCTCGGCCCTTGGCGAATATTTCGAGCGTCTCTCCACCAACTACTTCTTCGCCGACTTCTATCTGGGCGAGCAGGTAGCCAACGGCGACTTCGTTCACTACCCGAACGAGAAGTGGTTCCCCATCGAGGGGGATCAGTTCCCGGCCGGCCTGCTCGACAGCTTTACCCGCAAGTTCTACAACCCGGACGGCGAAGTGACCGCCGACATGCTGGTGGATCTGCAGTCGAACAACGAGGAGCGCGGTATCGTCGCGCTGCCGTTTGAGCGCCAATCCGATCACGAGACCGTCTATATCCCGATGAACATCATCGGCAACCTCTATGTTTCCAACGGTATGAGCGCCGGCAACACCCGCACCGAAGCGCGCACTCAGGCGCTCTCCGAGGTGTTCGAGCGCCACGTGAAGAACAAGATCATCGCCGAGGCCCTGAGCCTGCCGCTGATCCCGGCGGAAGTGATTGCCCGTTATCCGGGGATTGCTGCCTCCATCGCGGCGCTGGAAGCGGAAGGTTTCCCGATTTACAGCTTCGATGCCTCACTGGGTGGCCGCTATCCGGTCATCTGCGTGGTGCTGCTCAACCCGAGCAACGGCACCTGCTTTGCCTCCTTCGGTGCCCACCCGCGCTTCGAAGTGGCCTTCGAGCGTACCGTCACCGAACTGCTGCAAGGCCGTGGTCTCAAAGATCTCGACGTGTTTGTACCGCCGTCATTTGATAACGAACAGGTCGCAGATCACCACAACCTGGAGACCCACTTCATTGACTCCTCGGGCCTCATCAGCTGGGATCTGTTCAAGCAGGATGCAGACTTCGCGTTCGCCGACTGGGATTTTCGCGGCACCTCGCAGGAGGAGTTCGATCATCTGATCGGCATCTTCCACGAGCTGGAGCAGCCGGTCTACATCGCCGACTACGAGCACCTGGGCGTCTACGCCTGCCGTATTCTGGTGCCGGGCATGTCCGACATCTATCCGGCCGAGGACTTGCTGCTGGCCAACAACAACATGGGGGCCAACCTGCGCGAAGTGATCCTGGCGCTGCCATCGCTGGCGTGGGATGCCGAGCAGTACATGGCGTTGTTTGATCAACTGGATGAAGAGGGGCACGACGAACGCACCCGTGTCCGCGAGCTGCTGGGCATCGCCGCCGCCAAGGGCTCCACCCTGCACACCCTGCGCGTCGGTGAGCTGAAAGCCATGCTGGCACTGGCCGCCGGTGAGCTGGAGACGGCACTGGATCTCATCGACTGGACCATGGAATTCAACCAGTCGGTATTCCCGGCGGATCGCGCCAACTATTACCGTGCCCTGCGTGCCTGCGTCGAGCTGTTCATCGACGAGGAGCGGGATCCGGAGCAGTACCGCGCCGTGTTTACCCGCATGTATGGCGAAGAGACATTGGCACAGGCATGGGCCAACGCCAGCGGCGAAGCGCGTTTCCACGGACTGGAGGCGGCCGACTTGTCGCTCGCCCAATTCCCTCAGCACCAGAAGCTGCTGGCGGCGTATGAAAAGCTGCAAAAAGCCAAGCGAGCCCATCATTGGGCCTGATGTGGTAGTCTTTGGGGGGCCTTGATGGCCCCTTTTGCTTTATGGTGCCCCGGCTGGGGATGTGTTATTCAATGATGAAATAAAAAACAAAAAATACCTCTTAGGGGGTTGCCAATGCCGAGTCCATGATGTGAGGGGGATGAAAAGATGCCTTGCCAGTACATTTTTTCAAACCTGACCAATAAATTCTTTAAAATCATTATATTAAAAAACCGGCATTTCTGTTTCAGCTGAAACCTAGTGTAACGGGAAGCTTCCAGGGGACTCAAATTTTTGTAGTAAAATTACATTCACAATCTGCAATTCTTGATCGGAGTCAATTTTGACGATCTGGCCCTTTGTTATGATTTCCACAGGCAAAACAGCAGGTACATGAGAATTGAAAGCAGAATCTCCCTTTGATTGTCTCAAGCCAGAAGCCATCGCTGCACTGGCAGAAGATATAACCTATGCCAAGGCAACCAAACCGGCATGCAAGGTCATCCCTCTGGCCATCACAGCAGGCGCTTTCATCGCCATCGCTTTTGTCTTTTTTATCACAGTCACCACGGGTACCGGCAATGTCGCCTGGGGCCTCAGCAAGCTGGTCGGCGGACTCTGTTTCTCCCTCGGTCTTATCCTCTGTGTGCTACTCGGTGCCGAGCTGTTCACCTCCAGCACCCTGACGCTGGTCGCCAAGGCGGCCAATCGCATCACCTGGGGCCAACTGCTCAAGAACTGGGGTCTGGTCTACTTCGGCAACCTCATTGGCGGTCTCATCATAGTCGCGCTCATCATCATGTCGGCCCAATACATGGCGGCAAATGGTCAGTGGGGCCTGAACGCCCTGAAAGTGGCCCAGCACAAGATCCATCACACCTTCTTCGAGGCCCTCGCCCTCGGTATTCTGTGCAACCTCATGGTGTGTCTCGCCGTGTGGATGGCCTTCGGCGCCCGCAGTGCTACCGACAAGGTAATGGTCATGCTGCTCCCCGTCGCCATGTTCGTGGCCTCCGGTTTCGAGCACAGCATCGCAAACATGTTTATGATCCCGGTCGGTATCGCTATCCATGCGGTAGCAGGCCCGGAATTTTGGCAGGCTGTCGGCCAGGATCCGGCGACCTTCGCCGACTTGACCGTATCCAACTTCGTCCTACACAACCTCATTCCCGTCACCATTGGTAATATCATTGGTGGTGGCGTCATGGTTGGTCTGACTTACTGGTTTATCTTCCGTCGTCATCATTAAGGATGATTGCGGGATACTACATCAATACCGTGTGAGGTAATGAAAATGGCAGAACTTAACGAACAGTTCCAAAAAGCATGGGAAGGCTTCGCGGCCGGTGAATGGCAGTCCTCTGTCAACACTCGTGACTTCATCCAGAAGAACTACACCCCGTATGAAGGTGACGAGTCCTTCCTGGCTGGCGCGACCGACGCGACCACCAAGCTGTGGGACAAGGTCATGGAAGGCATCAAAATCGAGAACCGCACTCATGCGCCGGTCGATTTTGATACTGACCTGCCCTCCACCATTACCGCTCACGATGCCGGCTATATCGATCAGAGCCTGGAGCAAATTGTCGGTCTGCAGACCGACAAGCCGCTCAAGCGCGCCATCATCGCCAACGGCGGTATCAAGATGGTTAAAACTTCTTGCGAAGTGTACGGTCGTCAACTGGACCCGATGGTCGAGAAGATCTTCACCGAGTACCGCAAGACTCACAACCAGGGCGTGTTTGACGTTTACACCAAAGACATCCTGAACTGCCGTAAGTCTGGTGTTATCACCGGTCTGCCGGATGCCTACGGCCGTGGCCGTATCATAGGTGACTACCGTCGTGTTGCCCTGTACGGCATCGACTTCCTGATGGCCGACAAACTGGCCCAGTTCAAGTCCCTGCAAGCTGACCTGGAAAACGGCGTCAACCTGGAAGCCACCATCCGTCTGCGCGAAGAGATCTCCGAGCAGTACCGTGCCCTGGCACAGATGAAGGTCATGGCTGCCAAATACGGTTGCGATATCTCCGTACCAGCCAAGACCGCCAAAGAAGCCGTCCAGTGGACCTACTTCGCCTACCTGGCGGCAGTCAAGTCCCAGAACGGTGCTGCCATGTCCTTCGGTCGTACCTCCAGCTTCCTGGACGTGTACATCGAGCGTGACATCAAAAAAGGCGTGCTCACCGAGCAAGAAGCCCAGGAGCTGATGGACCACATGGTCATGAAGCTGCGCATGGTTCGCTTCCTGCGTACCCCTGAATACGATTCACTGTTCTCCGGCGACCCCATGTGGGCGACCGAGACCCTGGCCGGTATGGGCGTTGATGGCCGTACCCTGGTCACCAAGAACAGCTTCCGTATGCTGAACACCCTGTACACCATGGGCCCATCCCCTGAGCCGAACCTGACCATCCTGTGGTCCGAGAAGCTGCCGGTCGGTTTCAAGAAGTACTGCGCCAAGGTATCTATCGAAACCTCTTCCGTTCAGTACGAAAACGACGACCTGATGCGTCCGGACTTCAACAACGATGACTATGCCATCGCTTGCTGTGTGTCCCCGATGATCGTCGGCAAACAGATGCAGTTCTTCGGTGCTCGTGCCAACCTGGCCAAGACCATGCTGTATGCAATCAACGGCGGTATGGATGAGAAGCTCAAGATCCAGGTCGGTCCCAAGACCGAGATGGTGACCTCCGAGTTCCTCGACTACAACGACGTGATGGCTCGTCTGGATCACTTCATGGACTGGCTGGCCAAGCAGTACGTGGCTGCCCTGAACATCATCCACTACATGCACGACAAGTACAGCTACGAAGCCTCCCTGATGGCGCTGCACGACCGTGATGTGTATCGCACCATGGCTTGCGGCATCGCCGGTCTGTCCGTTGCGGCTGACTCCCTGTCTGCCATCAAGTACGCCAAGGTCAAGCCGGTTCGTGACGAAGATGGCGTGGCCATCGACTTCGAAATCGATGGTGAGTACCCGCAGTTCGGTAACAACGACGCTCGCGTCGATGACATCGCCTGTGACCTGGTAGAACGCTTCATGAAGAAGATTCAGAAGCTCAACACCTACCGTGGCGCCGTGGCTACCCAATCCGTACTGACCATCACCTCCAACGTGGTGTATGGCAAGAAAACGGGTAACACCCCGGATGGCCGTCGTTCCGGTGCGCCGTTCGGCCCGGGTGCCAACCCGATGCACGGTCGTGACCAGAAGGGTGCGGTTGCTTCCCTGACTTCCGTCGCCAAGCTGCCGTTCGCTTACGCCAAAGATGGTATCTCCTATACCTTCTCCATCGTGCCGAACGCCCTGGGCAAAGACATGGAAGCGCAGAAATCCAACCTGGCGGGTCTGATGGACGGTTACTTCCATCACGAGACCAACCTGGAAGGCGGTCAGCACCTGAACGTGAACGTGATGAACCGTGAAATGCTGCTGGACGCCATGGAAAACCCGGAGAAATATCCGCAGTTGACCATCCGCGTATCCGGTTATGCCGTTCGCTTCAACTCTTTGACCAAAGAGCAACAGCAAGACGTCATCACCCGTACCTTCACCGCTTCTCTGTAATCGCTTATTGCCAAGCAAGAGTTGCAGTGACTAAAAACCGGCGCCTAGGCGCCGGTTTTTTTATGTCTGTTTGCCAGCAGGCATCGACTCGATAGGAATATGACTAGATTGGCCCCTTGAAGA
>NZ_CDBI01000105.1 GCF_000820025.1 Aeromonas popoffii
AATTCAGTGATAGTGATAAGCCAAGGGCAACATCATTACTCACGTCAGCTTTCTGGATTAAGAATTTGCCTGGCGGCCATAGCGCCGTGGAACCACCTGATCCCATGCCGAACTCAGAAGTGAAACGCGGTAGCGCCGATGGTAGTGTGGCATTCGCCATGCGAGAGTAGGACACTGCCAGGCACCCAACATCGAAAGCCCGCTCAGATGAGCGGGCTTTTTTATTGGCTGAAATTCAAGTGCTTGGCTGCAATGGCGGGGCGATGCTTTCCTTCTGGCCCTTTCATTCGTTCATTTTTTCCCCGCTCTGATTCGGATTACTGCGCCATCCAGCGTTATATCCCCCCGTCCATTTCGCTTGTCTGAATATAAAAAACACAGAATGTGATACCCCTACCTTTCTTGTTATGCCTGCTCTGCTTTAATTCGTCTGCTCAAGTTTGATGGGCCAAGGAATCACAATAATTTGAGGAATGGATACATGTTCAAAAGAACAGTAACGATGATACTGGCGGCGGGAACCCTGGTATTAGGCGGTTGCGCGTCCCATGGTGGTGCAGAGCAGACTGCGGCAGACAACAGCGACTTCGGTGGCAAGTCCATCTACCTGCGTGGGGAGATGAACGACTGGATGGCGGTGGATGAGAGCAAGGTGGTCAAGGTGGCCGACAAGCTTTACATGGCCAAAGGCACCCTCAACAAAGAGTGGGCTCCCTACAAGTTCAAGTTTGCTGACTCTGGCTGGAGCTGTGGTACCAACTTTGGCTACAAGAGTCCGAGTGACGGTGTTGCCGTATTGGGCGGTGAGGCAGTGCCGGTCAACCCCTGCTCCAAGTATGAGGAGTTGAAGTTCTCACCGGATGTGGATGGTGTCTATGAGTTCTATCTGAATATGGCGGGTGAAACGCCGACCGTTTACGTCAAGAAGCCCTGATCTATCTCTGAGTGTTAAATCTCTTAGAAAATTAATCGGTTAAGTGCCCTGGCCCAGAAATCTGCTGGCCGGGGCATTTTTTTAGGTTAGAATCGGCGCCCTCATGGCATCAGGTGTACTATATGTTGTGTCATTTATTTTACATGGCACTATTTGTTGTGTTTTGTGCTGTTGTCATGATGTTGATGCATTCACATAAGGTTGATTGAAAATGGCTAAATCGAACCCGGTGCTGGAGAGTGAGCTTGGCTCCCGCCTTATCCCCCTGCAGGAAACGTCCCGCGAAATCTGGGATAGCAAGTATCGCCTCAAGAGCAAGGATGGCACTCCCATCGACAGATCTATCGATGAGACATACCAGCGGGTAGCCCGTGCGTTGGCAGAGCAGGAGCTGGAGCCGGAGGCCTGGTTTGAGCCGTTTCTGTGGGCGCTGCGCAATGGGGCCATTCCGGCTGGCCGCATCACCTCCAATGCGGGGGCTTTTGAGCACAAGCCTGCCACTTCAACCATCAACTGCACTGTCTCCGGTACCATTGAAGATTCGATGGACGATATCCTCGGCAAGGTGCACGAGGCTGGCCTGACCCTGAAAGCCGGTTGCGGTATCGGCTATGACTTCTCGACCCTGCGCCCGCGCGGCGCTTTTGTCTCCGGTGCCGGTGCTTACACGTCCGGCCCGCTCTCCTTCATGGATATCTACGACAAAATGTGTTTCACCGTCTCGTCAGCCGGTGGTCGCCGTGGCGCACAGATGGGCACCATGGATATCCGTCATCCCGATGTGATCGAGTTCATCCAGGCCAAGCGCGAAGATGGTCGTCTGCGCCAGTTCAACCTCTCCCTGCTGATCACCGAAGATTTCGTCAAGGCGGTGAAGGAGGATGCCCCCTGGCAGCTGATCTTCCCCTACACCGCCAAAGAGGTGGAGCAGGATGGCATTGCGCTGGACGATCCCGCTCAGGCGCTCTGGGCTGATTGGCCCAACAAGGAAGGGGTTGTTTTCAACGAGCTGGGGCAGGTCGCCTGCAAGGTCTACAAGACCCTGCCTGCCCGCAAGCTGTGGAATGTCATCATGACCTCCACTTATGACTATGCAGAGCCCGGTTTCATCTTGATCGACAAGGTCAACCAGATGAACAACAACTGGTTCTGTGAAGAGATCCGCGCCACCAATCCCTGTGGCGAGCAGCCGTTGCCACCCTACGGCGCCTGCCTGCTCGGCTCGGTCAATCTGACCAAGTTTGTGCGCGACCCCTTTACTGAAAGAGCGGCTTTCGATTGGCAGGCGTTTCGCAAGGTGGTGGCTATCTTCACCCGCATGCTTGACAACGTGGTGGAGATCAACCAGCTGCCATTGCCCAAGCAGCGCGAGGAGATCACAGCCAAGCGCCGTCATGGCATGGGCTTCCTTGGTCTTGGTTCGACCCTCACCATGCTGCAGATCAAGTACGGTTCTGCGGCATCCGTGGCGTTTACCGAGCAAGTATCTCAGGAGCTGGCCATGACCGGCTGGCAGGAGTCGCTGCGTCTGGCCAAGGAGAAGGGCCCGGCCCCCATCATGGAGCAGGAGTTCGAGGTGACCGGCAAGATGCTGCGGCTGCGCCCGGAAATGGTGACCGATGGCCTCAAGGTTGGCGACAAGGTGAAGGGCAAGGTGCTGCACGCGCGCTACAGCCGCTATATGCAGCAGGTCGCAGAAGTGGATCCTGCGCTGGTCGCCGAGCTGGCCGAAGCCGGTGGCCGCTTTACCCATCACAGCAGCATCGCGCCGACCGGCACTATCTCGCTGTCGCTGGCCAACAACGCCAGCAACGGTATCGAACCGAGCTTTGCCCATCACTACAGCCGCAACGTCATCAAGTCGGGCAAGAAGAGCAAGGAGAGCGTGGACGTCTACTCCTTCGAGCTGCTTGCCTACCGCGAGCTGGTGAACCCGGCGGCCATGCCTTACACGGATGATGACGCCAGTCGTCTGCCGGAGTACTTCATCACGGCTGACGACATCACGCCGGCCCAGCACGTGGACATTCAGGCGGCGGCTCAGCGCTGGATTGACTCCTCCATCTCCAAGACCGCCAACGTGCCGACCGATTTCCCGTTCGAGCAGTTCAAGGACATCTACATGTATGCCTCGGATTCGGGGCTCAAGGGCTGCACCACTTTCCGCTTCAATCCTGAGGCCTTCCAGGGCGTGCTGGTGAAGGAGAAGGATCTGGAAAACACTCAGTACGAGTTCACCCTGGAAGATGGCTCCGTCGTCTCCGTCAAGGGGAATGAAGAGATCGAATACGATGGTGAGCTGCACACTGCCGCCAACCTCTACGACGCCTTGAAAGAAGGCTATTACGGTAAATTCTGAGAACGACATTATGGCCAAGAAGATCGACAAGAAAATCGTCGCCTACAAGGTGAAAACCCGGGATGAGCCGCAAGAAGACCTGTCCCCGCAGGATGACGTAGTGCACATGCATGAAACCGTGCTGCGCCCGGAGCGGCTGATGGGCACCACCTACAAGCTGAAGACGCCGGAGCATGTCTCCGAGCACTCGCTGTTCATCACTATCAACGACATCATTCTCAATGAGGGCACGGTGCATGAGACCCGCCGCCCGTTCGAGATCTTCATTAACTCCAAGAGTCTGGAACACTACCAGTGGATAGTTGCGCTGACCCGCATCATCTCTGCCGTATTCCGCAAAGGGGGGGATGTCACCTTCCTGGTGGAGGAGCTGAGATCCGTGTTCGATCCCAAGGGTGGCTATTGGAACAAGGGCAAGTATGTTCCCTCCCTTATCGCCGAAATTGGCAACGTGATCGAGACTCATCTCACCGAGATCGGCATGATCAAATTGCCGGGACTGGATGAGCATCAGCAGGCATTTCTGGCCGAGAAACAGGCTGAACTGCAGGTCCAGCAACAGGCAGAAGAACAGCAGGCCGGCGGTGGTTTCCCGGCCAGTGCAGCGCTCTGCTACAAGTGCCGCACCAAGGCGCTGGTGCAAAAGGATGGCTGTATGACCTGTCTCAACTGCGGTGATTCCAAGTGCGGCTGACAAGCTATTGTTAACTTTGACAAGACCGGCCACAGTGCCGGTTTTTTTATTGCTGCTTTTTTGTTCGAACGATCTTGCCACTCAAGCGATTTGTTGCGTGATAGTAAAATCGGGCGTAGCGTTGGGGGTAATAAATCTGTCACGCTCGTGTGGTTTCAATGACATCTGAGATTCACACACGTGGCACCTTCAGTGCCAAGGAGGATGCTTATGGACAACACGGACCGAAAGCTGTTTATCCTGGATACCAACGTTCTGCTTCACGAACCCCTCGCCATCTACTCTTTCAAAGAGCACGATGTGCTCATCCCCATGACGGTGCTGGAAGAGCTCGACAACATTAAGGATCGTTACAAGGATGTCAGCCGCGACGCCCGGGTGGCTATTCGAGCGCTGGAAGATGTGTTCCGCGATGCAACGCCCGAGCAGATCACCCAAGGTGTACCGCTGGCGGGTGAGGCGAGTGGCAATGTCTGTATCTTCAGTGACCACCATCTGCCTCAGGATGCCGAGGTGTTCACCGATAAAGAGGCCGATAACCGCATCATCAACGCGGCCCTCTATCTGCAAAAGCACGAGTTGAAGCGTCAGGTGGTGCTGGTCACCAAGGACATCAACATGCGCCTCAAGGCCAAGGGGGCCGGGTTGGCGCATGTCGAGGATTATCGCAGCGACCAGCTGATCGACGATATCCGTCTGCTGGCCAAAGGCTTTCAGGTGGTACCCGGCAGCTTCTGGGAGCGGATCGGAGAGTGTGACAGCGAGACCCATGGCCGTGATACCGTCCATGTGATCGATGCCAACCTGCTGGAGGGGGTACACGTCAACCAGTACCTGCTCGACGAGGAGAACTTCTTCGCCGCCAGAGTCTTGAGCAATGATGGCCACAAGATCCGTATCAAGGATCTGGGCCGTGAGCGGCTGATGTCCCGCAAGGCCTGGGGTGTGCATCCCAAGAACGTCTATCAGGGGATGGCGCTGGATGCCCTGCTCGATCCACACATCGATCTGGTGATCCTGACCGGTCCGGCCGGTTGCGGCAAGACCCTGCTGGCCATGGCGGCCGCGCTGGAGCTGGTCATTGAGAAGGGGATTTACGAGAAGGTGATCGTCACCCGGAATACCCCGGAAATTGCAGAGAGCATCGGCTTCCTGCCTGGCACCGAAGAAGAGAAGATGATGCCCTGGCTGGCGGCGGTGACAGATACCCTGGAGGTGCTGCACAAGCAGGACGAGAACATGAGCGGCTCGCTGAGCTACATCATGGAAAAGGCCAATATCCAGTTTAAATCGGTCAACTTCATGCGTGGGCGCAGCATCCAGAACACCTTCGTGTTGCTGGATGAGTGCCAGAACCTGACCGCATCCCAGATCAAGACCATCATCACCCGTTGCGGTGAGGGGACCAAGATTGTCTGCTCCGGCAACTTGGCACAGATCGACTCCAACTACCTGAGTCCGGTGACCTCGGGTCTGACCTACATAGTCGAGCGTTTCAAGGATTTCGATGGCAGTACCAACATTTTCCTGAACGGGGTGGTGCGCAGCAAGCTCGCCTCCTTCGCCGAGGAAAACCTCTGATTTACCTGACTATCTTCCTATGAAAAAGGGGAAGCCGCTTGGCTTCCCCTTTTTGATCCCGTTGCCGGCTCAGCGCCCCAGGGTCATTGCCCAAGGGTGCGCAGCAGGCCGGGGTGATTGCTGTTTTGCAGGATGTCGGGTTTGCCTTGCAGGGCGATGCGCCCCTTGTCCACAAACAGCACCTGATCGGCGATGAGCTGGGTATTCTCCGGCATGATAGGGGGAGACCATCAGCTTGTTAGCCAGCACGACCAAGGTAGCGCAACAACCCGGGATGCTCGCTGTTTTGCAGGATGTCGGGTTTGCCTTGCAGGGCGATGCGCCCCTCATCGACGAACAGCACCAGATCGGCGATGAGCTGGGTATTCTCCGGCATGATAGGGGGAGACCATCAGCTTGTTAGCCAGCGCGACCAAGGTAGCGCAACAACCCGGGATGATCGCTGTTTTGCAGGATGTCGGGTTTGCCTTGCAGGGCGATGCGCCCCTCATCGACGAACAGCACCTGATCGGCGATGAGCTGGGCATCCTCTGGATTGTGGGAGACCATCAACACGGTAATGCTCTGCTCGCAGGCGAGTCTGGCTACCTCCGCCAGCATCTCCCGGCGCAGGGCGGGATCGAGCGCCGAGAAAGGTTCATCCAGCAGTAGCAAGGGCTTGCCACGCACCAGGGCACGCGCCAGCCCGACCCGTTGTTGCTGGCCGCCGGAGAGCTGCTCCGGCAGGCGTGCCAGCATACCGCCAAGGCTGACCCGCTCTGCAGCCTGTTTCACCTGCGCCCGCTGAGCAGGGCTCAAACGCAGGCCAGGGTGCAGACCGATAGCAATGTTGTCGAACACCGAGAGGTGCAGGAACAGGTTGTGATCCTGAAACAGGGTGGTGACCGGCCGCTCGGCAGGCCCCAGCGGCAGCAGATCTTCGCCATCGAAGCTGAGGGTGCCGGACTCCACCGGCACGAATCCGGCGATCATGCCGAGCAGGGTCGACTTGCCCGCCCCGCTTGGCCCTATCAGCGCGGTGATCTCTCCCTTGGGCAGGGTCGCACTGAAGCTGACTCGCCAATCGGGGTAGCTGGTGGCAAGCGTATCAATGTTCAGCATTTTTTCCTCCAAGCCCGCGTTCTACCAGCCAGAACAGGGAAAAACAGAGCGTAAGCAGCAGCAGGGCGGTGGCGGCCGCCTCGGTCAGCCGGTAACTGCCGAGTTGCTGATAGAGCAGCCAGGGCAGGGTGGTGAGCTTCTGGCTACCAAACATGGCGATGGCACCGAGATCTCCGAGCGAGAGGATCATCGACAGCGCCATGGCCAGTGCTAGCGGGCGGCGCAGCAGGGGCCACTCCACCAGTCGCAGGCGATGCAGACCGCGCACTCCCAGGCTGTCGGCCAGTCTATCGTACTGGTGCACCACCAGTTGCATGGGGGCTGAGAGGGTGCGCAGCACATAGGGCAGTGCCATCAGGGCGTTGACCAGCACCACCAGCCAGGGGCCGAGGGCAAAGACATCGGTAAAAGGCATGAACATGATGAAGAGGCCGGTGCTCAGCACGACTGCCGGTATCATCAGGATCATGGAGCCGCTGGCTTCCCACAGGGCGGCGGCCCGCCGCTGGTGGGTGCGAACCTTGAGGTGACGGCTGGTGAGCAGCAGGCCGCTGCCGAGCAGGGTGGCAAGGGTGCCCGCCGCCAGTGCGATCAACAGCGACTGACCGCTGGCCTGCCACAGCTGTGTCGAGGCCAGCGCCGTCAGCAGGCCGGGATTGAAACCGGCCACCAGGATTGCCAATAGCGGTGGCAGGAAGACGGAGAGTCCCAGGATGAGGGCAGCACTGTCTATCAGCCTGGTACCCGGCTGGTGACGATCCGGTCGCAGGCAGGGGCGATGGTTGCTGATCCGGCTGGCCGGCGTGGTCTGCAGCTTGTGTTGTAGCAGGAGCAGGGTGGCGGTCAGGAACAGCTGCACCAGCGCCAGTCCGCCCGCGGTGGCGAGGTCGAAATCAAAGCGCAGCGCCTGATAGACGGCCACCTCCAATGTGGTGGATCTGGGCCCGCCCCCCAGCGCCAGCACAGTGGTGAAGCTGGTGAAGCAGAGCATGAAGATGAGGCTGGCAAGCCCCGGCAGGATGCCACGAATGATAGGCCACTCCAGCAGCCGGAAGATGTGGGCGGAGCGCATGCCCAGCTGACTGGCGAGACGCCAGCTCGATTCAGGTATGCTCTCTATGCTCTGCAGCATGAGGCGCGCCGCCAGTGGCATGTTGAAGAAGACGTGGGCCAACAGTATGCCAAACAGGCCGTACAGGTAGTTGCCGGGATCCAGCCCCAGGCCGCGCAGCAGCTGCGACAGCCAGCCCTGTTTGCCGTGAACCGCCACTATGCCGAAGATGGCGATGATGACCGGCAGCACCAGCGAGAGGCCAAACAGCTTGAGCAGCAGTGAGCGACCGATGAAACGGCGCCGCGCCAGCGCTCTTGCCACCGGAATGGCTACACCTAAGCTCAGCAGGGTGGAGAGCAGCGCCTGCCCCAGGCTGAAGCCCAGCACATGGCGCAGGTAAGGGTCTGCCAGCAGGGTGCGGGGGGCCAGCGAACCGGCCTGCCACAGCAGGGCGACGAGTGGCCCCAGGGATAACAGCAGGATCAACAGGGTGGCTGCGCTACCCGGCAGCCACCAGAGGGGACGAGCCTGTGGTTTCAGATGACGGCTCACTGGGTGACGGCTTGCAGCCACTCGCGGATCCAGTGTTTGCGATTGGCGGCCACCTCATCTGCGCTGAAGGCCAGCGGCTTGGTCACTGTGATCATCTGTTCAAAGCCCTTGGGCAGCGGTGTATCTGTTACCGGATACATCCAGTTGCCAGTGGCGATCTCATTCTGGAAGGCGGGGCTTATCATGAATTGCAGGAACTGGTCGGCGAGCTTGCCCTGAGTCGCGCTGTTCAGCTTGGCGGCCACTTCCACCTGACGATAGTGACCCTCCTCGAAGGCGGCAGCCTGATACTGGGGCTTGTTCTCGGCAATCAGGTGGTAAGCGGGGGAGGTGGTGTAGGAGAGCACCATGTCCGCTTCCCCATCGAGAAACATGCCATAGGCTTCTGACCAGCCCTTGGTGACGGTGACCGTCTTCTTGGCAAGCTCCGCCCAGGCTGCCGGCGTCTCATCCCCGTAGACCGACTTCATCCACAGCATCAGCCCCTGCCCCGGGGTTGAGGTGCGTGGATCCTGGTAGATCACCTTGAGATCCGGGCGTTCTACCAGCTCTTTCAGGCTCTTGGGAGGCGTTTTGAGTTTGTCTTGGTTGTAGACGAAGGCGAAGTAGCCGTAGTCATAGGGAACGAAGGTGTCATCCTGCCAGCCGCCCGGCACCTTGATGCCATCCAGTCTGGTGGTATGCGGGGCGAACAGACCACTCTGCTTGGCTTCGCTGATGAGAGCATCATCCAGCCCCAGCACCAGATCGGCCTTGCTGTGTTTGCCTTCCAGCCGCAGCCGGTTGAGGATGGCGACGCCGTCTTCCAGCGCCACAAGGTTGAGGTTGCAACCGCACTCTTTCTCGAACGCCTGCTTGATCTTGGGACCGGGTCCCCAATCGGCGGTGAAGGAGCTGTAGGTATAAACGGTGAGGGTGTCGGCCGCGAAGGCCTGGGTACTGAGCAGGCTGGTGGCAACCAGCAGCAGGGTTTTCATCAAGTGGCACTCCCTGTTAATGATGAGGTGCCAGCGGATGAGGGCGCAAAAAATGAGCGCCATGCCTCAAATTCCTCCGCCAGCATTATCTGGATCAGGTACACGGGTATAATCTCAGCGGTAAACCGCACCCCGTTTGAGAAACGAACCGCATTGTATTAACGTTCTTGGGGGGAGGCCAGCACAATTGTTCCTGCGGGCCATCGAGATAGCGTCAGCACAACAGAGGATGTTCGTGTGATCACCAGTACCAAGGAAAGACGCGCCTTCCAGCGCATGATAATCAACGCCCCCGTCACCGTCGTTCAGCAACAGCAGGTGCTGGAGGGGATCTGTCGGGATCTTAGTGCCAACGGCATGGGGATCGCGGTATCTGAACACCAGCTCGACATCAATCTGCCGATCCGGGTCAGCCTGGCCACGCACAACAACCTGCTGCCCCCTTTCGAAGCGCAGGCCCGTATCATTCGGGTACTGGAGGAAGAGGCAGGTTTGCTGTTGGCGATAGAGTTTCTACCCGTGACTTAAACCGGCGATCCAATCAATCGGTCGCCATTGTTAACAGTGCGAGCCTGAGTGCTACAGGTTCACTTGTTGGCCTGAACCGGTTGCACACTTAACTGTTTGCTATCGACCAGCGTTTTGCTGGTCGATGCGATTTGGCCAGCAGGCAAGGTGGCGGGGCCTGTGGGCTCGAGCAGCAGGTAGTTCTGACCCTGCCAGTTGAGGGTCACATCCCCCGGCTTGGCGGGCAGATCAACGGCCAGCAGGGCATGGCCGGGTACGAACACCATGGCCTGTTTCAGTTCCGGAAAAAGCTGGGCCAGCATGGCCGCCATCAGGGTTACCTTGCTGTCACAGTCCCCTCTATTTTGCTCCAACACCTGGCGGGGGGACAGAAATCCTTTGCCTTGCCGTCCGCTCTGGTTATCCAACTGCTGGTAGGGAATGCTCTGAATAAAGGTGAGCATATGGGCCACGGTTTTCTGGCGTGTTTCGACTTCGGTTGCTCCTTGTTGTTTCAACTGCTCTGCCAACGGTGCCAGTCCGCTGCGGCTCTCCAGCGCAATGCGCACATGATCTTGCTTGACCGCCAGTTGCCCGTCAGGGGGAGTGAAGTACTGGAAATAGTACTTGGTCAGCCACGCCTGTTCTTCCTTGCTCCGTTGTGACTCCAGCCAGGCCATGGCCTCGCGAGCCTTGTCCTGATTGCGACTTTTCAGATGCAGCTCAAGCGTGGGGCGGGTGAGGGTGAACTGTACCTCGGGATAGTTTTTGCGCACCTCCCGCAACAACACCTGCAACACTTCCTCCTGCATCCTGGCGGGGCGATAGGCGATAAGCGGCGGCAGCTTGCCCTGTTCGAGCCGGTAAGTAAGCTGTTGGGGCTTGCCTTCGCTATCCTGCCAGCCGACGTTGATCTGACCGAGACGGTTGTTGAAGCCGGTTTGACTGGCGCCCGCAGGCAGGGCCAGCAGCAGGGCACAAAGCAGAGGGATTGCCGTCGGTCTCTTCATCATCCTTTCCTGTGGTGTGGGCTCGGTTTCGGTGACCCTGAGTGGGAAGCGTGGCAGACAGTAAAACAGGGAGCCGAAGCTCCCTGTTGATTCTACTTGGTTTATTGCCGCTGGCGGGTCAAATCCAGCTGGGCTGTTTGGCCTCAAAGGCGCTGATGGCAGCCTCGTGCTGCAGGGTGAGACCGATGGCGTCCAGCCCGTTGAGCAGGCAGTAGCGGCGAAACTCGTCGATCTCGAAGCCGAAGCTGAGCTCACCGGCACGCACCAGATTGGCCTCCAGATCCACCTCGATCTGCAGGCCGGGGTTGGCGGCGACGAGCTGGAACAGCGCCTCTACCTCTTCCTCTTTCAGGCGCACCGGCACCAGACCGTTGTTGATGGCGTTACCGTAGAAGATGTCGGCAAAGCTCGGGGCTATCAGGGTCTTGAAGCCGTAATCCGCCAGTGCCCAGGGGGCGTGCTCGCGGCTGGAACCACAGCCGAAGTTCTCCCGCGCCAGCAGGATACTGGCACCGGTATAGCGTGGCTGGTTGAGTACGAACTCGGGGTTAGGTTGCTCGCCGGCATCGTCGAGGAAGCGCCAGTCGTTAAACAGGTGCTTGCCAAAGCCGATGCGGTTCACCTTCTGCAAAAACTGCTTGGGAATGATGGCATCGGTGTCGACGTTGGCGCTGTCGAGGGGGACGACGATCCCCTTGTGTTGCTTGAAACCTGTCATGTTAACTCCCTCTTACAGTGCGCGTATGTCGGCGAAATGACCTGTGATGGCGGCGGCGGCAGCCATGGCCGGGCTTACCAGATGGGTGCGGCCGGCGCGGCCCTGGCGCCCTTCGAAGTTGCGGTTGCTGGTGGAGGCGCAGCGCTCCCCGGGTTGCAGCCGGTCGTTGTTCATGGCCAGGCACATGGAGCAGCCGGGCAGGCGCCACTCAAAGCCTGCGTCTATGAAGATCTTGTCCAGTCCCTCGGCCTCGGCCTGGGCCTTGACCTGCTCGGAGCCTGGCACCACCAGTGCCTGTACCCCTGCGGCCACTTTACGGCCACGGGCGATGGCGGCGGCGGCGCGCAGATCCTCGATGCGACTGTTGGTGCAGGACCCGATGAACACCTTGTCGATGGCAACGTCGGTGAGCTTCTGGCCCGGCTGCAAGTCCATGTAGGCCAGCGCCTTGCGGGCGGACTGCTGCTCCATCGGATCGGCGAAGGATTCCGGTGCAGGTATGGGTTCATTGACGGCGATCACCTGTCCCGGGTTGGTGCCCCAGGTCACCTGCGGCGCTATGTAGGCGGCGTCGAGCACCACTTCGGCATCAAACTTGGCGCCGTCGTCGCTCTGGAGGGTCTGCCAGTAGGCGATGGCCTGCTCCAGCGCCTCACCCCTGGGGGCGAACTCCTTGCCACGGATGTAGTCGATGGTGGTCTGGTCGGGGGCTATCATGCCCGCCTTGGCACCCAGCTCGATGGCCATGTTGCACACCGTCATCCGCCCTTCCATGGAGAGGCCCGCAATGGCCTCGCCAGCGAATTCCACCACGTAGCCGGTACCACCGGCATGGCCGACCCGGCCTATGATGGCCAGCACCACGTCCTTGGCGCTGATGCCCTCCGCCAGCTTGCCGTTGACCGAAATGCGCATTGTCTTGGCGCGGCCCTGTTTCAGGGTCTGGGTCGCCATCACGTGTTCCACCTCGGAGGTGCCGATGCCGAACGCCAGCGAGCCGAAGGCGCCGTGGGTGGCGGTGTGGGAGTCACCGCAGACGATGGTGGTGCCGGGCAGGGTGATGCCGAGCTCGGGGCCCATCACATGGACTATGCCTTGGTATTTGTGGTTGAGATCGTAGAGGCGAACCCCGAACTCTTTGCAGTTGTCGGCGAGCGTCTCCATCTGGATGCGGGCCATCTCGCCGGAGGCGGCGATGTCCTTGGTGGTGGTGGAGACGTTGTGATCCATGGTGGCCCAGGTCAGATCCGGGCGACGCAGCTGGCGGTTCATGGCGCGCAGGCCATCGAATGCCTGCGGGCTGGTCACTTCATGCACCAGGTGGCGGTCGATATAGATGAGCGGCGTTTCGCCTGCCACTTCACGCACCACATGGGCGTCGAATACTTTCTGATAGAGGGTCTTGGCCATTGCTTCTCTCTTCCTTGTTATCTGTTATGCGGCTCAGATCCGGGCGGCGATCTGACTGCCCATCTCGGAGGTGCTCTGTACCGGATAGCGGGCGCTGGCCTGGTGCAGGTCTGCGGTGAAGTAACCCTCTGCCAGGGTCTGGGCCACGGCTTGTTCGATGGCTTGTGCGGCAGCCTCCTGGCCCAGGCTGTAACGCAGCATCAGGGCGGCAGAGAGGATCTGGGCGATGGGGTTGGCGATCCCTTTGCCTGCGATATCGGGGGCCGAACCACCGGCCGGTTCGAACAGGCCGAAACCCGATTCGTTGAGGCTGGCGGAGGGGAGCAGCCCCATGGAGCCGGTGATCATGGCGCACTCGTCAGAGAGGATGTCGCCAAACAGGTTGGAGCAGAGCAGCACATCGAACTGGGACGGATCCTTGATGAGCTGCATGGTGGCGTTGTCGATATACATATGGTTCAGCGCCACATCCGGGTAGGACTTGGCGACGTCAGTCACCACCTCGCGCCACAGAATGGAGGAGGCGAGCACGTTGGCCTTGTCGATGGAGGTGACCTTGCCACGGCGCACACGAGCCGACTCAAAGGCAATCTTGGCGATGCGCTCAATTTCGAAGCGGTGGTACACCTCGGTGTCGAACGCCTTCTCGTTTGCCCCTTCGCCCTCTCGCCCCTTGGGCTGGCCGAAGTAGATGCCGCCGGTCAGCTCGCGCACGCAGGCGATGTCAAAGCCGCGATTGGAGATGTCGGCCCGCAGGGGGGAGAACTGCTCCAGACCGGTATAGATGCGGGCCGGACGCAGGTTGCAGAACAGCTTGAAGTGGGCACGCAGGGGCAGCAGGGCACCGCGCTCAGGCTGATCGTTCGGCGGCAGGTGCTCCCACTTGGGGCCGCCTACCGAGCCGAACAGCACCGCATCAGCCGCTTCACAGCCCTTGATGGTGCTTTGTGGCAGCGGGGTGCCGTGGTTGTCGATGGCGATGCCGCCTACATCGTGGCGATCATATTCGAAGGCGAAGCCGAACTTGGCCTGCACCTTTTCCAGCACCTTGACGGCTTCGGCCATCACTTCCGGGCCAATGCCGTCACCCGGCAATACTGCGATCCGATAACTGCTCATACTCACACACTCTCCGTATTGATCTTGTCTGTTTTTGTGACGTTGCGTTCCATCTGTTCGGCCACCTGATCGGCGCGCCAGATGCTGTTGATCACGTGGATCAACGCCTGGGCCGAGGATTCTATGATGTCGGTGGCCAGGCCCATACCGTGGAATTTTCGGCCCTTGTATTCGGCCACTATGTCGACCTGGCCGAGGGCATTTTTGCCTTCGCCCTTGCCCTTGAGTTCGTACTTGTCGATGCGGATCTCATAGCCGGTGATGCGATTGATGCACTGGTAGACAGCATCCACAGGGCCATTGCCGGTGGCCGCTTCGCTGATGGTCTCCTGACCCACTTCCAATTTCACCGAGGCGGTGGCCAGCACCGAGCTGCCGCTCTGCACGCCCAGATACTGCAGCTTGAAATGCTCGGGCTCTTCGTGGATCTGGCTGAAGAAGGCCAGCGCTTCCAGGTCGTAGTCGAACACCTGCCCCTTCTTGTCGGCCAGGGTCAGGAACTTGCCGTAGAGGTCGTCGAGATCGTAACTGCTCTCGGCGTAGCCCATGGACTCCATCCGGTGCTTGATGACGTGGCGACCGGAGCGGGAGGTCATGTTGAGGTTGTTTTGGGTCAGGCCAATGCTCTCGGGGGTAATGATTTCATAGGTGTTTTTCGCCTTGAGCACTCCATCCTGGTGGATGCCGGAGCTGTGGGAGAAGGCGTTGGCGCCGACGATGGCCTTGTTGGGCTGCACCGGCATGTTGCACAGCTGGCTTACCAGGGCGCTGGTGCGATGAATTTCACTGTGGCGGATGTTGGTGTGCACCCCGAGCAGGTCGGCGCGGGTTTTCAGGATCATCGCCACCTCTTCCAGCGAGCAGTTGCCGGCCCGCTCACCTATGCCGTTGATGGTGCACTCGATCTGGCGGGCCCCCATCTGCACGGCGCCGATGGAGTTGGCTACCGAGAGGCCCAAGTCGTCGTGGCAGTGCACCGAGATAATGGCCTGATCAATGTTAGGCACCCTGTTGAACAGGGTTTGGATGATGCCGGAGAACTCGGTCGGTACCGTGTAGCCCACTGTATCCGGGATATTGATGGTGCGGGCGCCCGCCTTGATGGCGGCCTCGACCATGCGGCAGAGATTATCAATCGGGGTGCGCCCTGCATCTTCGCAGGAGAACTCCACATCGTCGGTGTAGCGGCGGGCATGCTTGATGGCGCTGATGCCCATCTCCAACACATCCTCGAAGCTCTTTTTGAGCTTGCTCTCCACATGGATGGAGGAGGTGGAGATGAAGGTGTGGATGCGAAAGGCCTCCGCGACCCGCAGGGCTTCGCCGGCGGCGTCGATATCCTTGGCCAGGGCGCGGGCCAGGGCGCAGACCCGGCTGTGCTTGATGTGGCGGGCTATGGTCTGCACCGATTGAAAATCGCCGGGAGAGGAGACCGGGAATCCCACCTCCATGATGTCGACACCGAGCCGCTCCAGCGCCTGGGCTATCTGCAGCTTCTCCTTGACTGTCAAACTGGCCGCCAGGGCCTGCTCACCATCACGCAAAGTGGTGTCGAATATGATGACCCTATCTGACATGTGACTTCCCTCTTCCTCAGTTCGGTAATGTGCACCCTGCGGCGGCATAAAAAAACCCGTGCAGGGTGCACGGGTTTTTGTAAATTCCGGCTGTGCCTGAGCCCGGCTACAAGGATCCCGCGCGACTGGTCGCGATTAGGGAGAGTAGTAGTAGCGAAGCGGCAATAGGCATGATGACTCAATCCTTCCAGTCGATAACGCTCCTACCAATATCGAGATTTTTATGCTGTGTCAACCCGGACTCACAGGTTCAATCCGCTGGTTTATTTAATCGGATTGTAAAGGAGTGCAAATTTACTTGTCCCATATTCGGCCCTTGCCCGATTATCTGGTCATTCCTGCTGTACTAGATCATCTGCGCAATCAGATCGACTTATCAGTTTTTGCTGAATTATCTGAGGTATTCAATGGAAAAACGTAGACCTGGTCGTCCGGTCGGGCGTTCTGACATTCGTGACAAGTTGCTTTCCGCTGCTCGTGAGCGTTTTCTCAATACACCCTACAGCAAGGTCACTACCCGCGAGATCGCCGAGCTGGCTGGCTCCAATCTGGCAATGATCCACTACTACTTCGGCAGTAAAGAGGGGCTTTACAAAGCGGTGCTGGGCGATGTCGCCGAGCCGTTGGACCAGGCCTGGCATGATGAGACCAGCAATCGTAGCCTCAATGATCTGCTCAACACCTACTACCAGGTGATGACCCCCAACAGCGAACTGACCTCCGCTATCTCCAGCGCATTATCGACCGAGAAGAGCCCAGGGCGGGATTTTGTGCTGAATCGTCTGCTGGAGCGCCAACTGCCCCAGTTTGATGCCTTGCTGGAGTCCATGAAGAGCAACGGTGAACTGGGTGACAACCTGGATCCCGAGATGCTGAAGATCTCCTTCCTCAGCATGATGTGGCAGCCGTTCGTGATGAAAGATCTTTACGAACAGGTGTTTGGCCTGACCGTGGATGAACACTTCATGGCCCGTCTGGCGGATCACAACTGCCGGCTGATGGAGAATGGCATGCGTGGCGCCCTGAACTGATCTTTTTCCATGCTTGCCGTAAAAAAGGGCCATTCGGCCCTTTTTTCATCAATCTGTTATCTGACCGTCAACCAAGTGTCACCTCGCCGCCCTAGCCTGCACAGAGACGTCAGGGAAGGAGGGGTGATGAACAAGATCCAGCAATGGGACCTGCAGGTGTGCCGCATCTGCCTGCTCCACGCCTACAACCGGCCGCAGGCCAGGATCAGCCGACTCATCTCCCGCACCGGTGATGGCCCGCTCTACGCCGTGTTGGCTGCGCTGCTCTGGTGGCAGGGGGAGACAGAGCGTGAGCTGGTGGGGGTGGCCCTGCTTGCCTTCGCCATCGAACTGCCGCTCTATCTGCTGCTCAAGAACGTGCTGAAACGCCAGCGCCCGCGAGGCCTGCCGGTTTTCATCACCCCCTCGGATCGTTACAGTTTGCCCTCTGGTCATACCGCAGCTGCTTTCCTGATGGCCACCATACTGGCCACCGGCTTTCCGCTCTGGGCGCCCCTGCTGTTTGGCTGGGCTGCGTTGGTGGGGGCGTCACGGCTGTTGCTCGGGGTGCACTACTTGAGTGATCTGGTGGCGGGGGCCCTGCTGGGTGGCGGTTGCGCCGTGCTGGCGCTCGGCTGGAGCCATCCATGAGGATACTGTTTGGCGTGCAAGGCACCGGCAACGGCCATATCAGCCGCAGTCGCACCCTGGCGCGGGCGCTGCGCGCCCGTGGGCTTGAGGTCGACTACCTGTTCAGCGGTCGCCCCGCCGACGGCTATTTCGAGATGGCCGAGTTTGGCGATTATCGTACCTTCGCTGGCATCACTTTTGTCAGTCACGAAGGTGCCATCTCGGGCTGGCGGACCCTCAAGGGGCTCTTGCCCCTGCGCTTCTGGCGGGACATGCGGGCTCTGGATTGCCGCAATTACGATCTGGTGATCAGCGACTTCGAGCCGCTCAGTGCCCATGCTGCCCGTCGCTGGGACAAACCCAGCCTCACCATCAGCCATCAGGCCAGTTTCGACTGGCCTATCCCGCGTTGGGGCGAGAGCGGCTTCAACCGCCAGCTGATGCGTCACTTCGCACCGGTCCGCCAGTCCCTCGGACTGCACTGGTTTCACTTCGGCCAGCCGCTGCTGCCGCCCATCATAGATCCCATCGCCCAGGCCCCCGACAATCAGCAGATCCTGGTCTATCTGCCGTTTGAGCAGACTGAGGCGATAGCGGCCCTGTTGTCGCGTTTTAACCAGCAGCGCTTCGTCTGCTTTCACCCGGCCATTCGCAGCGCCAGTCAGTGGCGCAACATACGTTTCGAGCCGCAGGCGCGGGAAAGTTTCAAGCAGCTACTGGCGGGTTGTCGTGGTGTCATCACCAACGGCGGCTTCGAGCTCTCCTCGGAGGCGCTGACGCTTGGCAAAAAGCTGTTGGTCAAGCCGCTGGGGGGGCAATTCGAACAGCTGACCAACGCCAAGACACTGGAGCTGATGGGGCTGGCCCGGTTGATGGATACGCTCGATGCCAATGCGGTGCGGGCCTGGCTGGATGCCTCGGCCCCGGGCCCGATTTTTTATCCCGATGTGGCCGGCGAACTGGCGTGCTGGCTTGCGGCTGGGGCAAAGGAGAGCGTGGTCCAGCTGTCACGCCGACTGTGGGCTCGCACCCTGTTTCCGGAAGAGGTGTGTGATCGGTTGAGTGAGCTGGAAGGCGGATGTCCGTTCAATCGCGGTTGGTTATCGCAAGTGAGCGCCTTTGACTAGACTGAAAGTGATCCCACCAAGGAGAGGATGGACACAATGCGCTTTACCAATGAAAACGGCGACACCATGAACCTGGCAGACAATCTGACCCTGCACGAATTGCTGGACATGGGGGTCAGCATCTCGGTCTGCGAAGAGACGGATCCTGATCAGCAGATCTGGCTGGCAGAGCCGGAAGACGAGCAGTAAGTCTATGTTCTGCTTGATGGCCCGCCCCCAGAGGCGGGCTATTTTTTCTCGTTCCCCTCATGGTGACAGCATGATCCGCTAGCCAGTCTCGGATCTTCCCCGCATTGTTCCCACCCGTCTTATTAAGTCACTGAATGTTAATAGCTGTTTGAAATTTATGACTGTTATGGTCAGACAAAGCCGTGGACAAGCGTTCATAAGCGGGTTAAGTTGGTTTTTCACCCGCTTTTGGGGTGAATGATGGAAAAAACCTATTTTTCTACTATCGACGGCACCGAACTCGCTTGGCCCGTATTCAGACAACAACAAGACACGGGCTGGCGCTGCCGGGAAGCAGCGGACTGTCGATAGCTTTCGCTTAACGGAGCAAAGCCTGGAGGGCTTTATCATGGAGATGTTATCAGGCGCCCAGATGGTGGTTAGAGCGCTGGAAGATCAGGGAGTTGAGCATGTTTTCGGCTACCCTGGTGGCTCAGTGCTCGACATCTATGACGCTCTCTTTGAAAACGGCAAGATGGAACATGTCCTGGTGCGGCACGAGCAAGCCGCGGTGCACATGGCGGACGGCTACGCCCGCTCCACCGGCAAGGTGGGCACAGTGCTGGTGACCTCGGGTCCCGGCGCCACCAACTGTATCACGGGGATCGCGACCGCCTACATGGACTCCATCCCTCTGGTGATCCTGTCCGGCCAGGTGCCGACCAGCATGATCGGGGAGGATGCATTCCAGGAGACCGACATGATCGGCATCTCCCGTCCTGTGGTGAAGCACAGCTTCCTGTGCAAGAAAGCCAGCGATATTCCCGAGGCCATCAAGAAGGCTTACTACATAGCTGCCAGCGGCCGCCCGGGGCCGGTGGTGGTGGATCTGCCCAAAGATGTGCAGAATCCGAAAGAGAAGTTCCCCTACCAGTATCCCGAGTCGGTATCCCTGCGCTCCTACAATCCGACCAAGGCCGGACACAAGGGCCAGATCAAGCGGGCCGCCAAGTTGCTGGTGGAGGCGCAGCGCCCCGTCATGTACGTGGGCGGTGGTGCCATCAATGCCAATGCGGAACATCTGGTAACCAAGCTGGCCGAGTTGTTAAACCTGCCGGTGACGACCACTCTGATGGGGCTGGGGGTTTTCTCCGGCACCCATCCGCAGTGCATCGGCATGCTGGGGATGCATGGCACTTTCGAAGCGAACAAGACCATGCACAACGCGGATCTCATCTTCGCCGTGGGTGCACGCTTCGATGATCGGGTGACCAACAACGTGGCCAAGTTCTGTCCCAACGCCACCATAGTGCACATCGACATAGATCCCACCTCCATCTCCAAGACGGTGCAGGCCCATGTGCCCATCGTCGGCTCGGTGGAAACCGTGCTGGAGCAGCTGTTGGACGTGATCCGCGAGTGTGGCTTTGACAACGACAAGCAGGCGCTGGCGGACTGGTGGAGCCAGATCGCCCAGTGGCGTTCTCGCAACTGCCTGGCCTATGAGACCCACCCCACCCTGATCAAGCCGCAGCAGGTCATAGAGGCGCTTTACAAGGTGACCAAGGGGGAGGCATTCGTCGCCTCAGACGTGGGCCAGCATCAGATGTTTGCCGCGCTTTACTACCCCTTTGCCAAGCCGCGCCAATGGATTAATTCGGGTGGCCTCGGCACCATGGGCTTTGGCATTCCGGCCGCCATGGGCGCCCAGTTTGCTAACCCGGATGCCGTGGTCTGCTGCGTCACCGGTGACGGCTCGGTGCAGATGAACATTCAGGAGCTCTCCACCTGTTTGCAGTACGGTGTGCCCATCAAGATCATCTCCATCAACAACCGTGCCCTTGGCATGGTCAAGCAGTGGCAGAAGATGTTCTATGGCGGCCGTCACAGTCACTCCTACATGGAATCTCTGCCTGACTTCGTCAAGCTGGCGGAGGCCTATGGCCACGTCGGCATCGCAGTGAGCGATCCGGCCGAGCTGGAGAGTGCCATGGAGAGGGCCTTCGCCATGAAGGATCGGCTGGTGTTCATGGATATTTCGGTCGATCCGGATGAGCATGTCTACCCGATGCAGATCAAGTTTGGTGCCATGGACGAGATGTGGCTGAGCAAGACGGAGAGAACCTGATGAGGCATATCATTTCAGTACTGCTGGAGAACGAATCCGGCGCCCTGAGTCGCGTGGTAGGTCTCTTTTCCCAGCGCGGCTACAACATCGAGACCCTGACGGTGGCGCCCACCGAGGATCCCACCCTGTCGCGCATGACCATCGTCACCATGGGGGACGAGCGGGTGCTGGAGCAGATCCAGAAGCAGCTGCACAAGCTGGTGGACGTGCTCAAGGTGTGCGATTTGAGCGAAGGGGAGCATATCGAGCGGGAGATTGCGCTGATCAAGGCGCGCGCCAGCGGTGGGGCTCGCGACGAGCTGAAACGGCTGGCGGACATCTTCCGTGGCCAGATCGTCGATGTGACCCCGGAACAGTACACGGTACAGCTGGTGGGCACTAGCGAGAAGCTGGACGCCTTTATCAAGACCGCGGCGCAGACCAACGAGATCATCGAGGTGGTGCGCTCCGGGGTCTGCGGCATTTCCCGGGCGGACAAGGCACTGCGCGCCTGATTGTTTCGCGGATGAGACGGTTGTCGAAAGGGGCTCTTCGGAGCCCCTTTGTTATTCCTCAAGGTCAATGTATACGGTGCGTGATATCTCCCAAGTGGACAAGGCACTGCGCCCCTGCTTGTGACGCCGATGGGACTATTGTCCAGAGGGGCTCTGCGGAGCCCTTTTCACCGGCGCAAGGTGAGCCAGGGGGAAGTGCGAGTCTGTCATTTTCTTTCAAATGATCAGTAAACTATCCACAAAAGCTGTGGAAAACTCTGTAGATTAGCGGTGTGTCTAGTGTTAGTTAGCTGATCTTAAAGGGGTATTTTGATCTGATCTCTGCTGGGGGGCAATTGTGCAATCGGCTCTGGCGGGTGTGAGTGTTTGCTTATCTTCTCCCCCTTGCCTGGCAGGCGCTGGTGATGAGGATGGGGATCCGGTCAGGATCCTGATGTGATCTTGCAGATCAACATATTGCCAGCCGACCATAAAAAAACCCGCCTCTCGGCGGGTTTTTCACTGGGCAGGCTGAAAGTCGATTACTCGGCCTGAGCTGCCTGGATACCGGTCAGGGCGATGGTGTAGACGATGTCGTCAACCAGGGCGCCACGGGACAGGTCGTTGACCGGCTTGCGCATGCCTTGCAGCATGGGGCCGATGGAGACCAGATCAGCGGAGCGTTGTACCGCCTTGTAGGTGGTATTACCGGTGTTCAGGTCCGGGAACACGAACACGGTGGCTTTACCTGCAACCGGTGAGTTCGGTGCCTTGGACTTGGCCACGTTCTCCATGATGGCCGCGTCGTACTGCAGCGGGCCGTCGATGATGAGGTCGGGGCGCTTGGCCTTGGCCAGCTCGGTCGCTTCACGCACTTTCTCTACATCGGCACCGGCGCCAGAGGTACCGGTAGAATAGGAGATCATGGCGACACGCGGCTCGATGCCGAAGGCAGCGGCGGAGTCGGCGGACTGGATGGCGATCTCGGCCAGCTGCTCGGCAGTGGGATCCGGGTTGATCGCACAGTCGCCGTACACCAGCACTTGATCAGGCAGCAGCATGAAGAAGATGGAGGAGATCAGGGAAGAGCCCGGGGCTGTCTTGATGATCTGCATCGGCGGACGGATGGTGTTGGCGGTGGTGTGTACCGCGCCCGATACCAGGCCGTCTACTTCGCCACGCTCCAGCATCATGGTTCCCAGCACCACGTTGTCTTCCAGCTGTTCGCGGGCAACCACTTCGGTCATGCCCTTGTTCTTGCGCAGCTCGACCAGACGCGGCACGTAGCGCTCACGCACTTCCAGCGGATCTATGATCTCGACACGGTCGGTCAGCACCACGCCCTGCTGTTCGGCGACGCGACGGATCTCTTCCGGGTTGCCCAGCAGCACCGGACGGGCGATGCCACGCTCGGCACAGATGGCGGCAGCCTTGATAGTACGCGGCTCTTCACCTTCCGGCAGCACGACGCGCTTGTTGGCCTGACGGGCCAGCTCGGTCAGCTGATAACGGAATGCCGGCGGGCTCAGACGACGGGAGCGGGTAGAGCTGACAGTCAGCGACTCGATCCAGTGCTTGTCGATGTGGCCAGCCACATAGTCTTGCACCAGTTCGATACGCTCGCGGTCATCTTCCGGAATGTCGACGTTGAAGTTTTGCAGGCTGACGGCGGTCTGCCAGGTGTTGGTGCCGGTGATCATGATCGGCAGGCCGGTGGCCATGGCCTGTTGGCACAGGGCCAGCACTTGCGGTTCCGGATGATAGTTGCCGGTCAGCAGCAGCGCGCCCAGCTTGACGCCGTTCATGGCGGAGAGGCAGGCGGAGACGATGACGTCGGAACGGTCGCCGGAGGTCACCAGCAGGCTGCCCGGACGGAAGTGCTCAACCATGTTGTGGATGGAACGGGCACAGAAGGTCACGGTTTGCAGGCGACGGCTGTCCAGCTCACCCTTGTGCAGGATCTTGGCAGCCAGGTGTTTGGCGAGATCCTTGGCACGGGGGGCGATCAGCTGGGTATTCCAGGGGATGCAGCCCAGGATGCGCAGCGGGCTCTTGCCGAATACCTGCAGTACTTCCAGATTATGAGCCGCTTCAGACGCGTGGTGGTGCGCCTCGAACATCTCGGTCAGGTCAGGGCGGGTCACGCCGTGCTCGTCAACCGGTGCACCAACCTTGTTGATGACGCAGCCCACGATGCGGGGATTGCTGACACCACCGAAGTTGGAGCAGGCCAGCTCGATGCGCTCTTTCAGCTTCTGGCTGGAGTCATTGCCCGGATGGGTCACGAACACCATGTCGGCATCCAGCGCCTTGGCGACGTCGTAGTTCAGCTTGTTGGCAAACGGCTGCTTGTCGGCCGGGACCATGCCTTCGATGACCAGCACCTCGGCACCGCTCGCTTTCACGTGCTCTTCAAAGCGGGCCACTATCTCTTCCAGCAGGATATCGGTATTGCTGGAGGTGATCATGTTCTCGGCGTAGGAGAGGGCGAACGGCTCGGGCGGGTTGATGTTGGCAGCGGCGCGGATCACGGCGGTGGAGCGCTCGGTACCGGTTTCACCCGGACGTGGCTGAGCGACCGGTTTGAAGAAGCTGACATTGACACCGTGACGTTCCATGGCGCGGACAACGCCAAGACTCACGGAAGTTACGCCGACACCAGTGCCGACCGGGATAAGCATAATAGTGCGTGCCACTTAATACCCCTTGTTCATTTTTTGGGATCAGGAAAAGGCCGCCCTGGGGCGGCCTTGCTCTACAGCGAAATTATGCGCCGACCAGTTCCAGCGCATCGTGGGCAATGACCCACTCCTCGTTGGTCGGGATTACCAGGGCCTTGGTGGAACCAGCCTTGGTGATCTCGCCACCCTTGCCGAAGCGGGCAGCCAGGTTGGCGTCGTGATCGACGTCAAAGCCCAGCAGACCCAGCTTGTTCAGAGTGATTTCACGGATCGGGGCGGAGTTTTCACCGATACCACCGGTGAAGACCACGGCATCCAGACGACCGTCCATGGCGGCGGCGTAGGCGCCGATATACTTGGCCAGGCGATAGCAGTAAACGTCCATGGCACGCTTGGCTTCTTCTTTGCTGTCGTAGTTGTCTTCAACGAAACGGCAGTCAGAAGTGACTTCGGTCAGACCCTGCAGGCCGGACTCTTTGGTCAGCATGGTGTTGATATCCGCCACGCTCATACCCAGTTTGTCATGCAGGAAGAAGATGATGGCCGGGTCCAGATCGCCGGAGCGGGTCCCCATCACCAGACCTTCCAGCGGGGTCAGACCCATGGAGGTATCAACAGATTTGCCGTTCTTGATGGCACAGACGGAACCGCCGTTGCCCAGGTGGCAGTTGATGATGTTCAGATCGGAAACCGGTTTGTTCAGCTGCTTGGCCGCTTCCAGGCTGATGTAGTAGTGGCTGGTGCCGTGAGCGCCGTAGCGACGGATGCCGTTCTCTTTGTAGAGCTTGTACGGCAGGGCGTACAGGAAGGCTTCTTCCGGCATGGTCTGGTGGAATGCGGTGTCGAACACGGCTACGTTCTTGTCGGCCAGGGCCGGGAAGATACGGCGGGATTCACGGATACCGATCAGGTGAGCCGGGTTGTGCAGCGGTGCGTACGGCACGGCGGCTTCAATGCCGGCGATCACGTCATCAGAAATCACGACGGAGGAGGTGAAGCGCTCACCACCGTGAACAACACGGTGACCGATGGCGATCAGATTCTGGGACAGTTCCGGATTGAGCGGCAGGATCTTGTTGACGATGTAGTCCAGCGCTTCCTGGTGAGCGGCACCTGCGCCCAGATCGGCACTGCCTTTCTCGCCATTCAGTTTCCACTTGATGCGGGCGTCGTCGAGGTTGAAACACTCGGCCAGGCCGGACAACAGATCATCACCGGTGGTTGCGTCAATGACAGCAAACTTCAGGGACGAGCTGCCACAGTTAAGTACAAGAACCAGCTTACTCATGAATAAATCCTATCGCAGATTGGGTTGTGTAGGAGGATGCGCTGGACGCGCTGCGTCCAAAAACTTTCAACTTATCCTTATGAGGGTTGGCAATCTATTGCTTGCCCCTTGTATAGTGATACAAGACCCGAAATCCAGACGTCACTGACCGCTCAACGGCAGGCAGTTGGCGCAAAAAATGGGCGTACAAAGGATAACCCGATTGTTGAAAAATAACAAAGTCATCCTCAACCTTTGTTATTGCACATCAAATATAGTCGAGGTTTTGCCGTTAATACGTTCGAAAAGAGCTCGGAGGTAGCATGAGCATGAACATTTTTGGAACTAAGTTACAGCAAGGCCGTCATTATATGACCCTTTGGCCCCGCCGTCCCGAGCTTAATTCCATGTTTCCCGAGAACCGGGTGATCAAGGCCACCGAATTCGCCCTCAAGGTCATCCCGGCGCTGGCGGTGTTCAGCGTCATGCTGCAGTTCCAGCTTGGTGAGCTGCACTACTGGCCTTCGGTCATGGCCTCTGTGCTGTTTCTGCTCAGCCTGCCGCTGCAAGGCTACTACTGGCTCGGTCAGCGAGCTGATACCCGTTTGCCTCCTTCCCTTGCCAGCTGGTATCGCGAGATCAACGGCAAGATGAACGAGCAGGGCGGGCATCGCCAACTGGTGGCCCAGCCCCGTTACGAAGAGCTGGCTGATACTCTCAATGCCGCCTTCAAGCAGCTGGACAAATCTTTTCTCTACGAATAGACGAGCACAGTTTTCCAGTCAGACAAAGGCGCCCAGAGGCGCCTTTTCCAGCTATGGCGATCAGGCTGCCAATACCTTGCGGATCTCCTGGATGGAGAGCTTGTATTGACGGGGGCACTGGCGCCATACGGTCAGCATCCGCTGGTACTTGTCACGCATGGCGATGTCGCTGGAAAGCTCGTCACACGGGCACTTGAGTTCGGGGAAGCGCTTGTCCACTTCCAGCAGGAAGCAGACGTAGTCGGCCAGCTCCCGCTCCTGGCTGCGGCTGTAGCCATTGAACTCCAGCCGGCTGGCATTGATTTCACCTTGATCTGCGCCATCCAGGTTGCCCCAGGAGATGGCCAGTGCATGGTGCAGCTCCAGGGTGTCGATCACCTCCTGACAGGTGGCCAGATCCAGATGACCGAAGCTCTTCTCCAGTTCGAGGAGCTGCAGGCAGTAGCCGCGCGTTATGATGGTGCTGGCCCGCTGGTAAGACGCTGCCTTTTCCGGATGGAGTTTGGCCAGGATTTCGTACTGGTTGCTCAGGAGCAGGCGTTCGGTGTGGCTCATGTTCATGGGCTTTTCTCACTGGAAAATGAAACTGGGGTCACGTTAACCCATATCTCAGATGAATTTTTTGATCTGGCAGGGGAGGTTGGCGAGAAAGCGGGGTTGGGAAATCAAAACGGGTCTGTGACTGGTTAATTAAATGTAACGGCTACGCACTTGTATTTCAGCCTGAGCTGGCAACAAGAGAGGTGTCATTTGGCTTGTACCAAATGACCTGCCACCCAAGCGCCCGAAACAGGTGCATGCACGACCAACACAACGATGACTTCATCGCTGTGACCACAGGCTCTGGCCGACGGGGCAACGAAAGGGGGGCCGAGATGGCGCCACCACAGGGGGGGGGTTGGCTGATGCCATCATCACACAGTGAGACTGGCGAGCTAGACAAGCGAAGGGCCTGCAGTTGCAGGCCCTTTTTGTATGGGGGCGTTTTTCATGCCGGGCGGGGTCAGCCCTTGATGAGGTCGAGCACCACCTGATGGTGGTCGCTGGTCTTGAACTTGTCGAAGCGGTGGGCGACCTTACCCTCTTCATCGATGAGGAAGCTCAGACGGTGAATACCGTCATACTCCTTGCCCATGAACTTCTTCGGACCCCAGACGCCAAAGGCATCGGCCACCGCGTGATCTTCGTCGGCCAGCAGGCGGAAATTAAGGCTGTCGCGCTCCTCGAATTTCTTCAGGCGCTTGGCCGGATCCGGGCTGATGCCGAGCACCACCACGTTGAGGGCGGCCAGCTCGCTATTGACGTCGCGCAGACCACAGGCCTGAGTGGTGCAGCCCGGAGTCATCGCCTTGGGATAGAAATAGATGAGTACCTTCTTGCCGCGCAGGTCGGCAAGACGAACCGGGTTGCCGTCCTGATCGGACAGGGAAAAATCGGGGGCCTGGGTACCAGCTTGTAGTGGTTGCATGCGGTCTCCTCGGGTAAACGCCGTCAGGCGTGTTTGTTGTTGACGATGAATTCGAACGATTCTGCGCCCAGTTCGCGACAGAATCCGGCGAAGGCCGTTTCCGAACCGGCAGTCTCTCCCTGCTTGGCCAGATTGAGCTGGAAGCTCGCCTTGAGCAGATTGAAGGGCTCCTGTTCAAGGGTAATGGTCTGCATAGCCTGAATGTCCCAGCCGTGGTCGCTGAAGAACTGGGTGCACTGGCTTACGATGCCGGGCTGGTCGCGGATCAGGATCTCGGCGTTGGCGCTGATGTCGTATTGCAGTGAGTGGTGGCGCTCGGTGCGTTTCATCATGGTGATGAGATCCCACTCCTGACTGCGCAGGGGCAGGCTTATCTCGAGTTGCATCAGGCTGTTCCAGTCCCCGGACAGCAGCATGATGAAGGTGAATTCATTACCGAAGATGCCAAGACGGCTGTCGACAATGTTGCAACCGCAGCCACTGACGTGGCGCGTGACCTCATTGACGATGCCAGGCCTGTCCGTGCCTATGGCCGTTACGACCAGGTAGTGAGTCATAAATCTTCTCTCGTCCATTAGCTGGTTGCGAATGTGAACGCAGTGGGCGCCACCCTGACTGGGCGACTGGCCTTGGGCCATTCCCTGCGCTTGTACATGGCAACTTTGTTGAGAATGCCGTGGCCGCGAGCCTTGTCTTTAGTCGAGAGGACTTGAGACTGGCGCCGACCGTCGCGCTCGTGCACCGCTTTTTGTGCAGAATGGTATCACGGCTTGCCCCCTGCCTCCCTTGTTTTTCCAAGGGGGCAGCTTTACCATAACGCCCCTGAAAATCGGGAGAAATATCCATGTTACGCGGTAGTATCGTTGCCCTCGTTACCCCCATGCTGGCTTCAGGCGAAGTCGATTGGACCAGTCTGGCCGCCTTGGTCGATTATCATGTCAGCGCAGGCACCACCGCCATCGTTGCGGTTGGCACTACGGGGGAATCGGTCACCCTGAGCGAGCAGGAGCACATCGCCGTCGTGGAAAAAACCGTGGAACTGGCCGCCGGACGCATTCCCGTCATCGCCGGTTGCGGTTCCAACAATACCGCTCATGCCATCGACTTGGCCAAACGATTCGCCGAAACGGGCGTGGTGGCGGGTCTCTCGGTTACCCCTTATTACAACAAACCCACGCAAGAAGGTCTCTATCGTCACTATTGTGCGATCGCCGAGGCTAGTGGTCTGCCCCAAATTCTTTATAATGTGCCCGGTCGCACCTGTTGCGACCTCAAACCGGAGACGGTAGCCCGACTGGCCAGGGTGCCCGGTATCATAGGTCTGAAAGAGGCCACCGGGGATTTGAGTCGTACTCCGCTGCTGCGTGAGCTGTGCGGAGCGGAATTCGCGCTTTATAGTGGCGATGATGCCAGTGGATGTGATTTTATGCTGCAAGGTGGCGATGGAGTCATTTCGGTCACCACCAATATTGCAGCGGCCCAGATGGCCGACATGTGTCGTGCAGCGCTGGCCGGTGATGCCGGTCTGGCCCATGACATCAACAATCGATTGATGCCGTTGCATCAGACTCTGTTCTGCGAACCGAGTCCCATCCCGGTGAAGTGGGCCTGTGCCCGACTGGGATTGATGGCGACGGCGACCTTGCGTCTGCCGCTCACCGACCTCACCCCCGAGGGCGAACAAGCGATGACGCGAGCACTGACCACTGCGGAGTTGATGGCGAGTGTTTAAAGCAAATGGAAAGGGAAATGCAGTGCGCCTGGTGCTGAGTGTGGCGACCGTTGCCGTGCTGGCAGCCTGTAGCTCACCCCAAGAGCGCAAGATGGCCAACCGTGGTTTCGAGTACGAGGATGCCCGCCTTGAAGGGCGCGCGTTCCTGGTGCCTGCCGGGTTGAGTACCCCCGCCTTTAACAGCAGCTTCGACATCCCGGCGCTGCCCGAGAGCAGTCGTGAAGGTGCCGTCGGCGCCAAGATTGACGTGCGCCCACCCGCCCAGCTGCTGACTGTGGTGCCGGGCAGCCAGGTGGTGCCCAATGCCAGCGAGCCCACCGTGGCCTTCTATGCCCTGAGCACCTCCCAGAGCGTGGAGCACGATACCTGGGCCTTCCTGATGAACTTCCTGGCCCAGTACAAGGTGACCACCGAGAAGCTGGATAAGCAGGCCGGCGTATTGCAGACCGGCTGGTTTGACAACACCAAGGCACTCGATGGCTGGAGTGAAGAGGACGACGACTTCAACATCCGTCAGCGTTACCAGTTCACCCTGCGCAACGATGCCCAGCGTCACGCCGTCAACATGTCGGTGCGGGTGTTGGATCACGAAGAGACCATCGGCGGCGAGACCAGCACAGTGCTGACGCCGGCTGATGCCCAGCGCTACGCCACTCGCGCCCTGAACCAGTTCTCCCTCTTTTACGACAAGCAGCTCAGGTCCCGCGAACAGCACAAGTCCAATGATGGCATGGGGCTGGAGCTGGGGCTGGACAACAACGAGCTGAGTGCCTGGATTGTCGAGGGTTCCTTTGATCAGGTATGGCGCCGCCTCAACCAGGTGTTGCCTGGCTATGGCTTCACCATCAAGGATACCCAGCAGTCTCTGGGCTGGATCGACGTTGAGTACGACGAGCCGGGCAGCGACTTCTGGAAGGCCAAGGGCAGCGAGCCGTTCAAACTGGAAGAAAACAAGTATCGCTTCCAGCTTGGCGAGATGGCTGGGGGCAAGACCTCCATCACCCTGTTCGACAAGGACAAGAAGCCTGTGTCGTCCGGTGTCATCTCCCAGATGTACATCAGTCTGTCCGAGGCATTCGCCAAGGGCTTGGCTGACCAAGCAGCAAAAACAAAATAGAAACAGGGGCCTAGTGCCCCTGTTTTGTTAGGTTGCTCCCCCTGTAAATACAGGGTCTGATGCGCTTGATATGTTAACCCCCAGAAACAAGGGCCTGGTGCTCTTGTTTTATTCCTCCCACAAACAGGAAGTGTTATTAGCCATGAGTCTTGCAGATCAAGTATTGGCGGTGAATGACGATTTGCCGATCCGTACCGATAAACCTGTCCATTCCGGCAAAGTGCGCAGCGTCTACTGGTTGACCCCCGAAGACAGTGCCCGGCTCATAAAAGAGAAAGGCTACGATGTGCCGGCCGATGCGCCCCTCGCTCTCATGGTGATCAGCGATCGCATCTCGGCCTTCGATTGCATCTGGCAAGGTGTGGATGGGCTGAACGGCGTGCCGGGCAAAGGGGCGGCGCTCAACGCCATCTCCAGCCACTGGTTCAAGCTGTTCAAGGAGAAGGGACTGGCCGACAGCCACATTCTGGATATTCCGCACCCCTTCGTCTGGATCGTGCAAAAAGCCCGTCCGGTGATGATCGAGGCGATTGCCCGCCAGTACATCACCGGCTCCATGTGGCGTGCCTACAAGGATGGCGAGCGGGAGTTCTGCGGCATCACCCTGCCAGAAGGGCTCAAAAAAGATCAGAAGCTGCCGGAAATCCTCATCACCCCCTCCACCAAGGGCGTGCTGACAGGGCTGGATGGCGTGCCGGAAGCCGATGACGTCAACGTCTCCCGTGCCGATATCGAGCGCCACTGCCAAGGCTTCAACTTCAGCAAACCGGCCGACATCGACCGCTACGAAGTGCTGCTCAAAGAGGGCTTCAACGTCATCAGCGACGCGCTGGCCGGGCTGGATCAGATCTTCGTCGATACCAAGTTCGAGTTTGGCTACGTCCACGATGCCGCCGGCAACGAGAAGCTGATCTACATGGACGAAGTGGGTACCCCCGACAGCTCCCGTATCTGGGACGGCGCGGCCCTGCGCGATGGTCAGATTGTCGAGAAGTCCAAAGAGGGTTTCCGTCAGTGGCTGCTCAACCACTTCCCGGATCCGGACATCCTGCTCAACAAGAACCGCATGCCGGAACGTTTCGCCCTGGCCCGCGACAACAAGCTGCCCACCGAAGTGATGATGGATATCTCCAACACCTACGTCGGGATCGCCGAGAAGATCATCGGCCACAAGCTGGTGCGCTCTGCCAATCCCAAGCAGGAGATCATCGAGGTGTTGCGCGATCAGTACGGTCTGATCGATTAAGAGTTGCCCTCTTTTTCGCCACTGAAAAACAAACGTTTGCCGGTGGCGAAAGAGAGAGGTGGAGAAACAGACGGGCCCCGCTGCGGGGCCCGTTTTTATTGCTGGTCTGGCGGCAAGGGGGCGGCTATCAGCCGTTGACCCTGAACACCTGACCGGTCTGGATGCCCATCACCGACCTCTTGTAAGCCTGCGCCACCTTGGCGGCGGGCACCGGCACGAAGCCCGGGAAGAAGTCGGCGTATTTGTCCATCGACTCCTCCAGCACGGTCGGGCTCACCGCGTTGATGCGAAGGCCGCGGGGCAGCTCGCAGGCGGCCGCTTTTACAAAGTGATCGATGGCACCGTTGACGGTGCTGGCGCTCACTCCCCAGTTGATTGGCTCCTCGCTCAGGATGCCGCTGATCAGGGTGATGGAACCTTTGTCATTCAGATAGGGAATGGCGGCGCGGGTCAGGTTGATCTGCCCCATCAGCTTGCTCTGGAGCCCCACCTGCCACTGCTCGTCGGTCATTTCGGTCAGGCCGTTGAAAGCGACGCTGCCGCTGGCCACCACCAGCGCATCGAACGGGCCCACTTGGGCAAACAGCGCCTTGATGGAGGCGGGATCGCGCATGTCGACCCTGGCATCGCCACGGCTGTGGCCGACCCGGATCACCTGATGATCTTTGGCAAGCAGTTCACTGACCGCGGAGCCGACGGTGCCGGAGGCACCCACAATCACAATGTTCATCTGCATCACTCCTGGTTGGGATGTGTTGATTCTAGCGCAACAAATAATGTGAAAAAGCGCGTAAAATAAACACATTGTTTCCATATTGGAGCTAATGATGGACATCGCCCATCTGGCCAGCTTTTACGAAGTGGTGCTGCGAGGCAGTTTCTCGGCCGCTGCCGATACGTTGGGGGTCAGCAAGGGGATGCTGAGCCGCCATGTCAGTGCGCTGGAGTCCTCCCTCAATGCGCAATTGCTGCAGCGCACCACCCGCCGCCTCAGCCTGACCGAGGCGGGCAAGACCCTCTATCAGCAGGCGGGGGAGATCTTCGCGCTGGCACGGCAGGCGGAGCAGGATATTCAGGCGCTGACCGAAGAGGATGGCGGCCGCCTGCGCTTTACCTGCCCGGTCAGCACCGGTGATCGTATGGTGAGTGAGCTGCTCACCAGCTTTGCCGTGCTCTGCCCGGGGGTTGAGGTGGAACTCAACTTCACCAACCAGATGGTCGACATGAGTCAGGGGGAGAACGACATCGCCCTGCGGGCCATGAACGAGGTACCGGACAATCTGGTGGCCCTGCCGCTGGGGCGGCTCAGGGATGTGGTGGTGGCCAGCCCCGCACTGGTGGCGCGAGAGGGGCGTCCGGCCACTCCCTATGAGCTGAGCGGGCGCAGCTGCCTGTTGCAGGGGCACAATCCGGCCTGGGAGCAGTGGCACTTCATCCGTGAGGGGGAAGAGGCCCACATTCTGGTGCTGGGCAAGGTGCGGGCCAACCACTACAGTACCGTGTTGCAACTGGCGCGCGCCGGTATGGGCTATGCCAAGTGCCCGCTGATGCTGGTGGAGCCTTGGCTGGCGAGTGGCGAGCTGGTGGCCGTGCTCGACGAGTGGCAGAGCGGCCTGCATCAGCTCCATGTGCTGCATGCCCAGCAGCGGCGGGTACCGCGCAAGATCCGGCTGTTCAAGCAGGTGCTGGCCCAGTGGTTTGCCGAGCGGCCCCACTATCTGCTCTGAGTGGCGTTATTTTTCTGTCATCTTCGGTTGTTACCCTGCGCCCATCACAGCGATCAGGAAGATGAGCAAACATGAAAGGTTCTCAGGGGTGGATTGGGTTGACGCTGCTGTGCGCGGCGACGGGCATGAGTACGGCGCAGGCCGAGGTCGAGGTGGTGGTGCCAACGGATTTCCAGATCCTGGCGGTGAGCAGTGGCACCTTGCAGGACGAGCAGCACGCTACCCTGGCGGACGGAGAGCAGCAACTGCTGGTGCGCTATGAGGGGGTGATCCCGAGCCGCAATAGCAGCGAAAACGATCGTCAGGTGCGGTCCGAGCCACAGGTGGTGCGCTATCAGGCCAGCAATCAGCGCTTGACGCTGGTGGCCCAACAGCCTGCCGATGAGCAGGCGATGGTGGCCTATGCCAAGGGGCCAGTTGTGACGCTGCAGGCCAATGGTCAGGCGCTCGATACTCAGCAGGATGCGCTGGTGACCAGCGGCATGCTGCTTGGGGTGGACTGGAGCGGCAAACTGGCTGAATACAACCGCAGCGGCGGCAAGGCGGCGCTGACGGCGGGAGCAATATCCGCACAGCCAACTGCCACGTTCGCTAGCGGGGCGCAACCCGTTGTGGCTGCCAGCGAGCTGGAAGGGCAGTTGCAGCAGCTGTTCCTCAAGGCCGACCCCGAGCTTCGCAAGCGCTTCATCGGCTGGGCCGTGCCGCGACTTTAAGTTTGTGGCCCGTTGCAGTAACGTGGGTGCTCTTTTCGTGCATTGCGCCCACCTTATCCAACGAGGTCTTCATGTTTGAATTGCATACTCGCCTGCAGGCGGATACCCAGGTGCTCGGGGATCTGCCGCTTTGTCGTGTCCTGCTTGCCAAAGACAGCCAGTATCCCTGGCTCATCCTGGTGCCACGGGTCGCCAACTTGCGCGAAATTCACCATCTGGCGCCCGCGCAGCAGCAACAGCTGATGCAGGAGTCTTGCGCTGTTGCCTCCCTGATGGAGCAGGCGTTGCGGCCGGACAAAATCAATGTGGCGGCGCTCGGCAATCTGGTGCCGCAGCTGCATCTGCATCATGTCGCCCGCTTTACCACGGATCGGGCATGGCCAGGTCCCATCTGGGGGGCGCATTCCTCCTTGCCTTATGACGAGGCCAGTTTGCAGCAAGAGGCCGCCAGTTGGCGCCTCAAACTCGCTCATCTGGCTGGCTTCACCCCGCTCGTTGCTGACAATTGAGTCAAGTGAGAGGCGGCTCGCTATTTCGAAGCCCAAGCCGCGCTATCTGTTAGAGTTATGGTATAGATAAGCCCATTTTCGATGTTCAGGAAGGTCCCATGATAGTGACAAGAGCCGACAACGATGCCGTATTGACCACAGAGGATGTGCTGCTGAGTCTGTGTCATTCGGTTACGGATGTATTGAGTGCGGCGACCATGAGTCAGGTGCGTTTCTCCGGCATGGTGCAGCGGATCAGCAAGACCTGCCTCAAGCCGGATATCGGCTGTTTCGTGCTGTTTGATGGCGGCTTCTCCGGTCTGGTAGTGATCAACTTCTCCGCCTCTGCGGCCATGGAGCTCTATGAGAGCTACATGCTCAGCATGGGGCTCTCCAAGGAAGATCTCGCCATCTCCCACACCTCGGACGAGGTGAGTAACGTCATGGGTGAGCTGATGAACCAGATAGTTGGCAGCTTTACCGTCAAGGTGGGTCGGGATCTGCAGACTCACATTACCCAGAACCAGCCGAAAATGCTGGCGCTGAACAAGCAGGTGATGCTGAGTGTCGACACCAACCTCGACAATCCGGAAGCGCGCCGGGTTACCTTCTTCACCTCCCGCAACAACATCTTCTATCTGGAGTTGGCGATGGACCGGACAGAGTTCATCCGCATTCACAACGATGGCATGGATGAGGAGGAGTTGGATCCGGATGCCCTGATCGCCCAGACCAAGCTGGCGGCAGCCAAGCCGGCTCCGTTGGCCGCACCGGTCGCCAACGATCATGATGACTTGCTCGACTCGCTCGGTATCTGACGTCATCCCAACGCTGAGTATGCCAAGGCCACCCATGAGGTGGCCTTGTTGCTACTGGGGGAGGGCTTAGCCGTTGTAGGGCGGACGGCTCTCGCTGTCGGCGGCGCCGAGATCATGAATGTGGCTCTTGCTGCCCTCTCCTGCATGGAGGTTGGACTTGTAGCCGCAGGGCAGGAAACCGGACCTGCCGGGCTGCTTCGGAATGTCGCCCGGAGCGGCGTGGGCGGCATTGACTGCCAGCGGGCCAAGACTCAGCCGGGTGAGAGTACGTATCGATAAGACTCCTGCAAGATCATCTCGTTGCATTAAGTGGCCAGCATGCTGGCGCCGCAGACTTGACCCTGGCTGACCGAGTTTCCCCCTGCATGCGGGGGCATAGATTAATCGATAATTAATCGTGCAACGGCACAAGAGTTCGGCGCGCCGTGCTGGTATTCTGTTCGGCGAATATGGGGAGAAAACAATAAGATGAAACAAATCAAATCCTGGGCGCAATACTACGTCGACCTGATGACCAAGCTGGGACTGGTGCGCTTCAGCATGTTCCTGGCGACGGGCATCATAGTGCTGGCTGTTTCCATCCAGATGGGCGTGACCCTGTTTCTGCGCGGCACAGTGGACATAGTCGACCTGGTGCGCTCTGTCTTCTTCGGTCTGCTGGTGACACCCTGGGCCGTCTATTTTCTCTCCATAGTGGTTGATCAGCTGGAGGATTCCCGTCAGCGCCTGACTCGCATGGTGAGCAAGCTGCAAGACATGCGCGAGCGGGATCTGGGGCTCAACAGCCAGCTGCAGGAGAACATCAGCCGCCTCAATGCCCAGATCGCCGAGACCAACCGGGCCGAGACCCTGCGTCAGCAGGCGATCGAGGATCTGGAAAACGAGGTGTTCCAGCGCGAGAAGGCCCAACTGCATCTGGGTGAGCGCACCGCCCTGCTGCGCTCCTTTATCGACTGCTCCCCGGATCTGGTCTACTACCGCAACGAAGACGAGCAGTTCTCCGGCTGCAACCGTGCCATGGAGGAGCTCACCGGCAAGGTGGAGGCCGAGCTCATCGGGCTGACACCGTTCGATGTCTACAAGCAGGACATCGCCAGCAAGGTGGTGGAGACCGACAAGCAGGTCTTTGCCAGCAACGAGCCGCTCACCTATGAGCAGTGGCTGGAGTATCCGGATGGTCGCAAGGCCTACTTCGAGCTGCGCAAGGTGCCCTTCTTCGATCGCTTCGGCAAGCGGCTCGGTCTGCTCGGTTTTGGCCGTGATATCACCGAGCGCAAGCAGTATCAGGACAAGCTGGAGAAGGCGAGTCGCGACAAGACCACCTTTATTTCCACTATCAGCCACGAGCTGCGTACCCCGCTCAACGGCATAGTGGGGCTCAGTCGCATGTTGATGGATACCCCCCTCGATCCCAAGCAGCATCAGCAGCTCAAGACCATTCACCTGAGCGCGGTGACGCTCGGCAACATTTTCAATGACATCATAGATCTGGACAAACTCGACCGGCGCCGGTTGGAGATAGCACCAACCCCCATCGACCTGCCCGCCTTCCTCGACGAGCTGGAGACGCTGTCGCGTATTCAGGCGGAGCAGAAGGGGCTCTATCTGCATTTCGACCGGGATGGTGACATGCCGCAATTCGTGATGACCGATGGCACCCGGCTGCGTCAGGTGTTGTGGAACCTGGTGGGCAATGCGGTCAAGTTTACCGATGAGGGCGGGGTGACGGTACGTTGCCTCTCCCACGCGGCCGATGAGCCGGGCAAGCTGGCCTTGCACTTCGAAGTGGAGGACACCGGCGTCGGCATTCCTCGCGCCCAGCAGGAGAAGATCTTCGCCATGTACTATCAGGTGCAGGGCAAGAAGCACGCCACCGGCACCGGCATCGGTCTGGCCGTTTCCCGTCAGCTGGTGCAGGCCATGGGCGGTCAGCTCTACGTGGACAGCGACCCGGGTGAGGGCTCCTGCTTTACCGCCGAGCTGGAAGTGGACTGTGTCGAGCCTCAGGCCGCCAGAGCCGAACCCGAGATGCCCTCCCTCGATATCCTGCTGGTGGAGGATGTGGAGCTGAACGTGACAGTGGCCTGCGCCTTGCTCAACAAGCTGGGTCATCAGGTACAGGTGGCGCGGGACGGTGCCCAGGCGCTGGCCATGGCCAATCCCGATGACTTTGACCTGATCCTGCTGGATATCCAGTTGCCGGACATGACTGGCTTTGACGTGGCGGCCCAACTGCTTGAGCGCTACAGCGACAGTCTGCCGCCCATGGTGGCGCTCACCGCCAACGCCACCGGCGATCGCCAGTACTATCGGGATCACGGCATGCAGGATGTGATCAACAAGCCCCTGGGCTCCAGAGCGGTGCGGGAGGTGATTGGCCACCTGTTTGCCGACCTGGCCGACGATGAGGCGGACGAGCAGGCCGATGCGGGTAGCCAGGATGAGTTGCTGGATCTGCCCTTCCTCACCGATTACGCCGATACGGTGGGCAAGCCGGTGCTGCTCTCCAGCGTCGATCTGTTCGAGAAGATGATGCCCGACTACATGGCGGTGCTCGATTCCAATATGATCGCCAAGGATCAAACCGGGGTGGTGGAGGAGGCGCACAAGATCAAGGGGGCGGCCGGCTCCATCGGTCTGCGCCGGCTACAGCAACTGGCCCAGCTGATCCAGAGCCCGGATCATCCCGCCTGGTGGGAGAACGTGGAGGACTGGATAGAGTCGCTGCGTCGCGAGTGTCCGGGCGATATCGCCAGATTGAAGCGCTGGCTGCTCTCCTGAGGCGCGTGCCGCCTCTTTACGCACCCAAGGAGATAAACAACATGTATCAGCGTTTGATCCCGTCACTGCGCAGCCACCCCTGGGGTGAGGAAGATCTGCTGGAGGCGACCGAGCTGGATCGCGCCCGCATAGTGCAGGCCGCGCCGGTGCGCCGGTTGCAGCAGAAGACCCAGGTCTTCCCGCTGGATGTGAAGGCTTCGGTGCGCAGCCGTCTCACCCATTCGCTGGAGGTGCAGGAGACGGGCCGCCAAATCAGCCGTCGCATTCTGGCGGCACTGCCCGCGGGGTCGGTGTGCGAGGGGGCCTTCATCAATCTGGTGGAGATGTCCTGCCTGCTGCACGACGTCGGTAACCCGCCGTTCGGTCACTTTGGCGAGCAGGTGATGAGTCAGTGGCTGGCGCAGGCGCTGGATGAGCTGTTTGCCGCCGCGCTTGGGGCCGCGCCCAGCCCGCAATGGGCCGCATTGCGCCAGGATCTGCTGGTGTTTGATGGCAATGCCCAGAGCCTGCGGCTGGTGCACAGTCTGCACGAGCTGAATCTGACCCTGGGGCAGCTGGCCGCCCTGTGCAAGTATCCGCAGCAACCCCTGCACGACGGTCAACATCATGGTTGGGCCAGCAAGCGCGGTATCTTCTTCAGTGAACAACCCCTCTACCGTTCCCTGAGTCAGAGCCTGGGACTGGCGCCCGGTTGCCGCCACCCGCTGGTCTATATCATGGAGGCGGCCGACGACATCTCCTACTGCATCGCCGATCTCGAAGATGCGGTGGACAGGCGCATTCTCAGCCTGAGCGAATTGCAACAGGCGCTGCGTCGGGCCGATGAGGGGGCCTACATGGCGGGCTTGCTGGCGGATGCCACCGCCTCTGACGGAGGCTTCTTCCCCCATTTTCGCCAGCATCTTACCCGGGATCTGATCGCGCTGGCTGCCCACACCTATGTGAGCAAGCATGAGCTCATCCTGAGCGGTGCCTATCCCCAGGCATTGCTGCACGGTCAGGTGCCGGCGGCTATGGTGCTCGACACCCTCAAGCAGGTGGCCCGCGAGCAGGTATTCATGCGGCCCGAGGTCGAGGCGTTGGAGCTGGAAGGCTATGCCGCCCTGCGTGGCGTGCTCTCCACCTATGCCTGCCTGCTGGCACTGCCCGCCAGCCAGTTCGAACGCCTGCTGGCCGGGCAGGGGGGCAGCGAGCTGTTCTTCGCCCGCCGCCTGTTTCACCGCCTGTCGGCCCGTCATCTCAAGGCATACCGGTTGGCGGTGGCCAGCCGGGATCCCCGTTTCGACAAGGGTGCCGAACAGGAGTGGTATTACCGGGTGCGGCTGCTGCTCGACTATGTGAGTGGCATGACGGATACCTATGCGCTGGAAGAGTTCCGCCTCTTGTCCGGGATCTGACACGCGCCAGGCAAATCCTGTGCGTGCAGTCCGGCGCCTGATGTGTGCGGCTGATGGGCGAGAGTTCTGTGTCTCGTCTGGATATTGATAGATGACTCACTCCCCATATGGGGGGGGAGGTTCTTGTATAAAATTCGGTCTTTTTTTAGACTGTGGCAACTTGTTCAACTTTCACACGGTAAGGAGACGATCATGCAACATTCCATGTTCAACGTTGCGTTCGATCGCTGCATTGGCAGCGCGAAGACTCGTGCTCTTTTTCTACCGCGTGGAGGAAACAGGTAACACCTGCTTTTTCATCACCCGCGGTTGTCCCGCGGGGTGATTGCCTCTCTCCGGGAGAACCGCACGTTCAACTGGAGAATATCATGTCTATCGAACTGACCCTGCTGCGCACCGTCGAATCCCTGGTTCAGAAACGGATCACCCGGCTGGAACGCCGCACCTCTTACCTGCACCTCTCGCCCGCCTTGCTGAAAGACATAGGTCTGGAAGGGCAGAATGTGCAGATCGCCCACGTTCGTGAGCAGGAGTATCAAACAGGCTTCCGGCTTGGGAATCGAATAACCTGACAGGAAGGGGCCAGGCCCCCTCTTGCAAGAAGATGGCAGGATTAGACCTTAATGCCAGTCAGTTAAGATAATTTGAGTCTCAGCCCGCGAGGTATAAGGGCCAAAGAGTGAGGGAGGCATGATGCCTCCCTTTTTTATTGGATGCTAGTCAGGGCAAGGGTTTCAGCCCAATTGACGCTTAAACCATGGCGCTGTTTCTTTAATTAAAAATTTGAATATTTAGTCAAAAAAATGCTTTACTGACTGTCCTTCGGCTTAGGTCTGCCATTCTTCGTATCCGCTTGAGTTTGGTTCCGAATTTTCATTCGCACATTCTGCCAAAATCTTTATCATCGCTCTCCGATCTATTCAGGAGTTGTCCATGTTGCGTCTTTGCTATCGCGCCTTCCTGTTGTGCTGGCTTGCCTGTTGGAGCCTTGCCGCCGCGGCAGAAACCGGTCTGGACAAGGATCGAATGGGGCTGTCCGAGCGCCTGTGGCTCGCCTCACGCAGCGATCTGGTGGTCGGCATGCCCTCGGTGGCCTGGCCCCCTTATGTCTATGCCAATAGCCGGGGTGGTTACAGCGGCCCGCTGGATGATTTCGCCTCTCTGATTGCGAGCCGACTGGGGCTGACCCTGCGCTACAAGACCTACCCCTACTATGCCGGAGCCCAGCAGGCCTTGCTCGATGGCGAAGTCGACATGTTGCTCGGCGTGACCCCCAGCCAGTCGCGGCAGCAACAGATGCGCTTTACCTCTGATCTCGTAGGGATGCCCCGTGGCATTCTGCTGGCGAAGGGGGATGACCAGCTGACCCTGACAGCTGCCCGTCAACTGCGCTGGGTGTGTGAACATGGTTTCAGCTCCTGTGAGACGCTGGCTGAGCTGGGCATGACACATCTGGCGGAAGCGGACAGCAGCGAAGAGGCTGTCTTCATGGTGAAGAGGGGCCTGGCGGATGCCTATCTGGCGGATCTGCCTGCTCTTGTTCGCTTGCAGCGTCTGCAACAGCAGGCGAATCTGAAGGTGATCACCCCGGACTGGGTGACGGATACCTCGGTGGCCATCGCGGTGGGCCCCAGCAATCAGGGCCTGCAGGGACTGCTGGAGCTGGCACTCAACGATATTCCCCTCAATGAACGGCGCCGCATTCTGGAGACCGGCGGCATAGTCGACTTCGAACTGGCCAATGGCCCTCGCCAGATTATTTTCAACCAGAGCGAGCTGGAGTGGTTGGCGCAGCACCCGACCCTGAGATTCGGCGTCGCCCCCGACTGGCCAGCGGTGAGTGAGATAGACGGCAGCGGCCAGCTCAAGGGATTCCTCGCTGATTTGCTCAAGCTGCTCAGCATGCGCTCCGGCCTACAGTTCACCCTGGTGCCGACCAGCAGCTGGGTTGAGACTCAGGCGCTGTTCAAGGCGGGCAAGCTGGATCTCATCCCGGCCATGACGCCGACCCCCGAACGCCGCCAATTTTCTCTGTTTACCCCCGAATACGCCTTTATCCACAGGGTGCTTGTGGCCAGGCATGGGGAGGTTGAGCTTGAGGATCTCAATCAGCTCAAAGGGCGCAAGGTGGGAATCGTCGCAGGTACGATCGAGAAGTCGCTGCTTAAGGCGGTGGGAGCTTATCCGGTGACGGTCAGCAGTGACACCAGGCTGTTGCCCCTGCTCGATCGACACGAGGTCGATTATGTGCTGATGAGCATGCAGAGGCTGCAACTGGCGCTACAAAAAGGATTCAATAACCGCTATCAGGTGGTCTTCTCCGGCAACGAGTTGCGAGTGCCCATCGCTATGGCGACGCATCAGCAAGATCCCATGCTGCAGCAGATCCTGACCAAGGTGTTGCTCTCCATCCGTCCTGACGAGCTGTCGAGGCTGGAGCAGAAGTGGTTCTCCCTCACGATCCAGACCGGCATCAATCCGACGACCGTGATGCGCTGGTCCTTTTTCGGGATCGGCGCCTTCCTGCTCAGTGCCTTGCTGTTCATCGGCTGGAACCGTACGCTGCGCCGCCAAATCGTCCAGCGCCAGCTGGCCGAGGACAAGTTGAACGAGCAGCTGACCTTTGTGCAGACCCTGCTCAACTCCCTGCCCAACATGGTGGCGCTGCGAAATCGTGAGCAGTGTATCACCCTCAGCAACCAGGCCTACCGGGATGCCTTCATCGGGGCCAAGGTCGGTGATGATTACGACGATCTCGACGACATGCCGCCCCAGGAGCAGGAGCGGGTGCTCAGGGAGGAGTTGGAGGTGTGGCAGAGCGGTGAGCAGCTGGAAGGGGCGGGGTACAGCCGCCGCCAGGATGGCGCCATGTTCCACGTCATCTATACCAAGCGCCCCTATCGCTCCCCGAATGGTGACATGCTGGGCGTACTGACTGTGCTGACCGACGTGACTCGCATCAAGGAGGCCGAGGCGCGGGCCCGCCAGGCGGAGACCCGGCTCACTCAGATCACCGACAGCATGCCGGGCATCGTTTATCAATATCTGTGGCAGGGGCCTGGCAAGGGCCGCTTCCTCTATGCTTCCCAAGGGGCGAGCGAGATCCTGGGCGCCAGTCAGCAAGATATGCTGTCGGCCGAGTCAGGCGGCGAGGTGTTCGGCTTTACCGAAGAGGCGCTGCAGGATTTTGTCAGCAAGTTGGCCAATCATGCCGAGACGCTGGCGCGGCTCGATCTGGAGGTCAGGGTCGAGCGCCCCGAAGGGGATCGCTATTTGCAGGTGCGCGGCAGTTTCGTGCCGCAGGATGAGGGAAATCTGATCCTCAACGGGGTGATCCAGGACATCACTGCACTCAAGCGCCAGGAGAACGATCTGCGAGAGGCACGTGCCTATGCGGAGCAGGCAATGCAGGTGCGCAGCCGTTTCCTCGCCACCATGAGCCACGAGCTCAGGACTCCCATCTCCGGCATGCACGGCATGTTGGAATTGTTGCAGATGAGCGAGCTGAACGAGGATCAGCGCTACATGCTGCGCAACGTCATTACCTCCACTAACAACCTGCTCTATCTTGTCAACGACGTGCTCGACTTTTCCAAGATAGAGGCGGGCCAGTTGCAACTGCATTATCAGGATTGTCGCCTCTCCTCCGTGATCTGCGACGTGATCCGTGGCCATGCCACACTGGCTCATGGCAAGGGGTTGAAGGTGGCGCTGGAGTGGGCGATCGAGGTGCCGGATCTGGCCCGTATCGATGCCGTGCGGGTGGGGCAGGTGCTCTCCAATCTGCTCAACAATGCGGTCAAGTTCACCGAGCGAGGAGAGATCCGTATCCAGGTCAGCTATCGCGTTGAACAACTGTTTATCGCCGTCAGCGATACCGGTATCGGCATCGCGGAAGAGAAGCAGGATCGCTTGTTTACCCCGTTCGAGCAGGTGGAGTCCGACATAACCAGACGCTTCGGAGGCACCGGGCTGGGACTGGCCATCTGTCATCAGCTGGCCCAGAAAATGGGGGGCAGCTTGGCTCTTGAGAGCAAACCGGGTCAGGGAACCCGGCTGACCTTCGGTTTCCCGTTGACGGAGTGCCAATGGGATGCGCCGCCGCTGGCAGGTCAGCAGTGGTGGCTGTTTGGCGAGGATGCGGCCCTGCAGTCTGCCATGCAGCGGCTGGGGGCCAGATTGAATCGTCTGGACCCCCAACAGTGGCAGCAACCGGTGAGTGGTTTGTTATTAGCGGAGGAGGGCTGGCTCGAGCAGGCGCTGGGCAGCGAGTGGTCGACACGTTTGCAGCAATCCGCCCTCAAGGGGATAGTGCTCTCCCCGCTGGAAGCGCTGCGCGGCCGTATGGACTCGGATGCCTGGTGGCGCCTGGGTCAATCCCCGCTTTACCCCGATCTGTTGCTGGAGACCTGCCACCAGTTGCTGGGGGAAAAAGCGATCAATCCGGTGCAGGCCCATGCCGCTCAATTGCAGGGGCGGGTGCTGGTGGCCGACGATCATCCCATCAATCGCGCCCTGTTGGCGCGCCAGCTTGGCATTCTCGGGGTGGACGCCGAGGTGGTGGACGATGGCGAGAAAGCGCTGCGTACCTGGCAGGGGCAGGACTTTTCCCTGCTGCTGACCGACTGTCACATGCCGGTGATGGATGGCTACACCTTGACCCGGACCCTGCGGGCACAGGGGGAACAGGCTCCCATCATAGGTGTCACTGCCGATACGTCGGAAGGGGCCGGCCTGCAGATGCAGCAGGCCGGCATGAACGACATGCTGTTCAAGCCCTACACCCTGAATACCCTGCGCCAGATGCTGGCCCGCTGGTTGCCGGCGGTCGTGCCGGCGGACGAGGCGGCGCCACAGTCTACTGAACCGGCCAGGCAGCAGGGAGAGCGCTGGATCTCGTTGTTCGGGGATGATGAGGTGGCCCGCAGCATGGCGCAAGAGTACCTGGATTCCAACCGACAGGATGGCGATGACATGATGCAGGCGGTGGCTTGCCAAGATACCCATGCCCTGGTGGAGACGGCGCACCGCATCAAGGGCGCTGCCCGCATGGTAGGACAGTTGGCATTGGCAGAGGAAGCTGCCCGACTCGAAGCGGCGGCCCGTCTGAAGCAACTGGAAGAACTCACCGAGTTGAGCCAGAGAGTACTGGCGCTGATGAATTCTATTACACGCGAAATTGGACTATGGCTCGATGAACAAAACACAGCATGAGTTGGTGATCATGGTGGTGGAAGACCACGCGTTCCAGCGCAAGGCACTGATGCACCAGATCCGTGGGCTCGGTTATTCCTCCTTGCTGGAGGCCCAGGACGGATTGGAGGCGCTGGCCATGTGTCAGCGTCATCAGGTCGACATCCTGTTTTGCGATCTGCGCATGCCCGGCATGGATGGCATGGCGTTGCTGCGCCGTCTCTCCCTCGGCGGTTTTCGTGGCGGTATCATCCTCTCCAGCGCGCTGGAAGATGACGTGGTCGAAGCCGTGCTGCGGATGAGCGCTGCCTATGGTCTGCAGGTGCTGGGGCGCATCGAGAAGCCCTCCAGCCAGCAGCAGATCAGCCAGCTGATTGGCGCCTGGCGGCCACAACAGGAGCGGGCCCAGGAGGAGGACGGCCACAGCCTGACCCTGGATGTGCTGAGTCGGGCGCTGGAGCAGGATCAGTTGCTGCCTTGGTATCAGCCCAAGGTGAGCTTTGGCTCGGGGCAGTGGGTCGGCATGGAGGCGCTCGCCCGCTGGCAACATCCGGACTACGGCCTCATCTCGCCGGCTCGCTTCATTCCGCTGGCGGAGCACAATGGTCTCATCGACCAGCTGACCGAGGTGATCATCAGCAAGTCCCTGCGCGATGGCCACCTGTGGGAGCGGACCGGTCTTTCCCTCAACCTGTCGATGAACCTCTCCACCACCTCCCTCATCGAAGGGGATCTCTGTAACACCCTGATCAACCAGTGTCAGCGCTGGAGCATCAACCCCGAGCTCATCACCCTGGAGGTGACGGAGAGCTCGTTCGTGAAGGATCTGGGCAAGTCGCTGGAGGTGCTGACTCGTCTGCGCATGCATGGCTTTGGGCTTTCCATCGATGACTTCGGGACCGGCTACTCCTCCATGCAGCAGCTGGCTCTGCTGCCTTTCACCGAGCTCAAGCTGGATCGCTCCTTCGTTGATCGCTGCTATGAGGATCCCTCACGTTTGGCCATAATAGAGTCAAGTATCGAGCTGGCCCGCAAACTGGGGCTCAAGTCTGTCGCCGAGGGGGTTGAGGATGAGCTGACCTGGCGACTGCTGGCCAAGTTGGGGTGCGATGTGTGTCAGGGTTTCTTCTCCGCCAGACCCATGCCGCGTGATGAATTGATGAGATGGCATGACTCCTGGCGCGAACGGTTACCGGGTCTGATCGGAGACTGAGTGTCGGGGTGCATGCCGGTAGTTGAACAAGGACGTTCATGAAAATTTCAAGCAAGTTGTTGCTTAGCTTCTGTTTTATCAACCTGTTGGTGTTCCTCTCCTCGGCCTTGGTCTATCACCAGCTCGGCCGGATCGGGCAGGCCGAAACGAATCTACTGGAACTGGCGCTACCGGCCCTGCAGCGGGATGAAGCGAGCCAGCCAGCGCAGTCGGCAGGGGGAGGAGATAGTGGCCCGACTGGCGCAGGATACCGGACGGCTGACGTCTGTCATCAGCCGCTTCGAGCTGGATGCCTGATGGCCGGATAGTGAGGAGGAAACAGATAAACTGAGACGGGCCTATGGGCCCGTTTGCTTATCAGTCCAGACGGCGGAATGCTTGATTGTCGAAACTGCTGGATGTCTCCTGGTTCAGCAGACTGACCAGCAGGAGTGAGGCGTTGCTCGCCATGGACGCCAGATGAGGGTTAGTCCAGACGGCG